>CAWGBJ010000022.1:0-445606 GCA_963820795.1 uncultured Alphaproteobacteria bacterium
TACCGGACGCGCTCGAAACGCGCCTCGATCTTCACCGGCTTGAGCGGAACGTTCCACTGCGTCCCACCCAGCGAGCGCAATCACGGCCCGGTCAGGGTGCGCAACCGCCACCATTTCGCTTATGCCGACGGAAAGCCCTTTTTCCCCTTCGGCACGACCTGCTACGCTTGGACGCACCAGCCGCTCGACATGCAGCGCCAGACGCTCGAAACCATGCGGACCTCGGGCTTCAACAAGCTGCGCATGGCGGTCTTTCCAAAGCATTATATTTTCAATGAGAACGAGCCGCTGTACGACGTCTACGAGCGCGGGCCGTACGGCGAACTCGATTTCGACCGTCCGCACGTCGCCGCGTTCCGCCACTTCGAGGCGCAGGTCGCCGCGCTGAGGGAGATCGACGTCGAAGCCGACGTCATCATCTTCCACCCCTACGACCGCTGGGGCTATTGCGCGATGAGTTCCTGAGCAGGACGACCGCTATCTGCGCTATCTCGTCGCCCGACTCGGCCTTTCGAATGGTTCCTGGTGGTCGCTCGCCAACGAATATGACTTTCTCCTCGACGTGAAGCCCGTCGCGCGATGGGACCGCTTCTTCCACATCATCGAGGAGAACGATCCGGCGAGGCATTTGAAGTCGATCCACAACGGCGAGGAGACGATGAACTTCGATCGCCGCAAGCCGTGGGTCGATCACGTCTGTATCCAAAACTGGAACGTCAAGCGCACGGCGGACTGGCGGCGCGAGTGGGGGAAGCCGATCGTCAACGACGAGCTCGAATACGAAGGCGACATTAGCCTCGCCTGGGGCGACCTCACGCCGCAGGAGCTCACCCACCGTTTTTGGGTCACCGTGACACGCGGCGGCTACGCCGGGCACGGCGAATGTTATGCTCATCCGGAGGATTTGCTGTGGTGGGCCAAAGGTGGAGTGCTGCGGGGCGAGAGCTGGAAGCGCGTCGCTTTTTTGCGGTCGATCATCGAAGCCGACGTCGTCAACGGGCTGACGCCGGCTCCGACCGACGCATGGCCATGGCAGAGGGTATCCGCCGCGAGCGAGGGCGACTACAAGCTGATCTATCTCGGCGAACATCAGCCGGCGCTTTGGGCCGCCGGGCTGCCGAAAGACGATCGCGAGTACGAGGTCGACGTCATCGACGCCTGGAACATGACGATCGAGCTGGCGAAAAGGGTTCGATGCCCGGTCTATCCTCGCCTTCGCCAGCGCGGCGGGGCGCTGACCAAGTCGAAGCCGATCGCCGCCTTCGCCGTCGAATTGCAGCCGAAGCCCCATCAGGCGATCCGCGTCCGCCCGATCAAGGCTGGAAAAGGCTGAGGCCGACAAGGGAGGAACCCGCTCCGTGGCTTCCGTCGAGATCCGCGACGTCCGTAAATCGTTCGGCGCCGCGGCGATCATTCAGGGCGTCTCCGTCGACATCGCCGACGGCGAATTTGTCGTGCTTGTCGGGCCGTCGGGATGCGGAAAATCCACTTTGCTCCGCATGGTCGCCGGTCTGGAGACGATCACCTCAGGTGAGATCGCCATCGCCGGACGCGTGGTCAACAAGCTCGAGCCGAAGGAACGCGATGTCGCGATGGTGTTCCAGAATTATGCGCTTTATCCGCAGATGACGGTCGCGCAGAATCTCGGCTTCGCCCTGGAGCTCGCCCGCCTCGGCAAGGACGAGATCAAGCGGAAGGTTGAGGCTGCTGCGGCGTCGCTTGGGCTCGAGTTCGCTGCTCGGCCGCTACCCGAGGCAATTGTCGGGCGGCCAGCGGCAACGCGTCGCCATGGGCCGGGCGATCGTCCGCGACCCCAAGGTTTTCCTGTTCGACGAGCCGCTTTCCAATCTGGACGCCAAGCTTCGCGTTCAGGTCCGAGGCGAAATCAAGGAACTCCAGCGCCGTCTCAGACGACGACCCTCTACGTCACGCATGATCAGGTCGAGGCGATGACGATGGGCGACAAGATCGTCGTTCTCAACGGCGGGCGGGTCGAGCAGATCGGAGCGCCGCTCGACCTCTACGACAGGCCTGCAAACAGGTTCGTCGCGACCTTCCTCGGTTCGCCCGCGATGAACCTGATCGAGGGAACGATCGACAGCGCCGACGGGAAGCGAATTCTGCTCGCCGACGGAAATTCGGCCTCAATTGGGTCGTCGCCGGCCGGCTGGACCGGACGCCGGGTCATCTTCGGAGTGAGACCTGAAAACGTGCGACTGGACCCTGAAGCGGGGCTTCCCTGGGTTGTCTCCCTCGTCGAACCGACGGGCTCGGAAACGCATCTGATAGCGCACGCAGGTCAAACGGAAATCGTGGCTGTTCTGAAAGAGCGGTTGCAAATCCATGAGGGCGAAACGGTTCGGCTAGCTTTCGACGTCTCACATACCCACTACTTCGATCCGGAATCAGGCCAGCGCCTGGCGGCCAACTGAGGACTGGATCGGGAAGGTTCCCGGATCTCCGTTCAGGGCGGAGCTTTGCCGTTCCCGGGCGATTCTGGAAGGCAGCTGCCCAATCCCGCCTTCGATGCCGACTCGCAGATACGGCTGGATCACGCGGGTTCCTCAGATAGTGCGTTTGTCGTGATCTGCACCATCTGCGCGAGTCGAACTCACATACCCGTAATTGCGACGCGATTGTGCGTCGGCGCCAGCGGAAACAGGAGGGCTCACGTCAGCCGGAATTTCGGCGGCTCGATTAAGTTCTCGGTAACTTCCATTGCCCTACCGTATGACCTCTTAAATCGGGGAGCAGGCATGACGGACACGGCAGGCATCTCGGGCGATCGCATCCGCTCCTTCATCGAGCGAGTTGAGCACATCGACGACGAGATCAAGGCGTTGAATGAGGGCAAGAAAGAAGTCTTCGCAGAAGCCAAGGGAGAGGGCTTCGATGTGAAAGTCCTCAGGGAGATCTTGCGCCTTCGCAAGCAGGACAAGGACGAGCGCGACGAACAGGAGTCCTTGCTCGACCTGTATCTTAGAGCCATGGAGAGCACCGGGTCTTCACAAGCAAAGGCGGCGTAGCGCCAAGCCGCGACGAACTTTTGGTTGTTCTCACTGCACCATGCGGGTTTGCGGACGATCGGCGCTTCTAGGCCATTGATTCCGACGGTAGCGGCTGGAACGGGCTGACACTGTTAATCTCAGCCAACGGGCAGCTGTCAGCTGAACAATCGTCTCTCGACGCGCGGCCACGCGCCTAAAGCCCGATCAAGTCCCGCAGAATGTCCGGAAGACGCGCTCACCTGTTTGAGGCGGTTTCGCATATTCTGCGAAGGCCTGTTGATCCTCATAAGGTCGCGAGAGAACCGTCAAGAGGTCGGCAAACGGCGAAAAGTCTCCATATTCGATCGCTGCGTCGAGCGCTTGCTCCACGCGATGATTGCGCGGGATAAAAGCTGGATTGACGGCTCGCATCGCCTTGGCGCGTGCGCTGGGCTCGCGCCCGTCAGCGACCAGACGCGATCGCCACCTGGCGGCCCAACTGTCGTAGGCGCCTGGGTTCGCAAATAAGCCGCGCGCCTCGGCGTCTGCTGTCTCATCCACGGCGGCACAGAGCCGACGGAAGGTCAGGGTGAAGTCCGCGGCGTTCTCATGCATCGCTTGGAGCAATTCGCGGGTGAGGTCGAGATCGCCGTCATCATTGCTGGAGAGTCCGAGCTTCTCCAGCATGCCAGCAAGCCAATGCTCCTGATAGCGCGACGTGAACGCGGCGATCACCTCGCTCGCAAGTTCGAACGCCCGCTCCGGGTTAGGATCCACGAGCGGAAGCAGGGTCTCGGCGAACCTCGCAAGATTCCATTGCGCAATGGTCGGTTGATCGGCGTAGGCGTAGCGCCCAAATTCATCGATCGCACTGAAGGCAATCGCAGGATTGTACGAATCCATGAAGGCGCACGGTCCAAAATCGATGGTCTCCCCCGAAAGCGCAGTGTTGTCGGTGTTCATCACGCCATGAATGAACCCGACATGCATCCAACGCGCGATCAACAGGGCCTGGCGTTCCACGACGGCCTGAATGAGCGCCAGGCGGGGCGTCTCGGCTTCGCGCGCATCGGGGAAGTGGCGATCAATGACGTAGTCGGATAGCCGTTCGACGGCTTCGAGGTCGCCGCGCGCCGCAAAATATTGGAAGGTGCCGACACGGATGTGACTGGACGCGACACGGGTCAGCACGGCTCCAGGCAACGGGCGGTCGCGATAAACAGGTTCGCCGGTCGAGACGGCCGCCAGCGCCCGTGTGGTCGGAATTCCGAGCGCATGCATCGCTTCGCTAACGAGATATTCGCGCAGGACCGGCCCCAGGGCGGCGCGGCCGTCTCCGCGCCGCGAGAACGGCGTTCTGCCCGCGCCCTTCAATTGAATGTCGCGCCGCTCGCAGTTGCGGTCCAGGACCTCGCCGAGGAGGATTGCACGGCCGTCGCCAAGCTGAGGAACGAAACTCCCGAACTGATGCCCGGCATAGGCCATCGCGATCGGCTCGGCGCCCGCCGGCGTGACGTTGCCGGCAAACACCGCCGCCAGTTCGTCTGGTTCGAGACCTTGCGCATTGACCCCCAGTTCCGAGGCGAGCAACTCGTTGAACTTGATCAGGCGAGGCTTTGGTACGGGCGTCGGATCGAGCCGTGCGAAAAAATGTTCCGGGGGTCTGCCTCACTTTTCGTGCTGGTTGGTTTGATTGGGCGTCTCGCCGATAAGCGAGTATGCGAAAAAACATGGATTGGGCTCTCGGGCCAGGCGCGCGGATTCGTGCGGTCGAGCGGGACGGCGATCGTTGGGTGGTCTCTGCAGTCGGACCGGAAATAGGCTCCTGTCCTGGGTGCCGCGAGCCGTCGACACATCGGCACAGCCGATATTTCCGACACCTTCAAGACCTGCCGGCTCAAGGCGCCGCCGTGATGGTGAAGATGCAGGCGAGCCGTTGGCGATGTCTGAACGGCGAGTGTGAGCGTCGGACGTTTACGGATCAACTGCCGGAGATTGTTTGTCCTCACGCTCGTCGGACCCAACGAATTGCTGAACTTGTTCATCTCATCGGCCACGGCACGGGCGGGCGGCCGGGAGAGAGATTGATGAAGCGTCTCGGCATGCCGGTCAGCGACGACACCATCCTACGGCATCTGAAGCGCCAGGTCGCCCGTCTCCGTGCGAAGACGACTGTACGGGTGGCAGGCGCCGACGACTGGAGCTGGCGAAAGGGTCGCACTTACGGGACCATTATTGTCGACCTGGAGCGGCGCGAGGTTGTCGATGTGCTGCAGGATCGCACAACCGCCGGAACAGCCGAATGGCTCGGTCAGCACCCTGAGGTCGAAATTGTCAGCCGCGATCGCTGCGGTCTTTATGCGCAGGGCGCACGAGAAGGAGCGCCGCAGGCGCGGCAGGTCGCTGACCGATTCCATCTCCTGCAGAACTTGCGCGAGACGATCGAGACCCAGCTAAGTCGCACAGACCGATCAACGGGCCGAGCTTTGTTGCCGGAATCCAACGATGAAGACGTCGTGACGATCGCAAATGGTCCGGGTGGCCGAGGCCAAGTCGCAGAACATCGACACCTCACCCGACAGGCGCATCGTCACTCGCGGCAAGCTGTCTTTGATCAAATCCATACTCTGCGGGAGGCCGGAACCTCCATCGGCGACATCGCCCGACAAACCGGGTTCGGTCCTCGCAGCATCAGGAAGTGGCTAAAATTCAGCACGCCTTCGGAGCGACGCGCCGCGGCGCCAAAACCCTGCTCGCCCAACTATTTCCTCGATTATCTATCGCGTCGTTGGGCGGAAGGGTGCGTTCGCGGCCGAGAGCTGCTCTACGAGATCAAGCTCCGCGGCTATAGCGGCAGCTTCTCCCATCTGGAGCGGCTTCTGGCGAAGTGGCGCCGCGCAAACGACGCCAAAGTCGTAACGTTGCCTCCGGTTCCCGAGCCGACGAGAGCGCTGACAACGACGATCGCGACGGTCCCCCGCGCCGTCGATCCCGCGACCGGGTGGACGATCTCGCCAATCGTCGCCGCTTCGCTATGCATTAAGCCGCGTGGTTTGTTGACGCCCAGTCAGGCGGCAAAGGTCGACGCTCTGAAAAGCCGTCGCCCGAAGCCTCATACGACGTGGCATCTGGACGAGGTCTATCTGAAAATCGCCGGCCGAATGGTCTACCTCTGGCGGGCCGTCGACGCCGAGGGCGAGGTCCTCGATGTGCTGGTCCGGTCCAAGCGAAACAAGCACGCCGCGCTGAAGCTGATGCGCAAGCTTCTCAAGAAATACGCCATTGTCCCCGAGCGGATGGTCACCGATGACTTGCGATCATACAGCGCCGCGGTCCGAGATCTTGGCATCGAACGCCACCATGAGCGCGGGCGATGGAAGAACAACAGAGCCGAGAATTCGCATCAACCGACACGGCGACAGGAGCGCAAGATGCAGCGGTTCAAGAGCGCCGGCTCCGCGCAGAAATTCCTGTCGAGTCATGCTGCCGTCTACAACGCTTTCAACGTCCAACGCCATCTCAACTTCAGACCAAACGCACCGGACGCTACGCGCCGCGGCGATGAACACTTGGTGCGAGGCCGCCGCTGCGGCGTGAGAATTCCTGCGCAGATAGATCAATTACGCTCGTGCCACCGCAACGTGACAACACCCGGCCACGAGTTCGAGCTCAACGCCAAGGGCGAGCGCATGATCTGAATCGAGCGGGCCGTGGTGGACCGCCTGACGGCTATGCGCGGCCCGGCGACAGCTACAGCAACGTGATCCTGCGGCACGTCGACCAAGAGGCGCAGGGGGCTTAAACCCTTCGTTAACCACGTTGCACCACTATCGTCCCAGCAATGTCTCATGGGACGAGTGACAATGGTTGTTTTGAGGTTTCGTGAAGCCGCGGAAGAGACTGGGACGGGCAAGTCGACCATGTGGCGCGCCATCAAGTCCTGCCGGATGTCCGCCGAGTTGACTGAAGACGGCGGCACGCAAAATGCGATCTTACGCCGGCTCCCGGCGCCTGAAACAATCGCGACCAACGATCTGGCGGCGAAGCTCGCGACCGCTGACGCCGCCATCTCAAACATTCAGGAACTCCTTGGCGGGGTCAGGACCAGCTACGATGAGCTGCGTCAGGCCTTGGACGATCTGGAGCGGGACCGCGACGAGTGGCGCGGGCGGGCCGAGCGGCTGACAGAGCGGCCGTGGTGGCGGCGGCTCTGAGAAACCGCGTGGCAGTGGCTGGACCTCATCGCCAGAGCGGAAGCGAGCGAAGTCGTCTCGCCGCCGTCGTCCCGGCCTTTCCCAATTTCGGCGCGGCCCCGATCAACAGCCGCTTCATCACGACGAAGCCGACCTCTCCGGCTCGCCTGATGTCCACATGCCGGAGTGTAGTCATGCCCGCACTTACGCCCCGCGCCACACCCGTCCGCGCGGACAATTTGGCGCTCCTGCACGTCCTTGAAGCCTACATCGAGACCCTGAAGGCCGAGAACGAGATCCTGAAGCGCCGGCTCGCCGCCGCGGAGACGCGGGCGGCGCAAGAAACAGCGAAAGCGGAAGTGGCGATCGCCGAGTTTTCGGCTCTCACGGAACGGCTCACGGCGCGGGCGGCCAAGCGCTGGTCCTAGTGGCGGCGGATGTCGTTCGAGTCGTAGCTGATTGCGCCGCACCTCCGGATGACGTCGGCCGCGTTTGCTGATCCATGAACCGCGCGCCGCATGGCCGAGAGAAGTCCGCTCGGCGCCCGCATGTGGCTAGGGCGACGAGCAGATCGGGGCAGGGCGATGTCAGACCCGAACTGAGGCGCCAGGCCCGTCCTTGCGGTAGCTTCCGGCTCGACCGCAGCGCTCACAGACAATGCGGACGACCTCCAGGGGGAACTCGCCGAGCGAGCGTGAGCCCTGCGCTTCACCCGCGCTGAAACTCCGGGTTCTTCGATTTCATTGGCATACAATCTGCGCGCGTCAATGCCGCCCGTTCCCTTCCCTGAAGAGTCGGGTGGGACGAGAACAGGCGGCATTAGGACGCGTGTCGGACGTGCGGAGAACCGCACGCGCCCTGCGTCGCAGAGGGGCGTAGGTCCTCCCACACGCGATCCTCAGCGACGCGCCATCGATATGCGGCCAGACCAGCGGCCGAGCCTGCTTTTCCGGGCCAATCTTCTGCGCTTTCGCGCCTTTAGGCTCATCCCCGCACGAGGCAGTTCTTCCATTTGAACCGGCTCCTTCCGCTCCAGTACCGGCTGCCGGCGCGCGCGATTGGCCTGAGAAAACAGAAGATTGGCAAGTGGAGACGGGCCGCGGCGCCCAATCCCTCTTATCTGGGGACAACACGGTTCATTGAATATGCTGTGTGGCTTTGCCGCACGGAAGCAGAGGTCGCGTTATGATCGGACAAACCTTCACCCTCATCGGCAGCCCGAAACTCGTGTTCCGCCTTGTTTGGCGCGGAAGCATCGCCGGCATCGATTGCGTCCGCGGCGTCGCCCTCAACGGAAAATTCCAGACCTTCAAGCGCCTCACCGACGTCGTGTTCGTCGAGGCCGCCTAGTCGATCCCGGGCAAGGGGTGGAGAACGGCGGCTGAACACAGGCCGCAGACCGGCCGGGCAGCTTAGGAAAGCCTGTCGAATACCGCCCTGCACCGATCATGGATACTGGCTGAGCGCGCCTTCGGGCAGTTTGCGAGCGTCTGCAGCAGATCGGTCAGCTTGGCGTCGCCGTGCAGTTCCATGAGGCGAGCAACATTATAGGTTCCGCGACGTCCGCATGGCTCGCAGACGATCGACAGCGCCGGGTCTCGCACGTCGGACAGGGTGAGCGCGCCGTCGCGAGGCATGGATCACGCCCTCACGAACTCTGGGTTCTTCGTTTTCAGCCACTGCCGGCTGTTTCCTCTCCAATATAGGCTACTGACGCGCTTCGACACGATCCCCTCCAAACCGAGGGCGCAGGCCTTGGCGAAGACGAGCGCGCCCTCGGCCGCCAAGGCTTCACTGAACACGACGCCGTCGGCGCCGGCGGCAATGAGCCGCGCGAGCCTATTGCGCCGCTCCTCGAGCGGGCGCTGGCGGAGGTCCTCGCCGTCGAGGGCCAGGAGGTCGAAGGCGACGAGGCAAGTCTGCGAGCCGCCGACCTTGGTGCGTAGCGCCCCGAAGTCGCTCTGCCCATCGGAACGCGACCGCTTCGCCGTCGATCAGGGCGCTCTCGGCGGGCAAGTTGCGAACGGCCTCCGCGATCCTCGGCAACCTGTCGGTGAAATTCGCGCCATGACGGGTCCACAACCTGACGCGCTCGCGCTGCCTCCGGGCGAGGATTCTGCATCCGTCGTGCTTGATCTCGTGCAACCAGTCGGATCCGGCGGGCGGGCGACAAGGATTGGCTGGCGCGGTCGAACGAAGCCGGCCGGCGGAGTGCGCCAAGAACGCCCCGAGAGATACGCCACAGCATGTCGCCGTATATATGGGTCGCCGCTCGACTGCGCAGTGTCTACGTCAGGGCTTGAGGTCGAGACAGGCCCTCGAGCTGCCGTCCATGTAGAAAGGCACCGAGCTATGCACGTGCACGATCTTCCATTTGCCGTTTTCCTTGCGAAAGCCGTTCGTGGTGCGGAACCACAGTGACACCTCGGCGCCGTCCGTCTTGGCGCCGGTCATGTGCGTCAGAGACGTGGAGAAGGCGATGTTGTCGCCAGCCGTCACCACCAGATCGAGCTCTTCCAAGCCGATCGGGCCTTTCCAGGTTGCGAACCAGGCTTCGATCTCTCGCCGCGCTTCTTTCGACGAGCCGCCTTTGTTCTGCAGAGGCGGCGCGAGGTCGAAGGAGAGGAAGGCCTCGCCGCCATGCGCGAGCAGCAGATCAACGTTCTTGTCGTGATGCGCCTTGGCGTGATCCGCGATGATTGATCGGATTTCCGCCTCGTCCTTAGTCATGTCGTTCTCCCGTTGCTGACGGCCGGCTTTGCCCCCTGCTTCGCAGCCATCTTGGCCTTCTTCGAGGCCTTCGCGCCAAACCCGGCCGCGCGCAACGCTTGCTCGACACGGGCGTCATAGCCGGGGCCGCTCGCCTTAACGCTCTCGACGACGTCCGCCGCCAGCCGGAACCCGGTATCGACCTTGGACGCGTCGGCTCGGGTGGCCGAGCTTGCGGCGAAGCTCCGCCATGGCCTCGATGATCTCGGGCATCGCCTCGCGCACTGGCCGCATGCCCCGGAAATCCTCGCGCGTCAGTCCGCGCACCTCGCCCTCCTCATCGGTCAGTAGCGGCCTTCTCTTCGGCATAGAACTTCCCAGATCGGCGGCGAGCTCGAACGGCAATCCGCGTTTGCGGGCGTTCCACGCGCTCTAAGGTCTATGGGCGCGGCTAAGACGGCAGCTCCTGAGGCTGACCACTGTCACTGTGTGCGCCCGCCACTCGGGCTTCGCTGCCCTTGAGCGGCAGCAGACCGCACTTTGCCCGCGCGACATCCCGGGTCCTCGACGTGTAGGCGCGGATATGGAGCGGTGTCGTAGCCGTGGTCGAACAGAAAAGCGCGGCTCTCGGCCAGCATAGCGTCCGTCGCGTCAAGCCATTGCAGGCGGACTTTGTGGATCGTCGCCAGCGGAACGGTCGGATGGGCGGGAGGCGCGTAGCCTTCTGACGTCCACCAGGCGCGGGCCGCCTCGTCGCTCAGGTTGCGGAACAGTGCTTCGCGCGCGGCCAGATAGGTGTTCAGGGTCTGCTCCATCAGGGCAGTCGACCCTTCCTGAGGACCGAGTGCAACTGGCTGCGAGGCCTGATCCACAAAACAAAAAACGAGCGCTGAGTTGTCACGTTGAAGAGGTTTGGGCTTGCCTTATTCACCCCGCCCTGGATGTCGTCATTTGTTCTCGCCCGCTGAAGGCGCGGCGCGGTCTCGAGCTTTTCGCTGGGGTCGGCGACTGCGCTCTCGTATCCCTTGAGCTTCGCCTCTGCGGCGGCAATCAGGCTCCTGTGTTCTTTGGCGGATGCAGCGTTCAGATCCCGCATGACGCCCCAGAACCGCTCGTCGTCCTTGAAGTTCACCATCTGGACGGCGCTCTGCTCTTCCGCGGTCACCATCAGGCCGGGGGTGCGAAATCGCTTCGCCAGATCGCCGTCCGTTTTGCGCCCCATTCCCGGCTTCGACAGTGACCGGGGTCGGCGTGGTCCCCGCCAGGGGCGTCGGAGCCCGCGCGAAATTGTCCGATGGTTCGGCGTTTCACGAAGCCGCCACGCAGTCGCCACTGCGCCGGCTTTCTTGCGCTAAGTGCCGCGATCTCGCCGTCATTCAGCCACCGTTCATCCGAACCGGCGATTGCTATGGATGTCTCGAAATCGAGAAAGGACACGGGATGATCGAAGGTATGTCGCGCCGGAAGGCGCTTTCCCTGCTTGGCCTGGGGGCGGCATTGGGCTTCACACTGTCAGCGGCGTTGGCGCCGTCGGAGGCCGAAGCACAGGAGGCCGCCACACCCCCCGCCGCGCCCGCTGAGGGAACCGGGACCCACGGAATGAACCGACGCCAGTCGAGGCGAACGGGACGCCACGAGAGACGCCACGGCCGACATGAACGACGCCACACGCGACGAACGGGCGAGAAACCCGCAGCAGCAGCTCCCGCCGAAGGGGCGCCCGCCGGAACAGCGCCGGCGCCGCAATAAGCGCTTTCGCGCCACTGCATGGCTGCCGGAGGATCCTACGTTAGCGCGTACAACCGCCCGGTGCCAGCAGAAGACGGTCACGTTCGAATCCGGCGATGTGAGACATACGTGATTCATAACGTGGCCGGCGCCGGCAAGGACTCCGCTCAGGCCGACTTTTCCCCACGGTCGGCTTGATTTACGCATGCGACTTGCCTGACCGTTAAGCTGCTTCCATCTTTGCAGGGTGAATGAGCTTGCCGACCGCATCATCGACCACTATGAGCGCCACGCCCGCGAATGGGACGCTGACCGAAGCAATGCGGGCTGGAATGACAAGCCGTGGCATGACCGATTCATTGCGGAGCTGCCAGCTGGCGCGATGGTTCTCGACCTTGGCTGCGGGTCAGGGTCGCCGGTCGCCCAGCACATGGTGGAATGCGGACTTCATGTGACACGAGTTGACGCGTCGCCGGCTCTGGTCTCACTATGCAGGGAGCGCTTGCCCGACCAAGAATGGATTGTCGCCGACATGAGATCATTGCGCCTTGGCCGGCGGTTTGATGGCGTGCTCGCTTGGGACAGCTTTTTCCATCTCAAGCCAAACGACCAACGCAATATGTTCGACGTGTTTGCCAGGCATGTAATACCGTTGGGCACCCTGATGTTCAACGCGGGGCCAGCCCACGGGGAGCCCATTGGCAGCTATCGGGGTGACCCGCTTTATCACGCCAGCGTGAGCGCCGAGGAGTACGAGGCGCTGCTCGACGATAGTGGGTTCGATATCTTTGCTCATACGGTTGAAGACTGGCGGCACGGAGGTGGTCGTACCGTTTGGTTAGCGCAATCGCGCGTCTGACTTTGCCGTGCCTCCTCTCTCGCGCGTCCTCCCGCTTTTACGCCTCTCTCAAGTCCGGCAACAAAAGCATCGATGAACCGGACGGGATTGTCGGATCCGACATAGCCCTCAACCATAGTCCTCTGGCGCACGTCGCTGGCGCGGTGAACGCCGTGTTTCGCTGGCCAGGCCGGCCGTCTTTCCTCGCCCTTGCTAGCCGCGCGTAGTGAAGCCTCGGGCCGAGAGGCCGGGGCATCTGACCCTCGGCCCGAGCCCATCAGACGAAGGAAGCCTGGAGGAGCTCCGTCATCTGACGGGAACCCGATTTAACAACGGCATCGACCTTTTTCGCCAGCCGAAACCGGGTTTGCCCCCAGTGCCCCTCAACCGGCAGCGGCACCGGGGGCCCATCCCGCTCGCCATGAGCCTCAGCATTTGTGCATAACCAAACCAGCATTTCGCTTTGATCTACGTAGTTTCCCTTAATTGACGTTGTTAATAGCTTTCGTAACTTCGTGGTCGTCGAGGCTGAGGGAGGGTCTCGTCGCCGGCTTGCAATATTGCGCGCCTGACTCGCGAGAGGGGCGCGTTCGGAGGGTCTGCCTTAGGTACCCCGCGAAGGCCGCCCCCTGGCAGGCCCTCCCTCCCCAACCGCCTCGTATTTAGCGGGCCATCACTTGCTCGCGGGGATGCAGAAAAGAAAATGGCCTGGAATTGCTTCCAGGCCCCAGCCTCGTTGCGCCTAGCCTTGCCTTACCCGGGGAGGAAAGAACGGGGGCGGTTGCGGTCGCATCGGGAGCGTGCGCCGCGTGGGCTAGTTGCGCAAGGCCGTGACGCCACGCGATACGCACTTATCCCCGCTCATTTGCGTCCGCGTGAGGCCTCGTCCTTTTCCGCTTGGCCAAATCGCTTTACCCGCCGTTCCCGCCCTCGACCGGAACCATGCGGGGGCCCATCACGCTCGCCATGCTCCAGAGTAATGTACAGTATGATTGCGCATTAATTAGTCGGGGACCTGCAACCGGCGTCAGCAACTCGCTGGGGTTTGCATGACCTGGTGGGCGCTGAAGTCAATCTCGTGGATGGGCCCGATGGTCGGGTCACTTTTTAGCGGCTTCTGCAGGCTGTGCGCGTTGTTCCCTTGGGATGCAGCTTTCGCAGCACCGATCCGACCGCCGACAGCTCGCGAAAACTCACCTGCCGCTGAGCGGGCGTCAGCGTCGTGTCCCCGGTCCTCTCGATCAGGCGCGACCGGCGTTCGGCGAGCGACCTCTCGATCGCCCGCCGCTCCCGATCGTCGATTTCCAGTTTCAAGTGTCCCCGGCCCGCGGCCTAAGCCGATGCAAGAAGCGGGTTCCCCTTCCGGCGGGATGACGCCTTGTTACACTTCGCCTGATCGATGATGGCTGCCAGCCGCAGGATGACGTCGGATTGGTCTTCGCCGCACCGGCACAGCGAGGCAAGACACTCCGCTAGCGTATCGTCCAGCCAGACCAAGACCTTCCCCGCCGCGGCGGGCTCGACAGCTCTGGCGTCGCCGCCCTGCGGCAATGTCGCCGCGATCGCTGCGTAGGCGTCATGAGTGAGTGCGATTCTGACCGTAGCAGTTTCATCGGCTGCGCTGGAGAAACGCCAATCTTCAGGTGTCATAAGATATCCCCGGCCCCTGTCTCGGCCTACCGGAAATCAGGTTAAGGGACATCGGCCGCGGCGGACTGTTAGGGTGTGCCAATCTTCTGCATCGTCAGGCCATTTGGTGGGCACGATGGCATGACGCGCTGACAGGCTTATGCAGGCGGAGGAAGCGCCTTCTCCTTGCGGGCCATGGACGGCGAACGACCAGTCCAGCGTCTGAAGGCATGGTTGAAGGAGGTCGATCCCTCGTAGCCCAACAGCCAAGCGATCTGGGAAAGAGACATGCCGGGCTCCTTGAGATACTGGAGCGCCAGGCTGCGCCGCAACCCGTCTACAACATCCTCGTAGGTCGTTCCCTCGACGGAGAGCCGGCGTGAGAACGTTCGCGCGCTCATGCCGAGCGCTTTGGCGATAATTGGCTTTTGCGCTTTGCCGTGCGGCAGGAGTTTTTCCGCCTCTTTCTCGACCGCGGCGCGCAAAGTATCCGACGCGGTCCTGCGCTCCTTGGCCGCCATATCGCAAAAGGGCTCAAGCGCCTTGAGCAGCTTCCGATCGGCTGTGAGGAGCGGAGCCGTGACCGTGACGTTTGAGAAGTCGAGCAGATCTGACGCGACCCCTTCGTTCGCGGCTCGGCCGAACTCGACTGGGCAGCCAAAGAAGCGAACGAATTCCGGCAGGTCGGCGTTGCGCGCATGGGCGAACGCCGCCCGGATTGGGCGGACTTTACGGCCGGCAAGCTCGCGAAGAGCACGCAACATTACCGCCATCAGGAACTCAGCGCCCTGCCTGCCCAGAGGCCGCGGCAGACCGACGAAACCGATCTCAACGGCCAGGCCCTCGGGAGTTGTAGTCCGTCTCATGCGCACAGCCTCGTTGGCGATCCGAGAATAGCGGTCAAGGAGCGCCAGGGCTTCGCTGAGGTTTTCCGCGGCGGACATGGCATAGAAGATGATCCCCACGGTACGAGGATCGGTCTCCTCGGCCAGGTGAAGACCGAAAGCGGTGTCCTCGATCGCTTCCGCGGCGCAATCGAGGAGCCGGCTTTGTCCAGCGGCCGATATGCGATGATGGAGGGGACTGCTCTCCGCCAGGTCGCGCTCGGAGATGCCTGCTGCGCGGAGAACCGAGCCGGTCGCGACATTACGCAGCCGCAGAGCGTCGATCGCCTGCTTGGCTGCAAACCCCATCGCCGTCGGCAGGCCCTGCCGGGCCACGTGCTCGATCAAGTCAACGCTCCGCGTTTTTAGGAACCGGCCGCCAGGCATTGTGCGCCGCCAGCCTGTAGCCTGACGCATGACGCACTATGACGCGCTTCCTTCTAGAGCGGTCAACGCGCGCGCAGGGGGTCATACGGCAAAGTGCGTCAGGCGCGTCCCTACCGCGCCGCTTTCGAAGGCGGCGAAAGCCGCGCGCCACTTTGGCTTTGGCGATCTCCTCGTCGCGGCGCTCGTTGGCAGTGCCGGTCTTCGCGCTTCGCTGCGAGCTTCGAGACCCTCAGCGCTGGAAAGGCGAGGTGACGCAGCGTTTGCACTATCCAATTTACTGGCGGTTTCTACCCCTCATTCAACCCCGCCCCTCGTTCGGAGAGAAACGCGATGCCCTTGGCAGTGAGCTTAAGAGTTGAACCCGGATCGCCCTTCATTGGCTCCGCATAACCGGCAAGAAGCAGCTGTTCCAGGTCTCGTTTCTTATCGCCGGTAACCTTAGACAGGTGGTGCTCTTCGATATCGCAAAGTAGAGAGATTTGAGCATCGGACAGGTCGTCGGACATTTTGATGCCTCTCAGGTATGGAGAACCGCCCGTGACACCGGGCAGGGGTCGTTCCTAGGACCATCGCCTGTTATGTTATTGCAGCGGGTGGCGATAGCCCTCCCGTGACCCGCAATCAGCGCGTGCGCCTGAACGGTGATGCGCGGATAACCCTCCACCTGCTTCCGCCAGCTCGTTCTCCGCCTTCGCGGGTCGCGCATCTCTAGACCGGCACCGGGCGTGCCCTCTCATTCGATGCCTGCCCATCAACAGCCTGGCACGCTACCTGCGCCTGCACGAAAAGATGCCGTGTCGGAGGTGGCTCGCGGGCTAAGATACCGCATCGCCGCGGGCTCGCCGGCCAAGAAGGCCGAGGCGCGGCGAGGATTGAGAAATTCCGCGCCCGTCTCGAGGGCGATCTGGGGCCGCCTCAGGCCATCGCCCCCGGAAGGATGCTCGACAATTCGGCCTCACTGGCCTCCCGCTTTTGCCCGCGTAGCCCCTTGACGACCCCCGCGTCGAAATCGTCGGGGTTGCGGATCGCGGCCGCGAGATTACGGTCGACATTGTCCCGTCGCTGTCTCGAAGCTCAATAGCTCAGCCGCGACGTGCATTTCATCAGTGCTCTGGCAACTGATTGCCGGGAAAAAAGCGGAACGCTGCTGCCTTCGGCTCCCACAAAATCACCGAGTTGGAAGGAGGCGGACGCTTGCTCTCTGCCAGACGCAGGCGAGAAGGAAGCGTCGCCGGTGGTTGCAGCAAGCCTCGCCTCAGTCCGTATTTGCCGTTCAATACGTATCCTGATGCAGTTTCCATTCGATTGTTGAGCCGACACAACTCATAGGTTGCGTTGTAGCGTGGTTTTCACTAGCATATTACTTGACTTGTGAGATGTATGGTGATAACCAATACTAAGGAAGAACTGTGCTTTGGCTGTCCGGCAAGTTTACACCGATATATTTATTGGTCAATCATGATTGGCGGGCTAAGCGATATTTACAGAATTTTGGCGCCACTGGGCGGGCGACGGCCTCCGCGCGCTGCGTTGCTCACGAGCGCCTCGTTCGTCGCTCTCGGCGTGTTCTCTGCGCCGGCTGAGGCGTCGTGCTCGCAGTCGAACCAGACGATCTCGTCGCCGACAACTTCAACCAAACAAAGCAACGGCGGCAACATTACGATCACCAGCGCCGGAAGCATCACCGCGAATCTCGGTATAATTCTACTTTCGACGCCCACGGGCTGCTCCGCAGGGACGATCAACAACGCCGGCTCGATCAACTACTCCACATACGGCGTCTTCAACCAGAATTCGGTCACCGCACTCACGAATAGCGGGACGATCGCTGGAAGGACTGCGACCAGGAACGGCGGCGCCGGCATAATCAGCACCGGCACAATTCAGACGCTCACCAACACCCACACGCTCAGCGGCGGGGCCGCCAGCAACAGCAGTATGGGCTTCGCCAGCGGCGGCCAAGGCGTCTCCAACTCCAACACGATCGGGACGCTGACCAACAGCGGGATGATCCAGGGAGGGGCCGGGACCGGAAACTTGCAAGCGGCCGGCGGGATGGGGATGTCGAATGGCACCGAGGCGACGATCACCAGTCTGACCAACAACAAGGCCGCCACCATCCGGGGAGGCAAAGCAACCGGGGGCGCCAGCGCGCTCGGCGGCTTCGGAATCGTCAACGCGCATACCATCGGGACCCTCACGAACAGCGGCACGATCAGCGGCGGCGCGGCATCCTCGAGCGGAAGGTCGGCCGTTGCCGTGGGCGGCGACGGCATCGGCAGCTCCGGCACGATCGCCACGCTGATCAACAGCGGTGCTGTCACGGGCGGCACGGCAAGCTCGGCGGCGACGTCGGCCGGAGCCTCGACCAAGGCGAAGGCCGGCGACGGCGTCAGCAACTCCGGCGCGATCGGAACGTTGACCAACTCGGGCGCGATCAATGGCGGCGCTGCAGTCGGGAACGGCGGCCTTACCCGAGGCGGCGGCGGGGTGTCGAATGGCGCCGAGGCGACGATCACCAGTCTGACCAACAACGCGGCCGCCACCATTAGAGGAGGCAAAGCAAACGGCGCCGCCGGCGCGCTCGGCGGAGCCGGCGTCGGCAACTCTGGCACGATCGGGACGCTGACCAACAACGGCACGATCAACGGCGGCGACTCGGTCGGAACTGGCCAATCCGGCCACGCCGGAGCTGGCGGCTACGGGGTGCTCAACGGGTTCGCCTCCGGAGCGACGATCCGTAATCTGACCAACAGCGCGAGCGGCACAATCCAGGGCGGCAACGGAACCAATTATGGCGAGGTGGCCGGGGGCACCGGATTGGCCAACAACGGCACGATCACGACTCTGAGCAATAAGGGCTTGATCAGCGGTGGCGAAGGCAATTCAACAGCCGCCGATGGGTGGGGCGCCCTTGGGATAGCCAACGAAAAAGCGATCGTGACGCTGAGCAACAGCGGCACGATCGCGGGCGGCAATGCAACCGGCGCCACCGCCGCGTTTGGCGGCACCGGCATCGGCAACGTCGGCACAATCGGGACGCTCAGCAACAGCGGCACGATCCAAGCCGGCTCCGCGGGCGGCTCCGGCGCGGCGGCGATCGGCGGGATCGCAGCGCAGGCGGCGGCCTCGGGACCATCGCCAACTCCGGATCGATCATCGGCGATATCTACATCAAGAACCAGAGCCTCACCATGACCGGGGGCGCCGCTACGACTTTCGGCAACCTGACCGGCCTCTCCAGCTCCGTTGGACTTATTGACATCGAGAACGGCAACCTGACCTTCGCCGATGGCGCGACGTGGCTCAACGACAGCATAGCGGTCAATGGGGGAAAGGGAACCGTTTACAACCAAGGTACGCTAGAGGTCGCGGCGCCTCTCACCATTACCGGCGGTTTCGACCAGGCCGGGGCCGGCGAGCTTGACCTCGACTTTGCTGGTCTTTCATGGGGCGAGTACGGGTCGCTCTACGTCAGCGGCGGGGTGACCCTCAATGGCGAACTCAACCTCGACGCGACCGGGGGCTTCGCGTTCGCAGCCGGCCAGGCGTTCGACATCCTCGGTTTCAAGGGCAACGCCCTCACGGGCAACTTCGACAGCCTGTTACTCGACGGCCAGGCGTGCACGAGCACGATCGCGGATAGCTGGACATGCGGGACCGCGGTTTTCAATGAAGTGATCGACCAATCCACAGGCTGGATTGCGCTCGACGTAACGGTTTCCAACTTAGCCCTCCCCGGTGTCACGGTTTCCGCGTTGGGGATTGACCCTCCTGCCAGTTTGTATGGTCTCGAGGTCAACAAAGCCGTGCCCGAGCCCTCGACCTGGGCCCTCATCGCGACCGGCTTCCTCGGCTTCGGCGGCCTCGGGATACGAAGGCGCAAGCGATCTGTTGCGGCCTGACGACAGTCCAGGCCGACGCGAACGACTCGCTAGTCTTAGCTAATCGACCGTGAGCCCGCGTGGGCGAGTTGCGCAAGTCTCCCTGGCCGCGCGACACGCAATTATCCCGTCTGCCTTACGCCCTCGCGCGCCCGTTCCTGGGTCGGCGAACGGGACGGCCAGGCGCATGGCGGTTGCGAACTCGCAGCGTAGGGGGCGAACCATCCCCGGCCTTATAAATCTAAGCTCCTATCCCTATGCGTCAGACAAGCGGCGGTGTCTGCCTTTTCAGCCTAAGGTTTCTGCTCTTTCGGCCCGACACAGCCGTCTGGCGAATGCCTCAGTGGACTTGTCCTGCGACGCAGCCAATCGTCACGCAATAGGGATCGGCGCTGGTGCCGCTCTCGAGCCCGCCGGTACTGCCATTCGGTGTCAGGGGGGACCGGCCGTTTTGCGCGAAGGGTGCGGGTGGGGAGAGGTGCTCCGCCACGCCGGGGGCGAGCCGATCGGGCGCGTCTGCCGCCCAGTTCGGAACGTTTTTCGGCCGGCCGCTGCTGATGATGCCGGTCCAGTCGGTCTCACCTCGTCCTATGCGATCTGCAGTTACGGCGCCGACCGCGTGGAGCATCTGCGAGCCGACTCGATCGGCGACCGAGCGGCGGCGCTGTGGGGCGATGCGTTGGGATGCGAGAATTTCCGATTGCGCCTTGCCCGAACTCGCTGGGAGGACGGACGATCTGGCGCCCGTCGTCGCCGCCCTCACCAAAGTCGGTTCAAGCGGGGTGGAGAAGGCCGAGAGCATCCCCGTGAGCGGCCTGGCGGATATGGAGGCGGCCGAGAGCATCCCCGTCGGCGCCCTGACCGAAGTTTTGCAACGCAAAGCCCCTGTAACGCGCTCTGCGAGCCATTGCGCTGCGGCGTCCTGTGAAGCCGCGGAACAGCCGCACGCGTATTCGCTCTTCGCAGAACTTCGCCGGGTCTTCGAGTAACATCCCCCGGCAAAGCCGGGGATTCTTACCTTTTATTGAAGTAAGGAAAAATACGTCTGACCACACTATTCGAATGCCTTCTTGGGCGCTATGCCATCGTCACCAGCGATGTGCGCGTCGCAAGCTTGCCTCACTGGACGGTATAATCGTTTCCAATTTGTCACTAAGCTTTGCTTTGCGAAACATGTCCGCGTATTGTTCCGGGTGTAAGCCATTTTTATCCTGTGCTTTTCCTCTGTCTTCGTGAGCTGGAGGCGAGACTATATTTCCGAGAGCAATAAGACCAACCATGCCAAAGAATAGAGCCCCCACTAATCGACCTCGTGTCACTGCCAAAGCCATTGCCATGTCACTTCCCCCACTATTTTTAAATCTGTCTCAACCAAACACCATTGCCAGCCCACGGTAAAAGTCCACGTAAAATAAGGTCACTATCTAAGCAGGCCATGCGCGTCCGAAGGCACACCCTACGATTATTCTAATGGTGACTGTTATGCAGCATGGCTTATAATCATGTCTAACGCCGCTATTTCGGCCTCTATCTCCATTTGCTGGCGCCTAAGTTCACAAGCCTCCACTACGAGATTACGGATCTGCGAACGGAGCCCTTCTTCTTTAGCGCTAAGCATCTCAGATTCACGGTTTAAATCGTTCCTCCTTAGCATTGCTTCAGTTCTGCGCATTGTGGCTAACCTCTGATTGAACACTACACACATGCAATAAAAAGGACCCACAGACCATCTCAGTCTGTCAGCGTTCCAGTTCCCACGTCTCTGTTGAAAGGGACACGGTTTCGTGCCGTCGCGCCACCAGTTCGCATACCGATCGTTGCGCGTCTTGCTATTTCGAGCCAATCGGCTGTTAGATCGAGCCGAGCTTTCGCAACTGGAATGTGGACGTGACCGAAAAAGGGCTACTACAGTCTCTACCAACCATAACGGGCATTGGGGCTAGACTCACAATTGCGGTCCTAAAGAAGCACAATGTTCCGACAGCGCCACTGCTGCGACGCGCGGGTCTTTCGGAGCACGACTTTGATGGTCGGCAGCATCGCGTCTCAGCTACGTCGCAGAGCAAGTTTCTTGAATATGCAGCGGAGGCGATCGATGACAGCGCTTTCGGACTTCACTTGGCCGAAGACGCAAATCCGCGCGAAGAGGGCTTGCTATTTTATGTCACTTCCGCCGCCCCAAACCTCCGCGAGGCGCTGACGCTCAATGCGCGTTACAGCCGAATCGTCAACGAGGCGGTGCGCATCAAACCTGCGCATGCGCCGGGTGGAATCGTTGCCGAGGTCAGCTTCATCGGCCTTTCCAGGCACACGGCGAAGCAGGTTTCCGAATTTGGTATTGCCATCACAATTAAGGCGTTACGCGAGATCGCGGGTCGGAATATTTATCCAACGCGCGTAAGCTTCGTCCATGGGCGCAACTCTGACCTACGGACGTTCGAGCGCTTCTTCCGTTGCCCAGTCGAGTTTGGAGCATCAAGCGATCAATTCGCATTCTCGCACGAAACGCTGGCCCTCCCGCTTGTCACCGAAGATCGACATTTGCTTGAGACGCTTCAGCCCATTTGCGAGGAGGCTGCAAAAGACCGCAGCACGGCGTTGGGAACGGTACGAGCCGCAGTCGAGAGCGAGGTGCATAAGTTGCTCCCGCACGGCAAGGCAAGAAGATATACCGTCGCCAGGTCTTTGGGCCTTAGCGAGCGAACGCTCACGCGCAAACTGGCCGACGAGGGTACGACTTACGAGCAGGTTGTGGATGAGTTGCGGCAAAGCCTCGCGCGTCAATGCATAAAGGAACGAAGCTTGTCGCTCTCGCAAATTGCGTGGTTGCTCGGCTACGAGGGATCGACTTCTTTCAATCACGCATTCAGACGATGGACGGGTCGCTCGCCCTCTGTAGCTCGAAACGAGAAACTGCTTCCCGCACTGGTCCGTCCGCTTGTGGAAGTCACCGTGTAACGGTCGTGTCCGACCAAAAACGAATAGGCAGATCGGCAGCGGATGACAGGGGGCTTCGGAATGGCCACGATGACGTATTACGTCGCGCTCTCATTCAAGGGTGTTGTCACGTTGCGGTGGCACGAGCGTAATTGATCTATCTGCGCAGGAATTCTCACGCCGCAGCGGCGGCCTCGCACCAAGTGTTCATCGCCGCGGCGCGTAGCGTCCGGTGCGTTTGGGCTGAAGTGAGATGGCGTTGGACGTTGAAAGCGTTGTAGACGGCAGCATGAACTCGACAGGAATTTCTGCGCGGAGCCGGCGCTCTTGAACCGCTGCATCTTGCGCTCCTGTCGCCGTGTCGGCTGATGCGAATTCTCGGCTCTGTTGTTCTTCCATCGCCCGCGCTCATGGTGGCGTTCGATGCCAAGATCTCGGACCGCGGCGCTGTATGATCGCAAGTCATCGGTGACCATCCGCTCGGGGACAATGGCGTATTTCTTGAGAAGCTTGCGCATCAGCTTCAGCGCGGCGTGCTTGTTTCGCTTGGACTGGACCAGCACATCGAGGACCTCGCCCTCGGCGTCGACGGCCCGCCAGAGGTAGACCATTCGGCCGGCGATTTTCAGATAGACCTCGTCCAGATGCCACGTCGTATGAGGCTTCGGGCGACGCTTTCGCAGGTTGGCCGCGATCATCGGTCCGAAATGGTTCACCCAACGCCGAACCGTCTCGTAAGACACCGCCACTCCGCGTTCCGCCAACAAATCCTCGACGTCACGCAAGCTGAGGGTGAACCGGAGATAGAGCCATATCGCCTGACGAATGATCTCGGGCGGGAACCGGTAGCCCGCATAGTTGATTTTCCTCATAGCAACCGGCTATCGCGCCCTCCGGAATTCGGCAACCGGGTCCCGGCGTGACAAAGCCGTCGACGCTTCAGGACGAGGGGCTCTAAAGCTCGCGCCGGATACGCCGAGGTTGGCCAACGCTGCTCAGTTCTAGGTGTTGTCTCAGTCTGGTTGGTCTGGCCTCCGTCGGCGTCACCGCAATGAGATTGACGCTGCGTCACATAAGCCGGGGTCTTGGTCAAACGCCGAGTTGGTGAGACGACCAACTGGGGACACCATATAATGACGATTGCTTCCAAATACGACGACTCGGTCAATATCCGGTCCTTTCGGAAGGGGGACGTTGTGCGATCCCACGACGATCCCGACAAATGTGCGGTTATTTGTGCTTGGCACGATTGGCTTTGGCTCGATCCTCTCGACTACCGCGACGCCGCGCCGTTCACGGGCCGAGCCGATGATTATGATCTGGTCAAGTCGGGTGATGAGTTGTAAGGCCGCGCCGCCCGGTAGGGTAGTCAGCCACGAGGGGCGGCGCTTTGCCCGCCCTTTTCCAATGCGCTGCTCGGAATAGCGACCCTTGGGCGATTGCGACGGCGGTGAGCAAGGCCTTGGCGCGACTTGCATCAACATGTCGAGCGTTCGAACCCGAAAAGACCTTTTCGCCTCTCACACTGGCCGTCATCCGCCACACCGCCTTCAATATCCTAAAGGCAGACAAAACACCCGGATCGCTCCGACGAAACGCACCAAAGCCTGCATCGACCCAATATTCCGGGCCAACTTTTTCGCAGCCTAATGATTTAGGACTTTGCCCTGGGCAGCACCGTGCTGTCGGTTCCGATTGAGGCCGGCAGGAGCGCGTTGACGAACGTTCGAGGGTCCCCAGGCAAGTGAAAGTTTGTAACCGAGCTCCCTCAAGGCCGCCGGCGAAGTCACCGTCCAACGCCAAACCGATTTCAAGGAACGGTAGATTGTGGATAACGGGGACGCAACCCGAGACGTGAGTTGCGTTGACGCGCGTTGGTGGGTCAGGACGGCTCGTAAGCCAACCCAAACCAGACGGCCGATCAAACGTGAATGGGGAGGAGAACATGGCAACCGGCCTGTACATGTTGCAGAACGGATCGGTCATGGTGGCTTACGGAGCTCGGCACATCCCGATCTCTTGCGCGCAATACAAGGCAAATGGTTACAAGCCCATCCTCGAAAGGCTGGCGGCGAAGTCGCCCGACGACAACAAGCCCCCGATCCGTAACCGACCTGGGGGATAAGAGTTCACACGGGCCTCCTGAGATCCGCGGGCGAGGGCATTCGGGCAGGACCTTACGCCCCATGCTGGCTCCTTTCCCTCCCGCGGCCTCGCCGAATACCGTGCAGCAGTGAGGTGAAGCGAGCGGCCCCCGCGCTTCCCTCTGAATTGTGACGAGCGTCACAGCAATAACGGCTAACTCGTGGTCCATCGGCCCCGGCGGCGGCTTGCGCGTCGGCACCATATTTTCTCGGCGACTCCGCGAATGTAAAATTGGTACAGACATGTCGTTCCGACCGTCACAGCAGTTTGCAATCAACCTCGACTCGTGATCCTCACCGGCCAGCGTCGTAGTGCAAGTAACTGCAATTGCGAAGCAGCGATCTCCATTGTCCCGGTACTGCTTCGGACCCAGGCGCGGACTTTTGCCGGCCATTCAGGTGTTTACCCTTCCTTGAGGAACTTTGCCGCAAGGTTACTCAGGCTGGCGGCGTGAGGATGCCAGACCGTCGTTCGCGTTCAATGAGGATCAAATGGGTGTTTCCGGGTTTCGGCCCGCCCCACAGGTCGAACCAGACGAATTGGAACGACCCGGCACGAACATTCCAGGCCCTGGCAGGACGCGTTGGGAATCGACTCTACCGTTCAATGTCGGACCGTTGCGGCCGTCAAAGGGGACGCATGACGACGAGAGGGAGACCACGCCCGCCGACGACGACCTGCAATCTGTTGACGCCGACGACTTTCGGATGTGGTGGGAGCAGGGATTGGCCCCGACGGCGGCAAAAGGCCGTTGGAAGCTGACCCTCAAGGGACGCGCGCTAGTCGGTGTCGTTGCCATAATCGGTTCGGTTCTGGCGCTCAAGGGATGCGCGCCTAGTTTCGACTTGTTCGTCGATAATGGTCCCGCCCTTACGCAGTTTCCAGGCGACAAGAGCATTGCTGAGTCGAGCGACGCCGACGCACCGTCAGGGAAGAACGGCGCGCAGTCGGCGCAGGGCAAGATCGCAAAGGAACAACTGGACGATCTAAGCACACAAGCGTCGCCGGCGCCGCTTCCCGGCGGCAGGTCGGGGGACGTTCGAAGGATTCAGCCAACGGCCGGAGTCTCAAACGCGACGCCTGTTGCGCAAAAAGGCAACACGTCGGCGGTAGCTTCGCTGTCCTCCCAGTCGTCGTCGGCGCAATCTCCCGATCTAAGACCGGCCCGGACAGCATCATCCACGCGTGGGGCGACGATCGGCGTGCGCCCCTCGAGCCCAAAGCTCGATATGCCGACGAAACGTCCTGGCAAAATTACCAACCGGGTCGTGGTCGGCAAGGCAGAAACGACCGCCCCCAGTGCAGCGCCAGACACGCGAAACCAACCCCTTCCGATTGAGACACCGGCGAAGCCTGAGAAGCCCGCGAGCTCGCCCAACGCCGCACAACCCAAAACAGAGGAAGCCGTTGCCGCTCCGGCGACGCCAACCGAAGCCTCAAAGCAGCCTCTCAATCCCCTGCAGCAGGCCATCGGGGAACTGTTTGGCGCGCGGGCCACGCCCGCCCAACAGCCGATCGATCCGGCCCCTAAGGGCTCGACCGGCTGGGCGGTCCAACTGGCAGCGTCAAAATCGGAGGACGAAGCCAAGAACGATCTTAAGCGACTCAACGCCAAGGTATGCGTCTGCGCTCAACGGATCGACAATCCGACTTCACAAGGCCCGCGTTGATGCCGAGACTGTCTATCGACTCCGCGTCGCCGGCTTGTCCAAGGCCGATGCTGCAGTGCTTTGCGAACGAGTGAAGGGCGACGGCGGCAGCTGCTTCGTCGTTAGGTGAGTAAGTCGCGTCTTCGACGCCTGAGCCAGCGCCGACCACACCTGCATCCGATAAACCAGAACCCCTCCGCGAAGGGACCCTCCATTGTGTTTCGGCGTGAAAAAGTGGCTCTGACGCAATTTTGATGACGCGACCCTCATGAGCTTTCGACTACCGCGATCTCGGTCGCTCTGAATCGGGATGACCGCTTGACGTCGATTGTGTTGAAAACTCGATTTTTTCGTCGATCACAATTCAGAGGACCGCTGGCGGCCTCGATGAAAAATTCCTTAGGGGGTCGGCGGAACGACCGGTGTTGCCGTGTGCAAGGCTCCTACATGCACTGCCGTGAGGACTATCGGCTGAGATGACACGACGCGCGCGAAAGCGACATTTTCGCGGTGGCTCAATTTCCGAGTTTTTCAACACAATCCGTCGATTCCGGCCGTACCAACGCGTGAATAACAGCCCTATTTCACGCGCCAGGCGAGTGCGTCTGGATGTGGTATAGGAATCTCATCGAACTTGCGGTTCCACGGGCACCCTGCGTGCGCCTCTCGATGGCGCCGATCCTATTTCACGAGTTGAGCCAACTCGGCTTTCCTGTGGTCTGCATCGAGAGCCGGCGGCCCTATCAGGCACTCAAGTCACCTCCGTCTGGAGAATCTCGGGTCAAAGGAACCAGCCCCGGCTTTCGCAGCGGGCCCTTGCGCGAAATGCTCCGCGCAAGCGATAGAGGACGAGAGACCTCAGCGAGGGGTGGCCATATGAATTCGTCTCCAACGAACATCCGTCGGGGAGCGGCCCGCCGGACGACGCTCGCCACGCTGGCTTTGGCGGGCGTTCTTGTCGCGCCGGCGCTCGGCCATCCGCAAGCGGCAGGGGCCGGCGATGGCGGCATCTCGGCCTTCTACGCCTGGAAGGACGCCGTGCCGGCGACTCCGGGCAAGCTTTTGCGCAGCGAGCCGCAGGAGGAGAAGCTGGCTCTCGTCGGCGCGAGCCGTAGCGTTCGCATCCTCTATTCCTCGATAGACGGCCTCGACGGCCATTCGCCGATCGCGGTTTCCGGCGCCCTCTATCTTCCGAAGGGCGCTCCGCCCGAAGGCGGATGGCCGCTCATGGCCTGGGCGCATGGTACCGTCGGCATCCGGGCGCAGTGAGCGGGACATCACCTATCTCAATCACTGGCTCGACCAAGGTTATGCGGTCGTCGCCTCCGATTATCAGGGGCTGGGTACGCCCGGAGGCCATCCCTATCTGACAACGCGGCCGGAGGCCTATAGCGTTCTCGACAGCGTGCGCGCCGTCGAGGGCGGCGATTTCGGCCTGTCGAAGAAGGTCGTGATCATCGGTCAGTCGCAAGGCGGCGGCGCGGCCTTCGCGGCCACTGTCTTCGCCCAGAGCTACGCGCCCGAGCTCGACATCAGCGGCACGGTCGCGACCGGCACGCCCAACCTGTCTCCCGCCGGCTTCGCCGCCGACGCCAAGGCGAATGCGGAGGCCGCCGACAAAGTGAGTCCGACCTTCGCTTATGTGCTGCTGATCCTCTATACAATCGCCCAAACGGACCCTTCGTTCGCTATCGCGGACTATGTCGACGACAAGGCGGCCGTGACGACCAAGCTCGCCGAGACCGCCTGTCTCGGGGCCATAGAGAAGCAGGTCGTCGCCGAGGGCCTCACCTTCAAGAACAGTTTCAAGAAGGATCCCACGAAGCCGTTGATCGCAACGGCTGCGCTGATGGCCTATCCGACCCTGAAGACGACGATCCCGATCTTCATGGGCACCGGCGGCAAGGACCTCGATGTACCGCCTCCCGGGCAGGAGCGCCTGGTCAAGGACGCTTGCACGGCGGGAACGCGCATAGAATGGCGCTTCTATCCCGACTTCGACCATTCCGCGACCGTGAACGGTTCGCTTCCGGATTCGACGCCTTTCGTGAAGCGGGCCTTTGCCGGCGAGACGATCGAAGGCAATTGCGCAGCGACGCCCGCGGGGCAGAAATAGGGGCGATGTCACGTCAACTCCGACGTGAAAGACGAGCCACGTCGACCGCGGCCGTCTGCTGTGCGTGCTTCGGCGAGGGCACCTGCGCCGATCGGCACGATAAGTTATTACCTCCGTTTCATGCAGGCGGCGCGATTTGTCACCCAGATTCACACCATCCTCTCAGGAGTTGGGCGGCCTCCATCAAACCCGGCGCTCGCCTCGGCCGAAATATGGTCGGCCCATGTGACGAGCGCGACGCGACCGGACGAGGTCAGCGCGTAAAGCCCACGTTCGATCCGCTCGAACCAACCATAGACATTGCCCTGAAGGATCTTGGCGGCGTCCGGAGCAAGTATCCGAAGGTCCCGCGGACGACTTGGCGTGCCGGCGAGCGCGTTGGCCACGGCGAGCGCCTGCTGACGATAGGCGGTCATTTGTGGCGCCCGATTCGAACCGCCCACGATGGGATCGCCCTTGCGGCGACGATGCTCCTCGACGATGCGCGAACGCCGTTTGGCGTCGCGCCTCGGCTTCCATGGCGCTGGCTCCGCCACCACGTCGACCCGGCCCTCAGCGGTGACGGTGAGAAGGCCGAAGCCCAGAAATCGGCAGAGCTTCTTCACACGCGCGTCATTCTCCCGGCCACGTCCCCGCTTGGAGGCGCCGACGGCGAGCCAGACCTCGTCGCAGGCGGATGTGCGATCAACGGCTTGAAGCACCAGTTCGAGCGTGAAGCTTTGCTTCATCTCGCCGATCACGACGAGTTCGGGTGAGCCATCGGAAAGGGCGACGAGATCGCAGCCGCACACCTCGCCCTTGACTTCCAAGCCGAGCCTCTCCAGGTGCAGCTTTATTGGTGGATAGAGGTCGGTTTCCAAGGGAAGCCTCTTGATCCGGATTTAGATCAACTTGGCACGGCCTCGTTAACATGGCGTGGATGGCGTCCATGTGCGGGAATATCTTGCCAACTGTGGCGAACGACCGCCTCGGGCGGAGGCCACGCCTATAGGTGTTATCAGGGAGGGCCTGCCCACTTACGATGTTCGCGGTCCCGAACCGCAACGAGCGCTCTACGTCGATTGTGTTGAAAAACTCGATTTTTTGCGTCGATCACAATTCAGAGGACCGCGGGCAGCCTTGAGGGAAAATTGCTTAGGGGTTCGGCAGACTGGCCCCCTTTGCCGTGTGGGACCCTCCCAAGTGGCTTGGCGCGTCGACCACCGGCATAGATGATGCTTTGCGTGCAAATATGAGATTTTCGCGATCGCTCGATTTCGGAGTTTTTCAACACTATCGATGTAGAGCGGACACAGTAGATCGCCGGTGGCAGCGCTCGTGAAAGGCGAGGTCGCATCCTCGACCTTCGACGAACCGGCGGTGCTGCACATTCAGGTACCTGGAGGCCACATGGAGCCTCGTCACGATCTGTCGCAGCGCCGGTCGTAGACTGGTAGCAACCCGCGTTTGGTTGTTGGTCGGGCGCCCTATCGGAGCCTCCGAAGGCGCATTCGGATTGGAGCGCTTTGCGCGGGCCCAGAATACCCGCCCAGTCCTTGCTTTGCGGGTGGGGGCTGACACCAAGGAAAGCGCAATGCGTCGCGGGGTCAGCATCTTCATCGGCGGCCGCGGGAGCTGTGATGAGCGTCACGGCGGCAAAACCCCATTGGGTGTATTGCGGCCAAGGGGTCCGCGCGGCGACTGCCGGTTCAATGGGGCCCACGCCCGGCGCGGAGGGGGCGCAACATGCTGCTCACTGAAGCGTTGCGAGTTCTCATGTGTCTTTGCGCCGGCGAAATCCTCTCAGGTTTCGGGATTTTGCCCTTCCCTGGTCCCGTCATCGGCCTCGTTTTGCTCCTAGCGAATCTCGCGCTGATCGGTGAGGTTCCGCAGGAGCTGGGGCATCTCGCCGACAATGTCCTCGCGGCCCTCGGGATGCTTTCCGTGCCTACCGGCGTCGGAATGCTCAGCTATACACATCTGCTGCGTACGGAATTCGCCCCGATCGCGGCGGCAATTCTGGGAGGCACCTTCGTCACCATCGTTGTCACAGCGTTCGCGGCCAAAGGCCTCGCTGAGTTGGAAACGAAGAAGCGGACCGCAAAAGTCAGAGAGGCGACAGATGTCGCCATTTGATCCTGTTGTGTGGCAAAAGCTTGAGCTGGTCCCTGCCATCGGCGTCGGGGGCACGATAGCTGCTTACGTCATCGCGCTTCGGCTGCAACGCTGGAGTGGAGGGAGCCCGATTTTCAATCCCACCCTCATCGCGATCCTGCTTCTAGCGTTCGCGCTCAAGCTTTCTGATATGGACTACGCGGATTACGCCCGGAGCGCCGGCGTCGTGACATTCGTGCTGGCGCCGGCGGTAGTACTTCTCGCGGTTCCGCTCTTCCGGCAGCGCCGGCTCATTCGCGATTCAGCAGGGAGGTTCTGTCACGTTGTCGTACGACGAACGCGAAGTGTCGGCGTCTCGGGAATTGTCAGGCCGCTTCGACCGCGGTCCGCCACGTGCTCATCGCCGCAGCGCGAAGCACGCGTTTCGTCTGGGCTGACGTGAGATGGCGTTGGACGTTGAAAGTGTTGTAGACGGCGGCATGAGTTGAAAGGAATTTCTGGGCTGAGCCGGCGCTCTTGAAGCGTTGCATCTTGCGCTCCCGCCGCCGGGTCGGCTGATGCGAATTCTCGGCTCGATTGTTCCTCCATCGCCCGCGCTGATGGCGCCGTTCGATCCCAAGATCCCGGGCCGCGGCGCTGTATGATCGCAAGTCGTCGGTGACCAACCGCTCGGGAACGAAGGCGTACTTCCTCAGGAGCTTGCGCATCAGTTTCAGCGCGGCGTGCTTGTTTCGCCTGGACTGGACCAGCACATCGAGGACCTCGCCTTCGGCATCAACCGCCCGCCAGAGATAGACCATGCGGCCGCCGATTTTCAGATAGAGCTCGTCGAGATGCCAAGTCGTGTGAGGCTTCAGACGACGCTTTCGCAGGTCGGCCGCGATCATCGGTCCGAAATGGTTCACCCAACGCCGAACGGTCTCGTAGGACACGGCAACACCACGTTCGGCCAACAAATCTTCGACGTCGCGCAGGCTGAGCGTGAACCGGAAGTAGAGCCAAATCGCCTGTTGAATGATCTCGGGCGGGAACCGGTAACCCGCGTAGCTGATTTTCTGCATCCGCTCGGTTATTCTGCCACGGGTCGAACCGCAAGCCCAGCGCCGTGTGACAATGCCTGCGCGCGTCCTCATCGGCACATGATCCACTCCCTTGCAGGACATCGGGCCGAGGTTCGGGGCGATATGAGCTAATCTGCATCGGCCGCCGCCGTTTGCGCGGGCGCAAGGGCGGGCGCGGGCCCTCCGGCGCCGGTCTGCACGGGGCGCACCCCCGGCTCCCTCAGGAAGACGTCCCACTGCTCCTTTGTGCCGTAGAAGGCGTCCTTGTCGACGTTGCCGCCGATGCCTGGGACCCGGCCGTCAGATTGATATTGCCAGAAATGCCAGGCGCGCGAGCCGTACTTCACGGCAGGATGGTGTTTGGTCGAGCGCACCCAGATCGGATAGTCCGTCAACGCGCCGTTGGAAAGATTCGCTTCGTAGAAATCGACGGTCGTATAGATGATCGGCCGCTTGCCGTAATGGCGCTCCATCTCCTGCAGCATGACCTGCATGTCGGCGATGGCCTCGTCTTGGGTGACATGGCGGCGGCAGGTCGGTGAGGTTGGCGTCGCCTCGGCGTCGAGCACCGGCGGGAGCGCGTCGTCCTCGACCGGCGCATTCTGTTCGAAGATTTGGATCTCCTCGAGCGGCGGGCGGCACCAATAGACGAAGTGATAGGCGCCATGGGGGATGCCGGCGGCCTTGGCCCCCTCCCAGTTCGCCTGGAAGCGCGCGTCCCGGTCGCCGCCCTCAGTCGCCTTGATCCAGGCGAACTTGACGCCGCTGTTGGCGACCGCGTTCCAATCGATATCGCCCTGGAACTTGGACACGTCGATGCCGTGGATCGGGTAGTCCTTTGGCTTGAGATGGCTGCCCGAAAAGACGTTGCCCGCGAAGACCGGGTCCGATTCCAACGGGCCGCCGCCGCAACCCGAGACCAGCGCACTCATCATAAGCGCCGCACACAAAACGGGCCGGGAAACCAGCCCCTGAAGCCTAGACACCATTCGCGTTGTCCCCCGCCCTTCCGCGCACGCGCCACCAGCGAAGACAAACATTACGATAGAGCAATCGCGGTAATTCTCCGTTATCAGCCCCGCCCGCGAGGCTCAAGCGGCTCGAGGCCCATGGCAAATGCGGTAATTCCCTGCTGCCCCTCCCTTATTCGGATGGTCGCTTCAATGAGATATTTTGCGGTGCGCACGATCTGTGGCCTGAGACGTTTGGCTGAAGCCCTCAGAAGGGCGGATAGCGCGCCTACAGAGATCGCCTCGGGAAGTACCGCCGTTCGCGCCATAGCCGGTATTCCAGTGCTAGCGCGGAGTGTGCTTCACCGTCCGGAGCAAGCATTCATCGAAACGCCAGCGAGCCGTCGCGAACGTCCGACAGTGGTCTCTTATTGGCGACAACAATAGGTGCAGCGTCCGTCCCGTGGCCGCTTGTACGTGTGTTTCGGCGTGCAAAATTGACCCCCTGAGGGGCGTCATCGGCGTCCAAAATTGACCCCCCTATTCGCGGTTTGATCGGCTGCCTGCTTTGGCGCGAAGCGGGCGGTGGGGGATGCTGATTGTGGAGACGATCGGACGGATACGGCGCGAGCATCTGGGCAAGGGGAAGTCGATCAAGGAGATCTCGCGGACCCTGCATCTGTCGCGCAATACGGTGCGGCGGATCCTGCGGTCGGGGGAGACGGCGTTTTCGTATGACCGCGAGGTCCAGCCGCGGCCGAAGCTCGGGCCGTGGACGGAGGCGCTCGACCGGTTGCTGACGGCGAACGCCGAGGCGCCGGCGCGCGAGCGGCTGACGCTGATCCGCATTTACGAGGAGTTGCGGCCTCTCGGCTACGAGGGCGGCTACGACGCTGTTCGCCGCTATGCGCGGCGCTGGGGCGAGCAGCACGCGAGCGCGACGGCGGAAGCCTACATTCCCCTGACGTTTGCGCCGGGCGAAGCCTACCAGTTCGACTGGAGCCACGAGATCGTCGTCATGGACGGGGTGACGACGACGGTGAAGGTCGCCCACGTCCGGCTCTGCATGAGCCGCATGATGTTCGTGCGCGCCTATCCGCGCGAGACGCAGGAGATGGTGTTCGACGCGCACGACCGCGCCTTCGCGTTCTTCCAGGGCGCCTGCCGGCGCGGCATCTACGACAACATGAAGACGGCGGTGGACACGGTCTTCGTCGGCAAGGACCGCCAGTACAATCGCCGCTTCCTCCAGATGTGCTCGCATCACCTCGTCGAGCCGGTCGCCTGCACGCCGGCCGCGGGTTGGGAGAAAGGCCAGGTCGAGAACCAGGTCGGGCTGGTGCGCGAGCGCTTCTTCACGCCGCGGCTGAGGGTCAAGAGCTACGACGAGCTGAACGCCTGGCTCGCTCGACAAATGTGTCGTCTGGGCCAAGGCGCACGCCCATCCCGAACAGAGCGGGCGGACGATCTGGGACGTCTTCGAGGAGGAGCGGCCGAAGCTCATTCCCTATGGCGGACGCTTCGACGGATTCCACGCGCTGCCGGCCTCGGTGTCGAAGACCTGCCTCGTGCGGTTCGACAACAACCGATATTCGGTCAACGCCAGCGCCGTCGGCCGCCCGGTCGACATCCACGCCTACGCCGACCGCATCGTCATCCGCCAGGACGGGCGGGTTGTCGCGGAGCACCCGCGCGCGTTCGGCCGCGGCAAGATCGAGTACGATCCCTGGCATTACGTGCCGGTCCTGGCGCGCAAGCCCGGCGCGCTGCGCAACGGCGCGCCGTTCAGGGACTGGGTGCTGCCGGCGGCGCTGGACCGCATCCGGCGCAAGCTCGCAGGCTCCGACGACGGCGACCGGCAGTTCGTCAAGATTCTCGCCGCGGTGCTCTCCGACGGATTGCCGGCGGTCGAGGCCGCCTGCGCCCAGGCGCTCGCCGAGAACGTTCATTCGGCCGACGTCGTCCTCAACATTCTGGCGCGGCGGCGCGATCCCGGGCCGGCGCCGCCGATCCACACCCCCGCCGCGCTGCAGCCTGCGCCATGCGCCGGTCGCCGACTGCGCCCGCTACGACACCTTGAGGAGCGCCTGACGATGGAGCGAACCGAAGTCCTCGACATGATGGGCGAGCTGAAGCTCTACGGCATGAAGGCCGCCTACGACGAGACGCTCGCGACCGCGCTCAAGCGCCAGCACGAGCCGCAGCGCTTCGTCGGCGACCTCCTGCGCGCCGAGATCTCGGAGAAGCAGGCGCGGTCGATCAAGTATCAGATCACGGCCTCCAAGCTGCCGCTCGCCAAGGACCTCGACGACTTCGTCTTCAAGGACACGCCGATCAACGAGGCGCTCGTTCGCGATCTCGCCGGCGGCGGCTTCATCGCCCAGCAGCGCAACGCCGTGTTCATCGGCGGAACCGGCACCGGCAAGTCGCACGCGGTGATCGCCATCGCGCGAAGCTGCATCCGCGCCGGACGGCGCGGGCGCTTCTTCACCACCGTCGATCTCGTCAACCAGCTCGAGGCCGAGACGCGCGCCGGGCGCCAGGGCCGCATCGCCGATTATCTCACCCGCATGGACTTCGTCGTCCTCGACGAGCTCGGCTACCTGCCGTTCGCCCAGGCCGGCGGCCAGCTTCTCTTTCACCTCGTCAGCCGGCTCTACGAGCGCACCTCGATCCTTGTCACCACCAATCTCGCCTTCGGCGAATGGCCGAGCGTGTTCGGCGATCCAAAGATGACCACGGCGCTGCTCGATCGCCTCACCCATCACTGCGACATCGTCGAGACCGGGAACGAGAGCTGGCGCTTCAAGAACCGCGCCTGAGCGTTGTCTCATGACCGGGATTTCGTGACGTCACGCTTCGGAGTGGACCATGCCGCGCAAGCCGATCGGCGAGCGACCGATGACCGACGCCGAGCGCCAGGCGCGCTGTCGCGCCGCTCGGGAGTCCGGGACGCCGGCAGTCCGGATATGGCGACCCCTCGATCACCGCAGTCGCGCCAAGCGTTGGCGCGACGCTGTCTCCGAGCTGACCACGTTGCAGGGTCAGTATGCCGCCTGGCTGGAAGCTCTGCCGGAGAACCTTGAGGACAGCGCCACCGCCGAGGCGTTGCAGGCGATCTGCGACCTCGACCTCACCGAACTCCAGGCGATCGTTCCGCCCCGCGGCTTCGGCCGAGATTGACCCGCGCGACCGTCCGCTCGGCACGAGAGCCGGCGCTTCAAGAACCGCGCCTGACCGACCAACGTCGCCTGCACCTCACCGAACCGCGCTCGCCCCGGCTGCGCAACCCCGACCAGCTCCGCCGGGGCGAGCGCTACCGTCCGCGCCCTTCACAAGGGGGTCAATTTTGGACGCCGATATGGAGTGCGCCCCTTGGAGTGGACAGATTGGGCAGTAGGAATTGACCCCTCTGCTGGGCTTCCGGAGGATGGAAGCCATGACGAAGCACCGATCACACAGCGCCGCGTTCAAGCGGCAGGTCGCTGAGGAGTTCATCGCGGGCGAGACGCTGCACGCGCTGTCTAAGCGGCACGACATCTCACGGCAGCTGATCCGGATCTGGGTTGGCAAGTTCGAGGCCGGCGCATTGGATGACGACGTGCAGGCCGCCGACCTGATCCAGGAATACGAGGCCAAGATCGCCGCCCTGGAACGGATGGTGGGCCGACAAGCGCTGGAGATCGAGCTGCTAAAGGGGGCTTTGAAGCACGCACCCCGGCCGAGAAGCGCGAACACCTCCGTGGTCACCGGTCCGGTGGCATCTCCGTCACCAGGGGGTGCGAGCTGATGGGCTTGGCGCGTTCCACCTTCTATGATGTAGCGCCTGTTCCGCTGGAGCCCGCCGAGCTTGTCGCCCGGATCGGCGCGATCTGCGACGAGTTCGAGTGTTACGGCTATCGGCGCGTTGGGGCGGCGCTGCGCCACCAGGGCGTCGTGGTGAACAGCAAGAAGCTTCGCCGGCTGATGCGGGAGCATGATCTGCAGCCGAAGCGGCGGCGACGCTATGTCGTCACTACCGATAGCGATCACGCCGGGCCGATCTTTCCGGACCTGGCGAAGGACGTCGTTCCCGAACGTCCCAATCAGTTATGGGTTGCGGACCTGACCTATGTCGCCATCCCCGGCGGCTTCGTCTATCTCGCCGCCATCCTTGACGCCTGGTCGCGCAAGGTCGTCGGCTACGCGATTAGTCGATCCATGGACGCCCGCATCGCCGTGGCTGCGCTGAAAGCCGCCATTCGGAGCCGCGCGCCTGCGAAAGGTTGCATCCACCATTCCGACCGAGGATCGCAGTACGCGTCGGAGACATATCGTGCGCTGCTGGTCACCCATGGCCTGACCGGCTCAATGAGCCGCCGTGGCAATCCCTACGACAACGCCAAGGCAGAAAGCTTCATGAAAACGCTGAAAGTCGAGGCTGTCTACCTGGCGGCCTACGAGTCGTTCGAGGACGTCACGGCTGACCTTCCACGCTTCATCGATGAGGTGTACAATATAAAGCGACTGCACTCCGCGCTCGGCTATCTCAGCCCGGCGCAATTCGAGGATCAACACGCCCGGCAGACGGTCAAAACCGCGGCCTGATCCTGTCCACCTGCAGGGGCGCACTCCAATAGGGGGTCAATTTTGGACGCCGATTGACACTTGTACGCTTTCTGCTCGTTGTACCGGCTCAAAATCTCAAGACCTTTAGGACTGGCGATGGAAACAGTGGCGTAGCGCCAGGCGTTGGAGGAATGCGTCGTCACTTGGAACAGAATGGATCAAACATGCCATCGTCCGAAGGCGAACTGACCAGTCGGCTGCGGCAGCACGCTTTGCTCGCAGAAATCGGGCGTCGCGCCCTCTCTAAACTCGAATTTGAAGGCCTTCTCGAGGAAGCCTGCCGGCTGACGGCTTTGGGCTTGGGCATCCGCTTCTGCAAAGTTCTCAAGTACCTTCCGGACCAGGACCGGCTGCTGGTGCGAGCGGGCGTCGGATGGCATGATGGAGTTGTAGGGCAAGCCACGATCGGAGCCGATCTCGAGTCGCCAGCAGGCTACGCGCTGCACACTGGAAAGCCAGTTATATCCAATCGGCTCTCAACCGAGCAGCGCTTCCGGACGCCGTCTCTTTTGCGTGAACATGGCGTTGAGCGGGCCGCTAACGTGATTCTGCTGGGGGAAGGGCATCCTTATGGAGTCCTTGAAGCGGACAGCGAGGCCTCCGGCTCCTTCACAGAGCACGATATTGATTTCTTGCAGAGCGTCGCAAACCTGCTCGGCGTTGCGCTGGAGCGCCGGCGGGCTGAAGACGAGCTGCGCCAACTCAATTCGACGCTCGAACTGCGGGTTGAGCTGGAGGTCGCTTATCGGCGACAGGCTGAAGACGCGCTCCGACAATCTCAGAAAATGGAAGCGATCGGACAGCTCACAGGTGGCGTCGCTCACGACTTCAACAATCTCTTGATGGTGATTATCGGCAATCTAGATCTTCTCGCGCGTGAGGTGGTAGGCCAGCCCAAGCAGGAGAACCTGATCGCGGCTGCGCAAAAGGGCGCTACGCGAGGCGCGCAGTTAACAAGTCAACTACTGGCCTTTGCGCGGCGACAAACCTTGCGTCCGGAGAGCCGGCCTATCAACGACCTTGTTCGTGAGTTTGAGGTCCTGACTGGGCCTATGCTCGGCGAGTCTGTGCGGATCGACTTGCAGCTGCATCCCTCAGCTGGGGCCTGCTATGTGGATCCTGCCCAATTCGGCTCCGCGCTTCTGAACCTTGTAGGAAACGCTCGGGACGCCATGTCTTCGGGCGGGGCCCTTACGATCCGCACAGCGAATTTCTTTCTCAATGCCGAAGATGCAGCGCGATTTCCTGAAGCCGCACCTGGCGACTATGTCATAGCAGAGGTGGCGGACAATGGCGGTGGTATGCCGGCGGAGGTGTTGGAACGGGCGACTGACCCGTTCTTCACCACTAAAGAGCCCGGAAAGGGAACCGGTCTCGGACTTAGCCAGGTGCACGGTTTTGTAACGCAGTCCGGCGGCTTCCTGACATTAGAAAGCAAGGTCGGGAGCGGCACGTCAGTGCGCATCCATCTACCGTCGGTAGCCGCGATCGCGGCCGTCGCCACATCCCCGGACTCGCCCACGCAGTCGGCTGGTGGGACGGTGCTCGTGGTGGAGGACGATCCTGACGTTCGCAATCTTGTGCTCGCTCAACTCGAGGACCTCGGCTATGCGTCGTTGGCTGCGACAAACGGTCCGGAGGCACTGAGCCTTCTCCAGGAGCATAGTAACCACGTGGATCTGCTTCTGACCGATATGGTGATGCCCGGCGGGATGACCGGGGTCGAGCTGGTCCGCGCAGCTAGGGAGCTGCGGCCCGGGCTTCCTGCCATCCTTACGTCCGGTTATACTTCCGGGGGCCCAATCACTTCGCCCACTGGTGAGGCCGATCCGCCGGAATATCTTCCGACCTTGTCAAAGCCCTACCAGCAGGAGGAGCTGGCGCAGGCCGTCGTCCAAGCCCTTACTCAATAACGGGCATGGCGACGCGGGACAAGAACCACAGCCACTTCACGGTTCGTGAATGGCATACGGAACGGCTCTGTCCAGTGACCGAGATGGCGCGACGCGCTCGGCGCTTTGCGCGGCTCAGGCTTTCGGATCTGTTCGCGTTACGATTCCTCATCGTTCACGCCGCAATGCATCCAGCCATGACGACTTGGAGCTTGATAGAAGTCTCCGAAGTCTCCATTCGCGTTGTAGGCGCGCCGCTTCATTGTCGAGTTCGTCCGCGACAGACGTGATCTCAGCGCTGACCGGATCGGGATAAAGCGTGTACGCAAGTTGACGGTAGTGAACCGACATTCGACTTAACTTGTCCATCCGAAAGTGAATCAAAGCGTTCATACTGCCGAGACCAACTGAAATAGAAGGATTTAGAAGGATGTCAGCAGTGCATTACGCACTGTTATGGTTAACAAACGGTGAATTTCCTTTGACGCAACCGCGTCCGTGACCAATATTATTGCTTTCTGATTTTCGTCGTCACCGGCAATTGGCCTACAACAGTAGGCTTGGTTTTCGCTACCGACAGCCTCAGCGGGTCCATCGCCACGGTCTATGGACGCTGACCCCTGGTGGCTGGGCGCGCTAATATCATGAGAGATCCCCCGGCTTTGCCGGGGAGGCAGTAGAAGTTTGACATATCCGGCGGTACGCGCGCCCGCTATTCGCTGTCATTAAGAACGCTAACCCTTGGAAGCGCGCCCGTTGAATTCTGCGCAAGGGCGAGTTCTCACCAATGGTGAAGCGATTCCGACAGTGTGATCAAGTGTCCCGAAGCAAGCCTGTATTCGCGGGTTGTCAATGGGCCCCTTTGAGGGGCCCCCAACCTTAAAGCCCCCGGCTTTGCCGGGGGATACTTACAGTTCGCAGCGATAGTCGGTCGGGAAGTTTGCGCTACGCGGTTCTTGCGCCAAACTTGCAGAACCTTTGCCTCAGCCAAAGAAGCTTCCCGCTCGTTCTCAGGTCAGAAGAGTAGATCGTCATCAAAGTCGGATTCAGGCCCCGATGCGCAAGCGCGACCTAGTGAGTTCAACTCGTGCGGGTGGCGGTGTGGTCGTGGCGCAATCGCAGCGTCCTGCCTTCGACCGCATTTCAACGCATACCGCCCGTTCACAGGGCCGACCCTTGAAGGGCAGCGAAGGGTCGAACTGAGGCGTTCGCAATTTGGTTCTGGAACGCCCGCTCCTTGCGCACTGCGGGCCGCCCGGATGGGGGACTTCGAGCGATCGTCAATCCGCCCTCCGCGATGTTCTGCCGGCCGGCGGCCTTTCGTTTGGAGCCGCTGAGCCTATGTTGAGCCGCTAGTCGTTCGCCCAGAGTTTCGTTACATGTCGCCTGTCGTGAAGCGTTCGGCCGCGCAGGCCAAGACCAGTGGCTCGGGCAAGCGCAGGGACGCTGCGTCGCCTCTTCCGCGCTGGATACCGCCCCAACTCTGCCTACCAGTCGAAACCGCTCCATCAGGGCCGCAATGGCTGCATGAGATCAAACTCGACGGTTTCCGCATGGCCGCGCGCATCGAGGGCGGCCATGTGCAATTGCTGACGCGGACGGGTCTCGATTGGAGCGACAAATATCCGAGCGTCATCGCGGCCCTCGCGAAGTTGCCTGTTGAGGCCGCCTATATCGACGGCGAACTGTGCGGCGTCGGCGACGACGGATTGCCGAGCTTTTCACAGACGCAGGCGGCAACCGACGGTGAGCGCAGGGTGCGGCTCGTCTACTACGCCTTCGATCTTCTGCATCTCGATGGTCGAGATACCGCCAGCTTGCCACTCATCGAGCGCAAGGCTCTTCTGGAGCCTTTGGTTGCGAACGCGCCCGGCCTTCAATTCAACGGGCATGAGACAGGCGATGGCGAGCTTATCCGCAGGCACGCCGGTGAGCTTGGATTCGAAGGGGTCGTTTCCAAAACGACCGACGCGCCTTATGCGCCCGGAAACCGGGGTCTCTGGCGCAAAGCGAAATGGCTCAATCGCCAAGAATTCGTTGTGGTCGGCTGGACAGACCCTGAAGGGTCGCGACCCCATCTCGGCGCGCTCTTGCTCGGCTACTACAGCGACGACGGCAAGCTGATCTATGCGGGCCGCGTGGGCACCGGCATGCCGGACAAGGTGCTTGCCGACTTACGCCGGCGCCTGGAGCCCCTATCGCGAGCAAACTCGCCGCTGAGCGCGCCGCCGCCGCGCAAGACCCGGTTCGGATCGCCGCTCGTTCTTTCCCGCGTGCATTGGGTCGAGCCGCAGCTCGTCGCCGAAATCACCTATCTGACCTGGACCGCCGACGGGCTATTGCGACACACGGTTTATGTCGGGCTCAGATCCGACAAGGCCGCAACGGAGGTTCGTAAGGAATCGAGCTAGGGTTCTTTCTTTGTTCTGGCGCTCGGCTATCTTCCGAAAATGCCCGAAGACCGCGACGCCCTCACGCCAGCATCCGCCGAAGATCTCGCCGAGGCGCTCGCGTTCGCGCTTGCGCTTCGAGGGGCGGAAGCGCGTCAATGACGCCGGCGAGTTCATGGCAGCGATCGTCGCAAAGCGACTCGTCAGGTATCTCGAGCGCTCCGGCTTCGTGATCATGAAGAGGCCGCCGATCGGCGGAGCGGCTGTGCTTGGCCGCGGTCACGACGGCCGCTGAATAAATGCAACGGCTCCGACGTCGTCCTGCGCCTCACCGGCTGGCGCAAGCCGAGTCCAGCCCGACTTGGTGTCGCTTCGCCAGCGGATGACCAAAAGCGGCCCTGAGTCGGCTGTGATCGTCTCAATCAATGCTGAGAGGATTGGCGAGCCCTCAAGGAAGCCACGCGCGTAGTTGTAGACCACAGCTGCTTGCTGGCGAGACGCGGCCAGGACAAGAACCATTCCGACCTCGCCTGCGGCCAGCTTCTCAGCATGGTCGAAGCAACTGGCAATAAAGACGGCTAACGCACGATGACCGCGACGCATCGCCAGGTGCGCGGGTGTCCGGGGCCGGCGTGAGTTGTGCGGTCCGGCAGGACAACGTCCCGCCCACGGTGGCGAGCCTAGGGCCGCAAGGCATCGTTTCTTCCGTTCCACACTTCGACGCCATCCGTGTCGACGATGCGAGCGAAGTTCGCCCCGTATTCCTCCATTCCTGCCTGAGCGACCTCTATCGCCTCTTCCAAAGGTTCGCCGTCCAAATCCACGGTCTTAACCCTCTCTCCGCCGTTCATGAACTCGATCCGATATGTCGCAGACACCGGCGATCTCCCATGCTTTGCCCCAGCATACCACGGGAGATCGTGGCCGTGCGAGCGCGTCAAGCCTGTCGATTTCAAACAGAGACACCACCCGGGCGTCCCAAAACGAAACGGCCGCCAAAGCGTGCCGCCGGGTTTTTTCCGTTTGGAACGCTCAGACAGGGGAAGCGGGTCTGAGTAGACCGCCGTCTTAAGCATGTCCTCCCCTGGAGTGCGTCTTGTGCCGCCCCCTGGGGTGCGTCTTGTGCCGCGGCAGATAGGGCGCCATCTCGGTGCGGCAGGCGACTGATATCAGGTTTCTGTGCTCCACTAGGCAGGCAAACACCCGACTCTGATCGGGAATGGCGCTGCCGCAAAACTGGAAAGCGTCGCCTATGCACGCTTGCTGTTGCTCGGGGGTTTCAGCAGACGCATTCGTCGCGCTCAGGGCCAAAGTCGCAGCGACCAAGGCCGCACAGGCGCGTCCAAACTTCCCATCGGCGCACATTTGTTCGTCCCCTCGAGATACATGGCGAGCCGCCGTCCGACGATCGCTGCCATACCCGCCAAGGCGGCCCGGACGCTCGCCCGAGCCGCCAAGGGGTAGCCGGGGAGCGCCGCGCTGGGAAGGCGCTTCCCCCGTTCGGCTTTCACCCGTTGCCAAAGACGCAGAGCCCTGGCTTTTGTTGCAGCGAGCAGGTCGTGGCTGGTAGGGCCAGCGGGTCTGGGGCCCGGCGCGTCCGGACGGCGTTGGAACGTTGCCGGCCTCCGCCAGTTTTCAGGAGGAGAACGGGCGCGGAGGAGGAGATCCGATGTGCAAGCTTGTCGTCATGACGGTTGCCGCGGCCGCCGCGTTGGCGCCCGCCGCGGCGTTGGGCCAGGACGATTGGACCGGCATCATCGGCAGCGGCCGGCCAGGAGATCCCAATTGGGCCGCCGAAGCGCCCGACCGGCTGTCGCCCGGCGTCCCAGAGCGCATCTCGCCGCCCGCGCCCTTTGCGCGGCCCCTTTCGGGCGAGAGACGGCCGAAGCACCGCCGACTGCGTGACGATCGGCTGCATCGCGGCGCACGGCGTTCCCTAGCGCAGTGGGCGTAGCTCCGACGCCGCCAAGAGGCTCACTGGCTGGCGCAAGCCGACGTTGAGGCGCCGCGGCCCCGGCGCCGAGGCCTACAGCGAGGCGCGCGAGCGCGAGCGTGACGCTGCACGACTCGCGCGGGCCGCATCGCCCGCGCACTTGGCGTGGCGTCCGCACTGATCGTGGCGAGCCACAACTTTCCGATTGCACGGCCGCTCACAAGCAGATTAGCCTGTCGGAGACGACGAAGTTGCTCGGCCGTCTGACCGGCTCCCTATCGGTTGTGTGGCCGATGATGCAAGCGCGCTTAGTCGTCGCCGATCCAGCGCGGATTCGCGGGAGGATAACTCCAACTCAACTCTCTGACCCCCCCTACTGGCGCGGGAGTTGACACTCCAAAGTCGTCGACCTGGAAGGCCGTCAGCAAAGGCGCTCGCCTTGGCACTTCGCTACCAGGGCCGCAAGCGCGTCCACAATGCGGACGAAATCATGTCGGACATCGTGGCTAGGCGCTTGGTGGAGCACCTGGAGCGCGCCGGCTTTGTGGCCATGAAGCGCCCGCCAATCATCGGAGCCTCTGCCATCGCTCGCGGGCATTCGAGCTGACATGACATTGCTCGGCAGCGTGTTGGAATGGTTAGGCCGGGGCAAGCCGAGGGCAAGCCGGGGGGGCACGACGGAGCGCGCATCCTCCGCAAGCCCGATCGGCGAGCGCCGGAACCGGAGGTCGACACAATCGAAGAGCTTGTCGCCGTGATCGGCGAGACTGGCGCGAACGAGCTGGGGCATCGAAACAGCCCGACAAGCGCACGGCGGACCATTTCGAGGCCCATGGGGTCCGCTGTGGGTCCGCGCTCAAAACGAGCCTAGTAGTCTGCCGCCGCCCGGGAGGGAAAAGCTCATTAGTAACAATATGATAACTGGCGCGCCCGGAGAGATTCGAACTCCCGACCCCCAAATTCGTAGTCTGGTGCTCTATCCAGCTGAGCTACGGGCGCGTGCAGGCTCTCGCGGCGTTCGTGCGAACGCGGCAGCGTCGGCGCGTCTAGCCGTTTTCACGCCCGCGGGCAAGCGTCAAAATCACCCGGCCATCGCCTGCTCGGACGCCGCGCTGTACGGCGCAGGCCGAATCCGCTGCCAAAGGCCCGGAGCCTCGTTCTCGCTGGGCGAACGCCGCATCCTTAAGCCAAAGTCCGCAAGGCGTCACCCGGAGCGACTGCCCTCCGGGAACCGGACGGCTCCGCCGTTACTTCGATACATTAATATGCAGCTATAATATATTGAAAGAACGCCTATTTATTGTAATCAACACCGCGCGGCGCCCGGTTTTGGGGCGCCACGTCGCCAATGTTCCAGTGTTGGATAAAAAGTAAAGAGAAAAAAGACGCCTAACCCTTTGAAAAACGCCGACCGCCCTTGGATCTGCACGGGGCGCCCGAGCCTCGCCCTCGACCCCTCTCCCGCGGACAGCGAGGGGGTTTCACAACCCGTCCGTCCCGCCCGCTTGCTTTCGCCGTGGCCCCTCTCTAAGCGCTGAGATCCCGTGTCCTCAAGCCCGCCGATCGCCCTTCTGAACGCCCGCCTCGTCGACCCCGAGCGCGAGACCGAGACGCGGGGCGGGCTCATCGCCATCGATGGCGTCATCGCCGGCGTCGGCGCGGCGGTGACGCGCGACCAGCTGCCGGCGGAGGCGCGGATCGTCGATTGCGCCGGCGACGTCGTCGCCCCCGGCCTCATCGACATGCGCGCCTTCGTCGGCGAACCGGGGGCCGAGCACCGCGAGACGATCGCCAGCGCCAGCGAGGCCGCGGCGGCCGGCGGCGTCACCAGCCTTCTCATGCGCCCGGACACGAGCCCATGCGTCGACGACCCGGCGGTGGTCGACTTCATCCTGCGCCGCGCCCGGGACGACGCCAAGGTCCGCATCTTCCCCTCGGCGGCGCTGACCAAAGGCCTCATGGGACGCGAGATCGCCGAGATCGGCCTGCTCAAGGAGGCCGGCGCCATCGCCTTCTCGGACGGCCCGCTGTCGGTCGCCGAGGCGCAGACGATGCGCCGGGCTATGACCTACGCGCGCGACTTCGACGCCCTCGTCGCGCCGGTCTGCGAAGACCGCTCGCTCACCGGCGAGGGCGTGATGGCGGAGGGCTTGCGCGCCAGCTGGCTCGGCCTGCCGGGCGTGCCGCGAGAGGCCGAGACGATAACGCTCGAGCGCGATCTGCGCCTCGTCGCCCTGACCGGCGCCCGTTACCACGCGGCGCTCCTCTCCAACCGGCTCTCGCTCGCCGCCATGGCGAGAGCGAAGGACGAGGGCCTGAGGGTCAGCTGCGGCGCCTCGATCAACCACCTGACGCTGAACGAGCTCGACGTCGGCGACTATCGCACCTTCCTCAAGCTCAGTCCCCCCTTGCGCGACGAGGAGGAGCGGAGCGCGCTCGTCGATGCGCTCGAGGCAGGGCTCATCGACGTGATCTGCTCCGACCACGATCCCCAGGATGTCGAGACCAAGCGCCTGCCCTTCGCTGAAGCCGCGGCCGGCGCGATCGGCCTCGAGACGATGCTGTCTGCGAGCCTGAGGCTGGTCTCGGGCGGGCGGGTGAGCCTGCCCCGGCTCTTCCGCGCCATGTCGTTAAGGCCGGCCGAAATCCTGCGGCTTCCGGCCGGCAGGCTCTCCGTCGGCGCGCCGGCGGACGTGATCCGTTTCGATCCCGACGAGCCCTATGTGCTCGATCCGGCGGAGCTCCATTCGCGCTGCCGCAACACGCCCTTCGACGCGGCGCGGCTCGAGGGCCGGGTGAAGCTGACGCTGGTTGCCGGTCGCATCGCGCACGAATAGGCTTTGGCCAGCGGACGTCGCCGGAGCGCATGGGGCAGAATGGTCGGGATTTCGTATGGGGCGGCGCTGGCGCTGGCGCTCGGCTATCTCCTCGGATCGATCCCCTTCGGGCTGATCCTGACGCGACTCGCCGGCGCGGGCGATCTTCAGAACGATCGGCTCGGGCAACATCGGCGCGACCAACGTGCTGCGCACCGGACGGAGGGGCCTCGCCGCGGCGACACTCGCGCTCGACGCCCTGAAGGCGACGCTCGCGGTCGTCGCCGCGGCTTGGCTCTTCGGGCCGGAGACGGAGCTTGCTGCGGCCGCGGGGGCGATCCTTGGCCATATGTATCCGGTCTGGCTCAAGTTCCGCGGCGGCAAGGGCGTCGCGACCTTTCTCGGCGGGCTGATCGGCATCGCCTGGCCGGCGGCTGTGGCGTTCGCGGTCGTGTGGCTCGCTGTCGCTGCCGTCACGCGCTATTCGTCCGCCGCGGCGCTTTCCGCCGCCGCGGTCGCGCCGCTCGTCATGCTCGCGATCGGACTCGCAGAAGCCGCTCTCGTCTTCGCCGTGCTGGCGGCGCTGGTGTGGTTCAAGCACAGCGCCAACATCGGACGCCTTCTCAACGGCTCCGAGCCGAAGATCGGCCAGAGGTAGCCGATGGCGAAGCCGGCGAACGCCCTCAGCCTCTCCGACGACCAGCGCTTCGACTGGTTGCGCCTCATCCGCTCGGAAAACGTTGGCCCACGCACCTTTCGGGCGCTTCTCAACAATTGCGGCGGCGCCCGGGCCGCCCTCGATGCGGCGCCGGAGCTCGCGCGCCGGGGAGGTGCGGCCCGCACGTTGCGGGTCGCCTCGGCCGAGGAGATCGAGCGGGAGCTTGCGGCGGCGCGAAAACTGGGCGTGCGGTTTGTCGCCCTCTGCGAGCCCGAGTACCCGCCACTGCTGCGCCAGATCGATTCAGCCCCGCCGGTCCTTGCCCTGTCTGGCCGGGAAGAAGCGCTGCAGCAGCCGGCGGTGGCGATCGTCGGCTCGCGGAACGCCTCCGCCGCGGGCCTGACATTCGCCGCCCGGCTGGCGCGCGGCCTCGGAGAGGCAGGCTATGTCGTGGTCTCGGGGCTGGCGCGCGGGATCGATCAGCGCGTGCATACCGCCACCCTGGAGACCGGCGCCGTCGGCGTGCTGGCCGGCGGACATGCCAAGCCGTATCCGACCGAGGCCGCGCCGCTGATCGCGCGCATGGGCGAATTCGGCGCGGTCGTGTCCGAGATGCCGATCGAATGGGAGCCGCGCGGGCGCGATTTCCCCAGACGCAACCGGATCGTCTCGGGCCTCGCGCTGGGCACGGTCGTTGTCGAGGCGGCGCGCGGCTCGGGATCGTTGATCACGGCGAGGTTCGCCCTTGAGCAGAACCGTCAGGTGTTCGCCGTCCCGGGCTCGCCGCTCGACCCGCGCGCGGAGGGAGCAAACGACCTCCTGAAACAGGGTGCGACAATCTGCACGACGGTCGACGATGTGGTGACAGCGCTCGAGCAGGCCCGCCCGCGCGAACTCTTCGCCTCGCTCGAGGAGGGGCGGGCCGGAGAGCTGCTTTGGGGCGATGAGCCGCCTCTTGGCGTCGATCGGGGCGCGGCGACGGGCGTCCTGCCCGACGAAGCGTTCGACGACGGCGCAGCGGATACTCCGGCCGTTGACGGCGACGGGACTCGCGCCCGCATCGTTGCGCTGCTCGGTCCCGCTCCGATCGCTCTCGATGAGCTGTCCCGCGCCGCGGAAGCCTCGACCCGCGACGTTCGCGTCGCTCTGATGGAGCTCGAGCTCGCGGGTCGAATCTCGATTTTCCGGCGACCGGGTCGCGCTTCGGCCTGACGCCGAAGGGCGGCCTTAGGCGGATGCGACCATCCGAATCAAGCAGACGGTTTCTCGGACCAGTCCGCGGAGTTGGCTTCCGTCGGCTTCTCCGAGCCGCCGGCGGCCGGGGCGTTGGTTCGGACGAAAAGTTCGCTCTCGGACTTGGCCATGCCGAGGAAGTAGGCGAGGAGATCGAGGCGCGCCGCTATCGCCATAGCCTCGAGCTGCGCCGCCATGTCGGTCACATATCGGGCGACGTCGAGAGCCTCTTGCGGCGTGACCGGGGCCGTTTCATCGCGGCGCTTCGGAGCGGTTTGAGGGTCCCCAACAATTGCCGCGCGCGTTGAGCGCTTTCGTCTCGGGAACCCGTTTTCGGCGGCCATACGACAACAAACCCATTGCGGAAGCGAAACTGATCTTCGTCATCTCGGGGCTGCGGCGCGGACGAACTTACGATTGATTTCCGGCCTACCACACCCACCCCTACATCTCAAAGGCATTTCCGGATCGCAACAGAATAATGAACAAGTCACGAATTGCTCCACGGTTTTGCAACCAAGGCCGCGAGACGGTCGAGGGCGCCCTGCAGAATGTAAGCGGCCGCGAGCTTGTCGACGACGCGGGCGCGGCGCGCCCGCGAGACGTCGTTGGCGATCAGGGATCTTGTGACCACGGCGGTCGAAAAACGTTCGTCCCAGTAAGCAATGGGCAATTGGGTCCGGGCGGCGAGATTTCGGGCGAAGGCGCGCGTCGACTGAGCCTGCGGGCCGGCGCGCCCGTCCAGATCGAGCGGCAGTCCGATAATGATCGCCGCAATCTCGAACTCGTCGAAGACCGCGAGCAAGGCGTCGGCGTCCTTCCGGAAGGGTCCGCGCGAAAGCGTCCGCAAGGGCGACGCGATCCGGCGCTCGACGTCGGAGATCGCCAGTCCGATCGTCTTGGTTCCGAGATCGAGGCCGATCAGCCGGGCCTTGACGGGAAGTCGCGAAGCAAGATCTTCGACGGCGATCGGCGGCTTCATGGGCAGCGGCTACCATGCGGGCTGCCCGCAAGTCGAATGCGCCGGTCAGTCTCGGGTCAGTCTCAGGTCAGTCTCGCGGGCGTTTGCGCCCCAAATATCGCCGATGTATAGGGGCCGCGCCGGGCTTTTAGGGCCGCTCAGGAGCCTCCCATGTCTGTCGATCTCAACGCCGTTCGCCGCATAGCGCATCTCGCGCGCATCGGGGTGAGCGAAGCTGAGACGCCGCACCTGCAGGCCGAGATCAACGCCATCCTCGAGTTCGTGCAGGCCCTGGACGAGGTCGACGTCGAGGGCGTCGAACCGATGACCTCGGTTCTGCCCATGCGCCTGCCGATGCGCGACGACGTCGTCACCGACGGCGGCATCGCGGAGCAAGTGCTGGCCAACGCGCCTCTGACCGAGGATGGCTTCTTCCTGGTGCCGAAGGTGGTGGAGTGAGCCGTCGCTCTGGCGGCGCATTGCAAGGATACGACTTGAACAACCTCACATCCCTGACGCTTGCCGAGGCGCGCGACCGCCTGAAAGAGCGGGCGGTTTCGAGCCTCGAGATCACCGAGGCCCATCTCGAGGCCATCGATCGCGCGAAAGCGCTCAACGCTTTCGTTGTGACCACGACGGATAGAGCGCTCGAGATGGCCAAGGCGAGCGATGCGCGCCTCGGCAAGGGGGAGGGCGGGCCGCTCGAGGGGTTGCCGATCGGGGTCAAGGATCTCTACGCCACCGAGGGCGTGCACACGCAGGCGTGCAGCCATATTCTCGATGGCTTCAAGCCGACCTACGAGTCGACCGTCACCGCCAATCTGTGGCGCGACGGCGCGGTCATGCTCGGGAAACTGAACATGGACGAGTTCGCGATGGGCTCGTCAAACGAGACGTCCTACTATGGCCCGGTCGCCTCGCCCTGGCTGCCGCCGAACTGGAGCCCTGAGAAGGGCCTTGCCGCGCTCGCGAATGGCAAGCGCGGTCTACTTTCGCCCGGCGGTTCTTCCGGAGGCTCCGCCGCGGCTGTAGCCGCCCGCCTCTGCCTGGCCGCGACGGCGAGCGACACGGGCGGTTCGATCCGCCAGCCGGCGGCTTTCACCGGCATCATCGGAATCAAGCCGACCTACGGGCGGTGCTCGCGTTGGGGCATGGTGGCCTTCGCGTCGTCGCTCGACCAGGCGGGACCGCTCGCCCGCACAGTTCGGGATGCGGCGATCATGCTAGGCTCCATGGCAGGTCCCGACCCGAAAGACTCGACCTGTTCGCCCGCGCCGGTCCCTGACTATGAAGCCGCCGTCGGCCGGTCGGTGAAGGGCTTCCGGATCGGCATTCCCAGGGAGTACCGCCTCGACGGCATGAATGCGGACATCGACCAGCTCTGGTCTCGCGGCGCCGAGTGGCTCACTGCCGCTGGGGCAAGCGTCGTCGACGTGAGCCTGCCTACGACGCGCTTCGCGCTGCCTGCATATTATATTGTCGCCCCGGCCGAGGCTTCGAGCAACCTCGCGCGCTACGACGGGGTGCGTTACGGCTTGCGCGCGCCGGCGTCCGACATCGTCTCGCTCTACGAGAAGACCCGGGCGGAAGGGTTTGGGCCGGAAGTCCGCCGGCGGCTGATGATCGGCGCCTACGTCCTCTCCGCCGGCTATTACGACGCTTATTATGTAAGGGCGCAGAAGATCCGCACGCTGATCAGGCGCGACTTCGAGCGTGTCTTCGCCGACGGCATCGATGCGATCCTGACCCCGGCGACGCCTTCGGCGGCGTTCGGCATCGGCGAGAAAGGCTCGGCCGATCCGGTCGAGATGTACTTGAACGATATCTTCACCGTGACCGTCAACATGGCCGGACTGCCCGGACTCGTCGCGCCCGCGGGGCTTTCCAGCGACGGGCGGCCCCTCGGCCTGCAGCTCATTGGCAGGCCCTTCGACGAGGAGACGCTGTTTGCGCTCGGCGAGACGATCGAGCAATCGGCGGGACGCATGAAACTGCCCGACGCGTGGTGGGCTTGAAACGCCGCGTCCCGATTCATCCGGATTGACCGAGGTTAGCGACATGGCGGCGGAAACGGCGAACGCCAAACTCATCAAAGGCGCGACGGGCGACTGGGAAGTGATCGTCGGGCTCGAGGTTCACGCCCAGGTGACCTCGCGGGCGAAGCTCTTTTCCGGGGCCTCGACCGAATTCGGCGGCGCGCCCAACTCGCACGTTTCTCTCGTCGACGCGGCGATGCCAGGCATGCTCCCGGTCATCAACCGCGAATGCGTTGCGCAGGCGGTGCGGACCGGCCTTGGCCTCAAGGCGAAGATCAACCATCGCTCGGTCTTCGACCGCAAGAACTACTTCTATCCGGACCTGCCGCAGGGGTATCAGATCTCGCAGTACAAGAGTCCGCTCGTCGGCGAGGGGGAGATCCAGGTCGATCTGACCCCGGATCATTCGATTAGGGTGGGCATCGAGCGGCTGCATCTCGAGCAGGATGCGGGCAAGTCGCTGCATGACCAGTCGCCGACCATGAGCTTCGTCGATCTCAACCGGTGCGGGGTCGCGCTGATGGAGATCGTCTCCAAGCCGGACCTGCGCTCGGCCGACGAGGCGAAAGCCTATGTCAGTAAGCTGCGCACGATCCTGCGTTACATAGGCTCCTGCGACGGCGACATGGAGAAGGGCAGCCTGCGCGCCGACGTCAACGTCTCGGTGCGCCGCCCGGGGGAGCCGCTCGGCACCCGCTGCGAAATCAAGAACGTCAACTCGATCCGGTTCATCGGGCAGGCGATCGACGCCGAGGCGCGGCGGCAGATCGTCATTGTCGAAGACGGCGGAACGATCGAACAGGAGACGCGTCTCTTCGATCCGGCGCGGGGCGAAACGCGATCGATGCGCACCAAGGAAGAGGCGCACGACTACCGCTATTTTCCCGATCCGGATCTGCTGCCGCTCGAGCTCGATCCCGCATTTGTCGACGCGCTTGCGGCCGATCTGCCGGAGCTGCCGGATAAGAAGAAGGCCCGCTTCATCGCCGAATACGGCCTCTCCGCCTATGACGCATCGGTTCTCGTCGCCGAACGGGAGACAGCGGATTTCTTCGAGAGCGCCGTCAACCACGGCGGTGGAAGACGCGACGCCAAGGCGGTCGCGAACTGGCTCATGGGCGATCTTTCGGCGCATGCGAATGCGAAGGCCGTTCCTGTGGCGGCGGCGGGGCTCGGCGCCGCGTCGCTGGCGGCTCTCGTCGATCTCATCGGCGAGGGCGTGATCTCCGGCAAGATCGCCAAGGACCTTCTCGTGCTTCTGGTCGGCGACGATCGCGGCGCCGACCCGCGGGCGTTGGTCGAGGCGCGCGGATTGCGGCAGGTCACCGACGCCGGCGCGATCGACGCGGCGGTCGACGCGGTCATCGCCGCCAATCCGGGCAAGGCCGAGCAGGCGAGGGCGAAGCCCGGCATGTTGGGCTGGTTCGTCGGCCAGGTGATGAAGTCGACCGGCGGCAAGGCCAATCCGCAGGCCGTGAGCGAGGCGCTGAAACGAAGGCTTGGCGTCTGAAGCAACCGATTCGCGAGCGGAGATTTAGCCGATTCGCAACCGCTCTCGATGCGAGACGGTGAAGATTCGGCCGTAGCGCACTGAAAAATGCAACTGCGCGTCCCAAGAAAAATTCGATTGCGAAGCGCGCGTAGCGCGTTTCGATTCGGGACGCGAACACGGGCTCTCTGTATGCACGACAGCGCCGCAATCGCCTTCGCAGCAGCGAGGGAATGCGCGGGAAGCGAACGCCGGCAAGCGAGTAATCCTTGGAGAGGCGCGGAAAACAAGGGCTGATCGGGAAGTCGCAGTTCTTGCTCGAGAGCGATGGCCCACGCTGTCTGATGGATATGCATCTGCTGTCGATCGAGGTCTTGCTCATTGCTGAGGTCGCGCGCATCTTGAGACCGATGCTCGAGCGCGCGCGATAATTCGATAGTCGCGTTGCTGTACGGCTGTTTTGCAAGCATCGATCTCTTGCGTTGAATCAAAACGAATGTACCTTCGATTGCGCTCCTGCGAAGCGCGAGCAATCGCGTGCAAAGCAGGCGATCCATGAGGGACGCAACATATGGCGAAAGCTGCTGTTAAAAAGACGGCGAGGAAATCCGTCGCGAAGAAGAGGCCCGCAAAGAAGACCGCTGCGAAGAAGAGCGCGCGCAAGACGGTCGCGAAGAAGACTGCCCGAAAAGGCGCGGTGAAGAAGAGCGCGGCGAAAAAAGGCGGCGCGAGGAAGACGGCTGCGAAGAAGACCACCGCCAAGAAGGCCACAGCCAAGCGGGCGCCGGCGAAGCGCAAGAAAGCTGCGCCCTCCGGTCCTGCCACACCCTCGGAGACGTCATCGCAACCCTGATCGTCTTTGGGCGAACTCGGGCGGCTGATCAGGCTCGGCGCAAGGCAGTTGCGCCAAGCCTGATTGGCTGTTTTCGGGGCGGTGGGGCAGGGGCTGAACAGCAGCGGTTCCGGGTTATCATTCGAACGCGCACGTCTTGCCAGGGCGGTGCGCAGGGCGCACTTTGGACGATTGCGGCAAGCGTCGTCCGTCGGAATCATTTCCGCAATTGGGCGCCGGCGCCGCCTTTCGAGACGAGGGCGCATGGCTCAATTCGAGAAACCGATCGATCTCTATTACTGGCCCACTCCGAACGGGTGGAAGATCTCGATCATGCTGGAAGAGTGCGGGCTGCCGTATGCGTTGCACGCCGTCGACATCGGCGCCGGCCAGCAATTCGAGCCTGCATTCTTGGCGATCTCGCCCAACAACCGCATGCCGGCCATCGTCGATCCCGATGGGCCCGACGGCATGCCGATCTCGGTCTTCGAGTTGGGTGCGATCCTGCAATATCTCGCCAACAAGACGGGCCGCTTCGGCGGCGCCAGCCCGCGCGAGCGGGTCTCGGTCAGCGAGTGGCTCTTCTGGCAGATGGGCGGCCTCGGGCCGATGGCCGGCCAGGCCAATCACTTCCGCATCTACGCCGGCGTGAAGATCCCTTACGCGATCGACCGCTACACCGACGAGGTGAACCGCCTGTTCGGCGTGATGAACCGGCGCCTCGCCGACAACGAATATCTGGCCGGTCTCTACTCGATTGCGGACATCGCCTGCGTCGGCTGGACCCGCGGCTGGAAGCGTTACGGCCAGGAGATCGGCGACTTTCCGCACCTGGCGCGCTGGCTTGACGCCGTTCTGGCGCGTCCTGCCGTTCAGCGCGGGCTCGCTCTCGACATTCCTGGGCGCAAGCAGCACGACCTCTCGACGGACGTAGAAGCGCGCAAGATTCTCTTCGGCCAGCGCGCCCGCTAGCCAGCTTGGGCGAGGCTTGGTTCAGGCTTTGCTTGGCTTTGGCTCTGCTTTGACTGGCTTTGGTTTGGCTTTGGCTCCGGTCGCTTGCAATAGGCGGTGGCGTCGGGCATATCTGCGACGCGCTTGGCGCGATGCCGGAGACGTGGCCGAGAGGCTGAAGGCGGCGGTTTGCTAAACCGTTATAGGGTTGTAAAGCTCTATCGAGGGTTCGAATCCCTCCGTCTCCGCCAGCTATCTAGAATTATTGCGTTAATTCAATTAGTTACGACGCCAGTGTCGTATAGCCCACAAATCAGTCCACAAGCCGGGCATAGAGCCTTTCGGCGCGCCGCGCGCCGTCAGCCCCGGCGCCGGCGCCAGAGCGCTCGCGGAGGACATGTCCGTTGAGTATCGCGAAGCCTTTCCATAGAAACTATCGGGGCATCAAGCCTGGGTCGGACCCGGGCTACAGCAGTTGGGGTTACATCGAGGACCGTGAATACGCCAAGAATGCGGAGCACTATGTGCGCGCATTCACGCTGATCCAGAGCGATCTCCAGTCAATTTTCGAGTATCTGGAGCCGAGCGACGAATGTCGGACCGCATATTCTTACCGGATACACGCGCTGTTTATGCGCACTTGTATAGAGGTCGAGGCCAACTTCAAGGCAATCTTGGAGGAAAACACTTTCACACAGCCGGCGAGGCGGTCGTTAAACTGACCGACTACAGGAAGGTGGACGCTACGCATCACCTGTCCTCCTACGAAGTTAAGCTTCCGATCTGGAATGGAGCGCCTCCGATCTTTAAGCCGTTCGAGCAGTGGAGGTTGCGACGAGGCCTCCCACAACTTGGCAGTATAATAAGCCTCCCCTGGTACCAGGCCTACAACGCCAGCAAACATGACCGGCAAGACGAGTTCAAAAAGGCGAATTTTGAGAACCTCGTAATGGCTGTCACTGGCCTTCTGGTCCTTATTTCCTCACAGTTTCGCGATCGGGACTTCAGTGCTGGTCCGGACCTCCTTTCGCTTTCCGGGCGCGGCTTCCATGAAATGGAGGCCTCGACCGGCTCGTTGTTCAGGATCAAGTATCCGTACGATTGGGGGGATGACGAAATTTACGAATTCAATTGGGGGGCTCTGCAAAATCAGACGGATCGCTTCGGGAAGATCGACTTTGACGCGATCCCATACTAGCTTGGTGGCGACGGCTGGCGCACCCCGCAAGCCTCATGCCGCCGCACTCGGCTAGCGCGGCGTCGGCGGGCACCGTAGGACGCGCTGCAGCTCCTCGAGCTGGTCGACGCGCGTCAGCAATCAGTAGCCGAGCGAATGGACCCACGCCTCAACGAGGTTGTGCACTTCGATTAGGTCGGTGGCGACCGACTTCAACGAAGGCTCTCCGTAATAAGCAAGAACAAGCAGCCCTGCGAACGCCGCATATACGGCTTTCTCGCCGGCAGCTGCGCCGGCCTTCTTGGCGAACTCCGATGAGAATTCCTCTGCGCGTCTGCCGAGGAACGACAATATTTTCTCGCCGATCACTTTCAGTATGCTCGCAGCGGCTTCCGCTTCTTTCGGCTCACGCGCAGGGACTATGGCCTGCTCTTTTAGAGTAGCGAGTGACTGCCTGATCTCCCTCCATTCTGCCGCGCTCAGGGGGAGATCTTCGATCGGCTCAGGGGGGTTATTGTGTCCAAGACCCGCGGGCGGCGGCGGCATCCTTGAGAGCGTGATTTCCAGAAAACGAATGCGTTCCTGAAGCGCTTCAAACGCGCTGACGACCACAAGTGGCGGCGTGGTCGATAAGGCCAGCGAGGCCGCAGCCGGCGTCAAAGACACCGAAGCCTCCGGATCCGATGGGAGAGGGGTGTCGGCGACATTTGACTGGTTGAGAACAAGATTGGGCGGCCTCTGCATTACCGTGTCGGCGGGTACCTCTTCGGGCGCGCCAAAACTTCCTGTCCCAAATCCCATGCGCGCACCCTGCATGGTGCCCTTGCCGTCACTAAGACTTTCTGCGGCAAATCCCGCCCTTGCACCCTGTTCGGGGCCATTGTCGTCAGTGGGTTCGGCCATCGTGTACCTTTCCGAGCATCCACGAGGCTACGTGCGCGCAGCCGGGCCTGGATACCTTCAGGTTCCTCTCCGATCAACTGCGCGCTCGCCTGGTCAGCATGACAAGGGGCCCGAAATGAAAAGGGAGCCCTGAGGCTCCCCTGCGTTTCTGCAACAAGTGTTGCGCTGTCAGTCGGTGACAGAGGCCGGTTCTGGCATGAGGAGACGCGCAGCCTTGCGGATCCCGGCGATGAGCCGTTCGACCTTGCGCGCGCGATGTTCCGGTTTCAATTTCAGCGCAACGCCTCCCATTGATCTTCATATTCTGCAATCGCCTTCAGGTTCATGAACCCGTGTTGAGACCATTTTGGGGGATAGTGTGGTTTATGCGCGACATCCTGGTTCCTGGCAATGAAGAACCGAACGGGATGTGTGCTCTTCTCAGGCCCCAGCAGGACATATACTGTGAATTGATCAAGAAGTAGCTCGCCTTCAAAACTTGTTCTACTTATGTACCACGGTTGCGAGCGAACAGTCTTAACCTGAACCTTTTTCAATACTGGCTTCTTAGAAGCACCGGCTAGCAGGTCATAACCCCTGGTGTTGCGATCCGCCTGTTGTGCATCGAACCCGCGCCTCAACAGTTCACCCATGACCAGATATTCACCCGCATTACCTGTTGGGATGCCGGACTTTCGCTTTTTCTTTTCGGGCACGTTTTCAATTTCAGCCATGGCGGTCGAGCTCGGGCACAACTTTGTGGGCACTATAGCAAACAAAAACCCCGCCGCGCTGGCGACGGGGCTTCGATTGTTCGGGGGCCTGCTCTGTCAGGTCGGTTCCAGGAGGCCCTCGGCTCCGTGGCGAATTAGCTTAAGGAGCCGCTCGGCCTTGGCCCATTCCTCCCCGTCAATCGCGATGTCAAGCTCTCGCGCGGTTGGAGAACGATCGCCCGAACGTGTCGGTGGACGTTCTCAAGGAGGCGAAGACCGCGCTCGAGGCGGCCGGCGTCGAGTTCATGAACAGCAAGAAGCCGGGCGTGCGAATGGCCGGGCGAGACGGGAAGAGGGTTGGGTGAGGCGGCCGCGGGCGAAGGTTATTGCCTAAACGTAGTCGGAAGGTTATCGCACCTGTCTACGAAGCATTTGCTGTATATGTCGGGTGAAAACGTATGGTTCGCTGCCTCGTATCGAACTCCGATCGCAATCCATTCCAGATGATCCGGGCCGATCGCGGGGACAACGATTTCGATATTAGAATGCGGTGACATTTTGTCACATCTGATATGATAAAAAGTGGAGGGACCTCCTTCAAAGGGCAGTGGAATTGATAGCGTTTTGCCATCCTTAGCTAGGATTGAAACATTTGCACCGAAAATCTTTAGCTGTGGCAACTCCTCTGTTGCGATGCAATGATTTATACCAGCCTTTATTCCAGGCTGAGAGATATACGTTTGATTTGTGCGAACAAATAACTCGAAGTTATTGTAATCGTACCCCGTATCGTTATTCATGATTACATTGATTGGACTATACTCAGCTTTCCACTTGATGCCGTATACAATATCTCCAGCGGCGTAATTTCCCTTTGGAACGTCTGCAACAATAACTAGCGGCGCAGAAACAAAGGAGAACCATATAAAGAGAAGCCAAACCAAAGCGATCCCGCTAATACCGACGGCCCGCTCTCCTTGCCTTTGGAACTGCCCCCAATAATCGATTGCTGCCCAAGCGCATCCAATTGTTGTAAGAGCTATTCCTATTTTTGGATTGACAATTCCTGTCATAGAGACACCAAGCGCGAACATCAGCGCGATGGCGCCAAGCCTCCCAACAAGCCATGATTGGACGGACATATGCAGATTTCCGGTGCGCTTAGCCAAAATGAGCTCGTCGAGGTTTCGCGCTACAATACCCTTTCGTCGACCGGGAAGTCCCGGCCTTGCGCGCCTCGTATCCCGGAAAATCAGATTGCGCCCTCGACCGCCATGGCGAACGAGGCAGGCATCCAGCAGCCCCTGAGCTCTGCGGCCATCGCCTCTTGCGACTTGATCGCGGCCAACTCGGCGTCGGCGATGCCAACGCGAGGATTGTCGAACCCCAGTGACATAACCGGCGCTCCGCTGCTGGCTCCCCCATAACAAACGCGGCCCGCTTGCGCCGAGCCGCGAGTTGGTGATCGACGCCCTGGAGGGGTAGGGAACAGCTCCGCGGCTCGGCGGCCTACGCTGGTGGCTTTGCGCGGAGCGCGCTGACGTTCTCGTCAATCTCGGCGGTCTTTGCTTCGATGGCGGCGCGGTCGGCCGTCTCGGGGTTCTCCCGGACCGGTTGCTTCCTTGAGGTTCATGGCGGCGTGCGCCTGGCGATCGAGTTCGGCGACGGGGCTTCCTGCGGTCGGCTGCCGATTACGGTGACGCGCCCTCAATTCCCTTTTTCCTCGTCCGCTTCGCGCCACACCTCTCGTCGCCCTGGCGCCTCGCCTCTCGCCGCCCCGGCGTCGCTTCGGCTTGGGCCCGCGCGTGCCGGGCGTGACGAGGCGAGCGAGACGGCGGCCGAGCGATCAACTGGCTTCGGCGCAGCGCGGCGAAACCGGATCAGGGCCGCCGGGCTGCCCGCGACACCCCGAGCCGCTATCGCATGTCCTGCCGACTTTGTTGTGCCGGCGCAGGCGCTTTCAGCGACGATTTGTAGAACTCATTGGCTTGCCAGAAGAGGACTTCGGCCCCGGCGGCGGCGCCGTCGAAGCGTCCGATCGCCAGAGCGACCGGCAATGCGGTCAGCCCCGGCGCGGGCGTCGGATCGGCGCGCGCATTCAGCGAGATTTCCCAGGCCGCACCGATGGTGAGCGCGATGTCGGTCGCCCCGTCGCCGTCGAAATCGGCGGCGAAGGCGCCCTTCATCGTGTTGTTGAGCTTCGGCCGCAGGGGTGTCCACACATGCGCGCTTAAGGCCGGCGTGAACATCCACTGATTGTCGACGACTCCGATGACTTCCATTTTGCCCGAACCGTCGAAGTCGCCGAAGGCGATGTCGGGTCGCGTGAAGCTCGAGGTCGCGTAAACGACGAACGGCGCGGTCCCCCCGTCCGAGACCCACCACGTCTGCCCGTCGGCAAAGAAGACGTCGGCGCGTCTGTCGCCGACGAAATCGCCGATCACATAGGAAACGACGCCGGGGTCCGAATTGATGATGACGCTGGAGCCCGGCGCGGGCGGCGGCGACAGTTCCGGGTCGGGCATGTTGACGCGATGGCCGGTCGACAAGACCTGCCAAGGCGAACGTCCGCCCCAGGAGACGTACCACGTGTCGCCCTCTTGCTTGAACACGTCAGTGACGCCGTCGCCGTCAAAATCGCCGAGCAAAAGCATGTCGGCCGTTTCGGTCTTGGCGCTCAGGAACCGCCACTCGGCGTTGGCGCCGGGCGAATAGTACCAACCGGCCCCCGTCGCCATGAAGACGTCGTCCTGCTTGTCCACGTCGAAGTCGCCGACGAGAAGGTTGTTGGTCGGATCGGGCGTCGAAAACTTGCTGTTGACCTGTAAATAAGGGACGCGTGGACGGGCGGCCGTCCAGGCGATGTTGTCGCTCGAGCTGCCGTCGGAGGGGAAGACTGTGACCGCGTCGGACGCCTCCTTGCGGGTCATGTTTTCCTTGAAAATCGCGTTCACCCCGTTGCACGGAAGCCCGCGGACGGAAAAGTTCTCATGCCTCGCGCCGGTATCCGTGCGCAAAAAGCTGTTGGCGACAACATGGCCTGAAAGCCCCGAAATGCCTCCGTCGTGATGCGTGTCGTTTTTGTCGTTGGTCTGGCCGTGCACGTCGGCGTCGACGCTGTCGTTTCCCGACAGGAACAAATTCGAGGCCGCGAGGTAGCCGCTGCGGGCCGCCCCGTCGGAGGTCAGGGACGTTCCGTTCTTTTGGAACACGTTCGCGAACACGAGCGGGTCGGCGCCCGAACCGGCTGCCAATCCGTAGCCTTCCGCGTTGGCAAAGTGATTTTCGCGATTATCGTGGATGAAGTTGCGCAGGATGCGAACGAATCCGGAGTTGGTCTGCGGCGCGAGCGGGCAGACGACATCGTCGTCGTCGGGGCCCTGGAGATCGACCGCCGAGACGCCCCAATCGGAAATGTCGTTGTGATCGACGATCGCGCGCAGATAGATGCGCGTGTTGCGCGCTGGCGACGACACGGCCACGACGTTGACGCCCTTCATCGGCGGCGCCTGTCCGTTGGGGTCGCGCCCAGGTCCCCGGATTCTCAGGCCGGTGATGCGGCTGCGCGGCTGGTCGACGAGGAAAAGCCCGGGTTCGCAGGTCTGCGTCGGCGTGGAAAGATGTCCCTGTTTTAGCCAGAACTGCGGGCCGAACAGCGTCCCGCGACGGCTGCCCCTGACGGTCACGCCGGCGGGAATCTCGAACGGGCAGGCAAGGTCCTGAAAGTCCAGTTCGGCGCCCGGCGTCAGCTGGATCACCGTGTTTGCGCCGGCTGCCGCCAGCGCCGCGACGAAGCCGGCGCTGTCGGAGACAGTGACGAATCCGCGCGTCGGGCTCCCCACCGCGCCGGCCGGTGGCACCAAGTCCCACAATTCGTCGTCGCCCAGCCATCGTTCGCTGAGCGCCACCGGCGTCCCCGGCTTGGTGATCGCGTTCGACAGACGCACGACGAGCTCGGGGTTCGCATCCAGAATGATGCTGTCGCCGTCGAGCGCGAAGATTTGCGTGGGGGCGTCGGAACAGGGTTCGAGCCGCACCGCCGCGTCGGCTGCCATCGCCTGCGCGCCGACGCATTGCTCGGCCAGATGCAGCCTGACCCGATGCTGCGGATCAAGCTCCTCAACGCCGAAAGCCTGGTCCGCCGCGTTGTCGCAATCCGCGATGGCGAGCGTCGTCGCCGGCGCCTGCGCCGCCAGGCAACGGCCCAGGTAGCTCTTGATTGCGAAAGTCGGGTAGCGCGGCCCGCTGTCCGCCGCGAGGGCGCTTAAATACAGCGACCCGAACGCAAGGCCGGCAAGAACGGCGGAGACGATCTCGCGGCGCGCCGCGATGCCGTGCAACGACGATCGCAATGCGACTTCCGGACGCGCGCGCATTAGCCTTCTCCTCTTTGCCGGCGAACCGCCTGCCTCTCGCGCGGGACGCCTCAGTTCGCGCCGTAGCTGCCGTGCACCGGAATCAATCAAAGCCTGTGTCGACCGTAAGCCGTGATGCCGCCTGGCTCAATCGCGCTATACAAGCGCCGACATCCGCAATCTCTATTCTTTGACCAAAGGCCAGGCGGCCATCCGCGATTGACTTCGCGGCGAGACATGACCGCGCCGGCAATCCGCCGCTCGTTCCTTTGACCTTCCCGGACCATTTTGCGCCGATCGTTCGCAGAATAGCAGATGGCGAACGCGAACTCGAACTCATCATGGCGTGAACGCGAGCTGGTCATGGCGCGGTGGCGATGGCTTGACCCCGCAGTCCGGCGGCCGGCCGGTGACGAACGACCTCGCTTTGCGAATACGCGGGTATGAAGCCACGTCAAAACGCCGACATGGAGCCAGTCCGCGCCGCGAGCAAATCCTGCCCCTCGGAACCGGCACTGCGCACGAGGGCCGGAGTGAGAGCGTGAGATATCCGTCGTCGTCCCGCCGGCCGACGGGTACACCAGCCTTGGCTTTGGCGCGTTGATTATTTTATCCACCATTCAGTCGACACGCGGACCGCAAGCCGTTGCGCTCGTTTGGCTTCATTGCGAGCCGTTTCGCCTTTTCAATTATGCTCAGACCGAACCTCACGGCTTAGCCGGGTTGGCGCCCATGTCGCGGGAGATGGCGCGCGAAGCTTCGAGGACCAGCGCGCCGAGTTGCGTCATCCGGTCATCGCTGATGCGGGCCATCGGGCCCGAGGCGGAGACAGCCGCGGCGACATCGCCGGTTTCGTCGAAAATCGGCGCCGCGAGACAGCGCAGCCCGATGGCGTGCTCTTCGTCGTCGACGGCATAGCCGCAGGCGCGCACCCGCTCGAGGTCTGCGCGCAATGCCGATGGCGAGGTGATCGTCTTGACCGTCAGCCGCGGCATCCCGCGCTGGTGCAGGATTTTGGCCAATCTTTTGTTGGAAGCTGCCGAAAGCATCGCTTTGCCGACCGCCGAGCAATGCAGCGGCACCCGCGATCCAGGCCGGGCAAAGGCCCGCATCATCTGCCGGCATTCCACCTGTGCCAGATAGACCGCCTCGCCTTCGTCCTCGACCGCAAGATTGACCGTCTCTCCCCCGTCTTCCATCAGGTGGCGCATATGCGGCCTGGCGATGCCGGCGAGGCTGCGGGTCTTGGTGAACGTATAGCCGACGACGAAGGCCTGGACGCCGACCGACCAGTGCCGTCCCTCGTGATTGAACCGGACATAGCGCTCTTGCTCGAGCGTTGTCAGCAGCCGATGCGCTGTCGAGGAGGGCAACCCCACCTGCTGGGCAAGATCGGTCAAGGTCGCCCCGTCGTCGGACGATTCCGCGATCCGGTTGAGAAGCGCCAGCGCGCGAACGAGCGACTGCACCTGGTCGCCGCCGGCGCGCGCCCCTGCTGTCCTGCTTTTCTTCGGCGTCTGTCGCTCCATCGACCAGCCCCACGGCTTCTGAAGCCTGGATACGGCTCCGGAAGCCCGAGATTATGAGCAAACGCCGCCTATTGCACGGTTGCTTCCATGATACGGGAAATTGTCCTCATTTGCCGCCCTTCAAGGGCGCCGGCGCCGAGCAATACGTTCTGATCAATGGCCTTTTCGCGGTTGCTTTCACATTGCGGAAATAGCCTCACAAGCCTCGCGAATTCTGTCATGCTGGCTTCCACGACGGAAAGCGAAAACGGGAGATTCAGGGATGGCGCGGATGAACGCAGTGGACGCGGCGGTGCTCGTCTTGGAGCGGGAAGGCGTATCCGTCGCCTTCGGCGTGCCGGGCGCCGCGATCAATCCGTTCTACGCTGCGATGCGCAAGCGCGGCTCCATTCGTCATATTCTGGCGCGCCACGTCGAGGGCGCGTCGCACATGGCCGACGGCTATACGCGCGCCAGGCCAGGCAATATCGGCGTTTGCATCGGCACGTCCGGGCCCGCCGGGACGGACATGATCACCGGGCTCTACGCCGCCGCCGCCGATTCGGTCCCGATCCTCTGCGTCACCGGCCAGGCGCCGCGGGCGAGGCTCTACAAGGAGGACTTTCAGGCGATCGATATCGAGGCGATCGCCAAGCCCGTCGCCAAATGGTCGGTCACCGTTCGGGAACCTGCGCTTGTTCCAATGGTTTTCCAGCAGGCGTTCCACGTGATGCGTTCGGGCCGCCCAGGACCGGTGCTGATCGATCTGCCGATCGACGTGCAAACCGCGGAGATCGAATTCGACATCGAAACCTATCAGCCCCTGCCGGTCTATAAGCCTGCGGCGTCGCGGCCGCAGGCGCGGCGCGCCATCGAGATGCTGAACGCGTCCGAGCGGCCGCTGATCGTCGCAGGTGGCGGCGTCATCAACGCCGACGCCAGCGACCTTCTGGTGGAATTCGCCGAGTTGACCGGCGTGCCGGTGATCCCGACCCTGATGGGCTGGGGCGCCATTCCGGACGACCACGACCTGATGGCCGGCATGGTCGGGCTGCAGACCAGCCACCGCTACGGCAACGCGACCTTCCTCGAATCCGACTTCGTGTTCGGCATCGGCAACCGCTGGGCCAATCGGCACACCGGCTCGATCGACGTCTACACGAAGGGCCGCAAATTCGTGCATGTCGATATCGAGCCGACCCAGATCGGCCGGGTTTTTGGGCCTGATTTCGGCATCGTTTCCGACGCCCGCGCCGCGCTGACGCTGTTCATCGAGGAGGCCCGCGCGATGAAGGCGGCGGGCGCGCTCAAGGACCGCTCGGCCTGGGCCGGCAAATGTCTGCACCGCAAGAAGAACATGCTGCGGCGCAGCCATTTCGACCAGGTCCCGCTGAAGCCGCAGCGCGTTTATGAGGAAATGAACGAGTGTCTCGATCGAGACACCTGCTATGTCACCACGATCGGCCTGTCGCAGATCGCCGGCGCCCAGTTCCTGCACGTCTATCGCCCGCGCAACTGGATCAACTGCGGCCAGGCGGGTCCCCTCGGCTGGACGCTTCCGGCCGCGCTCGGCGTCCGCGCTGCCGATCCGGACCGCAAGATCGTGGCGCTGTCGGGCGACTATGACTTCCAGTTCATGATCGAGGAGCTGGCGGTCGGCGCTCAGCACAAGCTGCCCTATCTGCATGTGGTGGTGAACAATTCCTACCTCGGCCTGATCCGCCAGGCGCAACGTGGCTTCCAGATGGATTTCGAGGTCAGCCTCGCCTTCGAGAACATCAACGTCGCGCCCGAGGGCGATGCCGTGCCGGGCTATGGCGTCGATCATGTCGCCGTCGCCGAGGGGCTTGGCTGCAAAGCGATCAGGGTGAGGAGCGCCAACGAGTTCAAGGACGCTTTCGCGAGGGCCAAGGCGCTGATGGACGAGCACCAGGTGCCCGTCGTGCTCGAATTCATCCTCGAGCGCGTCACCAACATCGCGATGGGCTCGGAGATCGACAGCGTCAACGAATTCGAGGAGATCCTTTGTCTCGACCCTTCACTGTCGATCCGCAAGGCGCAGGACATGCGGACCGCCGAGGCGCCGGCCAAGCTGGTCGATGCTTTCGCCGAGAAGCGGTGAACATAGCCTATTTTGATGTTCACGGCCGGTCGCCCGGCCGGGGCGCAGGAGGAACGATGCCGAGATTCGCAGCCAACCTGACAATGATGTTCACCGAACTGCCGTTCCTCAGCCGCTTCGGCGCGGCTGCGGACGCGGGCTTCGACGCCGTCGAGTTCCTGTTCCCGTACGAGTTCGACAAACGGGAGCTCGCCGACTTGCTGGCAGCCAACGGGCTGACGCTCGTATTGCACAATCTGCCTGCCGGCGACTGGGCCGGGGGCGAGCGTGGCATCGCCTGCCATCCCGATCGCATCGCGGAGTTTCGCGCCGGCGTCGACCGGGCGATCGACTATGCCCTGACGCTCCAGTGTCCGAAGGTCAACTGCCTGGCAGGCATCCTGCCGGACGCCGTCGCCGCCGATGCGGCGCGCGCGACCCTGATCGAAAACCTGCGGTACGCCGCAGGCAAACTCCACGCCGCCGGAATCCGGTTGCTGCTGGAGCCGGTGAACACCCGCGACATTCCAGGGTTCTTCGTCAATCGCACGCGCCCGGCGCTGGAGATCATCGGAGCGACCGGTTCCGACAACCTCAAGCTCCAATACGACATCTACCACGCGCAAGTGATGGAGGGCGATCTCGCCAGGACGATCGAGACCGAGTTCGATCGGATCGGCCACTTCCAGCTCGCCGACAACCCCGGCCGCCACGAGCCGGGAACGGGCGAAATCAATTATCCGTTCCTTTTCCGCCGCATCGACGAGCTAGGCTACGGCGGCTGGATCGGCTGTGAATACAAGCCGGCGACGACGACGACCGCGGGCCTGGGCTGGTTCACTCCCTATCAGCCGAAACCGCAGGTCTGGCAGTCAGCCGAAACCCACTCTTCCTGACTTCTGGAGCAAGACGCATGAACAATATCGGTTTCATTGGCTTGGGGATCATGGGCCGCCCCATGGCGGGCCATCTGATTGCCGGCGGACACAAGCTCTTCATTCATGGTCACGGGACGCCGCCGAAAGAGTTGCTGGACCAGGGAGCCGTCGCCTGCCCGAGCGCCCGGGACGTCGCGCGGAGCGCCGACATCGTCATCACGATGGTCCCCGACACGCCGAATGTGGAGGACGCCCTATTTGGCCCTGAAGGCGCCGCCCATGGCCTTTCGCCCGGAAAGATCGTCGTCGACATGAGCAGCATCTCGCCGATCGCGACAAAGGACTTCGCCAGGCGGATCAACGCGCTCGGCTGCGACTACCTCGACGCGCCGGTCTCCGGCGGCGACGTCGGGGCCAGGGCCGCAAGCCTGACGATCATGGTCGGCGGCCCCGCGCAGGCCTTCGAAACGGTGAAGCCGATCTTCGAGTTGATGGGCAAGAACATCACGCTCGTCGGCGGCAACGGCGACGGGCAGACCACCAAGGTCGCCAACCAGATCATCGTCGCGCTGACCATCGAGGCGGTCGGCGAAGCGCTGGTGTTCGCCGCCAAGGCGGGCGCCGATCCGGCGCGGGTGCGCCAGGCCTTGATGGGCGGCTTTGCGTCCTCGCGCATCCTCGAGGTCCATGGCGAGAGGATGGTGAAGCGCAATTTCGCGCCCGGCTTCCGCATCGCCTTGCACCAGAAGGACCTGAACCTTGCCCTTCAGGGCGCGCGCAGTCTCGGCGTCAGCCTGCCCAACACCGCGACCTGTCAGGAGCTGTTCAACGCCGCCGTCGCCGCGGGTGGCGCGGCCTGGGATCATTCCGGCATGGTGCGGGTCCTCGAGCGCCTCGCCTGCCACGAGATCGGTCAGGCGGTCGCCGCGGAATGAAGGGGACGAAGCCAGGGCGCTGGATTCGCCTTTGCCGCCCTCGACGTTACTCCGGGGGTGGAAGGGTAGGGGGAAACGACACTATGGATGAGCGGGCGCTGCTGCGGCGGATGTTCGATGCGGCGGTGAAGTCCGCCGCCCCGGACGCGGTCGTGCCCGCCAATCTGCCGCCGCCGCCGGCCGGCCGTACGATCGTCGTCGGCGCCGGAAAGGCCGCCGCGGCGATGGCGCGCGCCGTTGAGGCGCACTGGCCGCCGGACCGGCCGCTCGGCGGTCTTGTCGTCACCCGCTACGGCCATGGCGTCGGACCCTTGTCCCGCATCGAGGTCGTCGAGGCCAGCCATCCCGTGCCGGACGCGGCGGGCGAGGCCGCGGCGGCACGCATTCTCGATCTCGTGCGCAGCCTTGGCCCGGACGATCTCGTGCTCTGCCTGATCTCGGGCGGGGGATCCTCGCTGCTGTCGCTTCCTGCTCCGGGCATCGCCCTCGCCGACAAGCAGGCGGTAAATCGCGCCCTTCTCAAGAGCGGCGCGAGCATCCACGAGATGAACTCGGTCCGCAAACATCTTTCGGCGATCAAGGCCGGCCGTCTCGCTGTCGCCGCCGCGCCGGCCCAAGTGGTTTCACTGATCATCTCGGATGTCCCTGGCGACGATCCTTCGGTCATCGCCTCCGGCCCGACTGTGCCCGACGCCACTACACTCGCCGAGGCGAGGGCGGCGCTCGAGCGCTACGGCATCGAGGTCCCGCCTTCCGTGCGGGCCCGGCTCGCTGATCCCCAAGCCGAGACGCCGAAACCAGGCGACGCAGCTTTTGAGCGCGTGGTCACCCGCATCATCGCCGCGCCGCAGGCCTCGCTCGAGGCGGCTGCCGCCGTCGCCCGCAAGGCAGGCGTTGAGCCGCTGATCCTCGGCGATTCCATCGAAGGCGAAGCGGCCGAGGTCGGTCGGGTCATGGCGGGCATCGCCCGTCAGGTCGCACGGCGCCATCAGCCCGCGCCGCCGCCCTGCGTCCTGATCTCCGGCGGCGAAACGACGGTAACCATCCGCGGCCAGGGACGCGGCGGCCGCAATGTCGAGTTTCTGTTGGCTCTGGCGATCGAACTGAACGGATTGCCCTATGTCTATGGGCTGGCCGCCGACACCGATGGCGTCGACGGCGCCGAAGAGGTCGCTGGCGCGATTGTTGCGCCCGATACGCTCGCCCGCGCCGCGGCGCTCGGCGTCAGCGCAAAGGCGCGCCTCGCCGACAATGACGGGCACGGGTTCTTCGAGGCGCTCGGAGATCAGGTGATAACTGGCCCGACGTTGACGAATGTCAATGATTTCCGGGCGATTCTGGTCAGCGCATAGGGGAATTAGCCGACAGGCAAGGAGGTCAAACTGACGGCCGTAGGCGCAAGAATTTCATCCGAGGACTCGAAAAAGAAAAAAGGAAATACAGGGAGAGCGTATATGTTCAAACAACTGTTGACGCCCGTAGGCGGCAGCCTGGGGCTTTCGTTTCTCGTCGCGATCTTGCCGATCGTTGCGGTGCTGGTCCTTCTCGGCCTGTTGCGGCGACCGGCCTGGCAGGCGGCGCTGGCCGGCTTGGTCACCGGCCTGATTGTCGCCATCGCAGTCTGGCAGGTGCCGGTCGGGCTCGCGCTCGACGCGGTTGCGGCCGGCGCTGTCCTGGCGCTCTGGCCCGTGATGTGGATCGTCGTCAATGCGCTCCTCCTCTACAACATCGCCGTGAGGTCCGGCCGGTTCGACGCCTTCCGCCACTGGGTGATCAACCATCTCCCTAATGACCGGCGTGTTGTGCTCGTTGTCATCGGTTTCTGCTTCGGCGCTTTGCTCGAGGGCGTCGCCGGGTTCGGCACTCCGGTGGCGATCACCAGCTCGCTGCTCATTCTCGTGGGCTTCCCGGCGCTCGAGGCGCTGGTCTTCGTGCTGATCTTCAATACTGCGCCAGTCGCCTTCGGCGCGCTGGGCGTCCCGGTCACGGTGCTCGGCGCCGTCACCGGCCTGCCGGCGCCAGCTCTGGGGGCGATGATCGGCCGTCAGTTGCCCGTCATGGCGCTGATCCTGCCGTTCTATGTGATGGCGATCTACGGCGGTATGCGCTCGGTCCGCGCGCTGTGGCCGGTCCTGCTCGTCGCAGGCGGCAGCTTCGCGGCTTCGCAATTCATTTCGTCCAACTTTCTCGACTACGCGCTGACCGACGTGCTGGCTTCGATCGGCTCCCTCATCGTCACGCTGCTGTTCCTCCAGGTCTGGCGGCCGGCGACCGATGCCGAATTCCTGGTCAAGGAGGAGGCGCTCGAAAGCGAAGTTCCGGCATCGCACGTCGCGCCCTGGGAAGGCTGGGCGCCGTGGCTGATCGTGTCGGCGGTGGTGATCGTCTGGACGCACTTCGGTTGGGCGGCGATCGGCCAGCAGAATATGCCTTGGCCCGGTCTGCACAATGCGATCTCGATCACCTTGTACAATAACAAGCCCTATGCGGCCGTCTGGGCGTTCCAGCCGCTGGGCACGGGAACCGCAATCCTGCTGGCGGCAATCATCACCGCGCTCCTCGACAGGCTTTCGCCGCTCGCATTCTTCGAATGCGTCGGCAAGACCTTCAGGCAGGCCTGGCTCGCGATCATCACCGTGATGCTCATCATAGGGCTCGCCTATTTGATGAATTATTCCGGGCTCGCCTACACGCTTGGTCACGCGGTCGCCTCCACGGGGTATCTCTTCGTCCTGCTATCCCCGTTCCTCGGATGGGTCGCGGTGATGCTGTCCGGCAGCGATACCTCAGGCAACGCGCTCTTCGGCAATCTGCAGGTCGTCGCCGCGCGCCAGCTCAATCTCAACCCAGTCCTGTTCGCCGCCGCCAACTCGTCCGGCGGCGTGATGGGCAAGATGATCTCGCCGCAGAACATCGCCACCGGCGTTTCGGTGACCAACCTCAAGGGCCAAGAAGGCGTCGTGTTCGCGCGCACCTTCATTCACAGCATTGTTATGACCGTGCTGCTCAGCCTCCTCATTGCGTTCCAACAGTTCGTCATTCCCTGGATCATCCCGACGGTGGGAGGGACGCATTGATCACGATGCCGCCAGCAGACGGGGCGGTTCTCGCCCGCCGCGCCGAGATCGTCGCAGCGCTCCGCCGGATCGTGCCCGGGGAGGGGGTGATCGACGCCGAACACGAGCGTCGCGCCTTCGAATGTGACGGACTGACCGCTTACCGCCAGCTTCCGATGGTGGTCGTGCTGCCGGAGACGACAGCGCAGGTCGCCGACGTCCTGCGTTACTGTTCGGCCAATGCCGTGAAAGTGGTGCCGCGCGGCGCCGGCACCTCGCTTTCCGGCGGCGCGCTGCCTCTCGAGGACGGCGTGCTGCTCGGGCTCGGAAAGTTCAAGCGCATCCTCGACATCGACATCGCCAATCGCTGCGTCGTCGTGCAGCCGGGGGTGACCAATCTCGGCATCACCCATGCCGTTCAGGCCCACGGGCTGTATTACGCCCCGGATCCCTCGAGCCAGATCGCCTGCACCATCGGCGGCAATGTGGCCGAGAACTCCGGCGGCGTGCATTGTCTAAAATACGGCCTCACCACCAACAACGTCATCGGCGTCGAGATGGTGACCATGGATGGCGAGGTGGTGCGTCTCGGCGGCAAGCATTTCGACGCGTCGGGCTATGATCTGCTCGGCGTCATGGTCGGCTCCGAAGGGATGCTCGGCGTCGTCACCGAGGTGACGGTGCGCGTCCTGCCGACGCCGCCCGGAGCGCGGGCGCTGATGATCGGCTTTTCCAGCGTCGATGGCGCCGGCGACTGCGTCGCAGCAGTCATCGGCGAGGGCATCATACCTGGCGGGATGGAGATCATGGACCGCCTCGCCATCGAAGCGGCCGAGGCTTTCGTCCATGCCGGCTATCCGCCCGACGCCGAGGCGCTGCTGATCGTCGAACTCGACGGCTGTGAGGCCGAGGTGGATCATCTCATCGCTGCGGTGGAGGCGATCGCTGCGCGACACGGCGCCACGTCTTGCCGCGCCAGCCAGTCCGAGGAGGAGCGGCTCTTGTTCTGGGCCGGGCGCAAGGCCGCTTTCCCGGCGGTCGGACGCCTGTCGCCGGACTATTACTGCATGGACGGGACCATCCCGCGCAAGCGCATAGGCGAAGTGCTCTTGCGCATGAAGCAGATGGAGGCGCGCTACGGCCTGCGCGTGGCCAACGTGTTCCACGCCGGCGACGGCAATCTGCATCCGTTGATCCTCTATGACGCCAACCAGCCGGGGGAACTGGAACGCGCGGAGGCGTTCGGCAACGACATCCTTCGCCTTTGTGTCGAGGTCGGAGGCGTTCTGACCGGCGAGCATGGGGTCGGTGTCGAGAAGCGCGATCTCATGGACACGATGTTCAACGAGATCGACCTCAACCAGCAGCAGCGACTGAAGTGCGCCTTCGACGAAAAGAGCCTGCTCAATCCCGGGAAGGTGTTTCCGCAGCTTTGCCGCTGCGCGGAACTGGGCCGCATGCACGTCCACGCCGGGCAGCTTCGCTTTCCAGACCTGCCGCGCTTCTGAACGAGGGAATTTCGTGACCGCTTTTCAGCCCTCGAACGCCGCTGAAGCCGCCGAAGTCGTCACCTGGGCGATGGCCGAGAGCCAGTCGCTCGAAATCGTCTCCGGCGGGAGCAAGCGCGGGCTGGGCCGTCCTCCACACGCCGACCATCGGCTTGACGTGTCGCGGCTCTCCGGAATTGTCGACTACGAGCCGGCCGAACTGATCCTGACCGCCCGCGCCGGCACGCCAATGGCCGAGATCGAGAGTGAACTGGAAGCCAGGCGCCAGATGCTGGCCTTCGAACCGCCCGACTGGCGCGGCCTCCTCGGCGGCGGCGGCGAGCCGACGCTCGGCGGCGTTCTGGCCTGCAATCTCGCCGGACCGCGCCGGGTCCGCGCCGGATCGGCGCGCGATTTTTTCCTCGGCTTCTCCGCGATCAATGGTTGGGGCGACGTCTGGAAGGCCGGCGGCAAGGTGGTGAAGAACGTCACCGGCTACGACATGTGCAAGCTGCAGGCCGGCGCTTACGGCACGTTGTCGGTGCTTGCCGAAGCGACGTTGAAGGTCATGCCGAAACCGGAGACGGCCTGCACCGTTCTGTTTCAGTCGATGGCGGACGAAATCGCCATTCCCGAACTGTCGAAGGCCCTCAATACGCCCTATGAAGTGTCGGCGGCGGCGCACTTGCCGGCGCCGGTCGCGCGCCGCTCCGGCGTCGCCGCTGTGGCGGAGGGTCTCGGCGCGGTGACCGCGCTGCGCATCGAAGGCCCGGCGCCCTCGGTCGCGTTCCGCGCCAACGCGATCGAGTCGCTGCTCGGACACGGGGACCGCCTGGACGCGGCGGACACCCAGCGGCTCTGGGCGGAGATTGGCCGGGTGCGGCCTTTGCTCGGTCCCGGCGCGCGATGCGTCTGGCGCCTTTGCCCGACGCCGACCTCGGCGCATGCGGTCACGAACGCCTTGCGGGCCGAGTTTGCTTCGGCTGAGGCTCTCTACGACTGGGGCGGAGGCCTGGTCTGGTTCAGCCTTGAGGCCGGCGAGGCGGGGCCGGATGGCGGCGCGTCCCGGGTTCGCTCCGCGATGGGCCGGGCCGGCGGCCATGCGACGCTCGTCGTTGCGCCCGACGACGTTCGCGGCGCGACGGCCGTGTTCGAACCCCTCGAGGGCGCGCTGGCCTCTCTCACGAAGCGGGTCAAGAGCGGCTTCGACCCGCGGGGCGTCCTCAATCCTGGCCGGATGTACGAGGGTCAGTAATCGTCATGCAGACGAACTTTACGGCAGCTCAGCTGGCGAATTCCGACATCAAGGAGGCTGAGAGGGTCCTCCGGTCGTGCGTGCATTGCGGCTTCTGCACTGCGACCTGCCCGACCTACGTGCTGCTTGGCGATGAGCTCGATAGCCCGCGAGGGCGGATTTATCTCATCAAGGACATGCTGGAGAACGACCGACCCGCGACGGAAGAGGTCGTCAAGCATATCGATCGCTGCCTCTCATGCCTGTCGTGCATGTCGACCTGTCCCTCGGGCGTCCATTACATGCACCTCGTCGACCATGCCCGGCATCACATCGAAGAGACCTATCGCCGGCCGTGGCTCGATCGCGCCTTCCGCCGTCTCCTGGGCTTCGTCCTGCCTCGGCCCGGTCTTTTCAGGGCGGCGCTCAGCGCCTCGCGCCTGGCCAAGCCGTTCGCCGGATGGGCGCCCGCCGCCCTGCGGGCGACCCTGGCTTTGGCGCCGTCGCACGTGCCGACGCCCTCGCCAGTCGATCGGCCGCAGGTTTTCCCGAGCCCGACACGGACCCGGCGGGTGGCGTTGCTCAGCGGCTGCGCCCAGCAGGTCCTGGCGCCTGAGATCAACGAGGCGACGATCCGCCTTCTAACCCGGCACGGATGCGAGGTTGTCGTGTCCAAAGGCGCAGGCTGCTGCGGGGCCTTGACCCATCATCTCGGTCAGCGGGGGAATGATCATGCCCGCGCCAACATCCTGGCGTGGACCCGGGAGATCGCCACGGGAGGCCTGGACGCGATCGTCATCAACGCCTCCGGCTGCGGCACGACGGTCAAGGATTACGGCTTCATGTTCCGCGACGATCCGGAACTCGCCGGGCCGGCCCAGGCGGTCTCCGCGCTGGCGCGCGATATCACGGAATTGATGACCGAGATTGGCCTGAAGCCGCCGGTCAGCCCGACGGGTCGGCGCGTGGCCTATCACAGCGCCTGCTCGCTACAGCATGGGCAAAAGATTCGAAACGAACCGAAGCAGCTTTTGCGCGATGCAGGCTTCATCGTGCTCGACCCGCCGGAGGGGCACCTCTGCTGCGGCTCGGCCGGCACCTACAACCTGTTGCAGCCGGAGATCGCGACTCAGTTGCGAGACCGCAAGGTGGCCAATATCGAAAGCACAGCGCCTGACCTTATCGCCGCCGGCAATATCGGCTGCATCACCCAGATTGCCGCCGGAACGGCGCTGCCCGTCGTGCACACGGCCGAGTTGCTCGACTGGACGACCGGCGGGCCGAGGCCCCGGCGCTTGCCGGCGTGACCTCCGAGATTAGAACGCGCTGCGGATCACGCCCCCGTCGGCTCTGAGCGCCGCCCCCGTGGTCGCCGACGAAAGGGGACTGGCGACATAGGCGACGAGCGAGGCGATCTCGTCCGGCGAGGCGAATCGCCGGATCAGCGAGGTCGGGCGCATTGTCCGGAAAAACTCCTTTTCCAGCTCGTCGAACGACTTCCCCTCGCGCTTGGCCAGCAATTCGACGAAATCGTTCACCCCGCGCGAGCGCGTCGGGCCGGGCAGGACGCAATTGACGGTGATCCCTGTGCCGGCGAGCGACTTCGGCGAGGCCGCGCGACACCGCCAGCTGAGCCGTCTTCGTCATGCCGTAGTGGATCATCTCGGCCGGGATCTGCACCGCGCTTTCGCTGGAAATGAAGATGATGCGCCCCCAGTTCGCCCGCTTCATCGCTGGCAGGAAGAGCCGCGCGAGCCGCACGCCGCTCAGCACATTGACGTCGAAGAACCGCCGCCAGTCCTCGTCCGGAATGTCTTCGAAGGGCTTGGCTTCGAAGATGCCGAGGTTGTTCACCAAGATGTCGACCTCGGGGTAGCGCCGGGCGACATCTTCCGCCAGCGACGCCTGGCTGAGATCGCCGGCGAAGCCCTGAACGTCGCCGCCGGTCTTCGATCGCAGGGCCTCCACCGTCGAGTCGACCGAGGCTTGCGATCGCCCGTTGACGATCGCGCGCGCCCCTTCACGGGCCAGCGCAGCCGCGGTGGCGCGGCCGATGCCGGCGGTGCTGCCGCTGACGAGTGCAGTCTTGCCCTTCAGTTGCAGGTCCATTGGGCTTTCCTTTCGCTGACGAGGCCCAAGGGGGGCGCCGTCACATGAGTATCATGATAGCGGACTTAGCTGCCCGCCGTTCCGCCGAGGACAGGGAGGGATGGATCCATGAAATCGCTGCTCGCCGGCCTGCTCGTCTCCGCTGCCATGTTCGCCACGCCCGCGCTGTCGGCCTCCAACGTCGTCACCATCTACTCCGCCGACGGCCTTCACGACGGCAAAGGCAGCTGGTTCGAGACGCAGTTCGACGCCTTCACCAAGGCGACCGGCATCAAGGTCCAATATGTCGAAGGCGGCTCCGGCGGCGTCGTCGAGCGCGTCGCCAAGGAGAAGTCGAATCCGCAGGCCGACGTTCTTGTCACGCTGCCTCCCTTCATCCAGCGCGCCGAGGCCGAGGGCCTCCTGCAGAAGTTCACCCCCGCCGCGGCGACCGAGATCGAAGGCGGAACCGACGCCTACGAGCCGCTCGTCTACAACTACCTCACCTTCATCTACAATTCCGCCGCGCTCAAGGCGCCGCCGGCTGCCTACGACGACCTGCTCGACCCCAGGTTCAAGGGCAAGATCCAATATTCCACCCCCGGCCAGGCGGGCGATGGCACGGCGGTCATGCTGCAGGTCATCCATTCCTACGGCGGCAAGGACGCCGGCTTCGATTTCCTGAAAAAGCTGCAGGCCAACAACGTCGGCCCTTCCGCTTCGACTGGCAAATTGACCGCGCTCGTCAACAAGGGCGTCAGATGAACATGTCGCAGATGGCCGGCGATCCCAACATCCGCCTCTTCTGGCCCGCGGGTCCGAACGGCGAGCGTTCCGCCTTGCCGCTGCCCTATTACATCGGCCTCGTCGCCGGCGCGCCCGACGCCGACAACGGCAAGAAGCTGATCGACTTCCTGCTGGCAAAAGATGCGCAGGAGACCGTCTCGTCGGTTGCCACCGGCATTCCCGTGCGCAAGGACGTCAAGCCGGCCGACGCCAATTACACGCATCTTCAGGACGCCATGAAGGGCGTGACCGTCTGGGCGCCCGATTGGGCCCAGGTGCTCAAGGACCTTCCCGCCGACGTCAAGCGCTGGCACGAGGCGACCGGGAGCTGACATGACCGCCTCCGCGGCTTGCCGCGGCGCCGAAATCTCCGTCGCCGCGCAAGCGGCCACGGGCTCGGACGTGTCCTTCGACGGCGTGAGCGTCGCCTATCGCGGCGCCGTCGTCCTGAAGCCGCTGACGATGGACGTGGCGGCGGGCGAAATTCTCGCCATGATCGGCCCCTCAGGCTCGGGCAAGACGACGGCGCTGCGGGCGGTCGCCGGCTTCGTGCGTCCGGCCGCCGGGCGCATCCTCATCGGCGGAACCGACGTGACGAACCTGCCGCCCTATGCGCGCGGCCTCGCCATGGTCGTCCAGAACTACGCGCTTTTTCCTCACATGCGCGTCGCCGAGAATGTCGCCTTCGGCCTCAAGGCGCGCGGCGCAACCAGGGAACTGATCGCCGAGCGCGTCGAAGAATCGCTGCGCATCGTCGGCATGGCGAAATATTCGAGCCGATTCCCGCGCGAATTGTCGGGCGGCCAGCAGCAGCGCGTGGCGATCGCCCGGGCGCTCGCGGTCCGCCCGCGCGTCCTGCTCCTGGACGAGCCGCTGTCGGCGCTCGATGCGCAAATTCGCCGCTCGATGGTGGATGAGATCGCCAGGCTGCACGCCGATCTGCCCGATCTCACCATTCTTTATGTGACGCACGACCAGAGCGAGGCGCTGACGCTCGCCGACCGCATCGCCATCCTCAAAGACGGAGCCTTGAGCGCCATCGGCCGCACAGGCGAACTCTATCGCCGTCCCCCCAACCGTTTTGCCGCCGAGTTCCTCGGCCGCGCCAATCTCTTGCCGGTCGTGGTCGAGGACGCCCGACAAAGCAACGGCTTCATCGGCGTGCGCCTCGGCGAGACCAGGGTCGTCGTCGCTGGGGCCGGTGAGCCGCCCGGCTCGGAGCGACTGCTCTGCGTGCGGCCGCAAAATCTGACGCTCACCGGCGACGCCGAACGCTCGAACCGCATCGAGGCGGTGCTCACCGAGATCCACTGGCAAGGCGAGCTGACCCACCTCGTCGCCGCGATCGGCGACGTGATCCTGCGCGTCGTCGCGACGCGATTGCCGAACCCCCCGGCGCGCGGCGACCGGCTCGCGCTCTTCTTCTCGCCCGCCGACGCGAACCTGATCGTCGAAGAGGCGCATGTCTGACGCGGTCGCGCTCGCGCCGCGCGCCGCCAGGCTCAATCTCGGCGGCTGGTGGGTCGCGCCGCCGCTGATGGTGCTCGCTCTCTTCTTCCTCTACCCGCTGATCCTGATCGCCCGCGCGGCGCTCGTCGACGATTCGGGCGCGCTTAATTTGGCCGCCGCGCTCGACGTCCTGAACTCGAGGGCGTTCCTCAGCGCCTTGCTCAACACCGCCGAAATCGCCGCGGCCTCGACCCTCGGCTGCGTCGTCCTCGGGCTCACGCTCGGACTGATCCTCGCCTTCGCGCCGTTCCCTGGCGCCGCCCTTGTGGCGCGTGTGATCGACACCTTCATCGCCTTGCCGACCTTCCTGGTGACGCTCGCCTTCACCTTCCTCTACGGCTCAGCCGGCATGCTCAACGGCGCGCTCGCCTCGGCGCTCAGCCTCGACCATCCGCCGGTCGACTTCCTTTATTCGGCTTGGGGCGTCGTCCTGGCGGAGGTGACGGTCTATACGCCTTTCGTCCTGCGCCCGCTGCTCGCCGCCTTCTCGCTCATCGACCGCAGCCAGATCGAGGTGGCGAGCCTGCTCGGCGCGCGGCCATTGCGCATCGTCCGCCAGGTCGTCCTGCCTGCGGCGCTGCCGGCGATCGTCGCCGGCGGCAGTCTCTGCCTTCTCCTGACGGTCAACGAATTCGGCATTGTGCTCTTCATCGGCGCCAAGGGTGTCATCACCCTGCCGCTCTTGATCTACAGCAAGGCGATCCAGGAGGCCGACTATCAGGGCGCCTGCGCCATCGCGATCGTCAATGTCGCGCTGTCGCTGGCGCTCTTTAGCCTTTACCGCTTCGCCGCCCGCCGGCTCGGAGGCTAGCCGGTGCTGGTATGGTCGCTTCCGGGCCGCGCCCTCGTCTGGAGCTTCGCCGCGCTCATTCTCGGCATCATCTACGTCGCGCCGCTCGCCGTCATCATCCTCGCGAGCGTCGCCCGGCAATGGAACGGCGTCCTGCCGACCGGTTTCACGCTCGAGCACTACAGCGACGCCCTCGGCGGCGCGGCGCGCGACGCGATCTTGGCCAGCCTCGTCACCGGAATCGTCGCCAGCGCGCTGGCGCTCGCCACCGGCGCCTGGGCGGCGCTGGCGCTCCGCGCGTCCGCCGATCGCTGGGCCGGCGCCCTCGGCCTTCTGTTCTTCATCCCGAGCGCCGTGCCATCGGTGTCGGTCGGCCTCGGGCTGCTCGTCGCCTTCAGCCAGAAGCCGCTCTTGCTCAACGGCACAATCGCGATCGTCTTCGTCGCCCATTACGTGCTTATTTCGGCCTTCGCCTTCGGCAATATTTCAGCCGGGCTCTCGCGGCTCACGCCTGATTACGAAGAGGTCGCCTCGTGCCTCGGCGCTCGGCCCGCCTATCGGCTGATGCACGTCACGCTGCCGCTGGTCGCGCCCTATCTGGTCGCGGCCTTCGGTCTCAGCTTTGCGCTGTCGATGGGGGAACTGGGGGCGACCGTGATGGTCTATCCGCCCGGCTGGGTGACGATGCCGGTCGCGATCTTCGGCCTCACCGACCGCGGCGACGTCTTCTCCGGCGCCGCGCTGACGATGATCCTGGTCGCCGTGACCTTGGCGCTGCTGATCGGCCTCGAACGGGCGCCGCTCCGCTCGGCGGCCCCGCGCTGATCAGCCTGTGAACTGCGCCGGTCGCGGGGAAGAGCCTGCCCCCGGGCTTGACCAGGGCTTGACCCGGGGGTGTCGTTGCGAAGCAACGACGGATGGTCCTATGAAAGGCCCCGCGCTCCTTCCCCCCTTGCGGGGGAAGGTGTCGTTGCGAAGCAACGACGGATGAGGGGGGTCGCGCGGAGCGCGACGGCTTTGTATGGTCTTGAGGCCGTGACGCAAGAAATCCCGCGAAACACGCTTCGCCGGTTCGCACGCGAACAGCGCGCGCAAGCCGGTCAAGCCGAGACATTTATTTGGCGGGCCGTTCGCAACCGGCGATGCGATGGAATGAAGTTTCAAAGGCAAGTTCCTGTTGGGAACTATATCCTTGATTTTGTCTGCTTCGAACGTCGACTGGTGGTCGAGATTGATGGCCCGAGCCATCAGTTTCCAGAGCAACGCCGTGCCGACAAGGACCGTGACGCTTGGCTGCAAGAGCAGGGCTTTCGGGTCCTTCGGTTGCCGAACGAGCTGGTGATAGCGTCAACGGAACTGGCCGTTGCGCGGATACGCGACGGACTGACCGCCTAAGAGTCGGATCAAGTAGGTGGACGGCAAGCACATTTGAGTTGAGCGTGCGGCGCCGATGTAGTGCCGACCTTGGGCATGAAAGACGTAACGCGGGTCTTTCGTCGAGACACGTGAGTCGCCCCGGAAGATCGCGCGGTTTCGGCTAAAAGGTAGTGAGGTAGTGCCGACTTTTCGTATAACCCACTGATTTGTCTGCGCCACACCCGCAATTTGGCGCAAGTTGGGCTAAGCCCAAGTTGGGCTAAGCCATCGCGCTTCGCGCGATCCCCCTCATCCGTCGTTGCTTCGCAACGACACCTTCCCCCGCAAGGGGGGAAGGTTCGCCGCGCTCACGGCCACGCGCCGCGGGCGAGGCGTCCTTCGATCCAGGCGCCGGCCGTCCTTGCGTCGCGCTTGTTCACCTCTTTCGTGTCCCTCACCCTTACGCCAATAGCCTAGCGCAAGCGTAGGCGAAGCAGTCGCCGAAATTGAGATCGGCGGGATGGCCGACGGCTTTTCCGTAAGCCGCGCCGGCGTCGAGCGCGCGCCGTCCAACCTCCGGTGTGATTGCGACTTCTTCGGCGTCGAGATCCTCGACAAAGGCGTCGACTGCCCGTTACGCGCGTCGCAGGAGTTCAGGCGACGGCTTGACGTTCGTCCCTTTCGCCGCCGCCTTTCTGACGCGCGAGGTCTACCGAGGCCTCAAACTTCGCCAACGGGAGAAACGAAGAACCTGCATCGACCGCAGCCGGCCGCTTTTCGAATTCCCGGCAGCCCGGCTCACGTCCGAGAATCGCGACGGAGGCGTCGACGAACATCAGGCTTGGCCCCACTTTCGTCGGCGTAAGCCTTTTTATCGAAGCCCGGGTCGCTCGGCCCTATTGAGTCGGCGAGCGCCTTGGCGCGCGCCGGACGATCCTCGAGCGGCCCTGCGCGCCACGCTTGCAAAAGTTGAGCTTCGAGAGCGCCGCGAACCGCTTCGGTCTTAGTCTGCCAGAGCGTCGACCTCGGCGTTCCGGATGAACAGCGGCATCGGATATCCCGATGCCCTCGGCAATCCTGTCGAGGTGATGCTCAGCCCGGGCCAAGATTACGATCTGACTTGCGCCTTGTCGGCGATCGAAGCGCCGGGATCGACGGCTTCGATGAGAGATTCAGCGTTCGACGCCGACGCCTTCGTCGCCGCCCTCAACGATCGAGCCATCGTCCCAGTCATCCCATCCAAATCCAACCGAAAAACCCCGCGCTCCTGCGACTTCGCCCTTTACTGCGAACGCAATCTCATTGAGCGTTTCTTCAACAAGCTCAAGCATTTCCGGGCCATCGCCACGCGTTACGACAAGCTCGCCCAGATTTTCCTCGCCGGCGTTCAGCTCGCCTGCGCCGTCATCCTCCTCAACTGAAGACACGCCCTAGCCGAGAATCTATTGCGTTTATGATCATTCGCGTCTCGCTTGGCGGTAACCCTTCTTATGTCCAGTCTCAGACGCGACAATCACTGGCAGCCGTGATATCTCTCCTCCTGTTGAATCTCGGCGATGTCTTCGCGCTGTCGAGAGGACAAAGGCACGGCGGCCTCATCGTCGTACTGACAGCCCGCATTCCCGAAAGTGCTGATGCCGCGAGCCGAGCGAAAGCAGTATCCTGCCGCCTTGAAAATAGCGTTCCTCCGATACCAGAGATCATCGCACGACGCAGGCAGCGGTGAAGCGGATAAGTCTGGCCCTGGCGTTGCCACCGTCGCGGTCCTGCAGCAACCGACATAACGGTCGTTAACCCAACCAATATCCCCGCTAAGGAGACGCACTTGCACCCAATCACCAACCCGTCGTATCTCAGTGAATAAGGTATCAGGACCGAGTTTCGCCAATCGCGTACCTTCGCTCGCGCTCGGGAGGCTTCGGAGCGCCAGCCAGTTATCGCCGTTAGGGTTCAGTCCTACCGGGAAGCTAAACTGTTCTGGTTGGACCTGAGCTTGCGCCTCCGTCACGACCCCGCCCGCGAGGGCGAGGCCTGCAACCAAGAAAACAAGTGACAAACTTTGATCTGCCATTTCGTTCCCCTGCTAGCGCTCCAGATTTGCCGACGACGGACGCCGTGTGGCAAAAACAGCATAAGCGAAATTTCGGACGTTATGAACCGCGCCGGATTCGTCGGAGGCTCATTGGATGAGAGACGCCCCCTTGGTGATCTCTCAAAACCCCATGGATTTTGCACGAAGCACGCCAAGCTCTGGTCATGACAAGAAAGGGCTTCGGCACGGGAATTTGTGTCTACTGCGGGCGTGGCGATGCCCCGACCATCGGCGAACACATTTTTGGCCGTCAATTGTTCCTTACTCGGCACCGCGATCGGCTGCCTAAAGTTCCGAGCTGCGAAGCGTGCAACACAACCAAGAGCCAGCTCGAAAATTACTTCATGGCCATCGCGCCACTTGGAGCCAATCACCCAACTGCCAAGGAATATGCCGAACTGAATTTCCCCGCCGCTTTGCCGGAAATCGCCGGCTGCACAGAAGCATGGTCGAAAGTCTTGGACGGGGCGACAATGGGCGACTGGCGTACGCGGCCGACTCGGCAGATGTCTTAGAATGGGTGCTGATGGTCACTAAGGGCCTGTTCGCGTATCACTTCCGTCGTCCGCTACACGGCAACTGGGAGCCGCGCATCCGGCATGTCACGGCCGCCCAGGAGGCAGAAGGGACTGCCGCCATGGAAGCCCTTGTCGGCCCCAATCCCGAAGCCGTGCATCAAAACCTAGGTGAAGGAACAGTTGAGTATTGGGGACAGCGCAGCCGCCGGCTTCCCTGCTGTTCATTCTGGCGCTTCATCCTTTTTGGCGGCTTGGAGTGGTCAGGCAACCCCGAAGCGCCCCAGGAGATGTATAGCACGATCCTATGTGGCGCCTTCCGGAAAGAGAACGCATCTTCAGTCATGGAACCTGACGAGCGACGAGACTGGACATCGCAATAACCTTGATTTCCGACCGCACGGCCTGTCGTGACGGCGGCCTCGTAGGTCGAAGGCGGCGCTTCAACGCGTAGCAGTCGAGGCGTCTTGGAGTCTCTCAAAACCCTTCGATTTTCGGCTTAAAATCGTTGTTCCAAAAGTCTTGAAATATGAAACAGCGCGAGGCGCACACCTCTCGAAAGGGGTTTTGATAGCCGAGTTGTGAGATGCCTCGGAATCCTTGTTGACCTCCCCTTGTTCTGTGATGAAGGTCACAGCGGTTATCGAATACGCGCGATACTCGTTGTCTGTCTGCAGGAGATGGACAACAATGCGGCACACGATGCCATCCGGCGTCGCCCTTTGCCTGCTCGCCGCCTTTGCCGGATCGCCGGCCGGCGCCCAGGGCAACGCCAACGCCACAGTCTGCGCCGCAGACGACGACAGCGCCTTCTCTCCAGAGCAGCGCATAGCGGCCTGCAGCGCCTTGATCAAAGCCGCGCGGAAGGCGCCCAAGGAGGTCGCGGATGCGCTCGTCAATCGGGGTCAGGCCGCTTGGTACGCCGACAAGATGAAGCAGGCCTTCGCCGATCTCGATCGCGCCATTGCGCTCGATCCGAACAACGCCCGGGCCTTTCGCGAGCGCTCCAACGCTTACCGCTCGATCGGCAAGGTCGACCGCGCGCTCGCCGACGCAAGCGAGGCGGTGCGGCTCGATCCCAGGGACGCGAAGGCCTTCGACAACCGCGGCGACGTGTTCGTCGACAAGGGCCAATACGATCGCGCGATCCAGGACTACGACGAAGCGCTGCGGCTCGATCCGAAACTAAGCCTGGCTTTCAGGGATCGCGGGGCCGCCTATTATTTCGATAAGGATTACGAACGCGCGATCAAGGACTATGACGAGGCGATCAAGCTGGATCCCCGCAGCGACCGCGCCTACTCCAATCGCGGCGCAGCCTACAAGAAGCTCGGCCGCAACGTGCAGGCGATCGCCGACGAGAGCGAGGCGATCAAGCTCGAACCGACTGAGCCTGCCTATTTCGACAATCGCGGCCTGTCCTACGCGGAGGAGGGCGACTACGATCGCGCCGTCATCGACTATAACGAGGCGATTCGGATCTCCCCGCGGGCGAATTTTCTCACCAATCGCGGCAACGCGTACCAAGCCAAGGGCGATTTGAGCCGCGCTATCGCCGACTACGACCGCGCGATCCAGCTTAACCCAGCCTTCGCCGACGCGTACAACAACCGGGGCGCGGCCTTCCGCGGCAAGGGCGATCTCGACCGAGCGATCGCCGACTACCAGGCGGCGCTGCGTATCGATCCGCGGTTTGAGACAGCCGCTGAGAACCTTGCGGCCGTCCAAGCCCTGCGCAAGCGAGGAATGAGATGAGAGTTGAAGGCCAATCGGTTCGCCATGACGTGCGCCGCGCCTGTTGCCGAGCCCATCCGATCTCTCATAAGTCGCAGATTTTCCGGCAAAATTCGCTTCAGCTAGGTTCTTGTCGGTGTGCGTACCGCGCACGGCAATAAACTGGGTGTGTGTGCTATTGTCCCGTTCGAGAAAATATCTGACCTGCGTCCGGTCCGGTGATTTGATCCGAACGGTTTTAGGATATTTGTTTTAATGACGAGCTTGTCTTCATAGGCGGTGTTCGATCGCTCCGCATAAGCGTATAGGTCATCATGCACAACCGTGGAGCCGAGCTTGTCCAACTCGGCTGTCGATATCCCGGCGCAAGCGGTAAGCAGTGCGAGGCAAGACGTTGCGCCCCCCCAAGCAGGAATTCTCGACGGCGCATTTTCACGTCATTGCTTTCGGGCACCTTCGACCTCTCGCCTCGCTTCGCGCGCCGCCCGCCGAGGCGTGCCGACCTATTCCGACCCGCACTCATTGAAAGGCGGAGCCTTGCCGGTGAGCAGCGCGGTCAGAGCCGCAGCCGTGCCAGTCGGGGCGCCGACATAGATCGTCGAGCCCGTCTTGCTGTTGGCGACGTCGCTCTTGCAATATTTGAAGAAGGACTTGTCGCACGGGTACGGCCCCAGAATCTGGTAGCCCTGCGCGCTGCCGGTGCTGGCGTCGGTGATCGGGCAGGAGCAGACGATCTGTCCCTTTGGCACGGGCTTGTCGAAGCCGGGGAACGTCGTCTCCTCGGTGCTGCGGAAGCAAAGGCCCCCGTCGCATTGGGCGTAGGCGCCGCCGGACTTTCCGCCCTCGCAGGTGTAGACCCCGCCGCCGCCCTGCGGCGAGGCGATCTGCTCGGGCAGACTATAGGTGCTCACCATGTATTTGTTGTCGGCGCCGGCGGCGTTGACCGAGCACACGTCCACGTCCTTGCCCATCGGAAACGGCAGGCTGATGCTGTCGCCGTGCTTCTCCTCGCACTGGCAATAGGCGACCCCGTCATACACATTGCAGCGCGCCGCGGCGCAAAGCGCGTAAGTCTGGTCCTTGCAGACCTTGAACGTCGAGCCGGCCATCGCGTCGACAAGCTTTTCCAGGCAGGGTTTGGGAAGCTGGCCCATCTTGCTCTGCATGCACGCTTTCATGCGCCCGACATCGGGAAGCACGTCCTTGCAGAGACTCCAGACGTCGCCGGCGCACGCCTTGATGATCCCGAAATCCTGGTCGAGCTTGTCCTGCGCCATCGCGGCCACGCCCGCCCCAAACATGAGCGTAACGGCCAACCCTGCCCCCGCCAGCCGCGCTTTCGCAGCGCCCTTCCAGCTTGACCACATATCCGTTCCTCCCTTGAGGTTTGCCTTGCCGTCGCCACTCGCGCCGCGCGTCAGTTTGTTCCTGGCGAGGCCCGGGAGACTCCAATCGTCCCGCTTCCCAGGCCGGCCGCGAAACGATCGTTGGCGACGTCATTCTCGGAATTGAGCCCTGTGTCGACGTCGACCCAGGAGCCCAGGCACCAATGGTCCAACCGCAGCGCCTTGCAGTCGGGCGTCACCGGGCCGGGGTCGCAGACACAGTACTTGTCGGCGTGCGGCGTGACATTGGCCACCTCCTTTCGCTCGCCAGAAGGCAAAGCGAAACCCATCTGGGAGCCCGCGATATTCACCGCAAACTGGCAAACGTGTCCGGCCGGCGCCGCGCACAGAAAGGTGACGGTTTGCTGGGCGCTCGCCGCATTCGCCAGACAGAATGGCGCCGCGACGCAAAGCGCCGCCGATAGAAGCAGATTTTTCACGGAGCCCCCTCCCCTCACTTCTCTTGCATCAAGCCTTCGGCGCGCATGTCGTGCAGGTTCACGGCGATGGCGTGAATGATCTTCTCGTTCTGGTTTGCCTTGCAGTATTCGATGACGAGATGCTCGAGCTCGCGGCCTTTCTTGTAGTCCATGTAGTGCTTGTGATCGAGACCGTTGTACCAGCCGCTATACCAGGACATCAGCGCGTTAGCGTCCCCCTGATAGGTGTTTGCGAGGTCGGCGCAGGACAGCGCGGTCACGTCGATAAAGCCGTTGGCGTCGACATAGGCAGAAAGGCCGACCGGATCGGCCAACGCCGCGCCGCCCGTGGATAGCGCCACCACAAAACCGAAGAGCATCGTTTTTTTCATTTCATATTCCTTTCCAACCCTTCCGGGGCGACTCGCCGAGCCGCGGCGGAATCTCTCCAAAGTCCTTCCGCCGCGCGGCGTTTTGTCATTTCGCCGCGCGCGCTTTCACCCAGGCTCGCGTGAGCAGGATCGCCAAAATCAGATGGAGCGCGGCGGCGGGCCAGAGCAGGATGCCTACGTTCGCGCCGATGAGGCCGGTAACGATGAGGAAGGCCGCCGCGAGCCAACTCAGAGCCGTGAGCGGCATGAGCGCATGAGACTCGGCGGTGGCGGCGCGCGGCCAGCAGCCAGCGGCGAGACACAGTATAACGAGCCCGCCGACGCGGCCCGTCGCCTCCCCCGCCGGGTTCAAGTCGGAACCGAAGAGAAGCCGGGCCAGGAGGGACGGCGCCACGATGAGCCCGGCCCCAGTCAGGACTTCGAGGCCCGACGCGGCGCGCATCCATAACGTCGCCGAAGGCGCCTCTCCTGAGTTCATCGGTCGTCTCCCTCTCGAGGATACAAATGCAAGCGCGACGGATTCGCGTCGACCAAGAGCATTTCCTTGCGAACGGCGATGCTGTCCTCATCCCTCGAGGCGGGTCTAGGCATAAGCTGGTGCGTCGGCTTGGCATTTGACGCCAAAATATCCGTGCGGCATGAACCGGCCTGAACTACTGGATCGGATAATAGGATGCCTGCCGCGATTCCCTTGATACGTGGTTTTGCGCTGTTGCCCACGTTGCACTGGCTCGCCGACGAGGGCGTCTCGGTCGAACGCGCGCTCGCCGAGGTCGACCTTTCGCTGAGCCCGATTACCCATCCCTTCCGTCCGGTATCTTTGGCGCACGCGGCCGCTCTGCTGCGGAACGCTGCGCGGGAACACGGGCCCGACCTTCCTTGCCGAATCGTTTCCGGGACGAGCAGCCTTGAGGTCGCAATGCTCGGAAAGATCGCTCTTGGCACGCGGACGCCGGGGGAAGCGCTCGCGAGGATCGTGGCCGCGCTGCCGTACTACTGCTCGCATGAGCAGGTGTCGTTCGAGAGGAAGGCCGGCCAGTATGTCGTGCGGGAATTCTTCGCCCACAGGTTCGACGCCGAGACGAAGCACACGCTCCTCCAGTACGCCGCGGCCATGATCGATCGCATACTCGGCATGGCGGGCGATCCCCCGCCTCGATTTGCGAGGATCGAAATTCCTCCGCATCCCGTTCACAAGGTGGACCACCTTCGGCGCTGGTTCGGCGACCGTGTGATCGAAGCGGAATCGCGCGGGATTACGCTGCTGATCGAGGACCGGGTCATGGAGCGCGCTTTTAGCAAGGTGGCAAGAGATCGTCTCAATCCCAGAGCGCTCGACAGCGGGGCCTCGCTGCGCGGCGGTGAGACCTTTTCGGACTCGGTGAAAGCCTTCCTCAACTTGATCATCGAAAATGACGAAGCGCTGAACATGAAGCGTGTTGTCGCCGCGGCGGGAATGAGCTCGCGCACCTTTCAGCGCCAACTTAAGGAAGAGGGCACGAGCTTTTCAGACTTGCTGACCGATGTACGGCACAGCGAAACGCTCAAGCGGCTTAAGGAGCGAAACCTCACGATCGCCGCCATCGCGACCGATCTCGGCTATTCCGATCAGGCCACCTTCACGCGCGCGTTCCGGCGATGGACGGGAGTTCCGCCAAGTCGGTTCCGCGCAGCGGCGAGTTGAAGTGCGGGCGTGGGACAAATTCCTCTTTGTCTAGAACCCTCATCGTTCGTCGAGCGAAGGGGGAACGGCCGAATCCGGGCAACGGCTTACAGCGGTGCGATGTGTAACGACCGCTTCGCGTGTGCGCCGTTCATTTGCTTGGGACGAAAGTTTCGCTTCGGATCGAGCTTGCGCGTTTGAAGCCTCTTTCACGGACGGTCGGTCCTGTGCAACCTACCCGTAGCGCCTACGGCCGCTTTCTGGCGCTCTCCGCCCGTTGCGGGCTGATCGGGAAGGACAGCAACGGGTCGAATGACCCTTTCGGCAAGCTGTCGGCGAGCGACTGGCATTTGCGAGTGTCGTCATCAAATCGGAAGTCTTCGTAGGGAGTTTTCCCAAATCGGTCACTGTCATAGACAGACCGATATGACTCGGGCGGCTCACGGCCGCTCGCCCCGGGCGAGGCATCCTTCGATCCGGGCGGCGACCGGCATTAGGTCGGCGACGGAATCGATGACGTAATGGGCGCCGGCGCCGTAAAGAGCGGCCTCGGCGCGCGCCCGGCGGCGAACGAAGTCTTCCGGCCCCAACGCCTTTGCGTCGGCAAGCGAGAGACCGAAGCCATTGCCGCTGACCGCGATGCCGACCGCCCAGGCGCCGGCGTTGACGCCTTCGGCGATGCCGACGATCGTATCGTCGACCTTGATGGCGCTCCAGGCCGGCCAGACGGCGAGGTCGAGGAGGCCCTTGTAGAACATGAGCGGGCTCGGCCGGCCCTCCGCCGTGTCGCCGGTGCAGACGAGACTGTCCGGCGCGAACCCCTGCTCGGCGGCGCGCGGCGGATCCTCGCCATGATTTCGCGCGTGTAGCCGGTCGATGAGCCGATCTTGACGCCCTCGGCGCGGAGCGCCGCCACAACCTCGGCCACGCCCGGAATGAGGTCGGCGTAATCGGCGGCGACCGCGAGGTTCTTCGGCACGAAGACATCGTAGAGGGCGTCGATGTCGCTCTCGTCCGGCGCCCGGCCGCGCCGCCGTTTCCAGGCCTCGGCGACCCGCGGCAAGGCCGCGATCGCCGCGATGTGCGGCCGCTTGGCCATGCCCATCGGGCCGCGGGCTTCGTCAATGCGTGATCTCGACGCCGAACTCGGCGAAGGTCTCGACGAACGCGCCCATCGGCGCGAGCGAGCCGTAATCGACGACGGTCCCGGCCCAATCGAAAATGACCGCCTTTACGTGTCTCATTTCCGGAGCTCTTTCGTGGTTGGTCAGCCGAAAAGGTCAGCCACGACCTCCTCGGCGAGCGCGAAGGAGGTGCTGGCGCCCGTGCCGCTGGTGATCAATACGATGCGCAGCGCCTCCGACGGCTTGTCGACGAGCGCGAGCCGATCCTTCGCCGAAGCGTAGGTTCCCGTCCAGCGCTCCGCAACCGGCGGCGCGATCGCCTTCGAAGACGCGGGCGTATTCGTCGAGAATCAAGTCGTCGACGGCGGCCGGCGCAAAGGGGTCGGGCGTCGCCGCGTAATGGTGGGAATCGCCGACGACAAGCGAGTTGTCGGCGCTGCGGACGACGATCAGATGGACGCCGTTCTTGATCTCTTCGCTCTGTTCGGCCTCGAGCCGGCGCGCCAGCGCCTGGGCGGCCGGCAATTCCGCATAGCCGAGATAGCGGATCATGCCGAGATCCGACATGACCGCCGGCAGCCGCTCGTCGAACCGCCGGGGCTTCAGCCGCATCATGTGCAGTTTGCAGCGCGTCAGGCCGTAGGCGGCGATCCGGCCGGCATGCAACGTGTGGAAATCGTCGCCCGGGCAAACGACGATGGAATCCGCTTCGATCGTCCCGCGGCTGGTCTCGAGCCGGGGCGGAACCGCGCCGAGCGCGACCGTCTCGGGAAAGAACGTCACCTCATGGCGTTCGGCGAGATAGGCCGCCAGACGCGGGATCGCTTCGCGCGACTCGACGCGGATTTCGTGCGGGCTGTAGAGCGCCGCGGCGAAGGATTGCGACCTCAAGCCCGTTCCGTAAGTCTCGATATCCTTCGGCTCGACCAGGCGGCACTCCCGCCCCATGTCGGTTTCGAGAAACGCCTCGAGAACGGCCCGAGCCTCCGGCCGCCTGGCGATCATCAGAAGCCCGCGTTGCACGACGGCGATTCCGGCCGCCGCCGCCAGCTCCGCCCAGACATCGCGCGAGCGTCGTGCGCGCGCCCAGCATTCGCCGGCCTGCTGGCCGGTGACGGTGATGAAGCCGAAATTCCGGATCGAGGCGCCGTTGGCCTGCCGGTCGCGATCGACGACGGCGACACGCTTTCCCCGCCGGGCGGCCGCCAGTGCGTGCGCCAGTCCGCAAATGCCGGCGCCGACAATCGCGAGATCGAAGGAACGAAGGGCAGGGGGCATCGGTTACCCAGTCGGCCCGGGAGTCCGCAACCCGGGTTGCACGGACTGTGAGGAGGCTCACGGCGGTTAACGAAACGTTATGTTTTAGTGGCAGTCGAAAGGCGCGATGGCGCCCGACGATGCAAAGGGGACTTTGAGATGTCAAATCGGCAGCGTACCGCCGGCGTTCGGCTCGCAATCGACTTCGAGGCCGAAGCTTTGTTGGCCATGTCAGGCGGCGAGGCCTATCGGGTCGCCCGCCGGCGCGCGGAGGAAGCAAGCAGCGAGGATCTCGCCAAGGACTGGACCGGCGTGGCCGGCCTGATCGCCCGCAAGACCGGCAAGCGCCCGTCCCTGCTCGCCACGATGTTCCACTAGCCAGAGAGTTCTTGGGGAGCCGGTTTCGACCGACAGGCGCAACCAATTTCCGTCACCCGCGGGCTTGACCCGCGGGTCCATGGATCGCCGGGTCGTCCCCGCGAGCCAGCGGGCTCATCAAAGAGACACGAAGCACACAAAAGACCAACGAGCGGGCTCCGTTTTTCTTCGTGCCCTTCGCGCCCGTAGGTGAATTTTCAGGCGAACCGCGCCTTCCTTGGACCCCTCGTTGGGGCGACTGAAGAAATTCGCTTTGGTCTGGAGCTTGCCGGCATAGGCGGAAATCGGCGAGGCGAGGGCGCTCCGGCCCCAAAGCGCTGTTACATTGATAGATCAATTAGATATGTCGTTATCTTCATGTAACAGTGCGGCGGCGCCGGCTCCCGGCGGCTTGATTTGGAAGCGGGCTTCCGCTCCGCGTTCGATTCCCTGTTCATGGGCTCTGCAGGGAAGATCCTTTCCCTGTTGTGTCTTTACCTTCCGCATGAGCAGATCCGCCGAACGGCATGAAATGCCGTGGATTTGCGCAATCGCTCAAGCGGCGCCGGGAGCGATTTTTCGCTTTCCCAGGGATTATCACGGAAATACAGGCGCAATGGCGCGAACGCGTCGCTTGCGGCGCGGGCGAAGTTCCCCTCACGGCGCTGGCTTCGCCTCGGGCAAAGACCACGCTCCGTTCAGCGCCTCGGCGCGGGGCCGGTAGAGGCGCACCACATAGCTCCAGTCCGGCGGCGTCGGCAGGCAGTTCGGCGTCTTGCCGTCGCAGCCGCCGAACTGGATGTCGGTCGTCCCGTCCGGGCCCGGCTTGGCGGTCGCGCTATCGAGGCTGTAGGCGTTCTCGGGGTTCGGCTCGAAAAAACCCCTGTCGTTATAGACGCTGACCGACCAGAAGCCGTCGACCGGGACGTCCTTGAGAGCCATCCGATAGACGGTCCTGCCGTCGTTGCGCGTGGGCGTTCTCGCCAGCGTCAGCACGTCGCTTTCGGGGATGCCGCCCCAGGCCGAGGCGGATCCGATCAGCCGCCGGACCGGGTCGACCTTGCCTTTTGCGCCGAACATGCCCTTCGTGTCGGGGAGCGTGGCGGCGAGAACGCGCAGGCCGGTGCGCACGTCGACCTGGCTTTCCGGGTCCCAGTCGGGGATCTGGAAGGCGCCCGGTCCATGCGGTTGGTCGACCTTGATGGCGTCCTGCACCGCATGCGCCGCGTTCACGTCCTTCGGATCGTTGGGGTCGACGAGGATGCGCACCGTCGCCAGCGCGTAGCGCGTGCCGATCCGCTCCTTCGTCAGCGTGAAGCTGCCAGGGCCATAGTCGACTTCCGGCGTGTAGCCGTCCTCGTCGACGATCTGCATGGAGACGTAGCGGCCGCCGAGTCGGGCAGGGCGATCGTCACGGGGCCGGCGTCGAGATCGAAGACGGCGCTCGAGGTCAGAAGGTCGCGGGTGGCGTTCTCCGTCGTCTGGCGGTTGAGGGGGGTGGGTTCACGCTGGTGGCTGAACTTGCCGAAGCCGCCATTTTTGACCGCAACGCTGAGATTGAGATCGGATTCGGCCCGTGGAAAATTGTCCGGCGTCACTGGAACGGGAGGGCTCGGGACCGCCGCGGCATGCCCGGCCAGAGCCGCAGCGGCGAGAAGCGCAAGCAACTGCATCGTCTGTCTCCCGTCGGTCGGCAGCCCGAATAGGCGATCCGCGCGACGGAGGAAAGTCGCGTCTGGATAGCGATGTCGGCGACCGCGTCTGCCGCCGCCGGCATTCCAATGTCGCAAGGGACGTCCGTTTCGACGCTGCCGGCGGCATGATATGCGTTTTTCACGCAATGGCTGCGGAGCCGAAAGAGCCCATGAAAGACATCCTCGCCCGCCTCGACGCCCGCCGCGAGCGCGCCCGCCTCGGCGGCGGCCAGCAGCGCATTTCGGCGCAGCACGCCAAGGGCAAGCTCACCGCCCGCGAGCGCATCGAACTCCTGCTCGACCACGATTCGTTCGAGGAGTTCGACATGTTCGTCCAGCACCGCTGCGACGAGTTCGGCATGGAGGCGACTAAGATCCCGGGCGACGGGGTAGTGACCGGCTGGGGCACCGTCAACGGCCGCACAACTTATGTTTTCGCCAAGGACTTCACTGTCTTCGGCGGCTCTCTTAGCGAAACGCATGCGCAGAAGATCACCAAGATCCAGGACATGGCGGTCAAGAACCGCGCCCCGATCGTCGGCCTCTTCGACGCCGGCGGCGCGCGCATACAGGAGGGCGTCGCAGCGCTCGGCGGCTACGGGGATGTCTTTCTACGAAATGTCCTGGCGTCCGGCGTCATCCCCCAGATTTCGCTGATCATGGGGCCGTGCGCCGGCGGCGACGTCTATTCCCCGGCGATGACCGACTTCATCTTCATGGTGCGCGACACGAGCTACATGTTCGTGACCGGTCCCGACGTGGTGAAGACCGTCACCAACGAGACGGTGACGGCGGAAGAGCTTGGCGGCGCGCAGGTGCACACCACCCGCTCCTCGATCGCCGACCGGGCTTACGACAACGACGTCGAGGCGCTCTTGCAGATGCGCCGCCTGCTCGACTTCCTGCCGGCGTCCAACCTCGAACCGCCGCCGACCATCCCGAGCTTCGACGATCCCGACCGGATCGACATGTCGCTCGACACGCTCGTCCCCGACAACCCGAACAAGCCCTACGACATCAAGGAGCTGATCCTGAAAATCGCCGACGAGGGCGACTTCTTCGAGATCCAGGAGGCGCACGCCAAGAACATCGTCACCGGCTTTGCCCGCATCGAAGGCTCGACCGTTGGCGTCGTCGCCAACCAGCCGCTGGCGCTCGCCGGCGTGCTCGACAGCGACGCCTCACGGAAGGGCGCGCGCTTCGTGCGCTTCTGCGACTGCTTCAACATCCCGATCGTCACCTTCGTCGACGTGCCGGGCTTCCTGCCGGGCACGGCTCAGGAATACGGCGGCCTGATCAAGCACGGCGCGAAGCTCCTCTTCGCCTATGCCGAAGCGACGGTGCCTAAGGTCACCGTGATCGCCCGCAAGGCGTTCGGCGGCGCCTACGACGTCATGTCTTCCAAGCACTTGCGCGGCGACATCAATCTCGCATGGCCGACCGCGCAGATCGCGGTCATGGGCGCCAAAGGGGCGGTCGAGATCATCTTCCGCTCCGACATCAACGATCCGGCCAAGATCGCCGAGCGGACGAAGGAATACGAGGACGCCTTCCTGTCGCCCTTCGTCGCCGCCGAGCGCGGCTATATCGACGAGGTGATCATGCCGCATGCGACCCGACGGCGGCTGTCGCGCGTCCTCGCCATGCTGCGCAACAAGAAGCTCGAGAACCCGTGGAAGAAGCACGACAACATTCCGCTCTGAGGCTTGTGGTCCGCTCGCCAGGCTGTGGCGCCTGCCGATCAATCATCTCTCGGCAGACAAGCCCCCGCATCACTTGCTCCTCCGGCACGCCTTTGATCGAAAGGTCCCATCGGTTGTGCTCTATTCTTGCTGGCGGCGCCAGCCGGGGAAGGCGCCATCGCTGCTGTCGCAGCAAATCGTGGAATGAGGTTCGCCCCGCTTTGCGTTAGGCTCTCCCTCACCGACGGAGCGTGGGCCATGGCCGATCTCGAACCGATCCCCTATCCGGATGCGAAAATTCGCTCGATCCTCGAGCGAGTGAAAACGATCGCCATGGTCGGCGCGTCGCCGAACTGGAACCGGCCGAGCTACTTCGTCATGAAGTATCTCAGGGGCAAAGGCTATCGCGTGATCCCGGTCAATCCGGCCATCGCCGGCCAGACCCTGCTCGGGGAAAAGGTCTACGCGTCGTTGCGCGACATCCCCGACAAGGTCGACATGGTCGACATGTTTCGCGCTGCCGAGGAAGCGCCCGGCGTTGTCGCCGACGCCATCGCCATCGGCGCCGGGATCGTCTGGATGCAATTGGGCGTCCGCAACGATGCCGCGGCGGCGACCGCCGAGGCTGCGGGCATCGAAGTCGTCATGAACCGCTGCCCGAAGATCGAGTTCGGCCGGCTCGGCGGCGAATTGTCGTGGAGCGGCGTCAACACCGGCATCATCCGCAACCGCGCCCCGGCGCCGCCGCTGCCCCGCCGGATCAAGAGCCGCCCGGCGCCGCCGCGCGACCTCGACTACGGCTTCGAAACCCGCGCGGTCCATGCCGGCGCCGCGCCCGACCCGACGACCGGCGCGCGCTCGACCCCGATCTATCAGACCACGGCTTACGTGTTCGACGATGTCGAGCATGCCGCCTCGCTCTTCAACCTGCACGATTTCGGCTATATCTATTCGCGGCTGACCAACCCGACCGTCGCGGTGCTGGAAGAACGGGTCGCCGCCCTCGAGGGAGGCCGCGCCGCGGTCGCCGCCGCGTCCGGGCACGCCGCGCAATTTTTGGTCTTCTTCACGCTGATGGGGCCGGGCGACGAGTTCGTCGCGTCACGGAACCTCTATGGAGGCTCACTGACGCAGTTCGGGCTGTCGTTCAGGAAGCTCGGCTGGACCTGCCATTTCGTCGATCCGACCGAGCCGGAGAACTTCCGCAACGCGCTGACGCCGAAGTGCAAGGCGATCTTCATCGAGAACCTCGCCAACCCGGGCGGCATTGTCGTCGACATCCAGCGCGTCGCCGACATCGCGCATGCGGCGGGCGTTCCGCTGATCGTCGACAATACGCTGGCGACGCCGTACCTCTGCCGGCCGATCGAGCACGGCGCCGACATCGTCGTTCATTCGACGACGAAGTTCCTGTCGGGCCACGGCGCCGCGCTCGGCGGAATCATCGTCGAGTCCGGCAAATTCGACTGGTCGGAGGGCGGCCGCTTTCCGGCGCTGACCGACCCCGAACCGGCCTATCATGGTCTCAAGTTCTTCGAGAATTTCGGCGATTTCGCCTTCACGACCAAGGTTCGGGCGGTGGCGCTGCGCGACTTCGGCCCGGCGCTCTCGCCGATGAACGCGTTCCTGACCATTACCGGCATCGAGACCCTGCACGTGCGGATGGAGCGGCATGTCGAGAATGCGCGGAAGGTCGCCGGGTTTCTCGCGGCCCACCCCAAGGTCGTCTGGGTGTCCTACGCCGGCCTCAAGGAGAGTCGATATTTCCATCTGGCGCAGAAATACCTGCCGAAGGGCGCGGGCGCGGTGTTCACCTTCGGCGTCAAGGGCGGCTACGAGGCCGGCGTCAAGCTGGTCGAGACCGTGCAGCTCTTTTCGCATCTGGCCAACATCGGCGACACCCGCAGCCTCATCCTGCACCCGGCCTCGACCACGCATCGCCAGCTCAGCGACGAGCAGCGGGCGGCGGCGGGCGCCGGTGACGATGTTATCCGTCTGTCGATTGGGCTTGAGACCGCTGAAGACCTGATCCGTGACCTCGATCAGGCGTTGGGGGCGTAGCGAGCCGCATCGGCTAGGCCGGCGCGGCAGGAGAGCATCGTGAGCGGCGCCGTCGGTTGCTTCCCCATGAAAGCGCAGATCGCGCTCTGCCCATCTGTAGCGAGCACCTAAAGGTGTCCGGTTTATGTAGCACATAGATTGACCCTTGGACTGGCGCGAACCTCCTGTTTGAGAATGGGTCCCGGACCCGCTGATCGGGCTCGTCCCGAATTCGGCGCATTCGGCTGAAAAGTCGGAACCCGGGTATTCGGGAGAAGACTAAATGCGACGCGTTCTTCTCGTCATTCTCTTCGTTCTCGTCGGCTTCACCCCCGCCCTGGCGGAGGTGCTGATCGAAGGCAGCTCCGGAGGCGAGATCGGTTCTTTTCTCGACTTCTTTTCCGTGCTCCGCCAGTCCGGCGAGCGCGTGGTCATCGACGGCCCCTGCTACTCCGCCTGCACGCTCGTTCTCAGCACCATCCCGAGGGACCGGATCTGCGTGACCCGGCGAGCCGTCCTTGGTTTTCACGCGGCAAGGCTGGTTGACCAAGATGGCGGGGAGTATCCGGCCGGCCGCGTAACGCGTCTGATGGCCGCGACCTATCCCTTGCCGATCCGCAAGTGGATCAGGCGCCATGGCGGCCTGACGCACGTCCCGATCTTTCTCAGTGGACATGAGCTCGCGGCGATCTATCCACGCTGTGGGTAGCGGTTCGTTCCGGGTTTTGGCTGACGCCGGAATATCCCATTGACCTCGCTATCCGCGGATTATCCCGGGGGCTGCGAGGCTCAGGGCCCGCACAAGGCCGTTTCGCTCCAATCCACAAGGCCCGGTCGGCTGCTGACGGAGGTCGCGTTTCCCCAAGGCGCGGGATAGACTTCCGAGCGAGGCGTTGCGGCTCACGCCGGCGCGGAAATCCCTGGGGGCGCAGTGATCGTCACAACAACTGAGAACATCGCCGGGCATCGGACGGTGCAAACGCTCGGACAGTGCTTTGGCGTGGTGGTCCGCAGCCGGGGTCTCGGCGGCAACCTTATGGCTGGCCTGCGCACGATTGTCGGTGGTGAAATCCACGAATACACCCAGCTCCTCGAGGAGGCGCGCCGCCACGCTCTCGATCGGCTGGTACAGAACGCAACCGCGATGGGAGCGAACGCCGTCCTGATGATGCGCTACGACAGCGCCGAGATCGGCAATACGATGAGCGAGATCGTAGCCTATGGCACGGCCGCCGTCATCGAACCTGCGCCGTGATCCATGCGTTCGTCGTCCTCCTCTGGGCCGGCGCGCCGGTCGCGCTCGGCCTGATCTGGCTCCTCTTCCGGAGCGGCGGCTACAAGCGCAAGCCTCTGGACGCGCCGCCGGGCAGGGACTGGACGTTCACCGGCGAACGTTTCTTCGATCCGAAGTCCGGCCAGCTGGTCGAGGTCTGGCAGCGCGCCCGAAACGGCGAGCGGGCTTACGTTCGGTCGCGGCGGGACCGGTCAATTTGAACGGCCCTCCGGAGGCTTCCCGCGGGGCAGCTTCAGCTTCGTGAAACCATGCCGCTTTCCCAGACCTTAACTGTGCCCGAACGCTTTTAACTTCCGTTGCGTCGGGATTCACCTGTCGGAAAAGATTGGCGCGCAGGCTTTAACCAACGAAGAGCCGGACGAATGAGAGCCGGCGAGTGAGACATCAACGAGAGTATGCGTCATGTGCGTTGCAATCGACAGGAGCCGAACGATCATCAGCGCGATGATCCTCGGCCGCAGAGTGACGGCCCAGGACGTCGCCTGGCTGAGGCGCGAGGTGTTCGCAGACGGGGAGGTCACCCGGGAGGCGGCCGATGAGTTGTTCGCCGTCGCCGGGGCTCGGATGAAGAACGCGCCCGAATGGACGGCGTTTTTCGTCGAGATGATCACCGACCACGTCGTCTGGCAGGAGCGGCCGACGGGTGTCGTCTGCGAGGCCGACGCCGGGTGGCTGATCGAGCGGGCAGACGCCTGCAAGACGCTCGACGCGCTGGCGGCGCTGGTCAATGTGCTTGCCGAAGCGCATCGCGCGCCGGATTGGTTCATCGCCGCTGTCAAGGCGCGCGCCGCCGGCGGCTGGCCGGGCGTGGAGGCAGCCCTTCGCGCCGCGGTCGCTGGCGATCCGCCTTTGCCGGACGGCGAAGAGCCGGCTCGATTTCGCTCTAATGCGAAAGCCTTGCGGCGGCCGGGCCCCCGCGGTATCGGATGAGCTGAGCCCGCGCTTCTTTGGTCGGCGCCCTCGGCTCGTCGCTGTCCTTTTTGGGAGCATCGGGATGAAGGGAGCCGCAGCGTCGCTGGCCGCCGCCATTCTCGCGTTCGGCCTTGTTGGGGCGCCCGGCGCCGCCGAGGCCCAGCAGTTCTACGCCTCCGACGCCGGCCCGATCGCCTGGCTCTTCGGCCCCGGGACGATCTTCGGCGGCGGTAGCGGCCTTTACGGCTACCTTTGGGGCTCGCCGCCGTATGCTGTGCCGATTCCGGCCCCGTCGGTCGGGTGCTATGTCACCCGCGAGCACCTGACCGGCGCTTGGAGGCGGGTGGAAGTCTGCTACTGAGGCGGCGGGCGACGCCATCGTCGATGGCGCCGACGTCTGCGAGGGGCCGAAATCTCGATCAATTGCGAACCTCAAGCACGCCCCAGACTGCTCGCGGCGATCGTCGCGCGGAAGAATCGCCAGATCGAAACGCTAAGCAGCCAACCAGCGCCCGCGGGCGCGCCATTATGGATGAAAATCGGCGCCGGCCGTACGACCCAATTCCTCAGAGCTATTTTCATGGCAGATTTCTTCAGCGACCCCAACGAATGGACGGTTCGACTGAACTTTCACCACAAGCGACGCGCGTTCGCGGAAACGAGATTTCCGCCTGTTACTCCCTGCCATCAGGGCAAATCGCTTCCCGCCGCTCTCGAGCGATTACGCAAATCCCTTGTCTTTCATTTGGTTGAGCGAATTTGCTCGTGTGGAAGGGAAAGACCGAGCAGGGGAGATTATCGCCCCTGTTGGGCCGATGAACAGGAGGGACTGGGAGGGGAGCGGAAAGCGGAAAACTGACTTCATGGGTCCGCTGGAGAGCGCGACCGTCAAGAATATCTAAACGAAGCCGCCGGGCGCCGGTCCCGCCGTACGTTCTGCTTGAGGATAACGCCATATCTGCTTGATTTTACGGACGTAACTACGGTTTGTGCGAGAGCTCCTCGCCTCGCCGATTTTTGCCTATGCGGGCAAGACCAGCGCGCTTCGCATCTCTGTGGCGAGCCGGTCCGGCTTAAATCCGTTGGCACGCCCAAGAATCTGCCATGAAAATAGCTCTGAGGAATTGGCGTCGTGCGGCCGGCCCGTGATTTTCATCCATAATGGCGCGCCCGCGGGCGCTGGTTGGCTGCTTAGATTTTCAGTGCAAAAAAGGCCGGCGGAAAGGGGCTCTTTTTTGCGTTGTTTAGATAATCGCAATGTCCTTCTTGCGGGTTCGACGAGAGGCGACGAAGCCGAGGACGGCAAAGCCTGCGAGCATCATCGCCCAGGTCATGGGCTCAGGAAGAGTGTTACTGTCGTCCAGATAGGCGAAAACATCGTCGGCGTCGACCTCTGGCGAGTGCAGATTGGCCTTCACGCCTTCAGATGTCACGGTGAAGTTGGTGGCATCTTGCGGCGACCACCACGGGACCAGGCTCCCCGCGCTTTTGAAGAAGCCTCCCGGGCTCCCGGCGGCGACGAGCGGCAAGCCGCCAACCTGAGAGGTGTCGGCGACGTCAAGACCCCCGACACTAACCAACAATGCGCTGGCCGAACTCGCAAACCCAATCGCCCCTGCAAGTGCGGCCAACACGCACAGGGCTGGGTATCTAAATTTCCCCATCGTCGTCGTCCCCGCTATATCGCCAGCGAAGTGGCGATATTTATCAAGCAAATTCAACATGTAGACGCGCCGTATCCCCGCCTGCGCGCGACGCCAAAGACCCCTGAGCAGAGGCTCACACAGCTGTAATCACGAAGGTTGACCCATCAATGTCATCATCGTTAATGCACGTCAAGATGTTTCTCTCAACCTAACGTAAGGGTACATGGTTGTGGTGAAGCACGGATGGCCTCCGTGATGGGATCCGAGCCTGCGCTCTATTGCGCGGGCTGCGGTTCGCAGCTGGGCGTGGCGCTCCAGCGCGTCAAACTCGTCTTGCAGCGCCGCGCTCTCGCCACTGTCGGCAACCGGTTTGACGGAGCGAGCAGGCGGACCCTGAAAACAAAAAACAAAGGGAGCGTTTGCGTCGACGATGCGCCGATGGCCTCGCCCGCCGGGACCCTCTCCCTCGCGATCCGGTTGTACAAAGGCGCCCGGGGCCCAGGGCCTCCATTTGCGCGCGCGCTCAAGTCTACGGACGTTTACGCGCCGACCCCCTTCCAATAGAACCACAGACAATCGGAAAGCTCGCGCTTTCCTCCGCTGGGCAGCCCATGTTCGAGAAGATTCTCATCGCCAACCGAGGCGAGATTGCCTGCCGGATCATCAGGACGGCGAGGCACATGGGGATCAGGACCGTGGCGGTCTATTCGGAAGCCGACGCGGACGCGCTGCATGTCGAAATGGCGGACGAGGCGATCGCCATCGGCCCGCCGCCGGCGGCACAGTCCTATCTCCTGATCGACAGGATCGTCGCCGCCTGCAAGAAGACAGGCGCCGACGCCGTCCATCCGGGCTACGGATTCCTGTCCGAGCGCGCCGCTTTCGCGCATGCGCTCGCCGACGCCGGCATCGTCTTCATCGGACCCAACCCGCGCGCCATCGAGGCGATGGGCGACAAGATCGAATCGAAGAAATTCGCCAATGCTGCCAGTGTCTCGACCGTTCCGGGCTTCCTCGGCGTGATCGAATCGCCCGAGCGCGCCGCCGAGATCGCCGACGAGATCGGCTATCCGGTGATGATCAAGGCGTCGGCCGGGGGAGGCGGCAAGGGCATGCGCATCGCCCATAGCCGGAACGAGGTCTCCGAGGGCTTCAGGCGCGCCCGCTCCGAGGCCAAATCCTCGTTCGGCGACGACCGCGTGTTCGTCGAGAAGTTCATCGTCAATCCGCGCCACGTCGAAATCCAGGTGCTCGGCGATAAGCATGGGAACGTCATCTATCTCGGCGAGCGCGAATGTTCGATCCAGCGCCGCAACCAGAAGGTGATCGAGGAGGCGCCGTCGCCGCTCCTCGACAAGGAGACCCGGCGGCGGATGGGCGAGCAGGCGGTCGCGCTGGCCAGGGCGGTGAACTACGATTCCGCCGGCACGGTCGAGTTCGTCGCCGGGCAGGACAGGAGCTTCTACTTTCTCGAGATGAACACTCGCCTGCAGGTCGAGCATCCGGTGACCGAGCTCGTGACCGGCGTCGACCTCGTCGAAGAGATGATCCGCAGCGCCGCCGGCGAGCCGTTGCGCATGACCCAGGAAGAGGTGAAGCTCAGCGGTTGGGCGGTCGAAAGCCGCGTCTACGCGGAGGACCCGAGCCGCGGCTTTCTGCCGTCGACTGGGCGGCTGGTCAAATACCGGCCGCCGGCCGAAGGAACCAGGCACGGCGTCACCGTCCGCAACGACACCGGCGTCTACGAGGGCGGCGAAATCTCGATCTACTACGATCCGATGATCGCCAAGCTCGTCACGCATGCCCCCGACCGCCTCGCCGCAATCGACGCGCAAGCGATCGCGCTCGACGCTTTCGTCATCGAGGGCATCCGCCACAACCTCCCATTCTTATCGGCGCTGATGAAGCATCCGCGCTGGCGCGAAGCGCGGCTTTCGACCGGCTTCATCGCCGAGGAATTCCCGGACGGCTTCCATTCCCTCGTCGCCAAGGGCGAGACGTTGCGGCGCCTGGCCGTCGTCGCCGCGCACATGGACCACATTCAGAACGAGCGCAAGCGCCGCATCTCGGGGCAGTTTCGCGCGCCCGAGCGCCTGCGTTTCGAGACGGATCGAATTGTCGTCATCGGGCGCAGCCGCGTCGAACTCGAGATCCTTACGCGCAAGAGCGGGGTCGCCATCGTCTTCGCCGACAGCGGCGCCGCGCCGGTGCAGTCGGACTGGAAACCCGGCGACCTTTTGTGGCGTGGAACGATCGACGGCGACGAGATCGCCGTTCAGACGCGCCCGATCCTCAACGGCGTAGCGCTGTCGCATGGCGGCATCCGGGTCGACGCGCGCGTCTTCACGCGGCGCGAGGCGCAGCTCGCAGCGCTGATGATCGAGCACAAGGGGACGGACAACGCCAAAGCCCTGTTGTGCCCGATGCCGGGCCTCGTCAAGTCGATCGCGGTCACCGTCGGGCAGGAGGTCAAGGCGGGCGAACAGCTGTGCGTCGTCGAAGCGATGAAGATGGAGAACGTGCTGACCGCCGAGCGCGACGCGACGGTCAAGGCGATCCTTTGCAAGGAAGGCGACTCGCTCGCGGTCGACGCGGTCATCATGGAGTTCGCATGAGCGAGGGCCAAAACGACACGCAGCGGCTGTCCACGGGCTCGCCGTTCGAGCGCGCTCACGGCTATTCGCGCGCCATCGTCTGCGGCGACGAAGTGATGATCTCCGGCACGACGGGGTACGACTACGCACTCATGGCGATGCCCGCCGACCCGGCCGAGCAGACGCGCAACATCTACGCGACCTTCGCTGCGGTCCTCAAGGAAGCCGGCGGCGGCCTCGAGGATATCGTCCGCCTGCGCACCTTTGTCACCGACGCGTCCCACTGCGCATCCGTGCTCGCGGTTCAGGGCGAGATTTTCCGTGACATCCGCCCCGCAGCGACGATCGTCGTCATCTCGGGTCTGCTCATGCCGGAGATGAAGGTCGAGATCGAAGCTGAGGCCCGGCTTAAGAAAAAGGCTGCGCCCGCGACAAAGGCTTCGTGAGCTGCGGATTGTTTAAGATGCGCCGCCAAGGCCGCGCCAGGGAGGAACAAGATGCTTCTGCCAACGACGCTCGTCGGCTCCTACGCCCAGCCGGAATGGCTGATCGACCGGGCTAGGCTCGCCGGCCGCTTTCCGCCGCGCGTGCGAGCGAAGGAATTGTGGCGCATTCCGGAGCCGTGGCTCGCCGAGGCGCAGGACGACGCGACGATCCTCGCCATCAAGGCGCAGGAGGAGGCGGGCCTCGACATCCTGACTGACGGCGAAATCCGACGCGAAAGCTATTCCAACCGCTTCGCCACCGCCCTCGAGGGCGTCGATATCGACAATCCCGGAATGGCGCTCGACCGATCGGGCCATCCCAATCCGGTCCCGCGCGTCGTGGGCTCGATCCGCCGCAAGCATGCGGTCGAGGTCGAGGACCTGAAATTCCTGCGCCGTCACACCGACCGCCCGGTGAAAATGACCGTGCCGGGTCCGTTCACCATGAGCCAGCAGGCGCAGAACGATTTCTACCCGAAGGTCGCCGACGCGGCGATGGACTACGCCGAGGCGGTCAACGCCGAGATCAAGGATTTGTTCGCCGCCGGCGCGGACATCGTCCAGATCGACGAACCCTATATGCAGGCGCGGCCGGGGCCGGCCGAGGAATACGGCCTCGCCGCGCTGAACAAGGCGCTCGAAGGGGTCAGCGGCACGACGGCGGTGCATATCTGCTTCGGCTACGCTGCGATCATCCACCAACGGCCAAGCGCTTATTCCTTTCTCGGCCAGCTCAGGAACTGCCGGTGCCAGCAGGTCTCGATCGAGACGGCGCAGTCCAATCTCGATTGCGCGGCGCTCAAGGACCTGCCGGACCAGAAGATCATTCTCGGCGTGCTCGATCTCTCGACCCCCGAGGTCGAGACGCCGGAAACCGTCGCAGCCCGCATCCGCCGGGCGCTTGCCTACCGCACGCCCGAGGACATCGTCGTCGCCCCCGACTGCGGCCTCAAATATCTCCCGCGCGAGGCCGCCTTCGGCAAGATGAAGGCGATGGTCGCGGGCGCGCGGATCGTCCGCGCGGAGCTGGGGGCGGGGTAGGGGAATCTCCTCGATCTCGGCCGCGGTGGAGCGGCCTTCGGGGGGGCTGAACAAAAAATTCCCCGAGCGCAGCGAATTCGCAGCGAACTCGGCTTTTTGCGAGAAAATCCTCGCCGAACCGGCATTTGACTTGAGATCCTTGCGGCAAAATCCCCAAGCGGGCGACGCAGGGAATTTGCCCCGCGCAGGGAACGCGCAAGCAATTTTTTGGCAAGCGCAGGGATCCTCGACGCGGTCGAAAAGCCCGGCCGCCGGCCCCCATGGCGCCGCAATCGGCCTTCTTGAACAGGAGCTTGAGCAGACGTCGGAAATGGATTGATAATGTTGGCAGTTTGCTGTTCACCATGAGGCGCGGTCCGCGCCCGCCCCCTAACGAGGGGTGAGCGTCTCAGCTGGTCTTTTTGGGAGCGGATACCGTGTATTGTCTACGACTTCGTCAATATCCACCTTGTTCCAGTCAAAGTCTGGTACGTCACGGGTCTTCTTGCAAAGGATTTCGCTGTGGCAATACAATCCACCGACGGGTTTCCCTCTAAGGTGTTCGTCTGCCTTCTGACTGAATGCTCCATTCATTGGGTTGCACATTCCGCTGTCAACTAAATCAAAACCCATGCCACTATTGAATAACGCTCTCAACCCCATGTTGGAGAATTGAAAAAAATTCCATGGCCCTTCATGATAAGAAAAAGAAAAGTGAGTCTCGACAAACAGATATCCTCCTACTTTTAGAAGTTTTTGTATCTCTTGCGCAACGACCCAAGGCATGTGCAAGTGCTCTAATACTGCACTTGAAAATATTAGATCGAATTTCGCGTCATCGTTAAAGTACGATGAAATCTTGTGCGCATCGCCAACTACATCGACATTCTCACCTTCGTAGAAATCGAATCCAACGTAATCAGCGGCCGCAAACAGCTCCCTGGAGGCGCCTCCAGTAACGTTGCGAGAGCCTATCTCAAGAATCCGGACGCCCGGTTTGTTGAAATTGCGGGATAAATACGATATCCATTTTGAGTGCGGTACAAGCTCAGGCTCAGACACTCTCTGTAGCGGTTTTAAGCTATCTTGTACTAGCACGATATCATTTTGTATTCGTATTGCATCATTTTTAGAAGCTGGCAATATCTTATGTCGCCATAAGCGATACCTTTCCTGGAGAGAAGCCATTTTCAATTCCTTATCTTCTCCGGAACAAATTCAGCGGAGCGTGTGTGAGTTGCTATTCTTTTCTGGTCTGTCGCGGGAGCCACAATTGCGCACGCGTGACATGTCTATAAAGAAGTCCGGTCACCTCTGTCATTCAGCGTCAGCTAGGCCACCCCCGTCGCCCGTTCCTTCAAGAGCGCCGCCAGCGTCTCCGGCGTCGTGACCGGCAGGCTGCAGGTCTGGCCCTGGCAGAGCATCGCGGCGGGACCGGCTGCCTGCGGCAGGCCGGGGCGGGGCGAGCCCGACGGCCAGAGGCGCCGGTCGAGGCGCAGCACGGTCAACGACGGGTCGGGAGCGCGAAGCGCCGCCGCGGCCAGCGCCTCGGCCGCCGGATGGTCATGCGGGCCGTCGATGACGATCGCGCCGCCGCGCTCCAGCACGTCGGCGCCCATAAGGAGGAGCGGGCTGCCGCCCATGCCGTCGGGCGCGCCGGAGAAAGCGCCGATGAGGCCGTCGGCCGCCGCGCGCCAGCGCGCTCCGTCCGTGAGATGCCAAAGCCGGGCGAAGACCTCCAAAAGAAGGCCGACGCCGGACGGCGTCGCGCCGTCGTGGGCGTGGCGGGGACGCGCGCCGGGCACGTCGGCGGCGTCGGCGGCGGTGAGATAAACGCCGCCCTTGCCGTCGCCGAAGCGCTCGAGCCCCTCGGCCGCGAGCCGCCGCGCGGTCTCGAAATCGTCCGGCCGCCCGCTGGCCTCGAACAGGGCGAGGGCGGCCCGCGCCATCGCGGCGTAATCGTCCAGCATGCCGCGCGCTCCCCGGCGTCCGTCGCGCCAGGCATGCAGCAGGCGGCCGTCGGGGCCGCGCAGCTCGCGGAGGATGAAGTCGAACGCCGAGCGCGCCGTCGCGAGCCAGTCCGGCTCGCCGAAAACGACGCTGGCGCGGGCAAGGGCGGCGATCGTGAGCCCGTTCCAGTCGGCGAGAACCTTGTCGTCGCGGCCAGGCTTCGCCCGTCCTTCGCGGAGCGCGAACAAATGCTGCCTAAGCGCCGCGAGATCGGCTTCCTCCGCGTCCGAGCCGCGGGCGGTCACCCGGCGCAGCACGGTTTTGCCTTCCCAATTGCCGCCCGGCGTCACGTCATAGGCCGCCTTGAAGCGCGGCGAAGCCTCGCCGAGCGCGGCGTCGATCTCGTCCTCACTCCAGACGTAGAAGGCGCCTTCCTCGCCGTCCTGGTCGGCATCGAGCGAAGCGGCGAAGGCGTCGCCGACCCGCATCTCGCGCAGGAGCCAGCCGACGGTCTCGCGAGCGCGCTCGGCGAAAACCGGTTCGGGCCAGAGGCTCTGCACCAACGTTAGGAGTTCGAGGATCTGCGCGTTGTCGTAGAGCATCTTCTCGAAATGCGGCACGAGCCATTCGGCGTCGGTCGAATAGCGGGCGTAACCGCCGCCGAGATGGTCGTAGATGCCCCCCGCGCTCATCGCCTCGAGGAGCGCGCGCACCGCCTCGCCGAAGCGCGGATCGCGACGGCGGAACATCTCGTTCCAGAAGAAGCGGAAGATCGGCGCATTGGGAAATTTCGGCGCGCCGCCGATGCCGCCGTGGACCGGGTCGATGGCGGCGATGAGCGCATCGCCGACCCGCGTGAGATCGGCCGGGGTCAAGGCCCGCGTCGGGCTCGGAGCCGAAAGCTCCGCCAGATGATTGAAGAGGTCGGCCCCGCGGCTCTCCATCTCCGGCCGGCGGGAGCGCCATGCCGCATGGACCGACTCGACCACCTGCCGGAACGACGGACGGCCCCAGCGCGGCTCGGGCGGCCAATAGGTGCCGCCGAACATCGGCTTGCCGTCCGGATCGAGAAACATGGTGAGCGGCCAGCCGCCCTGCTGGCCAAGCGCATGCAGGGCCGTCATGTAGATGTGATCGATGTCGGGGCGCTCTTCCCGATCCACTTTCACATTGACGAACAACTCGTTCATCCGGCGCGCCGTTTCGGCGTCCTCGAACGACTCGTGCGCCATCACGTGGCACCAGTGGCAGGCGGCGTAGCCGATGGAGAGGAGGATCGGGCAGTCGCGTCGCTTGGCCTCGGCGAGCGCTTCTGCGCTCCAGGGCCGCCAATGCACCGGGTTATGGGCGTGCTGCAGCAAATAGGGCGAGGTCTCGCCGGCGAGGAGGTTGCTGCCGGTCTCCATCCGAGTCTCCTCAATCGTGCCGGCGCTTTGTCGATGCGGTCGCCGACCGCGTCAGGCGCGCTCGAGCCGAGCGCGCCTGCAGCGGTCAGGCCAGCGCCACCTTCAGCATAGCCTTGAATTTGGCCGAGTCGAAGGTCCAGACGACGTCCGCGCCGTCGCTCTCGCCGGCAACCGGACCCCACACCGGCCCGTTGATCGCGTCGGAATTGACTCCGAGCCGGTCGACGACCGTCATGCCGCGGGTGAGCTCGCTCGCACATTCGATCGCCACTCGATGCCGCGACCAGGAAAGGCCGACCGAGCGGTCGAGCGCGATCGCCATGGCGGTCGGGTCGGCGAGCGACAGGCCGACCTCGCCGGTCTGGATATGGTAGGCCTCGCGGGCGCGGCTGTTCGATTCCATGGCGAAGCGCGCCTTCCTGGTTCCGAGCGCCTCGATCGCGGCAACCTCGGCTTCGCTCAGCACCGAGTCCCCGCGCGACACGTGCCAGCCGATCATCTCGATCTTGAGGCGGGACCGGAAGACGGCGCGCGCCGCCTCCGGATCGACCCAGATGTTGTATTCCGCCGCCGGCGTGACATTACCTTCGCAGCAGGGCGCGCCGCCCATGACGACGCAGCGGCCGATCTTGCCGGCGATGGATGGGTCGCGCGCCAGCGCGATGGCGATGTTGGTCAAGGGGCCGAGCGTCACCAGCGTCAGATCGGGCTCGTCATGGGCGAGGCGGAGGATCGCCTCGACCGCGTGCTCGGACTCGGCGGTCCGGCTCGGCGCCGGGTAGCCGTGGTCGCCGAGGCCGTCCCGCCCATGGAACCAATGGGCATGCTCGTGCGCCCGGATCAGCGGCGCGGCCGCGCCGACGAAGACTGGCGCGTCCGAGCCGGCGATCTCGGCGGTCAGCAGCGCGTTCCGGGTCGCCTGCTCGACGCCGACATTGCCGGCGACGGTCGTCAGCGCCAGGACGCGCACGTCCGGCGCGGCGAGCGCCATCAGGATGGCGACGGCGTCGTCGGAGGCGGTGTCGGTGTCGATGAGGAAGTTGCGCATTATTTTCAATAGGTTGTCGGAATTGATTTCACCGCTGCGGCTTTGGCGCTCCTCCGCCGCGACGGAATGCAAGGGACACGATGAAAGCGGCTCATCCCTCCGGCACGCCCGCCAGGCGCATGCCTTCGTAAACCCGCTCGCGGCCCGCAAGATAGACCGGATGGTCGCTGAACGCCGAGGATCGCAGCCGCGCGATGGTGAAAGCGGGGTTAAGTTCCAGTCCGGCCCGCGCGGCTTCGCGCGCTTCTTCGAGGCGCCCGAGACGGGCGAGGGCGGCAGCGAGCCAAAACTGAGGCACCGGCCAATTGGGACCCAGCTCGACCGACCGCGTGAGCCACTCGGCCGCTTCCTCATCGCGACCGGCGCCCAGTTTGGCGGCTCCGACGTGGTTCATCCAGCTGGATGCGAGACGGTCGTGCGGACTAATGCGTAGCGCTTCGCGAATATGCGCCTCGGTCTCTTCGTTGCGGCCCGCAAAGAACTTCGCCAGACCGATCCAACCGTGGGCCGCGGCGAGATTGCGGTCGATCGCCAAAGCGCGCTCGCACGCTGCGATCGCTTGGATGGCGCGATTGCCATACATGCGCAGGACCCCCAATCCGCAATGGGCTTTGGCGTTGTCCGGACTTAATTTGAGGGCTTTGGCCAAATCGGCTTCGGCGGAGCGGCGCCGCTCGGCGTGGTCGTCGGACAAATAGTTGGCGGCAAAGACCAAGTCGAGATTTGCGCGAGCGACCAGCGCGTCGACGTTGTTTCCGTCGAGGTCGATTGCGCGGTCGTAGTAGGATCGCGCCTTACCAGAGATTTCGCCGGTAATTCCCTTGTTTGCGAAGGAGAGCCCGAGGAAATAGTGATCCATTGAATTGGGATGGGCCGACCGCTCGGCGCGCCTTGCCTCAGCGGACATCAGTTCATGCCCCAGCCGATTGGCGAGCCTCGACACGATCTCGTCCTGCATTTCAAAGAGATCGGCGATCGGCTTGTCGAAGCGCTCGGCCCACAAATGCGCTCCCGTCTCGACCTCGATGAACTGCACGTTGACGCGTAGACGGTCTCCGCCGCGCTGTATGCTGCCTTCGAGCGCGTAACGGACGTTGAGTTCCCGGCCGATCTGTTTCAAATCGACCGCCTTGCCCTTGTAGGTGAAAGCGGTCGAGCGGCCGATGACAAACGCGCCCGAGATGCGCGAGAGGTCAGTGGTCAGGCTCTCGGTGACGCCATCGACGAAATAGTCCTGCTCCGGATCGCCGCCGATATTGGCGAACGGCAATACGACGAGTGAGAGCCGCGGCCGAGCGGACTTTTCCGCGGCCGTGGCGACTGCGGGCGTGGGGGAGCCCGATGTCAGCGCATAGACCCTGAGAGGCCGCGCGATGTTTTTGAGCGCCTTCTCGCCGAGATCGACAAACGCTTCCTTCACCTTGTCGCGCACCTGCCGCCAGGCGTCTTCGGAGAGGCAGATTCCGCCTGGCTCCGCGATCCCCTCCAAACGTGCCGCAATGTTGACGCCGTCGCCGAGGATGTCCTCGCCGTCAATCAGAATGTCGCCGAGATTGACGCCGACGCGATAGAGAATGCGCTTTGCCTCGGGAAGCTCGGCGTTGCGCTCCGCCATCATGGCCTGGATCGCAGTCGCGCATTCGACCGCGGCGACCACCGATGGGAATTCCAACAGCACGCCGTCGCCCGTCGTCTTAACGAGGCGTCCGCCGAATCCGCGCACGATCGGCGTCGCCGCCTCTCGACGCTCGCGCACGAGCCTCACCGTGGCCGCCTCATCCTCGCCCATCAGGCGCGAATAGCCGACGACGTCAGCGGCGAGGATTGCGGCGAGCCTTCGGGCCTCACTCATTTCGCGGCTCCGTCTGCCGGCAAATTAGCACGGTTTCCCGCGCAGAGCCGCCGAAATTCGATTGGCCACTCGGCAAAACTCCGGTACTAGGCAGTCGCCCTGAGCCGGTCGAAGCCGCGCTCGAGGTCGGCTTTCAGATCCTCGATGTCCTCGAGGCCGACGCTGAGGCGGATCGCCGGCCCGCCGGGCGCCCAGCGAGTCGCGGTGCGATAGGACGAGCAGTCGAATGGGACGGCGAGGCTCTCATAGCCGCCCCAGGAATAGCCGAGGCCGAAAAGCTCGAGACCGTCGAGGAGCGCCGCCACCGCCGCCTTCGGGACCGGCTTCAGGACGACGCTGAAAAGGCCGGACGAGCCGGCAAAGTCCCGCCGCCAGAGCGCATGGCCCGGGCAGTCGGGCAGGGCAGGGTGGATGACGCGGAGGACCTCGGGCCGATCCTCGAGCCAGCGCGCCAGCATGAGCGCCTGTCGCTCGGCCTCCCGCAGCCTCAATTCCATCGTGCGCAGGCCGCGGAGCGCGAGAAACACATCCTCCGGGCTCGGCGGGATCGCCATCAGGTCGACCGCCCGATGCAGGCGCTGGAACCAGGCCTCGTTGGCCGAAACGAGTCCGAGCAGGAGATCCGCGTGGCCGGAGAGATATTTCGTGCCCGCCTCAATCGCGAGGTCGACGCCATGCGCGTGCGGCGCGAAAAAGAGCGGCGTCGCCCAGGTGTTGTCCATGAGCACGCAGGCGCCCCGGGCATGCGCGACCGCGGCGATCGCCGGCACGTCCTGGATCTCGAGGGTCTGCGAGCCCGGCGACTCGGTCAGCACCGCCCTGGTGTTCGGGCGCATCAGCGCCTCGATGCCCGCGCCGATCTCCGGGTCGTAATAGGTGGTCTCGATCCCCATGCGCGTGAGCGCGTTGTCGGCGAAACGCCGGGCGGGCTGATAGGCCGAATCCGACATCAGCAGATGGTCGCCGGCGACGAGCGCCGTCATCAGCGCCACCGCGATCGCCGCCATGCCCGAGGGCACGAGCACGGTTCCCGCAGCGCCGGAAATGTCGCTCCAGGCGGAGCGGAGGGCCTCGGTCGTCGGCGTGCCGTGGGTGCCGTAGGTGTAGCGCTGGGTGCGGGCCTCGAGCGCAGCGACGTCCGGATAGAGCACGGTCGAGCCGCGAAAGGGGGGCAGGTTGATGAACCCTTGCGACTGCTCGCTGTCGCGGCCGAGATGGACGAGCCGCGAGCGGCTGCGCAGGGAGGCGCGGGTCTGGTCGGACAGTTTCGTCATCGTTTGGTTTGCGTCCTCGGTCGCGACTTCGCCTAGCATGCTTCGCGGCGGCTTGGCATGCGACAGGCTTGGCCGTCCTCTCACATTATCCAAAACCGGCCCCGCATCTTATTTTGGCGCGCTTGCGGCGCGAAAAGCGGGTGTCGCCGGGTCGCGCCCGGTCATACCATGGGCAGCGCCTGGCGCGCCGGAACGAAGCGATGATCAGCGTCTTCGAGCTCTTCAAGATCGGCGTCGGGCCGTCGTCGTCCCATACTGTCGGCCCGATGAAGGCCGCCGCGGCCTTCGCCGCCGCGCTGGCGAAGCAAAACGCGGTCGATCGGGTGGAGTCCGTCGCCGTCACGCTGCTCGGCTCGCTTGCCTTCACCGGCAAGGGCCATGCGACCGACAAGGCGGTCATCCTCGGCCTCAGCGGGTACGAGCCGGAGGCGGTCGACCCCGACGCCGCCGAAGCGCTCGTCGCCGAGGTTCGCGAGACGCGGCGCCTGCCGCTCGCGGGAAAGCGCCGCATCGCCTTCGACCCAGAAACCGCAATCGCCTTCGATATCCTGACGCCGACGCCGCGCCACCCCAACACGCTGCGCCTGGTGGCGAAGGACGCCGCCGGCGCAACGCTCGCCGATGAAACCTGGCTCTCGGTCGGCGGCGGCTTCGTCGTGCGCGAGGGCGCCGACGAGGGCGGCGCAGGGCAGGCTGCGCCGGTTCCCTATCCCTTCCGCTCCGGCGCCGAATTGCTGGCGCGAGGCCGTGAAAGCGGCCTCTCGATCGCCGACATGATGCGCGCCAACGAAAGGGCCGTGCGGCCTGCGGATGCGGTCGAGGCCCACGTCGAGCGTGTCCTCGAGGCGATGTTCGCCTGCGTCGAGCGGGGTCTTCATCGCTCCGGCCCGCTGCCCGGCGGCCTCAAGGTCACCCGCCGCGCCAGGGCGATCTACGACCGGCTGACCGAGGGGGCACGCCGCAACGCGCGGCCGGCGCACGAGATCATGGATTACGTCAGCGTCTACGCCATGGCGGTCAACGAGGAGAACGCCGCGGGAGGGCGGGTGGTGACGGCGCCGACCAACGGCGCGGCGGGCGTCATCCCGGCGATCCTGCGCTACTATCGCGACCATTGCGACGGCGCGACGCGGGCCGGACTTGCCGACTTCCTGATGACGGCGACGGCGATCGGCGCGCTTTTCAAGCTCAACGCCTCGATCTCGGGCGCGGAAGTCGGCTGCCAGGGCGAGGTCGGCGTCGCTTCGTCCATGGCCGCCGCCGGCCTATGCGCGGCGCTCGGCGGCTCGAACGCGCAGATCGAAAATGCGGCCGAGATCGCCATGGAGCACCACCTCGGCATGACCTGCGATCCGGTCGGCGGCCTCGTCCAGATCCCCTGCATCGAGCGCAACGCCTTCGGCGCCGTCAAGGCGATCGCCGCCGCCTCGCTCGCGCTGCACGGCGACGGACGGCACCTCGTGTCGCTCGACAGCGTCGTCGCCACCATGCGCCAGACAGGCGCCGACATGCAGTCGAAATACAAGGAGACGTCGCTCGGCGGGCTGGCGGTGAATTTCGTCGAGTGCTGAAGGCGTAGCGAGGCTGCCGCTGTGCTCACAGCTGGTTTTGATCAGGAAGAATTGCTTTCCGTCGCCCGCGGGCTTGCGCGGCCGGGGTCTCCCCTTCTCCACGAAGTGGGGAAGGTGGCGCGAAGCGCCGGATGGGGTGTGGTCCGCTGCACCAACCTCAGTCCGAATATGCACGCGCGTCGCCGCTACCGCCCCTACTGCTGGGAGGCGACACGGCCCCACGGACTGAGATCCGGGGGACGGATCGGCATATTGTCCGCTTCTGAACCAGGGTCGCATTGCACGACCGTCACTCCGAGGCTTTCATCGACGGATTATTGCTCTCCACACCCCATCCGGCGCTACGCGCCACCTTCCGAAGCAGAGCTGGGGAAGGAGAACGCGCGACCTTGGGGATGTGAATATGATAGGCTGTAACCCCATTGATGACGGATCCGGATAGATCAAACCTTGTCGGAATGCCCGCTAAACCCGCGCGATCCGCTATCGGCGACTGATTGGGGCATCGCCGCGTACGCCCGGTGCATCAGAAGGAATCCAGGCGAGATCAATGCACGCCGCCCGAGGCGTTGAGCCGCTCTCCGGTCAGCCATGCCGCATCGTCGGAAGCAAGGAACACCACCGCGGGCGCAATCTCTTCCGGCTGGCCGAACCTCGCGCCGAGCGGCGTCGCTGCGACCAACGCTTCCGCGGCAGCGCTGTCGACGAAGCCGATCCGCTGGTTGCCCTCGGTGTCCGTATAGCCCGGCGCGACGGCGTTGACGCGAATCTTGCGCGGCCCGAGCTCTTTTGCCAGCGCCAGCGTCAGCGTATCGATCGCCCCCTTGCTCGCCGCATAGAGGCTCGAGTTCGGAACAGGGCTCTCGCTGGCGATCGAGCTGATATTGACGATGCTGCCGCCCTCTTTCGGGAAATGTTTGATCGCCTGCTGAATCGCCAGCATCGTTCCGAGCACATTGATGTCGAAGTGGCGGCGGAACTGCCCCTCGGTGATGGTCTCGACCGGCCCGAACTCGTAGATGCCGGCGTTGTTCACAAGCACGTTCGGCGCGCCAAGCGCCCTCTTCGACTCCTCGAACAGCCGCTCCACATCGGTCGGCTTCGACATGTCGGCCCTGATCGCCACCGCCTTGCCGCCCCTTGCGGCGATCTCCGCCACCACGCGGCCGGCGCCCTCTTTGTCAGACGCGTAGTTCACGGCGACGGCCGCGCCCGCCTCAGCGAGACCTTTGGCGATGGCGGCGCCGATTCCCTTCGACGCGCCAGTGACAATGGCGGCTTTGCCCCTCAAGCTGTTCATCTTCGCCTCCATTCGCAAGTCCTAATTAGCTTCACTCTTTGGGCTTCCCGCGGCCGCGGGTTCTTGCCAGCGTTAACGCTCAACCCCCGACAGCATGCTCATAAATGTCCTCTTCCTGGGCGTTGTGGATGCGCACGAGCGATTCGATCGACTCGATGATGCGTTGCGCGTCCCTAATCAAATACCGATCGACCTCTCCCGCCGAGAGGCTGTCGGCGAGGCGCCGAAGCAGCCGCGCAAGGTGGATAATCTCCCGGTGGGCCCGGCTCATCGCCCCCAGCCCATGGCGGTCCGCCAGAAACTTGGCGACCTGCGGGTAGACCGCGCTTTCGTCCGCGCGTTCGTGTTCGACGATCTCCCGTTCGACGACTTGATCCGCCTTGAGGATCAGCGTCGCTGCCTCCTCGGCCGGGGAATTGTCGAGCGCGTCCGCAATCTCTCGCAGACGGTCGAGAGCCGCTTCGACGCGTTCATGATCGAGGCGCAGCGTTCTTCCGGCTTCTTCCGGCATCTTCCGCCGGCGGGATATCCGCCCCGGGGACAGCGCCCGCAATGCGTTGAGGATGACGGCGACGTCGATGACTTCCTGAGTCAGCGCGCCGGCGATCGGCGGCAAATAGCCGAAAGCAGCGAATCCCATCGCCGTCGCCGACATGCCCATGCCCGCGACAATGCTCTGCAGGGCGATCCCGCGGGTGCGCTTGGCGATGGCGAGCGCCTCAGAGACCCGATCGAGCCGGTCGACAAGGATCACGACGTCGGCGGCCTCGGAGGACGCGCTTGCCCCTCGCGCGCCCATGGCCACCCCGACATTGGCCGCCGCAAGTGCCGGCGCGTCGTTGATGCCGTCGCCAACCATGACCGTCGAATGCTGGCGTTGCTCAGACGCCACGGCCTCCACCTTATCTGCTGGCTCACGGTCGGCAAGGACGGCGTCGAGATCGAGCGCCGCGGCGATCGTCTCCGCGGCGTCGGCGCGGTCTCCGGTCACCATCACGATCCTGGACACGCCGTCAGCCCTCAACGCCTGCACGGCGTGGGGCGTGTCGCGGCGAAGTTCGTCGGCGAGGAGGATGGCCCCGATCGTGCGACCGTCGACCGCCACAAACACGCTGAGCGCCGAGCGCCACGACGCCCTCCGCAAGGCTCGGGCCGCCCATTGCTCTGGCTTTGCCCCGCCATAGACCAGCTGGAGAGACCCGACCCGCACTTTCCGCCCGTCGACGGCGCCTTCGAGCCCCGACCCCATTGTCTCATGGATGTCCGATGGAATTGAAAGCTTGATCCCTTTCGCAACCGCGGTCTCGACAATCGTCGCGGCCACGACGTGATGTGAGGCTTGTTCGAGCGAGCCCGCCAGCCTCAAAATCTCGTCGGAGCTCTCTCCCGGGGCGGCTTCAATGGCGACGAGGCGCGCACCCCCGACAGTTAGCGTGCCGGTTTTGTCGAACATCACCGTATGGGTGCGCGCCAACGCCTCGAGCGGTCCGCTGCCCTTGATGAGGATGCCCCGTCTTGCCGCTTGCGCGACACCGGCGATGAACGCGACCGGCGCCGCCAAAATGAGGGGGCACGGAGTCGAGGCGACTAGAACCGCAAGCGCGCGGACCGGATCGCCCGAGAACCACCAGGCGCCGGCGGCGACGATGAGAGTGACGGGCAGCAAGATGAGGGCGTAGCGATCCGCCATTCGCACAAAGGGCGCCTTCGCGGTTTGCGCGGCGCTCGCCATGCGGACGATCCCGGAGTAGGTGCTCTCGCCGGCTGTCGCAGTGGTGCGAACCTCGAACGTCTCGCCAGAATTTACTGCCCCGCTGCGCGCCAGCTCGCCCGTCTTGCGGCTCACCGGGATCGGCTCTCCGGTAACCGCGGCCTCGTCCAGCACGGCGATCGGGCTCGTGATCACGCCGTCCACGGGAACGACCTCGCCGGCGCGCACCAAGATCGCATCGCCGACAGCGACGTCCTCGACAGGCGCGTCCTCGACTGTCGAACCGGTCCGGCGGTGCGCGATTTTGGGCGCGCGATCGATCAGAGATCGCAAGTCTCGTTCGGCGCGAGCAACGGCGAAATCCTCCAGGATGTTGCCGCCGGCGTACATGGCCGCGATGACGACTCCGGCGAGATACTGGCCGAGCGCGAGCGCGCCGGACATCGAGACAAAGGCGACGGCGTCGACACCCATGCGGCCCGCCAGGACGTCGCGGGCCATGGAGATGAGCAGCCCCACGACCACGGGCGCCGTGCCCAAGGCCCAGCACCAATTTGCCAAATCGCTGCGGCCAAAACCCCAGGCGAGCAGGCCGAGCGCGAGTCCGGCTGCCGCGATGGAGGCCAGCGCCCGGCGAAAGTACCTTTCGCTTAATGTAAATGCGTTGTCTCGTCCGGAACGCGGGCGGGTTCGCGAACCGGAGCCTTCGTGTGCACGCAGCCTCGATCTAAAACTCATGGGCTGAATTACCAGGCGCGCAAGGCATCCTGTTTGATCCGGATCACGTCAGAGCCTGCCGGGGCCAGCGGGGGCCGATCCGCAATCCATAGAATTGGAAGAAAGCGCGTGAAGGTCGCCGTCGTGCAAACCGGCGTCCGCAAGCAGAAAAAATAGCGCGACATTCGAGCGTGAAACAGGGGGACTATGCCGGCCGGCGAGGTGATGGCAGGGCGGCTCGGAGGCCTGGTTCGATGAGGTGGTAGCTGGGTTTGGACTGGCCGCCGCGATCACGATCGTCTTTAACATCCTGCTCGCATGGACGAAGGATTTCAGCGTAAACGCGCCGATCCGGTCCGTCCCCTACCGCTCCACCCGGCTCCAGCCGTGCAGGCCGAGCCGCTCCTGCGGCAGGTAGCTCGCCTTGTAGCCCATCTTCTTCGAGCCCTCGACCCAATAGCCGAGGTAGACATGCGGCAGGCCGAGCTGGCGGGCCTTCTCGATGTGATCGAGAATGACGTAGGAGCCGAGCGAGCGCCGAGGCTGATCGGGCGCGTAGAACGAATAGACCAGCGACAGGCCGTCGGCGAGCCGGTCGGTGAGGCAGACCGCATAGAGCTGACCGGCCTCGGCCCGGTCTCCCACCATGCGGGCGCGGTACTCCACCAGATGCGTGTCGATATGGGTGTCCTCGACCATCATGGCGAAATCGAGCGAGGACATGTCGGCCATCCCGCCTTCGGGGTGCCGGGCGTCGAGATAGGAGCGGAAGAGGGTGAAATGCTCGTTCGTCGGCTTCGGCTGAACGAGCGCGCCGACGAGGTCGGCATTGGCGCGGAGCGCCCGCCGCTGACTGTCGCTCGGCCTGAAATCGCTCGCCAGCACGCGCACCGAGACGCACGCCCGGCAACTCTCGCAGGCCGGACGGTAGGCGATGGTCTGCGAGCGTCGAAAACCGGTCTGGGTCAGGAGGTCATTAAGCGAAGCCGCGCGCTTCCCGACCAGATGCGTGAAGATCTTGCGCTCCTGCTGGCCCATGAGGTAGGGGCACGGCGACGGCGCGGTGAGATAGAACTGCGGAGCGTCGCGTAGTTCCCTCGTCACCCTTTCCCCCACTCTCCCTGCATTCTGTCGGAGGCTTGCTCGTCAGCGACAACGTTCAGGCGCTTCAATAGTTTCACAGGCGACGCACGATGACAACGCCGGCGATGATGTCGTGCAGGCAGCGCTTCTCGGGCTCGACCAGGGAAACGAGGAAGATCGGCGGGAAACACCAGCTCACATAGAAGAGGAGCGCCTGAACCGCGGCGTTGACGAAGGGGACGCGCGCCCCAGTGTCGGCGAGCCGCATCTCGAGATCCATCGCGCGCATGCCGGGCGTCGCCATTTTCGGCCCCGAGACGGAGAGGCCGTTGTAGAAGAAGGCGACGAAGGGAAAGAGCGGCGGCAGGAAGAAAAGCGCCAGACCCAGGGTCAGGATGATCGAGGCGATCCACAAAAGCGCCACCAGCAGGCTGACGATCACCAGATCGAAGCACACCGCGACGATGCGGCGTATGCGCACCCCGGCGAGCGCATCGGCGCGCAGGGACTGGGTTGGCGTCGCCGCAGCGAAATTGGACATGAGAACCTCCGGGCGCAAACCGCCCCCGAGTGCGCCGCGAGGATGTGGGATGCTAAGGCTGCAAGTCAAGACCGGGTTGGGAACCGGCTGTGCGTAATGGCGTCGCGGGTTCCGAGCAGTCCCGACGGGCGCAGGGCGATGAATGCGACGAGCAGCGCATAGACGGCGAGGTCGCGGTAGTCGATGGGGAAAAACGCCGACCAGCCTGCCTCCATGGCGCCGATGATGAAGCCGCCAAGGAAGGCGCCGGGCAGCGAGCCGATGCCTCCGACGATCGCCGCGGCGAGCGCCTTCAGGGTCAGCGTCGCCGAGAGGCCATAGCCGACCGCGCCGTAGGCTGCCGTCATCGTCGCCCCGGCGATCCCGGCAAGCGCGCCGGAGAGCGCGAACGCCCGGGCGATCGCGGCGAGCGGGCTGACGCCGAGCATCTCGGCGGCGAGCGGATCGTCGGCGTAGGCGCGCCATTCGCGGCCCATCCGCGTGCGGTGGAAGACGAGGACGAGGCCAAGGCCGACGGTCAGCGTGACGGCGCTGGCGACGAAGGTCATCGGCGTCGCCACCGCGACGAAGGCGCCCGCGCGCGCCAGGGCGAAGGGCTGGTTGAGGGCCGGGGTCATCCAGCTCGTCCGGTCGCCCTGGGCGAGGCGCAGGAGCTCCTGCAGGAAAAGGGCGAGGCCGACCGTCGCCACCAGGGCCTGCTGGCCCTTCGCCCTGCGCAGCGGGATGAAGACCACGCGCGCCGAGGCGAAGCCCCAGCCGCAGGCGACTGCCGCGGCGAGCGCGAAACCGGCGGTGAGCAGCGGGGCCGGCGGCAGCCCGGTCAAGGCGAGCGCCGCCATGGCCGCCGCGTAGCCGCCGGCCGCGGCAAGCTCGCCGAAGGCGAAATTGATCCGCCCGATCAATCCGTAGATCAGCGAGTAGGCGGCGGCGAGCAGCGCGTAGATCGACGACAGCGGCAGCCCGTCGAGCGCCATCTGGAGGATGTAGGCGAGGCGCGGCGGAAGCTCCGGCGCATGGCTCAGGTCGCCGAGCGGCGCGGGATCGGCCGCGCGACCGTCGGGCGTCGCCAGCCAGTAGCGGATGAGGAAGAAGAGCCTGGCTTCGGGCAGAGCTTCGCCGTCGAGGGCGAGCGAGACGAGATCGCGCGACTGGCGCGGTCGCCCCGGCTCGCGGAACCGGCAGGCAGCCCGATGCGCTGCGGACTGGCCGTCCGGCGGGGCCGAGGTGAAATCGACGGTCAGCCCGCGCCCGTCGGCGTCCGGGGTCTGCGAGTCGATCGCAATTCGTGAACCTTCCGGCATCAGCGCCGGAAGCGCCATGCGGCAGAGCCGGGCCTGGTCGGTCTCGAGCGGCGCCGAGCATCCGGGGAGCAGGAAAAGGACCAACAGAAGAGCGAGGCGCAGCATCATGCGCTCCGCCTCCGGGCGGCAAACCGCTTCTGCTTGGCGCGATTGCCGCAAACCTCCATCTCACACCACCGGCGGCGATTGTTCTTGCTCGTGTCGTAAAAGAGCCAGCCGCAAGCATGGCCGCCGCATTGCTTGATGCGGCCGAAATCGCCTTCGGTAAACAGCTTGACCGCCGCCAGCGCAATCGGCCCCAGGGCCGCATCGACCGGCGCTTCTCGCAGGTTCCAGCGCCATCGGCATCCATCGCCCTCGAATGCGAGCCCGGCGCGCCCGATCGACTCGGCGTGAAGCCCCGACAGGCGGGCGAGCGATGCGTGCGGAGGGGCGCCGCCGCAGGCAATGGCGGCGCCGACGTCGTGAATGGCGGCGCGCAATGCCAGGGACCGCTGAACGAGGTCTTCGGCGACGGCGGGCCGAGCGGAAACTTCCCGCAGCCATTCCGTCGCGCCGGCCGGCAGCGCATCCGCGTGGTTCAGCCAATCGACGACGTTCGTCGCGTCGCGCAGATGGTTCTGATGCGACTCTATAGCCGCGACCCGATTCCGTGTTGGCGAAATCGAGAGCGAGATTGCCGCCGACAAGCGGCAGCGAACCGGCTCGCGATGAGGGAGGATCAGGGGGAATAACCGTCATTATCGTCTTTACAAGTTACACACTCGCGGATAGCGTCGGCAAGCTAACTGCCAAACCGCGTTATGGAGGTTAAGATGCGGGCGCTCATCCTCAAGTCCCTTTCGCTCGGAGTGCTTCTATTCGCCACCGCCGGCCACGCCCAGGTCAAGATCGGTGTCGCCGGCCCGGTCACCGGCGCCAACGCCGCCTTCGGCGCCCAGCTCACCGAGGGCGTTCAGCAGGCGGTCGAGGACATCAATAAAGCCGGCGGCGTCCTCGGCCAGAAGCTCGAAGTCGAGGTCGGCGACGACGTGTCGGACCCCAAGCAGGGCGTATCCGTCGCCAACAAGTTCGTCGGCGACGGGGTTAAGTTCGTCGTCGGCCACTTCAATTCCGGCGTGACGATCCCGGCCTCCGACGTCTATTCGGAGAACGGCATCCTGTTCATCACGCCCTCGGCCACCAACCCGAAGGTGACCGACCGCAAGCTGTGGGACGCGTTCCGCACCTGCGGCCGCGACGACCAGCAGGGCATGCTGTGGGCGGAGCTGGCGCGCGACAAGCTCAAGGGCAAGAAGATCGCCGTCGTGCACGACAAGACCACCTACGGCAAGGGCCTCGCCGACGCGGCGCTCGACAACATGCACAAGTTCGGCATCAAGGAAGTCCTGTATGAGGGTGTGAACACTGGCGAAAAGGACTATTCGGCGATCGTCTCCAAGATCAAGGCGTCAGGCGCCGACTATCTGATGTGGGGCGGCCTGCACACCGAGGGCGGCCTGATCGTGCGGCAGATGCGCGACCAGGGCATGAGCACGATCATGATCTCCGGCGACGGCATCACCGATACGGAATTCGCCGCCATCGGCGGGCCGGGCGTCGAGGGCACGCTGATGTCGTTTGGACCCGAACCGCGCAAGAACCCGAACGCCAGGGAGGCGGTGGCGGCGTTCAAGGCCAAGGGCTTCGAGCCGCAGGGCTATACGCTCTATTCCTATGCCGCCGTCCAGATCATGAAGCAGGCGGCGGAGAAGGCGAATTCGCTCGATCCGAAGAAGATGGCGGCAGCGATGCACTCGGGCATGCCCTTCCACACCGTCATCGGCGACATCGCCTACGACAAGAAGGGCGACCGGACGACGGTCGACTATGTCTGGTACGTCTGGAAGAAGGAGCCGGACGGCAAGATCGGCTTCGAGCAGCTCTGAGATCGAAGCGGACGAGGGCGCCTCGAGCGGAATCAGCGAGGCCAAGCGCCTCTCGCGCGAACCGGAGTTACACCAAGAAAATCAAACAGATATTCAGCTATCCTCGCGCAACAATGCAACGAAGCCGATTCCCAGGGCCTTGGTTTAGAAATTCTTGACGATCACGCCCTCCCGCAGACCCATGGAGTCGATTTTCGGTCTCGCGCTCGCCTCCTGTTCCCTTTCTGTTATGGCGCTGAACAGGGAGAATAATCCGCCTGTTCTGTCCTTACCTTCCGCACGAGCAAATCCGCTCAACGAAATGAAATTCAACGGATTTGCGCACGGGCTCGAGGAGCGGCGGAGCGATTCTCTCTGTTGGCAGGGAGTAACAGGCGGAAACGCCCGACGCAGGCGGGCGAGGGATCGGCAAGATTTCGTCATCGGCCATGGTAGGAAGCCCCGTCTGTCGGCGGCCGTCGCGCCGAAACCATCAGGGAGCCCATGACGATTCTCGTGACCGGAAGCTCCGGCCATCTCGGCGAAGCGCTGATGCGCACGCTGCGCGACGCCGGCCGCCGTGCGGTCGGGCTCGACATTGCTCCAGGGCCGTTCACCGACGTGGTGGGGTCGATCGCCGATCGGGAGCGCGTCGCGGGCGCGATGAGCGGCGCGCACGCGGTCCTCCATGCCGCGACGCTGCACAAGCCGCATGTCGGCACCCACGCCCGCGAGGCCTTCATCGAGACGAACGTCCTCGGCACGCTGATCCTGCTCGAGGAGGCTGAGCGAGCCCGCGTCCCGAGATTCGTCATGACCAGCACCACGAGCGCCTTCGGCGACGCCTTGAAGCCGCCGCCGGGCGAACCGGCGGCGTGGATCGACGAGAGCGTCGTTCCGGCGCCGAAGAACATCTACGGCGTCACCAAGGCCGCCGCGGAAGACCTCTGCCGGCTTTTCTGGCGCAACGAAGGCCTTGCCTGCATCGTGCTCCGGACGTCGCGCTTCTTTCCCGAGGCCGACGACGACCCGGAGAGCCGCGCCGCCTTCGCCGACGACAATGCGAAAACGAACGAGTTCCTGTTCCGCCGCGTCGCGATCGAGGACGTGGTCGACGCCCATCTCGCGGCGATCGAACGCGCGCCGGCGATCGGGTTTGGCAAGTACGTCATCAGCGCCACGACGCCTTTTCGCCGCGAGGACCTTAGGCGTTTGCGCGCCGAAGCGCCGGCGGTCGTGCGCGAGCGCGCGCCCGGATGGGAGGACGAATATCAGCGGCGCGGCTGGCGCATGTTTGAGAGCATCGACCGCGTCTACGACAACGCGCTGGCCCGGCGCGAGCTCAGCTGGAGGCCGCGATGGGACTTTCAGGCCGTGGTCGCGCGCCTCAGCGAGACCGGCGACATCCGCGGCCCCCTCGCCAGGGCGATCGGCGAGAAAGGCTATCATGCCGAACGCTTCGAAGGGCGCCCCTATCCGGTCGACGGGGGCTCAAGATGAACGCCTTCTGGCGCCGTCTGGACCTGCCCGGACACGACGCCGCCTGCCTGCGCCCGTTCGCCGACGGCTGGAGGCTCACTGGCGGCGCCGTGTTTCTGCATGAAGAGGGTCCGGCGTGCCTCGCCTATTGCGTCGACGTCGACGGAGCTTGGGCGACGAAGCGGGGGACCATTCGCGGCTTTGTCGGAGAGCGGGCGGTCGACCACGACATTCGCCGCGACGAGGGCGCCTGGCGCCTGGACGGCGTTGCGGTCGGGGGCCTGGAGCGCCTGATCGACCTTGATCTCAGCTTCACGCCGGCGACGAACGTTCTGCAACTCAGACGAGCCGCGCCGCGATTGGCTCAGCGGATCAGACTTCCGGCGGCCTGGTTCAATCTCGATGACGGGACGCTCACGGAACTGCCGCAGACCTATGAACGCGTCGGCGAGACGACATACCGCTATGCGGCGCCGAGCGTCCCCTATGAAGGCAGTCTCGAGGTCTCCGAGAGCGGATTCATCGAGCTTTATCCGAGCTTATGGCGTCAGGAGCGGACCGGTCAGTGAGAAACCGGCGGACGAGGGACGACCGCAAAACCAATGCGACAGGCGTCTCCTCGCTTATCGCATAGCGCCGCGTCAGCCGTCCATCCTGAGGACGACGCGGAAGCGGGCCTTGCCGCTCATCATCCGCTGGTAGGCGTCCTCAGCCTTTTCAAGCGGGTAGATCTCGTTCATCGAGGCGACCTTGTTGCGCAGGCTGAAGTTCAGCGTGTCTTCCGAATCCCTGGCGATCCCGGAATACCAGCCCTTAACGGAGGCGCGTTTCGCCAGAAGATCGAGCGAATCGACGGTCAGCGGGCCGACCGCGCCGATCACCATCAAAACGCCGTTCGGGCCCAGGCCGCCGGCGATCGCCTGCATCGCCTTACCGTTGGTGACGGTGGCGAGAATGGCCCTTGCGCCGCCCATGGCCTGGAGCGTTTTGGCAGGGTCCTCGGCGGCGCTATCGATATAGTCGCTCGCGCCGAGCCTCCGCGCCAGTTCCTCCTTGTCGCGGCCGCGATTGACTGCGACCGTGCGAAAGCCCTGCCGCGCGGCGAACTGGATGCCGAGATGGCCGAGGCCGCCGACGCCGTGGACGGCGACGACGTCGCCGGGGCCGGCGCCGGTGTGGCGGAGCGCGTTGAAGGTGGTGATCCCGGCGCAGAGCAGCGGCGCCGAGTCGACCGCGTCGAGCTCCCCCGGCACATGCGCCACCGCCGAGACATGGGCGATCATATGCGTGGCGTAGCCGCCGTCGCGGGTCACGCCGGTCACCTCGCTCATGTTCTCGCAAGCAAAGGCGTTGTCGCGCCGGCAGCGGCTGCAATAGCCGCAAGAGCCGCCGAACCAGCCGACGCCGGCGCGTGCGCCGACGCTCCAGCCGTGGACGCCTTCCCCGATCGCGTCGACAACGCCGATGACCTCGTGGCCGGGAATGCGCGGATAGCGGATGCCCGGCATGAGGCCTTCGACTGTCAGCGAATCGCTGTGGCAGACGCCGCAGGCCTGGATGCGGATGCGCATTTCCTCGGGCCCAGGAACCGGAATCTCGCGCTCTACCGCCTCAAGCGGTCCGCCGGACTTCAGAACGACCATCGCGCGCATCTTGGCCATCGTGCTTTCCCTTCGAGAACGGCTTCGCGCCGAGCTTAGACGGCCTCGACGAATTTGATCAAGACGATGAGCGGATGCGCAACAGCATGCATCAGGAGCTCAGGTACCTGTTGAACCAGTCGAGCGTCCGCCGCCAGGCCTCCGTGCGACGGCGGTGGGACGAAATCATGTCCGGCGCTCGACGCCTGATGTTATGGAACGGGCGTGACATCGCCTCGACTGGACATGGGAGCGTCGGACGCGAGCGCTGACGCGGGCCGCATCTTCTTGCGCCGCGCCGCACGACAGTCCGGGGTCCTAGTCGCCACCGTCATCGCGGGCTTTGTATCCGGCCTCGCGTACCGAGCGATTTTCGACCTGTCCGACGAGCGCGACATCGCCAACTATCTCCGAAGCGGCTTTCACGGCGTCGGAATTTTTCTGACGGTCTGGGCCGTGCAGGCCGCATTTGCCTCAAGCGCACGGTCCCGCCTCGGCTCGGCGCTCAGACGGCTGCCGCTCGCCGCCGAAGTCGCTGTCCGGGCCCTCACGATGACGGCCGCGCTGGTCGTCGTCGGTCTGTCGTTACAAGCGCTGCTTTATGCGGAGCCCTATCAGCTCCGATGGCTTACCCGGGATTGGCTGACGGTCAACCTGCCCAGAATCGTCCTGCTGGGCTTCGCGTTTTCCCTGGTGATCGGAATGGTGGTCGAGGCCCGCAGGTTGATCGGTGGAACCCTCCTGACCAGCCTTCTGCTGGGGACTTACCACCGACCGGCCCGCCGCCGGCTGATCGTGATGTTCCTCGACCTCGCCCATTCGACGCGGCTCGCCGAAGCCATGGGCGAGCTCAGGGTGCACGATCTCATCACCCGGTTCTTCTTTGATATCGACGAGCCGATCGGCGATTGCGGCGGCGTCGTGCACGCCTATGTCGGCGACGAGGTCATCGTCAGCTGGCCGGTCGCGACCGATCCGGTCCGCAACGCCCGCGCGGTCGCATGCTTTTTCGCGATCGAACGCAAGATGGCGGCGCTTCGGCCCGACTATGAGGCTGAGTTCGGTGTCGCCCCGGCCTTCCGGGCCGGCCTGCACGCCGGCCCGGTCATTGTCAGCGAATGCGGCGACGCCAAACGTCAGCTCGCCTTTTTCGGCGACACGATGAACGTCGCTGCGAGGCTCTGCGAATATTGCAAGGCGATCAACGCGCGGCTCGTCGCTTCCGGCGACCTTATGCGCCTCGTCGCCCTGCCGGACGGTTTCGCCCTCGGGGAGATGAAGACGATCGCGGTGCGCGGGCGTGACGAGCCGATCGAGGCGATGCCAGTCGAGAAGGCGGGCTGAAGGGGGCGGATGACGCCCTCCGGAGCGTCCTTCGAGACCCCAGGACGAGCGCGCCTCACATGATGAGCTCGACCGAGGCCAGGACGAGGAGGCCGATCCAGGCCGTCTCGGCGAGCATGAGCCCGACCGGACGCAGGCCGGCGGCGAACAGGTCCTTGAACGACGTCTTCATGCCGAGCGCCGCGATCGCCGCAACCAGGCACCAGCGCGAGATGTCGTTGGCGAGATCGATGGAGACCCGCGGCAGGAGGCCAAGCGAGTTGGCGACGACGAGGAGGGCGAAGCCGACAAGAAAAAGCGGCAATGTCGGCCGGGCGCCCGTCCCGTCGCCTCTCCGCGACACCGCGATCGAGATGACGAAGACCGTCGGCAGCAGCATGGCGACGCGGAGCAGCTTGACGTAGGTGGCGATGTCGCCAGTCTCGGACGAGATCATGTAGCCGGCGCCGACAACCTGGGCGACGTCGTGAATGGTGCCGCCGATGAACACGCCAGCGTGCCGGTGATCGAGGCCTATCGACGTGGCGAAGACCGGGTAGAGGATCATCGCCAGCGTCGATAGCGCGGTGACGGTGACGACGGTCAGGATGGTGTCGCGCTCGGCGTTCTTGTCGCGCGGCAGAACGGAGGCGATGGCGAGCGCCGCCGAGGCGCCGCAGATCGCCACCGCGCCGCCCGAGAGGACTCCGAACCTGCCGCCGAGCCGGAGGCGGCGCGCTGCGATCAAGCCGAACAGGATCGTCGTCGCCACGCCGACGACGACGGTCGCCACCGGCGCGAGGCCGAGCGAAGCGATCTGGCCGAAGGTGATGCGCACGCCGAGCAGGGCGACGCCGAGGCGCAGCACCGAGCGCGATGCGAACTCGATGCCGGCGACGCAGCGGCCGCTTTCATGCAGGAAATGGAAGGCCATCCCGAAGAGGAGGGCGAACAGCATGACCGGGGCGGTGTAGTGCTGCGCGAGCCAGGTCGAGGCCAGCGCAATCGTGCCGGCGACCAAGAGCCCCGGATAGATAGCGTGGATGAGCTTCGCCTGCGGCCAGGATTCGAAGCGGCTTGGCGGCGGCGTCGGCTCGATCGCCGCGATGCCCTCCATGCTGTCGTAGGAATCGAAGCCGATCGGCTGTTGCTTCATGGCAGAGTGCCCCCGCTGTAGCGCTTTGAAGCGGCTTTTTATCCAACGTGCAGGATGGCGTTCAAGCCGCCGTCAGCTTCTCCGCCGCTCGCGGGGCGAAGTAGGTGAGCACGCCGTCGGCGCCGGCGCGCTTGAAGGCGATGAGGCTTTCCATCATCGCCTTGTCGCCGTCGATCCAGCCGCGCTCGGCCGCGGCCATGATCATCGAATATTCGCCGCTGACCTGATAGGCGAAGGTTGGAGCGCCGAATTCGTCCTTCACCCGGCGGATGACGTCGAGATAGGGCATGCCGGGCTTGATCATCACCATGTCGGCCCCCTCGTCGAGGTCGAGTTCGACCTCGCGCAGCGCCTCGTCGCTGTTGGCCGGGTCCATCTGATAGGTGCGCTTGTCGCCCTTGAGCGCCCCGGCCGAACCCAGCGCGTCGCGGAACGGCCCGTAGAAGGCGGAGGCGTATTTCGCCGCGTAGGCGAGGATCTGCACGTCGAGAAAGCCTTCCCGGTCGAGCGCCTCGCGGATCGCCCCGACCCGGCCGTCCATCATGTCGGAGGGCGCGATCACGTCGGCCCCGGCGCGCGCCTGGTTGAGGGACTGGCGGACGAGCGCCTTCACCGTCTCGTCATTGAGTATCCGGATGTCGCCGCTGTCATGGCTCTCCACCAAGCCGTCGTGGCCGTGGCTGGTGTAAGGATCGAGCGCGACGTCGGTGACGAGGCCGAGCTGAGGGAACTCGCGTTTGATCGCCCGGCACGCCTTGCAGACGAGATTCGTCTCGTTGAACGCCTCGGAGCCTTGCTCATCCTTGAGATGCGGCTCGGTATAGGGGAAGAAAGCGATCGCCGGAATGTCGAGCCTCGCCGCCCGCTCGGCCTCACGGACCGCCTCGTCGACGCTGAGCCGGTCGACGCCCGGCATCGCCGCGACGGGGATGCGCTTCCCCTTGCCCTCGATGAGGAAGAGCGGCCAGATGAGGTCGTTCGTCGTCAGCACATGCTCCTGAACGAGCCGCCGTGCCCATTCCGCCTTGCGGTTGCGGCGCGGGCGATGGGCGAGGTCGAGCCGGTGGGCTTCGGCGATGCGGGACGGCTTGTTCATGGAGGTTCCTTATGGGATTAACCCGCGACCTTTCGTGACTTCGCACCCTTGAGAGCGGCGACGGGCTGCTTGTGGCGGGAACGGTCGGCAGTAGTGCGAGTGGAGGTCTTTGCTGGGGTGACGGATATTTTCAATCCTAGCGCCTTGGCGACTTTTGAGATCGTGGCGAAGCTGGGGTTGCCGTCGTAGGCGAGCGCGCGCGAAAGTCCGGCGCGCGTCATGCCCGTGTCGCGCGCCAACTGGCTCAAATTACGCGCCCTGGCGATCGCGCCAAGGGCGTCGGCAACGAGGCGTGGATCGTCCCCCTCAGCGCATTCGGCGAGATACGCCGCCATGTCGTCTTCGGTCAGGAGATAGTCGGCTGCATCGAAACGGGTAAGATGGATCGCCATCGCTATTCCTCCAAACGCGCCGCGAGCGCCTTCGCCGCTTGAATATCCCTTTGTTGCGTCTTCTTCGATCCGCCGCCGAGCAGAATGGCGATATGGGGGCCGCGTCGCACAAAATAAACGCGGTAGCCGGGTCCGAAATGAATGCGCAACTCGGTGACGCCGTCTCCAACCGACTGCACGTCGCCCGCGTTGCCATACGCCAGACGCGCAATGCGCCCCAAAATCTTGATCCGCGCCTCGCGATCCCGCAATGCGCTGAGCCAATTCGCGAACGCGTCGGTTTGTTGAACCTCGATCATCGGGATACGTATACCGCAGTATACGATCCGTCAACAGCATCCGGGGAAGCCCTCGGAGCGCCGGGCTATGGCTCAAGGCGACAGCTCGCCGAACACCGTCGGCGTCAGCTCGGCGACCGTCGGGTGGATCGCCATCACCCGGGTGTAGGCCGAGGCCGTGACGCCTGCGGCCATCGCCTCGATCACGGCGTGGACCGCCTCGTCGCCCCCCACGCCAAGGATCGCGGCGCCGAGGATGGCGTCGCTGTCGCGGTCGACCACCACCTTCATGAAGCCTTGCGTCTCGCCCTTCTCGACGGCGCGGCCGACGCGGGTCATCGGCCGGCGGCCGATCCGCACCGAATGGCCCTTGGCGCGCGCCTCGGCCTCGCTGAGACCGACGCGGCCGAGCGGTGGATCGGTGTAGAGGGCATAGACCGGAATGCGGTCGCTCACCTTGCGCCGAGCGCCGTCGATGAGGTTCGCGGCGACGATTTCGAAATCGTTGTAGGAAGTGTGGGTGAAGGCGCCGCGGCGGTTGCAGTCGCCGAGCGCAAAGATGTGGGGGACGCTGGTCCTCAGTTCATCGTCGACGACGATGTAGCCCTGCGCGTCGACGGCGACGCCGGCCGCCTCGAGCCCGAGGTCGTCGGTATTCGGCCGGCGACCCACGGCGAGCAGCACGTGCGAGCCGAGGACCTCGGGTTCGCCCGACGCGCAATTGACGCCGACCGCGATCCCGGCGTCGCGCCTGGCGAAGCGGATGCATTCGGCGTCGAGACGGATGGCGATCCCCTCGGCTTCGAGGATCTCGCGGATCGCGTCCGACACCTCCTCGTCCTCGCGTGGAATGAGACGCGGCGCCTTCTCCACCACCGTCACCGCGGAGCCGAATCGCCGGAAGATTTGCGCGAATTCGAGGCCGACATAACTGCCGCCGACGATGACGAGGCGCGAGGGCAGGGCGTCGAGTTCGAGCGCCGTCGTGTTGTTCAGCGTCGTCACCTGATCGCGGCCCGGAAAGTCGGGCACGACGGCCCGGCAGCCGACGTTGATGAAGATGCGCCCGGCTTCGAGCGTGTCGTCGCCGACCTGTGAGCGTCGTCGGCGACAGGAAGCGCGCCTGACTCTCGATCAGGGTGCAGTTCGCCATGCCTCGCAGCCAGGCCGTGAGATGCGAGCGGGAATCGCCGACGACCTGATCCTTGCGGGCCATGACGGCGGCGAAATCGACGCTGACCGGTCCGGCGCTGACGCCGAAGTCGCGGGCGCGCCGCGCCAGGTGGGCGGCATAGGCGCTGGCGACCAGCGTCTTGGTCGGCGTGCAGCCGGTATTGACGCACGTGCCGCCGATCAGCTTGCGCTCGACAAGCGCGACGGTTTGCCCGGTCGCGGCGATCCGGCCGGCCATCGGCGGCCCTGCCTGGCCGGCGCCGATGACGATGGCGTCGAAGCGGCGGTTCATCGCGACACCAGCACGATGACGAGGCCGAGGATGATGGCGCCCGCGTCCTCGATGAAGGCGGCCGGGGCATCGCGCCCGAAGGCCTTCGCCATCCGGGCTCGAACCTCGGCGCCGCCCCACGTGCCGATTACCGCGCCGATGACGCCGGCGACGAGACCGGCGATCCAGGAACCGGCCGCGGCGCCGAGCGTCGCGCCGCAGAGCGCGCCGCTGACGATGCGGGCGCCGAACTGGGGCGGCGTCTTCCGGCTCGGCGTCGAGGGCAGCTGGTCGGTGACGAGCTCGATCAGGGCCAGCGCTGTGAAGATCCAGGGCGTCCAGGCGTAGCCCATGAAGGCGAGCCAGGAGCCGCCGAGATTGAGCGGGCCGAGTCGCGCCGCCCAGCTCACCGCGGCCGGCGCCGTCAGGGCGCGAGAACCGGCGACAATGCCGGCGAGCAGCGCAAGTGCGTAAAGCATCGCTTTGCCTCCAGGACGCGTGGATAGAATGTGCGTTCCGACCGGAAGTGGAGCGCTAAGTTGGAAGCCCTAGCAACGCGTTCGCCGACACGACCTCATCGATGTCCGGCCAATGGATGCCCTCGCCGGGACCGATCAGGCGCCAGTTGGCGCGGCGCTCGGGGTTGGCATCGCGCAAGCGCGGGAACCACGCAAGGGGTTCCGAAATCTCGCGGCCGTCCGTCAGCGAGACGCGAATCGAGGCGTCGTCAAAGTCTACGCTAACTGCCAGCGCGGTAGCCGGGTTTGCCAAAGTGGTCGTTCCACGCCTCCAGGAATTCATGCCGGCGCTCGATAACCATGGCCCGGAGCCGCGTCAATTCCCACGCCCGAAATCCACGTGAACGAGCGAGCTCGACAGGATCGAGCCAATTCTTGGCGGTCCATTCGCCGCTTTCAACGTCGAAGTGAGGGGTTCGCCGCTCTCCTGGCTGTAGAAGAAGAATCTTCAAACCTACACCTTCACTTTCACATACTCCCCCGGCGCGTCGGCGATGGCCTTGAGCTTGCCCTCGCCCGGCTTGCGCGCCGGCACTTTCTCCGGGGCCTGCGCCGCCAACCACTCGATCCAGTCGGGCCACCATGAGCCGGGCGTCTCCTTCGCCCTTGCGATCCAGGACTCGAAATCGCCCTCGGGCGGCCCATCGGTCCAATACTGATATTTCGGCTTTCCGGCCGGGTTGACGACGCCGGCGATATGGCCGGAGCCGGCGAGCACGAAGCGCACCGGACCGCCGAAGAACTGGGCCCCTTTGAACACGCCCCGCGCCGGGGCGATATGGTCCTCGCGCGACGCCAGCTCGTAGGTCGGGATGGTCACCTTCTTGAGGTCGAGCGTCTTGCCGCCCAGCACCATGCGTCCGCCGGAGAGGTCGTTCTGGAAATAGCAGTGACGCAGGTAGAACTTGTGGTTGGCGGCCGGCATCCGCGTCGAGTCGGAGTTCCAGACCAAAAGATCGAAGGGCATCGGCTCTTTGCCCTTGAGATAATTGTTGACGTAATACGACCAGATGAGGTCGTTCGGCCGCAGCATATTGAAGGCTTGCGCCATGGCCGCGCCCTCGAGATAGCCCTGCTCGGCCATCTTTTCCTCGACCGCCTTCAATTGTTCCGCGTCGACGAAGACGCTCAAGTCGCCTGCGTCGGTGAAATCGACGAGCGCAGTGAAGAAGGTGACGCTATTGACGCGATTGTCTCCGACGGCCGCCATATAGGCGAGGGTCGCCGCCAGCAGCGTGCCGCCGACGCAATAGCCGATCGCCGTCACCTCGCGCTCGCCGGTCGCCTCCTCGACGCGGTCGAGCGCGGCGAGGATTCCTTCGCGCATGTAGGCGTCGAAGTCCTTCCCCGCGTGGCGCTCGTCCGGATTGACCCAGGAAATGACGAAGACGGTCAGCCCCTGCGCCACCGCCCAGCGGATGAACGATTTCTCCGGGTTGAGGTCGAGGATGTAGAACTTGTTAATCCACGGCGGCACGATCAAGAGCGGGCGCTTGTAGACCTGCGGCGTAGTCGGCTCGTACTGGATGAGCTCGATCAGATCGTTGCGGTAGACGACCTTGCCCGGCGTCGTCGCCATGTTGACGCCGAGTCTGAAGGCGCGCGCGTCCGACTGCCGGATGCGCAAGTTGCCTTTTCCGGCCTCGATGTCCTCGGCCAGCATCTTCAAGCCCCGCACCAGATTCTCGCCGCTCTCCTCGAGCGTCGCACGCAGGAGCTCCGGGTTGGTGCCGATGAAGTTCGAGGGCGCGAGCGCCGCGGTCACCTGCCGCAGATAGAACTGCGCCTTCTCGCGCTCGTGCGGATCGAGTTCGCCGGCGCGTCGGACGAGATCGTCGGCCCAGCGCGTCGTCAGGACATAGGCCTGCTTGATGAAATCGAAGAAGGGGTTGTCGCGCCAGGCGGCATCCGAAAAGCGCTTGTCCGAACGGTCGGGCTCGGCGACCGGGGACGCATGGGCGCCCTGGAAGCGCTGCAACGTCGAGGCCCACAAGCTGATGAACTGGGTCGTCAGCGCCGCCTGCGCCTCGAATGCCCGCTGCGGCTCGGACAGGTAATATTCGGCGACGTGGCCGAGCGAGCGGATCATTTCGCCGACGTCGTCGGCGATCGTCGTCTTGATTTCGCCGGTCTCGCGCGGCCGCATGTAGGCGGCGAAGGCCTTGCCGGCCTGCTCCATCGCGTAGGCGACGTTGTGCGCCAGCGCCTCGAAATTGGGAAGTGGATATTGCGCAGGGATTGCTGCGTTTATTCCGACCAGGGCCGGCGAAGGCGGCGCTTTCGCGACCGGTTGGGCCGCGGCGGCCGAGGCGGGGGCGCGCGCAGCCGGAAGGTCGGAGGTCGTCGCCATCGCCGCCCCGTCGGGCGAAGGCGCGGGAGGGGCGGAAGACGCGGAAGGCTTCGCCGGCTTCGGCTCGAGCAGCCTCGCCTTGGCCGGCGCCGACGGCTTCGATTCGGCCGGAGGTTTCGGCCTCGCCGGTGCCGACGGGCCGGCCACGGAGCCGTCTCGTTCCGCCGGAGCGACGGAAGGCGGCGCCGGCGACTTCCGCGGCGGGTTCGGCGGAACGGGCGACGACAGGGCGTTGACCCACTTCTGCGGTGCCCCCTCCTCCGGCGCGCGATTTTTTGCCGCCTTCGGCGGAACTCCCGAAGCAGCTGTCCGGTCCCTCGGCTCCGCGACGAGCTTTGACACCCCACGCCCGCGTCGCGCCTCAGCCTTCGCCGGCGGCGTCGCGCCCGGATCGGCGGCGATATGGCCCGCGCCCCTGGGGGTCGCTTCAGCCGGGCTGGACTTTTTCGGAGGCTCCGGTTTCTTGTCGCCGATTTTGGCCATGGAGAAGCGTTTCCTAATCGCCGCCGGGAGACCCGGTCCCGTTTTCGTCATAATAGGTCACTAGCGGTCCGTGACGCCACAGCGACTTTGGACGGCCAGGCGATTCTTTCGTGTTTCGCGGAGCGTAGCAGCAGAGGACGGCGTCATGGAGGCCGGGAAGGCGACCCTTGGAGTTTTGATCAGCGCCGCCATTTGCGCCTCAACGCCGGCGGCCCGGGCGCAGCAGGCGGACAGCCCGCTGAAGAGCGCGATGAAACTGTTAGGCTTCGCTACCGACTCTCCGAAGCCGGCCGATTTCGTCATCCAGTCGCGCCCGAAAGGCGATCTCGAGTACATCCCCGTCTTTCAGCCGCCGCCCGAGCCGGAAAAGCCGGCGCTGAACGGCGACCAGCTTAAGGCAATGCGGGGCGAACTCGATTCGTCGCAGAAGCGCATGGACGCGCTTCGCTCGGCCTATCCGCCGGCGGCGAAGGCGATGGCCGAACAGCAGGCGGCGAGCAAGAAGCCGAAAGCCGGCGCCCCCGCCGCCAGCCAGTAGACAGCCAGTAACACGGGGTTTGCCGCCTCGGCCCCAGCGATGCTAACAGGGCCTTGAACGGCGCCTGACAGCGCGTCGGCCGGGGGACTGCCAAAGGATTTCCATCATGAGCGATTTTCACCGGGTTCGGCGTCTGCCCCCTTACGTCTTCGAGCAGGTCAACAAGCTCAAGGCCAAGGCGCGCGCCAACGGCGCCGATATCGTCGATCTCGGTATGGGCAATCCGGATCTGCCGGCGCCGAAGCACGTCATCGACAAGCTCATCGAGACCGTCGGCAAACCGCGCACCGACCGCTATTCCGCCTCGAAAGGCATCGCCGGGCTGAGGCGGGCGCAGGCCGGCTACTATGGCCGCCGCTTCGGGGTGAAGCTGGATGCCGAGACCCAGGTCGTGGCGACGCTCGGCTCCAAGGAAGGCTTCGCCAACATGGCCCAGGCGATCACGGCGCCGGGCGACGTGGTGCTGGTCCCCAATCCGTCCTATCCGATCCACGCCTTCGGCTTTTTGATGGCCGGCGGCGTCATCCGCTCCGTCCCCTCCGAGCCCGGCCCCGAATTCTTCACTGCGCTCGAGCGGGCGATCAACCACTCCATTCCGAAGCCGATTGCGGTCGTCGTCTGCTATCCGTCGAACCCGACCGCGATGGTCGCCTCGCTCGATTTCTACCGCGACCTTGTCCTGTTCGCCAAAAAGCATGAGATTTTCGTGCTTTCCGACGTCGCTTACGCCGAGGTCTATTTCGACGATGAGCCGCCGCCGTCGGTCCTGCAGGCGCCGGGGGCTTTCGACGTCGCGGTCGAGTTCACCTCGATGTCGAAGACCTATTCGATGGCGGGCTGGCGGATCGGCTTCGCCGTCGGCAACGAACGGCTGCTGGCGGCGCTGGCGCGTGTCAAATCCTATCTGGACTACGGTGCCTACACGCCGATCCAGGTTGCGGCCGCCGCCGCGCTGAACGGGCCGGACGATTGCGTGCGTGAGATGCGCGCCACCTACAAGCGCCGCCGGGACGTGATGATCGAGAGCTTCGCGGCCGCGGGCTGGCCGATCGAAAAGCCGCGGGCCTCGATGTTCGCCTGGACGCCGGTGCCGGAACGCTTCCGCCATCTCGGCAGCCTCGAATTTTCCAAGCTGCTCATAGAAAAGGCGGACGTCGCGGTGGCCCCGGGCGTCGGCTTCGGCGAGCACGGCGACGATTTCGTCCGCCTGGCGCTGGTCGAGAACGAGCAGCGCATCCGTCAGGCGGCGCGCGGCGTGCGCCGCTTCTTCGAGACCGCGGACGCGACCCTGCACAATGTGGTGAAACTGAAAAAGCCGGCGTGAAGGCGGCTAGAACCATCGTCTTCGCGCCGGAGGCGGCGCGAGAGAATTCGACACGCTCGATTCGACCGTCAGAGCAAGGGTCGAGAGGGCGCTCGATCTACTCGCAATCAATCCGCTTTCGCTTCGGAACCAAATCAAGCGTCTCAAAGGCGAGACGACGATGCGCTTGGGGGTGAGACTGGCGCGTCATATTTGACACTCGAGCGGGCGAAATCGTCGTCTTGGCCGTCGCCGATCGAAGAGAGGTTTACCGCTCGGAGCCATGAGATGAATAACGCCGTTCAAATCATCGTCACCCCTTCGGGCGAATGGCTCACTGCGCTCCCGGAGGAAGACTATCTGCTTCTGCTCGCCGCCAGCGAAGACGACGAGGGCGAGCCGAAGCCGGAATTTCTCGAGGAGTTGCGCCGACGCCGCCAGACGATCGTCGATGGCGGCGAGACTGTCGCGTTGGACGTTTTGCGAGGGCGGAGGGATTGAGAAACGTGCGCTTGCGGGCAGCCGGCGCAATTCCGCGATCCCGCCAGCCTCGAATTCTCGAAGCTCCTGATCGACAAGGCCGACGTGGCGATGACGCCGGAGCACGGCGACGATTTCGTCCGCCTGGCCCTCGTCGAGGACGAACAGCGCATCCGCCAGGCCGCGCGCGGCGTGCGCCGCTTCTTCGAGACCGCGGACGCGACGCTGCACAATGTGGTGAAGCTGAAAAAGCTAGCGTGAGCTATGAGATGATCAAGACCCTCCTGAGCGGCTCCCGTGCGCGTGCTTCGGCTCCGAAGCGGACGCGCCCGCCGTACGAGGCGGCCGCCCGTCTGCGCCTATTTGCGTTTGAGTTCGTCGAGACGAAGCGCCAAGACCTCCGGGGCGAAGAGTGGGACCATCCGCTCGGCGCCGGCGAAATCGCGGGTGTCGCGGTAGCCGGCTGCCTCCGGATCGCGAAAGACGCGCGCCGTCAGCTTGACGGCGTCGATGACCCACAGTTCGCGCACGGCGAAGCTGGCGTAGAGCGCCGCCTTGCGGCCCATGTCGTAACGAAGCGACGAATTGGCGATCTCGACAACGAGCAACACGTTCGGACCCGTGAGGTCTTTCGGCTCTATTGCACTGGGATAGACCACTACGTCCGGTTCGAGATAGGTGTCCTCGCTAAGGCGGAAGGTGGTTTCCGGGGCGAGGTCAATGTCGTCCGGCGCGACCCGATACCAGCGGCGCAGCAGCGCAATCTTGACGACTTCGTGGTGGTTTCCCTTCGGCGACATCGGAACCAGTTCCCCCCCGATCAGCTCGACGCGCTCGTCCTCCTCCATGACGCCGGCGGCGACCATCGCCTCGACCTCGGCGACAGTGAAGCGGCGGCGGGGAAGGCCTTCGGCGGCCTTTGTCACCTGCGCGGCGACGCTTCTCATTGGGGTTTGCATTCTCCTTACGCGCTGGGGCCCGAAATCGCCGGTTCGCCGCGCCAAGCCTACCACACACAAAGCCGCCTCGGCCATCGGGCTATCGTGCCCCCTCGGGTCCGGTCCCGGACATCGAGCCGCGCTCTGGGCCTGCACCCTGCCAGTCGAAAAATCGTGCCGGAAAAAGCACGGCGGCGCCGAGCTCGACACCTAAGATGGCCGCTCGCCGGCGTCCGGGAAATTCCCCTCCGGGCGGAATGGGCTCTCATTCAAACTGCAGTTACATGCGCAAAATCAAGCGCATATCGCGTTATCCTCACACGATGCGTGCGGCGGAGCCAGCTCTCGGCGGCTTCATTTAGATTTTCTTGAAGATCGCGCTCTCGCGCCGCACCGGTGAAGTCGGTTTTCCGCTTCACGATCTCCTCCCCGGTCCCTCCTGTTCATCGGGCCTGCAGGGAAAATAATGTGCCTGTTCCGTCTTTCCTTTCTGCACGAGCAAATCCGCCGAACGACATGAAAGACAATGGATTTGTGGAATCGCTCGAGCAGCGGCGGGAGCGATTCTCTCTGTTGGCAGGCATTATCAGGGAGATTAGCCTCCCCTCCACGAACGCGTGACCTGTGGTGAATTTCAGTCGAACCGCGCCTTCATCGGTGAATTTGTGTTGGGGTGGCTGAAGAAATCTGCCATGAAAATAGCTCTGAGGAATTGGTGTCGTGCGGCCGGCCCGTGATTTTCATCCATAATGGCGCGCCCGCGGGCGCTGGTTGGCTGCTTAGCCTTTGAGCCAAAGGTCGGGCCGCTTTTCGGCCAGCCAGCGCGCCAGCGCGGCGTTGACCCGGGCCGGCTGTTCCTGCGCCATCCAGTGTCCCGAGGGGACGACCGCCTCGGTCAGATCGGCGCAATGGGCGCGCATCGGCTCGGCGAGGCGCGAGTCGATCGTTTCGCACACATAGTCGTAAGCCGCGTGCAGGAAGAGAATCGGCATGCCCAGCCGCCAGTTCGCCCGCGCCCGTTTCGCATAGGCGGCGTTGGCGTCGGGGTTGACGTACCAGCTGTCCGGGCCGGCGAAGCCGTTGCGCTCGAGCGCTTCGACGTAGGCGCGCTCGTCCTCTTCGCGGATCACCCGCTCGTCACGCGGGACAGGAGGCGCCTTGTTCTCCCGGCCGAACCAGCCGCCGTTGGCGCGGACGAACGCGGTGCGCGAGGGCTTGCCGCGGAGCGCAGGGTTTCCGGCGCGAAAGAGCACCCGCACCGTCGCCCGCACATCCGCGGCGAAGCCGGCGCTGGCGCGCTCGAAGCTCTCCAGATAGAAGGCTTGGTAGTCCCACTGCGCGAACGGAAACGCGTCTTCCGGATAGAGCTTGCGATCGGCCAGGGGCAATATCGCTGAAAGGGTAAAGCCCTCCGGGATATAGGGGACGCAGAGCGCGGCGACCGCGTGACAACGCTCCGGATAATGTTGCGCAATCGACCAGACGACCGGCGCGCCCCAGTCGTGGCCGACCCAGACTGCCCTTCGAGCGCCGATCGTATCGATAAGCTCGATCATGTCGGCGACGATCTCTTCGAGGGCATAGTCCTCGCGCCGCTGTGGGACGTCCGACCGTCCATAGCCGCGCATGTCGGGCGCGACGGCGCGGAAGCCGAGGCCGCCAAAGACGGGCAGCTGGCCGCGCCAGGACAGCGACAGCTCCGGCCAGCCGTGCAAGAAAACGATCGGCGTGCCGTCTTCCGGCCCTGAGGCCAGATAGAACGTGCCATGACGCGCGCTTCTGGCGAAGTGCTCAGTGATCGGGAAGCTGCCGCTCATTGCCGCGTCCGGGGTCTCATGCGAGGTCGAGCTCCTCGAGCCGCAACGCGAAGGCGTCCGGCGCGAAATGCGACGCGAGGCGGTCGGACGGGCCGAAGTCGCGCGTCTCGCGGTAGCCTTCGCCGCCGGGATCGCGAAAGGCCCGTGCGGTCAGTTTCACCGCATCAATGACCCAAAGCTCGCGCACGCCGAAGCTCGCATAGAGCGCTGCCTTGCGGCCCAAGTCGTAGCGCAGCGACGAATCCGCGATTTCGACGACGAGCAGGACGTTGAGGCCCGTCAGTCCCCTGATTCCGGGGTTCCGAGAATAAATGACGACGTCGGGCTCGAGATAGGTATCCTCGCTGAGCCGGAATGTAGTCTCTGGCGTGAGCGTGACCTCTACGGGGCGCAATCGATACCAGCGGTCGAGCAGCGCGGTCTTGACGACCTCGTGTTGATTTCCCTTCGGCGACATCGGAACCAGTTCGCCCTCGATCAGTTCGATGCGCTCGTCCTCGTCCATCACGCCGGCCGCGACCATCGCTTCGACCTCGGCCACCGTGAAGCGGCGACGCGGCAGCCCTTCGGCGGCCGTCGTCACGCGCGCGACGACTGTTCTCATGGATTGAAAAGCTCCCTTCCGCGCTGTGGCCGAAGACGCCGGCTTGTCGCCGAACCTAGCACAAAAGGACCCGCCGCGACCATCTGAGCGGTCCTGACCTTTTGAGGGCGCCGAACGGTTCGGCTAAGCAGCCAACCAGCGCCCGCCGGCGCGCCATTATGGATGAAAATCACGGGCCGGCCGCACGACGCCAATTCCTCAGAGCTATTTTCATGGCAGATTTCTTCAGCCACCCCAACGAATGGACCGATGAAGGCGCGGTTCGACTGAACTTTCACCATCAGCGACGCGCGTTCGCGGAAAACGAGATTCCGCCTGTTACTCCCTGCCAACAGGGCAAATCGCTTCCCGCCGCTCTCGACCGACTGCACAAATCCCTTGTCTGGCATTTGGTTGAGCGGATTTGCTCGTGTGGAACGGAAAGACGGAACAGGGGAGATTGTCGCCCCTGTTAGGCCGATGAACAGGAGGGGACCGGGAGGGGACGCAAAGCGGAAAACCCGACTTCATGGGTCTGCTGGAGCGCGCGACCGTCAAGAATATCTAACGAAGCCGCCGGACGCCGGTCCCGCCGTAGGTTTTGCGTGAGGGTAACGCCATATCTATTTGATTTTACGGACGTAACTGCGGTTTGCGCCGGCTCGGCTACGGCAGCCGCGGCACGCGGCGCCGAGGCAAAGGCACCCGGGATGCCCGCCAAGGCCTGTTGGACGGGCGGCCGGAGGCCGCCGCTGTCGAATAATATAACATGCCGATCTCATGGCCGCGCGCCGACTGCTCGCAGGCAAGATCGATCACGTGCCGAAACAGCCCGCCAAGCGGCGCAAAAAGCGTGAACGATCTTGGGTTTGCCGCTCACCCCGCCAGGGTTCGAGACGATAGGCTACCCGCATGCTGGGCTTACTTCCCACGTCATTCGATAGCGCCCGGCTCCTAAAAGAACCGTTCCTCGGCCGTGACCGCATCGTCAGGCCAGATGGGAAAGGACAACGGCGCCGAAAACGTCACGGTCCGGCCGCCGATCATGCGGGTCACGTCGACCTGGCTCTGGACCGCGCGCGGGGTGAAGCCGCCGGCCACGGCGACCGCCTTTTGTGCGGTCATGCCGTTGATGTACGGGTACTGCCCGGCGATGTTGACTTCGCCGAGCACGAAGAATGGCCGATAGGCTTCCACCTCCACCGAGACGTTTGGTTCGCGCAAGAAGCCTTGACGCAGCCGCGCCTCAATGGACCGCTCGAGCGTCGAGGTCGTGAGGCCCTGCGCCTGCACGCGCCCGATCAGCGGCATCGACACGAAGCCGGAGCTTTCGACCGAATACGAATTCGTGAGATTGGCTTGGCCGAAGACGATGACCCGCAGCCGGTCGCCGCTGCCGAGGCGGTAGGGCATATCGAGGCTGGCTTGGGGCGCGGCGGCCTCGAGATCGAGCGAGAGGCAACCGCAGAGCGACAGGGCCGCCAACGTCGCCATCAGAACTCGGAAAGAATACATGAAACAATCCGCGATCAGACCAGCGCAAAGCAACGTCTAACGGGGTATGGTTAACGAACGGCGAACGTGGCGTTCTGAGCAAGTGTTAACGCGCCGGAAACTATGTTTGCCGAGATTGCGCGCATAACGCTCGATTAGAAGCGGAGGAGCGATGCAGAATGGACGGCGGACGGAAGCGAGAGACCGCTGACAGCGAGCAGTCGGTCGATCTCAATCATCTCGTCCGCGGAGTCATGCGGCGCTGGCGCTGGGTCGTCTGGCCCACGGTGGCGGCGCTGCTGGCGTCTTCCGGCTTCGTTTTCATTGTCAGTCCGCGATACACTGGCGTCGCCAAGGTCCTGCTCGAGGATCAGGAGAGCTACTACACCCGGCCCGACAAAGCCTCTGGCTTCGATCCGGCGGCGACTTTCGACGATGAAGCCGTGCAAAGCCAGGCAGAGGCCCCAGCGATCACGGATGTGGGGCGGGAGGCGAAGGCCGCCGGCGCGGCCAGCGAGTGGCTTTCGGTGAAGATCGAGGAATTGCGCGGCAAGGTCGCCGCCGCCGACGCGAAGGTTGAAGCGTTCCGCGCTGCATCAGGGCTTCTCGCCAGCGCCAATGGGCAGACGATGTCTTCCCAACAGCTGTCGGATCTCGGCGCGCAACTCGCCAACGACCGCTCTGCCGAAGCGGCTGCGACCGCCAGAGCGGACCTCTTGCGCAAGCTCGAACAGGAGGGGCGCCTCGACGAGGCGCCGAACTCGATCACCGATGAATCGATGCGACGATTTGTCGAACAGCGGGTGGCTCTGAAGGACCAGATCGCCGAAGCGGGGCGCACTCTTTTGCCCTTGCATCCGCATATGAAGGAGCTGAGCGCCCAACTGGCAGGGCTCGACGCGCAAATCCGGGACTCCGCAGCCAGGAATGTTCGAGCGTTTGAGAACGATGCGCGTCTCTCCCACAATCAGGCGTCATCCCTTTCCACGGCTCTCGCTCAACAGTCCAGGACGGTGGCGACCGGCAACGAAGACGAGGTGCAGCTCCGCGCCCTCGAAATGGACGCGAAGGCCGCGAGAGATCAGCTCGAATCCTACCTGCAGAAATATCGCGAGGCGGCGGCGCGCGACGTGGCCAATGCCGCGCCGGCGGACGCCCGCATCATCGCCGACGCGGAGCCGCCGCGTCTTCCGACCTTTCCCAAGGTCTGGCCGACTATTCTGCTCGCGACCCTCTCGACCTTCGTCATCTCGGCCGGCGTCGCCGTAGCGGCGAGCCTCGTCTCCGATGATGCGCCGTCCGGACGGGCGCCCGCGCCGGTGGCGGCGCCGCTGCCGCAAGCGATGACGCCGGCGCCGAAGGCGGGCAGTCAAGCGGCTGAATCGACGCCGCATCTGCCGGCCACGGTCGGATCAGCCCTGCCGAAGCCGAAAGGCGCCGCCGTCGCGCCGACCGACCCGCGTCGCTCGGGGCGGGTTCTGGCCGACCGCCTGACGAGGCTCAGGGCCTCGGATGGCGCGCTCGTCGTCCTGATCGCGGGGGACGGGTTCGCGCGCGCGCTTCCAATCGCGCTCGAGACGGCGCGCCGGCTCTCAACGCGCGAATCCACTCTGCTCGTCGATCTCGGCGCGGCTCAGGACTGGTTTGCCGACATTCTCGACCGCGAGGACGCCGCGTCGGTGGAAATCCCGGGCCTTGCCGATCTGCTGGCGGGGAGGGCGGCCTTCGGCGAGGTGATCCGCCGCGATCTTTCCTCCGGCCTCGACGTCGTTTCCACCGGGGGGGAGGTCGGCGGCGACAATCTCGATGACGTCCTTGCCGCGTTCGTGTCGGCCTACGCCTGCGTCATCCTTCACGCCTCCGACTGGCGCGCGGCCCCGGCGCGATCCGCCGCGACGCTTGCGGGGGCAATCGTCGTCGTCGCGCCGGCGCAAAGAACGCGGCGCGCCGTCGAGCAGGCGAGAGCGGCGCTCGGCGAAGCGCGAGGGGAAATTTTTGGCTTCCCGGAGGCTGCGGCGGAGCCGGCGATGGAAGAGGCCACCTGACGCGTCAGCGAAACCAGGCGCGCAGCCTTGTCGCAGCCGCCATGAGGCGAGGCGACCGCTTGATCCGGCCTCCTGGCTGTGGAGCCACGGGTGGCGCGTCGCCGCCTGGAGCGGCACAAGGACCAGGGGGTGGCCACAGCGAGGATTTGGAGTTGGACGGCGCCAGCTTCGTGCCGTTGACAAGCGGCATACGATATTATTGTAATACTAATGGAGCTGGGCCAGGAGCATGTTGCCTTGCCCGCGTCGGATCGGCGTCAGGCTCCAGGAAACATCGTCAAACTGGGAGGAATTCATGCAACTCGTGAAATGGCTGGGCGGCGCTGCGCTCGGCGCAACTCTGTTTTTCGCCGGCTCCTCGGCTTTTGCCGTCACCATTGGCTTCTCGCAGGTGGGCGATGAAGGCGACTGGCGGCCGGCATTTTCCAAGGACATGCAGGAAGAGGCGAAGAAGGAGGGTTTCGACCTCAAATTCGCTGACGCGCAGGGCAAGGAGGAAGAGCAGCTCAAGGCGGTGCGGGCGTTCATCGCCCAGAAAGTCGACGCCATCATCATCGCGCCCGTGGTGGTCACCGGTTGGGGCCAGGTGCTCGAGGAAGCCAAGAAGGCGGGCATTCCGGTATTCCTCGCCGACCGCGACGTCGACGTCCCCGACAAATCGCTTTTCGTAACCCGCATCTCGGCCGACTTCAATCTGGAAGGCAAGCTCGCGGGGGCTTGGCTGGCGCAGGCGAGCAAGGGCACTTGCAACATCGTCGAATTGCAGGGCACCGTCGGTTCCGCCCCGGCGATCGAACGCAAGAAGGGCTTCGAGGCCATCATCTCCAATTTCCCCAACATGAAGATCGTCAAGACGCAGAGCGGCGACTTCACCACCGACGGTGGCAAGAAGGTGATGGAAGCCTTCATCAAGTCGACCGACAATCTGAAGGGGATCTGCGGCGTGTTTGCGCATAACGACAACATGCAGCTCGGCGCGATCCAGGCGATGAAAGAGGCGGGCCTCAAGCCCGGCAAGGACTTCCTGATGGTGTCGGTCGACTACGTTCCGGCGATGAAGGAAGCGCTTGCGGCGGGCGACGCCAACGCTTCGGTCGAACTTCGCTCCGCAATCGGCAAGTACATCTATCCGGTGGTGCTCGGATACCTGAAGGACAAGAAAGAGCTGCCCAAGTGGGTCGTAATCCCCTCCGACCTGCACGCTGCCGCGACGCCCGGCACCTGACGGGCGCAACGCGCTGCTGAGCGGGATCATGCGCTCAGCCCCTTCGCGGCGCCGGCGCAAGCCGGCGCTTGCGCGAGAGTGACGCCAAGAGATATGTCTCAAATGACCGCGGCTTGCGCGCGTGGGGGGAACCCTTGACGGCGCGGATCGAAATGCTGGGCGTGTCGAAGACGTTCCCTGGGGTGCGCGCGCTGGAGCGTGTCGATTTTCGCGTCGACGCCGGCGAAGTCCATGCGCTGATGGGAGAGAACGGCGCCGGGAAGTCCACGCTGATCAAGATCATGACCGGCGCGCTGCGCGGCGACGAGGGCGAGATCCGCCTCGACGGCCATGCGGTTGAGATCGGCACGACCGGCCAAGCCCAGGCCTTGGGCATCGGCACGGTTTACCAGGAAGTCAACCTCGTTCCGACGATGTCGGTAACCAAGAACCTGACGCTTGGTCGCCAGCCGCGCCGATTCGGCCTGATCTCATGGCGGGATGCGCGTAGCCGCGCCCGGGAGAGGCTGAAGCGGCTCGACATCGACATCGACGTCGAGCGACCGCTCGGCTCGTATTCGGTGGCGGTCCAGCAGCTCGTTGCGATCGCCCGCGCGCTCGAAGCCGATACGCGGGTTCTGGTGCTGGATGAGCCGACCGCGAGTCTCGACGCAAACGAGACCGAGTTGCTTTTCCGGATCCTTCGCGATCTGAAGACGCGCGGCATCGCGATTATCTTCATCACACATTTCATCGACCAGGTCTATCGGATCGCCGATCGCATATCGGTCCTGCGCAACGGCCGTCTTGTCGGCTCGGCCAGCACCGCCGATTTGCTGCCGCTGAAACTGATTTCGCTCATGCTCGGCCGCGAGCTCGAACACACGGAAGAGCGCCTCGAATCCTCCCGACCGGAAACGATCGGAACGCCAATTCTCATGGCCGAAGGACTCGGGCGGCGGCGGGTGATGGCGCCGTTCGATCTCCAGATCCGGGCAGGGGAGGTGGTTGGCCTCGCGGGTCTCCTGGGATCCGGGCGCACCGAGGTCGCCAAGCTGATTTTCGGGGCTATACGATCGGATTCGGGAAGCCTGACCGTCGGCGGGCTACGGATGACCAGCCAATCGCCAGGGCGGTCGCTGCGCCACGGGATGGCATTCTGCCCGGAGGATCGTAAGATCGAAGGTCTCTTCGGCGAACTCAGCGTCCGGGAAAACATTGTCCTCGGGCTGCAAACGAAGCGGGGCTGGCTGCGGCGTCTCTCGCTGGGCGAGCAGGAAGAGTTGGCGCAGGAGATGATCAAGACCCTGGCCATCGCAACCTCGGATGCGGCCAAGCCCGTTGGGCAATTGTCGGGCGGCAACCAGCAGAAGGTCGTGCTCGCGCGAGCTCTGGTGTCCGGACCGAGCCTTCTCATCCTCGACGAGCCGACGCGCGGCATCGATGTCGGCGCTCACGCCGAGGTAGTCGCATTGATCCGCAGTCTTTGCGCCAAGGGCTTGGCGCTGCTGGTGGCGTCCTCGGAACTGGACGAGCTGGTGGCGGTGAGCGACAGGATCGCCGTGTTGCGCGACCGGCGAAAAATCGGCGAGATCGCCGGCCGGGAGATCACCCGCGAGACGATCATCCACACGATCGCAGGCGCCGCATCTTGAACCGCCCCCCAACGATCGAAAGCTCCTCGCGCGTCGGCGCGGAAGCGTCGGAGACTTCCTGGTTGCGGGCGATTGCGGGACATCGGGCGGTCTGGCCTCTCCTGGCGCTCGCGCTGATCTTCGCCGTCGACGGCTTCGTCTCGCCCGGCTTCTTTCATATCCGCATCGTCGAAGGCCGGCTGTTCGGCAATCTGATCGACATTCTCTACCGCGCCATGCCGACTGCGGTCGTCGCCCTCGGGATGGCGATCGTCATCGGCACGAAGGGCATCGATCTCTCGGTCGGTTCGATCATCGCGATCGTCGGGGCAGTGATCACCTGGCGAATTCACGCCGGGGATCCTCACTGGCTCGTGCTTCTGATCGCGCTCGGCGCGGGCGTCCTGTGCGGCCTCTGGAACGGCTTTCTCGTCGCCACTCTCGACATTCAGCCGATCATTGCGACCCTGATCCTGATGGTGTCCGGCCGCGGCATCGGCCTGATGATCAACCTGCTGTACGGCGGAACCAATCCGAGCTTCACGAGCCCGCTGCTGCAGGGGCTGAGCGTCGGCCACATCGGCCTTGTCCCGACCCGGCTGGTCCTCGGCGCGGCCATCTTCGCCGCGCTTTGGGCGCTCATGCGACGGACGGCGCTCGGCCTCTTTCTCGAGGCGGTCGGCGGCAACTCGGCGGCGGCTGACCTCGCCGGGATCAACGCCCGGCTGATCAAATATGGGGCCTATCTGATCAGCGGATTCTGCGCCGCCTGGGCCGGCGTCATTCTGGCCGCCGACACGCATACTTCGGACCCGGTCAGCATCGGCCTCTACATCGAACTCGACGCGATCCTCGCCGTCGTGATCGGCGGGGGATCGCTGGCGGGCGGCCGGATCTATCTCGGCATGACCGTGCTCGGAGCCTTGGTCATTCAAGCGCTGACGACGTCCATTCTGACGAGCGGCCTACCGCCGGAGTACAATCTGGTCGTCAAGGCAGTCGTCGTCCTCGTCGTCCTCCTCCTGCAATCGGCCAATGTGCGGAAGGCGCTCTATGGCGCGTTCGGGAGGATTGTCCGGTGAGAGAGAAATATCTTCCGCTGCTCGCGACGATCGCGGTCTTCACGGCGCTGTTCGTGACCGGCGGATTCCTGTACAATAACTTCCTGTCTACCCTGGTCTTCGGCGACATCCTGGCCGACAACGCCTTCATCATCATCGCGGCGATCGGCACGACCTTCGTCATCCTGTCTGGCGGAATCGACCTCTCGATCGGCTCGATGATCGGCCTCGTCGGAGTCGTCATGGCCAATCTCGACGTGGTCGGCTGGCATCCGCTCGCGTCGGGCGCGATGATGCTCGCCTTCGGCGCGCTGTTCGGCGCGCTGCAGGGTCTCGTCATCGACTTCTGCGAGATCCAGCCGTTCATCGTCACGCTTGCAGGACTTTTCCTGCTGCGCGGCGGCTGCTTCATGATCAACCTCAATTCGGTGCCGATCAGACATCCGTTCGTCGCCGCTTTCGCAGGCCTCAGCATTCCTCTGCCTGGCGGCGGCTTCCTTGCGAGTTCGGCGATCGTGATGCTGATCGCGCTCGCAGCGGCGATCGTCATCGCTCACTTCACCCAGTTCGGCGCAAACGTTTATGCGCTCGGCGGCGACCGGACTTCGGCCCGGCTCATGGGCGTGCCGATGCGCCGGACGACGGTCGCCATCTACGCGCTCGGCGGTTTCTACAGCGCGCTCGGCGGCGTCATCTATGCGCTCTACACCTCGTCAGGGTACCCACTCGCCGGAACGGGAAACGAGCTGACCGCGATCGCGTCGGTGGTGCTTGGCGGCACGCTTTTGACCGGGGGCGTCGGCATGGTCGCCGGGACGCTGTTCGGCGGCATGATCCTCGGCTTGATCGCCACCCTGATCAATTTCAACGGCTCGTTGAACGGGGCGTGGATCATGATCAGCGGCGGGGTCCTGCTGTTTGTGTTTATCGTAATGCAAAGATCGCTGGTCGGTTCATTCCGGCTGCGAAGCTCGTCTTGAAGAAACGTCGGAAAGCATGGCGCGTACGCTGAAACCATCGACAGGCAGTGTTTCAAGGCATCGCGCGAGCTCTGGCCGGGCCGTGACCGCCCGGGGAGCGCGAACTCGCGACGACCGCTTCGAACGAAACATCCACTCGCAGCTCGCAGCCATGCTCGGCCGGGAGATTGTCGGCGGGATCTATCCGCCCGGGTCTCTACTGCCCAATGTGCTGGATATGTGCGCGCGCTTTTCCGTCTCGCGCACCGCCCTGCGGGAAGCCTACAGCATGCTCAACGCGAAGGCGCTGATCGTCGCCCGACCCAAGATCGGCACGCGCGTGCGCCCGCAGTCCGAGTGGAATCTGCTCGATCCCGAGGTGCTCGGGTGGCGCCTCGAGGCAGGCCCGGCCGAACATCTCGTCGACGATCTCTTCGTTCTGCGGCAGATGGTCGAGCCACCGGCGGCGGCTCTCGCGGCTGCCGCGCGCTCGCGCGCCACAGTCGATCGCATCGCCGAAGCCTATAGCCGCATGGATCGTTTCAAGAACGGCGCCGGCGATCTGACCGGAGCCGATCTCGACTTTCACATGGGCATCCTGGAGGCGACGGAAAATCCATTCCTTGCGGCTCTGGGCGGCCTCATTCACGCCGCCCTCGAATGCACGTTCAAGCTCAGTTGGCAGGGCGCAGCCCGCATCCAGGACGATCGTCTGCATCAGCACAGGGCCATATTCGAAGCAATCCGCGACAATGCTCCGGAACTTGCGAAGGAGCGCATGGCCGAACTTCTGCGCGACTCGATCGAAGACGTCCGGGAGTTCTTGCGGCAGCGCGATAGGGCCGGCGAGTCCGGAACGGCGGCCTGAGCCGCGGCGCCGCGCCCAACCGGTCACTCGCGGGGGCAAATCGTCGTCAGCCCGCGAGCATGCACCGAAACGATTGAGCCTCGGCCGCGCGGCGGGGCCGCGCGTAGGCCAAGCAGATTTCTTCAGCCACCCCGACGAACGGTCCAACGAAGGCGCGGTTCGACTGAACTTCACCACAAGCGACGCGTTCGCGGAAAAGAAGGCCATTCGGCCTGTTACTCCCTGCCAACAGGGCGAATCGCTTCCCGCCGCTCTCTGGCGTTTGCGCAAATCCGTTGTCCTTCATTTCGTTGAGCGGATGTGCTCGTGCAGAAGGGAAGGATAGAACAGGGAGATCATCCAGCCTGTTAGGGCCGATGAACAGGAGGAACCGGGTAGGAGAGCGCGAAGCGGAAAACCGACTTCATCGGTCCGGCGCCATCGTCAAGAAAATCTAAACGAAGCGCCGACAGCCGGCTCCGCCCTTCGCGTTCTGCGTGAGGATAACGCCATATCTGCTTGATTTTACGGATCTAAATACGGCTCGCGCGCTTGGCCGCGCCGATCCCGCCTATGCCGGCGAGACCAAAGCAGATTTCTTCAGCCGCCCCAAGGAAGGATCCACTGAAGGCGCGGTTCGACTGAAAATTCACCGTCTGTCTCTGTGGCGAATGGGGCCCTTGATCCGTTGGCTTGAACAAGCATCTCTGCCATGAAAATAGCTCTGAGGAATTGGTGTCGTGCGGCCGGCCCGTGATTTTCATCCATAATGGCGCGCCCGCGGGCGCTGGTTGGCTGCTTAGGACACCTCGAACAATAAGTGCTACAGATCAGGGTGTCTGGGCTTGATCGTGTAGTTCCATTCGGGATGGAACTGATCGGCGGTGATGTCGAGGCGCTTCATCGTGGCATCGCTGACTTTGATGCCTTTTTGATAGCGGCGCGTGTCGAGCGCGCTTTCGACCTTGAGCCCGGCGGTAGTGGTGGTCGCGCCGATCAATTCGACCACGGCAAGACGATCGGTGAGCGGTCGGCCGCGCCAGTTCTGCGTGATGTGGCAGAACAGGCGGTGCTCGATCCTGTTCCACTTCGATGTGCCTGGCGGATAGTGGTGGACGTGGATCGCAAGCCCGGTCTCGTCGGCGAGCTTTTGCAGTTCGAGTTTCCAGAGCCGCACGCGCGCCCCATTCGAGCCGCCGCAGTCCGCGGTGATCGTCAGCTCTCGCGCCTGCGGATAGCGCTTTCGTCCCATGCGTTCGAGCCAGCAGCGGATCGACGCCACGGCAAACTCGGCGGTGTCGCTGGTGATCCCGACGCTGACGAAGCCGGCGTTGGCGGTCACATCATACACCCCATAAGGCACGACCTTGCCGAGCTTCTTGTCCTCGAAGTCATGCACGTTCACCCGCCGCGGACCGCCTTTCGGACGGTAGTCGGTTCCGCCGTTCTTGAAGTTGCCGAGCAACTCCTTCTTCTTCGTATCGACCGAGATGACCGGCTGTTGGCCGGCCTGCGCCGCAACGACTTTCGCGTTGATGTGTTCGAACTGGGCGTTGCGGTCGGGATGGTGCGAGCCTTCATCCGCCTTGCGATTGGACTGGCGCGAGAACCCGAGCTTCGCCAACTCCGTGCCGACCGTATCGGCGCTGATCGGATGTCCCATCTCGGTCAGCGCCGCCGCCAGCTTCGCCATGCTTTTCGACACCCACATCAAGGGCCGCATGGGATCGCCCAATGTCGCCGGTTCGACCAGCCGCTTGAGCGCGGGGACGAGCCCTGGGTCAGCTTCCGATACCGACCGACGCCCGCCTCCGGCACGGCGAACCCGCCCCTTCGCAAGCGGCTCGCCGTCGAGGTCGTCTTCGCCGCGATTGATCGTCGAACGAGCCAGCCCGGTAATCTTCGAGACCAGCGCGAGACCGCCACGACCAGCGCTCCGCACCTCCGCCGCCGCAAACAACCGCCGACCGCGCTCGTCAAGCCGCGCGCCGACCCTCTCCCATCGCAGTCGAATCGCCGCCTCGTCGATCATGCGATCGAACTACGCCCCTTCGCCACATCCGGGAATCCCCAACGCCTGAGTCTAGTCCGGCGCACGACGAAACCGCACGTCACGATTCAGTTATTGTCCAAAGTGTCCTTAGTTCACCACCGGCTGCGGGCGGCCGACCCGCCGTGCATGAGAATGGCGGATTCCTTGGATCCCCTCGGCCCAGGCGACTCCAATTTTCTCTCTAGCCGGATGCTCCAACGCTCGCCGCCCGCAGGCGCTCGTACTCCGACTTGTCGACAGGCGCGGCGCCCGGTTCGCCGAGATCGTTGAGGTGGACCCGATAGGTTTCGCGGGCGCTCCAGGCGGCGATCGCCGAGATGACCGTGACGCCGAAGGCGAGCGACCCGACGACGAGCGGCACATTGTGGGAGCCCGGCGGAGCGACGGAGGCGAACACAGCCGGCAGCAGGGCGGTCAGCATGGTGCCGATGTTCTGCGCAATCGCCATGCCGGAGACGCGCGCCCGGGTCGGGAACAGCTCGGGATAAAAGCTCGGAAACACAGCGTTGTAACCCTGATAGAAGACGCCCCACATCAGGATCGACAGGACGAACGCCAGCGGCACGTTCTTGATGCTGATGGCGTAGAGGTAGCCGAAAGACAGCAGCCCCGCCGCCAGCGAGCCGACGATCATCAGCGGGCGCCGGCCGATCCGGTCGGAGAGGTTTCCGACGTAGGGAATCACCAGCACCGCGACGACGTTGCCGACGACCGGTATCCAGAGATAGACGCTCTTGTCGAAGCCGACGCCGTAGCCTGGCTGCACCGCGTAGGCGGCGCCGAAGATCGTCGCCACCACCGGGATGACGTTCATCAGCGACATGCAGACGACCCGCAGCATGTCCGGCCAGTGTCGCGTCAGCGCCTCGAGGACAGGCGTGCGCGGAACCTCACGATGCGCCTGCTCCTCGGCGAAGGCCGGCGTCTCCTCGACCTCGCGGCGGATGACATAGCCGGCGACGAGGACGAGCACGCTGAGCAGGAAGGGCACGCGCCATCCCCAGCTGATGAAGGCCTCGTTCGACAGCGCGTAGCTCAACGGCAGAAACACTGCGGCCGCAAGGATCTGTCCGGCCTGAACGCCCTGCAGCGTGAAGCTGGCGAAATAGCCGCGCCGGCCGAACGGAGCGTGCTCGAGGATCATCGAACTCGCGCCGGAAATTTCGCCGGCGACAGCAAATCCCTGGATGAGGCGCAGCGCCACCAGCAAGACCGGCGCCCAGACGCCGACCTGCTGATAGGTCGGCAGGAGACTGACCGCGGTGGTCGAGAGGCCCATGAGGACGAGGCATACAAGCAGCACGTTGCGCCGCCCGTGGGTATCGCCGAAATGACCGAGAACGAAGGCGCCGATCGGCCGCGCGACGTAGCCGACGCCGTAGGTCGCGAGCGAGGCGACGATGGCGACGGTCGGATTGCTGGACGGGAAGAAGATCTGCGGAAAGACCAGCGAGGCGGCGGTGGCGTAAATGAAGAAGTCATAGTATTCGAGCGCCGATCCGATCCAGCCGCTCGCCGCTGCGATTTCGGCTCTGATGCCGCCCCAACGGCTCGTGAAGCGTCGCTTGCGTCATTGGTTTCCTCCCTTTGCCGTGTTTTGGCAGCCCAATTAATAGTCGACCTGCGCGATCGCGCTCCGGACTGGGGCTGATCCGCGCGCCGCCGCGCCAGCGCCGTCAGTCAAATGCGATCTCCGCGCGTTCCTGGGCGTCGATGAGGCTCGCCTGCGCCGCAAGGCGCACGGGCGTGTTGGTCGCCCCGAAGAGGTCGTAGTTCCGCCGCTCGACGATCTCGAAGAAGAAACGCTCCTCGAAGGTGCGCGTGTAAATATGGAGGAATTCGCCATCCCTGATCCGGTCGTACAGGACGCCATGTGCGCGCATACGGGCGAGCCTGTCGGGCGCGATCTCGAATCGGGTGGCGAGATCGTCGTAGTAGTTGTCCGGGATCGGCAGGAAGGCGACGCCCCGGGCGCGCGCGGCCTCGACGGCGGCGAAGATGTCGTCGGTCGAGAGCGCGATCTGCTGGAAGCCCGCGCCGCCGAAGGCGTCGAGGAACCTCGAGACGCCGGTCGCGCCGCCTTCGCCGATGTTGAGCGCGATGCGAATTTCGTTGCTGGCGCTGCGCAGCGAGCGGCTGAAGAAGGCGCCGTGCGGATCGGCGATCTCGACCTGCGGCTCGGGCAGGAGCCCGAGCACCGTTCGGTAGAACAGCGACCAGCTCAGGAATTCTCCGCGGCGGACGACATTCGAGAGATGATCGACCGTGCGCAGAAGCCCTTGAACGGGCTGCCCGTCGCCCAGGAGAAAATCGTCGCGCCATTCGAGGTCGCCCGGGCCGATGAAATAGATCAGGCTGCCCTCGACGCCGGCGACCGCGGGCACGCTCGCCTCGCCCCGTCCGATCCTGCCGATATAGCTCTTGCATTCGAGCGCGCTCGCCCGCTCGAGCGCCTTGCCGATGTCGTCAACCCGCAGCGCCAGGGCGCAGACCGAAGGACCATGCAGCAGCGAGAAGGAATGCGCGAAACCCTCGCGCTCGCGGTTGACGACGAGGTTGATCGCACCCTGCGAATAAAGTTCGACGTCCTTCGAACGGTGACGGCCGACGCGATGAAAGCCGAGCCCTTCGATCAACGCGACGAGCGCATTGGCGTCGGCGTCGCTGGCGGCGAACTCCACGAATTCCACCCGCTCGACCACGGGCGCGGGCGGCAGCGCCGGCAAATCGGCGAGTGGCGCTTCGCCGCGCGCGGCGCGCCTTTCGGAAAGCGCTTCGCCTGCCGCGCGCAGCGAACGCATGCCGTCGACGGCGATCGCCGCCGCTGCGGCGCCGCGAAACTGATCGTTGAAGATTTCGAGCGAGAGCGGACCGCGATAGCCGGCGCGCGTTACGGCGTCGAGATAATCGACGATCGGATAGTCTCCCTGGCCGGGATAGCAGCGGTAGTGGCGGCTGAGCGACAGGGGGTCCATCACCAGCGCCGGCGCGTCTGCCACCTGGACCAGCGCAATCCGGTCGGCCGGAAGGGCGGCGATCGGCTCGATCGGATTACGCCGGGCGCAGATGTGAAAGCTGTCGAGAACGATCCCGAGGTTGTCACGATCGGCGGTGCGGACGATGTCCCACGCCGCGGTCCAGTCCTTGACATGACGGCCCCAGGCGAGCGCCTCGTAGCCCAGCCGCATACCGCGGCGCCGGGCAAGATCGGCGAGCTCAGCGAGATCCGCGGCGGCGCGGGAGGGGTCGTCGATGGCCTCGGGAGAGACGTTGGAGCACAGGCAGAGCAGCCTCGCGCCGAGTTCGTCCATGAGTTCGAGCTTGCGCGCGGCGCGCTCGAAATTGCGCGAGCGGAGGGGATCGGGCATCGCCTCGAAGTCGCGCAGGGGTTGCAGCGCGACGATTTCGAGGCCGAGATCGTCGGCCATCCGTCGCGCGTCGCGCGGCTTGCCGCTGAAAAAAGTCAGATCGTTCTCGAAGAGCTCGACGGCTCGAAAGCCTGCCTTGGCCGCCGCCGCCAGCTTGCCCTCCAGCGCTCCGCCCATGCAGACGGACGCGATCGACCATCTGAGCATCGAAAAAATCTCCTATATTTTCGTTCCTATATGCGATTGATAAGAGTCTTGCAATATGAAATAATCCTCCAACCGCAAAAAGCGGAATCGGGCGCGAAAACCAATGGACGATCGCACGGCGAAGCCGGCCGCCCCGCCAACTCTGACCGAGGCGCTGCACGAGAGGCTGCGCCAGGACATTATTCTGGGCGTGCTGCCTCCCTCGGCCAAGCTCAAGCTTGAGAAGCTGAGCAAGGCCTATGACGTGAGCGTCAACACCCTGCGGGAAACCTTGGCCCGTCTCGCCGCGGACGGCCTCGTGGTCGCCGAAGGGCAGAAGGGATTTGCCGTCCTGCCGGTGTCCGACGAGGACCTGCGCGACATCACGGAGATGCGGCAATTGCTCGAATGTCACGCGCTGAAGCAGTCGATCGCCGCCGCCGATCTCGACTGGGAAGCGCGTGTTGTCGGCGCCTATCACAAGCTGTCGAAGGTCGAAGCGCTGGTCGAGGCCGAGCCGGACCGATATGGCGAACCGTGGGAGCGCGCCAACCAGGAGTTCCACGAGGCGCTCGTCTCCAACTGCGGCTCGCGCTGGCTGCGCCTCTATTTGCGCACGATGTACGATCACAGCCGGCGCTATCGCATGCTGTCGCTGAAGACCAGGCCCTTTCCGCGCTCGCAATCCGCCGACGAGCACCGGCGGATTCTCGACGCGGCAATCAAGCGCGACGCGGAACGCGCCTGCCGCCTGCTCGCCGAGCACATCCTGAAGGCGGCGCGGCTCGGCGCCCCGGGCCTGGAGCCTGGCCTGAAGCCCGGGTCGGAGCGGGGCCATTTGACACTAGCGGATGGAGTCTGATGCTTGGCGCCCGGCGCGGTCAGCCGCCGGTCGGGGGGAGTCGACACGATCCTCGTACGGCTATCCTTTGACGGCGCCGAACGACAGGCCGCGTGCCAGGTACCGCTGCACGAAGAGATAGAATATCACCGGCGGAATGATGCCGATCAGCGTGTTGACCGCGGCCGTGTTGAAGTCGACGCCCCGCGTCGAACGCGAAGCTAGAACGAGAGCGGAGAAGGGGGTGGCCGCCTGGGAGGTCAACGCCGAAGCAAAGAGCGCCTCGTTCCAGGTGAAGGCGAAGACCAGAACCGACGACACGACGAGCCCGTCGAGCGACAGCGGCAGCGCGATCATCCAGAAGATCTGCCAGGGCGTGGCCCCCTCGACCTTGGCGGCGTCCTCGATCTCGGTGCTCACGTCGCGGAAGATGTCGCGCATGATCACGACGACGAAAGCGAGATTGAAGGTCGAGTAGCAGAAGATCAGGCCCTGCCACGTGTCGATCAGGCGCAGATAGACGAGCAGGAGGTAGAACGGCACCAGGACGACCGCAGGAGGCAGCACGCGCTGCGACAGGAACCAGAGCGCGATGTCGTTCGAGCGGATCGGAAATTCATAGCGGGCCAGGCTGTAGGCCGCCGGGACGCCGAGGACGAGCGAGAAAATCGTCGTCCCGGCGCTGATGACGCAGCTGTTGATGAACGCGTTTTCGGTTTGCGGATCGGCCAACACCTCGCGCCATGAATCGAGCGTCGGTTGGAACTGCAGGAAAGGGATGAATGCGCCGAGCTGGAAAGTCTCCGTCAGCGTCTTCACCGAATTGACCGCGGCCCACAGGAACGGGACAATGGTGAAAACGGCCGCGGCGACCAGCAAGACGTAGATGAGGAAACGGGACCAGAAACCGGCGCGGGTCCAAAGGATGTTGATCATTGCTGGCTCGCCTTACGTCAGGCTCTTGCGCATCTGCTTGAAGAACACGCCGATCACCGCCGACGCCAGGATGAGGTAGACGATACCCATCGCCGAGCCCTTGCCGAAATCGAAGAACTGAATGGTGGTCAGATAGTCCATGGCGCTGAAGGTCTCGGTGCTGGTGCCGGGGCCGCCGGAGGTCAGCGCGAACGGTATCGCGAAGACCTTCAGACACTCGACTGTTCGCAGGAGCACCGCGATCGTGATTACCGGCCAGGCCAGCGGAATGGCGAGATGCCACATCACCTGCCAATGGCTCTTCGCGTCGAGAACCGCGGCGTCGTAAAGGTCGCCTGGGATGCCCGCCAATCCGGCGAGCACGATGATGAAGATGAACGACGTCCATCGCCAGACGTCGAGAAGAATGGCGCCGGCGATGCCGCCGTAGTCCGTCGACATCCAGGGCACGTGGACGCCGAGCACGGCGAGCGGCACGGCGATCAGCCCTCCCTGATCGGTGAAGAAGGTGACCCCGAGATAGCCGATCGCCACTTCAAGTGTGAATAAGGGCGACCCGATAATCGTGCGGAACGCACGCGTGCCGGGAGTGCCGAGATTGACCAGCCACGCCGCGAGAAAGCCGAGGACCAATTCAATTGGAACGGCCACCACGACGAAGATCACGGTGACCATAATGGCGTGCCAGAATCGCGCGGATGTCAGGACATCGACATAATTCGCGAAGCCGACGTATCCGGTGATCCCCTCGCCCAGCACATAGGACGCGAAGCTGTAGCGGAACACCGAAATCAGCGGCAGAAATGTGAACGCAATGACCCAGAACACGGCGGGAAGAAGCAGGGCGTATTTGAAGCTGGCGCCACGTTCCAGGCGCCGGATTCGAAGCGCGGCCAAATCCGTCCCTCCCGATCAGCCGGCGATCGAATACGAGCCCCGCGGCGGGCCCCGCCGCGGGGCTCGGTCGTCGCCTTAAGCGAACGACGCCTTGTAAAGCGCCTTCTGCTTGTCGCGGCCGTAACGATCGGTAATCTTCTCCCACGACGCCGCGGTGGCGTCGAGCGCCGCCTTCGGCTGCATCTGGCCGCCGAGCACCGCCGAGACGTTGACGTCGAGATCGTGCCAGTACTCGGCCGTGCCGGGTATGCGCAAATATTCCTGCTGAACCGGCGCGGACAGCACGGCGTAGTAAGCCTTGAGATACTCGACGACGTCGTCCTGGTTCCAGGGTGGGTTGGCGCCCGTCCAGTCGCTGATTTTTCCGGTGCCGACTGGCGGGAAGTATTCGAACTTCATGCCGGGCTGAACGCCGGTCCAGCCGGTCGTGCAGTTGAACAGCGCGTTCTTCTTGTTCGCCATGAACGCCAGAAAATCGTAGGTCGCCTCCTGTTTCTTCGACAGACGCGAGATCACGCAGTGCCAGGTTCCACCGTTCGTGTTGCCGACCTGATTGAGGTCGTATTTCTTCCATTCTCCGGTAATCGGATTGAACGCCTCGGTGGTTCCCGGCAACGGCGCCGCGCCGATCTTTCCCTGCACCTTCGAGGTCTTCGGATCCTGGGCCAGCGTCGGCAGGTCGCCCCAGGTCGGCTCGGTCGCGCACTGCCCGTCGAGGAACAGGTTCCAGCCCTGGCCGAGCGTCCAGGCGATCTCCTCCCTGGGGCCGTTGGCGAGAAACTTCACATAGTCCTCGAGAGCTCGCAGATGGCCTTCCGAGTTGATCAGCGGCTTCATCGTTTCCGGGTTGAAGAAGTAATACTTATTGTCGGGGGAGATGACAAAGGGAGCCGACAGCGTCAGGAAGTGGAAGAATCCCTGCTCGTTTACCTTCGCGTGAAGCGCAATGCCCCAGTCGTTCTGACCGCTCCCATTCCAGTCCCATCCGGTGAAGAAGTCCGCGACGTCATGATACTCCTTGGTCGTCTTCGGCGGCATGGGAAGGTCGTAATTGTACTTCGCCTTGAACTTGTCCTGATTTTCCTTCTTGGAAAATGCGTCCTTGCGATAGTAGAGCGCTTGCGCGTCGCCGTCGAACAGGACGCCATACACTTTCTCGTTCCACGAGTAGAGTTTGCGCATGGAGGGTATCCACTGATCGGGATCCCAGTAAGAATACTTTGGATCGCTGATGAATTTCTCAACGGGAACAATATACGGATCCTTAGGGACAAAGAAGTCGCCGTAATACCAGCATCCTGTCATGTAGGTGTCGTATCTGCCGAGTCCGCTGCTGAGATCGGAGAAGATCTGTGTATGCAATGTCTCGATCGGCACCTCGGCGACATTTATCTTGCCTCCGGTCGCTTCTTCCCAGTGTGGGACATGATATTTGAGACCGTCGCCGACAGTCGCCTTCAGAACCATCACATTTATGGTGGTCCCTTTGTAGGGCTTGGTCTTGAGGAACGCCACGCGTTCGGGCGTAATGGGCAATTCATAGGGCGACTCGGGAGCCGAGTCGATCAAGTTTGCGGCCCGCGATGACCGGGTCATCTTCGCCAGAACCGCCGCGGATAGACCGAGTTGAGCACCGCGGATGATGAACTGGCGACGGTTGATCTGCCCGCGCACATAGTCGCGCACGACCTCGCCAAACTTGTCGTCGTCATAACGATTGGCCATTCTTTCCTCCTCTGCAGGGTACGCCGGCGTGGACGAACGCTGACGACCACATTTTTTTGAGCCATTTTTTTGGTGAACCGCCTGAGATTTCAACGGCCGAACCTTGATCGGCTCGTCGAGCGGCGATGCTGGAGAAGTTTGGAGGCGCAAACCCCCTTTCAGCAGAACGAGCTAGCATGTCAGCCTATACGCGCATGTACGATGGGTCAATGTGTTCTTTCGACGCGGGCGCAATGTTGTTTGCCACGTGGACAGCCCAATGCGTACCGTGCATCAATCTGAAAAAAGGAGGGGACGCCGACGGCGATCGGCCGTGCGGAAGTCCTTCCGTGGAGAGTTTGGATGGCAAAGGTTGAACTCCGTCACGTTTGGAAGCGCTTCGGAGATCTCATTGCGGTCGAGGACTTCTCCCTCGATGCCGCGGATGGCGAATTCATCGTCTTTGTAGGTCCGTCGGGCTGCGGCAAGACCACGACCATGCGCATCATCGCCGGCCTCGAGGTCGCCTCCGACGGGCAGGTCGAGTTCGACGGCAAGAACGTGACCGACGAGCTGCCGCACGATCGGGACGTGGCGATGGTCTTCCAGAACTACGCGCTCTTTCCGCATCTCAACGTGTTCTCGAATATGGCGTTCGGCATGCGTCTCAGAAAGGTTCCGAAGGCCGAGATCGAGGACCGCGTGCGCAGGACCGCGCGGCTACTCGGCATCGAGGACGTGCTGCAGCGGCGGCCGATAGAATTGTCGGGCGGCCAGCGGCAGCGCGTGGCGCTCGGCCGCGCGATCGTGCGGGAGCCGCGCGTCTTTTTGATGGACGAGCCATTATCCAATCTCGACGCGGCCCTACGCATGGAGATGCGCGCCGAAATCATCAAGCTGCAGGAGCGGCTCGGTGTGACGACCTTCTACGTGACGCATGACCAGGTCGAGGCGCTGAGCATGGGCGACCGCATAGTCGTGATGCGCAACGGCCGGATCCAGCAGATCGGAAGCCCGACCGAGCTCTACGAACAGCCGAAGAACACTTATGTCGCGAGCTTCATCGGCAGCCCGCCGATGAACTTTCTCGAGGGACGCGTCGAGGGCAACCGAATCGTTCTGCCCGCGGAGCAGACGACGCTTGCGATAAACGGCGGCGTGCGGCAGGCGCTCGCCGGCGTTTCCACGCTGGAGATCACGGTCGGCGTACGGCCGGAGCACCTCGTCCTTTCCGACCAGCCGGCCGGTGCCGACGCCTTCAGCATCGCGGGCGCCGTGGATACGGTCGAGCCTCTCGGCCACACGACGCTCGTGCGTGCGAAGATGGCATCCGGTCGCCAACTCAGCGTCCTGCTCGCGGGCAAGGTTCGGCTCAAGGAAGGCCAGACCGTCCACGCGACGTTCGCCCCCAGTCACGTCTATCTGTTCGATCGCAAGAGCGAGCAATCCCTCTTCGGCATCAGTGAATAGGCGCGAGCGAAGACAGAGGGCCTCTTTCGGTCGTGGACAGTTCGGTGGAGATGCGAAATGCCCGCCTCTCCGCCCATTTGCGACGTGCCCGCGCGGGCAGCAAGCGTCGGGTTTTGACCCTGGCTGTGGGGAGGCAGGCGCGGGGCTAGTCCGTCAGATCCGCGCCTGGCCTCGGCGTGGCCCAACCTTCACCATGCCGATCAGGGAGCCCCGACCGTGACCTCGAGATCGTCGTAACGCATGAATTTGTAGAAGACGACCGAAGCGATCCAGCTCAACAGGAAGACGCCGATAATGACGTAACCGAGCACGCCGAAGTTATCGTTGATCTCGCCGATCGCGCCCCAAAAGCCGCCGCCGTCGGTAAGACCCAGTTGATCGCCGACGAGGTTGAGCGTTTCCAGGCCGCCGATAAGGACGGCGACGACGACAGAAACCGCGGTTATGGTCATGTTGTAGTAGAGCTTGCGGATAGGCTTCATGAAGGCCCAGCCATAGGCTCCCAGCATCAGCACTCCGTCGGTCGTGTCGACGAGCGTCATGCCGGCGGTGAACAGCGCCGGAAACACCATGATCGAGCTGAACGACATGCCGTTGGCGGCCTGCGCTGAGGAAATGCCGAACAGCGCGACCTCCGTCGCCGTATCAAAGCCCAGCCCGAACAGGAAACCGATCGCCAGCATATGCCAGCTCTTGGTGACGAGCCGGAACAGCGGCCGGAAAATGCGGGAGAGGAACCCGCGCTTGTTGAGCAGGATATCAAAATCATCCTCTGCGAACGGCTGGCCGCGCTTCACTGCTTGGAACGTGCGGTAGACCGAAATCAGCACCAGGATGTTGATGAAGGCGATGGCGAACAGAAAGAGCGCAGAGGCGCTCGTGCTGATGATCCCGCCGACCGCCTTCATCGAATCGAAGCGCGAGGTCAGCGCCGAGGCGGCGAACGCGACGCCGATCGACATGCAGATCACCACGGCCGAGTGGCCGAGCGAGAAGAAGAAGCCGACGCCGACCGGCCGCAGGCCTTGCTGCATAAGCTTGCGCGTGACGTTGTCGATCGCGGCGATATGATCGGCGTCGACCGCGTGGCGCAGGCCAAACGTATAGGCCAGAAGCGCCGTTCCGAGCAGAACAGGCTGGCCTCGGAGGGCGATGAGCGCCCAGAGCCAGATGAGAATATTGCCGCCGATCAGAACGGCATAGATAGCGATCAAACGGCGGCGCAGATCAGCGCCGCCCTCAGTCAGAACACCTGAGACGATTCCAGGCATGACACCCTCGCATGCTGTTGGGGGAGAACAGCGCGATCGCGGGTGATGCCGCCAAAGAGACAAACCATCGGTCACCTCGCCCGAGATCGGCTTTAACGAGCGATGGCAGGTCTCCTGGCTCGCGGGTCAACGACGGACGCCGATCTTCCCGGTCTCCCAGTGATCATGAGTGGCGTCGTCTCAACGCTTACAGTTGCGGGGGCAGCCACGGCTTCGGCCTCTCGGCCTGCACCGTGTTCCCTTTTGATCCCCGAAGGGAACCATCGCAACAGACGCTAGACCAGTCGCGACCGATCGCCAAGCGATGTTTTGGGCGCCTCAGAGCTGACCGGTTCGCGGCCCGCGCCAGCCGCGCTTGACGCTTCGCCTGTCCGGTCCCACCATCGGCGTCATGAAAGCGAGCCCGCGGAAATTCGAGCTGACAGCCGACCTGCTTCTCAGGGCTTATTCCATCGGCGTCTTTCCCATGGCCGAAAGCCGCGGGGCGAAGGAACTCTTCTGGGTTGAGCCGCACGAGCGGGGCGTCTTTCCGCTCGACGGGCTGATTGTTTCGAAGAGCCTCGCCAAGACGGTGCGCTCGGACCGGTTTCGCGTCGTCGCCGACCGGGACTTCCCGGCCGTGATCCGCGCCTGCGCCGAGCGGGAAAAGACCTGGATCAACGACGAGATCGTGCGTCTCTATGGCGAACTCTTCGATGCCGGACACGCCCATTCGATCGAGGTCTACGAGGACAAGGAGCTTGTCGGCGGCCTCTACGGGGTGAGCCTGCGCTCAGCCTTCTTCGGCGAGAGCATGTTCCACCGCGCCCGCGACGCCTCCAAGGTCGCGCTCGTCCATCTTTTTGCCCGCCTGCGCGCCGGCGGCTTTCGCCTGCTCGACACGCAGTTCCTCACCGAGCATCTCATGAGTCTGGGAGCGATCAGCATGCCGCGCGAAGCCTTCCGCCTTCGCCTGGCGTTGGCGATGGAGAGGGAAGCGGACTTCGCAGCCTGGCCGGCGAACAGGGCGATGTCCGGGGCCGAGGCGCTGCGGCGCGCCCAGAATTTCGGCACGGAAGTTGCAAAGCCAAGCTGAGACGGGCGGTTCCGTTGCTTCGCGATCGGGTCTGACGCAGGATAGCGCATGGCGGCAGTGGAAGCGTTTGACGAGATGGGCCTCGCGGCCGACCGCACGCGCGCGCTCTACCGTGAAGTGGCGCTGTGGCTCGAGACGACGCCGCCCGATCTGCTTTCGGCGCGCCGCGCCCAAGCGGAATACATGTTCCGCCGCATCGGCATCACCTTCGGCGTCTATGGCGACAAGGATGCGGCCGAGCGGCTGATCCCCTTCGACATCGTGCCGCGGCTCATCTCGCGCGCCGAGTGGCGGAGGCTGGAGGCGGGCCTGACCCAGCGCGTCAAGGCGCTGAACCTCTTCCTCGCCGACGTGTATGGGCCGTGCGCCATCCTTAAGGAGGACGTCGTCCCGCCGGAACTCATCCTGCGCAACCCCTATTACCGGCCGGAGATGATCGGCCGCCGCGCCCCGCACGACCTATGGGTGCACATCGCCGGGATCGACATCGTGCGGGTTGACGATCAGTCGTTCTACGTGCTCGAGGACAATGCGCGAACGCCCTCCGGCGTCTCCTACATGCTGGAAAACCGCGAGGTGACGATGCGGCTCCTGCCGGACCTCTTCGCCCGCCATCACGTCGCGCCGGTCGACGACTATCCGGACGAGCTGCTCGCCTGCCTGCGCTCGGTCGCCCCCCGGGAGGACCGCGGCGAGGCGACGATCGTGCTGCTGACGCCAGGGCTGTACAACTCCGCCTATTACGAACACTCGTTCCTCGCCGACAAGCTCGGCATCGAACTGGTCGAGGGTCGCGATCTTTTCGTCGAGGACGATCAGGTTTTCATGCGAACGACCCTGGGCCCCCGCCGCGTCGACGTGATCTACCGCCGGGTGGATGACGATTTCCTCGACCCGCTGGTCTTCAATCCGTCGTCGGTCCTGGGGGTGCCCGGGCTGGTCGGCGCCTATTTGGCGGGCAATGTGACGCTTGCGAATGCAATCGGCACCGGGGTCGCGGACGACAAGGCGATCTACAGCTACGTCCCCGATCTGATCCGCTTCTATCTCACCGAAGAGCCGCTGTTAAAGAACGTGCCGACCTACCGCTGCCGCGAGCCCAAATGGCTCAAATACGTGCTCGAGCGGCTCGATCAGCTGGTGGTCAAGGAGGTCAACGGATCCGGCGGCTACGGCATGCTGGTCGGACCGCACGCCACCGCGGCGCAGCGCGAGCAGTTTGCAGCCAAGATCAGGTCGGATCCCAACAACTACATCGCCCAGCCGACCTTGGCGCTCTCGACTTGTCCCGCCTCGTTCGAGAGCGGGGTTGCGCCCCGGCACGTCGACTTGCGGCCGTTCGTGCTCTCCGGCGCCGACGGCGTCCGCATCGTCCCCGGGGGCCTCACCCGCGTCGCCTTGAAGGAAGGCTCCCTGGTGGTCAACTCCAGCCAGGGCGGCGGCACCAAGGATACCTGGATCGTCGACGACGCGGACGGCGAAGCCTGAGCCATGCTCGCGCGAACCGCCGACAACCTCTTCTGGCTCGCCCGGTCGATGGAGCGGGCGGACTTCATTGCCCGCACCATCGAGGCGACGCTGAGGCTCGAATATCTGCCGAAGTCAGAAGGCGATCGAACTGTGGAGTGGGAAGGCGCCCTCAACGCCGCCGGCGCCTACGACAGCTTCATCGAAGCCCACGGCGAGCTCGACGAGGAGGGCGCGGTCGACCACCTCACCTTCGACCTGACCAACCCGTCGTCGATCTGCAACTGTCTCGAGAACGCGCGCGCCGCAGGGCGGGCGGTGCGCACCGCGCTGACCGCCGAAACGTGGACGGCGATCAACGACGCCTGGCTCGAGCTCAAGCGCTTCGAGACGAGCCACCGCCAGGCGCGCACGCTCGACCGCCTGGCGCTGACCCGCTTCCTCGACTACGTGAAGAAGGCCTCGCTCGACTTCGACGGCTCGTGCTATCGCACCATGCTGCGCAACGACGCCTACTGGTTCAATCGGCTCGGCATTTTCATCGAGCGGGCCGACAACACGGCGCGGCTCCTCGACGTCAAATACCACCTGCTCTTGCCCTCGACCGAGCCGGTCGGCGGCTCGCTCGACTATTTCCAGTGGGTGGCGATCCTGCGCGCCGTCTCGGCGGCGACCGCTTACCATTGGGTCTATCGCGACCGGGTGAAGCCCTGGCTGATCGCCGATCTATTGATCCTCAAGCGGGCGATGCCGCGCTCGCTCATCTCCTGCTACGAGAGCATCGACCGGGCGCTCGATTCGCTGGCGCGCGACGACGGGCGCAGCGGCATGGCGCAACGGCTGGCGCGCGCTACGCATGCCAGTCTCGAGCGTTCCAGCATGACGCAGATCTTCCAGGGCGGGCTGCACGAGTTCATCACCGGCTTCATCGAGGAGAACGCGCGCCTGTCGACCTCGATCTCCGAGCAGTATCTCTTCACCTGAAGATGCGGGCGGGCTCAAACCCATGCGGATCCGGATTTCGCACGAGATAACGCATCGCTTCGCGCCGCCGGCGCGTATGCTGATCCAGAACCTCCGGCTCACCCCGCACGGCTTCGACAGCCAGTATGTGTTCGGCTGGCGCATCGCCGTCGACGTCGACAGCGCGCTGCGTGCGAGCGAGGACGCGCACGGCAACGTCGTCTCTTCGTTCTCGCATCACGGCGGGCCGGTCGAGCGCCTGACCGTTACCGCCGGCGGCAACGTCGAGACGACCGACACGGCGGGGGTCGTCAAGGGAACGGTCGAGCGGCTGCCGGCGGAAATGTACTTACGCGAGAGCCCGCTGGCGCACGCCAACGGGGCGCTGCGCGACTTTGCCGCGGAAGCGAGCGCCGGCGCCGCCGATCCGCTCGACGCGCTGCATCGGCTGATGAGCGACGTCCACCGCATCATGGCCTTCGATCCGCTCGGGCCGGACGACCCGGAGACGGCCGTCGAAGCCTTCGCGCTCAGGCGCGGCCGGGCGCGCGACTTCGCCCATATCTTCATCGCCTGCGCCCGCTTCCTCAGCCTGCCGGCGCGCTTTGTCGCCGGATACCGGGCCGTTGACGAGGATGGCGCCAAGCCCGGCGCGCACGCCTGGGCCGAGGCTTACGCGCCGCGCCTCGGCTGGATCGCCTTCGATCCGACGATCCCGCTCTGCGCCGACGAGCGCTTCGTGCGCGTCGCCGTCGGCTTCGACGCCCGCGACGGCGCCTTCGTCCGCAGCGCCCACGGGAGCGGTGAGGATGTCGTCGAGACGGCGATCCGGGTCGAGCAGGCGGGGATGCAGACCCAGGCGTGATGCAGGGGCGCGGCTTGCAGCCGCGGATTGAGGGGTTCGCAATGGCTTGCGGGCGCCGTTTCCTACGCGCTGCAGAGTCCCGGGCACCCGGGGCTGTCGTCATGGCCGTCGGAATCTGCCCCCGTTACGCCATTTCCAGCCACCCCGCGCCAGCCGTCCTTCCATTTCTTTCAGGAAGCTGCCAAAAAACTTCGATTTGCTGCCAACGGCTTGCAAAAGGCCTTCCATTTCCTGCAAAAAATTGCAATTCCTTACCCGGATTTAGGACTTATCAAAGGCTTACGGGCGAATGGCAGGGAAAAATTGGCGATGAGGCCGTTCGTCGCTATTTAGCGGACCCGACGACCCCTATCTTGGGTTCGGATTTCCTTAGCGTCCAAGCCCTTGCGCTTCAATCGAGCCCTCGCGACGATTGGCCGGGGCAGATTCCATGGACCGGACAAGCGGCGCTCTCCGTTGCGGCAGCGAGAACAAACGTAGAACACAATGCCAAGCTTGGCAAGAAAATGTTGATCGGCCTCGGCGCGCGAACCCGGTACGTCCGTTGCCGTGGCTGGCTCAGTCGCGGCCGCGGTCTACGGCAGCGCTGTTAGCAAGACTAATCCGGCATGCCGGCGACTCGCAGGTCGTCGATGTAGGCGGCTTTCAGCTCGGCTTTGAGCGGCCAGTTCGCCTCGAGCGCGATCGAATTGCGCGGTTTGGCCTCGAGCCACTTCTGCATCGTCGCCTGCGCCTCCGGCAGGCGGCCGAGCCGAACATAGATCGTGGCGAGTTGCTGCGCGTAGCCGGGCAGCGCCGGATCGCTTTTCTCCAGGGCGTCGAGCGCGTCCTGGTGCCGTCCCATCAGGTAGTAGGCCCAGGCAAGATTCTGATAGCCGTAGGGGGCGAGGCGTCCGCGCGCCGCGGTCGCCGACCACGCCGCCGCCTGCTCCAGCTTGCCGGCATTGGCGACGTAAAAGGACAGTTCCGCGCGTGACCGGATGTCGTAGGGCGCAAGCTGGACAGCGAGCTCCGCCTCGCGGATCGATCTGGCGAAATCGTGTTCGCGCCATTGGTAGAGCGCCGCCATCAGCCAGTGGCCGTGAAAGTTTGTGAGCGTCGATGCATCCGGCGTCTGCATCGCTTGCCGAGCGAGCGACCACGCCCGCTCGATGTCTCCCCGGGGATCGGAGCTGCAGTAGAACTCGACCGCATTGGCGTAGGTGAACGCCAGCTCCACCCGCAGCAGGGCCGACCGAGGATGCCGGTTCAGACCCTCTTCGAAGATCTCGCGGGCCTTCATGTCGTCTTCGCACGTCGGACGATAAGCGTATGAAGAGCCGCGCAGATAGTAGTCGTATTCGCCGAGCGACTGGGCGGCCCTTTGCCACGCTCGTCTTTCTTCCTCGCCGCGCAGCGAGCCTTGCAGCCCGGCGACCGCATCAGCGATACGCATCGCGACCGCCTCTTGCGCCGCGACGACGTTCGCGCCGTCGTGGGTGAAATGGTCGGCCCAAACGTTGACGCCGGTCCTCGCGTCGGTCAGCTGGGCCGTCACCCGGACCTCGTCCGGGCTCTCCAGGACCCCGCCGCGCAACACGAAATCGGCGGCCGGAGAGCCGGCGTCGGGCAGTTTCTCCGACAGCACGCGGATGCCGGGGAAGGTGGACAGAAGGGTCCGCAGGTCCTCGCCGACCGCCCGGCCGAAATTGTCGCGCTCCGCCGTTCGTCCGAGGTCGTCGAATGGCAGGACGGCGACGAGCGGCTCGTGCAAGGCGGCCCGGTCGGCTGGCCTGAGGAGCCAATCGGCGCCGAATGCCGCCAAGGCGCCGATCGCAAGGCCGGCCATGGCCAAGAGCCAAGGGCGGTTGGGCACGAGTCCGCTGATCGAAACTGGCAGCTTCGATGGCGGAAACCAGCGCCGGCCGGGGTCCTGGCGCGGCGGCGGTTCGCTTAAGCGCGAGCCTGGCGCGGCGGCCGTCCTCTCAACGGGTCCACCGTCGAACCGGTATCCTTCGCCGGGCACGGTGACGATCAGACGGGGTTGCTTCGGGTTAGGCTCGACCTTGTGGCGCAGGCGGCTCACGAGCACGTCGACGCTTCGGTCGTAGGGCTCCATTCGCCGGTTGGAGACCGCGTTCAGGAGCATGTCGCGGCTCAACACGCGACCCGGCCGCTGGATGAAGACCCGCAGGAGCGCGAACTCGGCGCGGGTGAGCGCAATGGGCTCGCCGGACTCCCATTTCAGTGTGCAGGCGTCGAGATCAAGCGCCATATTCGAGAATCGCACGGCGCCGCCCTGTTTATCGACCTCTGGCGATCCGACGCCTGTTTGGGACGCAGTCTCGTCCTGCATTGAAGCTCCAAAACGCCCGCCGAGCACGTGACCGTGTTTTTTTACACACAGATTACACCCGCATCAATTCCCGGAAACACGGCATTTGCAGTGTCGGCCCAACTTGCCGCGCCGTCGCCGCGGTTCATTGCGGTGAACAGGCGATGGGAATGCGCGTCGTGCGGCCGTCTTTTGCACCGACCCTCCGCGAGGGAGCGGCCGGCCCAAGGCCGGCCGACAAGTCTCTCGTGCGGCGACGCTGAAAGCAAGGGCGCGGGTGACGTCGCGATCGCGAACCCATCAGACATCCATCACCGAAACGAGATTTTTTCGCGGCCCCACCCGAGCGCTCGGCCGGTCGCGAATTTCGCAGGGAGCATCAGATGAGACCCCTATCACTCGCAATCGAAGCGTTGCGGGCGCGTTTTTCCGGAGACCTGGTCGGGCCAAGGGACGCCGGCTACGACTCCGCGCGCCGCGTCTGGAACGGAACAGTCGATCGTCGGCCGTTGCTGATCGCTTATTGCACGAATGTCGATGACGTCATCCGCAGCGTCGCTTTCGCTCGGGAGACCGGCGTCGCGACCGCCGTCAGGAGCGGACGGCACAGCATCGCTGGACTCTGCGTGGCCGATGACGCGCTGGTGATCGATCTCTCGCGCATGAACAAAGTGACCGTCGATCCGATCGCGCGGACTGCGCGAGCGGAGGGCGGCGCACTGCTTCGCGACCTGGATGCGGCGACGCAGGCCCACGGCCTTGCGACCACTACAGGGGTGAACAGCGACACTGGGCTGATCGGTCTCACTCTCGGTGGGGGGATCGGACGATTGGGACGCAAGCATGGCTTGAGTTGCGACAACATGATCACGGCCGAGATCGTTACGGCCGGAGGACAATTGCTGAGCGCGTCCGAGGCTGAAAATGCGGAACTCTTCTGGGGTTTGCGCGGCGGCGGCGGGAATTTCGGGATCGTGACCTCGGCCACCTATAGGCTGCACAGGGTCGGCCCAACGGTGCTAGCGGGTTTGCTCGTTTACGATTGGAAGCGTGCGCGAGATGCACTGCGCCGCTTCGCCGAGGTGTCCGCAGAGGCTCCGGATGAGCTATGCCTGGACGGCGCCCTCCATACGCTGCCAGATGGAGGACGCGGCTTTTCGATATCGGCTTTCTACGCAGGCGAGATCGCCGACGGGGAGCGCGCGCTGCGCCGCCTGCGCGACAAGACGCCAGCAATCGCCGATTGCCTCGGCCCTGCTCGCTATGTCCAAGTGCAGAAGGGCGGCGACGATATCTTCGCCCACGGTTGCCGCTATCACTTGAAGGCGCAGCTCTTAGACGAAATCTCCGATGAAACGATCGACACGCTGATCGAGCAGTTTCCCTCCGTTCCCTCGCAGAGGTCGTTGTTCGTGTTCCAGCAGCTGGGCGGCGCCATTGCCCGCATCCCGGCCGCAGCCACCGCCTACGCAAACCGGACGGCGGCCTATGACGCCTTTGCGGTTTCGATCTGGACGGAGCCGGCAAGGGACGCGGCGAACGTCTTCTGGACGAGAGAAGTCTACGAGTCGCTGCGGCCGTTTGCGACGGGCGGCGTCTATGTCAACAACCTGGGCGACGAGGGCTTCATCCGCGTTCGAGCGGCCTACGGACAGAACTACGACCGCCTCGTCTCGCTGAAGCGGCGGTACGATCCCGACAACCTCTTCCGCTCGAACCAGAATATCGCGATTGGGGACGATTGGTCGCGTCCGGCGGGCGGATCGATGAGGCGAACTCGCGACGGGTGGGTTGAGCGACAGGAGAATGGATATGTCCGATTGGCATCGAATATCCCGCGCGGACCGCGGTGAGCGCGCCTCGGCGTTCGCGGTGCTCGTCGCGCCCTGGCGAGCGGCGCACGCGGCACTTTTCGTCGCCGCCGTGGCGACAGATCAGGTGGCGGCCGCCGACGCCGACGTGTTGCGCGCTCTCGCGCGAACTGAGAAGGACGCCGATCGATTGACCGGATTCCACGTTGTCGAGTCATACGGAGTCATTGGCGCGTCCCTGGCGGCGTCTAGGAGCCGGGGCGATCCGGCCGCCGAAGTCGAAGGCGCGCGAAAATGGGGACAAGGTTCTGCGTCGCTTCGAGGAAATTCCATTTGGATCGACAGTGGCGGCTGATCGTCTTCGCCCACGGACACACTCAGGGTTCGCTAGCGTGCGTGATTCCGGCCGAGGTCCCGCGTCAGGGCGCGTCTCCCGACCCCCAGGTGGCCGGCGACGACGACCCGAACCTGCTCGCTCGCCCGGCCGAGGGCGCCAAATAGGCCAAGCGGACGCGAAGAGGGCCTTTGGCGGCGTTCATGCTAACGTGGTCCCCATGCTGGGACGCGAAGGACGCAACGCCGCATGCTCGAAAAGTTTCAGCGCTATCCCCTCACCTTCGGCCCGACGCCGATCGAGAAGCTGTCGCGGCTCACCGCGCATCTCGGCGGCGAGGTCGAACTCTTCGCCAAGCGGGAAGACTGCAATTCGGGGCTGGCGTTTGGCGGCAACAAGCTGCGCAAGCTCGAATACATCATCCCCGACGCCATTGCCTCGAACGCCGACACGCTGGTCTCGATCGGCGGCGTGCAGTCGAACCATACGCGACAGGTTGCGGCGGTCGCCGCCAAGATCGGCATGAAGTGCAGGCTGGTGCAGGAGGCCTGGGTTCCGCACGAGGATGCGGTCTACGATCGGGTCGGCAACATCCAGCTCAGCCGTATCCTCGGGGCTGACGTGCGTCTCGTCGAGGACGGCTTCGACATCGGCATCCGCCGAAGCTGGGAGGAGGCGATCAGGGACGTCGAAGCGAAGGGCGGGCGGCCCTACGCCATTCCGGCCGGCGCCTCGGTGCACAAATACGGCGGGCTCGGCTATGTCGGGTTCGCCGAGGAGGTGCGGGCGCAGGAACGCGCGGCGGGTTTCGCGTTCGACTATATTGTCGTCTGCACAGTCACCGGCTCGACCCACGCCGGCATGGCGGTCGGCTTCGCCAAGGACGGCAGGCAGCGCAAAGTCATCGGCATCGACGCGTCGTTCACCCCCGCGCAGACCAAAGCCCAGGTGCTCGACATCGCGCAGAAGACCGCGGCGCTGGTCGAGCTCGGCAAGGCAATCGCCGAAGACGACATCGTGCTCATCGAGGACTACGCCTATCCGGCCTATGGCGTGCCGTCGGACGAGACGAAGGCGGCGATCCGCCTCTCAGCCCGGCTCGAAGGCATGATCACCGACCCGGTTTACGAGGGCAAGTCGATGCAGGGCATGATCGACCTCGTCCGCAAAGGGTTCTTCCCCAAAGGATCGAAGGTGCTGTTCGCCCATCTCGGCGGCGCGCCGGCGCTCAACGGCTACGCCTACGCGTTCCGCAACGGGTGAGGCGCGGGCGTTCGTAATCGGCGCCAATGCGCCCGAATAAGCAGAGAGCCGGGTGCTGCGTGGAACCATCCGGCGGCGTGCGGGTTGCGGGCGGAGGCGGGGGCCTTCGCCTCATGGAGCTCGCAATGTTCCTTCATCGCCCTATCCTGCAGACCGAAGTGAATGTCCAAAATCCCGATCCGGTGTTTGCCGAAAAGTTGCTCGAGCAGTTCGGCGGAGCGACCGGCGAACTGACCGCCGCTCTGACCTATTGGACACAATCCTTTCATACCGAGGACGCCGGCATCCGCGACATGCTGCAGGATATCGGCACCGAGGAGTTCACCCATCTCGAAATGATCGCGATGCTGATCGAGCAGCACACGAAGAAGGCCTCGCAGGACGCTCAGGACCGCGCCTATCGCAGCACGTTGTTCTCCGTGCGCGGCCCCGGACCGCACCTTGTCGACTCCAAAGGGAGTTTCTGGGACGCGCGCTACGTCAACGAAGGCGGCCACGTGACGCGCGATTTGCGCGCCGACATCGCCGCCGAGGCCGGCGCGCTTGCCACCTACGAGGCCCTGCTCAAGCTGACCGACGACGAGGGATCGAAGAAGGCGCTGCACTTCCTGGCCACGCGCGAAGTGGCGCACACGAAGATGTTCATGGACGCCCTGAACTCGATCAACAAGCTGACGGACCCGCTGTTTGGCGACCTGCAGCCGGACCAGAGCGTCAATGTCTATTTCAACATGTCGTTCGGCCCCGGCGCCGACTTGCGCGGTCCGTGGAACCGGGAGCCCGCGTTCCGGTACGTCGCGAACCCACTCGACGAGATGGATATGCCGGGCGATCGGCGCTCCGACAGGGGCTCGGGCAACGGACAAGGGGCCAACAGGACGCCATAAAGAGCGGGCGCGAACTGCCTCGCGACCGGATGGTCCTCTTGCAGCCTTGACCGCCATGTCCGGTGTTGTGATGAGCCGGCGGGCCGTCCCCCAAGCCTTCATCCTCGGCGCTGCGGGGGCGCCCGCAGCGCCGCTCATCGACGGCTAAAAGGGCGAGCGACTCGGCGCCGTGTAGGGCGGGCGATCGCGACCTCGCGCGAGGTCGGCGCCTCGAAATTGGCGGAAGAGCGACTCGAGCTTGGTTGGATCGGTTCGCTTTGCCGATCGCCTTGCCGGAGACGGGGAACCTCGGCTCTGTGCTGTCGGCGTGCTCGGATCCCATTTGAATCGTTTCCAATTTTGAATCGTTTCTAATGTGGACCTTGAGCGATTGTCCCTATGACGCGGGCTTGGTATCAGAAAATCAAGTGTAAACCTCGACCCGCCGGCGGCCGCGGCCCGACGAGGATTTGTGCAGAGGATGTCCAATGTTTCGATCGGCGTCGCAGCACCATTGTCGCGGCGGACTCTTTCTCGTCGCCTTGCTGACGTTTCTGGTCGCCCTGGCCGGCGCCTCGGCGCCGTCGCTCGCGGAAGACGCTCCGTCGTTGACGCTTTACAGCGGCCAGCATGAGCAATCGGTCAATCTCCTGATTGCCGACTTCAAGAAACGCACCGGGATTGCGGTCAAGGTCAAGGTTGGAGAGGGACCGGAAATCGCCAATCAGATCGCTGAGGAAGGCGCGTCTTCGCCGGCGGATGTTTACTTCACCGAGAATTCGCCGGAGCTGCAACTCCTCTCTGAAAAAGGCCTGCTCGCTCCGGTCGACCCGAAAACGCTGGCCCAGATCCCCTCGCAATACAACTCGCCCAAAGGCGACTGGGTCGGCGTGCTGGCGCGCGAAAACGTGCTCGCCTACAACACGGCCATGGTCAAGCCCGGCCAATTGCCGAAGTCGATCATGGATCTCGCCGGGCCGGCCTACAAGGGCAAGATCGGCATCGCGCCGAGCGACGCGGACTTCCCGCCGCTCGTCAGCGCGGTCGCCGCGCTCAAGGGAAAAGCAGCGGCGCTCGCCTGGCTCAAAGGCCTCGAGGAGAACGCCCAGACGTTTGACGACGACGAAGGCGTGGTCGCGGCCGTCGACCGCGGTGGCGTCGCCATGGGGATCATCAACAACTACTACTGGGCGCGCCTGCAGGAGGAGGTCGGCAAGGGCAAGATGCACAGCGCCCTCTACCACTTCCCCGGCGGCGACGTCGGCGCGGTGGTCAACGTGTCCGGCGCGGCGGTGCTGAAGTCCTCGACGCACGGCGAGGCGGCGCAGAAGTTTCTCGCCTATCTCGTCAGCGAGCCGGCGCAGACGCTGCTCGTTCAGGGAAACGTCAATTTCGAATATCCCTTGCGCCCCGGCGTCGCCGCCAACCCGGTTCTGAAGCCGTTCAACGAGCTCAGGCCGCCGCATATCAGTATCTCGGCCTTGGGCGACGACAGCGGCGCTGCCGACTTGCTGCGCGAGGCCGGGCTGCTGTGACCGGCGCGCGCGCCATCGCTGCGCGACCGCCGCTGGGGCTGCTGGCGCCGGCTGTCGCGGCCGCGATGCTCGTCATGGCGCCGCTCTGCACGACGCTCTTGCAAGCCGGCCACGTCGGCATTGAGCATGCCGTGGCGGTGCTTGTCCGGCCTCTGGTCGGGCGGTTGCTCTTCAATACGCTCGCCCTCGTCGCCGCTTCGAACTCTCTGCGCCGGCGCGCTCGGGACTGCCGCCGCCTACGTGCTCGAACGCATGGCAATTCCGGGGAAGCGGATGTGGTCGGCGCTGGTCGTGGCGCCCCTCGCCGTGCCCGCGTTCATCGCCAGTTACGCCTGGGTGTCCCTCAGCCCGAACCTGCAGGATTTTGCCGGCGCGCTCCTGGTGGTGACGGCGTCTTACTACCCGCTGGTTTATTTGCCGGTCGCGGCGACGCTTCGCAACATGGACCCGGCCTTTGAAGAGACCGCGCGCTCCCTCGGTTGCGGCCCTTGGGCGTGCTTCGGGCGTGCGGTTCTGCCGCATCTGCGTCCCGCGCTGTTCGGTGGTATGCTGCTCGTCGCGCTGAATGTGCTGGTCGAGTTCGGCGCCTTCTCGCTGTTGCGCTTCCGTACCTTCACCACGGAAATCTATGCTGAATACAGGACCGGCTTCAATGGCCCGGAGGCCTCTCTTCTGGCCGTCGTTCTGCTCGCCTTCTGCTTCGCCTTCCTGGCGCTGGAGATTCGCCTGCGCGGCGGGGCGCGTTATGCACGGGTCGGCGCCGGGGCGCGCCGTTGGGCTGCGCCGCACCGGCTGGGCCTTGCGCTCTGGCCCGTCCTTTTCGGCCTCGCCGCGCTGGTGATCGCGTCGCTTGGCGTGCCGCTCGGGATGATCGTCTTCTGGCTGATGCAACACGCCGCCGCCGCCACATCGCCGATCGCGGTGTCGGTCGATCTGCTCGCCGGGTCCGCTGCGGCCTCGCTGGGATTCGGCGCCGCGGCGGCCGCTCTGACGCTGGCGCTTGCGCTGCCGCTCGGCTATCTCGCCACGCGTTATCAGGGCTGGCGGGTCACGCTGCTCGAGCGCGCCGCCTATCTGGCGCAGGGCATGCCGGCGATCGTGGTGGCTCTCGCCCTCGTTTCGCTGACTGTGCATGCGCTGCGGCCGCTCTACCAAAGCGCGACCTTGCTCGTCTTCGCCTACGCCATCCTGTTCCTGCCGCTGGCCTTGGTCAGCGTACGCGCGGTGCTGATGCAGACCGAGCCCGGCCTCGAGGAGGCAGGGCGTTCGCTGGGGCTCGGCTGGATGAGCGTCGCGGTACGGGTGACGCTGCCGCTGGCGGGACCCGGCCTCGGCGCGGCCGCAGCTTTGGTGTTCGTCTCCGTCGTCACTGAACTGACCGCTACGCTGCTCCTGGCGCCAATCGGCACGCAGACTCTGGCGACGGAAGTCTGGGCCGACACCTCGACGCTCGCCTTCGCCGCGGCGGCGCCCTACGCGGCGCTGATGGTCGCGATTTCACTCGCGTCGACCTGGCTGCTGGCGCAGCGCTTCGGAGCCTCGGCCGTGTTCGGCGCCGCCAAGCCAAGCTTTCCGCCAAGCGCGGGCTTTCCGCAATGACCGAGCTCGCGATCGACGGGTTGAAGAAGACGCTTGGCTCGCATGTCGTGCTGCGCGGCCTCGACCTGACGGTCGAGTTGGGCGGACTGGTGGCGATCCTCGGCGCTTCGGGCAGCGGCAAGACGACGCTGCTGCGATGCATCTGCGGTTTCGAAAGGGCGGACGAGGGCAGCATCCGCATCGGCGGCGCCATCGTCGCCGGAGCAAAAACGCATGTTCCGCCCGAGCGGCGACGCGTCGGTTATGTCGCGCAGGAAGGCGCCCTTTTCCCCCACCTCAACGTCGCCGACAATATCGCCTTCGGGTTGCCGCGGCGGTTGCGGCGCGAGCGAAGGCGGGTCGACGAACTGCTCGAGCTCGTCGGTCTGCCGCGGTCTTACGCCTCTCGGGGTCCCCAGCAGCTTTCCGGCGGCGAGCAGCAGCGGGTGGCGCTGGCGCGCGCGCTCGCGCCTGACCCGGAGCTGGTGCTGCTCGACGAGCCGTTCTCGTCCCTCGATGCGGCCTTGCGCGCCGACACCCGCGAGGCGGTGACGGCGGCGCTCGCCCACGCAGGGGCAACCGCTTTGCTTGTGACCCATGACCAGGCCGAGGCGTTGTCGACCGGGCGGCAGGTCGCGGTCCTGCGCGACGGGCGTCTCGCTCAGGTCGCGACGCCGGAGATTCTCTACCGGCGTCCGGTCGACGCCGAACTCGCCTGCTTCGTCGGCGAGGCCGTCCTGCTTCCGGGCGTCGCCCGCGGCGGCCGCGTCGCTTGCGCCCTCGGCGAGCTGAAGCTCGACGGATCGGCGCCGGAAGGCGAGGTGGAGGCGATGATCCGGCCGGAGCAGATCCGGTTGAGCTCGATCGGCGAGGCGACGGAAGCGCGCGCGCAGGTCATGGCGGTGACGTTCTTCGGCCATGACGCCGAGGTGCGGCTCTCGCTGTCGGGGGCCGAGCCGCCGGTCGCCCTGTCCGCCCGGGTGCTCGGCCATGCCTGCCCACGTCCCGGAGACCTGGTTGCGGTTCAGGTCGCCGGAGAGGTGGTCGCCTATCCCCGGCGCGCCGGCGGAATCGCGATCGCCGCCCAAAGTGAAACTGAGGGATCGCCGCGGGCTCATCCAGAATTCAGCGCGACCACCCCATGAAGGAGCAACGTCCATGATCGGCGCCCCAGAAGCCAGCTTGCAAAGGGGCCTCGCCCGAGCTGCCTTGCTCGCCGTGGCGTCATGTCTGACCCTCGCCGTCGCTGCTGCGAGCCAGGCGGATGCGGCCGAGGGTTTCCTCGCCTCAATCCATGACGACACGACCTTGAGCACGACTGTTCCCCCCAACGGCGACCAGAATCCCTACGCGATCGTCGTCGCGCCGGTGTCGAGCGGCGCGATCGAGAAAGACGACGTGCTGGTCACCAATTTCAATAACGATAAGAACCTTCAAGGGCTCGGCACGACGATCGTCGATTTCAACCCGTCGACGAAGAAACTCTCGGTATTCGCCGAGCTGCCGCGACATTTGCCGCAATGTCCCGGCGGCATCGGGCTGACCACGGCGATGACCATGCTGAAGTCCGGCTGGGTGATCGTCGGCAGCGCGCCGAGCGAGGACGGCACGACGAAGACGAAAGGCCCGGGCTGCCTTCTCGTTCTCGATTCGCACGGCAAGGTCGCCGGCGTCATTGCCGGGCCGAACATCAACGCCCCTTGGGGCAATATGGCGACGATCGACAATGGGCCCACTGCCACGTTGTTCGTCAGCAACGCCGGCTTCGACATCGGCGAGCCGAGCAGCGATGCGCCGGTGGTGAAACTGTCGACCGTGCTGAGGCTCGAACTCGCCATTCCGGAGGGCAAGCCGCCCGTCGTCAAGAGCCAGACGGTGATCGGCAGCGGCTTCGGCGCGCAGGCCGACAAGGACGTCTTCCTGATCGGCCCGACCGGCCTGCAGCTCGGCAAGGACGACACGCTCTACGTGTCGGACGCGATCGGCAACCGCATCAACGCGATCCGTCACGCCAGCACGCGAACCACCAGCGCCGGCATCGGCCGCATCGTCACGCAAGACGGGCTGTTGCAGCGGCCGCTGGCGATGATGACGGCGCCGAACGGCAACCTGATCGTCGCCAACGCCCAGAACGGTCAGGTCGTCGAGGTCGATCCCGTGACCGGGAAACAACTCTCGGCGATCTGGGTCGATGAAAACAAGGCGCAAACGCCTCCCGGCAGCGGCGATCTTTTCGGCATCGCCATGACCCCATCCGGCTCCGGCTTCTATTACGTGGAAGACGAGTTGAATACGCTGGTCGTGGCGCAATGACCGGTTTCGGCGACAAATCCGTCCGCGCCTCGCGGCGCGGGTTTCTCGCCGGAGCCGCGGGGCTGGCCCTCGCGGGCGCGAGCAAAGGCGCGGACGCCGACCAGCAGGCGACCGACCCGAAACGGCCGGCGATTGAGCCGTTCTGGGGCGCCCATCAAGGCGGCATCGCAACGCGGCAGCAGGCTTTCACCTATTTCGCCGCCCTGGATGTCGCCGCCAAAGGCCCCGGCGAGGTCGCCGACCTCATGCGCGCATGGACGGCCGCGGCGGCTCGCCTGACGCGTGGAGAGACGGCTCTGCCCATCGACGCCGACCTCAGCCTGCCCGCCGCCGACAGCGGCGAAGCGCTCGGCCTCGGCGCCGCCCGCCTCACGCTGACCTTCGGCTTCGGCGCCGGGCTCTTCGTCAAGGATCGCTTCGGCTGGGCGCCGGCGCGACCGGCCGCCCTGGTCGATCTGCCGAAATTCAATGGCGACCAGCTCCAGCCGGACCACACCGGCGGCGATCTGTCGATCCAGGCCTGCGCGGACGACCCCCAGGTCGCCTTCCACGCCGTGCGGCAACTGGTGCGCATCGCTTACGGCAGGGCGACCTTGCGTTGGACCCAGGCCGGCTTTGCGCCATCCGCCGGCGCCGACACGCCGCGCAACCTGATGGGGTTCAAGGACGGAACGCAGCAGCCAAAAGATCTCGACGCTGCGGTCTGGGTCGGCGAGGAAGGCCCCGACTGGATGCAAGGCGGAAGCTACCTCGTCATCCGCAAGATCCGCATCGCGCTCGAGCACTGGGACCGGACACCGGTCGATTTTCAGGAGCAGACGATCGGCCGTCAAAAATATTCCGGCGCGCCGATCGGCGGCCAGGCCGAACTCGATCCGCTCGATCTGGCCGCGCGCGACGCGAACGGCAAACCCATCATCTCCCAGAACGCCCACGTGCGGCTGGCCGCTCCGGCGACCAACGATGGCGCGCAGATCCTGCGACGCGCCTTCTCCTACAACGACGGCGCGAATTTCACCGCCGAACGCTGGCCGCCCTGGCGGCAGGGGCTCGAATACGACGCCGGCCTGCTCTTCGTCTCCTACCAGCGCGACCCTCGCACCGGTTTCATCAAGATCTTCGACCGGATGTCGAAGCTCGACATGCTCAACCAGTTCACCACCCATATCGGCAGCGGCGTCTTCGCATGTCCGGGAGGCGTCGCTGAGGGCGAATTTATCGGAGAGCGTCTCTTCCGCACGGCTTGATCAACTCGCCGGCTCGCGGCAATCATCCGGCGCTGCTGAAAAAGCTGCGGCAGGCGCCTCAATGGCTCCCGGTGATATAGGCGATCACCTTTGGCGACCCACGCCTTGCCGCTAATTGGGAAGCAGTGGTTGAATAATCGATCGGTCGAAATCGGTCAGTTGGCGTAGGGTCCTCGGACGAATCCCGACCTGCGCAAGATTACTTGAGGTCGCTGACATAAGCGGCGACCGCAGCGATCTGCTCTTTGGTCAGCTTTTCGGCGATCGGGCCCATGATCGCCGAATTGCCCGGATTGTTCGGGTTTTGCCCACGTTCCTTGGACCAGGTCGTAAGCTCGTTGATGACGTAGCCATAAAGCTGGCCGGCCAGGCGCGGAAACTGGTCTAAGCCGTGGGCGTCCTGGCCATGGCACGACTCGCAGGCCGGAACCTCCGCGCTGGGAACGCCTTCATGGTAGATCTTTTCCCCTTCGGACATGAGGTCTCTCGGAGCGCCGCCATAGGGCGGCGGGTCGAGATCCTTGAAATGTGTGGCCAGGGCGTCGACCATCGCCGAGCTGAGGACATGGGCCACATTGCCCATCACCGGGTTCAGTCGGCTGTGATCGATGAAGGCCTGCAATTGGTTCTTGATATAGTCCGGCTGCTGGCCCGCGAGTTCTGGGCATGGGATTCGTCCCGATGAAGCCGCGCGCCGACAGCCCATGACAAGTTTCACAATAGCCCGCCTTGGCTTTGAATTCCTTCGCCGGAACGCCTTCGGGCTGCGCAGGGCCGCTCGTCTTGCTGTCTTCGGCGTCGGTCCCGGCGCAGAAGATAACGGCGAACAGCGCAGCCGGCGCGAGAGCCTTGACAACCTTCATAATCTTCCTCCCAAAAATTCTCGCGCCGCTATCCGAAGCGGCACCCTTCCGGCTGCGATGTTCTTCACAAGGAGACCTCGCGACATCGTCATCGCGGCCAAGCTCGACTGCCTGTTCCGTTCAGCCTTGGATGCGCTCAAGGTCCTCGAGAGCCGCCTTCGACAAAGCTCAAATACGACGCCAGGGCGGCGATTTGATTCGGCGACAAAGAGCGCCCGACTTTCGGCATAGGTGTCCCATAAGTGTCTTGGCCCTGGCTCCACTGCTCGAGACGACGCTTGAGATAGTTGTAAGAGAGCCCGCCGAGGCGCGGAATCTCGCGGACGCCCTGCGCCTCGGGGCCATGGCATGCCTGGCAGGCCGCAATGTTCTCGTCGGGAACGCCGTTTTCAAATATGATTCTGCCCTCGGCGGCGAGTTCGCTTTCGCCGTCCTTCGCGGCATCGAGCGGAAGCGCCGAAAAATAGGCGGCCAGATTTCGTAGCGTCGATGGATCGAGATGCGCGGTAGCGAACCACATATACTTGGTCGAAAGGAATTCATCCCGCCTATGGGTCGCAAAGGCTTGGAGCTGATTCACCAGATAGTCTACCCTCTGGCCGGCCAGTCGGGGCGCCTTGGAATAGCCCTGCGCGGATGTTCCATGACACCAAGTACAATTGCGAACCGGTAGTTCATCCGCCAGAAGCGGTACCGTTGTGGCGAGGGAAATTGCAAGGACCGCCATTTTCGTACCGAAGTGCTTCATGATCCAAGGTCTCTCGCGTGACGAATTCCGCCCGGTTGAACGCCATGATTTACCTGAGCGCGCTGACATATTCGGCGAGCGCCTGCACCTGTTTCGGGGTCAGATTCGCCACGGTCGGCCGCATGATCCATGAGATGTCCTGACGCCCGCCCTGGCCGCGTTCGCTGCTCCAGAGCGATAGGGTGCTGACCATGTACCAATAGAGTTGGCCCGCGAGACGAGGAATTTCGCGCTGCCCCTTGGCGTCGGGTCCGTGGCAAGCGGAACAGGCGGGAACATTCTGATCGGGCAATCCATTCGCAAAAATCTCTCTCCCCAAAGCGACGTCGCCCCTGGGCGCGCCGTCAACGGGTGGAGGATTCAAGGCGCTCATGCGCGCGGCCAAAACGGGGATCATGTCGGGCGTTATGCCGTGGGCGACATTGGCCATCACGGGGTTCAGCCGCCTGCGCTCGAGGAAGGCATGCAACTGATTTTCGATATATTGCGGCTGCTGCCCGGCAAGTCGCGGCATGGTGTAAAACCCGCGAAAACCCTGCGCGGACGGACCATGACAGGTCGTGCAATATTCAAATTTCGCTTCAATGCCCCCGGCCCTCGCGTGGACATCTTGGGCTCCCGACTGGGCCTGACCCGCCGCAGCCGCCAAAAAAACCGCCAGGGCCGATGTCAACGCCACGCGCAAACGAACAGCTTTCATCTTCCTCGCCTCCTCCCTTTCTCGGCGCCCGGAATCCGCTCGCCGGCCGCGAACATTTTCCCCGGCGACATTCTCGGCGCGCCCGCTGCGGCTGCTCGGCGACCGCTCTCCTCGACGGCCGCCCTCGTTAGTCAATCGAGCGCCCCTCTCGCTGTGCTAACCAAAGACGCGCATGCGAATTATGCTTCCGTTGAGGCTTTTGCGTTCAGAACGCGAGCCACGCATAGGCGAAGACGGAATTGTTGCCCTGCGCGTTATGCGTGCCGCCGAGGTACGACCCGTCGAAATTGTTCGTCCCGCCGTAGAGGCGGAAGTACTCGGTGAACTGGATGCCGAGGCGGACGTTCGTGGTCGAGTAGGGGAGCGGCGGGGGAGCGCCGTGACTGAAGGGTAGCCAGGCTAGGTCGAGGATGAGGCCGTCGCCGAGCGGACTGGCGTTATAGCTGTTGGCGAACGCGCCGAGGCCATTCGGCAAGCACGGAGCGGCCGGGGAGCCGTATTCGTTGCAGTCGCTGGAGCCGGAAACGTTGAAGTAACCCAGCCCGATGCTATAGGTGTGATCCCAGACAAACGAGGCGTTGGCTTTGAAGCTGTTCAGGGTGTTGCCGATGTTGGACGAGCCGCCGAGCCCGTAGGTCGCGTTCAGCTTCTGCCATTCCATGATATCGGTAAGCTTCACGGTCACGCTGTACTGGTCACCATCGTATTGGTATTGCGAATCGAGGCCGACATCGAGGTAGTTGTCGGTGCCATAACCGTACTGGCGGCCGGGCGTGATCTGTCCGTACATTCCGAACGTGCCGACCATCAGGTAATGGTCGCCCCAGTGCGGCTCGAATGCGACGCGCCAGTAGGGGGCGACGTTGGACAGCGCGTCGGTCGTCGAGTTGCCGTCGCCGAACGCCTGAAGGGCAGGCACGGGAAGACCCTTGTAGGCGGTGAAGTCGGCGTACAGCATGTCGCTCCAAAACACGTAGGCGCCAGCGCCGCCGACGATCGTCGTGTAGCCGTCTTCGATGTGGGTCGACGGCGGCCCGAAGGCGGGCGCGATGGTCGAGGAGATCTGCGGCCAGCCCCAGGACGGGGTCGTGTTCCACGGGTCTTCCACGGTCGGCGTATTGTTGGCGTCGAGGCCCCAGATCGTATCCTTGCCGAACAGCCTGAACGTGTCGGCATAGCGGACGTCGGAAGCGTCGAGCCCGACCGTGCCGCCGACCGGATCGCCGGTGATCTGGATGAACGAGCCGAGGTTGCCGTAAAGGCGGCCGGCGACAAAGCCGGAAACCTGCTGGGAGACGAGGTTGTCGTTGGTGTGCAGTCCTGCGGGTTGCGTCCCCGGATCGAATGGCGACTGCGTATGGGTGAAGCCGGCCATGTACATCGCCGCGATCGGCGGGCCCTGCCAGTCGCCGCCGCCCACGCTGTAGCCCATGATCTTGAACCGCCGGCCGTAAGGCGTGAGTTCCGGAAAGGCGGTGTGACAGGTCGCGCACGGCTGTCCGGTCTGGCGCGCGTAACTCGGCAAAGCTTCGGCGGGACCCGCGCTCGCGACGAGAAACGCCGCCGCGGCCAACAAGCCGGTGAGGGCGCCCGCGACGGCGACGAGTTTCATCCGCAATGCGCTGAACGCCCCTGCGCTCGTCCGAACCGTCGCTGTCGTCATTCTGCCCCCCCTGGGGTACTCTTGGCCTCGGTCTTGTGCGTCGCGTCCGAGCGGAGTGATGGCACAAACGACTCGTTATTTAGATACCTGCCATGCAGATTTCCGAGCGTCCAGTCACATCCTTATCTGCTGCTGGGCTGGCCCCCGGCCTGGACCGTCGTCAGGCCTTCTTGACCCAGATCACGCACCAGCCCGTCGGCGCAATCTTCCCGTCGACAGTCTTGCAGGCGTTCGGTGCGATGAAGAGATTGCAGCCGCTGCACTGTTTGCCGTCTTTCGGCGTGTCCTGGTAGCGCACCGCGTTCTGCGCCATCTTGGCCTGGGCACCGGTCGCGCCGAGAGCAATCAACGGGAGCGCGCCGGCAACGCCGATGACCACCGTCCGACGACTCATGCCCCTTGTTTCGACGTCCTGAACCATGACCCTCGCTCCTGGGCTCCTGGCCGCAGCCCGCGGCTCGATTTCGTGTTTGTGGTTCCGCCTCTCGCGTGACAACTCAGCGTCGCGGGACTGAAACTGCGCCCGAAACTCGCGCCGGTTCAAGGGCCGCGCGCGCGACCAATCAGCGCACTCCGCCGCTCAAGCTTCTGACGGCAGGGTGGGCGGAATAGCGGCCGGAACTATAACTTTCGGTAATATCCGTCGCATCGGCGCTGCGCCTAAGACTGCGTTTACGCCCCCATGCCAGCTTCTCTGGTCAACGGACGGACCGACGCCCTGAACGGCGCGGAGGCATGAGGCCGCTCCTTCCGTCCAGCCACAACGCTGGATGTCCCCGCCATCGAACGATGCTCGCCACACGCGGGCTCAACCGGAGAACGATTCCAATGTCAGTTGCAGCCATTTCCGGCGCCTCAGCCGCTTCAACCAGCGCCGCTCCCGTCGTCAACAGCGCGGCTCGCGTCGCTGACGGCGACTACAAGGCCCCCAGCGTGCAAAGCGCGTCGACAAAAGACGGCGACGGCGACTACAAGCCGCTGTCCGGTTCCGCCGCCGGCCAGAGCACGGCGGAAGTCCAGGCGTCGCTGACCTCCCTGAAGGTGGGGGGCTGAGGCCGGCGGCCTCGGCTTCGGGGCGCGATTCGGGTCCGCGGATTGGCGATCGGTAATCTCAGAACCGCAAATTGGACGAACTGGACGGCGAAATCATCCCCTGCGATCGGATGGAATCGCGACCGACGCTTTTCGCCACGCTAATCCGGAGTCCTCAATGAAGTTGCTCACCGCCGTCACCCTTCTTGCCGTCGCCGCCGCCGGCCCCGCCTTCGCAGCGGAAGGCAAATGCACGAACGCGCCGAAGGCCAAGTGGCAACCCAGATCGGCGCTCGAATCGCAATTGCAGGCCGACGGCTACAAGGTTCGCCAGATCAAGGTCGAAGGCGGCTGCTACGAGGTCTACGCGACGGACAAGCAGGGCAACCGCGCCAACATGGCGTTCAATGCGGAAACCCTGCAGAAGCTCGACAACCCGGAAGCGGGCGAAAACTGACCGTCGGCTTAGGCCCATGATCCGGGTATGGGACCCATTCGTCAGGGCGTTTCATTGGACGCTGGCTTTGAGCTTCGCCGCCGCCTGGATGACGGGAGAGAATTCCGGCCGCCTGCACGAAGCGGCCGGGTACGTCGCCGGCGCGCTCGTGCTGGCGCGCGCCGGCTGGGGCTTCGTCGGCCCGCGCTATGCCCGCTTCTCGCAATTCGTGCGCCCGCCCGCGGCGGTCGCGGACTATCTCCGGGCGATCGCCCAAGGCAGGGAAAGGCGCTTCATCGGCCACAATCCGGCCGGCGGCGCGATGGTCGTCGTGCTGCTGGCAGCGATGGCCCTGACCGTCGGAACGGGCTGGCTCTTGACCACCGACGCCTTCTGGGGCTCGACCGCCGCGCAGCGCGTCCATTCCGCCCTGGCGCATGGCCTCCTCCTGCTGGTCGGGTTGCATCTCGCGGGCGTCGCCGTGGCCAGCCTCAGGCACCGGGAGAACCTGCCGGCGGCGATGCTGTCTGGCGACAAGCGGTTCGCCGGACCCGATGACGTTGCTTAACCCAGGGAGGGGCGGTCCATGAGTGAGGTCCCCGAGACCGGCTCGCCGTTCATCTTCGCCACGCGATCAGCCGCCGTCGGCGACCGCGATCGACGACGACATCTATCTGACGGTGACCGCGGCGATCCCGCATTTCCGGGCGAAGTCGAGACGGTCGACATCATTCTGTCGGTCGACTACGCGAGGCACGTCATCGCGCAGCTCGCGGGCGCGGTCAGCGCCGCCACCAACGACGAGGCCCCGCTCCGAGCGTCCGGAACTTGAGTCGTCTCATGCCTCGGCCGGCGCCGTCGTCAGCGTGACGCGCAGGCCCGGGCGATTGTCCGAGGCCACGCATTCGAGACCATGCAGTTCGGCGATGGCGGCGACGAGGCTCAGGCCGAGCCCGGTTCCGGGCGACTGACCGCGCGACCTCGGCGCGGTGGAAGCGCCGAAAGATCGCCTTCAGGTCTTTGGCCGCGACGCCCGGTCCGTCGTCGGAGACCGACAGCGAAACGCCGACGGGCGTCCGCTCTCCCGCGACCTCGATCCGGACCCCGGCCGGCGTATGCCGAAGCGCGTTGTCGAGAAGATTGGCGATCATCTGGACGAGGAGCTCCTTGTCGCCCCTGCATCGGCAGGTCCGCGTCGAGGCGGCAGACAAGCGATTTTGCCCTCCTCCTCGGCGGCGGGCTGGAACGCCTCGACGACCTCGCGCGCGACCTCGGCGAGATCGAGCGGGCGGAAGGCCGCCCGCCGCGCGCCGGCCTCGATCTGGCCGATGCGCAGGAGCGCGTTGAAGGTGTCGAGCACGCCTTCGATTTCGTCGATCGTCGCCCGGATGGTCGCCTGCGCTTCCTCCGGCGTGGGACTGCCGCTCGCCGCCTCGAGGCGGCGCAGCATCCGCGCCAGCGGCTTGCGCAGGTCGTGGGCGATGTTCGACGCTGACCTGCTTGTTCGCCAGAAGCAGCTTTTCGATGCGGTCGAACAGGCGGTTGAAGGTTCGCGCGAGCGCCGAGAGGTCGTCGTCGATGCTGGCGAGCGGGATGCGCCGGCTCCAGTCTCCGGCCATGAGCCCTGCGCGGTCAGGCGCATCGAATCGATGCGGCTGAGGAACTGCGCGCTGAGCCAAAGGCCGCCGACGATCCCAAGCGCGAGGGTCGCCGCGACCGCCCAGCCGAAGGCGGAAAGGACGCCGCCGCAGGAGGTCGTCGGGGCGACGCTGCTCGTCGCCGACGATGAGGGTCGATCCGTCGGGCAGCCGCGTCGCCAGCGCGCGGACGATTTCCGGCTGCGCCTCGGGCGGCTCGTCGCCTCGGCCTCGCGCGCTTTCGATCCAGCCTCCGGCGCCGCCGGGAGCGCGGCGCCGCGAGATCGCCGGCCAGCAGCTGCCGTCCGGACCTACGAGGCCGTAGGCGAAGCCGCCGCCGCCAGCGCCGCGCGCCTCGAGCATTTGCGCGAGCCGCTCGCGTCCGTCCTGCGCGAAGACGCGTCCGCAGCGCGTCGGTCTCTTCGACGATCCGCTCGTCGAAGTCGGCGAGGATTTCATGGCGGATCGAGAGATAGACGAAGGCGCCGAGCGCCAGCGCCGAGGCGGTGAACAGCGCGAGATAGAGCGTCGCCAGCCGAAAGCTGGTCGGTCCTAAGCAGCCGGATTCGGGACACGCAACGTATATCCGGCGCCGCGCACGGTCTGGATCAGCGAGACGCCGCGGCCGCGATCGATCTTGGTCCGGAGACGGCTGATGTGCGTCTCGACGATGTTCGTCTTCGGATCGAAGTGAAAGTCCCAGACCTGCTCGAGCAGCATCTTGCGCGTCACGAGGCGGCCCTCGCTGCGCAGGAGGAATTCAAGCAGCCGGAATTCGCGCGGCTGCAGGTCGATGTCTTCGCCGCCCCGCCGCACGCGTGCGGGCGACGAGATCCATCTCGAGGTCGCCGGCCCTCAGCACGGTCGGCGACGCGCCGAGCGTCGGCCGGCGCGCGAGCGCGGCCAGCCGCGCCATCAGCTCCTCGAAGGCGAACGGCTTGACCAGATAGTCGTCGCCGCCGGCTTCGAGCCCGTCGACCCGATCGTCGATGCCGGACAGATTGGTGAGAAAGAGCACCGGCGTCGAGACGCCCTCCGCGCCGCATCAGCGCGACGACGCTTAGGCCGTCGAGTTGCGGCAGCATGCGGTCGAGCACGATCACGTCGAAGCGATCGGCGGTCGCCCGCTCGAACCCCTCGCGACCGTCCCTCGCGACAGTCGCCTCGTGCCCGCGCGCGGCGAGCCCCGCCGCGATGAAGTCGGCGGTCTCCTCGTCGTCTTCGACAACCAGAAATTTCATTCCGTCGCATTAGCAGAACGGCAGGACGTCGCAATTCGCGGCGGACGCGCCCCGCTGCCGGCGCCAGTCCAGTTCGAAGGGCTGAGAGTTTGCGGGGATTGAACTGGAACGACAGCTTCGCGTAGGAGGCTCGCTGGGCGCTTCACCAAGTCCAAACACCTTTCCGATCGCGCACGGACATCGGCGCCGCCTCGGAATCGATGGCGCCGTTCAGAGCCTGGACGCTTCCCACCCTCGCCGGTCGCCACGCCTCACCAACGCCTCACCAGCCTCCGCTCGCTTTCCCCGGGCCGGCGTGGTAGGGCCAGCCCGAAATTGCCGCAGCCCCCGCGAAGGGCGGCGCGGCGCGCAATGGCGCGAGCCCAAAAATGACAGACATCTTTCAGGAAGTCGACGAGGAGGTCCGGCGCGACAAGGCGGCGGAATTCTGGAAGAAATACCAGAACCTCATCATCGGCGCGGCGGTTTTGATCGTCCTCGCCTCGGCCGGCTTTCGCTACTGGCAGTACGAAAAGGAAAAGGCCGAGCAGGCGGCCGGCGACCAGTTCCAGGCGGCGATCGCCGCCTATGAGGCCGGCAAGCCCGACGAGGCCTTCGGCGGCCTCGGCAAGCTGGCGCAGAGCGCGCCCGGCGGCTACCGGGTTCTGGCCCAGATGACGGAAGCCGGCGCCAAGGCGGCAAAAGACCCTCAAGGATCGATCGCCGCCTACGACGCCATCGCCGGCGACGCCTCGATCGATCCGCTCTTCCGCGACGCGGCCCGCTTCCGCGCCGCGACGCTGCAGGCTCGACCAGCCGAGCGAGGAGCAGGCGGGCGCGGCGGCGCTGACCGGGCTTGCGGCGGACGAAGGCCCGTTTCGCCGGCTCGCGCGCCTGACGCTCGGCGCGCTGGCGCTCAGCCGCGGCGAGTATGACGAGGCCGGCAAAGAGCTCGATCTGGTGCTCAGCGATCCGATGGCGGCGCCGACCGAACGGCAGCTCGCCGAACGCTGGCTCGGCCTCGTCGCCTCGAACCGCACCGGCGCGAAGTAGCGGGCCCGGCATCGGAAGGCTCGAGCCCGGTGAGCAAGGTCGCGATCGTCGGGCGGCCGAACGTCGGCAAATCGACGCTGTTCAACCGGCTGGTCGGCCGGAAGCTGGCGCTCGTCGACGATCAGCCGGGGGTGACGCGCGACCGCCGCGAGGGCGACGCGCGGCTCGCCGATCTCGCCTTCACCGTCGTCGACACCGCCGGGCTCGAGGAGGGCGATCCGGCGACGCTCGCCGGCCGCATGCGGGCGCAGACCGAGACGGCGCTGCTCGACTGCGACGCGATCCTCTTCGTCGTCGACGCGCGCGCCGGGATCACCGGCGCCGACCGCCATTTCGCCGCGGCGCTGCGCCGCGCCGGCAAGCCGATCATCGTCGTCGCCAACAAGGCCGAGGGCCTCGCCGGGCGCGACGAGGACCTATGAAGCCTTCGGCCTCGGCCTCGGCGATCCGATCGCCTTCTCGGCCGAGCATGCCGAGGGCCTCGGCGAACTCTACGACGCGCTCGTCGAGGCGCTGCCGCCGGCGGCGCGCCTCGATCCGGACGAGGACGAGGAGGCCGAGCCGCTCGTTCTCGGCGAGGAGGAGGACGGCAGCGAACTCGACCCGACGAAGCCGCTGCGCATCGCCGTGCTCGGGCGGCCGAACGCCGGCAAGTCGACGCTGCTCAACCGCATCCTCGGCGAGGAGCGGCTGCTGACCGGCCCCGAGCCCGGCATCACCCGCGACAGCATCGGGCTCGAGACCGAATGGCGGGGGCGCAAGCTCAAGCTCTTCGACACGGCGGGCCTGAGACGGCGCGCCCGCGTCGTCGAGAAGGTCGAGAAGCTCGCGGTCGCCGACGCGCTCCGCGCCGTGCGCTTCGCCGAAGTCGTCGTGCTCTTGCTCGACGCGACCATCCCCTTCGAGAAGCAGGATCTGACGCTCGCCGATCTCGTCGAGCGCGAGGGCAGGGCGCTGGTCATCGGCCTCAACAAATGGGACCTCATCGACAACAAGAGCGACAAGGCGCGGGAGCTGCGCGAGGAAGCCGACCGGCTCCTGCCGCAACTGCGCGGCACGCGGGTGATCCCCGTTTCGGGTCTGACCGGCGCGCATGTCGACCGGCTCCTCGAAGCCGTGGTTGCGACGCACGAGATCTGGAACACGCGCATCTCGACCGGCCGGCTGAACCGCTGGCTCGCGCCCGTGGTCGACGCGACGCCGCCGCCGGCCGCCTCGGGACGGCGGGTCAAGATCCGCTACATCACCCAGCCGAAGGCGAGGCCGCCGTTTTTCGTCCTCTTCGGCAATTCGGTCGAGAGCATCCCGGAGAGCTACAAGCGCTATCTCGTCAACGGCCTGCGCGAGACCTTCGGCCTCTTCGGCGTGCCGATCCGGCTCTCGATGCGCTCGGGCGGCGACAACCCCTATGCGCCGAAGAAGCGGCGCGGCCGCTGAGGCGGGATGCGGTCGGTCGAACCGCGCCGCGGGGCGAGAAGCGGAACGGGCGAGGAAAACTTGCCGATCCCTTGCCCGCCGGCCGGCGTCGATGCGTTCGCGAAAAAACAAAGCCTTGCGCCTGTTTTTCCCTGACAATGCCTGCCAAACTGAAAAAACCGCTCCCTCCGCCTTCAATCCGGCGCAGAAATTCATTGTCTTTCCTTTGTTTGAGCGGATTTGCTCGTGCGGAACGCAAAGACGGGCCAGGGAAATTATTTTCCCTGCGGAACCACTTATCAGGAGGGGAGAGCGAGGCGAGCGCGACCCGGCAAACCGGCTTCATGGGTCCGGCTCGAGAGCGTGATCGTCAAGAATTTCTAAACCAAGGCGGTCCAGGCGTATCGCCGGCCTGAATCGGCCTGAAATCTTCCTGCTCAGCGGGGCGAAGAGGCGCGTTTTGGCTTGCTGTCGATTGAGAAACATCGTTTATTTACAATGGTTTCCGAAGAGATGCTGATGCGCGGCGTCGAGCCCAACAACCGGGGCCTCCCGTCGTCATGCACGGGCTTGACCCGTGCATCCAGGGTTGCGCTCTATGAGTGTACCCTGTGCGGAGACACTGGCGAAAGCTCGGCTCCTGGATGACCGGCTCAAGGCCGGGCAAGACGCCTCCAGACCTGCTTCCCGTCGGTTGTCGTCCTCGCCCGCGAGGTCCGGCGGAAAGCCTACGCCGATACTCTCACGTGGCGGGCCTGATAGCTTCGCTTAGCCGAGCCCTGCTTTGCAGCTGCCGCCGCAACATGCCACATTCGCCGCGTGGCCATGACGCAGGCGGCGGACGATGGCGGACGTCAAGCTCTTTCTCTCCTGCGTGTCGGATGAGTTCGGCGCCTATCGCGAGACCTTGCGCCATGCGCTGACCCGGCCGAATGTCGAGACCAAGATCCAGGAGGATTTTCAGGCGCTCGGCGGCGACACGCTGGCCATGCTCGAAGCCTATGTCGAGACCTGCAACGTCGTCGTCCATTTCGTCGGCGAGATGGCAGGCGCGGCCCCCAAACCGACCAGCGTCGACGATCTTCTCAGGCGGCGGGCCGAACTCGCGACGCGGCTGGCGGACAAGGGCATGGGGCGCGAGGCGCTCCGCGAGTTGACCTATACGCAATGGGAGGCGTGGCTCGCGATCGGCTTCAATAAAGACGGCGCCAAGAAGAACCTCGTCATCGTCGCGCCCGCCGCCGGCTTGAAGCGCCGCGGCAGAACCTTCAGGCCGACCGACGCTTCGCGAGCCGCGCAAGCCGAGCACCTGCGGCGTCTGAGGGCAATCAACCTTTATCCAGGCCCGCCATTCACCAGTGCGAACGATCTCAAGGCGCAGGTTCTCGCTTCGGCGGTCCTCGACGTGCTGATCCTCGCGGGGACGCCGCCGAAGACGAAACCCCGCAATCTTCCGCTTCCCTCGCTCGGCGGCCTGTTCGCTGGCCGCGAGGCCGCGCTCGCAGACCTGCGCACGGCGCTTCTCGCTGCGAAGGGCGGCGCGGTGGCGTTGCATGGGCTTGGCGGGGTGGGCAAGACGCGGCTTGCGATCGAATATGGATGGGCGCGCGAGGCCGACCATTCGGCGCTCCTGTTCGTGAGCGCCAGCGACGCGGCGAGCCTGAACGCGGGCCTCGCCGCCCTCGCCGGCCCGGAAAGTCTGGACCTGCCGGAGAAGGAGGCGCGCGACGACGCGACCAAGATCGCCGCGGCCTTGCGCTGGTTGGAGGCCAACCCGACCTGGCTGATGATCCTCGACAATGTCGACGACGGCGCGGCCGTCGCCACGGTGAGCCAGCTTCTGCCGCGGCTGAAAGGCGGGCATGTGATCGTCACCGCGCGGGCGGCGAATTTTCCTCCCCCCATCCGCAAGTTCGAACTCCACGCGCTCGGCGAGGATTCCGCGACGCAATTCTTGCTCTACCGGACGGAGGGCGATCGCAGCAAGGCTCCCGACGATGCGGAGCTGGCGCGGAACCTGGCGCGCGAGCTGGGCGGGCTCGCGCTCGGGCTGGAGCAGGCGGGCGCGCATATTGCGACCGACCGCATCGGCTTCGCCCGCTATCTGGCGCTGTGGACCGCTGCGCGCGACGAGGCGCTCCGATGGTCCGATCCTGTGGTGATCGGCTCGGAAAAGACTCTTGCGACGGTCTGGACGACATCGGTTGCGCGACTGTCGCCGGAAAGTCGCCGCCTGCTCGACCGGCTCGCCTTTCTGGCGCCCGATCCGGCTCCCGATTCGCTCCTCGATGTTGCGGTTCCGGGCGACGCGCCGAGCGCCACTGCGACCTCCGCCCGCGCCGGCCTCTACGCCTATTCGCTGATCACGCGCCCGACGCAGGAGGGCGGCGGCGCGCCGGGCTTCCTCGTTCATCGCCTCGTCCAGGATTTCGCCCGCCGCGCGATGGCCGAGGAGCGGAGGCCGCAGGCGCTGCGCGAGGCGCTGCAATGGGTCAATGCGGCTTTCGTCGGCGCTCCCGACGACGTGCGGAACTGGCCAATTCTCGATCCGCTCGCGCCGCATGCGCTGGCGGTCGCGCGCCGCGCCGACGAGGCGGAGATTGCCGAGCCGACCGCGCGGCTGTTCAATCATCTCGGCGGTCTGTTCGATGCGAAAGCGGACTACGCCGAGGCAGAGCCGCTGTATAACCGCGCGCTCGCGATCGGCGAAAAGAGCTACGGCCCCGATCATCCCAATGTGGCGATCCGCCTCAACAATCTCGCGGCGCTGCTTCTGGCCACGAACCGCCTCGCCGAGGCCGAGCCGCTGTATAGGCGCGCGCTCGCGATCGACGAAAAGAGCTACGGCCCCGATCATCCCAATGTGGCGATCAACCTCAACAATCTCGCGCAGGTGCTTCAGGCCGCGAACCGCCTCGCTGAGGCCGAGCGGCCGATGCGCCGCGCGCTCGCGATCGACGAAAGGAGCTACGGGCCGGATCATCCCGTGATGGCAACCCACCTCAACAATCTCGCGCTTCTGCTTCAGGACACGAACCGCCTCGCCGAGGCCGAGCCGCTCTATCGCCGCGCGCTTGCGATCGACGAAAAGGCCTTCGGCCCGGATCATCCCGCTGTGGCGATCGACCTCAACAATCTCGCGACGCTGCTTCACGCCACGAACCGCCTCGCCGAAGCCGAGCCGCTGATGCGCCGCGCGCTGGCGATCGACGAAAACAGCTACGGCCCCGATCATCCCAACGTGGCGATCCGCCTCAACAATCTCGCGCAGCTGCTTCAGGCCACGAACCGCTTCGCCGAGGCCGAGCCGCTGATACGCCGCGCGCTGGCGATCGACGAGAAGAGCCGCGGGCCGGACCATCCCAACGTGGCGCGGGACCTCAACAATCTCTCGCAGCTGCTCCAAGCCACGAACCGCCTCGCCGAGGCCGAGCCGCCGGTGCGCCGCGCGCTCGCCATCGTCGAGGCGAGCCTCGGGTCAGACCATCCCAACACGATGAAGGTCCGCAACAACCTCGCCGGGCTCAGGGCGGCGCTCGGCAAGGGCGGGTGAAGGCGCGCCCTGCCGCATCCCCTCGGAGGCAGGGGGCTCGGAGCGCCTTGAGGTCGGGGGCGACTGAGGGGCGCCGTTCCACCGAGCCGGTCCCTGAGACGCTTGCGAAAGTTCGGCTCCTGGATGCCCGGCTCAAGGCCGGGCAAGACGCGCCAACAGGCCGGCGGCAGATGCTTCATCCCGGCATCCTGCCGTCAGGCACGGGCTTGACCCGTGCATCCAGGGATGCGTCGGATGACTTTGCCCTCGAAATGGCGATGCGCCGGCGCCAAGAATGGCGCGGGTCGATCGGGTCCTTTTGTGCGCCGCTGAGAATCGATCGGGCTCGGCTCCCGGATGCCCGGCTCAAGGCAGCTCAAGGCCGGGCATGACGCGCCAACAGGCCGGCGCCAGAGACTGCATCCCGGCATCCCGCCGTCATGCACGGGCTTGACCAGGCTTGACCCGTGCATCCAGGGATGCGTCAAATGACCGTATCCTCGATGGAATGGATGACGATTGCGCCTGCGCCACCGCTGAGGATCGATCGGGGTCGCTTCGCGATGAAGGGCGGCTACGTTTACGTCATGACCAACAAGCCGCAGGGCACGCTCTACGTCGGCGTGACCGCTAACCTTGCGCGGCGGGTCTGGGAGCATCGGGAAGGCACGTACGATGGCTTCACCAGGCGCTACGGCCTGAAGCGGCTGGCCTATCACGAATTCTACGACGACATCCGCAACGCCATACAGCGAGAAAAGAACCTGAAGCACTGGCCCCGTCTCTGGAAACTGGCGTTGGTCCACGAGTGCAATCCAGATTGGGCCGATCTGTACGAGACCCTCAATTCTTGACGCCGGGGGACGGTCAATCAGGGCGCGGATTGAGGCTCTGACTGGCGAAAGCTCGGCTCCGGGGCGCCCGGCTCAAGGGCGGGCAAGACGCGCCACCAAGCCGGCGCCACCCGCTGCATCCGCCCGTCATGCACGGGCTTGACCCGTGCACCCAGGGATGCGTCGAATGACGCCCTCAGGACAGGCGCCACGGATTGGCGAGCGCGCGGGACCATCGCCGCACGGGCGGCCCCGCTTTTGGCGGGCGATAGGCCATCCGGCAATGGCCGGCGCAATAGGGGCGACCGTTGTCCGACTTGAGCCCGCAATAGGCGAAATCCCCGCTCATCGGATCGCCGAGCGGCCATCGGCAGATGGATTCGCGGATGTCGTCGAACCTGACCCGCCGCATCTCCCCGACTTCGACCTCAGCGAGCGGCCACGCCGGCGTCCACTCCGGGTCACGGGAAAGGGCGGGGGCGGGCCTCCGCTGGCCGGGAACGGGCTCGGAGTGGGGAACAGCCGATGGCGCCCGATAGGCGTCAGCCGACGTGGCGCAGGGCGCAGAGCCGCGCCCGCCGCCGTTGAGCCTGACGCCGATTCGGTTCGCCTTGCCGATCACCGCGCAGCGGGACGCCGCGCCGAGCGCCCCGGCGATGACGCTGGCGCTTCTTCCCTCGAGAGCCATCCGCTTGAGATCCTCAACCGCTTCGGCTGTCCACTGCATATGCGCGCCCTCATGGCTAAGCTGCGGCGCTCGCCGCCGCAATATGGAACGGTCCGGCTATTCTCCTCGCCGGCGGACTCAGGGATGCGACCGCTGCCACGACCTGTCCGTCGATGATAAATATAGAATTAACTTCAATAGGTTACGAAGATAGAGAGGCGGGGCAACCGCGTATTTGGAACTGTCCGAGCGGCGGCCAGAATACGGTATATTTGCGGCGCGGCGCGAATGCGGGTAGTGGCGTACCGTATCGAGGGGAGACGGTCATGCCCGCCGGCAGGTCGGAACAGGCGAAGTCCAGGAATACGCCGCCCTACACGTCGTATCGGACCTTCACGACGTTCATCGAGGATCTTCGTGAAGGCGGCCTTCCCTCACGTATCGACCGCAGCGTGCTGATGCGTTTTTCGGGCGTGGTCGGCACCCAGCTGATGCACGCGCTTCGCTTCCTCGGTCTGATTGAAGAGAACGGACATCCGACACAGCGCCTCAGAGAGCTCGTGAACGCGCATGGCGCAGGGCATTGGCCCGAGAAGGTACTGGAGCTGCTGCGGGAGGCGTACGCCCCGATGTTCGCGATCGACCTCGAAACCGCGACGCCCTCGCATTTCAACGAGACGTTCAGGAAGGCTTTCCCGGCTGCGGACGCGGTTGTCCAAAAGTGCGTGACGTTCTTTCTTTACGCCGCGAGCGACGCGGGCATGAAGATCAGCGGCCGTGTCCTGAAGGGGAGGAAGCCCCGATCTCCGACGCCGCGCCGGAAGCAGGCGTTCGCACAGGCGGCGCCCAGAGAATTCGAAGCAGGACCGTCACGCCCTCAAACGAACGTGTCTCCGATCGAGGGCAAGAAGCCGTCCGAAGTCCTGCTCATGCACCTCGACCCGAATGCGATGGACGATGAGCAGCAAGCCGCTGTCTGGACCTTGTTGAAGTACTTCAAGGCGGCAGGATTGTGAGATCAGGTCCGCGGACCCTTTGCGAGGCGCGCAGGGCCGAAGCGCTCCATGCCTCACGCCATGCGGCGTAGATTGCTTCGCCTTCGGCTCGCAATGACGGGCGCCCCCTTGGTCGTCATTGCGAGGCCCGCAGGGCCAAAGCAATCCATGCCTCGAGCCCGGCGGCATGGATGGCTTCGCCTTCGGCTCGCAATGACGAGTCCCGGGGCGTTCGGAAGCGGGGCACTGGATTCAGCCGCGCATAGCGAATACATGGCGTCCGGGGACGAGGAGGGCCCAGCGCATGGCGGCGGCGCGAGCGACGATTTGCCAGGGGTGCTGGCAGCAGATGCATCTCCCGATTCCACTCCGGGGCATCGCATCGGCGCCGTTTCGCGCTTTCGGCATTCGGCCGAGCCGGATGAATCCGAACACCTGCACGATCTGCGAGATGATGTTCTCGCGGATGATGAAGGCGCGGCAGGTGACGATCGACGCGACCGTCCTGTTCGCCGACCTGCGCGGCTATACCAGCCTTTCGCAGTCCCAATCGGCGGGCGCCGTTTCGGAGATGCTCGACGCCTTCTATGACGAATGCGCCGAGGCGATCTGGGAGCATGACGGCCTGCTCAACAAGACGATGGGCGACGCCGTCATGGCGATCTTCAACTTCCCGATCCGCCGCGAGGATCATCCAACTCAGGCGGTGCTTGCCGCCCGCGCGATCCAGGAGCGTTGGAAGGCAAGGCGCGACGCCATCGCTCAGTCGGGATCCACCGAGCAGGGGAAGATCGCCGTCGGCGTCGGCATCGACAGCGGCGAAGTCAGATTTGGAGAGTTCGGTCGGACGCATCATGATCTCACCGCGATCGGAACCGTGGTGAACACCGCCTCGCGCGCGCAATCCGTCGCCGCTGCCGACGAGATTCTGTTGACGCGCGCCGTGTACGAGCGAGCCCCCTCTGCATTGAGCGAAAGCGGAGCGCGCGAATATCGGCTCAAAGGCTTCGACGCGCCGATCCAGCTTTGGGCCGGTTGAGGGCTTTCGGTCATTGCGGGGCAAGCTCCACCCTGACCCATCCGATAGGGGTGAAGGAGCGTTCGATTTCAGGGAGGATAATTATGGCGGCGGACGCCAACACGGCTGGCCAAACCTCGTTATGGCACGCGATGTCCGTGGATGAGGCGGTAAAGCGCCTCGCCACGCACAGGGAAAAAGGCCTCGATGCAACAGAGGCCGCTGCCCGGCTCAAGAAATACGGGGCGAACCGGCTGCCAGCCGGCAAAAAACGCGGCCCATTCATGCGGTTCCTCGCCCAGTTCAACAATATCCTCGTCTACGTTCTTCTGGGCGCCGGCTTCGTTAAACTGATGCTGAGTCTGTGGGTCGATGCGGCGATCATTTTCGCCGTCGTCGTTCTCAACGGGCTCCTCGGGTTCATCCAAGAGGGGAGGGCCGAGAAGGCGCTGGATTCGATCCGCAACATGCTTTCCGCCGAAGCCCGGACAATGCGCGGCGGCGAGACCCGCATGCTCCCGGCGGAGGAGGTCGTTCCGGGGGACGTCGTGCTGCTCGAGTCCGGCGACAAGGTTCCGGCGGACCTGCGGCTCATCGAGGCGAAGAACCTGCGTACCGAAGAGGCGGCGCTCACCGGCGAGTCCGTGCCGGCGGAGAAGAACACCGATCCCGTTTCCGACAACGCCACGGTCGGCGACCGCGAGTGCATGGCGTTTTCCGGCACGATGGTCGTGTCCGGCCGCGCGACAGGCGTCGTCGTTGCGACCGGCAGCGAGACGGAGCTCGGCCGGATCAACCAGCTGCTGGCCGACGTAAGCCCGCTCGAAACTCCGCTTCTGCGCCAGATCAAGAAGTTCGGCTACGCGATAACGGCAGTCATCGGGGTGATCAGCGTCCTGATCTTCTCCTATGGCCACGGGGTCGCGCGCATGGATTTCGTCGAGCTCTTCCAGGCGGTCACCGGCATCGCGGTGTCGCTGATCCCGGAAGGATTGCCTGCACTCATCACGATCACACTGGCCATCGGCGTCCAGCGCATGGCCCAGCGCAACGCCATCATCCGCCGGCTGCCTGCCGTCGAGACGCTGGGCTCGGTGTCGCGCATCTGCTCCGACAAGACGGGCACGCTGACCTTGATGGAAATGATGGTGACCTCCGCCGTCACCGCCGAGTCCGCCTACGAGGTTTCGGGCGACGGCTACGCCCCGGAGGGCGAGATCAAGCAGGATGGGAAGCCGGCCGGCGAAGCGCCGGTCCTGGCGCTGATGGGGCGCGTTTCCATGCTCTGCAACGATGCCGAGCTCTTCCAGGCGGAAGGCGCCTGGCGGGTGGAGGGCGATCCGACCGAGGGCGCGCTCTATCCGTTTGCGACCAAGCTCGGCATGGTCCGGCAGGCCGAGCAGGCGGCGGCTCCCCGCATCGACGCCATCCCCTTCGAATCGGAGCACAAGTTCATGGCGACGCTCCACAGGACGGCGGACGGCAAAGAAATGCTGCTCGTCAAGGGCGCGCCGGAAGTGGTCCTCGAGCATTGCGATCGCCAGCAAATGGCCGGGGGCCAACCCGCGCCGCTCGACCGCGAGCGTTTCCTGCGGGAGTCAGACAGGCTCGCGGCCCAAGGCGAGCGGGTGCTGGGCCTCGCCTGGCTCGAGAATCCGGGCGTGAACGCCGGCAGTCTCGGTCCGGCCGATCTGCCGAAGACCCTTGTTCTGCTGGGACTCGTCGGCCTGCTCGACCCGCCGCGCAAGGAGGCGATCGAGGCCGTGAAGGAATGCCATGGCGGCGGCATCAGGGTCACCATGATCACCGGCGATCACAAGATCACTGCTGCGGCCATCGCCAAGATGCTCGGCATCGGCGACGGGAAGACTGCGGTCACGGGTACGGAGATCGAGGAGATGGACACCGCTGCGCTCCAGGAGCGCGTCCGGGACGTCGACGTCTTCGCGCGCGCCAGTCCGGAGCACAAGCTCCGGCTGGTCAAGGCGATCCAGGCGAACAACCAGATCGTGGCGATGACGGGTGACGGCGTCAACGACGCGCCCTCGCTGAAGAAGGCCGATATCGGCGTCGCCATGGGCATCAAGGGCACCGAGGTGACCAAGGAGGCCGCCGGGATGATCCTGGCCGACGACAACTTCGCCTCGATCACCGCGGCGGTGAAGGAAGGGCGGACGGTCTACAACAACATCGAGAAGGCGATGCTCTTCCTGCTGCCGACCAACGTGGCGCAGGCGCTGGTCATCGCGGTGGCGATTTTCTTCGGCTTCACCATGCCGATCACGGCGCCGCAAGTGCTCTGGGTCAATATGGTCACTTCGGTCGCGCTCGGCCTGGTGATCTGCTTCGAGCCGCACGAGGTCGACGTGATGCAACGGCCGCCGCGCGCCGTCGACCGGCCGATCGTGACCGGCTTCGGCATCTGGCGGATCCTGTTTATCGGCTTGGCGCTGCTCGCCTATACGTTGCTGGCCTTCTTCTCGATGAAGTCCCACGGCGCGTCGGACGCGCTCGCGCGCACGGTCGCGGTCAACGCGATCACCATTGGCCAGGTCTTCTACCTCTTGAACAGCCGCTACCTGCTCGACTCGTCCATGTCGCTCAAGGCGCACATGGGCAACAGGTACCTGCCATACGGCATCCTCGCCGTCGTCATCCTCCAGCTCTTGTTCACCTACGCGCCGCCGTTCCAGGCGATCTTCGGCAACGAAGCCGTCCCGCTTTGGGTGTGGCCGTGGCTCCTCGCCGGCGGGCTCATTTTCTTCCTCGTCGTTGAGGCGGAGAAGTTCATTATCCGCTCGTCGGACGCTCTGCGGACAGCGGTTACCTCGGTCGAGGCGGGCGCGTAGGGGCGAAAGCGGAACCCGACTATCCGCCGCGGCCGACGAGGTGCGCGGCGGCGCGCCAAGCGTGATGGGCGAGCGCCTCGAGCCGCCGCACCCTGTCGACGCGAAGGATCGCCTCATCGGCGGTGATCGCGCCGGTCGCGGCGGCGCTGAGCGTGGCGCGCCGGTGCGCGCCCCGCAGGTCGCCGAGCGACTTTGCGCATTGCTCGAGCTTCGCCAGCGCCGATAGCGCATCGGGCGTATCCTCGAATCGGATCGGGGCGGCGTGGTCGCTGAGCGCCCCCTCTTCGGCGACTTCCCGCACCACCGCCGTGGCGCTCTTCATCGCCTCCGCGCAGAGCTCCGCGGCGCGAGCGTCCTCGCCGCCGCCTTTAGCGGCCGGCGCGATGTCTGGCTGCTCATCCGCCATTTCAGCGAGCCGCGTCGCGTGGTCGAGCGCGTGCAATGTGCTCGCGCGCCGCCGCTGTTCGTCTTCCGTCTCGGGCGGGCCGCTGATCTGCGAGATGAAATCCTGCGCCTTGCGCAGGGCGTCGGCGATCTCGGTCACGGGCGCGGCGCTCTGCGCCGGGCGGACCGCCCCGCCGATTGCGGGCGCCAGGGCCGAGCCGATTGATCCGCACGCCAGCTCGATCGAACCGGCGACCGTCCGCCGCACCGCCTCAATCGCGACCACGGGCGTCACGAGAGCGGCCGGGTCGAGACCGCGGGTGAGCGGCGATCCCCGATCGGGCAGAAGCCGCTCGACCAATGCTGTGAACCAGCCGATCACCGGCATCAGAACCGCGACGCCGACGACGTTGTAGGCGGTGTGGTACGCAGCCAGCAGCGTCACGCCGTCGAGCGCGCCCGCAGCCCGAGCGATCAGAGGCGTCGTGAGAGGAAACAGCGCGAGAAAGATCAGGGCGGCGATGATCTTGAACAGGACATAGGCAAGCGCGAGCCGCTTTGCCGTGGCGGTCGCGCCGATGGCCGCCATTGCCGAGCTGGTCGCCGTTCCGATGTTCTGCCCAATGATCAGGGCGCAGCCCTGGTCCAGCCCGATCGCGCCAGCGTAGTAGGCCGAGAGGGTCACGGCGATGGACGCTGTCGACGACTGCATCACCGCGGTCATCACGAGCCCGACCACGACCAGCGACAGCAATCCGAACAAGCCCGACAACCATCCGACTCCAGGCGCGCCGAGGACGGCCGGCAGGTCGGACGGATGCAGCCGCTCGGCCAGCCCGCCCATGCCCTGCTGCAGCGTCGTCAGGCCGAACAGCACAAGCGCGAAACCGGCGAGCGCGGCCCCGGCCGCCGATATGCGCCCGCGGCCGAGCAGCTTCGTCAAAGCGCCGACGAAGATCATCGGCAGCGCGTAGGAGGACAGCGAGACGCGGACGCCGATGAGCGCCACGAGCCAAGCGGTTCCGGTGGTGCCGACATTCGCGCCGAACACAAGCCCCAACCCCTGAGGAAAGGTCAGGAGGCCGGCGCTGACGAGCCCGATCGTCGTCATGGTCGTGGCGCTCGACGATTGCACGAGCAGCGTGACGATCGCGCCCCAGAACGCGCCGGAGAGCGGTGTCGCCGCCGCCTTGCTGAGCACCGTGCGCAGCGAGGATCCCGCCAGCGCCTTGAGCCCCTCGGTCATGACGGTCATGCCAAGCAGAAACAGGCCGACGCCACCAAGGATCGAGATCGTCGTCGACATGAGCGGGGCTATTCCTCCGGGGGGGACTGAAGTTGTTTCTCGTATGTACCACGGTTGCAGGGCGGGAGGAGTTTGGGCCGGATTTCGCACCCGAGCGGATGAGGCGGCGACCGCGGCCGCGCCAGTCGCCGGCTCGGTCGCCGGCATTTCCAGCGCCCGGGCCGAGGCGTTCGGCTTCGGCGGAATTCTCGCGTTCTGCCTATAGGTCTCGCTAGGCCTCGGCGGCGAGCTCGGCGCGCGCCGCCGCCAACTCCTTCTTCTTCTCCGCGCCGACTCTCGGGTATGCGAGGTCGAGCTCCTCAACCACCTCGACGATTGCCGCTGCGACGACAAGCCGGGTGAACCACTTGTTGTCGGCCGGCACAACGTACCATGGCGCATGCACTGCTGCTGTCGCCCTGATCGCCTCTTCGAACGCGTGCATGTAGTCGTCCCAGAACTGGCGCTCGCTTACGTCGGAAGGCGAGAACTTCCAGTGTTTCTCCGGCCTGTCGAGACGCTCCATGAAGCGCTTCTTCTGCTCCTTGCGCGAGAGGTTGAGGAAAAATTTGAGGACGATCACCCCTTGCCGGGTGAGGTAGTCTTCGAGATGGGCGATGTCGGAAAGGCGTTCGTCCCAGATCCGCTTGCTCACCAGCGGCGGCGGAAGCTTCTGCCGTTTCAGGATTTCCTCGTGCACGCGCACGACGAGGACCTCCTCGTAATAAGATCGGTTGAAGATTCCGATCCGCCCCCGTTCTGGGAAGCACTTCGAATAGCGCCACATGAAATCGTGGGCGAGATCCTCCGCGGAGGGTTGCTTGAACGAGAACACCTGGCAGCCCTGCGGATTCACGCCCGACATGACGTGCTTGATTGTGCCGTCCTTGCCAGCCGCGTCCATCGCTTGGAAGATAAGCAACAACGACCAGCGATCCTGGGCGTAGAGAATGTCCTGCTCCTCTGCGAGCCACGCGGTTCCGCTTTGCAGGAGTCCTGCCGCCTCGCCCTTGTCCAGCTTCAGACCGCAGGTGTCGGCGGGGTCGAAGTCCTTCAGTCGAAAGCCCTTGCCTTTGGTGACGCGGAACGGGTGGACGTACCTCTGGATGCGTTCCAGGATTTCTTTTCTCGCCATGGCGCAACCTCCCTCGCCGAGTCGCAGTCTAGCCATGGGAGCCCGAGAGCGGCCAGAAGTTTCGGCCTCGCTCTCGAATGCCAGGGAAGGCGGGTCATCTCATACGTTGCGCCCAGCGCACGCAATAGCGCTAGTTAGCGACGAGAGACGGTCGGGCCGAAGCATCGTCAGGTGATCGGACGCCGGGTCGGCGGCTGCGCCGCCGGTCGGCTCGTTGCGCGCAGTTGAAAGCCGGGTTCACCCCGCCATCAGCCGCTGGGCCGAGGCGGCCGCGAAATAGAGCATGAGCGCGCCGGTGGCGAGGTCGACGAAGATCGTCCACCAGCGCTTGGCGGCGCCTTCGAGCGTGCGGTGCAGGAGGGCGTTGGCCGAGGCCCAGAGGATCCCCCAGGTCATGGCGCCGGCGATCACCGCGGCGGCCATGGCGAGGAGGGCGAGCGGCCTTGCGCCGGCGAGTTCCGGACGACCCATGGCCGCGAGCCAGAAGGCGACGTTCCACGGGCTCGACAGGGCCAGCGCGGCGCCGAGGCCAAAGCCGCCGCGGGTGGAAGTGAAGCGGCCCGGCGCCTCGGGTTTCGCCTCGAGCGGCCCGCCCCCGGCGTAGGCGCGCCAGGCCCCGCGCAGGAAGAGGAACGCCAGCGCGAGCAGGAGCGCGATGCTGAGGACGCCCATGGCGTTGCGAGCGAGCGGGGCGGCGAACAGGAGGCCGACGCCGAGCGCCACAGCCACCGCCCACAAGGCGTCCGCCCCGGAGGCGCCGGCGAGCACGGCGATCCCGCCCCAGAACCTGCCCGCAGCGCAGCGGCGGGCGATTTCGGCGTTGATCGGGCCGGGGGGCCAGGCCACCGACCAGCCGAGCAGGAAGCCGGTCGCAAGAAGCGCAGGGAGAGAAGCAGCCATGGCCAAGGCTGCATCATGGCGCAGGGACGACTGTCAACGGAGGACAGGTGGAATTCAGGCGGAATTCTGGTCATGGGAGGCGCGTCGGCCCTTCCGGCCTCGGGAGCGGGAGAAGGCCAACGCCGCTCTTGCGTTCGGCGCACTTCTCAAGCCCCTCGTCCTCGCGCATGATCCCGGAAAATCGAGTCTCAAGGAAACGCCATGACCGCCTCGACCGATCGGCGCCGACCGCTCGAACTCGATCCGGCTCGCGTCGTTCGCGGCGACCGGCCGCATTACGCGATCATCGACATCGGATCGAATTCGGTGCGGCTCGTGGTCTATGACCAGCTCGGCCGCGCCCCTTTGCCCCGTTTCAACGAAAAGTCGCTCTGCCGGCTGGCCGAGGGACTGGCGCAAAGAGGATCGATATTGCCCGACGGCTTTCGCCGGGCCGTCGAAGCGGTCAGGCGCTTCCGGGCGATCGCCGACGCGATGGGCGTCGGCAAACTGGACGTCACCGGCACCGAGGCGATCCGCAACGCCTCGAACGGTCCGGCGCTGGCGGCCGCCATCCGCTCCAAGACCGGGCTCGAGGTGCGCATCCTCAGCGGGGCCGAGGAGGCGCGCTACGCGACGCTCGGCGTGATTTCCGGATTTTTCCGGCCGGTGGGGCTGGTCGGCGACATGGGCGGCGGCAGTCTCGAGCTGGCGGAAGCGATCGACGACCACGTGGGCGAGAAATGGGTCAGCCTGCCGCTCGGCGCCTTGCCGGTCGAAGCGATGCTCGTGGAAGGCCTGGCGGCGGCCAAGCGCCGGATCGACGAGATCCTGAAGATGAGCCTTCCGGCCGAGTTCGGTCGGCGCACGTTCTATGCGGTCGGCGGCGGCTGGCGGGCGCTCGCCAAGGCGCATATGGCGAGCGTCGACGCGCCGGTCAAAGTCGTTCACGGCTATACGCTCTCGGCGTCCGCGGCGCGCGACTTTGCCCGGTCGTTGTCCCGGCTCACCGGGGCGAAGGCGGCGTCGACTCCCGGCGTCGCCCTGCGCCGGGCGCGCACCTTGCCGGCCGCGGCGCTGGTCATGGATCGCGTGCTGAAGCGTCTCGAGCCCGAAAGGGTGGTGTTCTCGGCGCTGGGCTTGCGCGAAGGCCTGCTCTATTCGCAGCTCGACACGGCGGAGCAATACCGCGATCCGCTGGTCGAAGGCGCGCAGCTGATCGGACTGCCGCTGGCGCGGGTGCCGGACTTCGCCCCGGCGCTGGCGTCCTGGACGGCTGATCTCTTTGCCGAGGAAACGCCGGCGGATGCGCGCCTCAGGGTGGCGGTTTGCGCGCTTTCCGACATCGCCTGGCGGGACGCGCCCGAGCTCAGGGCGGAGGAGAGCTTTCGCCGCCTGCTGCAATTCCCCTTCATCGGCGTCGATCATGCCGAACGGGCGTTCATCGCCGCCGCTATTCATGCCCGCTATTCCGGCCGCCCCGACGCGGCGTGGCTGACCCCGGCGATCGACCTCGTTTCGCCCTCCGGCCGCCGCCGCGCTCTGATCCTCGGCCGGGCGATCCAGCTGGCCTATCGCTTCTCGGGCGCGGTCCCTGCCGTGTTGGCGAGCGCCCGCCTTCGCCTGGACCCGGACGGCGTCCGGCTCGAAGTCGCCTCCGCCGCGCGCGCCCCCGACAGCGAAGTCGTCGCCGACCGGCTTCGCTCGCTCGCCGGCGCCCTCGGCGTCAAGCGGGCCGAGATCGTCGTGACCGACGCCGCCGCGTGAAGCCGGACGTGCGCCTGGCGAGAGCGCTCAGCGGCGTCTCAGCTCGAGCTGCCGAGCGCTGAAATTCGTTGACCGTCTCGCGCCAGCCTGCTCTAAGGCGCGGCTTCCCACTGGATTCCGGGTCTACGAGATGACCGCAGGTTCGCGGCCGACTGAAATCGGCCTTCTTGTCTTCCCCAATGTCCAGCAGCTCGACCTGACCGGGCCCTATGAGGTTTTCGCCTCCTGGCCCAAGGCGCGGGTCCGACTGGTCGGAAAGACCCTCGAGCCGGTCGCCTCGTCGACGCGGTTGGCTCTGACGCCTGACGTCGCCTACGAGGCGTGCCCGCAGCTCGATGTTCTGTGCGTCCCGGGCGGCAGCGGCATCAATGCGCTTCTCGCCGACGAGGAGACGCTGGGCTTCGTCCGCCGCCAGGCGGAAGGGGCGCGCTTCATGACCTCGGTCTGCACCGGCGCGCTCCTGCTCGGCGCCGCCGGCCTCCTCCGGGGAAAGCGGGCCACGACGCACTGGGCCTCGCATCATCTGCTCGAAGCCTGCGGGGCCATTCCCGAACGTCAGCGAGTGGTGCGCGACGGTTCGCTGATGACCGGCGGCGGGGTCACCGCGGGGATCGATTTTGCCCTTGCGCTCGTCGCCGAGCTCGCCGGGCGCGAGGTCGCTGAGGCGATTCAGCTCAATCTCGAATACGCCCCGGCCCCGCCGTTCGCGGCCGGCAGCCCCGAAACCGCCGGCAGCGCAGTCGTCGAGACGGTGCGCAGGCGCCTGGCGCCGATTGTCGAGGAGCGGGCGCGCCTTGTCGCGGAGGCGGCGAAGCGGCTCGATTTCGGCGTCCCCGGCGTCGTTCGCTGAGTTGAGCCGGCTTCATCGAACCATAGGCCTGGCGCTCCCGCGAGCGCCGCACAACTGTCGGCCGCCAGTCCGGCGACCGGACCGGCCATTGTCCCCGGCTGCGCCGGCAGCGTCACGAGAAAGCCACAGAAAAAAGGCTGATTCCGCGAGTTGGCATCGGGACGGACGCCCGTCGAAGGGCGGAACGCTCGCGCGGTTGCGCCTTGCTGGCGGAGCGCTACCAAAGGAGCTTGGGGATTGTGTGGCGAGCCGGGCGAAGGTCGGCGCGCATCGTCCTGTTGTGAGTTGGGCGACTGAGTAATGCCAGATGGAGCATGACGACGTCTCGGCCTTTGCGTTTCTCGAGCATGGCGGCGCCATGGGCGCCCTGATGCGCGACTGGGACTGGGCCGGCTCGCCGCTCGGTCCTCCCGACGTCTGGCCGCAGTCGCTGCGCTCGATCGTCGAACTCGTGCTTCAGTCACGCTCGCCGATGTTCGTCGCGTGGGGCGGACGCCTTCTCACGCTTTACAACGATGCTTTCGCCAAGCTCCTCGGGTCGAGTCATCCCGGAGCCCTCGGCGCGCCGCTCGATGACGTCTGGCCGGAAACCTGGCCCGACGTGAGCTCCCTGGTCGCTGCGGCGAGGTCGGGAAAACACAACTACAGAACGGGGATACGTCTCCCCATGGATCGGAAAGGCGCCGATCCACGCGCTTCGTTCTCGCTGTCGTTCTCTCCGGCGCACGATGAGCGGGGGCAAGTCGGCGGAATTTGCTGCGCCCTGGACGCAGACGCAGTCGTCGTCCCGCAGGATCGCGCCGAGGCGGTTCGCGCCGGGGTCGCGCAGCGGATGAACGATGAACGCCTGCGCCAGGCGATCGCCGCGACCGGGATGGGGACCTTCATATGGCATGTCGAAGACGACATTGCCGAGGCGGATGAACGGATGCTCGCGCTCTTTGGCCTGCCCCCGGACGGACGACTGTCGCTGAGCGCCGCGTTGGCGAAGCTGCTGCATGCCGACGATCGGGATCGCTACGCCGGCGCTGTCGGGCGGGCCTGCGATCCGAAGGGTTCCGGCGAACTTCGGGCGGACGTTCGCGTCGTCCTGCCGGACGCCTCCATTCGCTGGCTCGCGGTCACCGGACAAGTCGTTTTCGCCGGCGCGCCGGCTCGGGCGATCAGGATGGCGGGGACGGCGGTCGACGTGACCGAACGCAAGGCGGTCGAACAGGCCTTGCGCGACAGCGAGCGGCGGCTGGCGCAGGAGCTCTCCGACGCCCGCGCGCTCGAGGCGATCAGCACGCGCCTTATCCGGGAGCAGCAGCCTGAGGCGCTCTACGACCACATGCTCGATGCGGCGATGGCGCTGATGAAAGCCGACGCCGCCTCCATCCAGGACTTCGATCCGGAGCGGCAGGAGCTGAGAACCCGCGCCTTCAGAAACTTTCCCGCCGATCTGGCGCGGCGCTGGTCGGTCATGAGCGGCGATTTCCGCGGCGTCGCCGGCCAGGCGCTGGGGACGCAAAAGCGGGCGGTTGTCGAGGATGTCGAAACCTCCGATGTCATGGCCGGAACGGAATCGCTCGCCGTCTACCGGCGCTGCGGCATTCGAGCGGCCCAGGCGACCCCCTTGCGCTCGCGGTCCGGCCGGCTGCTCGGCATGATGTCGACCTACTGGCGGGCGCCCCATCGGCCGTCCGACCGCGAGTTTCGCTACTTCGACGTGCTCTCGCGGCAGGCGGCGGACCTGATCGATCGCCTGCAGACCGAAGCCGCGCTGAAGCACAGCGAGGAACAGCTGCGTCTCGCGACCGAGGCCGCCGACGTGGGTTTCTGGGACGTCGACGGCGCGACCGGCGCTCTTTACTGGCCGCCGCGAGTGAAGGCCATGTTCGGCGTCTCGCCGGACGTTCCGGTGTCGATGGACGACTTCTACGCCGGCCTTCACCCCGCCGATCGCGATTTCGTCAGCGCCGAATATGCGGCGGCCGCCGATCCGGCGACCCGCGCCCTCTACGACGTCGAATACCGCACGATCGGCAAGGAGGATGGGATCGAGCGGTGGGTGGCGGCGAAGGGCAGGGGAGTGTTCGACGACGAGGGTCGCTGCGTCCGCGTGATCGGGACGGCGATCGACATCACCGCGCGCAAGACGTCCGAGGAGCGGCTGCGCGAACTGAACGAGAACCTCGAGCACCGCGTCGCGGCGGCAGTTGCCGAACGCAACATTCTGGCCGACCTCGTCGAGGGGACGGACGCCTTCGTCCAGGTCGCCGATCTCGACTATCGCCTGCTCGCCATCAACAGGGCGTCGGCTCAGGAGTTCGAACGGGTTTTCGGCGTGCGGCCGCATGTCGGCGACAGCCTGCTCGATCTCCTGGCCGACCAGCCGGAGCACCAGGCCGCGATCAAGCGGGTCTGGAGCCGGGCGCTTGCCGGCGAGGAGTTCACGGAAGTGCTGGAGTTCGGCGATCCGGCGGGCGACCGGCGTTTCTACGAGATGAAGTTCAACATCCTGCGCGACGCCAACGGGAAGACGATCGGCGCCTACCAGTTCGTCGACGACGTGTCTGAGCGGATGCGGAACGAGGCCCGCCTCCGCGATGCGGAACGGGCGCTGAGAAACGCCCAGAAGATGGAGGCGATCGGACAATTGACCGGCGGCGTCGCGCACGACTTCAACAATCTGCTGATGGCGATCTCGGGAGGACTTCGGCTGATCGGGAGGCCGCTGGACGACGAGAAGCGCGAGCGGGTGCTGGCCGGGATGAGCAGAGCCGTGGAGCGCGGCGTCAGCCTGACCCGGCAGTTGCTCGCCTTCTCGCGCCGGCAGCCGCTCGCGACCGAGCCGATCAACCTGACGGCGCAGGTCACCGCCATGCGCGAACTGATCGAGCGCAGTCTCGGCGGCGAGGCTCAGGTGATGATGAACTTTCCGGACGATCTCTGGACGGTTGAGGCGGATCCGGGCGAGCTCGAGCTTGCGGTCCTGAACCTCTGCGTCAATGCGCGCGACGCCATGCCTTCCGGCGGCGTCATCATGATCGACGCCAGCAACACGACCGACGCCGAGGGGGCGACCAGCCGCGACATCGTCGAACTCTGCGTCGGCGACTGCGGGGTCGGCATGTCCGAGGAGGTGATCGCCCGCGCCTGCGAGCCGTTCTTCACCACCAAGGACGTCGGCAAGGGCTCGGGCCTCGGACTGGCGCAGGTCTACGCCTTTATCACCAACTCGGGCGGCTCGCTCGCGATCGAGAGCAAACCCGGCTCGGGAACCACCGTGCGGATGAGGTTCCCACGCTCGAGCGAGGCGCTGGTTCCGGCGGCCGACGAACCCGCAGCCGAGGCGTCCGCCTCGGCCGGGGTCGAAAAGAAAGGCCACGTCCTCCTGGTCGAGGACGATCGCGAGGTCGCCGCTCTCTCGCAGGAGATGCTGACGAGCCTCGGTTTCGACGTCACCCAGGTCGGCTCGGCGGAAGCCGCGCTCGGCGCCCTGAAGAACGGACGCCGCATCGATATCGTCTTTTCCGACGTCAGAATGCCCGGCGGCATGAACGGCATCGAGCTCATGCGGGAGATCAGGCGACGCAATCCGCGCCTGCCGGTCGTGCTGACGACCGGCTACGCCGAGGGCCTGCGCGAGGCCGAGGGCGAGGGAATCCCAGTGCTGCCGAAGCCCTATCAGCTCGAAGCGCTGACCGAGATCCTGGCGCGCCAGTTGCGTTAGAGCGGGCGGTCAGCGCAGGAGCGCGACGAGCGCCGGGACGCGCTGGGGGTAGTCGGCGTAGGCCGGGCCAAACTGGACCCGGATTGACTCGAAATTTGCCGCAATGCTAGCTCTGACATGTCAGCGCCCGCGCTAAGCCGTCACGTCCTGGCGGGACGTCAATCATAATGGATCGGAGCCCGCAACGGTTCGCCGCGCGGCTGAATCCCTGGGAGGAACATCGATGAACCGCACTGTTTCGACGTTGGCGCTCTGCGCCGCCGCCGGCGCCCTGTTCGCCGCGCCCGCGCTCGCGGACACGAGCACAATGAAGATCGCCTTCTCCAACAACTACGCCGGCAATTCCTGGCGCCAGGCGATGCTGAAGAGCTACGACATCGTCACCAAGAAGGCTGTGGCCGACCACGTCGTCGCCGCCGCGGACGTGTTCACCACCGCCGACAAGGAAGTGCCGACCCAGGCCGCGCAGATCCAGAACCTGATCCTGCAGGGCTATAACGCCATCGTCATCAACGCGGCCTCGCCCGACGCGCTGAACGGCGCGATCAAGCAGGCCTGCGACGCCGGCATCGTCGTCGTCTCGTTCGACGGCATCGTCACCGAGCCCTGCGCCTACCGCGTCGTCGTCGACTTCAAGGACATGGGCAAGCAGGAAGTCGAGCACATGGCCAAGTTCCAGCCCAAGGGCGGCAACCTGCTCGAAATCCGCGGCCTCGCCGGCACCTCGATCGACGACGCGATCCATGCCGGCATCCTCGAGGGCGTGAAGGCGCACCCGGACTTCAAGATCGTCTCGTCGGTCACCGGCGACTGGGACCAGACGACCGCGCAGAAGGCGGTCGCGACGGTGCTGCCGTCGCTGCCGCCGATCGTCGGCGTCGTCGACCAGGGCGGCGACGGCTACGGCGCCGCGCAGGCCTTCGCCGCCGCCGGCAAGCCGCGTCCGACCATCATCGATGGGCAATCGCCAGGACGAATTGCAGTGGTGGAAGGAGCAGAAGGACAAGGACGGCTACACCACCTGGTCGGCGTCGATCGCGCCCGGCGTATCGACGCTCGCCTTCTGGGTCGCGCAGCAGGTGCTCGACGGCAACAAGAACATTCCGCACGATCTCCTCGTGCCCTATCTCGCCTTCACCCAGGACGATTTCGAGGCGGAGCTGCCGAAGATCCCGAAGGGCGGCGTCGCCAGCCACGAATACACCCAGGCGGACGCGATCGCCGCGATCAAGGCGAACATGAAGTAGCGCGAAGCGGGATCGCCTGCCTGCGCTTGAGCAAGGATTAGGACCATGGCGGGCGCCGGCGCCCTTCTCGTCGATTTCGCCGGCGTCGAAAAGTCCTACGGCGCCGTCCGCGCCTTGGACGGCGTCGACTTTTCGGTCTTTCAGGGCGAATGCGTCGGCGTCGTCGGCCACAACGGCGCCGGCAAGTCGACGCTGATGCATGTACTGACCGGCGGCGTCGCGCCCGATCGCGGGCGCCTCGCGATCGCCGGCGAAGAGCAGCGCGCCTATTCGGCGGCGCGCGCCAGAGCGCTCGGACTGCGCTGCGTCTTCCAGGAGCTCTCGCTCTGTCCGAACCTGACCGTGGCCGAGAATGCCCGCGTCTTTCATCCGTCGATCCGCGGATTTGGCTGGCGGAAGCGGGCAGGACGGCTCATCGGCGAAAAGCTCGACGAGATTTTTCCCGGGCACGGCGTCGCGCCCGGAGATCGCGTGCAGGACCTGTCGATCGGCCGCCGACAGATGGTCGAAGTGGCGCGCGCCTTTACGGTCTCAGAGGCTCCCGCGCGCCTCGTCATTCTCGACGAGCCGACCTCCTCGCTCGACGCCCACACAGCCGGGCAACTCCTCGCCTATGTGCGCCGCGCGGTCGCAGCGGGGATCAGCCTGCGTACTGATCTCCCACATTCTCGGCGAGGTGCTGGAGACCTGCGATCGCATCGTCGTGATGCGCGACGGCAAGGTCGTCGCCACGGATCAGGCGAGAAACTTCGATCGGACCAAGCTGGTCGCCGCCATGGGCGGGGTCGAGAGCGCGCCGCAAGCCGAAAAGGCCGCAGCAGCTGGCGAAACCGACGAAGCCCGGTTGCGGGTCCGCGCTCAGGCCCGGCCGGCAGACGGATCAGCGCGACCTCGTCGCGCGCGAGGGCGAGATCGTCGGCCTCGCCGGCCTCGCCGGTCATGGCCAGACGGATCTTCTGCTCGCCGCCTTCGCCGCCGCCTCGCGGCCGCGGCCCGGCCAGACGGTCGAAGGCCCGGTGGCGATCGTCGCCGGCGACCGGCAGTCGGACGGCGTCTTTCCGCAATGGTCGATCGCCAGCAACATCGGGGTTCGCTCGCTGAAAGGCCTGCGCGCCGGCCCCTTCGTTTCGCCGCGCCTCGAACGGCGGCTTGCCGAGTCCTGGCGCGAGCGGATCAGGATCCGCACGCCCGATGTCGACAACAACATCCTGTCGCTCTCGGGCGGCAATCAGCAGAAGGCGCTGTTCGCCCGCGCGCTCGCCTCCGACGCGCGGGTGGTGCTGATGGACGATCCGATGCGCGGCGTCGACTACGGCACCAAGCTCGAGGTCTACGAGCTCATCCGGGCCGAGGCGAAGCGGGGGCGCACCTTCCTCTGGTACACGACTGAGACCGAGGAATTGAAGAACTGCGACCGCGTCTACATTTTCCGCAACGGCGCGATCGTCGCCGATCTCGCGCGCGACGAACTGAGCGAGGAGCGCGTCATCCATTCGTCCTTCGCCGAGGCCGTCTGAGATGAGCGTGACGGTCGCCCCGGCCGTTGCGGGCGCGGGCGGCGCAGAGCTGCGCCGCTGGCTTCGCGCCGCGTTGCCGGCCCTGTCGCTGGCGCTGGTCGTCGCCGCCATCGCCTGGCTCAATCCGCGCGCCATCAGCTATTTCGGCTTCACGCTGATGCTGAACCTGGCGATCCCGATCGCGCTCGCCACGCTGGCGCAGATGTTCGTCATCGCCGGCAACGATCTCGACCTTTCGATCGGCACGTTCGTCGGCTTCGTCTGCTGCGTCACGGCGACCTGGCTCCGGGACGAGCCCTGGCTCGGCGTCCTCACGCTCGCCGGCTGCGTCGCGCTCTACGCCGGCCTCGGCGCGCTGATCTATCTCCGCAACCTGCCTTCGATCGTGGTGACGCTCGGCATGAGCTTCGTCTGGCAGGGTCTGGCGATCCTGCTGTTGCCGAAGCCCGGCGGCACGGCGCCCGTCTGGCTGCAGACGGTCATGGGGGTCAAGCCGCCGTTCATTCCCTTCCCCGATCGTCGCCGCCGCGCTGATCGCCGCCGTCGGCTGGTTCGGCCTGATGCGCACCTCCTATGGCGCGATCCTGCGCGGCTCCGGCGGCAATGCCTTGGCGATCGGGCGGGCCGGCTGGTCGCTGCTCAAGGCGAAAGCGGCGCTGTTCGCGCTCGCCGGCATTTTCGGCGTCCTCTCGGGCATGGCGCTCGATCGGCATCACCACCTCGGCGGACGCCAATATCGGCAACGGCTATACGCTGCTGTCGATCGCCGGCGTCATCCTCGGCGGCGGCGAATTCGTCGGCGGGAAGGTGTCGCCGATCGGCGCGGTGATCGGCGCGCTGACCCTGGCGATGGCGGCCTCGCCGCTCTTGACCTTCATGCGCATCCCGCCGGACTGGCAGGTCGCCGCCAACGGCGCGATCCTGATCATCGTGCTCGCCGCGCGCGTGCTGATCAGCCGCAACGGCGCCGAGCGATGACGACCGCCGCCAGATCGCTGCTGGCGCGGCCGTGGATCTGGTCCTTTGTCGGCGCAGGCCTCGTCTGGCTCGCGGCCGTCGCGTTCACCGGCGGCTACGGCGCGGGCGGAATGCTGACGGCGGCGCTGTCGCTCGCCGTCTTCACCGTCATCGTCGGCATTGGGCAGATGTTCGTCATCACGCTCGGTCCCGGCAATGTCGATCTCTCGCTGCCGGCCAATATCGGCCTGGCGAGCGCCGTCGCCATGAAGACCATGGGCGGCGACGACAGCTGGGTCGCGGTCGGCCTCGTGGCGGCGCTCGGCTGCGGCGTCGCCGTCGGCGTCGCCAACTATCTCCTGATCTGGGCGCTCAGAATTCCCCCGATCATCGCGACGCTCTCGGCGAGCTTCATCATCCAGTCGGTCGACATCTGCTTACGGCCGCGGCCTGCAGATCAAGCCGCCGCCGGGATTCGCCGATTTCACCAACATCGTGCTCTTCGGCGTGCCGTTGCTGGCCGTCCTCACCGTCTTGTTTGCGGTCGGCGCGAATGTCGCGCTGCATCGCACGATCTACGGCCGCTCGGTGCTGGCGATCGGGCAGAACATCCGGGCGGCGAGTCTGGCCGGCATCCGGGTCGAGCCAGTGCGTTTTGTGACCTACGTCGTTTGCGGCGCGCTCGGCGGCATCAACGGGGCGCTCCTCGCCGGCTACTTCCGCGGCGCCAACGTCGATATCGGCAACGAATATCTGCTCGCCTCGATCGCCGTCGTCGTCATCGGCGGCACGTCTGTTTCCGGCGGTAGGGCCAACCTCCCCGGCGTCTGGGGCGGGGCGCTGTTCCTCGTGCTGCTCTTGACGATGCTGAATACCTTCGGCGTCAGCGCGGGCGTGCGGCTCGTGGCGACCGGGCTCATCATTGTGGCGGTGATAACGGCAGCAGGAGGGGAGAAGAGGGTGCGGTGAGCGGCGTCGATGAATCGCTCATTTGACTGTCGTGCCAATACGTTGAGAGTTCCCCCGGCTTTGCCGGGGAGGCAGTAAGAGTTTGACATTTCCGGCGGTATGCGCGCCCGCGGGTCGCTCTCGGGGTGGAGAGCAGCGCGCGGGAGCGCGCCCATTGGTTCCGCTCGGAGTCCGATTTTCATCAAGGGTGGGGCGGCTCTGATGCGATAATGAGGTGCGCGCTGGAGTATCTATTATTCATGGGTTGCGGGGCCCGGGGCGCCGGCTATGGGCCGCTTTGAGCGGCCCCAACTCTACCTAGCCAAGGGCTTTGCCCTTGATATCCCTGCAGTTCTCGACCCAAACGCGAACGAAATTCTCGTTACGGGCGCAATAACGGTCTAAACGAGGAGCAGGGAAAACATTTTCCCTGCGCGGGACGGTAACAGCGAATTGGCGCCAAGGGTCGCGCCGACCGACCCCGCAGTGAACTTTTACATTCGGTTCCCATGCTAAGCCTCAGTTCCGAATTGATTTTGCGATTGCAAGCGCGATCACGGGGGACATGATGCGCATTGCATGCCGGCCAATGCTGGCCCCATGGCAGGTCTGTCGCGCGCTGCCGTTCGCGGCTTGCCCCGTGGCAAACTGCTGCCCGTCCTAAACGACCGGTCCGACGATGGCCGCGACGACGATCCACAGCACGATCCCGCAGACGACCGCCGCAATCGCATAGGGGCCGGTCTTGTCGGCGGGCGGCTTCATCAGGATCGGCAGCCCGAGCCAGAAGACGTAGACGCCGTAGAGGAGCGCGATGAGGCGGATGATGCCGAGGCCGGGAATCAGCGCCGCCACCCCGGCAAGCCAGACCGGGGTCATCGAATAGACGGCGAGCTTCATCGCGCTCTCGCGATCCCTCGGCGCGGAAAAGGTCGGCGCCAGCCCGTCGATGATGGCCGCCATGGCGTAAACGACAGCGAAGGCGACGAGATAGTGGATGAAGGCGCTGAAAAGTCCGGTAAAGAAGCCGCCGTGATATATGTGACGCCCTTCCAGCCGCGGTCCGCGCCAGCCGAACAGAAGCCGCCGCAGGAATTCGCAGGCCGGCGGGATCGCCGCGAGGATCGCGACATAGTTGGCGAACAGGTAGGCCGCATCGCCCGACTCGGGCTCGATCGCCCGCCACTCTGAGGCGGGCGACAGGACCATGGCCTTCGCGCGTTTAACAATATCCACGTCGCCCCCCTCCGGCGGACGCTCCCGCAGTCCTTCCAGGCGCGCCGGCGGAAGTATAAGTTCGCACCCCAGCTTCCGCCAGCGCCTGGCGCTCGCTTGCCGGGCCACCAAACCAGGCGCCAGTGAAACAATCGGCCCGAGCGTCCGTACAGCTGTTTGAGTTCGAACAGTCAGACCCAGGGCTTGCCGTCATGGTTCAGATAAAAGCGCCGTGGAACGAGCGCAACGGCCGGTTTTCGCCGCTGAAGGCGGTCGTCTTTGCCGGCCTCTTCCTCCCCGCGGCATGGATCGCCTATCTGGCGGCGAGCGGCGCGCTCGAGCCCAAGGTCGTGACCGAGATGATTTACCGCACCGGACTCTGGGCGATCCGGTTCCTGACGCTCACGCTCCTGGTGACGCCGCTCATGCGCGGCGCGCGCCTGCCAAAGCTGATCGCCGTCCGCCGGATGCTCGGGGTTGCAGCCTTCGCCTATGTGACGGCCCATCTCTCGCTCTATGTCGTCGACCAGCACTTCGCCCTTGGCCACGTCGCCTCGGAGATCGCGCTGCGCTTCTATCTGACGATCGGCTTCGTCGCCTGGCTCGGCCTCGCCGCGCTGACCGCGACTTCGACCGACGGCATGATCCGGCGGCTCGGGGCCAAAAGGTGGCGACGGCTCCATTCCATCGTCTATGGGCTGGCCGCGGTCGCCCTGCTGCATTTCATGATCCAGGCGAAGGCGGACGTCTCCGAGCCGGTGATGATGTTCGGCTTCTTCGCAATCCTGATGCTGTACAGGGCGCTAGCGAAGCGCGGCCTTTCGGCCTGGGGAGCGGCGCTCGGCGCGGCGATCGTTTCCGTCCCGTTAACGGCGCTGGTTGAGGCGGCCTGGTACGCTCTCGTGCGCCACATCCCGTTCTGGGAGGTCCTGCAGGCCAACGTCGACCCGGACATGGCGTTCCGCCCGTCGGCCTATGTCGCGGCGGCCGGAGCCGCCTTCGCGATCGTCGCGCTCATGCGGCGTAGCCCGGCCCCGCTCCGGTCGAACGCGCTCGCCGCGAGACCGGCGGCAGCAGCGGCCGGCCACTGAGAGCGCGACGCACCCTTAGCCTGAAGACGAAATTGTGTCATATCGTCGCCATAGGCTGCAGTTTCGGTTGCGCCTCCTTTCACAACGATGGCCGAATCTTTACGATGATCCGCGCCTGCGCGACGGATTTCCTCAAAAAAGGCGATCCGCAGATCGCCCGGTCTTTATTGACAAAGCAGCCTTCGATCAGAGCGCGCCGCGTCGCCAGGTTCGCGTCCTTTCTTGCGTTGGTCTGCCTGGGCGGGGCTGCCTATGCGAACTCGAGCCAGCCCGTTGCGTCGGGGTCGGACGCGGCCGGTTCCGGCGAAGTGCGGGAGACGCTCATTCCCACCTGGCCGTTCGGTTTCCTGAGCGGTTCATGGGAAAGTCCGAACCTGCTGGGCGACATGGGGGGCCTGCGGCCCGCCCTGGACAAATACGGTATGTCGCTGAGCGTCATCGAGAACGCCGAGACGTTGGGCAATCTGACCGGCGGCGTCCGACAGGGCTTCGAAGTCAACGGACTCACCACTGCGACATTGGAATTGGACGCCCAGCGCGCTTTCGGTCTGAGCGGCGGCCTGTTCCACGTCAGCGGCCTCCATATTTGGGGCGGCCTTCTGAGCTTGACCAATCTCGATAACTTGCAGGCCGTGAGCGGCCTTGAGGCCTACCCGTCCGTCCGACTTTGGGAAGCGTGGTATCAGCAGAAATTCGGCGACAGGTTCGACATCAAGATCGGCGAGCAGAGCCTCGATCAGGAATTCATGGTCAGCCAAAACGCGAGCTTTTTCATCAATTCGACGTTGGGGTGGCCGATACTTCCCACCCTCGACATGCCCGGCGGCGGTCCCGCTTATCCGCTCGCGGGCCTGGGATTTCGGGCGCGGGCGGAACCGACCGACAGCGTCACCGTGCTCGCCGGCCTCTTCAACGGCAGCCCGATCCCAAAAGATTCGCCCGACACGCAATTGAGCAATCCCTATGGCGTGAGCTTCCCGCTTGACACGGGAGTTCTGGCGATCGCAGAAGTGCAAATCAAGGTTCCCGGATCAGCAGACTCGGCGAAGGCGAGCGACGAAGGTCCGCTCCCGGGCCTTTACAAATTCGGCGCCTGGTACGACAGCTATACCTTCGACGATCTGCGATACGACAGCGCAGGCGTCCCTCTCGCCAGCGCCGAGAGCAACGGGATTTCTGGCAGCCATCAAGGCAATTATTCGATTTACGCGGTCGCAGACCAGATGGTCTGGCGTTCCAGCGACCCCAACCGCAACATCAATGTCTGCCTTCGTCCGATGATCACGCCGCTGCAGGATCGCAACCTGATCACCTTCAGCCTGAACGCTGGCGTAACCATGCACGAACCGTTCCTCGGGCGTGACAATGACATCGTCGGCGTCGGCATGGGCCTCGCGCGGGTCAGCAACGGTGTCTCCGGCCACATCAAGGACCTCAATTTTTACGATCCGACGATCCAGAGGCCGACGCCAGGCGCGGAGACTTTTGTCGAGGCCAGCTATCAGTATCAGGCCGCGAAATGGTGGCAGATTCAGCCGGACGTTCAGTATATCTTCAATCCCGGCGCCGGCCTCACCAACCGGCAAGAACCGACGCAGAAGATCAAGAACGAACTGGTGATCGGCCTGCGCACCAACATCACGTTCTGACGCGGCTCGAACGGTCGAGGGCTATTACCAGCGCCACATTTCGTCCCAGTTCTACGTCGATCCGGAGCTCGGGATAGCCGGCGTCAAATGGAGCAGCACGGGCGGGCGCCCCCAGCATGACGAGGGCTATCGCCGGCGCCGATTTCGGCTGGGCGCCGGTGACGAACCTCACCTTCGGCCTTGAATTGATCGTTCAAACCACGGATCAGGCACGGCAATCCGCTCCCGAGGCCGTCGGCGGTCTCAGTCTCGATTGCCAGAGCCTTCAGCCCCTCCGCGACGACGGCGACGAGGTCGGCGTTGGAGGCAGCCCTTTCGCCCACCCGCATTCACACAAGTTTTTGTCGATTCGCGCGCCCCTTCTCCACGAAGTGGGGAAGGTGGCGCGTAGCGCCGGATGGGGTGGGGAGAGCAGGAATCCGTCGACGAAACTTGGCAATGACGGTCGTGCAATGCGACCCCTGGTCCAGCAAGTGGACCATCCATCCGGCCCCGTGGATCTCATCCCCGAGCCGCGCTCCTTCCAGCAGGGGGGAAGGGGTCACGCTTGTGATGGGTGCACAAGATGGACGGACCCTATTTCGCGGACTTCGTTTGTCTTACGCGAAAGATCATCGTCGGAGCGGACGGCCGCACGCGCGAGACAGCCGATGCGAAGATCACGGACGCCGAGAGGGGCGCATGGTTTCGACGCGTGGGATTTCGCATTCTTCGATTTCCCGGCGAGTTCATCATCGGCGGACCGCGGATCGCCATCGAGCGCATTCGTGCGGCGCTGGCGGTGACGTTCGTGCAATCGGACTGAGGTTCACGCAACGGGCCACACCCCATCCGGCGCTACGCGCCACCTTCCCCACTTCGTGGAGAAGGGGGCGAGACGGCCGATGCGAAGATCAAGGACGCCGAGAGGGATGCATGGTTTCGACGCGTGGGATTTCGCATTCTTCGATTTCCCGGCGAGTTCATCATCGGCGGACCGCCGATCGCCATCGAGCGCATTCGTGCGGCGCTGGTGGCGACGTTCGTGCAATCGGACTGAGGTTCATGCAGCGGGCCACACCCCATCCGGCGCTTCGCGCCACCTTCCCCACTTCGTGGAGAAGGGAAAGACTCGCCGGCCGCCCGACCGTTATGATCGCCGCGTCCCCAGCGGCCGTCCGGAGAGACGAATGACGCATATTCTTCACCGCGCCGCAAACGTCGTCCCGCCGGTCGCGGTCGGCGGCTCCGGAGTCGAGATCGTCGACGCCGGGGGCCGTCGCTATCTCGACGCATCCGGCGGCGCCGCGGTCTCCTGCCTCGGCCATGGGCATCCGGAGGTCATGGCCGCCCTGCACAAGCAGCTCGACACGCTCGCCTATGCGCATACCGCCTTCTTTACCACCGAGGTCGCAGAACGGCTCGCCGACCGGCTCGTCGAAGGCGCTCCGGGCGACATCGATCGCGTCTATCTCGTCAGCGGCGGATCGGAGGCGGTCGAGGCGGCGCTCAAGATGGCGCGTCAATATTTCGTCGAGACCGGCGAACCGCAGCGCCGCCTGATCGTCGCGCGGCGGCAAAGCTACCATGGCGCCACCCTCGGCGCGCTGGCGGCGGGCGGCAACGTGTGGCGGCGCGCTCAATTCGAGCCGCTGCTGATCGAGACCCATCATATCGACCCGTGCTACGCCTATCGCCTGCAACGCGACGGCGAGAGCGACGCCGATTACGCCGCACGCGCCGCCCAGGCGCTCGAGGACAAGCTCCTCGAAGTCGGCCCCGAGCGCGTCATCGCCTTCGTCGCCGAGACCGTGGTCGGCGCGACATTGGGCGCCGCGCCGCCTGTCGCCGACTACTTCAAGCGCATCCGCGCCATCTGCGACCGTTACGGCGTCCTCTTCATTCTCGACGAGGTGATGTGCGGCATGGGGCGGACGGGTACGCTGCACGCCTGCGAGCAGGACGGCGTCGCTCCGGACCTCATGACGATCGCCAAGGGGCTGGGCGGCGGCTACCAGCCGATCGGCGCCGTCCTGCTGACGAGGCGGATCTTCGAGGCCTTCGCCGCCGGCTCAGGCTCGTTCCAGCACGGCCACACCTATATCGGCCATCCGATGGCGGCGGCGGCGGCGCTCGCCGTCCAGGACGTCATTCGGCGCGACGGGCTTCTCGACAACGTCGTGGCGATGGGCGAACGGCTGCAGCGGCGGCTCACCGAGCGTTTCGCCGACAATCCCCACATCGGCGACATCCGCGGGCGCGGGCTTTTCCGCGCGATCGAGCTGGTGGAGGACCGGGACGGCAAGCGTCCGTTCGATCCGGCCCTCAAGCTGCACGCGCGGATCAAGCAGGAAGCGATGGCGCGCGGACTGATCGTCTATCCGATGGGAGGCACGATCGACGGCGTGCGAGGCGACCACGTGCTTCTGGCGCCGCCGTTCATCGTCAATCCGTCGCAGATCGAGACGATCGTCGAGCGCCTCGGCGACGCGGTCGATGCGGCGCTCGCCGGGGCGGCGTTCCGGACCCCGTCGCCACAGAAAGAGCACACTGGATCGCCAAAGGCAGCGCCGGCGACGCTTGGCGCTAGGTCTTCGCTTCCGGCCTGATTCGGCCGCAGCCTCAAGGCAAGGTCGGAAAGGACGGATCATGGCGAAACGATTCCGGTGGCTGGCGCTGGCGCTATGCGCTGGGCTCGGCGCCGGCGCGCTGGCGCAAACCGCGCCGCTGCAGCTCCAGCCGCCGAAGCCGCCGGTCAGGCCGGAGAAGGACAAGGGCGCGAGGAGCGGTCCGGCCGCGTCGCTCACCGCCGGCGAGGCGATTCAGCGCGCCAACGCCTGGCTCGACGCCGCGCGCGTCATCACCGCCGACTTCGTCCAGATCGGCCCGGGCGGCAAACGGTCCGAAGGCCAGCTCACCGTCGAACGGCCAGGCCGCATGCTGTTCAAATACGCCGCGCCGGCGCGCTTCGAGATCGTGGCGGACGGACGCAGCGTCGCCGTCATCGACCACAAGCTCAACACGCAGGAAGAGTATTTCATCGCCCAGACCCCGCTGAAGTTCCTGCTTGCCGACCACATCGACATCGCCAAGGACACCAGGGTCCTGAGCGTCGCCCAGGACAACAGTTCGGTCACGATCGAGATCGAGGACAAGGCGACGTTCGGCGGGACGGCGCATCTCGAGCTGATCTTCGACCCCGCCACCTTCGCGCTCAAACAATGGACAGTAATCGACGCGCAGGGCTTTCAGACGATCGTCACCCTGTTCAACGTCGATCTGAAGTCCAGGCCAGACCCGGCGATCTTCCATATCGACGAGAATCTGCCCTCGACCCCGCTCGGCCGCGGGCGATGAGCCTGGCGCGGATTTCCAGGGGCGCCTGCGTCGGCGGCGCACCGTCCCGCCGCCTGACGCCCTCAACCCGTTGGCGTCTGCTTTGGCTGAGCGGCGAGCGCGCGCGAAATTCGCGACTGTAAGAGTTCCAACGCGTGGACGCGCATCGAAATGGCGACGTTGGGATGGTCGTCCATCGCCGTCAGGAACGACAGGACGGCGACGTCGCCCTCGATCAGGACATCCGCGCTTTGCGCGTGCAGGGTCTCTTGCCGCTCCATGCCGAACTCCTCCGCGACCGCTATTCGCGTTCCTTGCCACGATCCTTGCGCTCCGCCAAAAAGGGCGCAGACGGCTCGAACATGAAGAGAAAATTGGCTGCACGTCCAGAGCGCTTGGCTGCAGCTGCATGTCTGTTTAAATTCAAAGTCTTATCAATCATTCTTGCATTGGTTTCTTTACCGACGTCGGTAAGCTAGCCCTACGGTCGTCGTCGAGCGGTCCCTGCCGGGGAATCCGCCCCAACGACCCGGCGCCTGTTATCGTCTCGATCAGGGCAATAAGCTTCCTGTTATTTTTCCGCCTCCGCACATTAGAGCGCTTGTGGAAGCGGTTGGAATCACGGAAATTATTGCGTAGGCCAAGCGCAAAGGAGCTCCTTCGCGCCTGTTGGCAGGGAGAAACAGGGCGAACTCCAGTCGCCGACCCGGACCCCGTTCGGGCCTCAAGCGATTGAAACTCTACGACCGGCGCCGATCTCAGCGGTTCGGCCCGCGGGGCGGCGGCTGTGGGAAACCGCGTCGCGCCGCTTGCCTCGAGCGTCGGCGTCGGCGCTTCTGGCGCCGCTGACCTTCGAGGCGCCCTTGGACTTCGCCGTCGCCACCTGGAACATCAACTCGGTCCGACTGCGGATCGACCTCGTGACCCGCTATCTGGCGGAGTGCGAGCCTGACGTCCTCTGCCTGCAGGAGACCAAATGCCCCGACGCGAACTTTCCGCACGGGGCGTTTCGCGACGCCGGCTATCCGCATATCGCGATCAGCGGCCAGAAGGGCTACCACGGCGTCGCCATCGTCTCGCGCATCCCCTTCGCCGCTTCCTCGAGGCGGGACTTCTGCGCCAAGGGCGACGCCCGCCATTTGCGCGTCGTCCTCGACGGCGAACTCGGCGGGGTCGAGCTGCACAATTTCTACGTGCCCGCCGGCGGCGACGAACCCGACCCGGCGATCAATCCCAAGTTTGCGCACAAGCTCGCCTTCGTCGAAGAGATGGCGAACTGGGCGGCGCAAGACAGGATGGCGGCGGGCCGCTCGATTCTGGTCGGCGACCTCAACATCGCGCCGCTCGAACATGACGTCTGGAGTCACAGGGCGCTGGCGAACGTAGTCAGCCACACGCCCGTCGAGATCGAAACGCTGAAGCGGGCGCAGGAAGCCGGGCCGTGGGTCGACGCCTTGCGTAAGTTCGTTCCGGACGACCAGAAGCTCTACACGTGGTGGAGCTATCGTTCTCCCGACTGGTCGAACGCGAACAAGGGACGGCGGCTCGATCACATCTGGGTCAGTTCCGCGCTTGAAGCCTCGGTGGCTTCCGTGCAGGTTCACCGGGAGGCCCGCGGCTGGCGGCGTCCGTCCGATCATGCTCCGGTCAGGGCGACGTTTTCCTTCTAGAGCCCGGGACGAGAGGGGCCCCTGGATGCGGTGGTGGATCGTCAAAGGCCTTTTGCGGCTGCTTATCACGCTCGTCTTCGTCGGGATTTTGGCCGGCGGCTACCTTTTCTGGCGCGCCATGCCGGCCTACTCCGGGAAGGAAAAGCTGCCCGGTCTCTCCGCCGAAACCCGCGTCTGGCGCGACGCCTATGGCGTGCCGCACATTTTCGCCGCGTCAATGGACGACGCGGCGCGGACGCTCGGCTATCTGCATGCCAGCGAGCGGCTTTTCCAGATGGAGGTGCAGCGCCGGGTCGGACAGGGCCGCCTCAGCGAAATGTTCGGCGCGGACGAACTGAACATCGACAAGTTCATGCGCACCCTCGGCTTCTATCGCGAGGCCGAGAGCAGCTACGCGGCGCTGGCGCCGTGGGCGCAAAAGCGCCTGCAGGCTTATGCCGACGGCGTCAACGCGTTCCTGGAGAGCCACCGGAACGCGCTCCCTCCCGAGTTCCTGATCGCCGGCGACCGGCCGGAACCGTGGAAGCCGGCCGACTCGCTGGTCTGGGGCAAACTCTTTTCCTACCAGAACTCTCACAACTACGCGCTCGAGGCGTTGCGGGCCCGGCTCCGCCAGAAGCTCGGCGAGGAAAAGGCGGCGTGGCTGTTTCCCGGGATGAAGAGCGGCTCCCCGATAACGACGCTGCCGGCGCTCAGCGCCACGCACGCCGGCGGAGATGACATCGAGGACAGAATCGGCGCGCTGATCGGCCTTGCGCATGGAGCCTCGAACGAATGGGTGGTCGCCGGATCGCGCACCGAGACGGGAAAGCCGATCCTCGCCAACGATCCGCACCTCGAGCTCGGAGCGCCCATTCTCTGGTATCTCGTGCGCGTCGTCACGCCGCAAGGCTCGATCAGGGGCGTCACTGTTCCGGGCGAGCCGGTCATCCTGCTCGGCCAGAACGACAGCATCGCCTGGGGCGTCACCACCGCCGACACGGACGCGCAGGACCTGTTCGTGGAGACGATCGATCCCGGCGATCCCGGCAAATACCTGGTTCCCAAAGGCTCGGAGCCGTTCGAGACGCGCGAGGAAACGATCCGCGTCAAGGACGCCCCCGAGGTCAAGCTGACCGTCCGCGCGAGCCGGCACGGTCCGATCCTCTCCGACGTCAGCCAAAATCTCCGCAGCCTCGCCGAGCCCGGAAAAGTCATCGCGCTCGCCTACACCGGTCTCAGCGGCCAGGACACGACGGCAGAGGCCATGATGCGGCTGAACGGGGCGCGAAACTGGGACGACTTCCTCGGCGCGATGCGGCTCTTTCAAACCCCGACGATCAATGTCGTCTACGCCGACGTTTCGGGCGACATCGGCTTTTTCAACCCCGGGCTTGTGCCCCTGCGCAAGTCCGGCGACGGTCTGGCGCCCGTCGACGGCGCATCCGGCGCGTTCGACTGGACCGGCACGATTCCGTTCGAAGAGCTGCCCCAGCTCCACAATCCCGGCGTCGGCTTCGCCTTCAACGCCAACAACGCCAATGTGCCCGACGACCACCAACCGACGTTCGGACAGGACTGGGAGGAGACGTTCCGCGCCCGCCGGATTCAGCAGTTCTTCGACTCGATCGACAAGCACAGTCTCGACACATCCGCTGCGATGCAGGCCGATCACCTGTCGCTCGCGGCGAAGGAGATGCAGCCCTTTATCGCGATGATCGCGCCGTCCGACGAGCGTGCGCGGCAGGCTCAGGCGATGCTGGCGAACTGGGACGCTGTCATGAACAAGGACAAGCCGGAACCGCTCATCTTCACCGCCTTTCTCGCGTCGCTTCACCGCCTGCTGCTCGAGGACAAGACTGGCCTGAAGCTGGAGGAAAAGGGCCCCTTCGCTGCAACGGCGCTGATTTCGCTGATGCGCGACCATCCATCCTGGTGCGACGCTCCCGGGGACCCCGATCCCGACTGCCGCAAGACGCTTGGCCGCGCGTTCGACGAGAGCCTGGCGCTGCTCGTCAAGCGCGAGGGCGCCGACATGACGCAGTGGCGCTGGCGCTCCGAGCATATCACTGTGTTGCGGCACCAGCTTTACAGCCACATTCCGCTGCTCGACAGAATAAGCGATCTCAGCGTGCCTTCCAGCGGCGGCTTTTACACGCTCGACCGCGGCGGCGGGTTTGATGCGCCCGCCGGCCTGCCGTTCGCGCGCACCCACGGTCCGGGGTTTCGCGGGATCTACGACCTGGCGGATCCGGCGAAATCGCGGTTCATGATCACGACGGGCGAATCCGGCCACATTTTCTCCCGGCATTACCGCGACCTCGTGCCGCTATGGAACGATGTCAGGTCGATCACGTTGAGCGGCTCCGAGGACGACCTCCGGAAGACCGGCGCCAGCGAGTTGATCCTATCGCCCTAATCTGTCGGCCCGAACCAGTCGGGGTCCCGTCCAAGGCGGAGAGCGGAGGCCGCAACCTTGCCGCAATCGCGGACTAGCCGCCACAAGCAGCTGTCGTTAAGGTAGCGCTCCGATGACCCAGGCGCGGCGCATATTGATCGTGGACGACGACGCCGACCTGCGCAATGCGCTGGTTGAACAGCTTTCTCTACATCCGGAGTTTCAGGTCGAAGCGGTCGAAACCGCTAATGCGGCGCTAACCGCCGTCAACGAAACCGCCCCGGACCTCGTCATCATGGATGTGGGCTTGCCGGATCTCGACGGCAGGGAAGCCATCAAGCGCATGCGCCGCGACGGGTACCGCCGGCCGATCATCATGCTCACCGCGCACGACTCCGACGCCGACGCGGTGCTCGGGCTCGATTCGGGGGCGAACGACTTTGTCGGCAAGCCGTTCCGGTTCGTCGTTCTGCTGGCGCGGATCCGCTCCCAGCTCCGCCAGTACGAGGCGAGCGAGGACGCCGAGTTCCAGGTCGGCCCCTATACCTTCCGTCCGACATCGAAGAACCTGGTCAACGCGCACGGCGTCAAGCTTCGGCTGACCGAGAAGGAGGCGGCGATCCTGCGTTATCTGCACCGGGCGGAGCAGCAGCCGGTGGCGCGAGAGACGCTGCTCAAGCACGTCTGGGGCTACAACGCCAATGTGACCACCCACACGCTCGAGACCCATATCTACCGCCTGCGGCAGAAGATCGAGGACAATCCGGCCGAAGCGCAGCTCCTGGTGACCGAAGGCGGCGGCTACAAGCTGGTCGCCGGCGGGCCGAACGGGGGACGGTCGGGTTGAGCCTCGACGAGGATGTCGCCCGGTTGACGCGCACGCGCCCGTTCAGCCTCTTGCCGCGCGAGGCGGTCCAGCTCGTCGCGTTCTCCAGCGAGAAGCAGCGCTTCAAGGCGGGCGATACGTTGTTCCACATCGGCGACGCGGGCGACGCCGGCTTCTTCCTTCATTCGGGGGTCGTCGTGCTGATCAAGAAAAACGCGCCGCTCGACGGCGGACGGCGCGTCGTCGCCGGGGCGCTGATCGGCGAGAGCGCGCTCTACGCCCCGGTCGTCCGCCGGCACGAGGCCCGTATCGCCGAAGACGCCCTCATAACGCGGGTGCCGCGCGAGACCTTTCGTCGCGTGCTCAGCGAGTTTCCCGAGTCGGCGGATAAGATCCGCAAGGTGCTGGCGGCGCGGACGCGCTATCTGATCGACGGGCTGGAGGCGGCCCGGAAGAAGTCGTTCTCCGTCCCGCCCCGCCCTCGGGCCGTTTCGTGAACGCCGCAACGACAGGCAACCTTGCGGGCCTGCGTGCGCCGACGCTCGCGGACATCGACACGCTCGCCGACGCCGCCTTCGCCGCCCTGCCGGCCTCGTTTCGCGGCCTCTGTGCAGGGCTTGTCATCCAGATCGTCGACTTCCCCGACGACGAGACGCTGGACGAGATGGGCGCGGAAAGCGAGTTCGACCTTCTCGGCCTCTTCCGCGGCCGCGGCCTCGCCCACCGCGGCGCGATCGAGGAGACCGGCGAACTGCCCAACATGATCTGGCTCTACCGGCGCCCGCTGCTCGACTTCTGGTGCGACGGCGAGGACACGCTGGCCGAAGTCATCACCCACGTCCTGGTGCATGAGATCGGCCATCACTTCGGCCTGTCGGACGACGATATGCAGGCGATCGAGCGCTCGGCCCGCTAATCGTACGACCTGCTCCAGATTCGCGGCCGGGACGCTACCCCATTGCATACCCCAATCGCGACCTCGCTCGGCGCTCGGCGCGTTCAGGCGTTTCGCTTCCTCGAGCCGCGCGAAACATCGGCGCTCGATCCGCTCGCTTTTGGGCGCGGCGGGACAGGGCAGGACGAATCACCTATCCTTTGCATCAAAGCAAAGGGGTCAGCCCATGTCGTTTGTCGCCTACATCAAGACCTGCAAGGCCGGTGACGACCCGGCCGGCGATTTCGTTCGGGACGCGCGTGACGATCGCGAGCTTCCGGACGTCCTGACCTGGAAGCAGCTCGAGCTTTATCTCTCCAAGCGGGGCGTGCGGAGTCAGGCGATTGCGGCAGGCAGGCGGGTCTGGGTGGCGTACGAGGCCTCCCTCGGCAAGGTCGGCGCATTCACCTAGGCGGCGCGGAAGCCTCAGTGTCGTCGTTATTCTGCACGTTGCCGCGCCGCCTGCTGAGGTCCATCCATCCGGCAGTTTCGCCAGGGGGAGAACTCGGCAGCGCGCGCTTGCCCTTTTTCGGCCGTTGAGGCCATAAGGCCGCTTCAGCGGGGCGCGCGTCCCGCGCCGATCAGCCTCTTGAAGAGCAAGCCCGTGCGCCTTTCCCGCTATTTCCTGCCGATCCTGAAGGAGACGCCCAAGGAGGCGGAGATTGTCTCGCATCGGCTGATGCTCCGCGCCGGCATGATCCGGCAGGAGGCGGCGGGCGTCTACGCCTGGCTGCCGCTCGGCGTGCGGATCTTACAGAAAATCTGCGCCATCGTGCGCGAGGAGCAGAATCGCGCGGGCGGGCTCGAAGTGCTCATGCCGACGATCCAGTCGGCCGAGCTCTGGCGCGAAGTCCGGCCGCTACGAGGATTACGGCAAGGAGATGCTGCGGATCCGCGACCGGCACGAGCGCGACATGCTGTATGGGCCGACCAACGAGGAGATGATTACCGAGATCTTCCGCGCCTCGGTCAGGTCTTATAAGGACCTGCCGCTCAACCTCTATCACATCCAGTGGAAATTCCGCGACGAAGTGAGGCCGCGCTTCGGCGTCATGCGCTCGCGCGAGTTCCTGATGAAGGACGCCTATTCGTTCGATCTCGATCAGGCCGGCGCGCGCCGCTCCTACAACAAGATGTTCGCCGCCTATCTTCGCACGTTCAAGCGGTTCGGTCTAACGGCCATCCCGATGAGCGCCGAATCGGGGCCGATCGGCGGCGACTTGAGCCACGAGTTCATCATCCTGGCCCCGACCGGCGAGAGCGAGGTCTTCTGCCACCGGGACTATCTGACCTTCGAGACGCCGCCGGCCGACATCGACTTCGACGACCCGGCGACGATGCAGGACGTGTTCAACAAATGGACCTCGCTCTACGCCGCGACCTCGGAGAAGCACGACCCGGCCGCGTTCGAAAAACTGCCGGAGGCTGAGCGCATATCGGCGCGCGGCATCGAGGTCGGCCATATTTTCTACTTCGGAACCAAATACTCGGAGCCGATGAAGGCGGTGGTCAACGGGCCGGACGGCCGTGAGCGCGCTGTGCATATGGGCTCCTACGGCATCGGCCCGAGCCGGCTCGCCGCCGCGCTGATCGAGGCGAACCATGACGAGGCGGGCGTCATCTGGCCCGAAGCCGCGGCGCCGTTCCGGGTCGGCCTCATCAACCTCAAGGTCGGCGACGCCGCTTGCGACGGCGCCTGCGCCCGCCTCTACGCCGCGCTCGAGCGGGGCGGCGTCGATGTGCTCTACGACGACCGCGACGAGCGCCCCGGGGCCAAGTTCGCCACCATGGATCTCATCGGGATTCCACATCAGGTCATCGTCGGTCCGAAGGGCCTGGCCGAGGGCAAGGTCGAGGTCAAGGCGAGGCGCAGCGGCGAACGGGAGCTCATCGGCGTCGAAGCGGCGATCGCCAAGCTCGGCGGGACCGGGTGATGGGGCGGCTCGCCCTCATCCGGCGCTGCGCCCCACCGCTCGACAAGCTCGGGGTGAGGGCATGACCGCCTCGACCCTAGACGCCGGCGCCGTCGCGCATGGCAAGGCGACCCGGCCGTTTGCGCCGTTCGAGTGGATGGTGGCGTTCCGCTACCTGCGCGCCCGAAACGCCCAGAAGTCGATCTCGGTCATCGCAGGCTTTTCCTTCCTCGGCATCGTGCTCGGCGTCGCGGCGCTGATCGTCGTCATGTCGGTGATGAACGGCTTCCGGCACGATCTGATGGAGAAGATGATCGGCCTCAACGGCCACATGTTCCTACAACCGGTCGAGACGCCGCTGACCGACTACCAGGCCGTGACGGAAAGGGTCAGCAAGGTTCCGGGCGTCACGCTGGCGCTGCCGCTGGTCGAGGGGCAGGCTTTCGCGACTTCGCCTTTCGGCTCGGCGGGCGTGCTGGTGCGCGGCATCCGCGGCAAGGATCTCGAGCGCCTGCCGGGCGTGGCTGGTCATATCACGCAGGGCTCGCTCAAGGGGTTCGACGAAGGGCAGGGCGTCGCCGTCGGGGCGAAGCTCGCCGAACGCCTGAGCCTTCGCATCGGAGACAGGGTGACGATCATCGCCCCGCACGGCGCTGAAACGCCGTTCGGCGTCACGCCGCAGATGAAGGCCTATGCCGTCGCGGCGATCTTCCAGATCGGCATGGCGACGTTCGACAACACCTTCATCTTCATGCCGCTGGCCGAGGCCCAGACCTTCTTCAACTCCGACGGCCAGGCCAACGTGATCGAGGTCTACGTCGCCGATCCCGACAATATGGACCTAATACGCCGGGCGATCGAGTCGGCCCAGGGGCGGCCGATGATCGACACGGACTGGCGTCAGCTCAACCGCAGCTTCTTCGACGTGCTCGCCGTGGAGAGCAACGTGATGTTCGCCATTCTCGCGCTCATCATGCTGGTCGCCGCGCTTAACATCATCTCGGGCCTTATCATGCTGGTGCAGGACAAGGCCCGCGCCATCGCCGTCCTGCGCACGATGGGCGCGACGCGCGGCGCGATCATGCGCATATTCCTCATCACCGGCGCGACGATCGGCGTCGTCGGGACCGGCGTCGGACTCGCGCTTGGCCTCATCGTGGCGGACAACGTCGAGCCGATCCGGGGCTTCCTCGCCTGGCTCACCGGAGAGAACCTCTTTCCGTCGGATTTCTATTTCCTGTCGCAACTGCCTTCGCGGGTCGAGCCGAGAGATGTGCTCGCCGTGGTCGGACTCGCGCTTTTCCTCTCGATCGCCGCCACCATCTATCCATCGTGGCGGGCGGCGAAGCTCGATCCGGTGGAGGCGCTTCGCTATGAATGAGGCCGGGCGCTTCCCGGCGCTGGCGCTCGATAAGGTCGAGCGCAGCTACGGACGCGGCGAAACGACCGTCGAAGTGCTGTGCGGCGCGAGTCTGGCGCTCTTCTCCGGCCAGTCGGTGGCGCTGACCGCGCCCTCGGGCGCCGGCAAATCTACGCTGCTGCATCTCGCCGGGCTGCTCGAACGGCCGAGCGTCGGCGAGGTGACGGTCGCCGGCAAGCCGACCTCGGCCATGTCGGACGACGAGCGCACGGCGATCCGGCGAAACCAGATCGGCTTCGTCTACCAGTTCCATCATCTCCTGCCCGAATTCTCCGCGCTGGAAAATCTGATCCTGCCGCAGATGATCGCCGGGCTGCCGCGGCGGGAAGCGGCGAGCCGCGGACGGGAGCTGCTCGGCTATCTCGGCCTCGCGGCGCGCGAGACCCATCGGCCGGCCGAGCTTTCGGGCGGCGAGCAGCAGCGCGTCGCCATCGCCCGGGCGGTCGCCAACGGACCTAGGGTGCTGCTCGCCGACGAGCCGACCGGCAATCTCGACCCGAAGACGGCGGAGCACGTTTTTGCGACGCTGGCGACGCTCGTCCGCGCCACCGGGCTCGCCGCTCTGGTCGCCACCCACAATCTCGACCTCGCTGCCCGGATGGACCGCCGTGTGACGATCCGCGACGGTCAGGTGATGGAGATGGATTAGGCCATGAACACGATGACCTACCAGGGTTACGAGGCCGTTGTGGAATACGACGAGGACGCCGAACTGTTTCACGGCGAAGTCGTCAACACCCGGGACGTGATCACATTTCAGGGCCGGTCGGTCGACGAGCTCAAAACCGCCCTGGCAGATTCCGTCGAGGATCATCTCGCTTTCTGTCGCGAGCGGGGGGAGGAGCCGGAACGGCCGTATTCGGGCCAGTTTGTCGTACGGGTCGATCCCTTGCTTCATCGCGCCGTGGCGAGCGCGGCAAAACGCGCGGGCGCGAGCCTCAACAAATGGGTGGCGGCGACCCTGGAGCGCGCCGTGGCCCGCTAGCGACTGTTAGGCGCGGTCGGCGATGGGCGCGTCGCCGCGCTTATCGCGCGCGGCCTAAAGAGGCGCGGGCGCCCTTGGATTGACAGGTAAAACGCACACAACCGACAATGCCGCCTTTGCGGCGCATGGGGGGCGCGGAGCCGCAGCGGACCCGGGAAGCCATGCTCGATATTGTTCTCGTCCTGGCCGTGTTCGCGAGCCTGCTCGTCGTCGTCGCGCTCAGCCAGCCGCTCGCCGCCCGGTTGAGGTTGGCGCCGGTCGTCCTCCTCGCCGTGATCGGCGCGGCGATCGGCGCGGCTTCGGCCGTTCTTATCCATAGCCCGCTCTCGAAAGGGTTCAGCGAGGTCGCCGGCGCCTTCGCCAATCTGCCGCTGGGCTCGGAGACGTTCATTTACCTCTTCCTCCCGCTGCTGATCTTCGAAGCCGGGTTTACCAGCGAAGTGCGCCGCATCCTCGAGGACGCCGCTCCGATCCTGATGCTGGCGGTCGTCGCGACAATCATCACGGCCGCCATCGTGGGCCTGGCGCTCTGGCCGTTCGCCGGGGTTTCGCTGGCGGTCTGCACCCTGCTCGGCGCGGTGGTCTCAACCACCGATCCCGCCGCGGTCATCGCGGTCTTCCGCGACGTCGGCGCGCCCGCCCGCCTGAGCCGGCTCGTCGAGGGCGAGGCGCTCCTCAACGATGCGGCCGCGATCGTTCTCTATACGGTCCTGCTCGGCATCATCGTCTCGGGACGGCCGCCGGTCCTCGGCGCCAGCGCCGTCGAATTCATCCGCGCCTTCCTTGGCGGCGCGATTCTCGGGGTTATCGCCGGCCGGGCGTTTCTTGCCATCATCCCCTGGACGCGCGGCGACCGTCTCGCCGAGGGGACGCTGACGGTCGCGCTCGCCTATCTCGCCTTTATCGCCGCCCAGCGTCTTTTCGACGTCTCCGGGGTCGTCGCGGTGCTGGCGTCCGGCATGACGGTCAGCGCCTTCGGACGGACCCGCATCGCGCCGGACAACTGGACGTTCCTCAAAGATCTCTGGGAGCAGCTCGCCTTCTGGGCGCATTCGCTCGTCTTCCTGCTGGCGTCGATCCTTGTGCCGAAGCTGCTGTTCGACGTGCATCTCCGCGACCTGACCCTGTTGGTCGTCCTGCTCGCCGCGGCGTTCGGCGCGCGACTGGCGGTCCTCTTCCTGCTCCTGCCGTTGTTGAGCCTCACCCGGCTCACCCAGCCGATCAGCACCGTCTACAAGCTCGCTATCGCCTGGGGCGGCCTGAGGGGCGCCCTGACTTTGGTGCTGGCGCTGGCGGTTACGGAAAATCCAGCGTTGCCGCTCGAGGTGCGCCGTTTCGTCGCGGTGCTGGCGACCGGCCTCGTCCTTTTCACGCTGCTGGTCAACGGCACGACCTTGCGCGCGGTCATCCATGTTCTGGGGCTCGATCGCCTGTCGCCCGTCGATCGGTTGCTGCGCGACCGGGTGCTCGAGCTTTCCTATGCCGATACGAGCGAGATGATCGCCAAGGCGGCGCAGGACCACGATCTGCAGCCAGGCACGGTCGAGCGCGCGCTGGCTCCCTATCGGGCGCAAACCAAAGCGGCCGGCGCGCGGGATGCGGCCGAGGAGAACGAACTGACCGAGCGCGAGCGGCTGACGGTCGCGCTCGTGGCGCTGGGAAATCAGGAGCGGACGCTCGTCCTCGAGACGCTGGCGCGGCGGGCGGCTTCGCCCAGCGCCCTGCAGGCGCTGATGCACAATGCCGAGGCACTGGTCGAGGGCGCGCGGAGCGGCGGGCGCCTCGGCTACAAGCGCGCGGCCGAAGCGGCGCTCGCCTTCCCCGTCTCGTTCCGCGTCGCCTATTTCTTCTATCGGCGCTTCGGCGTCCGCCGCTTCCTAGCCTATCGCCTCGGCGACCATTTCGAGACGCTGCTGGTGACGCGCCTGCTTGTCCAGGACCTCCTGGTTGGTCCCCCCAGGCGCGCGCGCTCGATTTTCGGCGGGCGGCTCGCAGCGCTCAGCGACGGCATTCTCCAGGCTCGCCTCGACAAGACCAAATCCGCGCTCGACGCGCTGCGTCGCCAATATGTCAATTATGCCGACGAGCTCGAAGCGAGATTCCTCCGGCAGTCGGCTCTGCGCCGGGAGATGGCGCGCTACCAGGCTCTGTTCGACGGCGGCCTGATCCCGGCGGAGGTCTACCGCGATCTGGCGAGCGGCGTCGCCGCAGCCCAGGGAGCAAACGCGCCCCCGCGCTTCGACATCGGCCTCGATACCGACGCCCTCATCCGCCGCCTCGACCTGTTCGCCGGCCTCGACGCCCGGCATCTCGAAGGCGTCAAGAAGCTGCTCAGGGCTCGCTTCACCGTGCCGGGCGAACTGGTCGTCCGCACGGGGGACCCCGGAGACGCGCTCTACTTCATCGCCTCGGGCGCGGCCGAGGTGATCTTTCCCGGTCGCCGCATTCCGCTCGGCAGCGGCGACGTCTTCGGCGAACTGTCGCTGCTCACCGGCCAGCCGCGGCAGGCCGACGTCAGGGCGCTCACCTATTGCCGGCTCCTGGTGCTGCGCAAGGCCGACTTCGACCGCTTCATGCGGGACAACCGCGACGTGCGTCTCAAAATCCATGAGATCGCCAAGACCCGATGGTCGGCGAAGTCGGACGCGGCGGCGGTGTAGCCTTTTGGGCCAGTCGTTCGCGTAATGCGTTCGTGAGCCTCCCGGCTACCGGCGGCAGACGGGTTGGACGATTATCATTCGATAAGAGCGAGGAGGCTGCATTGTTCAGCGAACCCCAATCGGTCCGTTTCTACACGAGATCAGGGCGGTAAGGGGAAACGGAGGCCATGATGAAAGCCGCCCGGGTGATCGGCCAAGCAGATTTTTTCAGCGACCCCAACGAAAGGACCGATGAAGGCGCGGTTCGAGTGGACTTTCACCACAAGCGACGCGCCTTCGCGGAAAACGAGATTCCGCCTGTTACTCCCTGCCAACAGGGCAAATCGCTTCCCGCCGCTCTCGGGCGATTGCACAAATCCCTTGTCTTTCATCTGGTTGAGCGGATTTGCTCGTGTGGAAGGGAAAGACGGAGCAGGGGAGATTATCCCGCCTGTTAGGCCGATGAACAGGAGAGACCGGGAGGGGAGCGCAAAGCGGAAAACCGACTTCATGGGTCCGCTGGAGAGCGCGACCGTCAAGAATATCTAAACGAAACCGCCGGGCGCCGGTCCCGCCGTATGTTTTGCGTGAGGATAACGCCATATCTGCTTGATTTTACGGACGTAACTGCGGATTGTGCGAGCTCCTCGCCTCGCGGATTTTTGCCAACGCGGGCAAGGGCAGCGTGCTTCGCATCTCTGTGGCGAACGGGTCCGATCGCATCGCGGTCGGCTCGTGCGCTTGGCCGACCGCGAGCCCGAAGATATCGCGGTCGCCCCGACTGCGGCTCGAATATCTCCGGCGCGGCGGCCTTCGGCAAGATGAAGGCGATGGTCGAGGACGCGCGGATCGTCCGGGCGAAACTTGCGGGGAACTCAGCGGCCCGAGCGGTCGTGGCCTTGCCATCCCGTTGCGCCGAAGGCAGTGTGACAAGAAGCGTCGTCCGACCGGTCAGCCGGCGGGGAGTTTTTTGGCGTGTCGCAAATATTTATCAGTCATTCCTCGCGCGACGATTTTGCTGCGAAGGGGCTCGCGGACTGGCTCCAGGGCGAAGGCTTCGACGATATCTTCCTCGACCTCGATCCGGAGCGCGGCATCGCCGCCGGCGAACGTTGGGAACGGGCGCTCAACCAGGCGGCGCTGCGCTGCGAAGCGGTCGTCTTCCTCGTCTCGGCCGCCTGGCTCGCCTCGCGCTGGTGCTGGAAGGAATATGCGCTGGCGCGCGGCAAGAACAAATCGCTGTTCGCCGCGCTCATCGACGAAGAGCTGTCGATCGGCGCCCTTCCGCCCGAACTGACGGGGACTTGGCAGGTCGTCGATCTTGTCCATGGCGTGCCGACGCGGACATTCCCAGTCCATTTGCCGGGCTCCGACGCCGAGCAGCATGTGGATTTCGCCGAGATCGGCCTGACGCGCCTCCGCATTGGCCTGACGCGCGCCGGCCTCGATCCTAAATATTTCGCCTGGCCGCCCGCCGACGAGCCTGACCGGCCGCCTTATCCGGGCCTCGTGCCGCTCGAGGCGCCGGACGCGGGCGTGTTCTTCGGCCGGGACGCGCCGCTCGTCGAGGCGATGGACAAGCTGCGCGGGCAGGGGCTCGGCGCGCCGCCGCGGCTCTACGTACTGCTCGGCGCTTCCGGCGCCGGGAAGTCGTCCTTTCTGCGCGCAGGCCTGCTGCCGCGTCTGGCGCGGGACGACCGGCATTTCCTGCCGCTGCCGCCGCTCCGCCCCGAGCGGGCGCCGATCTTCGGCGACAACGGTCTCCTCGGCGCTCTGGTCAAGGCGCTGCCGGAAGCGACAAGGGCGTCGCTGCGCGCGGCGGCCGAGGCCGGCGTCGATGCGCTGCGGCCGTTTCTGCGGCGGCTGGCGGCGGCGGCGCAATCGAGCCTGGCGGCGGTCGACCCGGCGGCCAAACCGCCGGCGCTCGTCATCGCCATCGACCAGGCGGAAGAGCTGTTCGCCGCCGAAGCGGCGGCCGAGGGCGGCTGTCTGCTCGAGATGCTCGCGGCGCTCGCCCGGACCGACGATCCGGCCGTCATCGTCCTCTTCGCCATACGCTCCGACGCCTATGACCAGTTGCAGGGCGCGAAGCCGCTGATGGACCTGCCGGCCCAGCAGACCCAGTCGCTGCCGCCGATGCCGCGGGGGGAATATGGGCGGGTCATCGAAGGTCCGGCCGAACGCGTCGCCGCTGCGGGCGGCAAGCTCAAGATCGATCCGCGCCTCACCCAGGCGCTGCTCGACGATCTCGAACAGGGCGGCGCGGACCCGTTGCCGCTGCTTGCCTTCACGCTGCAACACCTCTTTCGGGAATTCGCCGCCGCGGGGACGATCACGCTCGAAGACTATCGATCGACCGGCGGCATCGGCGGGGTCATCGAACGGGCGGTCGCGCACGCGCTCAAGGCCGCCGACGCCGACCCGCGCATTCCGCGGGACGCCGGCGAGCGGGATAAGCTGCTGCGCCGCGGACTGATTCCCTGGCTCGCCGTGGTCGATCCCGAAACACGCATGCCGCGCCGCGCCATCGCCCGCCGGGAAGACGTCCCGGCGGACTCGCGCCCGCTATTGGACCTGCTGGTCGCAGAGCGCCTTTTGCGCAGCGATGTGCGCGAGGAGATCGGCCCCGGCGGAAAGGCGCGCGCGGTCGCCACGCTGGAGCCGGCGCACGAAGCGCTGCTGCGGCAGTGGGGTCTGCTCAAGGGATGGCTTGACGCGGACTTCGCCCGGCTTGCGACCCTCGAAGCCGTCCAGCGTGCGGCGCGAGACTGGGACGCCAACCGCCGGGACGCGGCATGGCTCGCCCACCGGGGCTCGCGCCTCGCCGACGCGACGGCGCTCGACGAGCGGCCCGATCTCGCCGCCAAGCTCGATGCGCTCGACCGCGAATATCTCGCCGCCTGCCGGAACCGCGAAGCGGCGGACGCGGCGGAAGCAGAGGCGCGGCGGCGCGAACGGGAGGAGGCGCAGGCGCGGGCGCTCCGCGACGCGCAGACGCTGGCCGCAGCCAACCAGAGCGTCGCCCGGCGCACCCTGATCGGACTGTTGGCCGCGAGCCTGCTTGCCGTCGCCGCCATCGGCGCCGCCTATTACGGCTTCTCGCAGGCCGGAATCGCCCGGCAGCAGCAGGGTCTCGCCCAGCAGAGACAGGCGGAGGCCGAGGCGGCGCAAAAGACGGCGCAGCAGCGGCAGGCCGAAGCCGAGGCGGCGAAAGCCACCGCACAGGCCGAGACGCGCAAGACCGCGCAGCGGTCCGCCGTCCTTGCGGCGGGCACGGCGACGGGGCTCGCCAACGAAGGCTCCACGGATGCGGCGCTGCTTCTGCTGCTGGACGGCGCGCGCTGGTTCGACGATTCGAACGCGCCCGACGAAGTTCGGATCGCCTTCACGAACGCAATCCAGAAAACCGCGCGTACGACGGTCTCGCTGATCGCTCCCAATCTCCGGGCGTTTCCCTTGCGGTCGGCCTTGGTCCTGGTCGACGACACGACCGGCGACATTTCCGCCATCAAGGACAAAGCGACGCCCGCGGTCTTCAAACAGACGGTCGCAGACAAAAGCCCGGTGGAATTGATTGTGGAGGGTCAGGGAGAGGACGGCTTCTTCGTCCTGCGCGCGAATGGAGCGGTCGAAACGTTTGATCTGAAAGCGATGACCTCGAGCGTTCGGGGGCGGTTTGAGCCGTTGAAATCGTCCCAAGGTCCGCCGCCGGCGGGAAAAGCGTTCGGCTTTGCCGAGGCGGGCGTCATCGTCAGAGCCTATGATAACGGCCAGACGATGCAGCTTTACGACCTGTACCAAAATCGAGCGTTCCAGGGGCGGATCGCCCAAGACTTGAACATCGACGAAAACGCGAACATTCAACGATTGCCGGGCAATCAGTTCTCCGTGTTCGCATCGGGCGCCGACGCGAGCGCATTCCGTCTCATGACAGTTGGCAATACGCTCAACTTGATTCGGATGTCGCCGGCCGAGGCGAACGCTCCGATCGTCAAGTACGGCGCCTGCGTCGGAACCATGCCGCCCGACCTGCATGCGCTCGCTGAGAAAGAACTGAAGGACGCTCTGCAGCCTTGGTCTCACTTTTCATGTCAAAAATACGGGAAGACCTACATCCTCGACATCACCACGACGGGGTCCGCAGGGGCGTTCGACACGGTGGAATTCCTGTTGCCGAAGTCGGATCTCGGCGAGGCGCGCGTCGAGAAACTGGACGATCAGCTCAAGACCTTGCTGGGCATGAGTTTGACGAACAATCCGACCTGGATCGGCATGTCGCCCCTTTCGGGCCTGGTTGCAGGAATCGTCAACCGGGATGTGTTCGTTTATGACGAGTTCGGGCTTTTCCTTCCGATACCGCCTGCCGACGCCGCCGTCGGGGGCGCGCTTCGTCGCCCCGCGCAGGCTCGTTGTGTTCGAAGGCCGCTCCGGTCAACTCACCACGTTCGACCTCGGCGAGTATCCTTCCAAAGCGACCGCGCTGATCTCGGTCGCGCCGCACGGTTTCGTTGGGAAGGAGAACTTTCCGATCCCGACGTTCAACCATGGGAATTGCGTCGGCTATGCGATTCCGCCGAGGCGAGCCGAAACGATGCCTGACGGTCGGACGATTCGCTACGACAATCCGTCGCCCACGGAATCGTCGGAGAAGCATCGGCTCGTAATCACTGGCGCGGCTGGGCCTGATCACTCGATCGATCTTGGCTCGAGCGGCGGATGCGTTTCGATCTCGCTGGATTGGAAGCGGATGCTCGTCATGGACGACGGGAGCGGTCAAGACCCGCCGACCTCACTCACAATCTACGATTTCGACAAGGTCCTGGAGACCGCCGTCTTACGGGGTGCGGAAGCGGGCGCGCTGCCGGTTCGGTCTCCCACGTCGGCCTTCTTTGTCGGTTCGACCGGAGACGTCGTCACCACGGACTTCACCAACAAGGTCATTCGGTGGAGCTTTGACGCCGGCCGCTGGTCCTCGCGGGAAATCTATCATGGCGAGAACCAGGTTTACTATGCCGAACCGGATGCGACCGGGGATCTCGTCATCGTGTTGGAGCACTCGGTCGGAGACACGGACGTCGGCGCCCTCTACTCCGTCAAAGCCAGACAGACCTGGTACGATCTCGGTTCGGACTACAAATGGCTCGGCGCCGCGTTCAACACCGAGTTGAATGTCGCGGTCAGCGCGCACTGGAAGTGGATCGGGTCCTTCCCGATCCTGCCGCTGTCGAAACTGGAGGCGCTTGCGCAGGCGAATTTGTCGCCGCATTGCCGCCCGCGCAACTCCCTCCGACTATCGCAGCTCGGCGTGCTGGCCTAAGTTTCTGGATTGATGGCCGGGGATCCCCGGGTTTGACCCGCGTACAGCCATGACGGTCGGAACAACCCGGGTTGCTCGATTCTACGTGCCCCGTCGCGTCGGTTCTCGCCGCCATCGAACGAGACCGTCGCCACGCTCGTTGACGCGCAAGGTCGCCAAGCCGCGCAGGGCGGCCGGCGAGACGTGCAGGGCCTTCAATTCTGCGGTCGGCTTTCCCAGCCGAGCGGCATGCCTTCGCGCCCGCGCCTCGAGTTCCGCGGCGGCGACCGGCTTTGCTGAGCCGACAACCGTCGTCCCGTGCGCGTGAACAACCCGACCGCTCCTGGGGTCGAACAGCAGACACACTTGGCTCGCCTCGTCGGGGACAGGCTTTCCGCCGCGTACGATCCTGGCTTTCACTTCAGCCAGGTCCTCGGATTTCCATGTTGATCCTGCTTCGGCGAATGTCGTCTCCCTCGACCAGCCAGCCGAAGGTAACGCAGCTGACGTTAGTGTCCCACACGTAATCGGCCACTCCGTTGGCGCCGGATTGCCCAACCGGGTGCACCGTTTGGCGGCCGCTGGAGTCGACGGTTCGATACTCGACGACGCCGATGCCCGCCGATGAGCCGCCCACGGCGCCGAAGCCGTCTATCGAACTCCTGGCGTATATCGGCTCGGGGCTGGGATCGAATTCAACGTCCCAGGTCCAACTGGCGTCCCCTGTCGTCGCCCGGTCTGGGCCTTCTGCCCCGCCTGTCGACCACGAGTCGGCCCATCCCAGATGCCAAGGCGGAGACATGCCCGACCTTGCGACAAGATCTGCGCGGTCGTCTGTGATGAGGATCACATCGCGCAATTTCCCGCGGCGGAATGGAAAGGGCGATTACGGCGGACTCGCTCCTTCCTTCCAAACGGATATTTCGCCGCTGAGACTATCGACGGCTGAGCTCGCAAGGATGGGCGCAAGCGTTGGGTTGCAGCCTGGCCGCGATAGCATACGGACCGCTTCTGACCGAGCGCCGGCGCGCTGTGTCTTAATCTTAAGGCCCCGGACAAAACCGGATGGCGTTCGAGGGGGAGGGGCCTTCTTGGCCTCATTCGTGATGCGCCTTGCCAAAATCGATCGAAAATGCGCCAGTATATCAAATGCGGGCGTCGCCAGCCCTTGAACGGCGGGGTCCGCGCGCTGACTTGCGCAGCCCGACTTCACGTTTATACGAACAGATGATGGTGGACTGTGCCGACCGTTGTCGGAGCCTTCTGCACGGAGGGACGCGATAATGCGTATCGGGCTTTTCATCCCTTGCTACATCGATGCCTTCTTTCCAGAGGTCGGCATTGCGACATTGGAATTGCTCGAGCGGTTCGGTCACGAGGTCGTCTACCCACGTGACCAGACCTGCTGCGGACAGCCGATGGCCAACAGCGGGTTCAATGCCGACTGCGCCGCCACGGAAGCGTTGTTCGTCAGGAATTTTTCCGGATTCGATTATGTCGTCGCGCCTTCCGGCAGTTGCGTGCACCACGTGCGCGACAATTTCGATGCGGTCGAGCAGACCCCCGAGGTCAAGGAAGTTCGCCAACGCACCTACGAACTCGTCGAGTTCCTGCATGACATCCAGAAGGTCGACGCGTTTCCCTGGGCGCGGTTTCCGCATCGCGTCGGTCTGCACAACAGCTGCGGCACGCTGCGCCAGCTCAAACACGCGGCGCCCTCGGAATTGCGCGAGCCGTTCTTTTCCAAGCCGCTGGATCTCCTGTCGAAAGTCGAAGGGATCGAGTTCGTTACGCCGTCCCGCCCCGACGAGTGCTGCGGCTTCGGCGGCGCCTTCTCCGTCTTCGAGGAAGCCGTCTCCGCCAAGATGGGCTATGACAAGGTCAGCGATCATGCGCGCGCCGGCGCCGAGTACATCGTATCGGCGGACACCTCGTGTCTGATGCACCAGCAAGGCTGCGCCGAGCGGATCGGCGTCCCGATCAAGTTCATCCATATCGCCCAGATCCTGAACGGAGCCGGCGCATGAGCGACCCCCGCGGCATGTTGCATCCCGAGTTGCTGGACAACGACGACACGCGTCTGGTCCGGCCCGACGGCCGTCGCCTCGACCACGCCGAGGGAACCTCGAAGCCGCTCCGGGCTGCGCCCGAACCGCAGCCGCGCGGCGCCAAGATCCACGGCAATCGACCGGTCGACCAGGCGGAAGCGGCCGCCCGTTTTCTTGCCGCGCCTCAGCACGAGAAGATGCATGACGAGCGGCTCTGGGATCTGCGGCAGAAGCGCGATCGCGAAATGCACGGCATTGCCGAGTGGGAGGAGCTCCGGTCGCTGGCTTCCGCCATCAAGGAACACACACTCACCCGCCTCGACGAGTATCTCGATCAGTTCGAGGCCAAGGCGCGCGCGAACGGCGTTCATGTGCATTGGGCGCGCGACGCGGCCGAGCACAACCGGATCGTCCACGGCATCCTCGAGGACCATGGCGCCAGGTCGCTCATCAAGAGCAAGTCGATGCTCACCGAGGAATGCGGATTCCGGCCCTACATGGCCTCGTTCGGCGTCGAGGTGATCGAGACCGACCTCGGCGAGCGCATCCAGCAGCTCGATAACGAAGATCCGAGCCACGTGGTCGTGCCTGCCGTGCACAAGCTCAGGACCGACGTCGCGCAGGTGTTCGCCAAAACGATCGGAACCGACCCCGACAACAGCGACGTCCACTACCTCGCGGAATCGCAACGCGAGGCGACCCGTCCGTTGATCCTCAAGGCCGACGCCGGGATGACCGGCTGCAACTTCGCCGTCGCCGAGACCGGCAGCGTTGCCGTCTGCACCAACGAAGGCAATGCGGACCTCTCGGCCAATGTGCCCAAGCTGCACATCGCCTCGATCGGGATCGAGAAAATCATCCCGCGGCTCGAGCATCTTGCGGTCTTCGTGCGGCTGTTGTCGCGCAGCGCGCTGGGCTCGCCGATCACCCAATACACCTCGCATTTCCGCGGTCCGCGCGAGGGAGGCGAGATGCACTTCGTGCTCGTCGACAACGGCCGCTCCGAGCGTCTCGGCATGGCCGAGTTCTGGACTTCGCTCAAATGCATCCGTTGCGGGGCGTGCATGAACACCTGCCCGGTCTATCGGCGCAGCGGCGGCCTGAGCTACGGCGCCACCTATTCCGGTCCCATAGGCCTCATCATCGATCCTACCTTCAACGCCCGAAAATACAGCAACCTGCCGTTCGCCTCGACGCTCAACGGCAGCTGCAGCAATGTCTGTCCGGTGAAGATCAACATTCACGAGCAGATCTACGCTTGGCGGCGCGAGCTGGTGAAGCGGCACGAGGTCCCATTCGTCAAGAAAGCCGCCATGAAAGCGGCGGGCGAGCTGCTGTCGCGGCCGGCCGCCTATCGCGCCGCCATCGCCGCAGCCGATATCGCGCTTGCCCATCTGCCGCGCTTCGTCCTCTATAACGGCCTCAACGCCTGGGGGAAGGGGCGCGAGAACCCGCATCCGCCCAGGCAGACATTCCATAGCTGGCACCACGCGAATCGCGGAGGCCAGAAATGAGCAGCCGCGACGAGATTTTCGCATCGATCCGCGCCAACCGCCCACAAGTCGAGCGGCCGTTGCCAAGCGTTCCGTTGTTCGACGCCGCCCGACCGACGTCGCTTCTCAATGCATTCAAAGAAAGCCTTGAACGCATGGGCGGGCTGTTTCTCGACCCGCCGGCCGCCGGCGATGTCCTGGCGCCGGTTCGAGCAAAAATCGCCAACGCCAAAGTCGTGTGCTCAACGGCGCCGGAGATCGAGGGCAACCGCGATATTGCCCGGATCGGCGCGCCGCAGGATCTGGCGGATGTCGATTTCGCGATCGCACGCGCCGCCTTCGCAGTCGCGGAGACCGGATCGGTGCTTCTCGACGACAAGACCCTCCGCATCAACGCCGTCGCCTATCTCGCCCAACACCTGATTGTTCTGCTCGATCCCAGCGACATCGTCGTCAATCTCCATCACGCGTATCGCCGACCGGAGTTCCGAAACAGCAATTATGCCGCTTTCCACACCGGTCCATCCGCCACGGCAGATATCGAGGGGGTTTTGATCCACGGCGCCCAGGGCGTGCGCTCGCTTTCCGTCCTGCCCGTCGCACGAGGATGGGCGTTGGCAGCCGACTGACTCAAAAAAAGGTTATATCCGCCCACAGCCGTTCAATTTGCGCGGCTGACTGCGATCGCGAGGCGCCGTGGGGTCTTCCGCGGACGCGGGTCCCCGGAGGCAAGCTCTCACGCACAAACCGTAGTTACGTCCGTAAAATCAATTAGATATGGCGTTATCCTCACGCAAAACGTACGGCGAGACCGGCACCCGGCGGCTTCGTTTGGATATTCTTGACGGTCGCGCTCTCCAGCGGACCCATGAAGTCGGTTTTCCGCTTGGCGTTCCCCTCCCGGTCCCCTCCTGTTCATCCGCCTAACAGGCGGGATAATCTCCCCTGCTCCGTCTTTCCGTTCCACACGAGCAAATCCGCTCAACCAAATGAAAGACAAGGGAATTGTTACAATCGCTCGAGAGCGGCGGGAACCGATTGTCCTGTTGGCAGGGAATAACAGGCGGAATCTCGTTTTCCGCGAACGCACGTCGCTTGTGGTGAAAGTTCAGTCGAACCGCGCCTTCATCGGTCCATTCGTCGGGTCGCTGAAGAAATCGGCTTAGCGCCACTTCGCGGTCGTCGGCGCTTGGCACGCGAGCAAGGGTGTGGATGAGGTCGATTCCCGGCCCAGCGCCCCTCGCGCATCTGCTACATTACGCCGATGTCTCTTCATCTCGTCAAACTCTGTGTCGGCGCCGATTCGCTCGACGACCTGCATCAATGGATGGAGGAGCGTATGCGCGAGGCGAAGCGGCGCGGCGCGCCGTTGAGGCACGCGCACGTGACGCGGATGACGCCCAAACGGGCCGACGAGCTGGTCGGCGGCGGCTCGCTCTACTGGGTTATCAAGGGGATGATTTCAGCCCGTCAGGCGATCCTCGATGTGGAGCCGTTCAGGGACGCAGACGGCGTCGGCCGTTGTCGGCTCTGGCTCGACCGGGCGGTCGTCGCCGTCGCGCCGCGGCCGATGCGCGCTTTCCAGGGCTGGCGCTACTATTCGGCGAAAGATGCGCCGCCGGACCTCGACTTCGCCCAGCCCGGGCTCCGAGGCATGCCGGAATCGCTGCGGCGCGATCTGGCGGGGCTCGGGCTGCTCTGAGGGCGTTTCCGCAAAGGCGATCTTTTCGCTCCTGGCTTGCCGACGAGCGCACGAACGCCAATCTATTCGGCGAACTCCGAACGCTCGTTGAGGCCATGGATAAGGACAAGGATACGCCGCTCGCCCGCAAGGCCGGCAGCGACGACATCGCGGCCTTCGTCGAGACGGCGCGCCAGACTCCCGCGCCGTCGCTTTCGACGCGCGGCCGGCTCATCTTCGCCCTCGACGCCACCATGAGCCGACAGCCGACCTGGGATCTCGCCCAGGCGCTGCAGGCGAAGATGTTCCAGGTCGCAGCGTCTCTGGGCGGGCTCGACGTGCAACTCGTCTATTTTCGCGGGCTCAACGAGTGCCGGGCGTCCAAATTCGTCTCGGGCGGGCAGGGCCTCGCCGAGCTCATGGGTCGCATCGGCGTGCGTGGCGGCGAGACGCAGATCCGCAAGGTGCTCGCCCACGCGCGGGACGAGGCCAGGCGCGCCAGGGTCGGCGCGCTGGTCTTCATCGGTGATGCAATGGAAGAGAACCCCGACAGGCTCGCGTCGCTCGCCGGCGAACTCGCGCTCCAGGGGGTGAAGGCGTTCATGTTCCAGGAGGGGCACGATCCCGCCGCCCATAGAACGTTTGCCGAGATCGCCCGTCTGACCGGCGGCGCCTATAGCGCCTTCGACTCCGGCGCCTCCGCCCGTCTCGAGGCGTTATTGCGCGCGGCAGCCGCCTATGCCGCGGGCGGCCATGCGGCGCTCGCGCGAGAGGCGGACGCCGACCCGGCGGCGCGTCTTCTCCTGTCGCAGATGCGGCGCTCGTGAATTTGGCTTAAAGGTTGCGCTTAAAGGCGGCCCGGGCCTGAAGCCGCGCCTCCGCTTCGCGCTTGGGCGCCGAATGAAAGCGTTACGGCGATGAACCTTGTCATCGGCTTAATTTTGCTTTTCCTCTTGCTGAGCGCGATCAAGCAGTTCGCGCGCATGGACGCCACCCGGGCGGCGAAACTGGTCCGCCACGGCGGGGGCGTTCTCGGGCTGATCGGCGCGGCGCTGCTGCTGCTCAGGGGCCGCGTCGGCGTCGCCGCGGCGCTGGCCGGGATGGCGGCGAGCTTCGCCGGCTGGCGCACGACCGGCGCCCAATGGAACCCGTTCGGCGGCGCCGGGGCGGGCGCCGGCGCGCGCCGAGGGCGCATCTCGACCGCGCGTTCGGCGACGATCGAGATGCGGCTCGATCACGATAGCGGCGGGCTGACCGGGACGGTTCTGGCCGGCGACTATGCCGGCAGGGCGGTGGAGGGTCTGTCTCGCCCGGAGCTTCTGCGCCTGCGGCAGGAGCTTCTGCGCGACGACCCCGACGGCGCCGCCTTGCTAGAGACTTATCTCGACCGCCGGTTTGCCGGCTGGAGTGAGACAGACCAGGGTCAGGGTCAGCGGCGGGGAAGCGTCGGCGGCGATGGCGCGATGACGCCGGGCGAGGCCTACCGGGTCCTTGGTCTGCCGGAAGGGGCGGGCGCGGCGGACATTATCCGCGCCCACCGCGCCCTGATGAAGAAGTTTCATCCAGATCATGGCGGCTCGACCGCTTCTGCCGCGCGGATCAATCAGGCCAAGGATGTTCTGATGCAGCGACAAGGCTAGGCGCTCCGCCTGAACAATGGAGAACCAGGGTCGAGGGTTCCTTGGTCAGTCCCGGGCGGCGAAGCAGGCAAACCCGCTGCGCTTGAGGGATCGGCAGGCGGTTTCGGCGGAAGCCGAATCGAGGCCTGCGAAGCGCGCGCGATAGAAGGTGTCTTCGCCCTTCTGCACCTTTTGGGCAACCGGCGTCGCCGCCGCCAGCGCCTGCCGGTTACGCGCGCGCGCCTTGTTGAGCAGCGCATTGGCCTTGGCTTCGTCGTCCGTCGCGCCGATCTGAATCATCCAGCTCTTATGGGCGCCGGCGTCGTCCTGGGTTTCGCCCCAGGCCGGGGTTGGCTCAGCCACCGTCGTCTCCGTTGGCGTCCTGACTTTCTGCCGCGACTTCGATTTCTGCGATGGAGAGGATGCGGCGACATTCCGGCGCGCCGACTCCGGTCCCTTCACCCAGCCGAGTTGCGCTGGCGTGGTCTCGTCATGCGGGGGCGCGGGCGCTGCTGAAGCGGCGGCCTCCCGCAATGCGACTTCGGCGCGCTTCGTCAAGCCGCGGCCGGCCGGAGCCCTCTGTTCGGGCGCCGCTGCGGGGCTTGTCGGGCTTTGCTCGACATGAGGATGGGCGGCCGGCGCCACAGCGGCGACACGAGGCTTGGCCGACTCGTCTTCCGCGTCGTCGCCTTCCGCGAGCTGAGGCTCGAACGATCGGACCGGCGGAACTCGGGCGGCGACCAGAATCGGACGGGCCGCCGGCGGCTCGGCCGCCACGCGCTCAGCCGGCTCGGCCGGCGATGCTTCGGCGACCATGGTTGCAGTCCGCGCGGGCGAGGCCTGCGCGATATGGTCCTCGATCATCGACGCCATGATGCGGTCGCGCACCCCCGATGTGCGGCCGCCGAGAACCACACCGATCAGCGAGCGGCCGTCCCGGTGCACCGACGTCAGGAGATTGAACCCGGAGGCCCGAGTGTAACCGGTCTTGATGCCGTCCACGCCGTCGATGCGGCCGAGCAGGTGATTGTGATTGCCGATGACCTCGCCCGCGTAATCGAATTCATGCGTGGAAAAGTACTTGAAATATCGCGGGAAGCGTTCCTCCAGCGAACGGGCAAGAATGGTCAGATCGCGCGCCGTCGTGACCTGCTCGTCATTGGGAAGGCCCGAGGCGTTGCGGTATATCGTGCTCGACATGCCGAGCTCATGCGCCTTCCTGGTCATCATTTCGGCGAAAGCGCTCTCGTCATGGCCGATCGCCTCGGCGATCGCGACGGCCACATCGTTGGCTGAGCGGGTCACGATCGCTTTGATCGCGTCCTCGACGCTGATCGTATCGCCGGCCTCGATGCCGAGCTTCGAGGGCTCCTGAGCGGCGGCGTGCCCGGAGATCGGAATGCGCGTCTGGAGCGTCATCGTCCCCTGGTCGAGCCGCTCGAACAAAAGGTAGAGCGTCATCACCTTGGTGATCGAAGCTGGATGCCGAAGACCGTCCTCGGCGACCGAAAACAGGGTGCGCCCGCTGTTGGCGTCGACCAGGAGAGCGGAGAAGGCGGGGGACGAAGAGACCGCTGCGGCGTATCGCGCGTGGTGCGCCCTATGCGCAACATGTCCACGCCAGTAGGGATGAACGTGCCGGTAATGGTGGGCCTGAGCGGGCGCGCCGGCAAGGACGAATGCCGAAGCCGCAACAAACGCCACGCCCGCAAACCGCACAACGCGGCCGAGCCGCCGGTCCTCACTACGCCACGCCATGAACCCGCCCTGACCGTACGCACGCAACCGTGGGGCAGTTGCGCAACACAGACAAACGTTATGGCGATGCGGTTACGGCCGGGTTAACGCAAAAGCGCGCATCCGACCGCTTTCCGCCCGACTAGGCTCAATTCTCGGTCAGTTAGCGCTCTTGATGGTTTGGATGAAGATATTACTGTAAACAGCGACAAAACCTGATCAGTCAGCTGCCGCCGGCTCCTCCGTGGCAACTTGTCGCAGAGCGCCGCCTACGAGAATTTGTTGCGGTGCAAAAAAAATGATTGACTTTTATTGTGCGGCGCACATAATGCGTCATCGACACCGACCGCCGGCATGAGACCGCGGTCCAACCAGGGGTTGAAAATGACGACTACGCCAAACTTCGAAGAGTTGCAAAGCTTCTCCAAACATCAGCTCGAGGCTCTGACCGCCGCGTCCACCACCTGGACCAAGGGCATGCAGGAGCTCGCCGCCGAGTTCGACCGACTATACCAAGAAGACGTTCGCCGCCAGTTCCGCAGTGTTCGAAAAGCTGCTCGGCGCTCGCAGCGTCGAGGCAGCTGTGCAGATTCAGAGCGAGTACGCCAAGCAGGCTTACGAGGGCTTCGTGGCCCAGGCGAGCAAGTTCTCCGAGCTTTATGCGAAGGTGGCTTCCGATGCGTTGAAGCCGGTCACGTCCGCCTACGCGAATCTTCAGGCGAAGTAGTCGCCCGGGGCCGCCACGGGCCCTTCTTACGGAGCGAATTGAGAGCCGGCGTCCTTCGGGAGACGCCGGTTTATTTTTTTCTTGAACCCTTTGCTTCGGCGACTGGGGACGGTGGGCATGCAGGCGCAGGGAACAGACCCTGAGTCCGTCGCGTTTTCCAATACACTCCAGCGTTCGCGTCCGTGCGGAATCGAATGCCGTCGGTGACGGCGCTCGGCTCTTGCGCGTGACGGGTAAATTGGCAATTCTGGGCGCGAGGCGTCCTCTCGTAGGGAGCCGCGAAGCGCTTATATATGTCGCTTCAGTTCGCGTGCGTAGTTAGAGTGGGTTAAGCGTGCAACCGGCAAGCAACGGGGTCGTTTCGTGCCTACCGCCTCCAATCCGTTTGTCATCCGCATTCGCGCGGGGGTGGCGCGTCTCGTGAGGTGGTTCAATCCTGGGTTTGGCGCATTTGCGTCCTCACAGCCGACCCGTCCGTCGGCATCGCGCGAGCCGAAACGGGGCGGGGAAACGCCCGGCAACGGCGCGGCCGTCATCACCCGAACGCGGACGCAGACGAAGCGGCCGAACATGTACCGCGTTCTGCTCTTGAACGATGATTATACGCCGATGGAATTCGTTATCTCGATCCTTCAGGCGTTCTTCAACAAAGATGCGCAGGAGGCGACTCAGATCATGCTTCAGGTGCATCACAATGGCGTGGGGGAATGCGGGGTCTTCACCTATGAGATCGCGGAAACGAAAGTGTCCCAGGTGATGGATCACGCGCGCAAGAATCAGCACCCGCTGCAATGCATCATGGAAAAGAAGTGAAAGGCGCCTCACATGCCGATTTTCTCCCGAGCGCTGGAAAAAACGCTCCGTAAGGCGCTATCGTTGGCGAACGAACGCCGGCACGAATATGCGACGCTCGAGCATCTGCTGCTCGCGCTGATCGATGACGTCGACGCGGCGGCGGTGCTGCGCGCCTGTGGGGTCGACATTGAGGCGCTTCGCAGGACGGTGATCCAATATCTCGACACCGAACTGGAGAACCTGGTCGTCGACAGCCAGGAGGAGGCGAAGGCGACGAACGGATTCCAGCGGGTCGTGCAACGGGCCGCGTTCCACGTTCAGTCGTCCGGCCGCGAGGAGGTGACCGGCGCCAACGTGCTCGTCGCCATCTTCGCGGAGCGGGAGACGCATGCCGCCTTTTTCCTGCAGGAGCAGGACATGACGCGTTACGACGCGGTCAACTACATCAGCCATGGCATCGCCAAGCGGCCCGGGCACGCCGACCCGTCGCGATTGCCGCGCGGTGCAGACGAGGAGCACGAGGCGCGCGATTCCAAGGAATCGAAGGACAACGGCGATTCGAAGAAAAAGGAAGGCGCACTCGATGCTTATTGCGTCAACCTAAACCGAAAGGCGAGGGATGGGCGCATCGATCCGCTGATCGGCCGCGAGGCCGAGGTGCAGCGAACGATCCAGGTCCTGTGCCGCCGGCAGAAGAACAATCCCTTGCTCGTTGGCGATCCTGGCGTCGGCAAGACCGCGATCGCCGAGGGCCTCGCCCGCAAGATCGTCAATTCGGACGTCCCGGAAGTGCTGGACAGCGCGACAGTGTTTGCGCTCGACATGGGGGCGCTGCTCGCCGGAACCCGCTATCGCGGCGACTTCGAAGAACGCCTGAAGCAGGTGATGAAGGAGATTGAACAGCACAAAGACGCAATCCTGTTCATCGACGAGATCCATACGGTTATCGGGGCGGGCGCCACCTCAGGCGGCGCCATGGACGCCTCGAACCTTCTCAAGCCGGCGCTCGCTCAGGGCACACTGCGCTGCATCGGTTCGACGACCTACAAGGAATACCGGCAGTATTTCGAGAAGGATCGGGCCTTGGTTCGTCGCTTCCAGAAGATCGACGTCAAGGAGCCGAGCGTCGCCGATGCGATCGAAATCCTCAGAGGCCTCAAGCCCTATTTCGAGGAATTTCATAAACTGCGTTACACCGGCGACGCGGTGAAGGCCGCGGTCGAGCTGTCGTCCCGCTATATCCACGACCGAAAACTGCCGGATAAGGCGATCGACGTGATCGACGAGACGGGCGCGTCGCAAATGTTGCTGCCCGAAGGCAAGCGCAAGAAGACGATCGGCGTCAAGGAGATCGAAGCGACCATTGCCTCAATGGCCCGGATACCGCCGAAATCGGTGTCAAAGGACGACTTCGAGGTGCTGCAGCATCTCGAGGACACGTTGAAGCGGGCCGTCTACGGTCAGGACGTAGCGGTTTCCGCGCTGGCCTCGGCGATCAAGCTCGCCCGCGCTGGCCTGCGCGATCCGGAGAAGCCGATCGGCTGCTACCTGTTCTCGGGGCCGACCGGCGTCGGCAAGACCGAGGCGGCGCGCCAGCTTGCCACCAGTCTCGGCCTTGAGCTCATTCGCTTCGACATGTCGGAATACATGGAACGCCATACCGTATCACGGCTGATCGGCGCGCCTCCCGGCTATGTCGGTTTCGACCAGGGCGGGCTTCTGACCGACGCGATCGACCAGCATCCCCATTGCGTGCTGCTCCTGGACGAGATCGAGAAGGCCCATTCGGATCTCTTCAACATCCTCTTGCAGGTGATGGACCACGGCAAGCTGACCGACCATGCCGGCAAGGCGATCGATTTTCGCAACGTCATCCTCATCATGACGACCAATGCGGGCGCCCAGGATCTCGCCCGCGCCGCCTTCGGCTTCCACAAGTCGACCCGCGAGGGGGACGATCGGGAGGCCATCGACCGTCTGTTCGCGCCCGAGTTCCGCAATCGGCTCGACGCCATCGTCACCTTCTCGCGCCTGCCCGAGTCGGTGATTGCGCGGGTGGTCGACAAGTTCATCCTTCAGCTCGAGGCGCAGCTTTCGGACCGCAACGTCACGATCGAGCTCACCGACGAAGCGCGCGCCTGGCTCGTCAAGCACGGCTACGACGAAGCGATGGGCGCACGGCCGATGGCGCGGGTGATTCAGGTCCAGATCAAGACGCCGCTCGCTGACGAGGTGCTTTTCGGCCGGCTGAAGGGCGGCGGCGTCGTCAAGGTCGTCGTCGTCGCCGACGAGACCGGCGAGAAGAAGCTGAGCTTCGTCTATCCCGAGGGTCCGGCGCAGCCGCGCATGGAGCGGGACCTGATCGTCGCCGCCGGCGCGCGGGGACGCTCAAAGAAACGCGCCGAGCCGGCCGTGGGCGCAGCCGACGACAAGACGCGCGAACCGGAGCCGGAAGCGCCATAAACTCAGCGGCGGGCCGGACGCGCCGCTCCCTCGATCTAAGCGAAGAAGCCCCGGAGTGAGCCGACGCTCCCTGCGGCTTCTGCTTGTTCCTGCTTGTTGTCGAGCCGGCGCAGCATGCTCAACTCATTGTCGAAATCGTTCTTGCGCGACTGCCAAGCAAAGAGAGAGGGAAGGCGCGCGGCCTTCCCTCTCTCTTGCGCTTATGGCGCCAGCTCGGTGGGATCAGAACTTGTAGTTCACGCCGGCGCGGAAGATCGAGCCGTCGAAGTTGATCTTAGCCGAAGCGTAGGTGCCCGGCCAAATTAAGCTGGCGGGCGGATTGGCGACAGTCACGCTGTTCGAGCTCCCGAGATTGTAATATAGGTATTCGCCCTTGATCGTGATGTTGTTGGTGATCGCATATTCCACACCGGCGCCCAGGGTCCAGCCGGTGCGGGTGTTGCTGCCACCGTTGCCGTTCCAGTCCCAGCCGTTGAGGCTATCAAAGACGTCGAAGTGGCGGCTGCCGCCGCCGTAGGCGAAGCCGCCCGTGCCGTAGAACATCAGGCGATTGTCGGGCGTAGCAACGAAGCCGACGCGGGCCCGGGTCGTGCCGAGCCAATCGAGCTTCCGCGAACCGTTCTCGGTCAGGAAGTCATTCTGGCCGTTCCAACGGAAACTTGAGCCTATGAAGCTACTGCTTCGACTCAAGTCGGTCCAGTCGAAGTCGGTCTCGACCCCAAACACGAACGCGCCGGACTGCCAGTTGTACCCCGCCTGAGCGCCGCCGAGGAATCCGGTCTGGCTACCGCCGAAATTGCCGCCGGGCCACTCGGTTGCGAGGAACGGGAAGCCGTTGGCGTAAAGCGTCGACGACACACTGCCCGAGCCCCAGATGCCGCCGGCGTTCAAGCCGATATAGAACCCCGTCCAGGTGAAGGGCGGCGGCACGAACACCGGCGCCGGAGCCTCTTTCCTGGTCGGTAGATCAGCGGCTTGTGCCGCAAAGGCGCCCGCCACGGTCAAAGCCGCAGCGGCGGTTCCAACGAGCCAACGATGTGTCATTGCTTATTCTCCGTTTAGATCGGCTCCGCCCTACGCTCCAAACGCGCGCCGTCGCCCGTGAAAATCAACGCCCAAGGTATAGGGAGAGTTGCCTCTTAAGTCCACCGTTCCGGCGGCATTTGGCCGGATTGGTGGGAGGATGTGGCAAATAAGCCACAAAATGGAGCCGTTTGGTTAAGCAAACCTTTCCAATGACGGCAGAATCTCAATCGCGTTAACGGGCTACGAGGCTTGCCAGAAGCACAGCGATGACCCCGGTCAGGAACACGCCGTCAAAGGTCCCGGCGCCGCCGATGGAGGCGACCGGCGCGCCGAGAGTCTGCAGCGAATCAAGGTTCAACAGGTCCGCCCCGATGAGAACGCCGATGCTGCCGCAGATATAGGCGAGCGGCGCGGCGAAACGCCGCGAGAACACGAGCGCCGCAAAGGCGGCCAGAAGCGGCGGCGCGACTGTTGGCACGGCGATGCCGACGCCGGGGATCGGCGTCGCCATCTGGTGGACAAAATAGGCGACGACCGCGACCGCCAATACCGCCGGCAGCCAGAGACGATAGCGAACCAGCAGATAGAGCGATAGCATTATGGGGATCAGCGCGCCCCCGACGTTGATCGCAAGCACGGTCCCTGGCCAGTCGACCGCGACCGGGGCCAGGAACGGCACGCCCATGATCTCCACCACCTCGTGCGAGACGACGCGCTGCTCCGGGAGCCGGTAGATCGGGATGTTTATGTAGGAGCCGAGCAGCGAGGCGAAAAGAATCAGCATGATGACCGCCGGATGGAGGCCGAGCGCCGAATAGACATGCCGCAGCGCCCCAATCGACAGCAGAACCACGAGCGCGACGAGGATGCCGACAAACAGCGCCGCCAAGCCTGCGCTCAGCGGGAAGTAGTGAAGATGCATAGGGCCCTCGATATCCCGGTCGTCGACCGGGTTAAACGCCCGCAAAGGCGGCGATGATCCTTTCGGCGTGCGGGCGGAGCGCCTCGGCGCTCTGAAACGGCCCGCCGGGCGGGCGCAGCGCGACCCCCGTCCAGCGCGGCAGCACATGGAAGTGCAGATGGAAGACCTGCTGGCCTCCAGGCGCTTCGTTGAACTGCTGCAGCGTGATCCCCTCGGCTTTCATGCCGATCATGACCGCCTGCGCGACCCTCTGCACCGCAGGCATGAAGCGGGCGAGATCGTCGGGCTCGATATCGAAGAGATTGCGCGCCGGGACCCGCGGGATCACCAGCGTATGACCCTCGGCCCGGGGCATAACGTCCATGAAGGCGAGCGAGACGTCGTCCTCGTAGACTTTGACGCAGGGCGCCTCGCCGCGCAGGATCTTGGCGAAAATGTTGTTGGGGTCATACGTCGGCGTCAAAGGCTTCTCCCAGCGCTTCGGCATCGTTGTCGTTCCGGCGGAACGGCGCGTGTCCCTCGTAATGGGCGATCGTCCGCGCCACCGCCTCGCGCTCGTGCCGCAGATAGTCGTCGACAGCCCTCGCCAAGCGTGCGTCAGCGAATTCGTGCGCCGAATAGGTAACGACGGGCCGATAGCCGCGCGCGAGCTTGTGCTCTCCCTGCGCCCCGGCTTCGACCCGCTTGAGGCCCCGCGCGAGCGCGAACTCGATCGCCTGATAGTAGCAGACCTCGAAATGCAAGAACGGCCGGTTCTCGATTGCGCCCCAGTTGCGCCCGTAGAGCGCGTCGTCGCCGATGAAGTTGATGGCGCCGGCGATGTACCGCCCGTTCCGCCTGGCCATCACCAGGAGGATGCGGTCGGCCATCGAGGCCCCGACCCGGTCGAAGAAATTGCGAGTGAGATAGGGCCGGCCCCATTTCCGCGAGCCCGTGTTCATGTAGAAGCGGAAGAAGGCGTCCCAGTGCTCGCGGCGGATCGCCGGACCGGTGAGCAAATCGATCTTGACGTCGTCGCCGAGCGCGTCTCGCCGCTCGCGCTTGATCGTCTTGCGTTTACGGGAAGACAGCGCCGCGAGAAAGTCGTCGAAGCTGGAAAACCCGTTAGAGTGGAAATGGAATTGCTCCCCGTGGCGGATAAGGAAGCCGGCGCCGGCGAGGCGCTCGGCGTCCTCGGCCGTCGGAAAAGTAAGATGGATGGACGAGGCCTTCGTCTGGCGGCGCAAATCACGCAAGCCGTCGATCAGCGCCTGACTTGCGCCCTCGGGCGCATCGGCCGCGACCAGCAGTCGGCGGCCCGTCGCCGGGGTGAACGGCGCTGCGACCTGCAGCTTGGGATAGTATCGTCCGCCCGCCCGCTCATAGGCGTCGGCCCAGGCGTGATCGAAGACATATTCCCCAAGGCTGTGGCTCTTGAGGTAGGACGGCGCGACGGCGACCATCCGGCGGGACTTGTCCTCGACAATGAGATGGGCCGGGGTCCATCCGGTTCGCCCGCCGGTCGAGCCCGAAGCCTCGAGCGCGTGCAGAAAGGCGTGGGTCACGAATGGATTGAACCGCTCCCCTGCCGCCTGCGTCTCCGGTCGGCCGGGCGGGTTGGCGCAAGCATCCCAGGCGGCAGCGTCGACTGCGGCGAGGGAAGCGACGACGCGCGCGGTGAAGGCAGTCATTGCGCCGATACGGTCCGGACGGGGGTTGGGATCCATCCTAACATGGTTAGCCTCGCTGGAAAAACCGGTTGAACGCTAAGCAGCCAACCAGCGCCCGCGGGCGCGCCATTATGGATGAAAATCACGGGCCGGCCGCACGACGCCAATTCCTCAGAGCTATTTTCATGGCAGATTTCTTCAGCGACCCAACGAACGGACCGATGAAGGCGCGGTTCGACTGAACTTTCACCACAAGCGACGCGCGTTCGCGGAAAACGAGATTCCGCCTGTTACTCCCTGCCAACAGGGCAAATCGCTTCCCGCCGCTCTCGACCGATTGCACAAATCCCTTGTCTTTCATCTGGTTGAGCGGATTTGCTCGTGTGGAAGGGAAAGACGGAGCAGGGGAGACTATGCCCCCTGTTAGGCCGATGAACAGGAGGCGACTGGGACGGGGAGCGCAAAGCGGAAAACCGACTTTATTGGTCCGCTGGAGCGCGCGACCGTCAAGAATATCTGAACGAAGCCGCCGGGCGCCGTCCAGCCGTATGTTTTGCGTGAGGATAACGCCATATCTGCTTGATTCTACGGACGTGACTACGGATTGTGTGAGAGCTCCTCGCCTCGCCGATTTTTGCCAATGCGGGCAAGACCAGCGTGCTCCGCCTCTCTGTGGCGAACGGGTCCGGCTTGATCCGTTGGCTCGTCCAAGAATCTCGGCTTAGTCTCGGGTCCGGAGCGACCTCGGATGCCTTGAGGTTTTTGACTTCACCGGTTCCGGGCGTAGTCTTGTCAGCCGATCTTAGGAGGAGCGGTTGAACGTCATCGTCTACGCGATACCGGTCTTCGTCGCGATGATGTTGGCCGAGTTCGGCGTTGGGCTGGCGACCGGGCGAAACGTGTATCGGCTGAACGACGCGGTCGGATCGCTGTCGGCGGGGATCCTGAGTCAGATCTCCGGCGTGTTCATGCTGGCGTTGACCGTCGGCATCTACACCGTCGTCTATACGCATTTGGCCGTCTTTCAGCTGCCGGCGGACGACTGGCTTGTGTGGCTCGGCGCGCTCCTCGCCTACGATTTCCTCTATTACTGGAATCATCGCATCGACCACGAGGTCGGCCTTTTCTGGGCCGCGCATGTCGTCCATCACCAGAGCGAGAGATTCAACCTCTCGACGGCGTTGAGGCAGTCGAGCTCCGGCGCGCTGCTGGGCTGGATCTTCTATCTGCCGATGGCGGTGGCCGGGGTCCCGCCGGTCGTCTTCGTGACCGTCGGGCTCATCGATCTTCTGTACCAGTTCTGGGTCCATACGGAGCTCATCGGCAAGCTCGGCTGGTTCGACCGGGTTTTCGCTTCCCCCTCGAACCACCGTGTGCATCACGGCGTCAATGACAGATATCTCGACAAGAATTACGGCGGGATTCTCATCGTCTGGGACCGGCTTTTCGGCACCTTCGAGGCTGAGGTCGAAGAGCCCGTCTACGGCGTGCGAGGCGGACTGCGCACATTCGATCCGATCTCGGCCAATCTGTCCTACTACAGAACGATGACCGCTCATTGTCTCAGGGCGCGCGACTGGCGCGACAAGATCCGGGTCTGGTTCGCGCCGCCCGGATGGGTTCCGGCCAATCTGCGGCCGGCTCAGCCGCGCCCGCCGTTCGACCTCCGCGCTGTCAAAGCCTACGATCCGCCAGCCGGTATGGCGGCCTCGATCCTGGTCTTCGCGGCGCTCGTTGCGATGATCGGCGCGACGGCGGCGTTTCTTCTCGCCGCGCCGGCAATGCCGCTCGCCAACAGCTTCGTCGCGTTCCTGTCGCTTGTCGCCGTTCTGTGGGCCATGGGCTGGCTGCTCGACGGGCGCCTCTCGATCGCCGAAACGCTCTACGTATTGGCCGCTGCGCTCGCGTCCGCCGCCTACGCGGTCGGCTGGCCCGGCGTCGAAGCGGCTGCGAAACCGGCGGCGATGGCGCTCCTGATCGCGGCGTTCGCCACTCGGGATGGACCGCGCGACGTCAAGCGCCTCGTCCTCGCCGCGCTTGCCGCTTCGCTCGTCGGCGATGTCCTCTTGCTCCGACCCTCGCTCTTCACGCCTGGCCTTGCCGCCTTTCTCGTGGCGCACGGCTTCTACATCGCCGCGTATTCGCGCGGCGTCGGTTTTCTGCCCTCGCGCATCGTCGCCGCCGCGGTCGCGCTCTTTGCCGCGTTGGCGCTCGGCTTTGTCTGGCCTGGCGTCGAAGCGGGACTGAAAGCGCCGGTTGCGCTCTATGTCGCGATCATCGCGCTCGATGTCGCCCAGGCCGCGGGTCGGGCGACCCGCTTGCGCGATGCGGCCGCGATTGCGGTGGCCTTCGGAGCGGCGCTGTTCATGCTGTCGGATTTGACGATCGCGCTGTGGAAGTTTGCCGGCTGGCAAGTCGATCAATGGACCTTGCCGACCTACTACCTGGCGCAAGGGCTGATCGCCTCTTGCGTGCTGCCGCGCCCCTCGCTTCAGAGGAAGTCGGCGTGAGCGGGGCGCAGCGTGGCGCTTGCATAGTGATCGGAGCCGGCGACGGCCTCGGCGGCGCGGTGGCGCGCGCCTTCGCCCGCGAGGGCCTGGCGGTCTGCGTGACGCGGCGTCCCCGGCATGTGGAGGCGCTCGAGACGTTGGCCAAGGCCATTGGCGCGGAAGGGGGCGAAGCGCATGCGTTCGGGCTCGACGCGCGCAAGGAAGCCGATGTCGCCGCGTTCTTCGAGACGGTCGAACGGACCGTGGGGCCGATCGAGGTCCTGGTGTTCAACATCGGCGCCAACGTGCGCTTTCCCGTCGTCGAGACCACCTCGCAGGTTTATTCCAAGGTGTGGGAAATGGCCTCATTCGCCGGCTTCCTCGCCGGCCGCGAGGCGGCGCGCGCGATGGTTCCGCGCGGGCGGGGCACCATCCTCTTCACCGGGGCGACCGCCAGCGTGCGAGGCGCCGCGGGCTTCTCGGCCTTCGCCGGCGCCAAGCACGCGCTGCGGGCGCTGGCGCAGAGTCTGGCGCGCGAATTGGGGCCAAAGGGCGTGCATGTCGCGCATGTCGTGATCGACGGGGCGATCGACGGCGCCTTCATTCGCTCGATCATGCCCGACGCTGCAGAAAAGCTCGATCGCCAGGAGATTCTGGAGCCCGAGGAGATCGCCAGGAACTACGTCTGGCTCCACCGCCAGAAGCGCAGCGCCTGGACCTTCGAAATGGACCTCAGGCCCTGGGCGGAGACATGGTGATGCAACAGACGATCGAGTTCATCTTCGACTTCGGCAGCCCCAACGCCTATTTCGCCTATCGAGCATTGCCGCCGATCCTGGAGCGCACCGGAGCCGGGCTCGAGATCGTTCCCTGTCTTCTCGGCGGCATCTTCAAGGCGACGAACAACAAGGCGCCGTCGATCGCCTACGCGTCGATCAAGGGCAAGTTCGAATACGAGATGCTGGAAGTCCGGCGCTTCATCGCCAGGCATGGACTGGACAAGTTCCGCATGAACCCGCACTTCCCGGTTAATTCGCTGACCCTGATGCGCGGCTTCATCGGCGCGCGGGAGCGGGGATACGGGAATCAGTATCTCGAAATGGGTCTCAAGGGCATGTGGGAAGACGGGCTCAAGCTCGATGACCCGGAGGTCCTGCGGCAGGCGATTGTCGACGCCGGGCTCGATGGCGTGAGCCTGATGGAGCTCGCCCGGACCGACGCGATCAAGCAGAAGCTCGTCGATAACACCGCAGCGGCCGTCGAGCGCGGCGTGTTCGGCGTCCCGACTTTCTTCGTCGGCGAGGAGATGTTCTTCGGCAAGGAGCGGCTGGGGCAGGTCGAGGAGGCGGTCAGGGCTGCGGCTCAGGCTGCGGCCTGAGCCTTGCATGGCGTGAGATCGCCGCGACGTGGCAGTCAGCCGCAGACGAAAGGAAGCCTCCGATGTTGACCCTTGCGCGGTTCGCCGCGGTCTTGCTTACGCTCGGCTTAGGCTCAGCGCATGGCGCCGAGAAGCTCGGCCGCTTCCCCATCGATTCCGCTGAAATCTCCGTCGCCGGCATTTCGTCCGGCGCCTTCATGGCGAACCAGCTGGATATCGCGCACTCGGCCGATGTCGTCGGCGCGGCGATGATCGCCGGCGGCCTCTACGGCTGCGCCGTCGATGAGGTGACGCCGGACGGTGTGCGGGCGTTGGCGTCGCAGGCGGTCAGTGCGTGCATGCAAGTGCCCTTCCTGCTAGACGACGTCTCAACCTACAAGGATCGCCTCGAGAAACTTGCAGCCAAAGGCTGGATCGACCCGCTCTCCAACCTCGCCCGCGCCAAAATCTATTTCTTCACCGGCGGTTCCGACAGCGTCGTCGCGCCGGAGACCGTCGAGGAGGGCAAGGCGCTTTACGATGCGCTCGGCGTGCCGCCCGGCAATATCGTGTTCGAGGACCGCAGCGGGCCCGCCGCCAGGGCCGGGCATTCGTGGGTGTCGAAGAACTTCGGCAGCGCATGCGACGCCAACGCGCCGCCCTATATCGACGATTGCCGCTATGACCAGGCCGGCGCGGAGCTCAAGGCGATCTATGGGGCCGACCTCGCGCCGCCGGCCGCCGCGGCAGGGCGCATCGTCGCCTTCGACCAGCGGGAATTCGCGCCCGGCGAGGCGGCCGCGGCGAACGGCCTCTCCGACACCGGCTATCTCTACGTGCCCAAGGCCTGCGAGCCCGGCGCCGCGAAACCGTGTCGCCTCCAGGTCGTGCTGCACGGATGCAAGCAGTCGGCCGAGGAACTGCAGGATGTCTTCTATACCAGGATCGGCGTGAACGAGTGGGCCGAGGCGAACGCCATCCTCGTGCTCTATCCGCAGGCGCATGCAACGACGATCGCCGAGCTGCCGGCCGGTCTCGGCCTGGACGCGGCCCTCTTCGCCAATCCGCAGGGCTGCTGGAACTGGTGGGGCTACGCCGACGATCGCCAATATCTGACCAAGCGTGGCGTGCAGGTCTCGGCGATCTGGAAGATGGTCGAGCGGATCGAGGGGAAGTAGCCGACGGAGCGGGCCGGACCGCATTCGTCCCGACGCAGGGACTTGGAAAGGCGCCGGCTTAATGCTCTATGACGCCCTCGTCGCCCTGCGGGGCGCTGCGTCGGGCTCGGGGACGGATCGGAACGCCGCATGGACACGATCGCGCGGCTCGCCGTCGATCCGGCCGCCTGGGCGGCGCTCGCGACGCTGATCGTCATGGAAGTGGTCCTCGGCGTCGACAATCTCGTTTTCATCGCCCTGCTGGCGGGACGGGTCGCCGAGAAGAAGCGGGCGCTTGCGCGCTTCCTCGGCCTCTCCATCGCGCTTGTCGTGCGCCTGGCGTTGCTGGCGTCCGCAGCGGCGATCGTCCATCTGAGCGCCCCGCTTGTCACCGTGATCCGCCATCCGTTCTCGGCGCGCGACATTCTCCTGCTGGCGGGCGGGTTGTTTCTCGTCTGGAAAGCCACGACCGAGATCCACGAACGCGTCGATCCGGACCCGGAGGGCGAGGGGTCCGGCGGGAGCGCTCTCGGCCTGGTCTCGGCGCTGGCGCAGATCGTCGTCATCGACATCGTCTTTTCGATCGACAGCATCATCACCGCCGTCGGCATGACCAACGAGTTTCCGATCATGGTGGCCGCAGTCGTCGTCGCCGTGGTCGCGATGATGTTCGCCTCCGGCCCGCTTGGCGGCTTCATCCAGCGCAACCCGACCGTGCTCATGCTTGCGCTCAGCTTCCTCTTAATGATCGGCATGACGCTGATCGCCGATGGGTTCGGCTTCCATATCGAAAGGGGCTATATTTACGCCGCCATGTTCTTCTCCTCTCTGGTCGAGGGTCTGAACACACTGGCGAGACGCAACACGAGGAACTCGCGATGACCCCGTCTTCCGTGCTCGCGTCCCCGGCCAACCGGCGCGCCTTCTTCTGCCCGTCCCGCGCCGGTCGCGCCGCCGGAGGGCCGATGGCGAGCCACGCTGTCCCCGTCGCAGCGAGCTGAAGACCCATGTCGGATCTCCTGGCGATCGGCGAGGCGCTGGTCGAACTCAACCAGCCGGCCGACGGCGCGCCGTTCGTCCAGGGCTTCGGCGGCGACACGTCGAATGCGATGATCGCCGCGGCCCGCCTCGGCGCCGACGCCAGCTATTTCACCGCCGTTGGGGCCGACCGCTTCGGCCAGTCCCTGACCGAGCTCTGGATGCGCGAAGGCGTCGACGCGAGCCGGATCGTCATCAGCGGCGGGGCGCACACCGGACTCTATTTCGTCACTCACGGCCCCGACGGGCATCAGTTCTCCTATTTGCGCGCAGGCTCGGCGGCGAGCCGCATCGGCGAGAGCGATCTGCCGGTCGACCGCATCCGCGCAAGCAACATCCTTCATCTCTCCGGCATCAGCCAGGCGATCTCATCCTCGGCCGCCGACGCGGCGTTCGCCGCCATCGACATCGCCCGCGACGCCAAACGCCTCGTCTCCTACGACCCGAACCTGCGGCTGAAGCTCTGGCCGCTGCGCCGGGCCCGCGCGATCATCCACGAAGCGATGCGCTCCTGCGACATCGCGCTGCCGGGGCTGGACGACGCGCTGGCGCTGACCTCGCTCGCCGAACCCGACGCGATCGTCGATTTCTACCTGCGCCTCGGCGCCCGCGTCGTCGTCTTGAAGCGCGGCAAGGCGGGCGCGATCGTCGCGACGGCGAAGGCGCGCGAGCGAATCGCCGCCCGCGCCGTGAAAGCCGTCGACGCGACCGGCGCCGGCGACTGCTTCGACGGCGCCTTCCTCGCCGAATTCGTGCGTACCGCTGACCCGTTCGCCGCCGCGCGCTTCGCCAATGCCGCGGCGAGCCTGTCGACGCTCGGCTACGGGGCGGTCGCGCCGCTGCCGCGCCGCGCCGACGTCGAGGCGGCGCTGGCGCCGCGAAGCAAGCATGCCTGAAGCGGCTCGAGGGGCGGGCGCTTTACCCCGGCCGCGTTCGGCGCCAAGCTTGCGCGCCATGGACGTCAAGGCTTTCCGCGCCTCGCTCGACGCCGCCTCTGCGCCGCCGGGCCTCAGCCATGCGCTCCGCGCCCTGTGGCTCGACGCCAGGGGCGACTGGGACGGCGCGCATGACGCTGCGCAGGCGGACGAGGGCGGCGCCGGCGACTGGGTGCACGCCTATCTCCATCGCAAGGAGGGCGACGCCGGCAACGCCGCCTACTGGTACCGCCGCGCCGACAAGCCGGTCTGCCGGACCTCGCTCGACGAGGAATGGTCGGCGATCGTAGCGGCGCTTCTGATAACGCAGGGCAGGGGGTCCTAAGTCATGCCCGTCATCGTCGCCTTCGGCAATTCCAACACCTGGGGCTACGACCCCGCCACGGGCGCCCGGTTTCCGCGGCCGAAACGCTGGCCAAGCGTGATGCAGCGCGAGCTCGGCGACGAATTCGAGGTGATCGCCGAGGGTCTCAACGGCCGCACCACCGTGCACGACGATCCGATCGAACCGCACCGGTGTGGCGCGGACGCCTTGCCCGGATGCCTGATGAGCCACGCGCCGCTCGACCTCGTCGTCATCGCGCTCGGCTGCAACGACCTCAAGAAGCGGTTTTCCGTTTCGCCGGGCGACATCGCCGAAGGCGCGGCGCGCCTGGTCGCCATCGCGCGGACGCAAACCGTCGGCCCTGACGGCGGCCCGCCGCGGGTCCTCTTGATCGCCCCGCCGCCGGTCGCCAGGCTTACGGCCTTCGCCGAGATGTTCGAAGGGGCCGTCGAAAAGTCTCGTCTGCTCGGCGAGCGCTATCGAGCGATCGCTGCGCGCGACCGGGTCGCGCTGCTCGACGCCGGCGCCGTCATCCGCTGCTCGGATCTCGACGGCATTCACTTCGAAGCCGACCAGCAGGAGCTCCTGGGGCGAGCCGCGGCAGAGGCGGCGCGAAAGGCGCTGGCTTGAGCCGTAGTTCCGGTCAAGCAGCGTCCGAGCCCCGTCCGCTCGCCCGAAACGCGTAGAGAATGGCGGCGCTCAATCCGGCTGGTCGTGAAGAACGGCGCGAATCTTTTCGGCCAGCTCGTCGGCCGTATACGGCTTCTTGAGCCATGCGTTCGCCTTGAGTCCGAGACGGGCGATCCCCGGCTCCGCGTAGCCGGAGGTGAAGAGGACTTTGAGACCCGGTTTTGCGACCAATGCGGCCTGCGCCAGTTCGTAGCCGGTCATGCCGCCCGGCATCACCATGTCGGTGAAGATCATCGCAATTTCCGGGCGAGCCGCGAGATGCGCCATGGCGGCGACCCCGCTGTCCGCCTCGATGATCTGGTAACCCAGGCTCCTCAACCGCTTGCTCAGGACCCGGAGCAAACGCGGGTCATCCTCCACCAGGAGGATCGTCTCAGACCCTTGCGGCAAATCCGCCTGTCGCGCTTCGGCTGCCCTTGGCTCCGTGCCGAAGCCAGCGCTGTCCGCAACGGGCAAGAAAACGCGCACGCTCGTTCCTCGCTCGAGTTCACTGTAGATCTGAATGTTCCCGCCCGACTGCTTGACGAAACCGTAGACCATGCTGAGACCGAGCCCGGTGCCGGCGCCGGTCGGTTTGGTGGTGAAGAACGGCTCGAACGCACGGCGGCGCACCTCTTCCGACATGCCCGATCCGGTGTCGGTGACCGTTATCAGGATATAGCGGCCGGTACGGATATCGGGGTACGTCTGCGCATAATCGGCGTCGAGACGGACGTGGGTTATCTCGATCGTCAATTTTCCGCCGCGAGGCATGGCGTCCCGGGCGTTGATCGTAAGGTTGAGCAGCGCGTTTTGCAGTTGCGAAGCGTCGACCACGGTCCGATGCGCGGAACCCACGACGACGATCCGGAGCTCGATCGCTTCCCCCAAGGTCCGCCGCAGCAGGTCGGCGAAATTCGACACGAGAGGTCCGACGTCGATTGATTTCGGATTCAAGAGCTGCCGTCGTCCGAAGGCGAGGAGCTGAGCCGCAAGTTTCGCGCCATCCTGCGCCGCGTCCAGAGCCTCGTGGAGATGCTCACGCTGCTCCGCATCGCCGAGACGCGGGTAGAGCATTTCCAGGTTGGCGATGATAGCGGTCAAAAGATTGTTGAAATCGTGCGCGACGCCGCCGGTGAGCTGGCCGATCGCCTCCATTTTTTGCGACTGTCGGAGTTCCTCCTCCATCTTTTGCCGGCTGGTGAGGTCGCGGACGAATCCGGTGAAAATTCGTTCTCCGTTGGCGCGCGCCTCCCCGACCGCCAATTCCATCGGAAAGACTGCGCCCTCCTTGGTGAGACCCTTGACCAACCGGCCATAGCCGATGATGCGCGCTTCGCCGGTCCTGAGGTAGTTGGCGAGGTAGTCGTCATGTTCGGTCCGGTAGGGCTCCGGCATGAGCATCCTGACATTACGGCCGACGACTTCCTCAGGACGATATCCGAACAATTTGGCCGCCGCAGCGCTGAACGAAGTGACTTGGCCTTGCTCGTCGATGACGATCATCGCCTCGGGGACGGTATCCAGAATCGAACGCAGATGCGCCTCGCGCGCCGCCAGTTCGGCCTGAGCCCGCTTCAGTCCGGTAATGTCGCTATTGTTCTGCAGCACGAAACGGATTGCATTGTCGTCGGACTTTCGCGCCACCCAGAGGCTGGCGATCGATACGGCCGATCCAGTCTTCGTCTGGTGTTCGATCTCGCCTTGCCAACTGCCGCGCGCGGCCAGGGCGGCAGCAATCTCGCTTCGCGGCAGAGGATACTTGGTCCGCAAAAGTTCATGAACGGCCTGTCCCACCGCCTCCTGCCTGGTCCAGCCGTAAAGCCGCTCGCAGCCCGTCGTCCAACGGAGAATTTTGCCATCCAGGTTATGGATGATGACGTTGGCCAGATCCAGGATTTCGACCAGCGAGTCGAATTCGGCGCTCACGAGCCGCTTTCCTCCTTTTGGGGTCTTTGATGTCCAATTGTCACTTGGCCTCGCCAGTCGACCACGCGACCGCCTTCGCCGATCAACGTACCATCAGTCACGACAAGTCGCGAAGCGTCCCGACGATCATCCTGCAATTTGTTGCTCTCACCGATCCCCCTCGTCCCGAGCAGGACGTCCTCGCCGCCAGATCGACGAAAATGCCGCAATTGCCCGCTTGTCCGATGCATATTCGCGGCGCTCGTGAGCAGTATCGCGCCATCGTCAAGCGCCGAGCGCATAAAGCTCGCCACGCTGAACATCGGGTGTGCCCGCGACAATAAGGCAAATTGACATTCAATGTAAGTCAGCGCGAAGTGCGGTTCGGCCGCTTGCTGGCGCGTGGGGCTTAAAAGAGCTTCTGTCGCAGCAGCAGGAGATGCGGCGTTATTTGCCGTTATTGACTCCCGTCAAAAGAACGGTGAGCCAAGCAAGCTTAGATCGTGTCGATCTGGGCTGCGGTGGCGGCTTGCCTGGTGGAGGGACAAATGCTCGACAAGACTCAGAAATCAACGCTGGACGTAAGCCGTCTTCGAACACGCTACGACAACTTCATCGGCGGCGGATGGAAAGCGCCTGCAAAAGGGCGCTATTTCACGAACAAGAGTCCGATTGACGGCAGCACGCTGTGCGAAGTCGCCCGCTCGGACGCCGAGGACGTCGAGCGCGCGCTCGACGCCGCCCATGCGGCGAAAGACAAGTGGGCCCGCACCTCGCCGACCGAGCGTGCGAAAATGCTCAACACCATCGCCGATCGGATCGAAGACAATCTCGAGCTGCTCGCTCACGTCGAGACCCGCGACAACGGCAAGCCGATCCGCGAGACGATGGCCGCGGACGTGCCGCTGTCGGCTGATCATTTCCGCTATTTCGCCGGCTGCATCCGCGCGGAAGAGGGAACGATCGCCGAAATCGACCATGACACTATGGCCTATCACTTCCGCGAGCCGCTCGGCGTCGTGGGTCAGATCATTCCCTGGAACTTCCCGCTCCTGATGGCGTCCTGGAAGATGGCGCCCGCGCTCGTCGCGGGAAACTGCGTGGTGATCAAGCCGGCTTCCGACACGCCGATGAGCCTCGCGGTGCTGATGGACTTGATCGGCGATGTGTTGCCGCCGGGCGTTCTCAACGTCGTCTTCGGACACGGCTCTGAAGTCGGCGCTCCGCTCGCCCGCAGCCCCCGTATCGCCAAGATCGCCTTCACCGGCGAGACGACGACCGGCCGGCAGATCATGCAGTACGCGGCTGAGACGATCATCCCGATGACGCTCGAGCTCGGCGGGAAGTCGCCCAACATCTTCTTCGCCGACGTCATGGACAAGGATGACGCCTTCCTCGACAAGGCGCTCGAAGGCTTCGCTCTCTTCGCCTTCAACAAGGGCGAAGTCTGCACCTGCCCGTCGCGCGCGCTGGTGCAGGAGTTGATGTTCGACAGGTTCATGGAAAAGGCGGTCGCCCGCGTCGCCAAGATCAAGGTCGGGGATCCGCTCGATCCGACGACTCAGATGGGCGCGCAATGCTCCAAGGGCCAGCTCGAGAAGATCCTGAACTATATCGACGTCGGCAAGAAGGAAGGCGCAAAGTGCATGACCGGCGGCGAGCGGGTCCATCTCGGCGGCGCGCTGGAGAACGGCTTCTACGTGAAGCCGACCGTCTTCGTCGGCCACAACAAGATGCGCATCTTCCAGGAGGAGATCTTCGGGCCGGTTCTCTCGGTGACGAAGTTCAAGACCCTGGAGGAGGCGATCGAGATCGGCAACGACACGATCTACGGCCTCGGCGCCGGCGTCTGGTCGCGCGACGGAGCCACCGCCTATCGCGTCGGCCGCGAGATCCAGGCGGGGCGCGTGTGGACGAACTGCTATCATGTGTATCCCGCTCATGCGGCGTTTGGCGGCTACAAGCAGTCCGGCTTCGGCCGCGAGACGCATAAGATGATCCTCGATCACTACCAGCAGACGAAGAACCTGCTCGTCAGCTACAACCCGAATGCGATGGGCTTCTTCTGAGCCGTCGGACGGAGGCCGCGCCGAAAGGCGCGGCCGTCGAAGGCGGCGTCCGGCGCTCGGGAGGAGGCGCCGGACGCCGCTTCGTCAATCGATGACCGTGGAGGACCGATGATCGAACGAGTCGTGTTCACGCCGGAAGCCGTTGCGCTTGTCGCGGCGCTGAAGGCCGAGCATGGGCCGCTGATCTTTCATCTCTCCGGCGGATGCTGCGAGGGCAGCGCGCCGATGTGCTTCCGGCGGAGCGACTTTCGCGTCGGCGCGGGCGACGTGCTCCTGGGCGCGGTCGAGAACTGCCCGTTCTATGTCGGGGCGGCGCAATTCGACTATTGGTCGGGCTGTCAGATCATCGTCGACGTCACGACGGAGGGCGGCGACAGCTTCTCGCTGGAAGCGGCGGACGGCGTCCGGTTCGTCGCGCGCTCGCGCCTTCTCACCGATGCGGAGTTCGAGGCTCTGCGGGTGGCCGACCGCCGTCCAACAATGGCTCCTGGCGCGCCGCGGTGATGAACGAAGCGACCGCGGGCTTGACCTTCTTGCGGGAGAGGGGTCGTGGGGAGGGGTCCGGCGCCTTCAGGCGCCTCGTTTCGGAGCGCCTTGCGGCGCGGACCCCTGGCGGCGCGCGACATCCCCGGTTCAAAGCCCACCATATTCACTCATCTCCAAGGTCGCGTGCTCCTTCCCCAGCTCTGCTGCAGCTCTGCTGGGGAAGGTGGCGCGAAGCGCCGGATGGGGTGTGGCCCGCTGCATGAATCTCAGTCCAGATTGCACGACCGTCGCCGCAAGGCGTTCATCGACGGATTCCTGCACTCCATACCCCATCCGTCGCCTTCGGCGACACCTTCCCCACTTCGTGGAGAAGGGGAGACTCGCCGGCCCCGCGCAACTCGACAGGGACTTGTGTGAATCCGGTAGTGGCATGACCCTCGGGTCCATGGATCGCCGGGTCATCCCCGGGCTGTGACCAGGCTGTGACCCCGGGGACGGCGGTGACGGATCCGGATGGGTCAACCTGGTCGAAACCAGCTCCAGAACCTCCGCTCAGGGGTTCGACCTGGTCATTGAGGTCATGGGTTATTTCGATAGGGCGGTTCGGGCCGACGATGATCTCGACCAGGGCTCGACCCGTCGACGTCCGGTCTCAGATTGGCGCGCTGCCGGACCCACGGTCATGAAGACCGTCCAACCCGCGAGATCCCCATCGCTTTTCAGCGCATGCGGGTCGGACCCGCTCGGCGAGCAGAGCGCGGGCGTTGCGGACGTCGCGCGTGGTCTCGCCGCCCTCGATCGCGGCGAGGATCGGCTCCAGCAGCGCGCGAGGATCGTTGGGCGAACCGGCATCTCGCCAGAGACGGGCGAGGTCGGTCGCGGCGCGCAGTTCGAGCATGCGGGACTCTTGCTCACGGGCGATCTCGATGGCTCTGAGGAAGCAGGCTTCCGCCCGCTCCGGGTCCGGCTCCGGCCGATTGAGTGCGATCTGGCCCTCCAAGCGATGCAAGTCGGCGAGCCAGAACCGCTCCCCGGATCGTTCGACAAAGGCGAAGGCTTCTTGCAGCGTCGCCTCAGCGCCCCTGACATTGTCCGCCGCGAGCAAGGCTTCGGCGAGGTTCGATAGGAAGTTGGAGTTGAGCAAACGTGCGCCGGATCGATCCGCTGCATCGATCGCGGCTCGCAATGCGGCGATATTTTCCCCCATTGGATTGCGCAACGCTCGCGCGCAAGCATGGGCGACGGCGCCCATACGGCGGTAGTGCTCCACCTTTCTTTCCTCGCAATAGGCGATGAGTTCCTCGCCATGGCGTTCGCACGCTTCAAGATCGCCGAGCAGCAATTCTGGCCACACCACGGCGAAGAAGGTGCACGCAGCGACCGTGGGCGCATGGTTGTGACTTGGGAGTTCCGACAGGATTTGCTCGCTGTTCAGCACAGCCTGCTCGTGGAGGCCGAGGAACAGCAGCGTCGACACCTTCAAGGCAAGAACGGAGAGGTCAGGATCGATCCCGAACCGATAGCTGGGCAACTTTCGCCGGTCGGGATCGCGGTATTGCTCGGCCTCTTGCAAACTTTTAATCGCCTCACGGTTCTGCCCTGTAAAGAACTGCACCGTGGCAAGCACCCGGTAGCCAACGGGTCGGTAGATCGCATTTTCCTGACGATCGGCAACTTCCACAATTTGGCGAGCCAGCCCAAGCGCCGGCTCGCCAAATTGGGCGGCCATGTAATTAGCCGCGCACAGGCCATAGAGCACCGAGAAGCGCTGCAAATCGGAGCCGACGCCGGCATCGAGAAGCTGCTTAGCCGCAGCCAAGGCCCCGATCGTTTCCGGAGCAGCAAAGCCCTTTAGCGGCAAAAGAGCATTAGCGTGGGCGACTTGGAGCGCAAGTTCAAGAGATTGGCGGTCCGGTCGATCGGTAAGGTCCGGTATCAACGCGAGCCCGGCGTCGATATAGCGATTGGCCTCTGTTGGGGCAGAGCGCGACAGCGCCAATTCTGCTGCCGTCAGCCAATAACGCGCCGCCGGTTCGGGAAGGCCGGCCTCTGCGTAATGATGCGCGATGATCGCCGGCGCGGCCTCGACCTGGTCGGCGAACAGCCCCTCCATCGCCCGCGCGATGTCGGCGTGGATTCCCTGGCGACGGCTGCGCAGCATCGAGGCGTAGGCCGCGTCCTGCACCAGCGCGTGCTTGAAGACGTAAGTCGCCTCCGGCGGCGAGCCGCGACCGTGAATCAGTTCGGCCGCCATGAGCTGGCCGAGAGCGCTCTGCAACGCCGGCCCCTGGATCGGCGCCGCCGCCTCCAGCAGGCGGTAGGAGAACTCGCGCCCGATCGCGGCGGCGATCTGCGCGATCTCCTTCACCGGCGCGAGGCGGTCGAGCCGCGCCATGAGCGAATCTTGCAAGGTCGAGGGGATGACGAGCGGAATCAGCGCCGAGGCCAGGACATAGGCCCCGTCCTCCTCGCGCAGCGAACCGGACTCGAGGACCGCCTGAGTCAGCTCCTCCACGAAGAGTGGCACGCCGTCGGTCTTGGCGACAATCTGCTCCAACACTTCAGCCGGAAGCGCCTTGCCGCCGGTGACGCGATCGACCATCGCCAGCGAGTCCCGCCGCCCAAAGCGGCTGAGCGGAAGCGAGGCCACATGCGCTCCGCCCGCCCAGGGCGCCGCGAATTCCGGCCGGCAAGTGACGACCAAGAGCGCGCGCAGATTCGGCAGCCGGTCGACGAGTTCGGCCGAACACGTCGAGCGACGTCGGGTCGATCCAATGCGCGTCCTCAAGCGCGATCAAGACAGGGGCGCCTTTCGCCAGCCCCTCGATCAGCGAAATCAACGCGGCGATCGTCCTCTCTCTCTGTTCGCCCGGGGCCATTTCCAACGGGGGGTAGCGGCCCTCGAAAGGGATCGCGAGCAGGGACGCGAGGAATGGCGCGATGTCCCTCGCCTCCAGTCCCGAACGGGCGATCATCGCCTCCAGCTTGTCGAGCCGCGCGGCGTCCGGCTCGCCGCCGGCAAGACCCGCCGCGCGCCGGATCTGGCTCGCGATCGGAAAGAAGGCGTCGTTGACGTGGTGCGGCGAGCACTGGTAGCGCACCGTCACATGCGGCTCGTCGCCGATCCGCTCGGCCAATGCCGCCTGGACACGCGATTTGCCGATGCCGGCCTCCCCCGAGATCGAGCACGACTCGGCCTTCGCCTGCCTTCGCCTGGTCCCAGCGCCGCATCAAGAGCGCCAGTTCCTCCTCCCGGCCGACCAAAGTTGCGACGCGCCGCCCATGCAGCGCTTCAAAACGGTTTTCGGCCGCGCCTTCTCCGACGACCTGCCAGACGGCGATCGCTTCGGAAAAGCCGGGGAGCGCGATCGGCCCGCGCTCTTCGCATTGAAAGAGTTCCCCGACCAGCCGCCGAGTCCTCGCCGTGATGAGCGCCGTGCCCGATGCGGCGCGCGCGATGAGACCGGCCGCAAGATTTGCAGGCTCGCCCAGAACCACCTGTTCTCGTGAATCGCGGAACAGATCGCCTACCAGGACGAGCCCCGTCGCTATCGCGACACGGGGCTGCATGCCGGTAGTCTGACCTATATCGGCCCGGCCCGGTGCCCGGACCAGGGCGAGCGCCGCGCGAATTGCGCGCTCCGCCTGGTGTTCGTCCGCCCGCGGGTAGCCGAAATAGGCGAGAACCCCGTCATTCAGCCGCTTGGCGACGGCGCCGCCCGCTTCCGCGATGATGGCCGCGCAGCGCTCATGAAAGGCGGTCAGCAGCCGATGCAAGACTTCCGGATCGCGCGCTGCGGCCTGGAACGCTGGGCCCGACAGGGCGCACTGCAGGATGGTCAGCTGGCGCCGCTCGGGCGCAGGCGCTGACGGACTTGGCGACGCCGGCGCCGCCGCCTCGCTTGGCGCCCCGCCCCGCGCCCCGATCGCCTCCGCTGTCACCTTGGCCGCGAATTTGTAGCCGCTGCCGGGAATGGTGACGATCAGCCTGGGCCGTTTTGGGTCAAGCTCGATCTTGCGGCGCAGACGGACGATCTGCATGTCGATGCTGCGGTCGTAAGCCTCGGCGTCGCGCCCGGTCAGGATTTGCAGCAGCTGATCCCGGGTCAGCACTCGTTCCGGCCTTTGCACGAAGGCGCGCAACAGGCCGAACTCGCCGGAGGTCAGCGGAACCTCCCTTTCCCGTCCGGTCCATGAGGGCGTGCCCGGCGAGATCGAGGCGATAGCCGGCGAAATGCAGCGCCGGCTCCACTTCGTCGGCTTCGGCAGCGGGGGCCAGCGCTTCCGCCACCCGGGCGAGCAACCCGGCCTCATCGGAGACATCGAGGACATCGGAGCGCAGCTCGCGCCTGCCGTCGGGCGTCGCAACGAGCAGGACGGCGCCGACCGCGGCGCGCAACTCCTGTACCAAGCCTTTCCCCTCTGTATCGACCCCTTCGGGGGCGACAATCGCCAGAGCGACGCCCTCCAAACCGACTCGGCGGGCGTGTTCGGCGTTTTCAGCGATTTCAACGTGGTAGCGACCGCCGTTGAGGAGCCGTGCGAGCCTGGCTCGCAGCGTCACATCCCGGCCCACAATCATGATCCGGCTACGCATCGCGGCCGCCCCCCTGTCGCACGCCCATCATATGTCAATAGAGCGCGCTGTTACCAGCCCGTTACACGAAGGTTATGCGGCTGTGACTCCGCCGGGCGACGATCGCGATGTTGTTGAAGGCGCGTTTCACACAAGTTTTTTGCTTCGCCGCAACTCGCTGGTTGTGCCTGGGCGCCGGCTGATCTTGTAGGCAAACCCCTGGAGGCTCGAATGATCTCGGCACTCGGCGCCACAATACCCGGTGCAATACCATGTCGTTGATTGCCCCGAAGGCGTTCCGGCTGCCCCCCGACGCGATGTTGCGCGCGCACTTTGGGCACATCAAATATTCTCGTAGGACTTTCTCTGTCGTCAAACAATTTTCTACGCCAGCTTTCTATTTCGCTGCGGCAAACGTCGCTAATTTTATGCAAGGACGCAATTCGGCTGCAACCGGCATTGCGCTGTTTAATTTGGCTTGGGTCTCCATTTTGATCGGCGGCTCGTCTTATTTGGAAAACCTGCCAAATCGGTCGCCAGAAAAGAAGTATTTCAAAGCGATCTCGTACGGAATTAGCGATGCTTCGCCAACCGATAGCCCCACCGAGAAGGTTTTTCGACTTGTCGGTCGTGAGATTTCAAATCCAATGCGCGTGACGGCCTATTGCGCCTTAGCCGTGAGCGCCGTTTTACTGGTGGGCAGCGGCGGCGTTGGAGCGGCTTTGTTTCCGGGTCTGGCGGGTTTGTTTTTCGGTACAGGGAATTTCATCCAGTCGAGTTCAAAGCTGGGGGCGACCAGAGAACATTCAAAAACGAACCCGATCACCAACGCCATTCTCCACCCTGCGGGTTGGTATGGTCTTGGTTATGCAGCAACAGGATTGGGTATCGGCGGCGGTCTAAGTCTGCTCTTCGACCCGCTGTCGAATCCCCAAGCTACATTTATGACCCTGATTGGTATTGCAGAAACAGCCACATCGCTTGGATTAATGATTTCCGGACTGGTCACAAACGCCGCTGCGCCCTTCATGGGAGTCGCGGCCGGAACACTTGTCTTCGCCGCGGTAGGCCTCGCCACCGGCAACGCCCTAGGCATCGCAACTGGACTGTTCGCTTGTGCCGGAGAAGTGTCGCTAGCTGTATTGGCGCAAGAGCAGCACAATAAGGACAGGATCAATAACCGCAACGCTAAACCAGCGTCAAAGATCGAAAGCCTTTTAACCGCACCAATCCGTGCAGCAATGAAGCGTGGTTGGATTGCGCCACTTCCTGTATCGGCGCCTGTTCAACTGATTCGTCGGGTTGATGGGGAATGAGGGCCAAGCTGTCCAGAGCTTCGACGCCCTCGCCGGCGCCGCGATGCTCCCCATGACCGTCATTCTCGCCTGGCCGAGCTTACACGCCGCCGCACCCAGAGCCTCGGCGGCGCCGATCGGCGAAATCAGCTTAGGACGGTTGTGTGATGGCGATCACAATCTGGGTTCATTTTTGGTCACAAAAGTTGACGGCGCCAAGCCGCACGTCCGGGAGGGAAGGTCGATGAGGCAGCCAAAGCGTCCACCTAAATCCACGACGCGCCCCCTCCCGGTGCTTGCGGAGATACGAAGCCGGCTCAGCGGCCCGGGCGGGCTCTATAACCTCGGCGACGCGCTCGGTTTCGGGTCCGGTTTGTTGATCGCCTACCTCGGCTGGTGGGATTCCGCCGACACCGTGGACAACGTTCTATCGATCGGAATGCGATATGTGGCGGGAAGTCCGGCCGCCGTCGCCCTGACAATAGCGACGGCGATCTTCTTTGGCAGCGGGGAGGCCTACCATCGGGCTTGGTCGAACGGCTATCCGCCCGATACGAAATTGACGCAGCTCGGCGATCTTTTCTCGGGTTTCGGCGCGATTGCCCTTGGCCTGGGGTTGTACCTGCTCGGCAATCCTGTGCTCGCCGCCACTTCGGGACTGCTGCATGCGGCTGGCAAGTTCGGCAGCGCATTCAGCGCCAGGGGCAAGCTCTCCTTTGGCGGGCGCAGCATTGACGCCAGCACGCTCTGTCGCATCATCGTATTGATTAGTCGCGCTCCCGCCCTGATCGCAATCTCGGCGGATATTCTGTCCTCGAGAGAGCGCTACGACGGCTCCTTTGCGTTCATCTCTTTGGTGATGCTCGTTTGCTACTTGATCTGGTCAGTCGCCGACTTGATGCTGCTTACGCGCGACAACGTTCTGATGAGAGTGTTTCGTCCCAGCTTGACTCGGAAACTGCGCGTTTAGCGCGACACCCCCGCGGGCGCCGCCCAGGAAAAGCCAGCCATGCGTCGCTGTTTCGCCGCCGCTTTCGTTTTGGGCGTCGCTCCGGCCGTCGCGCACGACCTGTGGTCGAACGGTAAACCCGTCCCCAGCTGGGTCAAGGCGGCGTGCTGCGGCGAGGCGGACGCCCATCGTCTCCGGCCCGATCAGGTCAGGCAGAACGCTCGCGGCGACTATCTCGTGCAAGGCTACCGCGATCCCATCGCCGCCAGGTTCGCGCTGCCGAGCGAGGACGGCGACTACTGGATTTTCTACCGCGACAATCTCGACGGCTCGCGCTCGGCCGTCTTCTGCTTCTTCGTCCCGATGGATTTCTAGGATCGTGAGCCTTCAAACCTTGTTGCTCGCCCTTATCGCCCTGGCCGTCGGGACGCTTGCGCCCATTCAGATGGCGGCCAACGCCGAACTCGGCAAAGGCGTCGGCGGCGCGATCGCGGCGACCATTATTTCCTTCACCGCCGGCTGGTTTTTTCTTATCCTCATCAATTCGGCGGCGTTTCGCCAGTTTCCGTCGGTTGCCGAGATCGCCCGCACGCCGATCCACCTGCTGTTGATGGGCGGGGCGATCGGCGCGATCTTTGTCAGCGTCAACGTTCTGGTGGCGCCGCGGCTCGGCAGCGCCGCGACCGTGTCTCTCGTCATTGCCGGTCAGCTCATCGGCGCCATCATGGTCGATCGATTGGGCCTCTTCGACTTCGCCTTGCGCGGATTGTCGGCCGGACGCCTCGCTGGCGTGGCGCTCGTGTTCGCCGGCGCCTTGCTGGTGCGTTTGACCTGAGGCCCGCATTATCGTCGCCATCCCGCCGGCCGCGCCTGGAATCGCGAGGCATGTCTGCGATGTCGCTTCGTCGAGATCGGCCGGTTGACCAGTCAGCCCCGTCGGGGCAAACGATTAAACAAACAGATTCCAAAAGCAGAACAAAACATTGAAAATACTAAAATTATTGAATATTCAACGAATGTATAATGTTATCTTGGGGAGCTGGAATGTTGCGGAAAAGGAGTAACCGCGGGCGGATTTCCGGGCCGCGCTCGGGGCGTCATAGTCGGACTTGACCCGGCCATGCCGACTGCGCGGTTGCCCGGAAATTTGCCCCAGGTACCAGGTGCCGAAAAGGACACTTAAGGCTTTGAAAAGATTGCCGCGCTCCAAACGGCGCCGGTCATCAAAGGAAAGGGTAGGCGGAAGGGGGAAATGCGAAAGTGACAGGATTCGTGTCCAAAGGCTCTGACATTGTTCACGCACGACCAGAGCCGACCCCGCGGACTTCGCGCCGAGGCCCAAGATCGACGCTGACGCGTTCGTGCATTGCGCCGGCGGCCCTCTGCGGGTAAGCCCAAGGCGAACAGGTTTCGTCCCTCGGACATGCTTTGAACGTCGAAGCGGATCAGAGCGCGGCCGCCGCGCGCGACTGTCTCGCGGCCGCCGCGCGCGAGGCCGGGATGCTGGCGCTCGGCTTCTTCCGCCTGGGCGCCGCGACCTCGGCCGAAGTCAAGGCGAAGGTCGGCGGATCGCCGGTGACGGAGGCCGACCTCGCGGCGGATGCGCTCCTCAAGCGCCGGCTTGGCGCGGCCTTTCCCGAAGCGGGCTGGCTCTCCGAGGAGACCGCCGACGACGCCGCGCGTCTGACGCGCCGCGCGCTCATCATCGTCGATCCGATCGACGGCACCCGCGCCTTCGTCGCCGGCGACGCGCGTTGGGCCGTCTCCATCGCGCTCGTCGTCGACGGCCGGCCGGTCGCAGCGGTGGTCCACGCGCCGGCGCTGGAGGAGACCTATGCCGCAGCGCGCGGCGCAGGCGCCACCCTCAACGAGGCGCGAATCGCGACCGCCCGGCCTTCGCACTTAGAGCGCTTCAGCGCCGCCGGTCCGAAGCACATCCTGCAGGCGATGGGGGCGGCGTTCGGCGCGTCGGTCGAGATCGTCCCTCGCGTGCCGTCGCTTGCCTATCGCCTTTGCCTTGCCGCCCGCGGCGCAATCGATATCGCTGCGGCGGCCGGGAATTCGCACGACTGGGACGTCGCCGCGGCCGATCTTCTGCTCGAGGAAGCCGGCGGACGGCTGACCGACGCGTCGGGCGGACGGCTTGCGTACAACCGAAAGCAGACCCGCCGAGGCCCGCTTTTTGCGGCGCCCGAACCGCTGGCGCAGGCCTTGCTTCCCGGCTTCCGCGCTGCGACCGGCGCAGGGGAATGATCCCGTGAACCGGCGGAATGATTGGTGCGCGCGTCCAGCGGCTTGCCTTTTCGCCGCGGCGGAGGCAAAGCCGCCCGAGGCCGCAGGCTCAACTCTTTTGGGGGAAATTGGCCATGACGTCCTCAAATCCGAAGGCTGATGAGGCAGAGAAGCCTCAGCGCCTGCATCTCGTGTTCGGAGGCGAACTCAAGGCGCTGGACTCGCACGTATTCCGGGATCCGTCCAAGCTCGACATCGTCGGTCTTTATCCGGATTACGCCAGCGCCGAGCGCGCCTGGCGGGCCAAGGCCCAGCGCACGGTCGACAGCGCTCTGACGCGCTATTTCATCGTTCATCTGCACCGACTGATCGAGCCGAACCTGGCGCCGCCGACGAGGACGGCCTGAGCGATCCATGGCGAGGCGACTGGGAAGGTCTGAATTCGCGCAAGGCGCGATCGGCTTCGGGCTGGCGAGCTATTTGCGCCTGGTCCGGCGAACGAGCCGGCTGACGACGGTTCCCGAGGACCTCGACGCGTTCATCAAGGGCAGGACGCCGCTGATCGCGGCGATGTGGCACGGCCAGCATCTGATGATGCCGTTGGCCCGCCCGGCGACGATGCATCGCCTGGCGGTGCTGATTTCCCGGCATGAGGACGCCGGCGCCCAGGCGCTCGCCGCCGAGCGGCTGGGGATCACCCCGGTGCGCGGGTCGGGCGGCCCCATCGACCGGCAATATTACAAGGGCGGCGCGCCCGCGATGCGCGAACTCCTGCGCCAGCTCGAATCGGGCGCATCGGTCGCGATGACGGCGGATGTGCCGAAGCGCGCCCGCATCGCCGGCCTCGGCGTCGTGGCGCTGGCAAAGCTTTCCGGCCGCCCGATCGTGCCGACCGCCGTCGTCGCCAGCCGCCGCGTCCAGTTCAACACCTGGGACCGGGCGACGATCGGATTGCCGTTCAGCCGCGCGGTGGTCGTCGCCGGCGATTTCATCCGGGTCGCTCCCGACGCGGACGAAGCGGCGATGGAGCGGGCGCGCCTCGCCGTCGAGCATGGCCTCGACGAGGCCCATCGCCTCGGCTACGCGATGGTCGGCGCGACCGACCCCGGCGCGAACCTGAGACTGGCATGAAGGCGCCTCTGTCGCTGCACGCCTACCGGCTCGTCACTGCGCTCGCGACGCCGCTGGCCGGGCCGTTTCTCAAGCGGCGGCTCAGGCGGGGCAAGGAAGATCCATGCCGCGTCGGCGAGCGGCGCGGGCGTCCAAGTCTGACGCGCCCCGCCGGGCGCCTCGTCTGGCTGCACGGGGCGAGCGTCGGCGAGGCGGTGTCGCTTCTGCCGTTCATCGAGCGGATCCAGCGCTCGGGGGCGAGCGCGCTGGTGACGACCGGTACGGTGACATCTGCGGCGCTGCTCGCCAAGCGCCTGCCGGCGGGCGCGCTGCATCAATTCGCGCCGCTCGACAGTCCCTTCTTTCTCCGCCGGTTTCTCGCGCACTGGCGCCCGGATGCCGCGCTCATCGCCGAATCCGAACTCTGGCCGAATATGATCGTCGAACTGAAGCGCGCGGGCCTGCCGCTCGCCATGATCAACGGCCGGATCAGCGAACGGTCGTACAACCGCTGGCTGAAAGCGCGTCGGTTCATCGGCGCGCTTCTATCGCAATTCGATGTTTGCCTCGCGCGCAGCGAAGGCGACGGCGAGCGCCTGACTGCGCTCGGCGCGCCAGCGTGTTCTGGTCGCCGGCGACATCAAGTTCGACGCGCCGGCGTTGCCGGCGGACCGTCGCGAACTCGCCGAGCTCGCCGGCCTGACCTCAGGGCGCCAGATCTGGATCGCCGCCTCGACGCACGAGGGCGAGGAAGTGATCGCCGCGGCGGCGCACCAGCGCCTGACCGAGGTCTTCCCGGATGCGCTGACCCTGATTGCGCCCCGCCATCCCGAACGGGGCGAACTGATCCTGCGCGAGCTCGAGGCCCTCGGACTCGTCTGCGCCCTGCGCTCCCGCGGCGACCGGCCGGCGCCAGGAACCGCCGTCTACGTCTGCGACACGATCGGCGAGCTCGGCCTCTTCTACCGGCTGGCGGGCGTCGTCTTCGTCGGCAAGTCGTTCGTCTGCGGCGGCGGACAGAATCCGATCGAACCGGCGCGGCTCGCCTCGGCAATTCTGCACGGGCCGCAGGTCGGCAATTTTTCCGAGGCCTATGCAGCGCTCGATCAGGCCGGCGGCGCGCTCGAGATCGCCCGGCCCGAGGCTTTGGGCGATGCCCTGATCGGCCTTTTCGCCCACGCGGCGCGCTTGCGGGCGATGGCGCGCGCCGCGGGCGATGCGGTCGAGCGCCGGGCGGGGGCGGTCGAGCGGTCGATGCGGGCGCTCGCGCCGCTGCTTGAGGCGGCGGGCTCATGAAGGCTCCCGGCTTCTGGCGCGCCCGGAAGCCGACCCTGCTCGCGCGCGCTCTTCAGCCGGCTGGCGCGCTCTACGGCTGGATTGCGGCGCGCCGCATGGCCGAACCCGGGGCCAGGGTCGCGGCGCCGGTCATCTGCGTTGGCAATTTCGTCGCCGGCGGCGCCGGCAAGACGCCGGCCGCGATCGCCCTGGCGCAGATGCTGATTGCGGACGGACGCCGGGTCGCCTTCTTATCGCGCGGCTACGGCGGAGCGAAGCGGGTCGAGCCGACGCAGGTCGACCCGAACGTCGACAATGCGGCCTCTGTCGGCGACGAGCCGCTGCTCCTCGCCCGCGTCGCGCCGTGCTGGGTCGGCAGCGACCGCGTGCGCAGCGCGCGGCTTGCGGTCGAAGCCGGCGCCGACGCGCTCGTTCTCGACGACGGGCTGCAGGATCCGTCCCTCATCAAGGACCTGCCGTTCGCCGCTGTCGACGGCGAGACGCGCTTCGGCAACGGCCTTTGCGTGCCGGCCGGTCCTTTGCGGGCGCCGGTCGCGGCGCAGGCGAGGCATGTGCGGGCGTTCATCCTGATCGGCGGCGACGCCGCGGCGTTGCGCGAGGTCGAGGCGGAGGCGCACGGCAAGCCGGTCTTGCGCGCGACCCTCGAGCCGGACGCGCTCGCCGCCGCGCCGCTGATCGGCCGGGAGATCGTCGCCTTCGCCGGCATCGCGCGGCCGGACAAATTCTATGCGACGCTGCGCCGCGTCGGCGCGCAGGTCGTCGCGACGCGTGACTTTCCCGATCACCATCTTTTCCGCCCGCAAGAGATCGAGGCGCTGATGGAGGAGGCGGCGCGGCGGGGGGCGCTGCTGGCGACGACGGAGAAGGACCGCACCCGGCTGTCGGCCCGGCAGGCGCGCGCGATCATGACCCTGCCGGTGACGCTGCGCTTCGAGGAGCCGCGACTGGTCAAGCGGCTGCTGCGCCGGGCTTGTGAGGGCGGGACGGGATGAAGGGACTGTCGATCAGAAGCGCTGAGCGGTTCGATCGCGCGGATTTGCGCCGGGCGATCGTCGAGTTGCAGGAGCACGAGCGGCGCCTGCACGCGACGCGCTTGCCGGGCGAGACGATCGCCGACGCCTACCTGGCGTGGATGCTTGCGCAGGCGGCGAATGGCGGCGCCGTGTTCGTCGCCGAGGTGGACGGCGCTTTCGCCGGCTTCGCCGGCGGTTGGGTCGTCGAAGAGAGCCACATTGCGGAAACGCCGAACTCGAACCGCTTCGGCCTCGTTTCGGACGTTTGCGTCCTGCAGCGCTATCGTGGCCGGCGCATCGCCTCGCAACTGGTCGGCGCCCTGGAGGCCCACTTCGCCGGCGCCGGTGTTTCCCGCGTCCGCATCGGCGCGCTGGCCGCAAACCGCGCCGCCAGGGCGAGCTACGAGCGCTCGGGCTTTTCGCCTTACGAAATCATCTTTGAAAAAGCTGTCAAGGCCCCGGACCCGACAGTGGATTTGAAGGAGAGCGACGGGACCGGCCGCCATTGAAAGGACGCAGTCGCCGGGCTAGCCTTCCCATCCGAAGCGCAAAAAAACTCCTGGCGCATACGTTCTTGCGTTTCCCGCTGCGGCAAAAGCCGGGAGTGAAGCCCATGTCGGACACGATTGCGAAGCACTCCTCTTCCTCGCTGACTCCTCGGGGCATGGCGCGTATCCCCGGCGGCGTCTTTCGCATGGGATCGGACCGGCACTATCGCGAGGAAGCGCCGTCGCATCTCGTCAAGGTCGACGAATTCTGGATCGACCAGACGCCCGTGACCAATCGCCAGTTCCGGGTCTTCGTCGAGGCGACCGGCCACGTCACTTTCGCTGAGCTCGCCCCTGACCCGAAAGACTATCCGGGCGCGCTGCCGCACATGCTGAAAGCCGGTTCCCTCGTGTTCGCCCCGCCGCCCTTCGCCGTCGATCTCCGCGACTGGAGCCAATGGTGGACCTTCAAGTTCGGCGCCAATTGGAAGAAGCCCTACGGGGAGGGCTCATCGATCAAGGGGCTCGACGATCATCCGGTCGTTCACGTCGCCTACCGGGACGCCGAGGCCTATGCGGCCTGGGCAGGGAAGGCGCTGCCGACCGAAGCCGAATGGGAATTCGCCGCGCGCGGCGGCCTCGACGGCGCCGAATACGCCTGGGGCGACGAGCTGACGCCCGGCGGAAGCCACATGGCCAACACCTGGCAAGGCGATTTTCCGCGTCAGAACACCAAGGCCGACGGCTGGGCGCGGACCTCGCCAGTGAAGACCTATCTCGCCCAACGGCTACGGCCTCTACGACATGATCGGCAACGTCTGGGAATGGACTACGGACTTCTGGTCGACCCGCCATCCCGCGGACGCCCCCAAGGCCTGCTGCGTGCCCGTCAATCCGCGTGGCGGCGCGGAGGCGGAAAGCTACGACCCCTGCCAGCCGCAAATCCGCATTCCGCGCAAGGTGCTGAAGGGCGGCTCGCATCTCTGCGCGCCGAATTATTGCCGCCGCTACCGCCCGGCCGCCCGGCACGCCGAGCCGATCGACACGTCGACGAGCCATGTCGGCTTTCGCTGCATCGTGCGCGAAGTCTTCGCGTTGACCGATTCGCCGACGAGGAACCAGATTCTCCTGGCCCGTGTAGCGATCGCGCTGCTCGTCGGTCTGTCGATCCTTGGCGTCGCCATGTACGGCGTTTCGAGAGACGACCTCGATCGTATATGGCAGAACATTGCCGCCCGGCCGGGCGGTCCGATGACGTTCCGTTTCATCCTGCAGCCGGCGATGGCGTTTATCGCCGCCCTTCGTGATGGCGTTGATGACGCGAGGCTCGGTCGCCCCGCCTATCTCTCCGCGATCGTGTTTGGATCGGGAGGACGCACCGCGCGCCTGTGGGAAGGAATCATCTCGACGGCGAGAATCCTGATCCTTGGCGTCGTCATGGACGTCATATATCAGTTGGCGTTCCTGGATAGGTTTTATCCGGGGGAGTCAGCCTTGATCGCAATCTTGCTGGCCTTCATTCCCTATGCTCTCCTTCGCGGACCCCTAGAGCGCGTCGCGCGGCATTGGATCGCGACGCCCGCGTCTCATTGACTCGAACTGCCGTCAGGAGTGGACGATAGAGCCTCCCAATCTCAAGTTCGACGTCAACACCGAGCTCGCGGCGCGGCGCACCGGCATGTCGTTTCAGCGCACGCGCATGAGCGCGGATCGCACGCTGATGTCCGTCATTCGCACCGCGCTGTCATTGATCAGCTTCGGCTTCACGATCTTCCAGGTGTTTCAGAAGCTGAAGGATCAGGAGATCATCACGCGCGCCGGGGCGGCCCGCAACTTCGGGCTGGCGCTGGTTGGGCTCGGCGTCGGCATGCTGATCCTCGGCATCATCTATCACATCCAGTACATGCTCGGCCTGCGCCGCCTGCGGCAGTCGATGCGCGAGGAAGGGCTCGTGCACGGCGAAAGCATCTTTCCCACATCGCTGACGCTGATGACCGCGCTTGCTTTGCTCATTATCGGAGTCGGGGCGATCGCCAGCATGGTTTTCCGGGTTGGGCCGTTCGAATGACAGGAGGCGCCGAGGTAGAGCAGGGGTGATTCAATTCGCGCCGCGCATTTGCGAGGCCGCGGATCAAAGTCAGATTTTGGTTATCGACAGGAGAAGGAAATGCCTAAGACAGACAAGCCAAACATCCTCATCATTTGGGGCGACGACATCGGCTATTGGAACATCAGCCATTACAGCAAAGGCATGATGGGCTACCAAACCCCCAACATCGACCGCATCGCACAGGAAGGGGCGACCTTCACCGATTGGTACGGCCAGCAGAGCTGCACCGCCGGCCGCGCCTGCTTCATCACCGGCCAGAACCCGATCCGCACCGGCCTCACCAAAGTCGGCATGCCCGGCGCGACGGTCGGATTGCATGCGGAAGACCCGACCATCGCTGAAATGCTGAAGCCGCTCGGCTACGCCACGGGTCAGTTCGGCAAGAATCATCTCGGCGACCGCGACGAATATCTTCCGACCGTGCACGGGTTCGACGAATTTTTTGGCAATCTCTACCACCTCAACGCCGAGGAAGAACCGGAACTGCCGGACTATCCCAAGAACCCGGAATTCAAGAAGAAGTTCGGACCCCGTGGCGTGCTCCACTGCCTGGCCGACGGCAAGGGCGGGCAGTCGGTCGAGGACACCGGTCCGTTGACCAAGAAGCGCATGGAAACCATCGACGAGGAGATCACGGCCCGCGCTCTGTCCTGGATGGAGAAACAGGCGAAGGCCGAGCAGCCATTCTTCCTTTGGTACAATTCCACCGCGATGCATTTCAGGACCCATCTCGCCGCGAAGAACCGCGGCAAGAGCGGGCAGGACGACTATAGCGATCGGATGGTCACCCACGACGAGCAGGTCGGCGAGTTGCTCAAAAAGCTCGATGAGCTTGGCATCGCCGACAACACCATCGTCATGTACTCGACCGACAACGGCCCCGAGAACGACACCTGGCCGGACGGCGCCAACACGCCGTTCCGTTCCATGAAAAACACGAACTGGGAAGGCGCGTGGCGCGTACCGACCTTTTTGCGTTGGCCGGGCAAGATCAAAGCCGGTGCGGTTTTCAACGGCATCGGCTCACACATCGACATGTTCCCGACCTTGCTCGCCGCCGCCGGCGATCCGGACGTGACCAAGAAACTCCTCAACGGCTGCACGGTCGGCGGCAAGAGCTTTAAAGTCCACCTCGACGGCTACAACATGATTCCGTACTTGACCGGCGCGTCGAAGGAGAGCCCGAGAAACGCCATCATGTATTTCAGTGACGATGGCGATGTCATGGCGGTTAGGGTCGGTGATTATAAGTTCAACCTGGCGGTGCAACGCGCGGATAAGATGCAGGCCTGGGCTGAGCCGTTGGTGAAGCTCAGAGTCCCGCTCATTTATAACCTGCGACGCGATCCGTTCGAGCGCGCCGATTTCAACTCGAACACTTATTTTGATTGGATGGTTGATCACATCCCGCAGATGTATCTCATGCAGGCTGTGGTCGCAGCGCAGATCGACAACTTCATCAAGTTCCCGCCTCGCCAAAAACCGGCATCGTTCAACCTCGACGCGGTGCTGGCGCAGGTGTCGACTCATGGCGGCAACGCCTGATTTCGGAATGTCCCGCGAGGAGAGCGGCGCGTTACGACCGGCGCCCCTGTCTTCGGCATGACTGATTGATTGAGAGAACGCCCTCGGCAGAGAACGTCTCTGCCGAGGGTCGGCAAGATGCGCCAGTTGCGCTTGGGCAAAATCCCGGCGGCGCCGACAGCCGACGCCCGAGGAGAGCGGAGTGAACCGCAGCGACGAAGTCCGCGACTTCTACGAAAGGATGCCCTATCCGGCCCCTCTCACGAGTCTGGACGCACATCGCGACCTCTACAAAGACCGCGATCGCCGCCGAGCCGAGTTTCATCTGATGTGGCCCGCCAAGCGACCGGAGGGAGGCCAAGACATCCTCGTCGCCGGCTGCGGCACGTCGCAGGCCGCGAGGTATGCGCTGCGCGAGCCCGATGCCCGTATCACAGCGATCGACGTAAGCGAACTCGAGCCTTCGCCATACGCGCGATCTTCAGCGAAAGTACAAACTCGAAAATCTCGAATTGCATCAACTCCCGATCGAGCGGGTCCGGGAGCTTGGCCGCTCCTTCGACCTGGTGGTTTGCACCGGAGTGCTGCACCACTTGCCCGATCCGGATTGCGGTCTTTGCGCCCTTCGCGACGTCCTGCGACCGGCGGGGGCGATGCGCCTGATGGTCTACGCACGCTACGGCCGGGCCGGAATCTATATGGTGCAGGAATATTGCCGCCTGCTCCAAATCGAGGCGTCGCTGACGGATCTCAGAACGCTCCGCGCCGCGCTCGAAGCGTTGCCGGCGGACCACCCGATCTCAGGCCTTTTGCGCCGATCGAAGGATTTCTGGCGACCTGAGGCGACGGCGGACGCGCTCCTCCATCCTCAGGATCGCGCCTTTACCGTTCCGGAGGCCTATGCTTGGCTCGATCGGTGCGGCATGTCCTTCGGTCGATGGATCGAGCAGGCTCCCTATCTGGCGCAATGCGGGGTTTTGGCCGGTAGCCCGCACGCGTTGCGTCTGGCCGCGCTGCCCTCCCGGCTGCAGCACGCCGCTGTCGAACTTTTCCGTGGAACGATGGTGTCGCACAGTTTCATCGCGTACCGCGATGACAGCGCCGTTGAGAGCCAGCCGATCGCATTTGCGGGTGATCGTTGGCGCGGATACGTCCCTATTCGCCTGCCATGGACGGTATGCGTTCGGGAACGTCTGCCCCCGGGCAGCGTCGCGGTTCTGATCAACCAGTCGCACACATTTACCGATCTCGTTCTCACCGTCAACTCTTTGAGGATCGGGTGCTCGGCGCCATCGACGGCAACCGAACCCTCGCCGAAATACTGCAATGTGCCGCGCCGGAGGGCGATGAGGAAAGTCGAGCCCTGCGTTTCTTCGAGCGCCTTTGGCAATACGACCAGATCGTCTTTGACGCTTCGCGCGCCATACGACACGGAGATTGATCGATTCTAAGCCCGCGCGCTCAAATCGTCGCGGGCTTAGGTTGAAAGAGAGGAGAAGGACATGCCCAAAACAGACAAACCGAATATCCTCGTCATCTGGGGCGACGACATCGGCATAGCGAACTTGAGCTGCTATTCGCACGGCCTGATGGGCTACAAGACGCCCCACATCGACCGTCTCGCAAAGGAAGGCATGATGTTCACCAATTCCTACGGCGAACAATCGTGCACGGCGGGACGTTCCTCCTTCATCACCGGGCAGAGCGTCTATCGCTCGGGCCTGTCCAAAGTCGGCTATCCGGGCGCGCCGATCGGGATGTCGGAGAAACTGGTCACTATCGCCGCCTGCCTCAAGAACCAGGGTTACGCCACCGGCCAGTTCGGCAAGAACCATCTCGGCGATCTCAATCACATGCTGCCGACCAATCACGGCTTCGACGAATTTTACGGCAATCTCTACCATCTCGACGCCGAAGAAGAACCGGAAATGGCCGACTACCCATCCGAAAGGGAGTTCCCGGACTTTCGCAAGACGTTCGGCCCGCGCGGCGTCATTCATTCGTGGGCGACGGACACGGACGACGCGACTGTAGACCCGCGCTGGGGCAAAGTCGGCAAGCAGAAAATCGAGGACACCGGACCGCTGACAAAAAAGCGGATGGAAACCTGCGACGATGATTTTGTCGCCGCCGCCAAGGATTTCATCAAGCGCCAGAACGACGCGGGCAAGCCTTTTTTCGTCTGGCTCAACACCACCCACATGCATCTCTTCACCCACACCAAGCCGGAGAGCAAGGGGCAGGCGGGGCGATGGCAGTCGCCTTACCACGACACGATGGTCGACCACGACAAGAACGTCGGCCAGATCCTCGACCATCTTGATGAATTAGGCCTCGCCGACAACACGCTCGTGATGTATTCGACCGACAATGGCCCCCACATGAACAGCTGGCCGGACGGTGCGATGACGCCGTTCCGCAGCGAGAAGAACACGAATTGGGAAGGGGCGTTCCGCGTGCCGATGCTGGTGCGCTGGCCGGGCAAGATCAACCGGGGCCAGATCTCGAACGAGATCGTCCAGCACCACGACTGGTTCCCGACCTTCCTCGCCATGGCCGGCGATCCCGACGTGGTAGAGAAGCTGAAGACCGGCTATCAGGCGATCGGCCGCACCTACAAGAACCATATCGACGGCTACAATCTCGTGCCTTACCTCACCGGCGAGGCCAAGGAGAGCCCGCGCAAGCTGTTCGTCTATCTAAGCGACGACGGCGACGTGCTCGGCCTGCGTTACGACAATTGGAAGGTCGTGTTCATGGAGCAGCGTTGCCATGGCACGTTGCAGGTCTGGGCGGAGCCGTTCACCAGGCTCAGGCTGCCAAAACTTTTCAATCTGCGCACCGATCCCTATGAAAGAGCAGATCAAACGTCCAACACTTACTACGATTGGTTCCTCCATCACCCTTATTTGTTGTACGCCGCGTGGCACATCATGGACCAGTGGGCGGCGACCTTCAAAGACTTCCCGCCGGTTCAGCATCCCAACAGCTTTACGATCGACGAAGCGTTAAAGATGCTATCGGCGGCGGGATCCGCGCATCAGTAGAGCGCCGAAGTCCGGACGGCGGGCGGCTGGCTTGGTCGCCGCCCGGCGCCTATGTCGAGAGACCACGGCCGGCGCGACGCAGGGGCGGAGGCATGCACGAATGGCTGATCGTCGCCACGAATGTCTCGGTCGCCGTCATCGAATGGTTGGCGCTGATCGTCATCGTGGTGGGAACCCTCGAAAGCTTCTTTCGCGGGGTGTGGACCATGCTTTCCTCCCCTGCCGGCCACGCCAGGGCCGACGTCTGGCTTCGTCTCGGCCGTTGGCTCGTCGCCGGCCTCACGTTCCAGCTTGCCGCCGACATTCTCGCGACGGCAGTCACCACAAGCTGGGAGGAAGTCGGACGTCTGGCGGCGATCGCAGCGATCCGAACCTTCCTCAACTTTTTTCTTGAACGAGATTTAGGCGAGGTGCGGCAGAGACAGAACCAGCCGATTGCCGATCGCGGGAGCGCTGAATAGGATCGAGAACGGGGTTTTCGCCTGCCGGCGCGAGACGATCAGCGCAGCACGACGGGTTGGCCGCGGCGTATCCGCCAAGCGTTATCATCCGGGAGATTTCCGATGTCAGGCAGAATCGCTGATCTTTTGGTCGAAACTCTGAAGACCGCCGGGGTTCGCCGAATTTACGGCGTCGCCGGCGATTCCCTCAATGGGATCACCGACGCCCTGCGCGCCGATGGCTCGATCGACTGGATCCATACGCGCCACGAGGAGGCGGCTGCTTTCGCCGCCGGCGCGGAGGCGCAACTGACCGGCAATCTTGCTGTCTGCGCCGGCAGCTGCGGCCCCGGCAACCTCCATCTCATCAACGGTCTCTTCGACTGCCATCGATCGCGTGCGCCGGTGTTGGCGATCGCGGCGCAGATCCCGAGCAGCGAGATCGGCCGCGGCTATTTCCAGGAGACACAACCGCAAAACCTGTTCCAGGAATGCAGCGCCTACTGCGAGCTGATCACGAGCCCCGGCCAGTTGCCCGGCGTGTTCGAGACCGCCATCCGCGTCGCGGCGGGCGAGCGGGACGTCTCAGTCATCGTCCTGCCGGGGGACGTCGCTCTCAGCCAGGCGCCGGCGCATGCCGGCGTTTCGCCCTCGCTCCTCCCTTCGCCGCCGCTCATGCGGCCGCAGGACCGCGAGCTCGACACGCTGGCGGCCATGCTGAACGAAAATTTGCGGATCACGCTGCTCTGCGGGCGCGGCTGTCTCGGCGCGCATGACGAGCTGATGAAGCTGGCGGAGGCGCTGAAATCGCCGATCGTCCACGCGCTCGGCGGCAAGGAAGCCGTCGAATACGACAATCCCTACGACGTCGGCATGACGGGCTTGATCGGATTCGCCTCCGGCTACCACGCCATGCTGAACTGCGACCTGCTCCTGATGCTGGGCACGGATTTCCCGTACCGCCAGTTCTATCCGTCCGAGGCGAAAATCGCGCAGGTCGATCTGCGCCCGGCCAATCTCGGACGGCGATGCCGCCTGGACCTCGGGCTCGTCGGCGACGTCAGCGACACCATCGAAGCTCTGTTGCCGCGGCTGAAGCCGAAGTCGGACCGTCATCACCTCGAGCGCTGTCTTTCGAACTACCGCCAGGCGCGCGCCGGGCTCGACGAACTCGCCGTCGGACATCCCGGGCGCAAGCCGATCCATCCGCAATTTCTCGCGAGCAAGATCAGCGAGCTCGCGGCCGACGACGCCGTTTTCACCTTCGACGTCGGCACGCCGACCATCTGGGCGGCGCGATACCTGAAAATGAACGGGAAGCGCCGGCTGCTTGGATCGCTCGCGCACGGGTCGATGGCCAACGCCATGCCGCAGGCCATCGGCGCGCAGGCGGCGTTTCCGAATCGACAGGTCGTCTCCATGTCGGGCGACGGCGGCTTCGCCATGCTGATGGGCGACTTCCTCACCCTTCTGCAGCACAAGCTGCCGGTCAAGCTGGTCGTCTTCAACAACGGCACGCTCGGCTTCGTCGAACTGGAGATGAAGGCAGCCGGCTTCCTCGACACCGACGTCGCCTTGACCAATCCTGATTTCGCCGCGATGGCGAACGCCGCAGGGGTCTTCGCCATCCGGGTCGAAGACCCGGCCAACCTCGAGGACGCGATGCAGCAAGCGTTCGCACATCCGGGGCCGGCGCTTCTCGACGTCGTTACGGCGCGGCAGGAACTCGCAATGCCGCCGGCGACGACGCTTGCGGAGGCCAAGGGCTTCAGCCTTTGGCTGCTCAAGGCGGTGCTCGACGGCCGCGCGACCGAGGTGATCGACCTCGCCCGGACAAATCTCGTTCGATAGCTGACGAAACCGCAGACGCTACGCCCGGCAGAAGGGCAAGATCGCTCCACCTCGTTCCGTGCACGGATATCGCCAACGGCTCAGAACATCGTGTTGTTGTTCGCCGCCGTTTCCGGGATCGGCTGGACCACATCCCAGTGCTCGACCACCTTGCCGTTTTCGCACCGGTAGATGTCAACGACGGCTTCGCCGCGCGGATTGTCCGACAGGCCGTGCCAGTGGCTATGGAGGATGACGTAATCGCCGTCCGCGAAGACGCGCTTGATCTCGCCATGCGCGTCCGGATGATTGGCCAGGATCCAGGCGACGAACTTGCGGAGGCCGTCCATCCGTCCTCGATGAGAGGATTGTGCTGGCGATAGACGGCTCCGGCATAGATGCGGAACGCGTTCTCAACGTCGCCTTCAAAGACCGCCTTCTTGTGGAAGGCCACTGTGTTGGCCTTGTTCGTTTCCGACATGGTCCTTCCTTTCAGGCCGGATTTAGAGGCGCCGCTGGTTCATGAAGCCACGCACGAGACAGGCAATCTGATCCGCCGCAGCATCGAGCGCGAAGTGACCGGCGTCGAGGACATGGATCTCGGCCTTTGGCGCGTCGCTGCTGTAGGCCTCCGGTTCCAAGATGTCGAGTGCGACAATAGCGCGGCGCGGAACGCGGCCGCGACAGCCCGTCGACCAACACTACGAGAGCGCCTTCGGCGCAATCTGCCCCGCCCAGGGCAAGGACGCGGCGCTCGCACGTCCGTTTGCCGCTCCATCTCGAGGAAATCAGCCGCAATGTCGCCGAGGGCGCGCATGCCGTGCTGATCTTCGATCGCGGCGGCCAAAACGCGGCCGATCCTCGATCTCGACTCTCCCTTCGACCTGTCACGGAGCAGCGGCGGCGCTCCGAAGCTCGAACACATTGATTTGCCAAGGGGCCTGGTCGATGTAGAGGCCGCGTTGAACCAAATCGCCGCCATCGGGATGATAAACTTCGGCGCCCATCAGATCCGTGAGAAGCAGTTGCCTTTTTTCGAGCTCGGGGAATGGCAGGCGCAGATAACATTGGCCGCGATTCTCGGCGTAGTTGATGACCACGACGTATCGGCGATCGTCGCGTCCAGCCCAGGCGTAGGAAACGAAGCCCTCTGAGCTTGAGTTGCCGGGCCAAGCCGGCAGCGGGTCGATCTGCGACCAGTCGCCGTTCCGAAAGGCGTCGTTGTCCTTCAGCATCCGAAGCAGCTTGCCATAGAACGCGGCCACATCCTGGTCGGTTGGCTCGGTCGGGCTGCGAAGGAGGTGCACCGGCACTCGCACCCGCGCGCCCTCGAACTGGCCCTGATGGAAAAAGCGCAGGCCTGGCGACAGGAAAGTGATCGCCGCCGCTGCGCGATGCTTCGGCCATCGAAATGTCGACGCGGCGCGGGGCTCGTCGTGGTTCTCCAGGAAACGGGCAAGCTTGTCCTGGTAGTCGAGACCGGCGTGATAGTGTTCGCGGATCGATCGGACGTCGCCGGACTGCAGCCGATCATAGAGCCTCTTGTCGTAGCAATAGTCGAAGCCCTGCTGTTGCAGCGTCCATTCGAGGTCCCAATAGACCTCCGCCAAGAAGGTGAATGCCGGATGCAGATGGCGCACCGCCGCCGTCGCCTTCGGCCAGAAGGGCTCTGGGGTGACGCCCCAGGTGCGCTGGAAAACTTCAGGCAGAACCAGCATCGCCATGTCGCAGCGAACGCCGTCGCATTGGCCGGCGATGGCGATCAATTCGTCGATTTGCGACTTCTGCAGCTGAGGATTGGCGTAGTCGAGTTGCAGCGTGTCGGGCCAACCGGGATAGTTGGGATCGCGCCCGTGCGCGAGGATTCGCGGCCCGCGTTCCGTCTCGATCCGCATGTAGTTCTGCGGCGCGGCGCTAATCTGCTCCTCGCTGCCTTGCACGTAGTAGTCCGGGTTCGACTTCACCCAGGGATGATCGGGCGCGGTATGGTTCGGCACGAAATCCAGCATCAGCTTGATACCGCGTCGCCCGAGCCGTTCGCGAAACTGCGCCAGCGCTGCGTCGCCCCCAATGTCGTCGCTGGCGGCGTAAGCGGCGATCGCGAAGCCAGAGCCGCATATGTCGTCCTCTTCGAGGTCGGGCAAGACGGCGCTGAACTCGGCTCGCCATTCCGGCTTGCTCCGCGAGATGGCCCGGCCCGCGGGACCGGTCCGCCAGACGCTCAACAGCCATATCCAGTCGAAGCCTTGTAGAGCGAAGTTATCAATCGTGGCTTCGTCAATATCGTCCAGAGTGATTTGCTTGCCACGCTCGGCCGACAGGCGCCGCAACCAGGCCCGGGTATTGAGCTGATAGAGAGAGGGATAGCGTGGGGCGATCGCCATGGGCGCGTCTCCATCTCTCACGTCGGGCTTTGAACTGGCGTCCTTCGCGACTTTGGACCCGGGGCTGCGCGAGAGTCGCCCGCGGGTTCTGCTTCCTTCGCCCGGTCAAAGGATTTGGCCATGCCGCCTTGCAGGAGCGCTTGCGCGTCGACCCGCCCGAATATTTCGATCAATTTCGCCACGACCCCGGTCCACCCGGTCTGATGGCTGGCGCCGATGCCCGCTCCGTTATCGCCATGGAAATACTCATAGAACAGGAGGTAGTCGCGCCAGTAAGGATCGGTCTGGAATTTCTCAGACCCGCCGTACACGGGTCGTCGCCCGGATGGGTCGCGGAGGAAAATTCCGGTCAGTCGACGGGCGATCTCGCGGCTGACCTCGAAAAGGTTCATCAGTTTGCCGGAGCCGGTTGGACATTCGATCTTGAAGGTGTCTCCGTAGTATAAGTAGTACTGCAGCAGCGCGCGCACCAACAACGCGTTCACAGGCATCCAGATCGGACCCCGCCAATTGGAGTTGCCGCCGAACATGCCGGTATCCGACTCCGCCGGAAGATAGTTCACGCGGTATTCCTGGCCTTGCACGAAGAACACAAAGGGATGTTCCGCGTGGTGACGCGACAGTGCGCGAATTCCATACGGGCTGAGGAACTCGTCCTCGTCGAGCATCCTTGACAGGATCCTGCGCAGCCGGTGCTGGTTCACCAGACCCATGATGCCGCGCTCGCCAACGCCGAAATGTCCGGGTCCGGTTGCGTGAACGGTGTCGAGCAGATCCGGCATTCGCCGGAGACGTTCCGCAAAAGTCCGCACGAGGTTCGGAAGCTTTTCCCGATCCGCCGGTTCGATGACGGTGACGGCACAGACCGGCAGCAGGCCGACGATGGAACGCACTTTCAGTCGCATCGAACGACCGTCGGGAAGTCGAAGGACATCATAGTAGAAACCGTCCTCTTCGTCCCACATGCCGTCCTGGCCGACACCGTTCATCGCCTGGCCAATCCAAAGGAAGTGCTCCATGAACTTCGTCGCCAAGTCCTCATACGCGGGATCGCGCTTGACCAGCTCCACGCCGATCTCGAGCATGTTCTGACAAAACAGCGCCATCCATGCAGTCGCGTCGGCCTGTTCGAGATAGCCCCCGGTCGGCAGCGGCGCGCTGCGGTCGAAGACGCCAATGTTGTCGAGGCCGAGGAACCCGCCCTCGAAAAGGTTCTTGCCGAACCGGTCCTTGCGGTTTGTCCACCAGGTGAAATTCAGCGACAGCTTAGTGAAGACGCTTGTCAGGAACTCCAGATCAGGTTTGCGGCCGAGCGCTTGCTCCGTCCGGTGCAAGAAGATTGCGGCCCAGGCGTGCACCGGCGGGTTGACGTCGCCGAAGTTCCACTCGTAAGCGGGCATCTGTCCGGTCGGGTGCAGGTAGAAGGACTTCAGCATGAGTTCGAGCTGGCGCTGCGCGAAATCGATGTCGACCGTCGACAGCGCGATCGTGTGAAACGCCAGGTCCCAGGCCGCAAACCAAGGATATTCCCATTTGTCCGGCATCGAGATGATAGCGTCATTGACCATGTGCGCCCATTCGCGGTTGCGCGTCGCCAGCCCTCTCGCTTGGGCCGGATCGCGCCCGTGCTCTTGGTGCCACTTGGCCAGGTCGAAGAAATAGTACTGCTTGGTCCACAGCATTCCCGCCAACGCCTGTCGCATCACCCTGGCCGCGTCCTCGTCGACGCTCGATGGCGTTACTGCGCGGTAGAACTCGTCGGCCTCCTGCTGACGGCGCTCCAACATTTGCGAGAAACGGCCGCCGAAGGGATCGCCAATTGAGTCGGGGACTGTCTTGGTCAGCCGAAGGCGAATTGCCGCGCTCTGTCCCGGCCGGACATCGAGTTGGTAATTTCCGGCGGCCTTGGTCCCCTCCATCCGCGGATTGACGGCTTCCTGTCTGCGCGCCACGACGAAATCGTTGATCCCGTCCTTCACATAGGGGCCCGCGTTGGGCGTGCCGAAGATCCGCTGATTATTGGTCTCGTTCTCGGTGAAGAGCAGCGATGGCCTGCCTTCGCAATAGAGGAAATAGTCGCCGAGTTCGGCGTCGGACGCAGCGATGCTTGCGACGCCGTTCTTGGTGATCGCCGCTCGCATGGAAGGCTTCGGCGTTTCGGGCCACCAAGTCCAGACATTGCGGAACCAGAGCGTGGGAAGGATGTGAACCGGCGCCGTATCCGGGCCGCGATTGCACACGCTGATCTGGACCAGAATGTCGGTTGGCGTCTCCTTGGCGTATTCGACGAAGACATCGAAGTAGCGATCCTCGTTGAAAACGCCGGTATCAATCAGCTCGTACTCCCCTTCAGTGCGACCCCGGCGCCGGTTGGTTTCGACCAGATCGCGATACGGAAATTCACTTTGCGGATATTTGTAGAGCATCTTCATGTACGAGTGGGTTGGCGTGCTGTCGATGTAGAAGTAGTACTCCTTGACGTCTTCGCCGTGGTTCCCCTCGCTGTTGGTCAGGCCGAACATGCGCTCCTTGAGTATGGGATCCTTGCCGTTCCACAGAGCAAGGGCAAAGCACAACCGCTGCTTTTCGTCGCTGAAGCCAGCGATGCCGTCCTCGCCCCAGTGATAGGCGCGCGAGCGCGCCTGATCGTGGGAAAAGTAGTCCCAGGCGTCGCCATTCTCACTGTAGTCCTCCCTTACGGTTCCCCACTGACGCTCGCTGAGATAAGGCCCCCACAGCTTCCACGGGGTCCCGGCGTCCCGGCTTTGTTGAAGGCGCGACTGCTCCGAGGTCCCTTCGCGATCCATGATTGGCGTCTCGGACATCGCCATCCCCCCTTCGCGCGCCCAAGCAATCGCACCCTGCAGGCGCCGCCATTCAGAACACAGTAGCGGCGACGCGGATGGCCACAAGGCCTTTCGGACGTTGCCGGTTCACCGCCGAACATCCACGAGATCCGACAGAGGTATGGAACCGGTTGGCGACACTTTTGTGTCGGATGCGCTTCTCATGGCGAGCGCCAGCTTTTGGAAATCATCGGAATGAAAGGCTTTACCGCCATAGCGTTTTATTCTGAGAGCGCCGGCTTACTTTTGGACGGCAAATCGCCGGACGATGGTTTCAATGGGCCTGTTTTGAGGCGGGTCTGCACGATCACTTCGCCACGAATTGGCGCCTTTGAGTTGGGCGACTGCGCTCGCTGAACTTAAACTCTGCCGATGGCGGAAGAACTCGATAGCGCGCGTTATGTGGCTGTGCTCTTCATGAGTTTCAATGCGAGCCAAAGATTGGCCTGCGTCCAGCGCAATGGCACGTTATCGTTTGGGACGTACTCGCAGCGCTCGATAAAATATGCCTCCGGGCACCGTAACGTGCTTGTAATCTGGCCGAGGCTCCGATTGAAATGCGCAACCTGGTTTTCGATGTCTGAAGCGATTCCTGACCGCAAATATCGATTGCCACAGATTGCTGACAGGATCGGATCGAAGATGCACCATTGCGCTTCCTGACCCTCCTTCAGCAAGCGGTCGCGGCGTTCCATGTTGTGACTGAAGTCGCCGCTTCGCTCTTGCGGCGAAAACAGCTCGCGGTAGTCGGCGCACCAATACGAATCCCCTATGTAACGACGAATTCCCACATCCCCTTGCAGGTGGCGGACGACGTCGCCGACGATCCGGTCCGCCATCGCTTGACCGACCACGGCAATCGGGTAGACGAGAAACAGCAACGCTGCGTCGAACCGCCGGCGCTTTTGCCTAGCGGGCTGAGCGCACTCGGCAGGCAGAATGGCGTCGAGCGCCCCCCTTCCGCGACACAGGAGAGCGGTCAGAAGCCTGACATTCCTCTGGATTCTGGCTGCCCCGAGACCTTGGCGGCGGGCGGGCGCCTCCAGCATCGCCTTCATCGCTTCGAGACCGCCGACGACGACGCCGATGCTTGACGCGCTGATCTTGCTGACTTCCTCCCAATGTCCACTGTCCTCGTCTTCCCAGAATCGAATCGCGCTGAAATAGGCGATAAACTTCTCCAGCAGTGCAAAGCCGCCGCCGGTCAGGGGAATCGCCCCGGCCGAAGCCAGATTACAGAAGAGCCAGACGAAATATCCCAGCGCGTCATTCTGCGCGTGGCTCCATTTTTCCGGCAATTCGGAGAGGCTGTCGCCGTCAAACCGGATGTGGGCCCTGTTCATCGGAGCTTTGCGATCGACCGCTCCCGCAATGATGTCGTCGAAACGGAAAAGATATTTCGAAAAGAAAGCGGAAAGGCCCCGGACGACGCTGACCGCGGCGTCGACGCGCCCGTTGACATAGTGCGCGTGCGCGACGAAGACATTATCCCGCACCCAGACGTAGTGATATCCGCTCCCGCTCGTTGCAGCTTCACGCTGCGTGGCAGGGTAAAGCCCCGTTTGGAGAGGCTCGAAGGACAGGACGCCGCGCTCGAACAAGAACGTCTCGAGCCGGTCAAGGTCCAGTAAGGAATACCTCGACCGGATGTATTGCTTGATTTCGTCGTTGTGAATGATCAGACCAGCCACAGCTACCGCCATGTGAAGTGTGATTGAAGCATTCGGCGTTGCCCGGCGAGTTCTCTCTCGGCAAGCTTCTCAAGCGCCGTCACCCGTCTGGGGCTGGCGAACAGGGCCCACACGCCAGCGTCGAAATGCAGTCCTACGGTGAGGTAAAATATGGCGGGCTCTCCTTTCCCGCTGTAGACACAATAGCGCGCCATATTGGCACAAACGACGACGGCAATACCATCGACAGATGCAACGCGAGTGTGTTTCAGCACCCCGAGCGGGCGCCTGGCCGCCCGCGACAGCAAAAAGAATGCCACGCGGACATCCAACATTTCTGCCCCGCGCCGGCTATGGAAGCTTTGCAAGCTGCATGAAGCAGTTTCTTGGCGAGGTCAGCGATCCCTGCGAGGGAGCTGGCTTTCATCGCCTCCCCGCCAGCGATCGGTAACGCTTGGCGAGGACGTCGGATCCGACATTTAGGTTTTGTTGCGGGAGGGGACATTGCCTCGTGCGAAGGGACATCTACCCGACTTGGGCTTTGTCGGCTGCTCCGGCGACCCCCGGCTAGCGCGTCATCGCGAGCCGGGAGGGTCGAATCCGTGTCAAAATCGTAGCATTTGATGAGGATAGATTTGACGATGCCGGCAACCGCTGAGGCTGATGCGAGGAGGACGCGCAAGTCGCGATTTCCAACAGGCCAAGTGGCGCTTCCCGACTTTCTCCGCAATGATAAGGATCGGCGCTGGAGCAAGGAAGTGCGCCCACCGCTCATCAAAGGTTGGTCGATTTCGGATTGCGGTCAAGTTCGACCATGACGGCTCGACAAGAACGCGCCCTTGCCGAGACGCACCGGAAGTAGCCGTTTGCGACATTCGACGCGAAATCGCTTCATGACCTTTGGCTCGCCATCCAGGTTGACGTTGAGATCGTGTTCCGATTCGTACTCGATCCAAGGACTTCGCGCCGTAACCTGTTCGGCGCGAATCGCCGCCTCGCCTTTCCGTAGCAAACGGGAAAAGGCGGTGTGAGGTAATAGGTATCGCGCAAATGCGGAATTGGGCAACAAATGCCGGAGAAATGTTGTATTAGGTCGTAAATATTGAGAATAGTCGATATTGGGCAGTAAATGTTGCGAAAAGGCGTCGAAGCGAGCCACACTGTCCAAGTCAGGCAGGATCGTCAAATCTAGCAAGCCGTCATCAATAAGCGCCTCTGGGCAGAGTGGCATGCCGCCGCCAGCCTGCCGACCATTGCCGATCGCCAAGGCCAGAAAGGGTCCCTCCCACGAGAAGCCCTCGGCACGGAATCTGCCTCGGTTCGCCGAAAGATCTGCAAAGCGCGAGGCCCCCGTAATCACGTAAGCCAATCCGCCCAACCGCCGTTTAAGCTCGGGGTCCGTTTCGACGGTGACGCGTGAGCCGAAGCCGCCCGAGACAAGGTTCACGAAAGGCGTGCCGTCGAGGAGGCCCAAATCAATCAATCGGGGCGGCGCATTCGCGGCGATGCGCAAGGCAGCGGTGATATTCTTGACGGACACCCCTGCTGAACGAGCAAAATCGTTGGCGGTGCCAAGAGGAAGGATGCCGAGGGAGCAGCGGGTAGGCAATCCTGCCGCGTAGGCCGCGGCAAACACCTCGTTGATTGTGCCATCGCCGCCGCCCGCGACAATGCAGTCGATTTTGTCCTGTGCAGCTTCGGCGACAGCTTCGGCCGTCAATCGCTCTGCGTCCCCCGGCTCCCATGTCACGCGCACCTCAGCCAGGTGGCCATCTCGTCGGAGTGCATGAACCGCCGTTCTCACTCGGGCGTCGCCAGCGGCCTTGCCATGGAGAATGACACGGACGGCTGTCACAGGTTTCGACCTTTGCGGTGCAGGCGTTCGATCAGATCGAGGTTATCGCCGGTCCAGGCGCGACGCCAAACGTTGAAGCGGTGTAAGTGTCAATCGCTTGCGACTATCGCCTAACCTACGAGGCCGGACAACTGTGATTATAGGTGGAGCTCGGCGATCCCTTTGAAGTTAACGGGATGGGCTCGATCAGGCTGTTGAGTTCGCGCAGGATATGAACGTGGACGTTTTGCGTTCACAGTTTGTTTGCCGCTGCGCTCAAATCCCGGTCTTGCGACCGATCGGAAATTCCCTCCTCGGCAGGCAATCCGCCGAATTCGTTCCCTGAAAGGCCGAATTCATTCTCTGCTCCGATGCATAGGGATTTGCGCCGCAAGACCTGAAAAATGCTGCTTTTTCGGATGATTTTTCGCGGGTCCCATCGGCTATGGCAGCCGCACCGTCGCCGTCGCCAGGCAAGCGATCCCCTCGCCGCGCCCGGCGAAGCCGAGCCGCTCGGTCGTCGTCGCCTTGACCGCGACCCGGCCGATGTCGAGGCCGCAGATTTCCGCGACGCGCGCGCGCATCGCGTCCCGGTGCGGGCCGACCTTCGGCGCTTCGCAGATCAGCGTCGCGTCGAGATGGACGATGACGCCGCCGCGCGCTCTGACGCGGCTTGCCGCATCGGCCAGAAAGAGATGCGACGCGGCGCCCTTCCACTGCGGATCGGTGGGCGGGAAATGCGCGCCGATGTCGCCTTCGGCAAGCGCGCCGTAGATCGCGTCGGCGAGCGCGTGCAGCGCGACGTCGGCGTCCGAATGGCCGCTCAGCGTCTGCGTGTGGGGAATCCGGACGCCGCAGAGCCAGACGTGATCGCCGGGCGCGAAGGCGTGCACGTCGAAGCCCTGGCCGACGCGGGTCTCGGCGGCCGAGGCCGTCAGCCGGGCTTCCGCCGCCTTGAGGTCCTGCATCGTCGTCACCTTGCCGTTCGCCGGATCGCCCTCGAACACATAGGCCGGCGCGCCGGCCAATTCCGCGACGGCGACGTCGTCGGTCAGGTCGTCGACGCCTTCGGCGGCGGCGCGACGGTGCGCCTCGAGGATCAGCGGAAAGCGGAAAGCCTGCGGCGTCTGCACGGCGCGCAAGGCGCCGCGCGGCGGCGTCGCGAGCACGCGGCCCTCGGCGTCGACCTCTTTCACCGTGTCGCTGAGCCGCGTTCCCGGCGCTGCCGCGCCATGCGCCTCGGCCGCTTCGACTGCCCGGGCGACGAGTTCGCCCGAGGGGAAGGGCCGCGCCGCGTCGTGGATCAGCACGATATCGGGCGGAGTGCCGGTGAGCGCCTCGAGGCCGGCCAGCACGCTCTGCTGGCGCGTCGCGCCGCCGATCGCGGGCGGCCCGATCGCCGCGGCGACTTCCGGGCCGATATGCTCCAAGGCCTCGCGGTAGAGGCCGCTGTCCTCGGCGCGGATCACCGCCACGATAGCCGAAAAAGGCCACGCGGCCGTCAGCGCCGCGAGCGTATGGGCGATGAGCGGCTTCGGCCCGCAGGGCAGATATTGCTTCGGCGTTTCCGCGCCGAGGCGAGCGCCGCGGCCGGCGGCGACGACAACGAGAGCGACGCGGTTCGTGGGCGGTGTCGACAGGCTTCGGGTCAGGGCGCAGCCTTTCTGGGCTCAAGGACCGCCGCGTCAAATCCGCCCGACCGCTAAGGCAGGCGCGACTTGACTTGGTTCCGGGGGGCGTCGATCAATCGCGCTCCGTCGCCCTCCGGAAAACGTTATGCCGCTCAAACTGGTTCTTGCCAACAAAGCCTACTCGTCATGGTCGTTGAGGCCGTGGATTCTGCTAGCCCATTTCCGGATCCCGTTCGAGGAAGTGGTGATCCCGCTCGATCTGCCGGAAACACGGGCAAACATCCTCAAATACGCTCCGAGCGCGAAGTGCCCCTCGCTTCACGACGGCAAGATCGCCGTCTGGGAATCGCTGGCGATCATCGAGTACATCGCCGAGGCCTTTCCCGATCGGGCGATCTGGCCGAGGGGCAAAGCGGCGCGGGCGCATGCGCGTTCGCTCGCCAGCGAGATGCACGCGGGCTTCACCGCGTTGCGACAGGCCTGCCCGACGAATTTTCTTCGCAAGCCGAAGGCGATCGCGCTGAGCGACGAGGCGAGGGCAGACGTCGCCCGGATCGAGGCCGCCTGGGCCCACGCCCGCGAGACCTTCGGCGGGACGGGACCGTTCCTGTTCGGGCGCTTCTCGGCCGCCGACGCCATGTTCGCCCCGGTCGTCAACCGCTTCCACGCCTACGACATCCCGGCAGCGAAGACGACACGGGCCTATATGGCGGCGATGATGGCGCTGCCGGCATGGAAGGCGTGGATCGCCGGCGCCGAGGCCGAGCCCTGGCGCATCGAGCGATATGAAGCCGTCTGAAGGCGACCCCGCTTGAGCCCAAACGAAGGCAACGGCGGCGCGGGCGAGGGACGGTGGACGGGGCGTTCGCGGGTGCGCAGGATCGGCGACCGGCGGATCATCGCCGAAGGCCTCGAGCGCGATCTCTGGAAAGACATCTATTTCAACGCGATGACCGCCTCCTGGCCGGCGTTCATCGCCGTTCTCGCGGCCGCGTTCGTGGCGGTGAATTTCTTCTTCGCGCTCATCTACGACCTCGGCGACGCGCCGGTCGCCAACGCGCGTCAGGGCCTGGCCGATCTGTTCTTCTTCAGCGTCGAGACGACATCGACCGTCGGCTACGGCGACATGCATCCGCAGACCGATTACGGACACATCGTCGCAACGATCGAGAATTTTGTCGGCCTGGTGCTGCTCGCGATGATGGGCGGCCTGGTCTTCGCGCGCATCTCCCGGCCGCGCGCGAGGATCCTCTTCTCCAGGTTTCCTGTCGTGTCGTCGCACAACGGCGTGCCGACCCTGATGTTCAGGCTTGCCAATGCGCGCAGCAACTTCATCAGCGAAGCGACGGCCAAGACATGGATGATCGGGCCGAGCGTTTCGCTGGAAGGCAGGAGGCTCGTCGGCTTCCAGCCGTTGCGGCTCGTGAAGTCGGAGAACCCTACCCTTGCGTTGAGCTGGCTGCTCTTCCATCCCATCGAGGCCGACAGCCCGCTCTTCGGCATGGAGCAGGAAGCGCTTGCCGCGAGCGAGATCAACTTCGTCGTCAGCATCGTCGGCTTCGACGAGACCTCGGGCCAGACCGTCCACGCGCGCGACATCTTCACCGCGCAAGACGTGCGCTTCGGCCACGAGTACGAAGACATTGTCTGGGTCGACGAAAACGGCATGCGGCACATCGATTACGCCAAAATCAATGCCACGCGACCGGTTCTAAATAGTATCGAAAAGGACGCTTCCTCTGGGTAAAGTTATGCAATTGGCAACAGGTTAGGATCCAATGTGAACATACAGTGACGTTAGGGATGTCGGCCGCGCCTCTGCGTAAACCGATGTCCGGGCCGGGGAGGGCGATCTAGATGACGAAGTTGAAGAGCGCTCTCGGCGATCCGGACCGAGCAGGATGAGGCGAACGTCGCGGGCTGGCGGAAGCTGGTCGAAGAGTTGGAGAGCCGGCGCAGCGCAGCGGCCGAGGGGGGCGCCCTGCGGTCGCGCGAGCGCCATGTCGGGCGCGGCAAACTGCTGGCGCGCGAGCGTGTGGCGCGCCTTCTCGACGTCAACTCGGCCTTCCTCGAAATCGGCGCGCTCGCCGCTTTCGCCATGTATGAGGGAGACGTGCATGGCGCCGGGCTGGTGACGGGAATAGGCCTCATCCACGGCCGCGAAGTCATGGTCATCGCCAACGATCCGACGATCAAGGGCGGCGCCTATTATCCGATGACGGTAAAGAAGCACCTCCGGGCGCAGGAGATCGCGGCGGAGAATCAACTCCCTTGCGTTTATCTGGTCGATTCCGGCGGCGCCAATCTCCCGCATCAGGCCGAGGTGTTTCCGGACCGCGAGCATTTCGGCCGCATTTTCTACAACCAGGCTCGTATGTCAGCGGCGGGAATTGCGCAAATCGCGGTCGTCATGGGCTCCTGCACCGCTGGCGGCGCCTATGTGCCGGCGATGTCGGACGAGACCATCATCGTCGAGAAGCAGGGCACGATCTTCCTCGCAGGGCCGCCGCTGGTGAAGGCCGCGACTGGCGAGACGGTGAGCGCCGAAGATCTTGGCGGCGGCGACCTGCACACCCGGGTGTCGGGAGTCGCAGATACGCTCGCGCGGGATGATACGCACGCGCTGGCTTTCGCGCGGCGCGCGATCGGCAATCTGAACCGGGCTCCCAAGAGCGCCATCGACTGGGCGGAGCCGGCCGAACCACTCTATCCGGCGGACGATCTGATGCGGATCGCGCCGCTCGATCTGCGCCAGCAGGTCGACGCGCACGAGATCATCGCCCGGCTCGTCGACGGGTCCGAGTTCGACGCTTTCAAGCCACGCTACGGCACAACGCTCGTCACCGGATTCGCCCGGCTTTCGGGAATGTTGGTGGGGATTCTGGCCAACAATGGCGTCCTCTTTTCCGACAGCGCGCTCAAGGGGACGCATTTCATCGAACTCTGCGCGCAGCGCGGCGTGCCGCTGCTTTTCCTGCAAAACATTTCAGGCTTCATGGTCGGGCAGCGGTACGAGGCGGGCGGGATCGCCAAGGACGGCGCCAAGCTCGTGACCGCGGTCGCCTGCGCCAGCGTGCCGAAGATCACGCTGATCATCGGCGGCTCGTTCGGAGCGGGAAACTACGGCATGTGCGGTCGGGCGTACGGCCCGCGGTTTCTGTTCACGTGGCCGAATGCACGTATCAGCGTGATGGGCGGGGAGCAGGCGGCGAGCGTTCTCGCCACGTTGCGGCGCGATTCTCTTGAAGCGGAGGGGCGGGAATGGTCGAGGGACGAGGAGGAAGCCTTCAAGGCGCCGATACGCGCCAAATACGAGACGGAGGGGTCGCCCTATTATGCGACCGCCCGTCTTTGGGACGACGGCGTCATTACCCCGGGGGAGACGCGCCGCGTTCTCTCCCTGGCCTTCTCCTCCACACTGAATGCGAGGACGGAGCGGACCCAATTCGGCGTCTTCCGAATGTAGCTGCGGAGCCGACGCGGAACGCGACGATCAGCCTCCCGAGCTTCCAGGAGCTCATGCTGCCGGCATTGCGAACGCTCGGACGTCTTGGCGACGAAATCAGCGTCGCCGGGCTGGAGGACGAAATTGTCAGGATCCTGAACATTTCGTCGGAGGAACGCGCGCTGATGCTGCCCAGCGGCAATCAGACGATCTTCTCCAACCGGCTGAACTGGGCGCGCTCCTATCTTTCGAAAGCCGGCCTCATCGAATTGCCGCGCCGGGGATACTGCCGCGCGACCGAGCGCGGCCGCGAATTGCTCGCCGAAGGCGTCAGCGAGATCGACGTCGGGCTGCTCGAGCGCTATCCGGAATTCATCGCTTGGCGCCATCCAGAGCGAGCGCCGGGGCCGGCGCCGGGCCCGGCGCCGGCGATTGAAAGTCCGGAGGAGCTGATCGCCTCGAGTTTCGAAATGCTGACCTCAGGGCTGGCGCGCGAGATTGTCGAGCGTGTGCATTCTTTCAGCCCGGCCTTCTTCGAGCGCCTGATCGTCGATCTGCTCGTCCGCATGGGCTATGGCGGCGGCCGGCTGGAGATGGGCCGGGCGCTCGGCCGCGTCGGCGACGGCGGCATCGACGGGGTGATCAAGGAGGACGAACTCGGGCTCGATGTCGTTTACGTGCAGGCCAAGCGGCTCGACCCGGATAATGGCGTGCCCCTCCGCGAAGTGCGCGACTTCGTCGGCGGCCTCGAGGGCCACCGCGCGACCAAGGGGGTGTTCGTCACCACGTCCTATTTCCCGTCGACCGCCTACGACTTCATCACCCGCGTCTCGAAGCGGGTCGTGCTGATCGATGGTCGGGAGCTCGCCGCGCTGATGATTCGGCACAGGGTCGGCGTGCGGATCAAGGAGGTCTACGAAGTGAAGAAAATCGATGAGGACTACTTTGTCGAGTAGCTCTGATTGAACGTTTTCCGCCTCTCGGAACAGTTTCGCAGTTTGAGCGTTCTCAACGTCTCTACGACAGGAGGACGTCATGGGCTTTGGCAGAGGCGCATTGCTGTGGCTGCTTGGAGTACCAATCCCGGTGATTATTCTACTGGCCTTGTTTTGGCATCATTGATTGTCGACAGGGCTGCCCGCGCAGCCCTGGCGATGCTCTGGTCCCGCCGTAGCGACGGGCCGCCCGACCAGAGCCTATTGGGACCGCTGCTTACTTTTTCGAAGCGCGGGAGCCGAGAACGAGCGCGACCGCCAGGAGCCCGATCGCGATCATCAGCTGCTTTGGGCCAAGTTTTGGCGCCGCCTGCGCCAACAGAGAGACGTACTGCGGTAAGGCGGCGGTCGGCTCGGGTGGCGGCGGCCGCCGACGAAAGGTCAGCGGCAGCAGAAAGAGAAGGGCGAGGACGATAGCGACTGCCGCCACGATCAAGGCGGCGATACTCGCTCCGAGCATGGGCGCAACCCAGAAGAACAGGGCGGCGAACAGCGCGGCAAGGGCAAAGAGGGCAAACAGCGCAGCAGCGAGAACGAAAGCCAACGGCGTCGCGACCCGCCGCACCGCCGACCTTGCCTGCGCCCCTGCGAAAGCCGCGACTTCGTTCATCATCAGGACTATCCGCGTGCAAGAAGCGCAACCAGGAGGCCTGCGGTGAAGGCGATCCCGACAGCCGCCAGCGGGTTCTGGCGGATGGCGCCGCTCAGTTGCTCTGTCGCCTTCGACAGCTCGTCGCTGTTGGCGACGAAATCGCGTCCTTCGCGGTAGAGTGTCGAGGCGGCTTCCGCCGCCTTCGCCCGCAGCTGCTCGAATTGGGGTTTCGCCTGCTCTTTGTCCTCACGGTCCGTCATCCGCTCCCTCCGCAACCGCTTTCGCTGTCGTAGCCTCGATCGCCGATAGCCGCGCGATAGCTATTGCCGCCGGCGCCCGTCATTGGGCTCCAGGCGGCATCAACGTGACCGTCGTGATCCCGCCCGCGACATTGAGCCCGGTCTGCCCCTGGACCGAGAGAGGCTGCAAGGAAAAGGCCCGGCCTGTCCCGCCGACGAGCACGTTCGCGCCGAGGCCCACGCCGGCGGTCGCCTGGGCGCCGACGCCCGTATATGTGCCCGAAAGGGCGCCATGGGGAACGCCGGAGGCAGGCGCGATCACCGCCCACTCGAGGGCGCCCTGCTGGACAGCGCCGAGCGCGATGCCGAATTGGTCGATGCGTCCGAAATAGGGCTCGGGCGGAGCGCCGTCGGTCGGAATGAACATGCAGTGCAGAATCTGCTTCTGCACGAGAATCATGCCCACGCCGGCGGAGACGTCGCATGACAGCCTGCCGACTTGCGTCGCCGATTGCGCCGACGCCGGAGAGGCGGCCAGGGCGCTCATGGAAAGCGCGGCCGTCAGAGAAGCGAAACTGCGGACCATCATCAGGAAAATCCCCCAGGCTGTCGACGCGTGGCGCGTCGCAAAAGACACTAGCCAATCGGTCGCCCGCCGCAATGGCTTTCCTTGGCGAAAGTCCGGCGCCGCAATCGGCTTCGCTACCTCGGAGCGCTCGAGGCGACCGGCAAATCGCGCCTGAGCCAGAGTTCTGCGGCGGCGCGGCCGCCTTCTCGAAGGCGTTCGAGAAAGTCCCAGCCGAGATTTCCGGCGCTCTCGTCGGCGAGGTCCGCGAACTCGTCCTGCGCCGAGATGCGGCCAATTCTCAGACGCCGGAGCTTTTCCGTCGCGCCGATCATCTTGCCGTATTTGAGCGCCTCGAGTTCGCTGTTCAGCGTGGCGTTGAACTGGATCTGTTCGAGCCGAGCGGCGATCTCGCGCGGGGACCGCGGCAGCCGTTCCGAAGTCGTCGGCGTGATCTGGACGATGAGGACATGCGCCGCCTCGGTGACGCGGACGAGAGGCAAGAGCGGCGGATTGGCGGCGTATCCGCCGTCCCAATAGGGTTCGCCGTCGAGCTCGATGGCGTGGTGCAGAAGCGGCAGGCAGGCCGAGGCCAGCACGGCGTCGACGGTCAGCTCCGCGTTGGTCAGGATGCGAAGGCTTCCATCGCGCACCCGTGTCGCTCCGAGCAGGAGCTTGATCGCCGATTGGTTCCGCAAGCGTTCGAAGTCCACCTCGGCAACCAGCGCCTCGCGCAGCGGATTGAGATTGAACGGATTGAACTGATACGGGGACAGGGTCCGGATGACGAGCTCCAGTCCGGCGCCGACCGGCGCGATCGGGGCCGAGCGGCTGATCCGCTTCCAGAATTGCGAGAGGCGCGTCCGCGCGCCCTCGTGTCCGCCCTCGATCATGCCGGAGGCCAGCAGCACTGCATTGATCGCGCCGGCGCTCGCGCCGCTGACCGCATCGAAATCGATGTCCGGCTCTTCCAGCAGCCGGTCGAGCACGCCCCAGGCGAAGGCGCCGAACGATCCGCCGCCCTGAAGCGCGAGCGAAAGCTTCGTCGGCGGCCATATCGGCAATTCTTGCACGAGCCCGAGGAAGGCGCGCGCTTTCTCGATGAGAGTCATGGTCACCTGTTTTTGTTGGATTTCCCCGCCCGGCCGACTCTGACCGGCCTCCGTGACAGCCCTTAGAGGCCGTCGAGCAGACAATTCTATGTCGTTGCTCCACGGAGCCGAGGCAAGGGTCCATACCCTCGCCATCGCCCATCGCGTTCGCTAGACAAACTCGGTCCGGAGTCCGCCATGTTCGTCAATGTCCTCATCGCCAATCGAGGGGAGATCGCCTGCCGGATCATCCGCACCGCCCGGCGCTTGCGCATGAGGACGATTGCAATGCACACGCCGGCCGACCGCGGCGCGCTCTTCACCCGGCTTGCCGACGAGGTGCATGAGATCGGCGAAGGACCGAACGGCTATCTCGATGGCGAGGCGATAATCGCGCTCGCGCGACTCGTCGGCGCCCAGTGCGTGCATCCCGGCTATGGCTTTCTCTCCGAGAATGCCGACTTTGCCGAACAGTGCGCGAGCGCCGGAATCGTTTTCATCGGGCCGCCGCCCGGGGCGATGCGCGCCATGGGCCTCAAGAATTCGGCCAAGGCGCTGATGCAAAGCGCGGGCGTGCCGGTCGCGCCGGGCTATCACGGCGACAATCAGAACCCGAAGTTCCTGAAGGAGAAGGCCTACGAGATCGGCTACCCGGTCTTGATCAAGGCGATCGCCGGCGGCGGCGGGCGGGGCATGCGTCGCGTCGACGCGCATATGGAATTCGACGCCGCGCTCGAGAGCGCGAGCCGCGAGGCTGAGGCCGCCTTCGGCGACGGCCGGGTGCTGATCGAGAAATATGTCGCCTCGCCCCGCCACATCGAAGTGCAGATCTTCGCCAACTCCCTGGGCCATTGCGTCCATCTGTTCGAGCGCGACTGCTCGCTTCAGCGTCGGCGTCAGAAGGTGGTCGAGGAATGCCCGGCGCCTGGACTGCCCGAGGCCACGCGCGCCGCCATGACCAAGGCGGCGACCGAGGCGGCGCTGATGGCGGGCTATGTCGGGGCGGGGACGGTCGAGTTCCTCGCCGACGCTTCGCGAGGTCTCGGCCCGAACGACTTTTACTTCCTCGAGATGAACACGCGGCTGCAGGTCGAGCATCCGGTCACCGAGGCCGTGACCGGGCTCGACCTCGTCGAGTGGCAGTTCCGCGTCGCCGCGGGCGAGCGGTTGCCGCTGGCGCAGGATGAAATCGCCTGCGACGGCGCGGCGATCGAGGTGCGCGTCTACGCCGAGGATCCGGAGCACAGCTTCCTGCCTTCGACCGGGCGCATCCATGTCATGAACCTCAGCGGCGAAGAGGGGCTGGCCGGCCTCCGGGTCGATACCGGCGTCGCCGCCGGCGACAGCGTGACGCCGTTCTACGATCCGATGATCGCCAAGCTGATCGTTCACCGGCCGACGCGGACGGAAGCGCTGGCCATGCTGATGAAGGAGCTCGGCGACGCAGTGGTCATCGGGCCGAAGACCAATCTCGCCTTCCTCGGCGCGCTCATGCGAAGCCCCGAGGTCGCGGGCGGCGCGGTCGACACGGGCTTCATCGACGCCAATCTCCCCCGGCTCGGCGCGGTTCCCAGGCCCCCCGATTGGCGCGCCGCGACGGCGGCGGCGCGTCTCCTTCTCGCGCGGCGGGATCGCCTGCAGCGACCTCGCCCTGCGCCCTTCGATCCCTGGGGCGTCGCGGATTCGTTCGAACTGATGGGGCCTCGCCGCCTCGGTCTCGACCTCATGATCGACGGCAAGCCGGAGCGCCTGCAGCTCGTCGGTTCGACCGACCGCCCGATCGAAGCCGAAGGCGGCTCGCCGTCGCCGGAAGGCCGAGCCGAAATCACCCTCTTCGAAACAGCGGACGGGGTGTACGCCTTTGCTGGCGGCCGGCAGGCGTTCGTCGCGCTGATCGATCCGCTCGAAGGCCCAGGCGGGCGGCGCCGACGAGGGCGACGGCGCTATCCGCGCGCCGATGAACGGGCGCGTCGCGGCGCTGAACGTCGCCGACGGCGACCGGGTCCAGCCGGGCCAGCGCCTCGCCGTCGTCGAAGCGATGAAGATGGAGCACGCGCTGACTGCGCCCTTCGCCGGCCGCATCGCCGACGTCGTCGCCGCTGTCGGCGATCAGGTCGAGATGGGCGAGAGGATCATGCGGGTCGAGGGGGAATCGGAGCGGGAAAAGGACACCGCGTGACGACCCGGAAGGCGTGTGGAAGGCGTGGACGGCAGCCTGGCAGCCGCCGTTCGATCAGCTAGGCTTCTTCACCCAGAGCTGGCACCAGCCGGTCGCAGCGATTTCGCCGTCGACCGTCTTGCACGAGTTCGGGGCGACGAAGAAGTTGCAGCCGTCGCACTGTTTGCCGTCTTTCGGAGTGGGCTGATAATGCACGGCCGCCTGCGCGATCTTCGCCTCAGCCGGGCCGACCGACAGGGCAAGCGCCGGCATTGCCGCGGCGCCGATGAGGACCGTCCGGCGGCTCAGGCCTGCTTTCCAGCAGATTTCGGTCATGCGTCCCTCATCGGTTGGGCGACAGGCGTTTGTTCAGGCGGCCTCATGACTCGAAATGCCCGTTTGATCAACCATTTTCGTCCGCGGCTATTCGGCGCAGCGCGGTCCGCATTGTTCGAAGGTATAAGTTCCGGGCCTCAATCGAGCTGGCGGGCTCAGTCGCATCGGGAAGGGTTCAGTCGCGTCGGGATCAAGAGCGCCGCGCCGCCGGCGCCGAAGGGATCGCATGCTCGGACCTCTGCTCAATTATCTCGGATCCGCGATCGCCATTGGATGGGGCGTGGCGCATATCATTCCGACGAAAGAGGTGGTGAGGAGCTTCGGCGACGTCGCCGCGGACAACCGGCAAATCGTCGAGATGGAATGGGTGGCCGAAGGGCTCGCGCTGGTTTTCGTCGGCGTCCTGACTTTCATCGTTACGGTCGCCGCCGGCCTCGCTGACCCGGTGGCCATCCTGGTCTATCGCATCAACGCGGCCGGGCTGGTCGTTTTCGGCTTATGGACGTTTGTCATCGGCCGCCACACCCCCGTCTTGCCGATCAAGCTTTGCCCGGTCGTGCTGTCGACCGCCGCGGCGCTGATCTTTGTCGCGACGCTGGTCTGATTTCGGGCGGTCTCGCCTGCTTGTTCTCTCAATTTGCATGTTTGGACGCGGACAAGAGAAAGAGGCGCCTTTGCGGGAGAGCTTCGTCCGTCCATCTCAAGATCCGCGCTGCCTCGACCCCTTCACTCAGGTGCTGGCGTTTGCCGACAAAGTATGATAAAGTATGCACGCACTGGACGGAGGGATTTCATGTCCGAGATCGAACGTATGACCATAACCATGCCGGCGGAGATGGCGGCCGTGGTGAAGAGCGCCGTGGACGCCGGCGACTACGCATCCACGAGTGAGGTTGTTCGCGCCGCGCTGCGCGACTGGAAAATGAAGCGCGCGCTTCAGATCGAAGAGTTGGCGGCGCTGAAAGCCGATATCGATGTAGGTCTCGCCGATGTCGCAGCCGGTCGAGTCAAAAACTTTGACGCTGCCCGCATCGTCGAACGAGGGAGGAAGCTATTAGCCGACCGCTCACCCTCCGCCTGACCGACGCGGCGGAAGCCGACCTCGCCGAAATCTGGTTCTACATCGCCGTCGAAGCCTCCGAGGCGACCGCGACGCGGCTCATAGACAGGATCAAGCAGGATTGCGATCCGCTGCTTCATTTTCCACTTGCCGCCCCGTCGCGAGACAACTTTGCGCCCGGCCTGCGGGTCGGTTTTTCCGGCAACTATGCGATCTACTACCTCCACAATGAGCATGAGCTCGTGATCGTTCGGGTGTTGCATGCTGCCCGAGATGCAGCCGCACTGGCCGAGCACGGCGGTTTTGGAGAAAGCTGACGCTGCGGCTTCAGGGCTAAGGAAACGCGATGCCGAGATACTGGGGCGAAAGGTTCGCCCCGACCTTGTTTGAGGAAACGCGACCTTTCGAAGAGGTCGCACATAAGCAAAGCAATTTGAGCGGTTTCGCCCCGCCATGGCGGCGCACACCCGCGTCGCCATCGGCTACAACGTTCAGGTCGCGATTGATGCGAAGAACAAGCAGATCGTCGAACAAGAAGTGACGAACCAGGTCGTCGACATGGGCCTGTTGCAGGCGACCGCCGAGCCTGCGCGGGAAGTCGACACGCTCGACGTGATCGCGGACAAAGGCGGAGAGCTTCGTCCGTCCATCTCAAGATCTGAATTTGAGTTTCTGTCTCCTTTCGATGTGTAATAATGCCCTTTATCAAACGTTCCGCCTAGGAATCGATCGTGCGCGAGCTGCTTGAAGAGATACCCGACGTTCAGGTGTTGCTCGGTCTAGAGCCTGAGGAGTTGGGAGCGAAGCTTCTCTTTCTTGTTCGCGCGCGCGTGGGTGAGGCGCGCAAGGCAGTCTTCAACCCTGGCGCGATGACCGACGAGCTATGCAACGAACCTAGTCCGATGAAGAACAGATACCCGAAAGAAAAAGAGTTCGATGTTCGTATGGCAGTGCAAGAGGCGTGGTCATGGTTGGAGGCGCAGGGTCTGATCATCCCAGACCCGACAACGAACTTTGGTCCGCAACGGCGGCTTAGCCGCCGGGCGCGAAAGTTTGAAAACGAGGCTGAATTCGCCAATTACACTGTTGCCCGCCGGCTTCCTAAGGAAGCGCTACACGCCAGCATAAGCGGCCCCGTCTGGATGTCGTTCATGCGCGGAGATTTCGAGACGGCAGCCTTCCAGGCGATGAAAGCGGTCGAGGTCGCCGTGCGCGAGGCAGCAGGCCTTACCGCAGCAGATATCGGCGTCAATCTTGTTCGTAAGGCGTTTCACACACAAACAGGACCGCTAACCGATATCAACGCCGAAAAGGCAGAGCGCGAGGCGTTGTCAAACCTCTTTGCGGGGGCGATCGGGTCCTACAAGAACCCGCACTCACACCGGAATGTGCCCGTCGTTGACCCAGCCGAGGCCTCCGAAATCGTCATGCTCGCAAATCATCTTCTTCGGATCGTGGACTCGCGCCGGCCGAGCGAGAGATCGCCATGAGCCAGCTCGCACTTAGGTTCGTCACAGCGTCACAGCCTCTCAGCTTCCCGCCCTCATCGCGGCCGCCGGCGACCGCGCGCGCATCCGCTTCCTCGAATTCTTCGCCGCCAATATTCGCAACCAGAACACGCGGAGGCCTACGCGCAGGCGACGCGGGAGTTTTTGGCCTGGTGCGAGAGCGCTGGCGTCGCCTCAATCGCCGACGTGAAGCCGTTGCACGTCGCGGCCTATATCGAGCAGCTCGGGCGCGAGCGATCCGCGCCGACCGTCAAGCAGCGCCTCGCCGCGATCAAGCATCTGTTCGACTGGCTTGTCACAGGCCAGGTCATGCCGGTGAATCCGGCCGCTTCCGTGCGCGGACGCCTCGCACAGCGTGAAGCGCGGCAAGACGCCGGTGCTTGATCCTTCGGAGGCGCGCGCGTTGCTCGACACCATCGATGTGACGACGCCCGTGGGCCTTCGCGACCGCGCCCTGATCGGCCTCATGGTCTATTCGTTCGCGCGCATCGGCGCGGCGCTCGCGATGAAGGTCGAAGACGTTTACGTGCAGAACCGCCGCCTGTGGGTTCGCTTGCACGAGAAAGGCGGCAAGCGCCACGAAATGCCCTGCCACCACAATCTCGAGGCCTACCTTCACGCCTATATCGACGGAGGCGGACTTGCGACCGATCCGAAAGGGCCGTTGTTCCGGACAATCGGCCGCGGCACGGACACGCTGACGACGACGCCTCTGCCCCAGGCCAATGCCTACGCCATGATCCGCCGACGCGCGGCAGCGGCCGACATCGGGACGAAGATCGGCAACCACACATTCCGGGCGACGGGGATCACGGCCTATCTTAAGAACGGCGGCACGCTCGAAAAGGCCGCCGCGATGGCCAATCACGCCTCGACGCGAACGACGCAGCTCTATGATCGGCGGCGTGACGATGTTAGCCTCGACGAGGTGGAACGCATCCTGATTTGAATTTCGCACCTGACTTTTGAACGGCCCGCATCCTTCATTTCGTCGGACCGCCGGGGCCGCGCGAAATTTCTTGATTTCTGCACGAGCGGCGAACGTCCGGTTGCCGACCTGGCCGCCACGGGAGCTATCGACCGGTTGCGGACTTGTCGCGGCGCGCTCGTGTTTCCGGGAATGCACTAATACGCGAGAGAATATACTGGAAGATGCAGCACCGCCGTGTCCGCCACGCCCACCGTAGAGCTTTGGTGTGGTTGTTTATCATGGGGCGAATCGGGCTACTGGTATGCACTAATTGGCGCGAGGGGCGCGAGCATGCGGAAATTTGAGAATTTCGGCCCGTTCAAAATCCCGCGCAAAGGAACGCTCGTTTCGGATGACCTGAAGCAATTCTGGCAGAATATTGAAGCCCGGCATAAGGGGCTATCCGGCGCGAAGGGCTGCTACGTGTTCGGTGTGAAGCCACCCGGCACTCCGCGCTTTACCCCTTGGTACGTTGGCCAGACCAACGATCAAGATTTTGCAAGCGAATGCTTCAAAGATCACAAGATTAAGCACTACAACCATGCTTTGAACGAATATAGTAAAGGCGTCCCCTACCTATATCTGATCGCATCTATGAAGCCAAAAGGTGGCTTTTCGACCCAGAACATATGGAACACAATCCGTAAGCTTGAAGAACACTTGATAAGCGTGGGACTGCTTCGAAATCCGGGACTTCGGAACACCAGTAAAACGAAATTCTACAAGGAAACAGAGGTTCCGGGCTTACTCAATAAGAAGGCAGGCAAGTCTAAGGCCAACCAAGCGCTGCGCTCACTGTTCCTGACAAAGTAGCAAATGTGAAGCGAAGGCGGTCACCGGCAAGGTAACTCCGTCACACGCTGCGCCACGACGCCGCGAGCGCTGAAAGTCCGCAATCGACCCGTCTGCCCCCTTCGCAATGTCCGGTCTCAGGCCTCGCCGCTAGTCGCTTACGGCTTTTCAAAACCACCCGATTTTCGGCCCGAATTGTACGGTGCGAATTTCTTGATTTTTGCACGCCCTCAAACCCCTTTACGCAACGCGAGCTCTCGTTATGCTCACGGGGCTTCGGAAGCGCGCGCGGCGGTTGGAAAGAACCGGATACCGTGAATTCGACCGTTTTGATCGCTATATCCTCTTCTTTAACGGCCGTTTCGGCCATCGCAGGGATATTTCTGCAAGGCAGCAATTACCTGAAGTACGGGACAGGGGCAGTCGTTGTCGTATCGACACTGATTACGGTTTTTCAAGCTGTTCTCAACGAAAAGGACACGGCTTTCACGAAGAGGTCTTTAACAAATCTCATTCGGTCAGTCAGACCGAATGAATATGTCCGTAAAGCGGTCTTTGCGGCCATCGGCAAGGAAGCCGGAAAACAGGGTATGCCATTTATGCACTCTGCCGGGTTTGAGAGCCAAAAATACATCTTGATGTTCGGGGCTGAGGACGAAAGAAGGAAGGGGGTTTTGTGTCTGACGCCGGAACGAATATCTGAATTCGCCTTGTATGATACCGCCGGTTTGCAGATTGAAGTCAAGAAGCTTTGCGCAAATCCCTTGCAAGGAAAGAGTTCTAAAACAGTGCTGGGGCGAAATTGCCGACGAAATCGTGCTAACATCAGAGTTAGTTTTTGCATATCATAGGCAGAAAGTTTCTACGGTCAAATTGTGGGCGGGATTCCGAGAAGGAATACATGGCCGTAGGTCCTCCAGACTGCTCTGACGATACTCCTCCACATGAGCGCGCGGAATTTCCAAAATCAGCCCTTCAGAAATTTTAGAGGCCTAAACACACTGCAACGCGGTGCTGCTATCGCGGACAGCGCCGAACGTCTTCTTACGCACTGAGCCGACACCTGTACAAGGGGCTGACGAAACTGGCCGTTGACCGTTACGAGAATGTTCGGCTCATTACGATACCTAGCCGATTTGAAATTATGAGCGCACCCTTTTTAGCGATCAAGCCCGTTTGTTTTCCGGAGCTTGCAGGGGCGGATTTCGCCGCTCAAAAGGGTTCCCTTTTGAGCGGTGGATTTTGACAAAGAAGATCGCCAATAGGACCGACGCCATTAAACAGATTACAAATGTATCGCCGTCATTTATGACGTAGGGACTTTCAAACCCTCAGAGAGCGGCAACCCAGGCATCGTCGCCAAGAATGCTTTCCGGCCTTCAGGCCCAAGGCAACATGTCCGCCGGCAGCGCAACACGCTTTCCTCCTTGCGCGGCCCGCGCCTTGGCGGGAGAATGGCGGAAAGGGAAACAAACGGAAAGACGCAATGAGGCGGACGCTCCGGCGCGCTCTGGCGTTGACGGCTCTCGGACTGGCGGCGGGCGCCGCCGGAGCGCAGGAGAGCGCGATCACGGGGATTTTCGCCGGCCACGGGACCGTCAAGGCGGTCGCTCCGGGAACCGGCTGGCTGACCCTCGACCACGACGCGATAAAAGGCTTCATGTGCGCGATGGAGATGATGTTTGATGTCAGAAGTCCCGACCTCAGCAAGGACCTGCTTCCGGGCGACGTGGTCGACTTCAAGATCGACGCGGCGAAATACGTCATCGTCGACGTCAAGCTGATCGCGCACGCGAAATAGCGGCGGGTCGGGTCGGCGCTCCTCTCGGAGGACTTCGCCTGCGCCTTCAGAGCCAGAGACGAAACACTGCCTCTCCCCTCATGTCCACGCCGGTCTGCCGCCACCCTTTGGAGCGGTAGAACCCCGCCGCCGTCGTTTCCGGGCCGGTCGTCAGAAACGCCTGGCGGTGGCCGGCCTGACGAAGCCGCCGGACGACCTCATCGAGAAGCGCGGTTCCGTGACCCTGTCCCTGCGACCCGTCGATGACGAAGAGAGCCCAAACGTAGCCCGTCTGATGGTTGGCGCAGGCAAAACCCTGCACTCCCGTCTCGTCCTCGGAGACGAGGAAGATCGCTTCGGCGAGATACCAGGCGACTTCCGCGTCGGTGACGAGCGAGGGGTCGGTCAAGCGGTTCTCCGCCGTCCCATGCCGCACCTCTCGGACGCGGGGAAGATCGTCCCTTGTCGCCGGGCGCAAGCGTATCGGCATTGTCTGCGACCAAACCCGGCGGCTAAACCTTCAACCTGCCATTCGAGGCGGCGCTACGCCCCGACAGGCCAAACGGCGTGGAGCGCGGATGCGTCTGCGCCGCATCGCCTGAGGCAATTGAGCGCAGCGACCAGCTTGATGCCGGCAGGTCGAACGGTGTCGGTCGAAAAGAAAAAGACCGAGCCGGAATGCGGGTCTGGCGCGCCCGGGACGAAGACAGAGACGAGGCCGTCGCTCAGCGCTTCGGTTTGAACGCCGAGCTGCCATCCCCCTTCCATAGGCACGAAGACCACGGGGTGGTCGCCGATCTCGGCGACGCCCAGCGCGCTCGCGCTCTCCTGCTTCAGATAGTCGTAGGCGGGAATCTTCGACAATACCGACGATTCCAATGCGTCGATGACGCGCTGCGCGGTCACCGTGCGAGCGATGAGCCCGGCAACAAAGCAGACGAGCGCGACGAGCGCGACCGCCAGCACCGTCGCCGCGCCGGCGGTCAAGTCTGAAGCGGCCGGTATGTGCACAACAACGGCGTTTAACCCCTTCTTCGCGTAGTCGAACGCCTTGGCGAGGATGACGATCAGCACAACGATCGGCGCCAGGAAAAAGAGGCCGCCGACAACCGTCGTCCGTACGAATTGAGCGATCGTTTTCATGGATGATCTTCCTCTCCGTTAGTAGAGTTGCGCAACCAGCTCGGAGAGCAGCCCCGTTCGCTGGCGATCAGGAATAGCGCAGGGTAACGTGGACGGCGGCGCCTTCGCGCCTGGCGCTCATCGCGAGACCGCTCCGCTCAAACACGCTCAGCATGGGGAGATTTTCCGCGAGGACCTCGGCGATGAGCTCACGAAGTCCGGCTTCACGGCCGAGGGTTGCGAGATGGCGCATCAATGCTGAGCCGAGGCCTAGGCCCTGATATGCGTCGATGACCGCGAACGCGACTTCGGCTTGGCCGGGCTGGACGACAATATACCGCCCGCCGCCGACAATCGCCGGCTGGCCGGCGTCGTTGGCCACCGCCACCAAAGCGACGTGGTTGACGAAGTCGATGTCGAGGAAATAGTCCGTCTCCTTCTCCGAAAACTCGCGCCTGACCGCGAAGAAGCGACGGTAAAGCGACCCCGAGCTGGTTTTCGCGATCGCCGCGAGCATGCCTTCGCGGTCCCGGGAACGCTGCGCGCGGATCTCGACCGTGCGCCCGTCGCGCAAGGTCTCGGTCGCGGAATAGTTGGCGGCGTCGATCGTGACCGAACCCTCCATCGACTCGCCGGAGCGCGGCTGCCGAAATCGATCCGCGAGCGCGCAAGGTCTACCACGTCATGCGGGAGGGCGAACAGCGGCGAGGGGCGGGGAACGAGAGGCCGTGCGGGTCGAGACCGGGCGCCGCCGTCGTCACCGCGGCCCTGGACCGGGAAGGCGGAACCCCACGGCGACGGGAAAGCGTCGATCTGGGTCCAGGCTGGCGCTATCGTGAAGTGAGACTGGGAACGCGAAATGATCCGAAGCGGCAACATTTTCGCCAATCTGGCCGGACGCTTGCCCGAGGAAGAGGCGACGGTGATCGCCGATTGGCCAGGGGCGAGCGTCGAGCGGATCGTGTCGACGGGGCAGGCGAGCCCGCCCGGCTTCTGGTACGACCAGGACTGGACGGAATGGGTCATCGTGCTCGAGGGCGCCGCCGGCCTTTTGATCGAGGGGGAGGGGGCGGCGCGCCGTCTGGAACGCGGGGATTTCGTCGAGATTCCGCCAAGGACCCGCCATCGGGTGGAGTGGACGGCTTTGGACCGACCGACGGTCTGGCTCGCCGTCCACGGCAAGGGCGGGGCGGGGCATGGCGCTGGCCCGTAATTTGCACCTGGGCCATGCGCGCTCCCGCGAGCGGCGATTCGGCCGGCGTGTCGTGATGTCCTCCCTCATCACCGCCGCGCGGCTTCTCCGCTAAGGCGGCGAGCGCGCCCCAAATTCCACCCGACCTGCCTGGCCATTCGCGCCGCCTGTTATCCCCCTGACCAGGGAGATTTGTTTGCCTGTTATCTCCTCGTCGGCACGCTGAGACGCCGAGCGAGAATTTTCATGCAACAGTCGAGAATCCTTTAGCTTTATTGCCGCCCGGCGATCAGGTTCTGGGCCGGGTTCCGCCCATTCTTTCCTGTTGCCAGGGAGAAACAGGGAGCACGATCCGTCCGACGATCCTCGACAGCGCGCCTGTCCTGACGCACTTTGGACGAGGCTCGGCCCGTCTCGGGTGAAAAGGCGAACCAGGGCCTTCGTCGTTGTCTCACCGGAGGAAGCGCATGTATCCGGGCCTGCACGCGCTCGCGCGCCCCGATCAGCCGGCCATCGTCATGGCGCGGTCGGGAGAGACCGTGACCTATCGCCAGCTCGAGGCGCGCAGCAACCGGCTGGCGCATCTCCTGCGCGCGCTCGGCCTCGAGCGCGGCGATCACTATGCGGTCTTCATGGAGAACCATCCGCGATACATCGAGTGCGACGCGGCCGGCGAGCGGAGCGGCCTCTATTACACCAACGTCAATTCGTACCTGACGGCCGGGGAACTCGCCTTCATCGTCAACAATAGCCGGTCGAAGACGCTGATCACCTCGGAATCCAGGCGGGCGACGGCGCTTGCGGCACTCCACGATTGCCCGAACGTCAGCCTCTGCCTGATCGTCGACGGTCCGGGCGCGGGCGAGCGGATCAGGAACCTCGACGAAGCGACCGCGCCCTATCCCGCGACGCCGATCCCGGACGAGCGGCTCGGCTCCGCGATGCTTTATTCGTCCGGAACGACCGGCAATCCCAAAGGCGTGCGGCGGCCGCTCTATGACCTTCCCCCGACGCAGCCGCATCCGGTGTTTCCGGGCTATGTCAAGGCCTGGCGCTTTCGCGAGGCCATGACCTATCTGATGCCGGCGCCGCTCTATCATTCGGCGCCGCTGGTCGGCGCGGCGGGGACGATCAGACTCGGCGGCACGCTCGTGGTTATGGAGCGCTTCGACGAGGAAGAGTGCCTCCGTCTCATCGAAAAGCGTCGCATTACCCATTCGCAGTTCGTGCCGACGATGTTCTCGCGCATGCTGAAATTGCCCGAGAGCGTGCGCCGCCGCTACGATCTCTCCTCGCTCGAGGCGGTGGTCCACGGCGCCGCGCCTTGTCCGGTTCCGGTCAAGCGGGCGATGATCGAGTGGTGGGGGCCGGTCATCCACGAGTACTATGGCGCGACCGAGGGCATAGGTCTCGCCATGTGCGACTGCGCCGAATGGCTCGCTCATCCCGGCACGGTCGGACGCGTCGTTCTGGGCGAGATCCACGTCCTCGACGACGCGATGCGGGAAGTGCCGACCGGGGAGACCGGCAGGCTCTGGTTCAAGACCGCCTCGCCGTTCGAATACTTCAACGATCCGGTCAAGACGGCCGAGGCTAACTCGCCTGACCGGACGATGAGCACGGTCGGCGACATCGGCCGCGTCGACGAGGACGGCTACGTCTACCTCACCGACCGCGCCGCCTTCATGATCATCTCGGGCGGCGTCAACATCTATCCGCAGGAATGCGAGAACCTCTTGATCACCCATCCGAAAGTCGCCGACGCAGCGGTGTTCGGCGTGCCGAACGAGGAGATGGGCGAGGAGGTGAAGGCGGTCGTGCAGCCGATGCCCGGCGTCGAACCCGGCGCCAACATGGAGGCGGAGCTGATCGCTTTCTGCCGCGACCATCTCGCGCATCACAAGTGCCCGCGTTCGATCGATTTCGAGGCCGAACTGCCACGCCTGCCGACCGGCAAGCTTTACAAGAGCCCGTTGCGCGATCGCTACTGGGAGGGCCACAAGAGCCATATCCTCTGAAGAACGGCCAAGGAGCCGCCGCCGTGACGCAACCCGCCCCCGCCGAGCAACGGAAGTTCGCCAGCTTTGCCGAGTTCTACCCGTTCTATCTCGACGAGCATCGCAATGCCGCGTGCCGGCGCATACACGTGGTCGGCAGCGCGCTGGTCCTCGTCGTGCTGGCGGCGGCGATCGTCACCCGCGACGCCTGGCTCCTTCTGCTGATGCCGGTCGTCGGCTACGGCTTCGCCTGGATCGGGCATTTCGCCTTCGAAAAGAACCGGCCGGCGACCTTCAGCCACCCGCTCTACAGCCTGATGGGCGACTGGGCGATGTTCCTTGAAATCGTGACGGGCAGGCGGTCCTTCTGAGAGCCCGCCCTTCTGACCCCAGGGCCGCGAGCCTATCGCATCATGTCGGCCAGCGCATGGCGCATCGACGTGCTCGGGATGCCAAAAAGGCCGCCGTAAGGGAGATCCAGGTCCAGGATCACGTACATCGCCACCGTGACGGAGACCGCGCAGAGGGAGACGACGATCAGGGCGAGGCCGTCGAAGGGCGCGGAGAGGCCAAGGCTGGCGAACAGGATCACCAGCCACAGCACCAACACCCAATAGAAGGGCGTCGAGATCGACCCGCGCGCGCCCTCGATCACCGCCCAGCGGCTCTTGATCAGATCGGAATATTGCTGGTTGCAGGCGGAAAGCGTCGCTTGCTGGAGAGCGTCCTTGGACTGCAAGGCCCGCACCTCGCGGCCGACGTCGTTGAGGATGGCGCCCAGGGTCGGACTTTCGCCGACAAGCGGCATCCCGGCGGTGTCGGGATATTTGACGCCGGCCGGCGGCGGCTCGTTCGGCCAGGTGCTGGCGATGACGGCGGCGACGTAGCTCTGTAATTGTCCGCGCATTGCCGCTGTCTCCGCACCGTAGTCCCTGAGACACTGATCCATCTGGGCGAGTTGGGACGCATAGGTCGCGCGCTGATTGTAGGCGGTGTCGAAACCCGCCTTGACCGCCGTGGTCAGAAGCCCGAGCACAATGGCGGTGAAGGTCACGAGCAGGTTGACCGAGAGCTGCAAGAGCGCGATCGATTCGCGCGAACGGTGCTCTTCCGGCAGACGGGACTTGACGAAGTTGCCGGCCCTCGCCGCAACGAACAGCAGGAAGAGCAAAAGCGCTATGGACCAAGGGTAAAGCATAGGGAAACTCGTCCGCCGCGGCTCAAGGCGAGGTTAGCGGCGAGAGGGTCGGGCTGTCACCCCCAATGCGCCGGCAAGCTGGGCGGTCAGGCCGGCGTTGGCTCAAGCGGCGTCGCGCGGAAACTGGGTCTGGGCGATATGGCTATAGGTGCGTCCTTGCGCCAGGAGTTCGCCGTGCCGGCCGCGCTCGACGATCCGGCCGCGGTCGATGACGCAAATCTCGTCCGCCTGCGCCACCGTCGAGAGGCGGTGGGCGATGACCAGCGTGGTTCGGCCCTCGCAGAGCGTGCGCAGCGCCATCTGGATCGCCTGTTCGGATTCGGAATCGAGCGCCGAGGTCGCCTCGTCGAGCAGGATGATCGGCGCGTCTTTGAGGAAGGCGCGGGCGATGGCGATGCGCTGGCGCTGTCCGCCCGACAGCTGCATGCCGTGCTCGCCGCACTGCGTATCGTAGCCTTGCTCGAAGCCCATGATGAAGTCATGCGCGAAGGCCGCCTTGGCCGCCGCGACGATCTCCTTCTCGCTGGCGCCCGGCCGGCCCATGGCGATGTTGTCGCGCACCGAGCCCTTGAACAGGAAGTTTTCCTGCGCGACATAGCCGATCCGCTGGCGCAGGGATTTCCGGGTCACGCTGGCGATGTCGACGCCGTCCACCAGGATCTTGCCCGATTCGACTTCGTAGAGGCGCAGGATGAGGTTCATGACGGTCGACTTGCCGCCGCCCGAGCGGCCGACCAGCGCCGTCGTCTTCCCCGGCTCGGCGACGAAACTTACCGAGTGGAGGACGCGCTCCTCCGGCCGATAAGCGAAGACCACGTCTGAAAATTCGATTTTGCCGTGCGTGACCTCGAGTTCCTTCGAACCCGGCGGATCCTGCTCGAAGTCGCGCTGGTCGAGGAAATCGTAGAGCATGCCGACGCCGAAGAGGGAGGCCGACAGGTCGACATGCAGCCTTGCGACCCGCTTCATCGGCTCGTACAGCATGATGACCGAGGTGATGAAGGAGAAGAGGCTTCCGGGCGGATTGCCACGGATGATCACGGTGAAGCCGCTATAGAGCACCACTGCCGCGATGGCGAAGCCGCCGAGGCTCTCCATGATCGGACTGGTGCGCGAACTTACCCGCGCCAGCTTGTTCGCCGCCTTCTCGAAGCCCTCGATCGCGCCGGCCTGCCGGCCGCGCATGAAGCCCTCGAGGGTGAAGGCTTTGACGATGCGAATGCCTTGCGCCGTCTCCTGCAGCGATTCCATCATCTGCATCGCCCCCTGGAACTCGCTCGCCATGATTCGGCGCACGCGAATTCCGATCTTGCGCACCCCGACGGCGGCCAGGGGCACGAACATCAGCGCGAACAGCGAGAGCAGAGGATCCTGCGAGACCATGACAACGACGAGGCCGACAATGGTCAAGGCGTCGCGCGACAGCGTGGTGATGACGAGGTTGAGGACGCTGCTGGCCGACTGGGCGATAAAGGACTGGCGGGCGATGAACTCGGAGGAATGCGAGCGGCCATAGTACTCGACTTTCATCCGCAGCATCTGATCGAAGATGCGCTTCTGGATGTCGGCGACGATGCCGTTGGCGACCCGCGAGAGCACCACCTGCTGTCCATAGGTCGAGAGGCCCTTGACGGTGTAGATGGCGACGATCGCCGCGGTGATTTCCCAGACGGCCTTGAGGTCGCGGCCGACGAAGATCTTGTCGACGATCCGGCCGATGATCCAGGCGGAGAGCGCCGTAGTCGCGGCGATCAGCGTCATCATCGCGATGGCGAAGGCGTAGCCCTTCCAGTGCTTGGCCCCCTGATCCATGAGCAGCCGGCGCAAGTTGGCGTTGGCGGGCGTATTGAAAGCCGAGCCTATGCGGTCGCGCAGCGTCCCCCAGAGTGACAATGATCCCGTCCTTTGCGGCGCCTGTCGTCGACCCGCGATTCGATAACCGGCGGCGGCGCGCCCCATTTGCGCGCCTCCTTTACCATCGGCAGGCCACTTTTGGAAATGCATCGTGGCGGCCGTAGGGGGCCGTACTTCGTCTACGTCTTCTTCGTCTTCTTCTCGCCGGCTTCTTCCTGACGGAGGGCCGCGTGATACTTGCGCCGGATCTCGGCGAGGTTAACGGAGGGCGGCGGGAAGGCGAGCTTCAGCTGCGCCATCGTGTCGGCAATGATCTGCGACACAGCGAGATCCCGGAACCACTTGTGGTTCGAGGGGATTACGTACCAGGGCGCTTCCTTCGTGCTGGTGGCGCGGATTGCATCCTCGAAGGCCTCGATATAGTCGTCCCAGAACGCCCGCTCGGCATAGTCCGACTCGCTGATCTTCCATTGGCGCTCCGGATCGTCGAGGCGCTGTTCGAAGCGCCTGAGCTGTTCGTCCTTGCTGATGTGCAGGAAGAACTTGACGATCGTCGTGCCATTCTCCGACAGAAGGGTCTCGAATTCGCGAATGCGCTCGGTGCGCGCGGCCCAGGCCTTCTTGTCGATCAGTTTGTGGACCCGGGTCACCAGCACATCCTCGTACTGCGAGCGGTTGAAGATCGAAATCTCGCCCCGGCCCGGCGCATGCGGATGGACGCGCCACAGAAAATCGTGGGCGAGCTCGGCGGGGGTGGGTTGCTTGAAGCTGGCGACACGCGTGCCTTGCGGATTGAGCGCGGTGAAGACGTGCTTGATCGTGCCGTCTTTTCCGCCCGCGTCCATGGCCTGCAGGACGACGAGGATCGAGTGCTTGTGTTCGGCGTAGAGCAGGTTCTGTTGGTGGAAGAGTTTCTGCAGAAAGACCTCGATTTGCGCCTTCGCGTCGTTTTGCGACGCGTGCTCGCCGGTGTAGGCGGGGTCACGCTTGCGAAGGTTAAGTTTCTCCCCCGGCTTGACGACGAATTTTTTCCGATAATCCATCGCCCCGGCCCTTTAGGCTAAGCGCCCTCGGTCAAACCCCTGGCGCGCAGCGAGCACTCTCATACATCGCTCTGATCGGCGTCAAATTTTGGTGTTACCCGCGCTGCTCCGCGAGCCGGCGCCTGGAACCGTCGCTGGCCGCCCGCGTTTCAGTCGTCTCACAGGAGGCGTTCATGGACAAAGAACACGTGAAGGGGGCGGCGGACAAAGCGAAAGGCGCCACAAAGGAGGCCGCGGGGAAGGTGACGGGCGACAAGAGCCTGGAAGCGGAAGGCAAGTTCGACAAGGCCAAAGGCGCAGCCCACAAAGCGGCTGGCGACGTGAAGGATGCGGTGAAGAAAGCCAGCGAATAACTCGATCGTTCCGACAAACTATCAAAGCCGCCCCGCGGGGCGGCTTTGCTCTGAGCAAGCACATAAGCGGCTCAAGCGGGAAGGCGGACTCCGAACGGACCGCGGCGACCGACGGAGGTCCGGTTCCTGACCCAAACGAGAATTCGTCTGGAACGAAGGACCTTTGGAGAGGGTGTGAAAAGGATCAGGAAAGCAGAGAAAAGCAGACCGAATGTCAAACGAGGCGCTTATAGCGTTATCTGTTGGTTTTGCTATTCTGGGTACCTCTGAATTCGCGGAGGTCGGGGTGAAGAGCGCGGAGTTTGAGGATTGGTTGACCGGGATCGCAAGGCTGAGCCCGGCCCAGCGGCGACAGGCGCTGGAAGCGCTTTGCGAGGCCAAGGAGGTCGATGAAGGCGCTGCGCCGGACCCTGGCGGATCGGGCGAAACGCGGCAGCCGGGAGCCTGGCCGGCGAAGGCGACGAGGGGTAGAAGGGCCTCGGAGCGCCGGGTTCGGGAGGACGCGCTGGGGGCTGTCGGCCATGGCAAGGTCGAACGCCGGGGTTGCCCCCACTGCGGCGGGCGGGACATCGTCGCCTGGGGCCGGGCGAACGCTGTGGCGCGCTATCGCTGCAAGAGCTGCGGGCGCACCTTCAACCCCCTGACCAAGACGCCGATGGCGCGACTGCGCAAAAAGGAGCGCTGGCTCGATCACGCCCAGGCGATGATCGAGGGAACCAGCGTGGCGAAGGCCGCCGAGCGCTGCGATGTCCATGCCAGCACGGCGTTCCGCTGGCGTCACCGTTTTCTCGGCTCGCCCGCCTTGGACAAGCCCAAGACGTTGACTGGAATTGTCGAGGCGGACGAGACGTTCATCCTGGAATCGTTCAAGGGCCGACGCTCCGATCTTCCCCGCCGGCCGCGCAAGCGGGGCGGCAAGGCGAAGCACCCCGGCCTGTTCTTCGAGAACATTCCCATCCTCGTGGCGCGCGACCGCGACGGCGCGACCGTCGACGCCGTGTTGCCGAATGTCGACCGCGCCTCGATCGCAGCCGTGCTCGACGGCGTCGTCACGCCCGCCAACCGGTTCGTCTGCGACGGCGGAAAGGCCATCGTCGCCTTCGCCCGCAGGGCGAACATCCCGGTTCATGTCGTGCCCGCGCCGGGCAAGCCCAGCCCCGAGGCGCCCGACTTCCACTTAAACAACGTCAACGCCTATCACGGCCGGCTCAAGGAATGGATGCGCCGCTTCCACGGCGTCGCCACCAAAAACTTGCCCAACTACCTGGGTTGGAGACGAGCCCTGGAAGCATGGGGAGACCAAGCCAACCCGCCAAACTGGATCCTCGGCGCCATTGGCATGGGACCGTACCAACAGCTAACGCGATAAGCGCCTCAAACGATTTCCTAAAAATCATAAGTATTAGCTTCACAGTTCCTTAGAATGAGAGTCAGAGAAAACACACCGATAACTGGATACAGTTAGTTATTATAACGATTCACTATGAATCACTCGTACTACTCCTGGGTTTAACTAAAGAGCATTTCCAAGATATTGGCTTGAAATCCGCCAAAGAATTTGAAAGATTCACAAGGTATCCCCATCACGAAGTACAGCGGAAGCGGCCGGAGATAGCTATATTACACTCTTTTCTTGCGCCCTGGACGGGAAGCAACTCCGAACTGGATTTACACCGTCCTCATCCTGAGGAGCCCGCGAGGCGGGCGTCTCGAAGGATGCTCCAAAAGGCGCCGAAACGCCTGCTCAGAGATGGCGGATCCTGGAAAGGTCCTTCGAGACGCGCCTGCGGCGCTCCTCTGGGCGGCGGGTTGGGCAACCTCAAATCCCTTTGGGAGCCGGGCAGGCTTGGAGTTACAAAGTGACAGCTTTTCGGGCTCAAGAGCTTGAAAACGTTGCGTCGGCGCCAGGACCTCCAGCGGCCTCCCGAGATGTCTTCGCCGGTTCCTTGTCTCCTTGCGCTCAGTCCGGTCCAGTCGCCACAGGGCAGTCGGCCCGGCTGCCCCACTCGGCCCACGAGCCGTCATAGAGGCCCGCGACCTTGCCGCCCGCTTCATCGACGGCGAGCGCCAGGATCGCCGCGGTGACGCCGGAGCCGCAGCTGGTGATGATCGGCTTGCCGAGATCGACCTTGTGCTCGGCGAAGACGGCTCTGAGCGCGTCGGCGGATTTCAGCCGTCCGTGCTCGACGATGTCGACGAACGGCAGATTGACGCTGCCCGGCATGTGACCGCTCTTCACCCCGGGACGCGGTTCCGGCGCATCGCCGCGAAAGCGGTCGGCCGGGCGGGCGTCGACGACTTGCGTCGCCCCTTCCTTCAGCGCTTCCCGCACGTCCTCGAGCGAAGCGACGAAATGGTGGTCGAGGCGAGGGGTGAACACGCGGGGCTTCGGGTTCGCCTCGCCGCCCTCGAGCGGCCGGCCTTCCCGGATCCATTGGGGCAGGCCGCCTTCGAGAATTCGCACCGCCGCGACGCCGTAGGCCCGCAACGTCCACCAGACGCGCGCCGCGGCAAAAAGACCCAGCGCGTCGTAGACGACGAACTGCATGCCGTCGCCGAGCCCGAGCGCGTCCATCTCCCTGGCCAGCGCTTCCGGCTTCGGCAGCATGTGCGGCAACCCGGTTTCGTGATCCGCGACGGTGTCGATGTCGAAAAAGACGGCGCCGGGAATATGCCCCTCACGGAACTCGGCGAGGCCGATCCGGCCCGAGGGCGGCAGGTGCCACGACGCGTCGATCACGCCGAGATCGGGGTCGCCGAGCGCGGCCTCGAGCTCGCCCGTGGTGCAGAAGTTCCGCGTCGACATTTCGAGGCTCCGTCAGGCCGAAGCGAGCATGATGCGCACACGGCGGTTGATCCTGCCCTTCTTTTCGATCTGGGTGACCGCCGCACGGCCGATCTCGCCGGTCCGGGCGACATGAGTGCCGCCGCAAGGCTGGAGGTCCAGGTTCTCGATCGCCACCAGCCTGACGCGGCCGGTTCCGGTCGGCGGCTTCACCGACATGGTCTTGACCAGCGCCGGATTGGCCGCGAGCTCCTCGTCGCTGATCCAGCGCTGGCTGACCGCCGCGTCGAGGGCAATGAGTTCGTTGAGCCGGCGCTCCACTTCCCCCTTGTCCAGCGCGGTTTCGCCCGAGTCGAAATCGAGCCGACCCTCAGCGTCGCCGACCGAGCCGCCGGTCACCGGGAAGGGCAGCACCACAGACAGCAGGTGCAACGCCGTATGCGCCCGCATGCGCTTGAAGCGCCGCTCCCAGTCGAGGCGCGCGACGACCTGCGCGCCGGGCTGGAGCGTCGGCGCGCTGCGCTCAGACACATGCAGGATCGTTTTGCGGTCTGCGTCATAGACGGTATTGACGATCGGGATCGCCTGGCCGTCTGCGAGCACAAGAGCGCCCTGATCGCCGGCCTGCCCGCCGCCTTGCGGGTAGAAGACGGTTCGATCGAGCACGATGCCGCGCTCGTCGGCGGAAAGGACGACGGCGGCCGTCTCCTTGAGATACGCGTCGGCGCGGAAAAGAGCCTCGGTCATCAGACGAACACCCGGGGCGCACGCGCCTCCGCCTCGAGCCACGCCGGAACAGTGAGGCCTTTCGAGCGCAGAAAAGCCGGGTTGAAGAGCTTGGAGGCGTAGCGCGCGCCGGAGTCGCAGAGCAGCGTCACGATCGTGTGTCCGGGGCCGAGCTCGCGGCCCAGACGAATGGCCCCGGCGATATTGATCCCCGAAGAGCCGCCGAGCAGCAGCCCCTCATGGATCACGAGGTCGAAGACGATCGGCAGCGCCTCTTCGTCGGAGATTTGATAGGCCATGTCGATCGGCGCATCCTCGAGATTCGCGGTAATGCGCCCCTGTCCGATGCCCTCGGTGATGGAGGAGCCGGAACTCCTGAGTTCGCCGGTCGTGTAGAAGGAATAGAGGGCCGCGCCCATCGGGTCGGCGAGGGCGATCTTGATGCGGGAATCGCGCTCCTTCAGCGCCGTGCCGACGCCGGCGATGGTGCCGCCCGAGCCGACCGCGCTGACGAAGCCGTGGACTGCGCCGTCGAGATCGTCGAAGATCTCGGGCCCGGTCGTCTCGTAGTGACCGCGGCGGTTGGCGACATTGTCGAACTGATTGGCCCAGATCGCGCCATTCGGTTCCGTCTTCGCCATCGCTTCGGCGAGGCGACCCGAATAGCGGACGTAGTTGTTGGGGTTGGAATAGGGAACGGCAGGGACTTCGACCAGTTCGGCCCCCGCCATACGCAGCGTGTCCTTCTTTTCCTGGGACTGGGTGTCGGGGATGACGATGACGGCCCGGTACCCGAGCGCGCTGGCGACCATCGCGATCCCGATCCCGGTGTTGCCCGCGGTCCCCTCGACGACGACGCCGCCGGGCCCGAGCGCGCCTCGCGCGACGGCGTCGCTGATGATAGCCAGCGCCGCGCGGTCCTTGACCGATCCGCCCGGGTTCATGAATTCCGCCTTGCCCCAGATCGTGCACCCGGTCGCGTCGGACGCCGCCCGCAGCCGGATGAGCGGCGTGCGGCCGATCGCGCCAACCACATCGCGATGGAATTTCATCGGTTCCTCAGAAATACGACTCGACGTTAGGCAAAGCGGCGACTTGCGACAAGCCTCGCGTCTCGCACAAGCGAAAGACCACGGGGGGTCGCCGAGTGTTCTACATCGCCTCGAAAATCTTCTGGGTATTCCTTTCGCCGATCGCCTTTCTGTTTGCCGCCGCTTTACTCGGCGCATTGTTCGGCCGTTGGCGGATGGGCCGGGCGACGGCCATCGGCGCGATCCTCGTCCTGATCGCCGCCGGCCTGACACCGTTCGGGCGCGTCCTCATTGCGCCATTGGAGAACCGGTTTCCCCAACCCCCAGCTGACATGCCGGCGCCTTTCGGGTTCATCATCCTCGGCGGCGCGGTCGACGGGCCGGTCAGCAAGGCGCGCGGTCAGGTCGTGCTGGACGAAGGCGAGCGCATCGTTCAGGCCGCGATCCTCGCCAGGCGCTACCCGCAGGCGCGAATTGTCTTCACCGGCGGGAACGGGCTTCTGACGCAGCAGGAATTGACCGAGGCGCCGGAGGCGCGCAGGCTTCTTGTCGAACTCGGGGTTGATCCAGCCCGCATCGCTTTGGAGGAGAAGTCCCTCAACACGGACGAAAACGCGCGGTTCACCGCTGCGATGGTGCGTCCCGAACTCACGCAACGTTGGCTGCTTGTTACCTCCGCCTTTCACATGCCCCGTTCAATGGGCGTCTTCAGGAGGGCCGGGTTCAATGTCACAGCTTACCCGGTTGCCTACCGGACGCTGGGGCCCGGAAAGGGTTGGCTATGGGACTTCGATCCGGCGCTCAATCTCCGGACCTTCGAGATCGCCACGCGCGAGTGGATCGGCCTCGCCGCCTATTGGGCGAGCGGCAGGACCCGCCATCTCTTACCCGGCCCGAGCGGCGTCGGCGGGGTGGGGGCGGGGGTCAGCTCGCGGAACGGATGAGGGACCCTCGGAGGGAGACTTCGCCGCCGTCAGGGGCACAAACCCTCGGTCGCCTTCTTGGCTGCGATGTCTATCGGCAAGCATTCGGTTTCGACGAGAACGCGGGTCCTGTTGATCACAGCGAAATGATCATCCATCAGCACATGCGCCTCGTAACAGATTTGCCGGTTCTTGTCTGGGATGTTCTGCACGAAGCCCTCGTAGTACAACTTGACGGCGACGAGGCGCGCGTCAATCGCGATGCTCTGCAAGGCGTTCTTATCGGAGCATTGGCCCGGCTGGCTGACAGTGATCACTGCGTTTGATGGGGAGCAGCAGCCAAAAAACAGCATCGCCGCTATCGCTGGAAAGAACAGGCGCATTGGGTTCGTTCCTGATGGGTTTGAGGCAGAATCGTCAGCCGAACGGGGCGATAGGCCCAAGCCGCAAAGACACCTGAACTTACGACTATTTCTCTATGGGGCAACAGGGTTGCGCCAGCCGATGGGATGACTAGACTGTAGGCGCCATGAATTATGCCCAAATGTTAGGCATCCAGCCGCTGGCGGTGGGCGAGGTTCGGCTCGAGGGCCAAGCCATGCTCGCCCCGATGTCCGGTGTCAGCGATCTCGCGATGCGGCGCATCGCGCGTCGGTTTGGCGCGGCCCTCGTTTTTTCCGAAATGGTTGCGGCGGAGACCTTCCTCGGAGGCGACGCCGAGACGTTGACCCGATCGGAAGGCGAGGGGGTTTCCCCGCATGCGGTGCAGCTTGTGGGGCGCGACCCGCGGGCGCTGGCCGAAGCCGCGCGCCGGGTCGAATCGGCGGGAGCCGCGATCATCGACCTCAATTTCGGCTGCCCTGCGCGCCGGGTCTCGGGCGCGCTTGCTGGCGCGGCGCTGATGCGTGACCTGGACCACGCCGAGAGCATCGTCGCCGCGGTCGTTGCGGCCGTCTCGGCGCCGGTGACCATCAAGATGCGTCTTGGCTGGGACGCGGCGTCTTTGACCGCGCCCGAGCTCGCGAGCCGGGCGGAGCGGGCAGGAGCCCGGATGGCGACCGTTCACGGGCGCACCCGGATGCAATTCTACCAGGGCCGAGCCGACTGGAAGGCGATCCGGGCGGTTGTAGACGCGGTCGCCATTCCCGTGGTGGTGAACGGCGATTGCATCAGCCTCGAGGTCGCGAGGGCGATGCTGCGTCAGTCGGGGGCGCGAGGGGTGATGGTAGGGAGAGCGGCGCTCGGAGCCCCCTGGCTCGTCGGCGCGATCGCGACGGCGCTGGCGGATGGAGGCCAGCTTCGCCTACCGCCCGTTTCAGCACGGCGGGCCGCTGCGCTCGAACATCTTGACTGGCTCCTCGGCAAGCTCGGCTCCTCGTCGGGCCTGCGTCACGCTCGGAAGCATCTTGCCGCTTATGCCGAGGCGGCTGGAGCGCCTGCGCAGCTCAGACGGGACCTGGTGACGACCGGCGATCCGTCCCGCGCGTTTGAGCTGCTCGGACACGCTTTCGATTCGGAGCCGGCGAGGGCGGCTGCGTGAGCGCCTCCTTCCACCGAACGATGTCGGACCCGGCCAAAGTGCTGAACGCGCTCGCTCAGCCCCTCGTGACCGTCGACGGACAGGGGAATGTAATCGACGCGAACATCGCCGCCGAAACCTTTTTCGACGCCGGCAGATCAGCGCTGCTTCGTTCCCGTCTGACCGATCTTTTGCCCTTCGGGTCGCCCGTTCTCAGCCTGGTTGCCGAAGCCATCGCCAACCAGGCGACCGTCACCGGCTATAAAATCGACATTTCGACGCCTAAGACAGGAAATCGCGGCGCTGTCGATGTTTTCATCGCTCCGTTGCCTCAGCCGAGCGATGCCGTCGCGATCATGCTGCAAGAACGAGCAATTGCTGAAAAAATAGACAGGCAACTGACCCATCGCAATGCCGCCCGCTCAATTACCGCGCTTGGGCTCATGCTCGCTCATGAGATCAAGAACCCTCTTTCGGGAATCCGTGGGGCGGCGCAATTGCTCGAGGGCAGCGTCAGCGATGAGGATCGGGCGCTGACCCGGCTGATCTGCGACGAAACGGACCGGATCGTAAAGCTTGTGGATCGGATGCAGTCATTCTCCGATTCGAAGCCGTCGCAATGGGAGAGCCTAAACATTCACGCGGTGCTCGATCACGTGAAACGGCTGGCGCAGGCCGGCTTTGCACGCCATGTCCGCTTTACCGAGATCTACGATCCGTCGCTGCCGCACGTCTACGGCTCAAGAGACCAGTTGATCCAGGTGTTCTTGAACTTAGTCAAGAACGCCGCGGAAGCCATTGGAGACAATAGCATTGATAGCGAGATCACCTTGACCACGGCGTATCGGCCGGGCGTGCGCCTGCGCAACGCGCCAAGCGCCGACCCGGTGGCTCTGCCGCTCGAAATCTGTGTGCGGGACAACGGTCCGGGCATAGCGCCGGACATCCTCGGGAACCTGTTCGATCCTTTCGTCACCACCAAACCGCAGGGGTCTGGTCTGGGTCTTGCACTGGTTGCAAAACTGGTCGGCGACCACGGCGGCACGATCGAGTGCGAATCCCATCCGCGCCGGACGACGTTTCGCGTCCTGATGCCGCTACGGTCGCCGCGCGCCGCCCTCCTGAGATGAGGGATACGGCCCGTCAGGGCGGAGGAGCATGACGAATGCCGTCAGGGCAAATTCTGGTTGCCGACGACGACGCTGGAATTCGGACCGTGCTGAATCAGGCGCTGACGCGGGCCGGCTACGAAGTGCGCGCCACCGGAACGGTCGCCGGGCTTTGGCGATGGGTCGCCGCAGGCGACGGGGATCTGGTCATAACCGACGTCGTCATGCCCGACGACAACGCGTTCGACCTCTTGCCTCGCATCAAGCGGATGCGCCCCGATCTGCCGATCATCGTCATGAGCGCGCAGAACACCTTCATGACTGCGATCAAGGCCTCCGAACGGGGCGCCTACGAGTACTTGCCCAAACCGTTCGATTTGCGGGAGCTGGTGGCCATTGTCGGACGGGCGCTGGCTGAGCCTCGGCGGCGCCCGGAGGAGCCGGACACGCGGCAGCCGGCCGAGGCGATGCCAATCGTCGGCCGCTCGGCGGCCATGCAGGATATCTTTCGCGTCCTCGCGCGGCTGATGCAGACGGATCTCACCGTCATGATCTCAGGGGAGTCGGGGACGGGCAAGGAGCTCGTGGCCCGCGCGCTGCACGACTATGGCAAGCGGAAGTCGGGCCCTTTTGTCGCCATCAACATGGCCGCGATCCCGCGCGACCTCATCGAGAGCGAATTGTTCGGGCACGAGAAAGGGGCCTTCACCGGCGCGGCCGCCCGCTCGGTCGGACGTTTCGAGCAGGCGGAAGGAGGCACGCTTTTTCTCGACGAGATCGGCGACATGCCGATGGAGGCGCAAACGCGCCTGCTGCGTGTCCTGCAGCAGGGCGAATACACGACGGTCGGCGGACGGACGCCGATCAAGACCAACGTGCGGATTGTGGCGGCAACCAACAAGGACTTGCGCTTCGCCATCCAGCAAGGCGCGTTTCGCGAGGACCTTTTCTTTCGCCTCAATGTGGTGCCGATCCGCATTCCGCCTTTGCGGGAGCGCTCCGAGGACATCCCCGATCTCGTGCGCGCTTTCTTTCAGCGGGGCGTCGCCGAGGGACTGCCGCCGAAGGCGATCGAACCCTCGGCGATGGAGCGCATGCGGCGCTATTCGTGGCCGGGCAATGTCCGCGAACTGGAAAATCTGACACGACGGTTGGCCGCGCTTTATCCGCAGGAGGTCATCTCCGATTCCCTGATCGAAGCGGAACTAACCGTGGGGGTCGAAACGCCGCTTGCGCCAATAGCAAGCGACGACGGCAAACGCCGAGGCGCGACATCCGCCGCTCCAATCGGTGGAGACGGCTTCGAGTCCGCGGTGGAGCGCGCGATCGCCGATCTCTTCCGTTCCTTCGGCGCCGGTCCTCCTCCGGTCGGCCTCTATCATCGGGTGTTGCACGATCTCGAAGCGCCCCTGATCGCCGCGACGCTCGCCATGACGCGCGGAAACCAGATCAAAGCGGCGGAAATCCTTGGGCTTAACCGCAACACGCTGCGCAAGAAGATCCGCGACCTGAATCTGCGCGGGATGCCGAGCTTTCGCTGACGGCGCCGCCAAAATGTCGTAATTTGGCAACATCGTTGCAAGATTGCAACTAGCATGGCGTCGTCGCGATTCGAACGTGGCGTTGTTGTCGCTGATGTGCGGTTTGGGGTTTGACGGGGATTAAGACGGCCACTGGCGCGCGCCAACCGGCGCCCTTTGATGACGGCGGTCTCACCGGCCGACTGGGGCTTCTCGTGGTCAGCGCCGCCTTTCTGTTGGCGCTCGCGACGTTTCTCGTCTTCGCCGGGTTTACTCCCGTTCTTCCAACGGCCAACGTCGTAGAAGTGCTTTTGCTCGGCGACGGCCTTGTCGTCGTCATCCTCATCGTCCTGATCGGGATCGAGCTCGCCAGATTGCGGGCTGCTCGAAGGGCGGCACGGGCGGGCGCGCGGCTGCACAGCCGCTTTGTCGCCCTGTTTTCGCTGGTGGCCGCGATACCGGCCATCGTGACTGCGGTCGTCGCCACCGTGTCCGTCGAGTGGGCGATCAACCCCCGATTCATGAGCGACGTCGCCGCCTTCATCAATGAATCGAACCAGGCGACCCAACTCTACCGGGAATCGCAGTGCCGGGGCCTGCTGCGCGATGTGGAGCTAACCGCGGGCGATATCGCGCGGAGCGCGCTGCTTCTGCGCTCCGATCCCCTTCAGTTCAAGAACTACTTCAGTTCGCGTTCGAAGACCCTTGGATTCAATGCTGCGGCGCTTATGAAGAGCGATGGAACGCCCCTTCAGATCGCCGAGGGGTCGGACGAAAAATTGATTGCAAGGCCCGATCCTTCCGACTTCCGCGACGCGACCAACGGCGAGGCGCTTTGCGGGTTTCTTGGAGTGGGCAACGTATTTGTCGGCATTCGGCCCATTCCCGGCGCCGATGGCCAGTTCCTTTATGCGGCTCGGGAGATCGATCCGCTAGCGGTAAAAGTGGCCGACGACGCCGCCAGCGTGTCCAACCTGTTCGGGCGTTTCGAGGCCCACCGTCACAGTCTCGAGCTCGGTTTCGCGATCGTATTCGTTCTGCTGGCCTTGACGATGCTGTTCTCGGCGATCTGGCTTGGACTCGCGTGGGCTAGCCGCCTCGTGGGGCCGATTCGCAGGCTCATCCGGGCGACCGACGAAGTGGCCTCGGGCAATTTGCAGGTTCAGGTGCCGACCCGCGCCTCGGACGGAGATCTGGGTCACCTTGGGGAAACCTTCAACAAGATGACGTCCGAATTGTTGCGTCAGCAGACCCGGCTGATCGAGGCCAATTCGTTGAACGACGAACGGCGCGCCTTCATCGAGGCCGTGTTGTCGGGCGTGCCGGCAGGGGTGCTCGGCGTCGACAACGAAGGTGTGATCACCATTTCCAACGCCGCTGCCGAACAGTTGCTCGACGGGGAAAAAGGCCTGATCGGCCGACCCCTCAAGGCCGTCCAGCAGAGCATCGCGCTGATCTGGGAACAGGCGCGGTCGCGGCATTTGCGTCTCCACCAGGGACAAGCGACCATCATGCGAGCGGGTCGGGAACGCATTCTCAACGTCAGGGTCACCGGCAATCCTGGCCGGGACGACCGTGCGAGCGTCATTACCCTCGACGACATCAGCGATCTTGTCACCGCCCAACGGACCGCTGCATGGGCGGACGTGGCGCGGCGCATCGCTCACGAGATCAAGAATCCTCTGACGCCGATCCAGCTGTCAGCGGAGCGTCTCAAACGTCGGTACGGCCGACACATCGTCGAAGGCAAGGACGTCTTCGACCAGTGCACCGAAACGATCATTCGGCAGGTCGACGATATCAAGCGCATGGTGGACGAGTTCTCTTCCTTCGCGCGGATGCCGAAGGCGCGCCCGGTGCGCGATGATCTGACGGACTGCGTTCGGCAGGCGGTCTTTCTTATGCGGGTCGGGCGGGCGGACATCGCCTTCGAAGAACAATTGCCGGCAGAGCCGGTGCTGGCCGAGTTCGATCGCCGGCTCATTTCCCAGGCTCTCACCAATGTTTTGAAGAATGCCGCGGAAGGCATTGATGCGCTTGTAACCCGCGACGATAAGGGAATGATTTCGGTGACTTTGGACGCTAAAAATCCGGACTTTATCGAAATCATTGTCAGCGACAATGGCAAGGGCTTTCCCATCGGAGATCGGCATCGTCTGATCGAGCCTTACGTAACGACCCGGGCGGAGGGGACCGGGCTCGGCCTGCCGATTGTCGTCAAGATCTTCGAGGACCACGGCGGGGGCGTCGATCTTCTCGACGGCCTTGTCCGGGCGGACGGGGGCCGCGGCGCAACGGTGCTGATGCGGCTTCCGTCGCTTGCTCCCGAGAGGTCCCGGAGTTCGCAAGACAAGGAGAAAGTCGGGTCGCCCTGATGGCTGATATTCTGATCGTAGATGACGAAGACGACATCCGCGAACTCGTCGCCGGGATCCTTGAGGACGAGGGTCATGGTGCGCGGCTTGCGCGGAATTCCGACGAGGCGATTGCGGCCGTCGAAGCGCGCCGGCCGCAATTGATCCTGCTCGACATCTGGCTGCAGGGATCGAAGCTGGACGGACTGCAACTTCTCGAAACGGTCAAGCGCCAGAATCCGACAGTTCCGGTGGTGATGATTTCAGGCCACGGCAACATCGAGACTGCGGTGACGGCGATCAAGCTCGGCGCCTATGACTTCATCGAGAAGCCTTTCAAGGCCGATCGCCTGATCCTGATCGCGGAACGTGCGCTTGAGACTTCGCGGCTCAAACGCGAAGTCAACGACCTGCGGGTTCGCGGTGGCGGCGCCAAGGGCATGATCGGGTCGTCGCCCGCGGTCGCCAACCTGAGGCGCATCATCGAGAAGCTCGGACCGGCAAATTCCCGCGTGCTGATTTCGGGCGCCGCCGGCTCCGGAAAAGAACTCGCCGCGCGACTCATTCATGAACGATCCGTTCGTGCCGACGGTCCGTTCGTTGTCCTCAACGCCCCTGCCATGTCGCCGGAAGGCATGGAGGCGGAGCTTTTTGGAGTCGAAGCCCGGCCGGATGTTCCGCGTCGTGTCGGCGCCCTCGAGGAAGCCCACGGGGGAACGCTCTATCTCGACGAGGTCGCCGACATGCCGCGCGAGACGCAGGCCAAAATCCTGCGCGTCCTTGTCGACCAGAACTTTCAACGGGTCGGTGGTTCGACACGGGTGCACGTCGACGTGCGCATTATCTCCTCGACCAGCCGCGACCTTGCCGAAGCGATCACTGAGGGAAGGTTCCGGGAGGACCTTTTTCATCGTCTGTCGGTCGTGCCGATCAGGGTTCCCTCGCTCGCCGAGCGTCGCGAGGATATCCCCGAGCTTGTGCAATTTTTCTTGGAGTTTTCGGCCGCCAACATGGGGGTCGCGCCACGACGGATCGCTGCCGACGCTATGGCGGTCCTGCAGTCGCACGACTGGCCCGGAAACATTCGCCAACTGCGTAACAACGTGGAAAGGCTGATGATTCTGGCGGTCGGCGATCCAAATGCGGAAATCTCCGCCTCGATGTTGCCCGCTGAGGTCGGCGCGCTGGTGCCCGTGGTTGCAAGCGGCATCGGCGGCGAAAAACTTCTGGGCCTGCCGTTGCGCGAGGCTCGTGAAGCTTTTGAGCGCGACTATCTGATTGCGCAGATCAGCCGCTTTGGCGGAAACATCTCAAGGACCGCCGAGTTCATTGGCATGGAGCGTTCCGCGCTGCACCGCAAGCTCAAGTCTCTCGGCGTGGAATGATCCTTGCGAGAAAGGACCGTTCCGACGTACTTCAGCAGCGTGGAGTTTCCAGAAAACCGTTTTAACATCGTTATTTCGTCTTATCTTTTCGCTCGTGTACTTATATGTGGTATAGAGATCGTGCCGCGTGTCGCACAAGGCGCGCATGAGGATCGAATAACAACGGCCTCGCAGCACCGGGGCCCAACAAACGGAAAGACTCATGGCAACGGAGAAGGCGCAAAACCTCCAGGACACGTTCCTAAATCACGTGAGAAAATCCAAAACTTCAGTCACGATTTTTCTGGTCAATGGCGTCAAACTGCAGGGTTTCGTTACGTGGTTCGACAACTTCTGCGTCTTGTTGCGGCGGGATGGACATTCTCAGCTGGTCTACAAGCACGCGATCTCCACCATCATGCCGGCAAGCCCAATCACAATGTTCGAAGCTGTTGAGGAGGGCGCCGACGCCCACTGAACAGAAAGCCGGGGACCGCGCGCGCATGGTCGCCTCGCGGACGCGAACGCTGGTGGTCTGCCCGCATCTCACGCGCGGTCGCCTCGGCGAAAATGGCGCCTTGCGAAGTCCGGAGGCGCGCCATGAGGAGGCGGTCGGCCTCGCGCGCGCGATCGATCTGAACGTCGTGGGAGCCGAGATCGTGGCGGTTAGCGCCATACGACCCGCCACCTTCTTGGGCAAGGGCAAAGTCGAGACCCTCGCCGAGGAGGTGAAGTCCGAAGCGGTCGAACTCGTCGTGATCGATTCCGCCTTGTCGCCGGTCCAGCAGCGCAATCTCGAGAAGGCCTTTGGCTGCAAGGTCATCGATCGGATCGGACTGATCCTCGAGATTTTTGGCCGGAGAGCCCGGACGGCCGAAGGCGCGCTCCAGGTCGAGTTGGCTCACCTGACGTATCAGCGCTCACGTCTGGTCAGATCGTGGACCCACCTCGAGCGGCAGCGCGGCGGCTTCGGGTTTCTCGGCGGGCCCGGCGAAACCCAGATTGAAACGGATCGAAGGCTAATTCAGGAACGAATGGTTCGCATTGAACGTCAATTGGACGGCGTGAAACGGATGCGCGCTCTGCATCGCACGAGCCGCAGCGAGGTTCCATATCCGACGGTGGCGCTGGTCGGCTACACCAACGCGGGCAAATCGACGTTGTTCAATCGGTTGACCCATGCGCAAGTCGTCGCCGCCGATATGCTGTTCGCCACCCTTGATCCGACGATGAGGCAGATCAAGCTGCCGCACGGCGCGTCGGCGATTCTGTCTGACACAGTCGGCTTCATTTCCGATTTGCCGACGATGCTGATCTCCGCTTTTCGGGCAACGCTCGAAGAGGTTCGAGCCGCCGATGTGATCGTCCATGTTCGCGATATTTCCCACGCCGACAGTGAAGCCCAGAGCCAGGATGTCGAGGCGATCCTCGGTGAGCTTGGCGTCGGAGACCGGGTCGACCGGGTGATTGAAGTCTGGAACAAACTTGATCGGCTTGAACCTGACGAAAGGGCCATGCTGGCAAAGGAAAAGGAGCTGCGCAGCTCCGCGCCGCTGGCGGCGTCCGCATTGACCGGGGAGGGGATCGAACGCCTCCTTGTCGCCATCGAAGAGCGGTTGGGCCGGGGGCGACCGCTCGTCGAGCTGACGCTCGACGCGACTGACGGACAGGGACTGCACTGGCTCTACGAGCACGCGGAGGTGATGAGCCGCAGCGATGCGGGCGAGGAGCTCCATCTTACGGTTCGCGTTGCACCCGACCAGGTCGAGCGGGTGAAGAGACGCTTCCCAACGGCGGAACAACATCGCAACCGCGACGAGCTCGACACTCAGCCGCGCAACTAAGACTTTTCGGAAAAGGATCGGCTTCGACCATGGCGCGCCGGGCGTTCCCGGCGCGGGAGGATCGTCACATTGTGAAGCCGGACCCGGCTTGCGCAAAGGTCCCTGCCTCTTGGGCAATTGTTCCCTGTTTCCCAAGTAAACTTCCCTGTACTTTGGGCTGGAGCGGCGGTCCGCCACTGCTTCTGGTCGCCGTCTGCTTTGCGGCGTACGGCCAGGGAGTTGGCAGAGTGACAGGGTGACAGACGGGAAAGCTTAAGCCTTTGAAATAGGCCGATCACGACGAAATCTGCACCGTTCAGTCCGCGAACCTGATCTAGCGATGTCCGACCTCGAAGGCCTTAGCTTCCGCCCATAACCTCTCCATCTCGTCGAGGCTTGCGGACTCAGGCTTGTGTCCGTCCTCGGCGAGGCGACGTTCGATGTGAGCGAAGCGCCGTGCGAACTTGGCGTTGGCCGCGCGCAACGCCGCTTCCGGATCGACCCTGAGGTGGCGCGCGAGGTTCACCGCGGCGAACAGAAGGTCGCCGACTTCAACCGACAGCGCCTCCGGCGACGAGGCGACGATCTCGGCTTCCACCTCCTCGATCTCCTCGCGAAGCTTGGCTATCACCGCGCTTGCGTCATTCCAGTCAAAGCCGACTTTGGCGGCCTTTTCTTGCAGCTTTTGGGCACGTGACAGCGCCGGCAAAGCCGTCGGAACGCCGCTCAGCGAGCCTGAGGACGCCTCCGGCGAGTGGCCCCCGACCGCCCGCGCCTCGGCGCGGAGGCGCTTCTCCTCAGCTTTGATCTGGCCCCAGAGCGCTTTCACTCCGTCCGGGTCCAATTCGCGCAGGTCACCAAAAACGTGAGGATGGCGCCGGATGAGCTTGGCCGTGATCGCCTCGACCACGCCGCCGAAATCAAAAAGGCCAGCTTCCTCCGCCATGCGAGCGTGAAAGGCGACCTGCAGCAGGAGATCGCCCAACTCGTCCCGCAAATCCGCCATGTCGCCGCGCTCGATGGCGTCCGCGACCTCATAGGCCTCCTCGATTGTGTAAGGCGCAATCGAGAGGAAGGTCTGCTCGAGGTCCCAAGGACAGCCCTGAACCGGGTCGCGGAGCCGCGCCATGATCTCAACAAGCCCGCGAACGTCTGTCGACGATTGCATCACCTGACCCTCTATCGGTCCTGCCAAGCTCGGAGCAAAAACGCGAAGAGCGCGGTTTTGAGCCGCGCTCCGAAAGCCGTATCCGCTTGAAAGGAGGCGTCGTACCCCGGATCAGATCGAGAGCGAAATGGCTTCCCGGCCCTTCGGCGTGTCGACCACGCGCATATTGACCTGCTGGCCCTCGGCGAGATGGGAGATGCCGGACGGGCCGAGGATCGAGATATGGACAAAGACATCCTTCCCGCCATCCTCGCTCGCGACGAAGCCGAAGCCCTTTGCGTCATCGAACCACTTGACCTTGCCGGTGACCGAAACGGCGGTCGACGCATCCGGAGCGACGCGGCGAGGACGCGGGGCGTCGCCGTAGGCGCGTTGCGGGCGCTCGACAATCCCGGTCGCATCGACCTCGAGAACGCGGGTGACTTGCGCTCCCTTGGCTCCGGCCCCGACCTGAACCCGCAGCTTGGCGCCCGCGGGAACCGTCTCGTGGCCGGCTCCGTGGAGAGCGTTGGCGTGCAGGAAGGCGTCGCCCTGGCCGTCTGCAAGCTCGACAAAGCCGTAGCCCTTGTCGGCCTTGAACCACTTCACCACCGCATCGACTGCGGGAGCGCCGGGGTTCACCGGCGCCGAAGCGCCGCCCATTTGCGGAGCGCCGAATCCGCCTTCAGGAGAGCCGCCATGGCCGCGCGGCTGGCGGGACCTCGATTCGTAAGACATTGGACCGTCATCATCGAAGCCGCGCTTGCGAGGCGCACGAAAATCCTTACCCTTGCTCATGTTAGCCCAAAATCTCCAAACCTAATCCATACACCCGAGGCTACACGCGGCCCCTCACGATCGCCGCTCTTGCGGCGAAACCCAGCGGCTCGGGAGCCGACCGGACGCCGCCGGTCGGACTAGAAAGCCTCTTATTTGTTGGATCCGTCAAAGGCGGCATCTCTCCACGGCAGGAAGGGCCTAGCGTCGCGAGTGCGTACTTTGTTCGCGAACCGGCTCGAAAATCTTGCCCCGTCGCGACAAATTCAAATGAACCGATCTAGTCATCGATTAGCTCGCCCATTCCGCTCAAAAACACGAACGGATCCCGACGGTCAAGCAATAACTCATTTCCTTCGCCACTTCCAGACTTCCGTTCGCGCAAAATCAAAGTATTTCTCGTCCGAAAGCCTACCCGGTAGGCTAACGCCGTCCAGTCAAGCCTCTCTCCCGGAGACCTCCTGAAAAGCCCTAGACATCCAGAAGATCGATAGCTTTCGGAGCACGTTCCTGAATGAAGGCGAAGCGCGCTTCTGGCTTCGAACCCATAAGGCGCTCGACGGTGTCGGCTGTGGCGGCGTTGTCCTCGGCAACAACGGCGACACGCAGCAATGTGCGTTTGGCGGGATCCATGGTGGTGTCGCGCAGGTCGCGCATCGGCATTTCGCCGAGCCCCTTGAACCGGCTCACCTCGATCGCGCCACGTCCGACGAAGCCCGACTTCAACAAATCTTCCTTGTGCGCGTCGTTGCGGGCATAAAGCGATTTCGCGCCCTGGGTCAGCCGATAGAGGGGCGGGACCGCAATATAGAGATGTCCCTCGGCGATTAACTTTGGCGTCTGCCGGTAGAAGAACGTGATCAAAAGCGAAGCAATATGCGCACCGTCAACGTCGGCGTCAGTCATGATGATGACCTTGTCGTAGCGCAGGTCCTCCGAGCGGTAGCCTGCGCCTGCGCTCGCGCCGAGCGCCTGCAGGAGATCGCTGAGCTGCTGATTCTGCGCCAGCTTGTCCCGCGTGGCGGAAGCGACGTTAAGGATCTTGCCCCGCAAGGGCAAAACGGCCTGTGACGCGCGGTCACGCGCCTGCTTGGCCGAACCCCCTGCCGAATCGCCCTCGACGATAAACAGTTCAGAGCCTTGCGCCGACGTGTTCGTGCAATCAGCGAGCTTTCCCGGAAGACGCAGCTTGCGAATGGCGGTCTTGCGCGCGACATCCTTCTCTAGACGGCGCCGAATTCGCTCTTCGGCGCGTTCGATCGACCAGTCCAGCAGCTTCGCCGCCTGACTTGGAGCCGCCGCGAGCCAATGGTCGAAGGCGTCGCGCACCGCGCCATCGACCAGCCGGGCCGCTTCCGTGGTCTGCAGCCGGCTCTTATTCTGTCCCTGGAACTCCGGCTCGCGGATAAAGACCGAAATAAGCGCGGCGCAGTTCGCCATCACGTCGTCGGTTGTCAACGCGCCGGCGCGCTTGCCTTGTCCGACCCGTTCGGCATGATCTTTCAGCCCCCGCAAAAGCGCAGCGCGCAAACCGGCCTCATGCGTCCCGCCATCGGCCGTCGGGATGGTGTTGCAATAGGAATGAACAAATCCGTCGCCCCCGGCGAGCCACGCGATCGCCCACTCGACAGCGCCTTGCCTGCTTGATTTTTCGACTCGACCGGCGAAGACCTGATCGACCACCAGGTCTTGGCCTTCGATATCGGCAACGAGGTAGTCCTTGAGGCCGCCTGGGAAACGGAAAACCGCCTCCGCCGGGATTTTGGCGCTGTCTTTGATGAGCGATGGCGCGCAACGCCACCGAATTTCCACCCCACCGAACAGATAGGCTTTCGAGCGGGCCATCTTGAACACCCGCGCCGGGTCGAACCGCGCCTCCTCGCGGAAGATCTGCGAGTCCGGCAAGAAACGGACCTTTGTCCCTCTCCGATTCGGGGCGTTGCCGACGACGGTCAAAGGCGATGTCGAGCGGCCGCGTTCGAACGTCTGCCGGTAGAGCGTCTGCCCGCGCGCAACCTCGACCTCGAGCTTTTCCGACAGAGCGTTGACCACCGACACGCCTACGCCATGCAGTCCGCCCGACATTTCGTAGGCGCCACTGTCAAACTTGCCGCCGGCGTGAAGCATCGTCATGATGACTTCGAGCGCGGACTTCTTCGGGAACTTCGGATGCGGATCAACCGGCATGCCGCGACCGTTATCCAGCACGCTGAGATAGCCGCTCTCCTCGAGAGAAACCTCAATGAAGGTGGCATGACCCGCAACCGCCTCGTCCATCGAGTTGTCGATCACCTCGGCGAAGAGATGATGCAAGGCGTTGGCGTCGGTGCCGCCGACATACATGCCCGGCCGCCGCCGCACGGGCTCGAGACCCTCGAGCACCTCGATGGAGGAGGCGGTGTAATCGGCTTCGCCGGGCGAGCCCCGGCGGGGAGCGGGTTTGGCTTTCACCGCGACGGGCTTGCCGCGCTGGGCGGGCGAGGCGCTGAAAAGATCATTCATCTCGAGATTGCAAGGAAGCGAATCGGTCCGCCGGCAGGATAGCACGACGATGGGCGGAACGAAAAAAGAACGGAGCGAGCGGCGGAGAGATCCCGACGCTCGGCGACCGCCTTGCCGCGGCGCGCCATCGCGATCCAGACTGCCATAAAGACGAGCCACAGGGCCGGGAAGAACCAGCGACAGACCATCCGCCCGACCCTCGAAGTCGGCGAGGCGTTCAGCCCTCGAACGGCTCCACGGTCTGAACGTCCGGCAGGAAGTGCTTGAGAAGGTTCTCGATCCCGTGCCTCAGGGTCGCCGTCGAGGAGGGGCAGCCGGAGCAGGCGCCCTTCATTTTGAGGTAGACGACGCCGTCCTTGAACCCCTTGAAGATGATGTCGCCGCCATCGCCGGCGACCGCCGGTCGAACGCGCGTCTCGATCAATTCCTTGATCGCCTCGACCGTCTCGGCGTCCTTGGGGTCGAAGAACTCGCCGGTCGCCACCGCGTCGGCGCCGCCGGTTTCGATGAGCGGCGCGCCGGAGAGGAAGAACTCGGTGACGACGCCAAGCACCGCCGGCCGCAGATGCTGCCATTCGCCCTCATCCTTGGTCACCGAGATGAAGTCGTTGGCGAAGAAGACGCCGCTGACGCCGGGCAGCTCCATCAGCGCCCTGGCGAGCGGCGAGCGCTCGGCGTCGGCGACGTCGCGCGCCTCGAACGTGCCTTCCTCCATGACCACGCGCCCGGGCAGGAATTTGAGCGTCGCGGGATTGGGGGTCGCTTCGGTCTGGATGAACATTGGGGCTGGCTCCTCCTCTGCTAGATAGGCCTCGCGGGCCGAGGGCGCAAGAATTCAGACAGGCCCGCGGTGGAAATCGAGCGCCGCCGACTGCTGAGATGACCGCGTGGATGTCCGAGTTCCCGCGCCGGCCGTGACGGTCGGGACAAGTCGATTGCACACTTCGCACCTGCGCGAAGAGATGTGCTTTCCGCTCCAATTCTTTTGCCTGTTATACCCCCGACCAGGGAAAATAAGTTCGCTGTTATGCTCCGACTCCAAACTCATAACGTTTGCTCCTAAACCTTTGGATACAGGGTATTTTCGACCGCCACCGTGGAGGGGAAGCCCAATTTTTTCCCGCCCGCAGGGAACACCAGGGAAAACAGCAACGGCCGGCCAAGGCTCGACGGCTTCGCCGGGGCCGCAAACGAAAGTGGCGTGGGGCCTTGACGCTTCCTTCGGATTGGCTGTCTACGCAGTCGGCTGGACATAGAGGAGAACGTCATGAGATCGCTCGTTGCATGGCTCGCTGCCGCGGCTGCCGGCTGCCTTGCGGCCTTTTCGGCAAGCGCCGGAACGCTCGATCAGGTCAAGGCGCGCGGCGAGCTCATCTGCGGCGCCAATCCCGGTCTCGCCGGCTTCGGCCTGCCGGACAGCCAGGGCGTCTACAAAGGGCTCGACGTCGACGAATGCCGCGCCATCGCCGCCGCCATCTTCAACGATCCGAACAAGGTCAAATACATCCCGATCAACGCCAAGGACCGCCCGACGGTCCTGGCGTCGGGCGAGATCGACGTGCTCATCCGCAACACGACCTGGACCCTGTCGCGCCAGACCGCCGGCATGTTCTTCACCGGCGTCAATTTCTACGACGGGCAGGGCTTCATGGTGCGGAAATCGCTCGGGATCGATTCGGCGCTGAAGCTCGACGGCGCCTCGGTCTGCGTGCAGCAGGGCACGACCACCGAGCTCAACCTCGCCGATTATTTCCGCGCCAATAACATGAAGCTCGAAGCGGTTGTCTTCGCCACCGACGACGAGGCGACCAAGGCCTACGATTCCGGCCGCTGCGACGCCTACACGACCGACGCCTCCGGCCTTTATTCCGAGCGGCTCAAGATGTCGAAGCCCGACGACAATATCGTGCTGCCGCAAATCATCTCCAAGGAGCCGCTGGGTCCGTCGGTGCGCAAGGACGACGTCCAGTGGTTCGAGATCGTGCAGTGGACGCATTATGCGCTCGTCACCGCCGAGGAGCTCGGCGTCACCCAGGCCAATGTCGATGAGATGCTGAAGTCGCCGAACCCGAATATCCGCCGGCTGCTCGGCGTCGAGGGGGATTTCGGCCAGAACATGGGCCTCACCAACGACTGGGCCTACCGGATCATCAAGGCGGTCGGCAATTACGGCGAGTTGTTCGAGCGCAACGTCGGCATGGGTTCGCCGATCAAGATCGCGCGGGGTCTGAACGCGCTCTGGACCAAGGGCGGCCTGCAATACGCGCCGCCGATCAGGTGAAGGAGGCCTGCGGCCACTTGCGCGCAGTGGGTCATGTTGTTTGCCCGGCCGGCCCCCCGGAGCGTTCTGGGTTCGGCCGGCGTAAGGTGGGGCTTCCCGGACCATGACGGCCGCCCGACGCCTCGCGGCCATCCTCGCCGCCGACGTCGTCGGCTACTCGCGCCTGATGGGCGAGGACGAGGCGGGAACAGCACAGGCAGTGCGAGAGCGTCGCCAGGCGGCGGCAGCCCTCGTCGAGACGCACGGCGGGCGAATCTTCAAGACGATGGGCGACGCCGTTTTCGCTGAATTTCCCTCGGTCGTCGCCGCGGTCGAATGCGCGATCGCGGTGCAGGCGATGATGACGAAGCGCAACGAGGGCGTCGCCGAAACGAAGCGGATCGTCTATCGGATCGGGATCAATCTCGGCGACGTGCTGGTCGACGGCGAGGACCTGCTCGGCGACGGGGTCAATATCGCGGCGCGGCTCGAGGGCGTCGCCGAACCGGGAGGCATCTGCATTTCCGGCGCCGCCTGCGACCACGTGCAAGGGAAGATCGAGGCGGATTTTGCCGATCTCGGAGAAAGGACGCTCAAGAACATCGCGCGGGGCGTGCGGGTCTATGCCGTGACCGGACGCGCCCCGTCGGACAGGCGCCCTACCGCCGAGGCGCGGGTGACGTCCTCGCGGCGCCGGCTCTCCATAGTCGTTCTGCCCTTCGTGAATATCGGCGGCGGGGCCGAGCAGGACTATTTTGCCGATGGCGTGACCGAGAGCCTGACTACCGACCTTTCGCGGATGTCCGGCGCCTTCGTCATCGCGCGCAACACCGCATTCTCCTACAAGGGCAAATCGGTCGATGCCCGGCAGATCGGCCGCGACCTCGGGGTTCGCTACGTGCTCGAAGGCAGCGTGCAACGCAGCGGCGATCGGATGCGCGTCAACGTGCAGCTGATCGAAGCCGAGAGCGGCGCGCATCTCTGGGCGCAGCGCTTCGATAAGCCGGTCGCCGACCTTTTCGTCATGCAGGACGAGATCGTCGCGCGCATCGCCAACGAATTGAAAGTCGAAATCGTTTCCGTCGAAGCGCGGCGCGGTGAGCGCAGCGCCAATCCGGATTCTCTCGACCTCTGGCTGCAGGGGCTCGACCTGATCAATCGAGGCGTCAATCCCGAATCGCTGACGAAGGCCCGCGAATGCTTCGCCCGGGCGCTAGAATTCGATCCGAACAACGTCGACGCGATGGTCGGCGCCGTCTTCGTCGAAACGATTTTCGCGCAGACCTTCGCGCTCGACAACCGTCTGGAAGGCATCGCTGCGGCGGAACGCTTGATCCTTCGCGCGCTCGCTCTCGCGCCGCGGGACCCGATGGCGCACTATTGCCTGGCGCTCATCCTCATCCTCACCAAACGGGCCGATGAGGGAATCAACGAGCTGAATCTCGTTCTGTCGCTCGATCCGAATTTCGCCTTCGCTCACGCGCATATCGGCTTCGCCAAGATCCTCCTCGGCCGCGCCGAGGAAGCCGATGCGCACATCGCCGACGCTCTGCGGCTCAGCCCTCGCGACGTCAGCGCCTACGTCTGGTACGCGTTCCTCGGCATCGCCAAGCTCTTGCTCGGTCAGTATGCGCAAGCCATCGAATGGCTGGGGAAGTCAGTGGAGGCGAATCGAAACTATCCGGTTGCGCAATTCCATCATGCGGCGGCCCTCGCCCTTGCCGGCCGGATTGATGAGGCTCGCCGCGAAACCCTCGCAGGCCTGGCGATCGCGCCGCAATTCACCATCCGGCGCTATCGGGAAGGCCTGATCAGCGACGATCCCCGCTATGTCGCGCAGCGAGAGCGCATCCTCGAAGGCCTGCGGCTGGCCGGATTGCCCGAGGGGTGAGGCCGAGCGGGCGCCGCGCTCTTCGCCCTATTGTTGCGAAATGTCGGTAAGACTGTGACGCCCGTCACAGCCGGGCCGGGTCGGCATATGCAAGCTCGGCTCGCTTCAACAATTCTTTGGAGGAAGGCGGATGGCACGGCCCCCACATCACCGTCGGAGGCGCGCCGCGCCGGCCGCGCCGACCCCCTCCGCCGACAACATGGATCCGACGCCGGTCGGACATCCTGTCTTCGCCCAGCCGCGACCGACCCCCGACCCGACCCAGTTCCGCGTCAACCACCCGTCCGACGCCGCCGCCTACAAGACGATCGACGTCCTCAACGCCGAGCACAAGCTTGGCCCGATCCCGTTTCCGATGCCGCGCGGCTTGCCGGAACCGGTTCTGACGCTGGAGCAGGTCATGGGCGCGAGCGGCGCTGACATGGTCAAACGCGTCACCGCCTCGGGCCAGCTGGTCTTTCACTCCGTCGGCGATACCGGCTCGGTCCGCGGCCCGCAGGATCAGGAGCTGGTCGCCGACAAGATGACCGCCGACTTCGACGAGGAGGCGGCGATGAACATGCCGCAGTTCTTTTTTCACCTCGGCGACGTGATTTATAATTTCGGCGAGGCGCGCTACTATTACGACCAGTTCTACGAGCCCTATCGCGACTATCCGGCGCCGATTGTCGCCCTCGCCGGCAATCACGACGGGATGCCCGCCCCGGGCTCGAACACGCCGACGCTCGCGGCCTTTCTCGAGAACTTTTGCGCCGCCCAATTCGAGGTGATGCCCGAGGCCGGCGGACTCGCCCGCACCGCGCAGATCCAGCCCGGCGTGTTCTTCACCTTCGAAGCCCCGATGCTGCGCATCATCGCCCTCTATTCCAACGTGCTGGAAGACCCCGGGGTCATCGTCTCGCCCGAGATCGGCAACGCTCAGCTCGATTTCCTCAAGGCGGCGCTCACCCGCGCCAAGGGCTTTGCAGGCGCGCTGATGATCGCCCATCATCATCCGATCTACACAGTAGGCTCAAAGCATGGCTGGAGCCAGGAGATGCTGGCGCAGATCGACCAGATTTGCGTCGACACGAAAGTCTGGCCGCACGCCGTGCTTTCGGCGCATGCGCACAATTACCAGCGCTTCACCCGCGTGCATCAGGGCATGGAGATCCCCTACATCATCGCCGGAAACGGCGGCCACGCCGTCGCCCATCTCAAGCGCGAGCTCGATGCCGGCGGACCGCCGATGGCCGCGGCGAACGCCGACAAAACGATCGGCACCCGCTACATGACTCCGTTCCGGGCGCCCACGGTGCTGCAGGCGGCCGGAAGGGGACAGGACATGGTTCGGCTCGAGAACTACGACGACCAGGACTTCGGCTATCTGCGCATCGTCGTGACCCCGAAGCAACTGCGCATAGAATATCACCCGGCGTCCGACGGCGCTGCGGCCAAGACGCCGGACGACATGGTCGCGGTCGATCTGGCGAGCCGGAAACTTGTTATGCCGAGCGTTTAGACGGACGGTGGACTTCCGCCGCCCGGCTCCAGCGCGAAAATCTCCTTCGGCTCCCTGACGCCGCGGAGGGCATGGCGGCCGAGCGGCTCGAGGCGGCTGTCGCAGCCCGCCGCAGCGGCGGCGAATTCGGCTGAGATGAGCGCCGGGCGCCCGAGCGGCTCGCACAACGCCTCGATGCGGGCGACTTCATTGACGGCCGGCCCGATGACGGTGAAGTCGAGCCGGTCCGTCGCGCCGACATTGCCGTAGAGCACCTCGCCGATATGCAAAGCGAGATCGACCGAGGCGACCGGGAGGCCGGCGGCGGCGCGCCCCGCGTTCAACGTGTCGAGCCTCTGCAGCGCCTCGATCGCGGCGTCGAGCGCGCGACGGCAAGTCTCTGCGCGGTCCGCCTCCTCGAAGGAAAAGACGGCGAGCACGGCGTCGCCGATGAATTTGAGCACCTGGCCGCCGCGCGGGCGCAACGAAGCGGCCAGAACCTCGAACGTCTCGTTGAGCAGGTCGACGACGACGGGACCCGGCGCGGAATCGCTTATCGGGGTGAAGCCGCGGATATCGGCATACCAGATGACGGCGCGAAGCTTCTCGACCGAACCGCGCATGATCGCCCCAGCATGGACGCGCCGGCCCGCGTCCTCGCCGAGGTAGGTTCCCAGCACCCCGGAGGCGATGACGTGAGCGGCATGGGCTTTCATCGCCAGCGACAGTCCGGGGAGCGTCGCCTGCACAAGTCTCGTATCGTCGTCGCTGAAACCGCCCTTTCGGTCGGCTGTAAATGAATAGACGATGCCCGTTCCCTGTGAGCGGTCGCCGTCCACGCCGTAAACGAAAAGCTGAGCGACGTAGTCGGTCGCGCCCAGGCCGAAGAACTCTTCCAGGATCGGGAAGTCGCGCTCCTCCGGACCCCTTTCCAGGCGCCGGCGCATCGAGGGGTTGTCCTCGCCCCCGCGCGCGCGGCGGATGAGGTCGTAGAATGGGCTCGTCACCCAAATCGGCTCCTCGTCGCCGCCGTGTGGATATTGCTCGGGCGCGATCGCGTTGAGGTCACGCCGCCACGTGTAGCCATAGCCGTTCCATTGCGGGTGCAGCGTCTCCATCGCGGTATGGGCGCGCCACAGCGGAACGCCGTCGATGACCAGGCGCTGGCAATAGCCGTCGAAGAGGTCGTAGGCGGTTGCGCCGCGCAAGCCCGCGCGCACCGCCCAGATGTGCGTGTCGATGATGCGGCGGCCGAGCCGATCGTCGAAGGTGGAGACGTGGAGCTGAGAGAGAAGGTCGGCCGGATCATCGGGTTGCATGGGCCGACCTTGGCCTGCCGCGCGTCGGCGGGCAAGACAGCGATTCGCCGCGTTGCGGTGCGGAGCCTACCGCTTCGGCTCGTTCGGCACGACGAAGACCTGTCCCGGATAGATCAGGTTCGGGTTCTTGATCTGGTTCGCGTTGGCGGCGAAGATCAGCTTATAAAGCGAGCCATCGCCATAGAATTTCTGGCTTTCGCCCCAAAGGGTGTTGCCGCGCACGACGTGATCCGTCTGAATCGCGTCGACGACGACGTCGGCCGGCGACGGCGCGCCCTCGGAACCCCCGGCCTCCGCCAGGAGGGCGCCCGACGGCGGGGGCGTCGACGAGGATATTGAGTAATCGAAGGGAACCTCCGCCCTGGCGAGGACCGCTGAATCCTTCGGATTGATCGCGTCCGCCCTGAGCGCGTAGCCGCCAGGGGTCAGCCCATGCTTGATCGTCAGCGTCCAGCGGCCGTCGGCGTTGGTCTTCGCGTCGCCCACGAAAGCCCCGCTAAGATAGAGGCGTACCGTCGCGTTGGGAGAGGCGGCGCCTTTGGCGACGAGCCGGCCGCCGGCGCTGGCCTCGACGGACTGGACCGCGACGCGATCCGGAGACCCGGACGGCGTCTCGGCTGGCGGCGGCAACCCCGAGGAAGACGCTGCCGTCGCCGCCTTCGCCTGGGTCGGCTTCGCGGCGACGGACTTCGTTTCGGGCGCCGCAACCGCGACTTCGATTGTGTTCGACGTCTGCGCCGCCGATTCGCCGGGCGCCGCAAGCGTCAGGCTGTGCTGGCCCGGTGGGAGGGCCGGCGGGATGATGACGAACTGGCCCTCGCCATTGGCGGTCGCTTCGGCGACCGTCTTGCCGTCATCGCGCAATTCGACTTTGGCGTTCGGCGCGGCCCGTCCGGCGACAACGGCTTCGCCTGTCGGCTCGACGTTGACGACATCGAAGGCCGGCTTGATGGCGGCCGGCGGCGGGGCAGGCGTGGTCTTTGCCGCAGCGACGGCGACGGCCGGCGCGACGGTCGCAGTCGGGGGCGGCGACGCAGCCGATGGTTCGGCGGTTGCGACCGGAGGGGGAACAACCGGCCAGAGGAGATCCGGATGAGTCCAATAGGCTGCCGCCGCGCCGGCGACAACAATCACCGCGCCCGTCACTCCCGCCCAGATCGCCATCGTCCGCGAAGGCATTCCCGTAACTTTCCTGCGTGACATATAGCGCCTGGTTGCGCCCGCGACAATCGGCGTCACGGGACTGTCACCAGCCACTCGCAGTGACCTTAGGGAAGCAACGGCGGACGCTTCACGCCCGGAAAAGATCGCGCGAAATCCCCGCCGCGGCGAACACATAGTCGCGGCTCGCCTCCAATTCGGCTCGGCGTTTGGGAAGGTCGTAGCCGACGATTCCGCCGCGCCATTTGATCCGCCCGGCGCAGAGAACCATTGAGACGTTCTCGCTCGCGCTTGGTCCGCCTGCGCGCTCGGCGTTCCCGCCCGGCGAATTGTATGGAGCCATGTCCGCGCGTGTTTTATAGCTAAACGTGTCCCATCGCGGGGCTGAGGGAAATCTCGGCTCGAAGCGCTGTTTGTGGCGCCTTCGTCAGCGCATAGAGTCCGAGGTCGGCGCCCTTGCCGCGCAGTCGGAGGTCGCCAAGCGACCGTTTTGCTACGCCGGGCGGCAATTCGAGGCGATCGACCAAGTCCGCCGAGGCGAGGACGCGGTCGCCAGTCTGCCGGCAGAAGTCCTGGATGCGGGCCGTGGTGTTGACGGTGTCGCCAAGGAAGACGATCTCCGTCTTGACCGATCCCATCTCGCCAGTGACCAGGGGACCGCAGTGCAGGCCGGCGCGAAAATTGACGGCGGCCCCGAACTCACGCCGGTATTCGGGCGCCTTTCGCGCGAGCGCGTCAAACGCGTCGAAACACGCTGCCACACAGCGGGCTCGAGCGATTCCCTGCTCGAGTTTCCAGGTCGCGATCAGTTCGTCGCCGACGTAGCTGTAGATTTCGCCGCGCGCCGCCACAATCGGCCCGGTGAGATCGGCGACGAAGCGGTTGAGGAGACGGTGAAAGTCGAGGGGTCCGAGCCGCTCGGCCAATCCCGTCGACCCTTCCATGTCGATGAACAACAGGATTCGTTCTTCCAGCCGCGGCCTGTGATAGCGGCCGATGATGAAATTGAGCAGCACGTTCTGGCCCAGCAGACGATTGATCTCGAACATGAAGGAGAAGACGAAAGACGCCGCGAGCGAGAAGAGAACGTCCTGGTGACGAAGCCCCAATTCGGTCGGAAACGGCAGCGCCCATGCCGCCAGGGTCAGAGCGAACAGGATGACGGCCAGATAGACAAGCGTCTTGATCGTCACATGGGCGAGAAACGGCAAGCGACGAACCGGCGCCGCGAGCGGCGCGTCGACCAGGAAGGTTTCGAGCGAGATCAACACGCAGGCAATCACCGCGCCCGTCAGCATGCCGCGCGAAACGGCCCGGAGCGCCAACTGCTGGCCGCCTTCCGGAATCGCGGTAAGAGATGCATAGACCGCGCCGATCGCCGCGGAGATGATGGTGGTCGAGGCGATGAGCCGGAGTTTGCTCGGCAACTGGGAAAACGGCATCGGAATTCTGTCGCGCTGATAGCTCGGCCAGTCTAGCAGATGTGCGCCGGGTCGCGTCCGCGCCTATTGTCGCGCCCGGAGGCGGCTGCCTTCCACCCGAGCGGACCTTTGACCATTCGTTTCGGCGCCCTTTCCTCGGCTGCATCACCCTGAGCCGAGACCACGGTTTGGGGATGATTATTCATGCTACGCTCAGCGGCGGACGAGGGACACATGGCTGAGCGCAGGAAACTGGCCGCTATCTCGGCTGCCGACGTCGTCGGCTTCAGCCGGTTGACCGGGACAGACGAGGACCGCACGCTGGCGCGGCTCCGGGCGCTGCGCAGCGACCTCATCGATCCGACCATCGCCGTCCACAACGGCCGTGTCGTGAAACGCACGGACGACGGCGCTTTGGTCGAGTTCCGCAGCGTGGCCGACGCGGTGCGCTGCGCCATCGAGGTGCAGAATGCGATGGTCGAGCGCAACGCCGGCGTGCCCGAGGACCGGCGCATCGAGTTCCGCATCGGCATTCATCTCGGCGACGTGGTCGAGGAGGCCGATGGCGATCTGATGGGCGACGGGGTCAATATCGCCGCCCGCCTGGAAGGCATCGCCGAACCAGGCTCGATCTGTCTCTCGGAAGACGCCTACCGGCAGGTGAGGGCGCGGCTCGACCTCGCGGTCAGCGATCTTGGCGCAACTCGGCTCAAAAACATCGCGGAGCCAGTGCGGATTTATTCGCTCCAGGTCGGGCTGCCGGCCCAGGCGAAACCGTCCGCGGGCGAAACGCCATCCGACGGCAAGCCCGCAGCGCATCCCCGATTACCGGAAAAGCCGTCGATCGCCGTGCTGGCCTTCCACAACATGAGCGGCGACCCCGAGCAGGAATATTTCGCCGACGGCATCACCGAGGATGTGATCACGGATTTGTCCAAGATCGGCGGTCTTTTGGTGATCGCACGCAATTCGAGCTTCGCGTACAAGGGCAAGGCGGTCGACATCCGCGTCGTCGGCCGCGAGCTCGGGGTCCGCACGATTCTCGAAGGCAGCATCCGGCGCGCGGGCAACCGGGTGAGGATCACCGCTCAGCTGATCGACGCCGAAACCGGCGGACATCTTTGGGCCGACCGTTTCGATCGCGAGCTGAGCGATATCTTCGCACTTCAAGACGAAGTCACTCGCCGGATCGTCGACGCGCTGAAGGTCACGCTGAGTCCCGTCGAAGCTGCGATGCTCGATGTCGTCAAGACGACCAATAGCAAGGCGCACGACTTATTCCTGCTTGCGCGGGAACTACTCAATGGGACGACCAGGAACCGGGAGATTTTCGAGAGATCGACCGACCTGTTCGAACAGGCGATCGCCGAGGATCCGGGCTATGGTGAACCCTATGCCGGCCTCGCGATGTGGCAGAATTTGAACTGGCAGTTTCATTGGACGGACGACTGGAGCCACGCGCTCGAAAAGGCCGAGCGCTATCTGGACCTGGCCCGGCAGAAGAGTCCGCAGGTCGCCTTCGTGCATTACGTCGCCGCTGTCTTCTATTTCTGGAAGAAGGACCTCGGCCGATCCGCGGTCGAGGCCGATGTGGCGTTAAGCCTCAATCCGAATTACGCCCAAGCGCACAGTCCCCGAGGCCTCGTCAACATCTACGGCGGCGCGCCTCTCGCGGCCGTTCCGCATTTCGAGCGGGCCATTCGGCTCGATCCGCTGTACAAGCAGATATGTGTCCACTTTCTCGGTTCGGCCTATCTGGTCGCCGGCAAGTACAAAGACGCGGCGGCGCAGTTCAAAGAGCGCATCCGGCTCTCGCCCGGGACCGATCTCTCGCGCGCCTTTCTTGCGGTTGCCCTCGGCCATCTGGGTGAGGCGGAGGAAGCCCGGCGGGTTTGGGCGGAACTGATGGAGATCAACCCGAAATACTCCTTCGCCGAACACGTGGGAAGGCTCCCGTTCAGCAACTCCGCCGACGTCGATCGGCTGCACGAGGGGCTCAGCAAGGCAGGCATTGTGATTTAAGGGCGTTCCGAGAGCGAAACTCGGATACTCGCCGCGATCCTTGCCGCCGGAAATGGACAGAGTTGGAAGGCCGTTCAGCGCGTCCGCTGCGCGAAAACGCGCATCGACTGCGCCCCAATAGCGCGCCCGGGCGCGTTTTTGAAGGACAGAGGCTTCGATTTTGCAATGGCCGCGCCCGCAGTATAGCGCCTACTGCCCGCGCTTGCCCCGCGCCGCAAAGCGCACCGCCTCCTCCGCCGCCCGGAAGAGCGCGCGGGCCTTGCTGACGCATTCGGCCTGCTCGGCGGCCGGAGACGAATCGTAGACGATGCCGGCGCCCGCCTGCACGTGCATGAGGCCGTCCTTGACGACCGAGGCGCGCAGCACGATGCAGGTGTCCATCTCGCCGCCGGCGCCGAAATAGCCGATGCACCCGGCGTAGATGCCGCGCTTGTCCTTCTCCAGTTCGTCGATGATCTGCATCGCCCGCACTTTCGGCGCGCCCGACACCGTGCCGGCGGGGAAGCCCGCCGCCAGCGCCGCCACCGGATCGACGTCGGCGCGCAACGCGCCCTCGACGTTGGAGACGATGTGCATGACGTGGCTGTAGCGCTCGATGAAGAAACTGTCGGTCACCCTGACCGTGCCGATCCTGGCGACGCGGCCGACATCGTTGCGGCCGAGATCGAGCAGCATGAGGTGTTCGGCGCGCTCCTTCGGATCGGCCAGAAGCTCGGCGGCGAGCGCTTCGTCCTCGCTCGGGGTCGTGCCGCGCGGCCTCGTGCCGGCGATCGGGCGGATGACGACCTTGCCGTCACGCACGCGAACGAGGATCTCCGGGCTCGAAACGACGATCTGAAAGCCGCCGAATTCGAGGAAGCAGAGATAGGGCGAGGGATTGACCCGCCGCAGCGCGCGATAGAGCGAGAACGCCGGCAGGTCGAAGCGGCTGGTGAAACGCTGCGAGAGCACGATCTGGAAGGCGTCGCCGGCGGCGATGTAGTCCTTGGCCCGCGCCACCATCGCCTTGTACTCGGCTTCCGTTGTGTTCGACACCGGCTCGCCCGCCGTCAGCATCGGGTCGGCCTCGCCCGCGGCGGAATGGTCGAGCGGCGTCTCGAGCGCAGCGACGACCGCGTCGAGGCGCGCCATCGCGCTCTCGTGCGCCGCCTTCGCCGTGACGCCGGGAGCAGGGCGCACCGGCGTCACGATCGACATCTCGTCGCGCGCCGCATCGAAAACGATCATGACGGTCGGGCGGATCAGGAGCGCCTCAGGCACGCCGATCGGATCGGGCTTGGCCGCCGCGAGCCGCTCCATCCGGCGCACCATGTCATAGCCGAGATAGCCGAAGACGCCGGCGGACATCGGCGGCAGGCCCGGGGGCAGCTTGATGCGCGACTCGGCGAGAAGCGCCCGCAGCGCCGCCAGCGGATCGCCGGGGCAGGGCGCGAACGCATCGGGGTCGAGAAGGGCGCGGCGGTTGATTTCGGCCGTCTCGCCGGTCGCGCGAAAGACGACATCGGGGTCGAGCCCGATCATCGAGTAGCGCCCACGCTGCGCGCCGCCTTCCACCGACTCGAGGAGGAACATGTTCGCCCCCCGCCCCCGCGCCAGCTTGAGATAGGCCGAGACCGGCGTTTCCAGATCGGCGACGAGTGTCGTCACCGCCACGCTCGCGCCGCCGGCCTGATAGGCGCGTGCGAAGGCGTCGAAGTCGGGGATGGCGGTCATGGCGCCCGTCAGCCGCCTTCGGCCGACTGCAGGACATTCTCGTGCACGGAAACGCCGAGGGAATTGCGCAGCGCCGTTACATATTGCTCGAGCAGGGCGTCGCGCTGCGCCGCGTCCAGCTGCTGAGCGATCGCCTTCACCCGAGGATCGATGGACTCGACCGGCGGCGTGCGGTCGGCAGTGATCTTGAACACCGCCCGGCCGTTTCCGACCGCCGCCGAGCCGGACCCGTCGGCCGGCTCGCGGAAGATCGCGGCCACAACCAATTCCGGCAGGCTCTTGTCATCCCGATGGATGTCGGTCGCCGTCTTCGCCTCGGCCCCGACGCTCTTTGCGGCGGCGGCGATGGTTCCGCCCTCGCGAAGCTGCTTGACCAGATCGCCCGCCTTGGCCGCGAGCGCCTTGTCGACCTGCTCGGCTCGCATCGCCGCCTCGACTTGGGGTTTCGCCTCCTCGAAAGAGAGCGCGTGCGAAGGGTCGATCTTGGTGACCGCAAACCAGACGAAGCCGTTGTCCTTCGTCTGCAGCGGCGCTTCGTCGAGGCCGACGTCGGAGGCGAAGGCGGAGCGCACGAGATCGGTCTTGTCCGGCAGGTTGACCGGCTTGCCGCTCGGGTCCTTGCCTTCGGCATCGACCGCAGCGACGGTCTCGGCCGTCAATCCCGCTTCCTTGCCGGCGTCGGCGAGCGACTTGCCCGAGACCCGAGCATCCTCGATCTTGTCGTGAATGGCCTGGATTTTGTCGCCAGCCCGAGCCGCCGAAACCTGGCGCTTCATCTCCTCGGCGACCTCGGCGAAGGGCTTGATCGTCGAGGGCGTGATGCTCTTCACCTTGACGATGACCGGTCCGAACTCGCTCTTGAGCACGCCGCTGACGCCGCCCTCCGGCAGCGCGAACACCGCGTCCGCCTCGGACTTGTCGATGATCTCATCCTTCGACGTCTGGCCGAGATCGGTGTCCTTCGGCTTCAGGTCCCGCTCCCGGACGATGTCGTCGAAACTCGCGCCCGCCTTGATCTTCGCCTCGGCGGCCTCAGCCTCCGCCTCATTGGGGAAAAGGATCTGCTGAAGATCGCGTTTCTCGGGCGCGCCGAAGCGCGGGTCGTGAGCCGCCACCCGGTCGTAGGCCGCCTTGGCGTCGGCGTCGCTGACTTCGGCGGGATTGGCGATCGTCTGGGGCTCGAGGTCGACGACGACCATGGAACGGTATTCGGGCGCGCGGTAGATCGCCTTGTGATCGTTGAAGTAGGCCTTGAGCTCGTCCTCCGAAGGCGTTGGAATGTCGCCAGCCGCCGCGGCCGGGAGGATGAAGTAATCCGCCGAGCGGGTCTGCGCCTCAAAATCGGCTTCCGCCTTGACCTCGGCCTTCGGCGCGGCGAGGCCGGTTGTGAGCGCGGCGATGATGAACCGCCTCAAGGCGTCCTTGCGGATGTTGGAAACGAACATGCGCTCGTTCAGGTCGTTGTCTTGCAAGGCCCGGGCGAAGCGCTGGGGGTCGAAGGCGCCGGACTTGTCGCGGAAGTCGGGGTTCGACTCGATCATGTTGCGCAGGGCGTCGTCGGAAATGTTGAGCCCGAGCTTGCGCGTCTCGACGTCGAGCGCCGCTTCGCTCAGCATCCTCTGCAGGACGCTGCGATCGAGGCCCGCGGCATGCGCCTGCTCGTTGGTCAGCGGCTGGCGCAACCGCCGCTGATATTGCTGCAGCGTCCGCTGGTAGGCGTCGTGGAACTGCTGCGAGGAAATCTTCTCGCTGCCGACAGAAGCAACGGTCGAAGCGGTGAAGCCGCGCAACATGTCGCCGACGCCCCAGATGACGAAGCTGACGATGATGAGCCCCATGACCACGGTCATGATCGCCTTGCCGACGACCCCCTGAGCCGCATTGCGCATGGATTCGAGCATTTGGGGTCGCCGGCCTTTCCATTCGGGGTTCTGTTGAAAGGCGCCTTCTAACGCCGGGCTTTGGCTTTGCATAGGCTTTCGGCGTTTGATAACACCCGGCCGTCCGAGCCTGGAGACCCGCATGACCCCCCACGTCCGCCCCTTGGTCGCTGGCAACTGGAAAATGAACGGACTTTCCGGGTCGCTGGTCGAAATCGAGGCGATGCGGCGGGCCGCCGACGCCGGCGAGGCCGGCTCCGCCGAGCTTCTCGTCTGTCCCCCCGCGACGCTCGTCGCTCAGGCAGCGTGGAAGCTCACGGGCGGAAGCGTCAGCCTCGGTGCGCAGGACTGTCATCCAGAACCGAGCGGCCCCTTCACCGGCGACATCTCGGCGCCGATGCTCAAGGACGCCGGCGCCGCCTATGTCATCGTCGGGCATTCCGAGCGCCGGACGCTGCATCACGAGACCGATGCGCTCGTCCGCGCCAAGGCGGAGGCTGCCCTCAAGGCGGGGCTGATCGCGATCGTCTGTGTCGGCGAGACGCGGGCGGAGCGCGAAGCCGGGCGCGCGGCCTCCGTGGTCATAAGGCAGTTGCGAGAACTCGCTCCCCCCCGGCGCCAACAGCGCGACCGTCGTCGTCGCCTACGAGCCGGTATGGGCCATCGGCACCGGCCTCACGCCGACGACGACAGACATCGCCATGGTGCACAACGGCGTTCGCGAGTTGCTCACCGGGAGTTGCGGATCCGACGGCGCGCGGATCCGCATTCTCTACGGAGGTTCGGTGAAGCCGGCGAACGCCCGCGAGCTCCTCGGCCTCGACAACGTCGACGGCGCGCTGGTCGGCGGCGCCAGTCTCAGGGCGGCAGACTTCCTGGCGATCGCCGCCGCCTATCGCTAGGCAAAAGCCGATTTCGGTAATGGAGAGAGCGATCGGCGCCCTCCAATCAGCGCTCCAAACGGGCGCCAAGTGTCAGATTCCAACCGCACGGGGGGGTCGCAGCCGTCGAGTAAAGATGAGGGGAGGGGAGCGCGGTCAGTATAGGGACGTCCTTTGCTACAGTCGCGGTCCTCGATAATTTCGTCTCTTCCGACAACCCGTTCGATTGATGGGACTTTATTTGCTAAAGGTATAAGCATGGGACGTCGAGGCTCGGAGGCGCGGGCAATTTCATGACCGGACGCGGCCGGCGAACGCGTTTTTGCGCCCAACCGCCAACCCTGCCGGATTCAAACAAGCCTTTGTCGAGTGGCGCTGGCGGCCCGCGAAATTTCCCCTTCTCCACGAAGTGGGGAAGGTCTCGCCGAAGGCGACGGATGGGGTGTGGAGAGCAGGTTCGCGACGACGAAAGTTCGCGGCGCCGTTTGTGCAATCGTGCCGGCGTCGAAGCGGCGGGCCACACCCCATCCGGCGCTCCGCGCCACCTTCCCCAGCAAAGCTGTGGAAGGTGGTTCACGCTCGAGCGAGCGCGACAAACCGGTCTTCGCTGTAGTCGCGCCGCCGGTCGAGCCGAACGCGCGCTGCGCTCCAGTCCAGTTCAGCCGTCAGCAATTCTGTCGAAAGCAACGTTCAAACTTGGGTTCCGGCTCCCACCGACCTCGACCTGAGGCGCCGCGTAGCGGCCTCGAAGGACGCTCGCTGGTACGCTCTTCGACACGCGTCGCTTCGCGCCGCGGCTCAGGACGAGGTCAGGGGTGACCCAAGCCAAAATTGCGGCGTGCGGCTTGGGAGTTACGTTCTGTAGACTCCGCTTGTCGAACGCGTTTCGCGCTCGTAGAGTCGAGTTCGCGGCGTGCCCCTACACAAATCTGGGGCAGTGCTCTCCGCCGGGAGGGAACGATAATGACCGACAATTCCGCGGATCGAGCGGGCGAAGGCTCGCGTCGCCTTGCAACTCTGGCTTGCGCAACAGCGCTGTTGACCGCGCTCTGCGGCTCTCCTGTTCGTGCCGACACGGCGATACCGAACGCAGCCGAAGCGGCGCCGGCGGCGGATTACAGCGATCCGGCCCATTGGATTTGCCGTCCGGGCCGCGCGGACGCCTGTGCAGTCGACCTCGACGCGACGATCATCGCGGAGGACGGCTCCATGACGCGCGAGGCGTTCCACGCCGATCCCGACGCACCCATCGACTGCTTCTATGTCTACCCCACCGTCTCACAAGAACCGACGGGCAATGCCGATTTCGCGATTGATCGCGATCTGACGCGCACCGTCGTGCAGCAGTTCGCGCGTTTCGGCGCGCGCTGCCGGCTTTTCGCGCCGGTTTATCGCCAGATCACAGTCCCCGGCTTGCGCGCCCAGTTTGCTGGGAAGCCGATACCGATGAGCCAGGAACTCGCATACGACGACGTCCTCGCGGCATGGCGATCCTATCTCGCCAACGACAATCACGGCCGCGGTTTCGTGCTGGTGCGGCACAGCCAAGGGACCGGCGTTCTTTCCCGATTGGTCCGCGAGGAGATCGACGGCAACCCGATCCAGAGCCAAATGGTGTCCGCGCTGCTTATGGGCGGTGGCGGATGGTTGCCTGTCAAGCTCGGCGATACGGCGGCGTTGATATTTCCCCACACGCCGCTCTGTCGAACAAATACGGAGATCGGCTGCATCATAGGCTTCTCGTCGTTCCGCGCGGAAGCTCCGCCGGCGGCAGGAACCCTGTTTGAGAAGGCGCCGGAGGGCACACACCCGGCCTGCGCCAATCCTGCTGCGCTGGCCGGCGGCGAGGGGCCGCTCGACGCCTACCTCTCGACTTCGGGTGAGACGATATCCTTCGACGCGAAAGGACCCGTCGAGTGGACCAATCCGCCGCATCCGATCGACACGCCGTTCGTGAAGGCGCCCGGGCTTCTCAACGCACGCTGCGTCGAGGACGGCCAGATCGTCTATCTCGCCGTAAGTCGCAACTCTGTCCCGAACGGGCCTCGGGCAGGCGACATCAAGGGAGACTTGATAATCTACGGCAAGCTCCTGCCGGATTGGGGGTTGCATCTCGTCGACGTCAACCTGACGATGGGCAATCTCCTCGACGTCGTCGGCGATGAGACACAGGCTTATCTCGCGCGGGCCAAGAAACAGTGAGCATCTGGATTTAACAGGTGCGTGATTACAAGGGCGATCGCATTCCAAAATTGTAACCCGGCGGGGTGGGCATGGCCTGTTGATTCTTGGCGAAGCCGGCCTGAGATTTGCCCATAAAAGTGGGAGCGGCGACGGCTACGTGGAGGTTCGGCTGACGGAACCTTCGATTGCCGTTCTCGTTTCCTTCTTCCCGAGGTTGACGGGAGATTCACATTTTGCAACGTATTTTGCCATCATGAGCGACGAAGCAACAGGCAACCAGCTTAGGATTGACGTGTTAGCCTTCGAGGATCGCGCCGGAGTTTGGATTGCGCAAGGTATTCAATACGACATCGTTGCGCGAGCAAAGAGCGTAGGTGGAATACAAGAAGCATTCATGCGGCAGTTGGCCGCAAACCTCGCCCTCAATACCAGATTTGGCCGCCGTGGATTGGAGGGTATTCCTCCCGCTCCTGAACGATTCAGGGCGCTGTTTGACGATGCTAAGGAAATGTTACAGCCGCTTTCCCCCTCAAGGAATCCGCACGTTCGTGAGAAACTGGACATTCGGCTGGTAGATGAGGTGGCCTAGTTGGCAAAACAGGCGAGCCGGTTTTGGAAGGTTCGCGACATCATTTCGATTTTGTTCAAATGGGTTGCGAGCACCGGGTCGCAGAGCCGTCCACAGATGATGAATTCGGTTCCGTGTTTGGGTTTAGATAGCTGGTAAATCCAGCGAACAATACATTCGTTCCGATTCTGGATTTGGACGACGACGAATACATTTCGTCCTACGAAGTCGAGAGCTGGGAGCGGCGTTTGGGCATGACAATTCCAAAGCCGCCGTCCAACTAGCCAAGGACATTGACCTTGATATCCCTGCAGCTCGCGCCCGAAACGCGAACGCCTCGTCCTCCGCCTTTCTCCGCTTAAGACCACTACGCTCGTGCAAGATAAGGTGTCCAAGTTCATGCGCGGAGGGGAAGCGTTTGGAGCGCCTCGGTATCAAACACGTCTCCCTTCCTGGTCATAGCAAAAGGGGGGATCGGGTTCGCGCGAGCGCGCGTCAAGCCCCTCGAATTTCCACCCCGATTTGGCCTGATGGACGCGCCCCTTGCGCCATGTTAGGAGCACGCCATCTGTGCAATAGGGCCTAGCCAGGACCGGCGGTCCGCCCAGGAGAATCTCCATGCAATCGGTTCTCATTGTCATCCACATTCTCATCGTCATCGCGCTGATCGCCGTCGTCCTCTTGCAGCGCTCCGAAGGCGGCGCGCTCGGCACGGGCGGCGGCACGGGCAATTTCATGACCGGGCGCGGCCAGGCGAACGCGCTGTCGCGCGCCACCGCCATCCTGGGGGCGATGTTCTTCGTCACCGCCCTGCTGATGTCGATCCTCGCCGGCTGGAGCCGCGCGCCCCATTCGATTCTCGAGAAAAGCGCCGCGACGCCGGCGGCCCCCACGGCGCCCGCGCCGATTAATTCCGGCAATATCCTCGATCAGCTGAAGCAGCTCCAGGGCCCGTCGAACCCGCCCGCCGCGCCGGCTCCGGCCGCGCCGGAGCAGAAGCCCTAAGGCCTCAAACCTCGAGGACGGCCGTCGGAGGCTAAGGCGTGCCGTCCTTTCGTAGCGAGCGCCGCGTGCGCCATCGGGCCGGACAGATGTTCGACCTCGTCGCCGACGTCGAGCGTTATCCCGAATTCGTGCCGCTCTGCAAAAGCCTGAAGGTCCGCAGCCGGCGCTCCGGGGAGGATGGCCGGGAGACGCTGATTGCCGACATGACCGTCGGCTACAAGATGATCCGCGAGCGGTTCACCAGCCGGGTCACCCTCGACAAGCCGCGCCTGCGCGTCGTCGTCGAGTATATCGACGGCCCGTTCAGCCACATGGAAAACATCTGGACCTTCCGCGACGAGCCGGACGGGACGCGCTCGCTGGTGACGTTCTTCATCGACTACGAGTTTCGCAGCCGAATTCTACGCTCGATGATGGGCTCGATGTTCGACGCCGCCTTCCGCAAGTTTTCGCAGGCCTTCGAGGCCCGCGCCGACGCGCTCTACCGGGAGGCCTAAGTCGCCGCCTCGAGAAGCTCGAGCGCGACTTCAAGGCTCGCCAGGCGGACTTGCGTCCGGCCGATGTCGCCGAAAAGCGCCTCTCGCACGACTGTTGCAGCGCCCCTTGTGGCGCAGGCAAACCACACGAGGCCGACCGGTTTCGCCGCCGTGCCGCCGTCCGGCCCGGCAATGCCGGTGACGCTGACGGCGAGGTCGGCGGGCGAGGCCGCGAGCGCTCCCTCGGCCATTTCCCTGGCGGTCGCCTCGCTGACTGCGCCATGCGCGCGGAGCGTCTCCGGCGAGACCGCGAGCATTTCCTCCTTGGCCTCGTTGGAATAGACGACGAAGCCGCGCTCGACGACCGCCGACGACCCCGGGATTTCCGTCATGAGCCCGGCGAGGAGCCCGCCAGTGCAGGACTCCGCGGCGGCGATCTTGAGGCCGGCCTCACGGCACCGGGCGAGGAGCGCTGCGGCGCGCGTGGTGAGATCGGGTGGAAACATGCTTCTGCCCCTGTCGCCGGCCCCGCGGGTTCGAGCGATGGGATCAGTATATCAGCGCCCGAGCCCGGGCGAACTCGGAGGAGCGGACACGAGACTCGTGGATCTGCGCCGCTGTTCGAGGCGCTGGGGGGGCGCCTTGCGCAATGGCTTGGCCTGCGAGTTAATCTGGTTGATCAATAACTTTTATGAAATAATTGAAATATAATACTTTTTCTCAATCAGATTGAGGCCAGAACGCCCGTTTCCGCTTCTTTTCGCTCGCCCTGGTCCTTTCCTGTTCATCGGGCTAACAGGGTGGAACAATCTCCTCTTCCGTCTTCCCCTTGCGCATGAGCAAATCCAACCAGGCCACTGAAATATAAAGGACTTTGTCCAATAGCCCAACGGAGCGGCGGAGCGATCACCCCTCACATGGGGTGTTTCCGGTCAAGCTCATTCGTTTGAGCCGGCCGCTGGCGTGTCACCCGCAAAGCGGGGCGAAGCGCAGTGGAGCAGGGAGCGAAGCGACCTTGACGCGCCGGCGGCCGGCTACACTGTCAGGAGCGAGCGCGCCCTTGCGCGCTCTTGGCTGCCTCTGTGGCCTCTGCCGCACGCATTCATTTTGGCATTGCGTCTCCTTTGCATTTTGGCCTTGCGTCTCCTTTGCCTTTGGATCCGAAGCGTGAGCCCGTCTTTCGCATGCAGCCGCGACGGCCGCATCACCTCACATCCGGTCGAGCTTGTCGGGCTCGGACCATAATCCCTCATGCTCGAGGGCGTCGGGCTCGGGTTGGCGGGACCATCCTGTTAGGCGGCGTGTTTCAGCCAGGGGGAGCTCCGGTCACCGCCCGCCCGGATCCGGCGAAGCCGTCGCGTTCAGCTTCGCTGGAAGGGGGTCAAGTCGCTAAGCCGTCGTTGGAGTGTTGGAGTGTTGGAGTGATAGAGCCATCGGTCAGGCCGCCTTGAACACGGCGCCTTCGGGAACGACGCCTTGGGTGACAAAGCGCCACAAGGCGACGAGCAGTTTGCGGGCCAGCGCGACGATGGCGATCCGGCGGATCCGTCCCTTGGCGGCGCCGACCCGCGCCTGAAACCAGCGGCTCAACGCCGAGTTCGGCTGATGCCGCAGCCAGAACCAGGCAAGCTCGATCATCGTCTTGCGCAGGCGGCGGTTGCCCGATTTCGAGATGCCCTGATCCCGTTCGATACTGCCGCTCTGCCAGGGGCTGGGCGCCAAGCCGCTGTACGCCGCCACCTGGCGTCGGTTGCCGAAGCTGCGAAACAACGATTCCAGCCAGAGGAGCGAAGCGAACTCAGGGCCGATGCCCTTGAGCTTGAGGAGCAGGGCGCCTGGGTTGTTCGGCTCCGGGGAGTTCGGCTTCGGGTTGTTCGGCTCCTCGGCTTGCGTGCGGATGAGCGCGTCGCGGGCCCGTTCGACCGCAGCCAGTTGCGTCGTCGCCAGCGCCATCCGATCGAGCTCCCGGCGGATCTCCGCCTTCAGCATCGGCGGCAGCTCACGACCGTCGCCGGTTCGCAGCGCCTCCAGCCGTTCAAAACGATCGCGCCGAAGCGGATTGTAATCCCGGATGCCCTGGCCGCTGAGCAGGCCCTTGACCCGATTGGTGTGCTGAATGCGTTCCTTGAGCAGCGTGCCGCGCTCGCGCGTCAGCCGCCGGCGATCCTCTTCTTCCGGGCTGGGCGCGCGAACCATGGAACAGACCCGCCGCTCGCCGCGAGCCCACGCCATCAGCGTCCGCAACAGCGTCTCGCCGTCGATCGAATTGGTCTTGGCCCGCCGATGCCGCCGGGCGACGGCGATCGAAGCCGCATCGACGACGTGGCTCTCGATCCCCTCGGCGAGCAGCAAGCGATGAATCCAAAACCCGTCCAATCCCGCTTCCTGAATGACCACCGTCTTGACCCGAACGCCATAGCCCTGCTCGGCCTTCGCCCTCGACCGCGAAAGAAGGTCGAGCAGGCCGGAGCCGTCTCCACCCTCAACCCCATGCCTGGAAAACTTCTCGCTGCCCGGACTGTTGATCGTCACAACCCATTTCGATTTGCTCAATTCGAGCGAGGCGAACAAAGTGATATCATGCGCCCGGGCGGCGGTCGCGACGACGGTCGCAGAGGTGACAGACTGCATCGGTTGCCTCCATGCTGGTGTGGAAGCTCAGCCTACCAAGTCCGGCCGCCGTCCACCCGCATAGGATCTGTTAGCAGGGCAAAACAGGAATGGCCTTTTTCCGCCAGCGCCTCAAAGCTTGCCGGCGTGTCGCGCGCCGCCGCATCGAAGCGGAACCTCACTCCGTCGCGTCGAGCCGGCTGCGCACCTTCTCCGCCAGCTCCTCGAGCGAGAAGGGCTTGCCGAGCACATGCACGCCCGGCTCGAGCCGCCCCTGACGCATGATCGCGTCGCGGCTGTAGCCGGTCATGAACAAAACGCGGAGTCCCGGCCGGCGCTTGACGGCTTCGTCGGCGAGCTCGCGGCCGTTGAGCTCGCCTGGCATGACGACGTCGGTCAGCAGGAGATCGAGATGCGGGACGTCCTTGAGAATGTCCAGCGCCGCCTTTCCCCGCGAGGCTTCGGCGACCCGGTAGCCGAGGTCGCGCAGCGTTTCGGTCGCATAGGCGCGAACCGCATCGTCGTCCTCGACGACAAGAACGCTTTCCCGCCCGCCGGGCCGGCCGAACTCCGCGCCGGGCTGCTCGGCGATGTCGGCGGGCAGGCTGGCCTGGCGCGGCAGGTAGATCCTGACCGTCGTGCCGTGCCCGGGCTCGCTTTCGATCTCAGCATGCCCGCCCGATTGTCGCGAGAACCCATAGACCTGGCTCAAGCCGAGGCCGGTGCCCTTGCCGATTTCCTTGGTGGTGAAGAAGGGATCGAAGGCGCGCTTGAGCGTCTCCTCGTCCATGCCGGCGCCGGTGTCCATGACGGCGATCATCACATAATCGCCGGGCTCGACCCGCTCGGGCAGCCCGGCGACATCCCGGGCGTCGAAACGCCAGTTCGCTGTCTCGACGATCAGCCTGCCGCCGCGCGGCATCGCGTCCCTGGCGTTGAGCGCCAGATTGATCAGCGCGCTTTCCAGTTGGTTAGGATCGACGAAGGCGTGCCAGAGCCCGTCCGCCAGCAGCGTCTTCAGCGCGATCTGCTCGCCGAGCGTCCGCTGCAAAAGGTCGCAGATCCCGCTGACGAGCGCATTGGCGTTGACCGCTTGCGGAGCGAGCGTCTGCCGGCGCGAAAACGCGAGGAGCCGCCCCGTCAGCGCCCGCGCGCGCTGCACGCCCTGAAGCGCCATGTCCTTCGCCCGCTCGATGCGCGCCTTTGCCGGCGAGCCCGGCACTTGCGTCAGCTGCCGGTCGATGGTGTCGAGGCCGCCGAGCATCAGAGTGAGAAGGTTGTTGAAATCGTGCGCGACGCCGCCGGTGAGCTGGCCCAGCGCCTCCATCTTCTGCGACTGGCGCAACTGCTCCTCGAGACGCCGGCGTTCGGTGACGTCGCGAGCCGTGACGACGATGCGGCGGGGTTCGCCGACGCGCCCCGGGACAGGCGACGCCACGGCTTCGAGAGCCGCGGCGCCCTGGGCGCGTTCGTAGCGATAGACGCCGCCCCTGCGAAGGCAGAGCGCAAGATGCCGGCCGATCTCAGCGCCCACGTCCGCTCCGAGGACCTCCTCGGTCGTACGCCTGACCACCTCTTCCCGCGTCTTACCGTATAGCCGCAGGGTTGCCGGGTTGATCTCCTGAAAGCGGAAGCTGTCGCCGTCTTCGACCAGGACCGCGTGGCATTCGGAGGAATGCCGGAAGAACGACTGGACCAGGGCTTCGCTGGCGGCGAGTTCGGCCGTTCGTTCGGCGACCCGCCTCTCCAAAGTCTCGTTGATCCGGGCCAGCTCTTCCTGCGCCTGCTTCGCCTCGGTAACGTCGTAGGCCATTCCGATGAAACCGGCATGCTGACCGGCGGGCTCCCATCTCGGTTGCGATACCGCGTGCAGCCAGCGCCATTGCCCGTCGCCGCGAAGGAAGCGGGCCTCGACCGTCAACGTCTTTGTCGAGGCGTCGACCGTAGGCTCCTCTCGCAGAATGCGCGGCAGATCTTCCGGATGAAGCCTCGATCGCCAGTCGAGAGCCAGCGCCTCGGCGTAGGTTTGGCCGAAAAAGTCCAGATAGGCCTGATTGACGAATTCGCGCCTGCCGTTCGCGCCGGTCACCCACATCGGCGAGGGCGCGCTGTTGGCGATGGCGCGAAACCTGGCTTCGCTCTCCGCGATCTTCCGCTCGGCCAGTTTTCGGTGGGTGATGTCCGTGACGATGACATAGACGCCCAAGACGCCGCCTGACGCGTCGCGGTGTGGAACATGCACCACCTCGGTCGCCAACAGGCTGGTCGAGCGAACGAAATCCGCCTCGTAGGCCAGCGCTTCGCCGGCGAGCGCCCGTTCCAGATACGGGCGCCGCGCCTCGTACATGGCGGGAATCATCACGTCGTCGACCCTGCGGCCGACGATTTCGCTTCGCGGCCGATCAAACCAGATCTCATATGTCTTGTTGGCGAAGCGGAAGATCTGGTCCTTGTCGACATAGGAGATGAGGACGGGCAGGGCGTCGGCGATGGCGAGGAGCTTCTCCTCGTTTGCGCGCGCCCGCTCCTCGGCAAGCTTGCGCTCGGTAATGTCGATATGCGCGCCGACCACGGCGACCGCCTCGCCAGAGTCGTCACGCTCGATTTCCGCCACAGCGCTGATCCACCGCACGTCGCCGTCGCCCGGGCGAATGATGCGGTACTCGGATCTGTAGTGAGAGGCGCTGCCGGCGACCGCGCGGAAGAGGCGCTCGACCGCGCTGGCGCGATCGTCCGGGTGGAGGCGCTGCACCCAGGCCTCGTGAGACTCGACCCTTGTTTCCGGGGGCAGCCCGTAAAGCCGGACATATTCTGGCGATCGGTGTCCCAGGAAATTGTTGCGCACGTCGATCCGCATGCCGCCGACGCCGCCGATCTCCTGCACCCGCGCCAGCGCGAGCTCCCGTTGACGGAGCCTCTCAAGGATGTTCTGACGATCGGTGGCGTCGCGGAACGCGACCCCGATCCCTTCGCCCAGCGGGAAGGCGCGCACTTCGTGATAGCGGTCCGGCCGCCGCCTCGAATACGTCTCGAAGACCTGCTTTTCGCGGCGGGTCATGACCTGCCGGTAGCGTCGCTCGAACTCGGAGCCGACCGCTCCGGGCGAGACGTCCCAAATCAACCTGCCGATGACGTCCTTGCGCATGAGCTCGAACATCTCTTCGGCGGCGCGATTGAAGGCGATGAAGCGCCACTGCGGATCGAGAGCGAAGAACCCTTCCGCCAGACCCTCCAGAATTTCCTCGACGGGCAGAGCCGGGACGTCGCCGGCCGCTGGCGCGCTTGTTCCCGCTTTCCGCGACCGGGCTGGAGGAAGAGAGGATTTGCTCGCGCTCATGGATCGATGCCTAATGGGACCGGCGGCGAGGAAAGCCAGAATGACATAAGCCTCTCGAAAAAGGCTCAAAAACGGCGGTCAAGCGCCGAAATCGGCCGGGGCCGGCGGGCCGCCTTTTGCGGGGCAGTCGTGCCGAAATCAGCTTGACGGCCGTGCGTCGGGACCTGTTCATGACCCAACCCAAACCCATTGCTCTCGATGAATTGCGCGCCTATCTCGAGATCATTTTTCCGCAAGTTTGGTCGCGTGGAGACTACACGATCGAGGACGTGGGACATATGAGCGCGACCGTGCGTTTGCGCCACCACCCCGATCACCTTAGGCCCGGCGGCACGATTTCCGGGCCGGCGATGTTCGCGCTTAGCGATCTTGCTCTCTATGTCGCGATCCTCCACGAGATCGGCAGAGTGAAACTCGCGGTCACAACCAACATGTCGATCAATTTCCTGCGCCGGCCCGAGCCGAACGACCTCATCGCCACAGCGCGACTTATGAAGCTCGGAAGGCGCCTCGCTGTCGGCGAAGTGGCGCTTTATTCCCCGGGGCAGGCGGACATGGTCGCGCATGCAACAGGAACCTATTCGATCCCGGCCCACGGGGATAGTGCGGTATCATAGTACCGCGTAGTTGGACCGCCTGCTTTTTCAGGTCATTGCGGGTATTGGCTGTTGACAAAGCGCGCCGTGCACGACTAGACACCCGCCACCTGATCCTTCACGGAACCATCCATGTTTGGCAACACCCACTCGACCAAGACGGCCGAGGTCGAGAAGAAGTGGCTTCTCATCGATGCAAATGGCCTCGTCGTCGGACGCCTCGCGAGCATCGTCGCCATGCGTCTGCGCGGCAAGCACAAGCCGAGCTTCACGCCGCACATCGACGACGGCGACAATGTCATTGTGGTCAACGCCGAGAAAGTGGTGTTCACCGGCAGGAAGCGCGACCACAAGGTCTACCATCATTACACCGGCTACATAGGCGGCATCAAAGAACGCTCGGCCAGATCGATTCTCGAGGGCCGCTTTCCCGAGAGGATCGTCGAAAAGGCGGTCGAGCGCATGCTTCCGCGGGGACCGCTGGGGCGCAAACAGCTCGGCAACCTGCGCGTCTACAAAGGCCCCGAGCATCCCCACGCCGCCCAACAGCCGACGGTCCTCGACGTCGCCAAGCTCAACCCCAAGAACAGCCGGAGCGCCTGAACCCAATGGCCGAGACTCTCTCCTCGCTTGCCGACCTGAAGACTTCGGCCGCCGGTCCGGTCGTCGCCGAAGCGCCGGCCCACGTCCAGAAGCTGGACAAGCAAGGACGCGCCTACGCCACGGGCAAACGCAAGAATGCCGTCGCCCGCGTCTGGATCAAGCCGGGCAAGGGCCAGGCGACGGTCAACGGCAAGCCGCTCGACGTCTATTTCTCCCGTCCAGTGCTGCGGATGATCCTGAGCCAGCCGCTTTTGGTGGCCAACCGTATCACTCAATATGATGTGACCGTGACGGTCACCGGCGGCGGGCTTTCCGGTCAGGCCGGGGCGGTGCGTCACGGAATCGCGAAAGCGCTGACCCACTATGAGCCGGATCTGCGTCCGGCGCTGAAGAAGCAGGGCTTCTTGACCCGCGACTCGCGCGTGGTCGAGCGCAAGAAGTACGGCCACCGCAAAGCGCGCGCCAGCTTCCAGTTCTCGAAGCGCTAGCCACCCGATTCAGTCAGATTGACGGGTACAGGTGCTTGAGTTCGACGTGAGCGTATGGGGTTGTGATGTGCCAATTGGCCTTGGCGTGATTGACATTGCGGTCCCGCTGCCAGGCGGCGACGTCCTCGACGAAGGGTTTGTTTGTCGGGGATGCGGCGGTCGGGGCATTGGAACGATAGGGCGCCGAGTTCCAACTCCGCAAGATTAAGCCAGCAGCCGTGCTTTGGGGTGTAGTGCCACTCGAATCGCGCGACCAGCCGCCTGGCTTCGCGGCCGGAAAGGCTTCGTACAGTGCCCCTTGAGATTGTCCTGCGCCAGAACGATGGTCTGGGCTGCGGAAAAGTGGATATCGGCCACGTCTTTCAAGACGTGAGCATAATCCACGGCGGTGTGGCGATCGGTGACTTTGACGTGCCGCCAGGCTTCGAGCGGCGCGAGCACGAAGAGGTTGGCGGCCGATTGGGCTCAACCGCACGCAACGGGCCGCACGGCCCGGTTTTATCGTGTAGACGGCCAGCAGGTCTTCCATCGCCACCCACGAACGCGCTGTTGTTCTTGGGCGGGATGACCGAGCACTGTCGGCGACGGGCTGGGGAATTTGCGCAACAGAAGGCGCTAATAACGAGATTGCGGCGACGACGCCCCACATATATGTTAGTTGCCGCTTGGGCATCGGGTAGGTATTTCGACTCTGAACACCGCACCCCCGTAAATTATGCGGTTTCCACCCGTCATTTTAGTGACGGGCGGTTTTCCTGACCGGAAGCGGCCTCGTCGAACCATACGCGGCTCTTCAGGTTGGTCGGTCTTAAGGTTTGATATGAAAGATCTCATGGATATGCCTCGACGCCCTTACCGCCACGGCAATGTGCCAAACGCCATGCGGGCCGCTGCACGCGCCATCCTCGACGAAGCGGGGCAAGACGCCGTCGGGCTTAGGGAGGCCGCCCGCCGCGTCGGAGTGTCCGCGACAGCCGCGTATCGCCATTTCAACAACAAGGAGGACCTCCTTGCCTCGGTTGCCACTGAGGGCTTCCGCGAACTCGCTGCCGCGATAGAGGACGCCATAACCGAACTCGACCCGAGCGGCGCGGTGGGTCTTGCCTATGTCGATTTCGCCTTGCAGAAGCGTGGTCTCTTTCGGCTGATGTTCGGACCCATTTTGGTGGAGCGAGCGAAATACCCGCAGCTGAATGAAGCTGCGAGCGCGGTCTTCGATTTGCTTCAGCGCGTTGCGGTCGGCGCCGGTGAGAGGCCGCGCGACGACAGCGCCCCCGGAATGGCGGTGTGGGGCTTGGTTCACGGCCTGTCCGCTCTATTCATAGACGGCCTCGTACCCGAGACGCGCGCAAGAGGCCTAGCAAAAGAGATCTTCGTTCAAACGTCTCGACCCGAATACCAAGTCACAGGCTAGCGCGACGGACGCCAGGCAAATTGAGAGGTCGGCGCACTGCGCGCGGGCAGCGTGCTCCTCGGTGGTCTGTCAGCAACCGTCTGTGGCGGCCTGCTTGCGGAGTGGACTGGGGGTCAGGCACGATTCTGCGAAAACAGGACGGCCACGTCGAGCGCCTCGACGAGGGCCTGTCCGACGTCGACGCCGGCGCCCGCTTCCTCGAGACTGCACAGGATTGCCCGTCGGGCGGCGTCGAGGGCGGCATCGAGTTCGTCCCGCGAATAGTGAGCCGCAATCTTGAGGATGACGGCTGCACGTTGGATTGCTCGTTGATCAAGATGTTCGGCCATTAGGCGCCCCCGCGCGCTTCATGTGTAAACAGTCGCTTTAAAGGTCGAATTCACTACCGAATGGCGTTGCCGCAACAGGTCGACGAACGAGGAAGCTGCCGGCACTAGCGGCGACTGCCAACGCCCACCGCAAAATACGCATCGTCTGACGTTCCGCATCCCGCGAGCTATGCTCGCGGTTTTTCACACGCTGCTCAGTTGGTTGTCCCCACAACCTTTGCGGAAATGCTGTTCGTATAGGTCTGAACGGTTCATGCTGGAGTCCAAGCGCGGCGGAAGTCAAGTAGCACTTCGTCTAACATGAATGATTTTGATGCTCTGTGGCCGGCTTCCCCCTGGCACTGCTCCTCCCGGATGACTTCAGTCTTCCGCTTCGGCGGGCTCGTGCGCGTGCCGAGCGCGCTTGGGCACCGGCCGCAGGAGGAAGCTTGGCACGTGATCGCCGAGGCCGATCACCGGCCCGTCGGGCTCGCGACGCGGGCGAGGGACGTCCCGGCTGGCGACCGGCTCGCCGAAGCGCGGCGCATGTCGGGCTGAGGCGCGCTCTTGTTCCACTGCGACCCGCTCCTGCGGCGGGCGGGCGGCGTGGTGGCGGCGCGACTCGGCCGCTCGTTCCGCGCGCACTTCGGGCCGCGCGCCCTCCGCCACGTGCTCCTTGCGCTCGCCGCGTCCCTTGTGCCCGCCGCGGGCACGTCCGCCGCGTGCATCTCGCACCGGCGTTTCGTCCTCGCCCTCGGGCGGCAGTTCTGCCCCTTCCTGCCAGTCGATCTTGCGGGCGATCAGCCTCTCGATCTCGGCGATGGCCTTCTGGTCGGCGCGCGTGACAATGGTCAGTGCGACGCCGGTCTTGCCGGCACGGCCGGTCCGGCCGATGCGGTGGACATAGTCCTCGGAATGATGGGGGGCGTCGTAATTGATGATGTGGCTGACATCGGGAATGTCGAGACCGCGCGCGGCGACATCGGAGCAGACAAGCAGCTGTACCTGGTCATTACGGAAGGCGTCGAGCGCCGCCATGCGCATGCGCTGGTCGAGATCGCCGTGCAGCGCTCCGACAGAGAAGCCATGCTTCTCCAGCGAGCGATAGACCACCTGCACGTCCCGCTTGCGGTTGCAGAAGATGATCGCGTTCTTGAAGTTCTCCGCGCCGCGGATGATGCGTCGAAGCGTCGAGCGCTTCTCTTCCGGCGCGCCCGCCGAAGGGACCAGCGTCTGGGTGATGTTCTCGGCGGTCGTCGCCGCTCGCGAGACTTCCACGCGCGCAGGATTGTGGAGGAACGTGTCGACCAGCCGGGTGATTTCCGGCGGCATCGTCGCCGAGAAGAATAGCGTCTGGCGGGTGAACGGCACGAGTTTGCAGATGCGCTCAATGTCGGGAATGAAACCCATGTCGAGCATGCGGTCGGCCTCGTCGATCACCAGAATCTCGACGCCGGTCAACAGGAGCCCGCCGCGCTCGGTGAAATCGAGCAGGCGCCCGGGCGTCGCGATGACGACATCGGCGCCGCGAGCGATCTTGGCCTCCTGATCGCCGAACGACACGCCGCCGATCAGCAGGGCGACATTCAGTTTGTGGTTGAGGCCGTATCTGGCGAAGGCCTCCTCGACCTGGGCGGCGAGTTCTCGGGTCGGCTCGAGAATGAGCGTCCGCGGCATGCGGGCCCGCGCGCGCCCGCGCTCGAGCAGCGATAGCATCGGCAGGGTAAAGGCCGCCGTCTTGCCGGTCCCGGTCTGGGCGATGCCGAGCACGTCGCGGCCCTGGAGGGCGTGGGGGATGGCTTGCGCCTGGATCGGCGTGGGCGTGTCGTAGCCGGACGCCTCGACGGCTTTGAGCACTTTTTCGCTCAGGCCGAGTTCGTTGAATTTCATTTGTTCTCGCATTGCGCGAATAGCGGCCATTCGCGTTCAGGGGCTTGGGGGCTTCGAGGGCCGCTTATGGATGCGGGCCGTTGGCGTTCTTTTTTGATCGCGCCAAGCGTAGGCGCGAAGCGCTCGCCAACGCTGTCGCTGGAGCCTTCCTTTGCTCTCGACGTGATTTCACATAGTGGAAATTGCCGAAATGTCAACAAACGTGGATCGTTTTTCATGCTTTGCCGGCGCGCGCGGCGCGTGGCAAAAGCAATTGCCCCGGTAAGGAGAGCTTTTCGATGGCGGCCGCAGGGCAATTTGACGGGCGTGTGGTCGCGATTCGCGGCGCGGTGATCGACCTTGCCTTCGACGGCCAGCCGCCGCCGATCGAGGACGCGGTCGAGATCGTCGACAGCGACGGCCGCGTGGTGGTCGCCGAGGTCCAGGCGCATCTCGATCCGCATCGCGCGCGCGCGGTCGCGCTCGAACCGACGACGGGGCTGCGGCGTGGCGACGTGGCCCGGCCCTCCGGGGGGCCGGTTGCCGTCGCTGTCGGCGAAACGACCCTCGGGCGGCTGCTCGATGTGCTCGGCCGTGTCGGCGACCGCGGCCCCCCTCTGGCTGCTGAGGCGCCGCGCTGGCCCATTCATCGCAAGCCGCCAGCATTCTCGGCGCAAACTGGTGCGACCAAGCTGTTCGCCACTGGCGTCAAGGTGATCGATCTTCTCGCGCCGCTGGCGCAAGGCGGCAAGGCCGCGATGTTCGGCGGCGCCGGGGTCGGCAAGACGGTGCTGGTGATGGAGCTCATTCATGCGATGGTCGAGACCTATCAGGGCATCTCGGTGTTCGCGGGGGTGGGTGAGCGTTCCCGCGAAGGCCACGAGATGCTGCTCGACATGACCCAATCGGGCGTGCTCGAGCGCACCGCGCTGGTTTACGGTCAGATGAACGAGCCGCCAGGCGCGCGGTGGCGCGTGCCGATGACAGCGATGACGATCGCCGAATTTTTCCGGGACGAGCGCCGCCGGAATGTGCTCTTGCTGATGGACAACGTGTTTCGGTTTGTCCAGGCGGGGTCGGAAGTATCCGGTCTGCTTGGACGCGCGCCCTCTCGAGTTGGCTATCAACCGACGCTGGCGGACGAGGTCGCTCAGCTGCAGGAGCGGATCGCTTCGGTCGGCGAAGCCTCGGTGACCGCAATCGAGGCGGTGTACGTGCCGGCCGACGACTTCACCGATCCTGCGGTGACGACAATCGCCGCCCATATCGACAGCATGGTCGTCCTGTCGCGCGCGATGGCCGCCGAAGGGATGTATCCGGCCGTCGATCCGATCGCCTCCTCGTCAATCTTGCTCGATCCGCTGGTGGTCGGCGAAGAGCATGTCGCGGTCGCGACGGAAACGCGCCGCGCCATCGAGCATTACCGCGAGTTGCAGGATGTGATCGCGCTGCTTGGCATGGAGGAGCTCGGCGCCGAGGACCGCAGGATCGTCGAGCGCGCGCGCCGCCTGCAGCGCTTTCTGACCCAGCCGTTCGCGGTGACGGAGGCGTTCACCGGAGTTCCCGGCCGCTCGGTCGAAGTCGCCGATACGATCACCGGCTGCAAGGCGATTCTCGCAGGCGTGTGCGACGACTGGCGCGAAAGCTCGCTCTACATGGTCGGATCGCTCGGAGAAGCGCGCGAGAAGGAAGACGCGGCGCGCAACGCCGAACGCAGGCCCGCGGGAACGCCGGCATGAGCGAGGGCCTGCGCCTGACGATCGCCACCCCTGCCGCTGTGCTGGTCGACACGGCCGATGTGCGGTCGCTGCGCGCGGAGGATGCGAGCGGCGCCTTCGGGGTGCTCCCCGGCCATGCGGATCTCCTGACCGTGCTGCCGCCGTCGGTCGTGCGGTGGACGAACACCGGCGAGACGACGCGTTATTGCGCGCTGAGCGGCGGGGTTCTTACGGTATCCGGTGGGCATCGAGTGGCGATCGCCTGTCGCCGCGGCGTAATCGGCGACGATCTCACGGCGTTGCAGGAGGTGATCGCGGCGCAACGCGCAGCGGAACTCGACGTGGACCGCCGCGCCCGGGTGGAGCAGACGAGACTCCACGCGCGCGCGCTCCGCCAACTGATGCGCTACCTGAGGCCCCACGGCCAGCCGCTCGGTGACGGCGACACGCCCTTCGGCGGAGACGCGAGTCCGTGATGACGCCCGTCGACAAGCGGAACCGCAAGTGGGAGGATGCTGCGCGGGTCGCGGCAGAGCGGGAGCGCCGTTTCCGCGACGAGCCTCCGCGGTCATTCGCCTCCCGTCTCGGCCAGATCGGCGTGCTCGGTTGGGCGATCGTCGCGCCGATCCTGCTCGGCGTCGCAATCGGTCGCTGGCTCGACGCGATGCTGAAGAGCGGCATTTTCTTCACCGCGCCGCTCATCATGCTGGGGGCCGCGGCGGGTTTGTGGACGGCGTGGCGATGGATGCATCGACAATGACGACCGCCGTTCTCGCCGCCGCTTTCGCGGCTGGCGCGGCGCTCGGCGCGGGGCATTTCGGCTCGCTCTGGTGGAGCGTCGTCTTGATGCGAGACGGCCGGACCGCCGCCGGTGTCGCCGTGCAGGCCTTGCGTTTCGTCGCGGTCGCGGTCGCGCTGGCGGTGATCGCCCGCCAGGGCGCCGCGCCCTTCCTTGCCGCGGCGCTCGGCGTCTTGACGGCGCGAGCGCTCATGCTGCGCCGCGCCCGGAGGGTCGGGTGAAGTCGCCGCTCACGCTCGAGCCTTTGTTCCAGATCGGGCCGGCGTCGATCACTGGGCCGGTCGTCGTATCCTGGGCGGTCATTGCGCTTCTCGGCGGCCTGAGCGCGCTTGGCACGCGCCGCCTCAGCCTTGTGCCCTCGAAGACCCAGGCGATGCTCGAACTCGTCGTTTCGACTCTTGACAGCCAGATCCGCGACACGATGCAAAGCGATCCTGCGCCGTTCCGAGCGCTCATCGGCTCTATCTTCCTCTTCGTCCTCGTTTCGAACTGGTCATCGCTCGTGCCCGGCGTCGAGCCGCCCACCGCGCATATCGAAACTGACGCGGCAATGGCGCTGATCGTCTTCGTCGCGACGATCGTATGGGGCGTGCGCACGCGAGGCCTCGGCGGCTATCTCGCCACCTTCGCCGAGCCCAGCTGGGTGATGATCCCCCTCAACATCGTCGAGCAGTTCACCCGCACGTTTTCCTTGATCGTGCGCCTGTTCGGCAACGTGATGAGCGGGGTCTTCGTCATCGGCATCGTGCTGGCGCTCGCTGGCCTCCTGGTGCCAATCCCGCTGATGGCGCTCGACCTGCTGACGGGCACGGTGCAGGCTTACATTTTCGCGGTGCTCGCCGCTGTCTTCATCGGCGCCGCGGTTGGCGAGCGCCGCAAACCGTCCCCTCTTGCGGAGTCCTAAGCCGTGAACGACCTCATCCAAGCCGTTAGCATCTTCTCCGCCGCGCTCGCCGTGGGCCTGGGCGCGATCGGGCCCGGGCTCGGCGAGGGCCGGGCGGTCGCCTCCGCTATGGAGGCGATCGCGCGCCAGCCCGAAGCGGCGGGCACGATCTCGCGCACCCTTTTCGTTGGCCTGGCGATGATTGAGACAATGGCGATCTATTGCCTCGTCATCGCCCTTCTCGTGCTGTTCGCCAACCCCTTCATCAAGTAAAGGCCTGGGCCCGCGATGCGGATCGACTGGTGGACGCTCGGGCTGCAAACGGTCAATGTCCTCATCCTCGTCTGGATCTTGAGCCGGTTCCTGTTTCGCCCGGTCGTGGCGATCCTCGAGGAGCGGCGTGCGACGGCGGCTAAGCTGCTCGACGACGCGAAGACGGCGAAAGCCCAGGCGACCGCGGCGCGCGAAGCCGCCGAGGCGGAAGCCGCCCGAATCGCGGCTGGACGGGACGAGGTTCTTCGGCGGGCCGCCGCCGACGCCGAAACCCAGCGCTTGGCCGCTCTCGCTGCCGCCCGCGCCGAGGTCGAACGGCTGCGCGCCGCGGCCGAGACTGAAATTCGTGGCGCGCGCGCCGCCGAAGCGGCTGCCGCCTCGGACGGCGCGGCCGAGCTAGCAGTCGATATCGCCCGGAAGCTGATTGCCCGCCTGCCGGACTCGGCCCGCGTCGACGGCTTCGTCGACGGCCTCGCCAAGGCGCTCGCTTCGCTCCCCGACGCCAGCCGGGACGCGATCGGCGACGACGTCAAGGCGCGGCTGAGCGTGGCGCGCCCGCTCACCCCTCAGGAGACTCAATCCTGCCGCGACGCTCTCGCTCGCGCGCTGGGCCGGCCGCTCGACTTCGCTGTCGTGGTCGACCGGGACATCATCGCCGGCCTGGAGCTTGAGACGCCGCATGCAGTCGTCTGCAACAGCTTTCGCAGCGACCTTGCGCGAATTGTCGAGGAACTGACTCGCCATGACCGCGTCCAGTCCTGACGGCGCCGGCTGGCTCGCGACGGAGCGCGAGGCGCTGTCGCACGTCGACCTCTCGGCCGAGGCGCGGTCGATCGGGCGCGTCGAGGCGATCGCCGACGGCGTCGCGCGCGTGTCCGGACTGCCGGAGACGCGTCTCGGCGAGCTTCTGCGCTTCGAAGGAGGGCGCATGGGCTATGCGCTGTCGCTCGATCCCGAGGCTATCAACGCGGCGATCTTCGACGAGGCGGAGGCGATTGGCGTCGGCTCGCTGGTCTCGGCGACCGGAGAGGTGGCGCGCGTGCCGGTCGGGCCGGGCCTCCTCGGGCGCGTCGTCGATCCGCTCGGCCGCCCGCTCGACCGGAACGAGCCGGTCGCCGCTGAGGCGTTCCATCCGATCGAGCGGCCGGCGCCGGCGATCATCGATCGCGCCCTCGTGTCCGAGCCCGTCGCGACCGGCGTTTTGGTGGTTGACGCCCTCTTTGCGCTCGGGCGCGGCCAGCGCGAACTCATCATCGGCGACCGCGCGACGGGCAAGACCGCCATCGCCGTCGACGCCATCATCAGCCAGAAGCGCTCCGATATCGTCTGCGTCTATGTCGCCGTCGGCCAGCGCGCGACCGCCGTCGAGCGCGTGGTCGAGGCGGTAAGGCAGTTCGGCGCGCCGGAGCGCTGCGTCTTCGTCGTCGCGTCCGCCGCCGCCTCGGCGGCGATGCAGTGGATCGCGCCTTTCGCCGGCTTTTCCATCGCCGAATATTTCCGCGACCGCGGTGGCCACGCGCTCGTCATCATCGACGATTTGACCAAGCACGCCGCCACCCACCGTGAGCTGGCGCTCCTGACCCGCGAGCCGCCGGGGCGCGAGGCGTTCCCGGGCGATATTTTCTACGTCCACGCTCGTCTGCTCGAGCGCGCGGCCAAGCTAGCGCCCGAACTCGGCGGCGGCTCGCTGACGGCGTTGCCGATCGCCGAGACCGACGCGGGCAACCTTTCGGCCTTCATTCCGACCAACCTCATCTCCATCACCGACGGGCAGATCGTGCTCGACGGCCGCCTCTTCGCCGCCAACCAGCGGCCGGCGGTCGACGTCGGCCTCAGCGTCAGCCGGGTCGGCGGCAAGGCGCAGGCGCCGGCCCTGCGCGCGGCCTCCGGCCGACTGCGGCTCGACTATTCGCAGTTCCTCGAACTCGAGGTCTTCACCCGCTTCGGCGGCATCGCCGACGCCCGCGTCCGCGCGACCATCGCGCGCGGCGAGCGCATCCGGGCGCTTCTCGCCCAGCCGCGCTTCGCCACGCTTCGCCTGGTCGACCAGGTTGCGCTCCTGTTTGCGCTCGCCGAAGGCGTGTTCGACGCCGCGCCGGTCGCGAAAGTCGCTGAAGCGCGGGCCCGCGTCGCGGCGGCGCTCGACGTGACGGCGTCGGAGACGGTTGCCTCGGTCATGCGAACGGGAACATGCGATGACGCAAGCCGCGGCAAGCTCGTCGAGGCGGTGCGCCGGCTCATCGGCGCCGGCGCCTCCGGATGACCGAGCGACTCAGCGATGTCGTCGCCCGCATCGGCTCGGTCAGGCAGCTTTCGTCGGTGATTGGCGCCATGCGCGGCATCGCCGCGGCCCGCGCCCGGGAAGCGCGCGAGCGGGTCGAGGGCGTGCGCGCCTACGCAGCGACGGTCGGCGCCGCCATCGGCCAGGCCTTGTCCCTCGCCGAGGACGGCGGCGCTCTGTCCGGCCGCGGCGCCCGTGACGGACATCTGGTGATTGCGCTCTGCGCCGAGCAGGGATTTGCCGGCGCCTTCAACCGGCGCGTCCTCGACGCCGCCGAGCGCCTCCTGAAGGCCGACGGGTCGACCGGGCGCGAGGTGCTGCTGCTTGGCGGTCGCGGTCGCGTTGCGGCCGAAGAGCGTGGGCTCGAACTTGGCTGGAGCGCCGCGATGGCTGCTCATGTCGACGAGGTCGCCGCGCTCGCCGACCGGGTGACGGAGCAGCTCTACGACCGTCTCGGGTCGGGTGTCGTGACGCGCGTCAGCCTCGTCCACGCCGCCCCGGCGCTGGGCGAGATCCATGTCGTCGTGCGCCCGCTCGCGCCGTTCGACTTCGCCCGCTTTCCGCGCGCGCCGGGACTCGTCGCCGCCCATCATCACGCTGCCGCCGCAGACCTTGCTGATCGAGCTTGCGGAGGAATACGTGTTCGCCGAGCTCTGCGAGGCGCTGACGCTGTCGCTGGCCGCGGAAAACGAAGCGCGCATGCGCGCCATGACGGCAGCGAAGTCCAACGTGACGAAGATGCTCGACGAGCTCCTCGCCCGCTCCCGCCAGCTCCGGCAGGAAGAGATCACCAACGAGATCATCGAGCTTGGCGGTCGAAAGAGGGAGCGCAGCGATCCGTTATGAGCCGGCTTGGGCATTATTCGATTTGGCCCGCGGGTGCGGGAAGCAGCTGTGTCAGACGAAGAACAATCTGGTCCTCGCTGGTGGCTGGAATCTGATGCTTGGCGCCCGGATTGGGGCGGCGATTGGAGGGTCGGACTCGACCCTAAGCAGTCGTTGACCGCGGTGCAGAACTCAAGGGATCGTCGCGATACGCCGCAGGAGGACAGAAGAAAAGCGCGTCATGGCTGAGAACTAAATCTGTTAAATACTACGTGCGAGCCTTGACGGAGCGCGTCCGCCTCCCGTACTTGCAACAGGTAATGAGTAGTGCACATGGCACAGGCTACGGTCTACAAGGTTCGGCTTTATAACGTTGCAACGGATGCGAGTTTCGTGTGCCGACGTACGGCGACGCGAGAAGGTGATCGACTTATGGGAGGGCAAGTCATCGAGGGGAGCGCAATCGAGATCGACGAATCCCAGCTAGAAAAGGGCGAGCAATGGACGGAGCGCCGTTCAATCCCAATCGCGTTCCATTTTCAGGCGTTCAACGACAGGTGACAGCGTGATGACTTCACATCAACTCGACACAGTTTCTCGAATTTATCGGCAAGAACGATTGCCTCATTCTTTTTGAGAAGGCAACGCCGGCCGGAAAGCTCAAAAGGGAAATGATCACACTCGCTACGGCCGACGGCCGCGCTTTTGGTCTGCAATTGCCATCCGGCTTTCGCTCTACCTCCGTTGAGCTACCCCGTCCGATCTTTGACGATTTCTTGGCCGCCAGCTTCATTGAGCAGGATCGGCCGGAGGACGAGGACGGACGGATTTTCTTCAGGCTGACCGCGGACGGAAAGGCCTGCGCCCTGTCCTGAGAATTCGCTCGCTTTCGAGTTGCCCGTTGTTCGACGCGCCGCAGGCAAGTCGATCCCGAACAGAGCGACGGAGCCGGGACGCCCTTCCTCCCCGACACTTGCCGAACGCCACGACGCGGAGGCGGAGCAACATCGTCGCCAGGGCGATCAGCGACGATCTCAACGGGCTAGATCTACAATGAAGCCAAGTGTTTTCACGATCCGACGATCTTGAAGAGGAGGAAAAAGCCTTGCACCGGAAAATCGGCCGTTGCGAGACCTGCCGTAGTTCCTGGGCCGGTCCAATCGGTGCGCCTTGTGCGTCGGCGGCGCGGAGGCCCGCATCCCGTTCATTGGTGTCCTCCACAGCGAGGTCGGCCGCATATTGACAATTGGCACGCGCCTTTTATTGAGGATGAAAGCGGCGGACAGTCTGGCGACTTGGGCAATGCCTGTTCGGGGAGGAGCGCGCATGGCAAACCGCTTCCAAACCATCCCTGCAACCGCCTCGCTTCTCCTTGCGTCGTTGATCGGGTTTGAGGCTTCCGCACAAACGTACAACAAGACCGTGGTGGCCGGCGGCGCACTAGCACTCGGACACTACGCGAGCGTCAACCCCGACTGTTCGTCGAAGGGGAAGACGACCGTCCGGCTCGCGTCCGCGCCCGCGCACGGGTCTGTCCGACTGAGGGCCGGGGCTTCAGCTTTTTCCAGGGTTACAAGCAGTGCAATTCTCGCCGGGTGGAAGGCGTCACCGTCGAGTACCGGCCCGAGCGCGGCTTCCTCGGCGCCGATACGGTCGGCTTGGACATCCTCTACCCCAGCGGCAACGAGCGAGTGTCCACATATTACATTACTGTGAAATAACTTCGGTTCGACGGTCAAAATGGCCACGAAACATCGTTTCTCCCCGACTCTGGCCTGCTTCGCGCTCGCGGCGATGCTAATCGGTTCCGCTGCGTCAGCACAGGTGTCCAATAAAACGATGGCGGCTGGGGGCACGCTGAATTCTTGGACATTTCGGGATGGTCAATCCCGATTGCACGCTGAAGGGGAAGACCACTGTCCGAGTTACAATCGCCCCCGCGCACGGCTCCGTTCGACTGACGGACGAAAAGGCGTTCGGCGACTTCTGGAGGCCTTCTCCTTGCAGTATTCGCCGCGTGGGAGGGGTCACCGTCGAGTACCGGCCCGAGCGCGGCTTCGTTGGCCCCGATATGGCCGGATTGGACGTCATTTTTCCATCGGGAGACGAGCGCTCCGGGACAATTTATATAACAGTGAAGTAGCTTCGAATGCCGGCCACAAATCTATGAATGAATGCTCGCTGCGAATAATCAAGCAGACCGTGCGGCCTATGCGGTTGCGGCGGAATTGAGCCGCCGCAGAACTTCGGCTTGATCCCAGTACAAGTTTGGCCCCGTAACCGCGACGCCATAGCCAGCTTCGATCCTATTGCGACACAGAGCAAGTGCCTCTGCCTCTGTTCGTGCAAGTTTGGGGTTTATCGGGAAGGCAGCGCCATCGGGCATCGCTTCTGCGAGGGAAGCGCGGGGTAAGGGTAGGCGCACGATCGAAATCTCGTAGCTGCCAGCTCCCCACGGCGCGGAGCGCGGATATATGCGCCGGAAGCCAAGGGGCATTTGTGGGTCGGTGCAGATTGCCGCCGCGCTTACCTCCGCGTGGAGCGTTACAGAATTGAGTTCGGGCACAAACTCGATTCCGCCCTCTTCAACGGCGCGCTGAATTGCCCCCCATGTTTTGAGGGTCAGGTCATCGCCTTGTTCGGCTCGCGTGATCGTATCCGGAGAAATCCCGGCTTTTTCGGCCAGCGTGCGCACTCCCCACTTCAGCGCGGCGCGGGCCAATTTGATTTGTAGTGCGGAGATAGCCATTCCCGACCTCTGAGCTAAATTCGGTACCTGGCACCGATTTTGGCACATTGCAATGAAAAAGATCAAGTGCAGGAGGGTCCCCTATCAGCCCTGTTGCGGCGTTTCCGGCTCGGACGCCGAGTGATGGGTTGTCGAAGGCGCATTCGGTCGCGGACGGCAGGCGGCGTTCCGACAGGCTTGCGCTGCAGAAGGGCCACGCGGCTGATTGATCAACGAGATCCGTCGGTGAAGAGCGCACTTTGCGACGAGGCGCACCCGACGCCGTATTGCCCACCCGTCGAGCTGGCGGGACAGGGCGTCCATCTTTCGCGCGCCGGGCCGATCAACAAATGCTTGCCAAAGCCAGCGGCTTGTGTTCTATGTTTGTTCTACATCCCGCAACGGAACGTCCCTTCTTGACCGATCCCGTCGACTACCCCCTCATCCCGCCGCGAGGGCTCGCCCGAAGTGCGCTGGATTACGCGCTTCAGGAAGGCCCATTCGCGGGTCGGTTTCCTGAATCGCGGCCAAGGACGCCATGACCTTTTTTGCTTTCACCGAATTGCCTAGCAAGCCGCTGATAAGGTTCGTTTCGGACGAGAAAATCCAAGGAAATCCAAGGAAATCCAAACCATTTTCCCGGGAAGAATGTCGTCTGCCAAAGAGTTGCAAGGAATACCAAATCGGCCTGGCCGATTGTAACTCCCAAGCCGGGGCGCGCCTATCGATGCATGAAGGGCGACGTTGTAGCCGCGCTCGGCGAGCGGTCAGCGACCGCGCCTACAAATTGCCCCGTGCTCCAGCTGTTCTCGCCCACGAGCATAGCCTCGCTTGGGAGTTGCTTTTTCTTTTTTTTCCTTTCATTTCGCCCGTAACGACTTGATAAGTCCCGATTCCCGGCAAGGAATTGCAGTTTTTGGCAGGAAATTGCAGGGCGGTTGAAGCTCAATTGCAGCGTTCGGAAGCCTTCTGCACGCAATGGAAGGGACGGCGCGGGGTTCAAGGGCGAGCGGACCGCCCGGGCGCGCAGGCCATGAAATCGGCTGTGGAGTTCGAAATTTGAGCCGCCATCTGGCGGCCAGCGATAGCCAGCGCCTCGAGGTTGCATTTCGGAGCAAAGCCGCAAATGGAGAGGACGGCGCCCTTGCGGCGGCTTTTTGCGCTATAATGATCGCGTTCGGGACGTTCGCGGGGAGTGCAAAGATGCAACAGAAACAAGCAATCTCCGCGACCGTAACCGGCAACGACCAGCACGTAGGTTTCCGCGCCCTGGTGATGAAGCAGGCTATTGAGTACAACCTCGCCGGATCCGCGAAGAACGACGCAAACGATATCGTCAGATTTACCCTGCAAGGAGACCCGACTCGGATCGATGCAGCGGTCGCTGACATTCGCGACGGAACGAAGAAATCGTCCAACATTAAAGTCAGCACGGCCGCTGCGGCAGTCGACCCGACTTTGGGCGCATTTACGGTCGTTGATTGGACATCGACTAGCCGGAATATCACAAATCCCTACACGCTCGTCTTCAACCTGAGAGCCGTCGATCAAGTCATTTCCAAAGCGGAAGCCCAATCTGCTTGGCGCAACATTCTAAAGACTACGCTTACAGGGGACGATTTGAAGAAATTGGGCGCTAACGATTGAGTTGGCCCGCAAAGCCCGCGCGACTCGCAACGCGGGGCGCGCAAGCAAGCGCTCTGTCGGACCGCGTTTTCCCCGCTATCGTCACCTCGAGAGACGCTCGTCTCACACGCCGGCAGCGCCCGCTTCGCCAGTTCGATCCAGTAGGCGACGCCGACGGGAATCGCTTCGTCGTTGAAGTCGTATCCGGGATTGTGGAGGCCAGCGGTGTCGCCATTGCCGACCAGGATGTAGGCGCCGGGAACCTGTCGCAGCAGGAAGGCGAAGTCTTCGGCGCCCATCGCCGGCCTGAAGTCGTCGCGCACCCGCTCGGCGACGGCGCGCATCGCGCCGAGCGCCAGTTCGGTCTCGGCGTGGTGATTGACCAGGACCGGGTAGGGCGTCGTTCCTGGCGGACGCTCGACCCGGGCCGCGGTTCCGAAGGCCTGGGCGGTCTTGTCGCAGAGGCGCGCGAGCTCGGCGGCGATCGTCTTCGAGACCGCCTCGGAGAACGTCCGCACCGTGCCTTTCATCTCGACCCGGTCGGGGATCACGTTGTGCGCCTCTCCGCCGTGGATCGCGGTGATCGAAACGACGGCGGGATCGAGCGGATCGATGACCCGCGAAACGATCGTCTGCGCCGCGGCGACAATGTGGCTCGCCGCGACGATTGGGTCGCGGGTCCGGTGCGGCATGGCGGCGTGGCCGCCGGTTCCCTCGACGATTATGGTAAAGCTTTCGGCCGCGGCCATCGCCGCGCCGCGGACGACGCCCAAGTCACCGACCGGCAGGCCGGGCCAGTTGTGCAGGGCATAGGCGCCCTTGACCGGGAACCGCTCGAGCATGCCGTCGTCGATCATCGCCTGGGCGCCGGCGCCGCCTTCCTCAGCCGGTTGGAAGCAGAAGACGAGGGTCCCGTCGAAGGGACGCGTCTCTGCCAGGTGCCGCGCCGCGCCAAGCAGCATCGTCGTGTGTCCGTCGTGGCCGCAGGCGTGCATCAGTCCCGGCGAACGGGAGGCATGGGCCGCGCCAGTCGCTTCCTCTATCGGCAGGGCGTCCATGTCGGCGCGGAAGAGGACGCGCTTCTCCTTGCTGCCGCCCTCGCCGCGGACGCCATGCAGGACGCCGAGAACGCCGGTCCTGCCGACGCCTTCGATGACGTCGTCAAAGCCGAAAGCTCGCAGCCGTTCCGCCACGAGGCGGGAGGTTCGCGGCAAATCGTACAGGAGCTCCGGGTGGCGATGGAAATCGCGCCGCCACTCGGCCAGCTCAGGAAGCATGGCGGCGATCGAGTTGGGAAGCGCGATGGTCATGAGCAACGTCCGTTCGGCAAGCCTCGGGCTCGGATCCGCGAGCAATATAGCGCCCGCCGCGGCCGATGTCCTTGCCGCCGCGTTGCGCCGTCTTAGACGTGGGCTCCGCGGCCGTGGGAAACGGCGATGGGCGCGCCGATCGGCGGCTTCCACCCTATATGCTTCTTCAGGGAATGAGAGCGGCGGCAATCGGAACGTCGATTTCGCCGCGTCACGTATCGCAGGAGAGTTTGCATGAGCCCCGCGGGACCGGGAGTTTTGAGCCTCGTTCCGTTCGTCAGCGTCGATCACATGATGCGCATCGTGTGGGACATCGGCCTCGAGCGGATGATCGCGGAGCTCGCCGCCTACATCGAGGCGGACTTCCGTCGCTGGGAGGCGTTCGACAAGACGCCGCGGATCGCCGCGCATTCGGCCGAAGGCGTGATCGAGCTGATGCCGACTAGCGATGGGGCGACCTACGGCTTCAAATACGTCAACGGCCATCCGAAGAATGCGGCGGGGGGGCGCCAGACCGTGACCGCTTTTGGCGTGCTGTCCGACGTCGGCAGCGGCTATCCGATGCTCATCTCCGAGATGACGATCCTGACGGCGCTGCGCACCGCCGCGACCTCGGCTCTGGCGGCAAAATATCTGGCGCCGAGCGGCTCGCAGACCATGGCGATCATCGGCGCGGGCGCACAGTGCGAATTCCAGGCGGTGGCCTTCAAGGCCCTGTGCGAAATCGAAACGGTGCGGATTTACGACATCGACCCCGCCGCCACCCGCAAGGCGGTCAAGAACCTGGCGGGGCAGGGGATCGGCGCGGTCTTCTGCCCTAGCGCCGAAGAGGCGATCCTCGGCGCCGACATTGTCACAACCTCGACCGCCGACAAGCGCAACGCAACCATTCTCACCGACAACATGATCGGCGCAGGCGTGCACATCAACGCGATCGGCGGCGATTGTCCGGGCAAGACGGAGCTGGCGCGCGACGTCCTGCTCAGGTCCGAGATTTTCGTCGAATACGCGCCGCAAACCCGCATCGAGGGCGAGATCCAGCAGCTCGACCGCGATCATCCGGTTACCGAACTCTGGCAGGTGATCGCGGGCAAGGCGCCGGGGCGACGGGACGAGCGCCAGATCACCGTCTTCGACAGCGTCGGCTTCGCCATCGAGGACTTTTCCGCGCTGCGCTACATCCGCGACCAGATCGCCCGCACCGGGGACTACGTCAATCTCGACCTTCTCGCCGACCCCGACGACCCCCGCGATCTCTTCGGCATGCTGCTCAGGGCGCGGGTTCGCGACGCGGTGTGACCGCTGCCCAAGGAGCAGGTGAAACGCCGTCAATCGTCGACGTCGGGCTCGACTACTCTGCGTAGAGGTCGGATCTCACCGCTCGATCAGCCGGCGAAACTCGATCCTCGGACAGCGGTCCATCGCCACCGTCACGCCGCGCGCCCGGGCGCGCTCGGCCGCCGCCTCGTTGACGACGCCGAGCTGCATCCAGATCACGCGGGGCAGGGGGTCGAGGCTGAGGGCCTCGTCGACGACGCTGCCGGCGGCGGCGGAGTTGCGGAAGACGTCGACCATGTCGATCGGCGCCGGAACGTCCGCGAAGTCGGGCGAACGTCATTCGGCCGCGTAACAGCGCGCCCGCGTGGAACGGATTGACCGGGTAGGTTTCAAAGCCCTTGGCGATGAGGAAGCCGAGCACGTCGTTCGACGGCCGGGTCGGGTTGGGCGAGGCGCCGACGACCGCGATGGTGCGGACACCCTTCAGAATCGACCGGATCGCCTCGTCGCCAAGGCCGTCCACAGGCTCCATCTTCAGCCGATCCAATGGGGTTCGCGCTTCTCGATGAACGCGCCGAGGCCCTCGACAGCATCCGGCTGCGCGAGATTGTCGACCATCGCCTCGGCGGCGATCCGGTAGGCCGCGTCGAGCGGCTTTTCGATCTGCGCGTAGAAGGCGCGCTTGCCCAAGGCGAGCGTCGGACCCGAGTGCGAGGCGATCGCTGCCGCCATCCGTTGGGCTTCGGCTAGCGCCTCGCCCTTCGGAACAACCCGGTTGACGAGACCGAAACGCTCCGCTTCGGGCGCGGCGTAGAGCGCGCCGGTCAGCCCCATTTCCAGCGCGAGCTTGCGCGACATCACCCGGCCGACCGCAACGAGCGGCGTCGAGCAGAAGAGGCCGTTGTTGACCCCGGAGAGCCCGAAACGCGCCTCGGCGCCGGCGATTGCGAGGTCGCAGGACGCGACAAGCTGGCAGCCGGCGGCCGTCGCTACGCCCTCGACCGCGGCGATGACGGGCTGCGGCAGCGCCACCACCGCCTGCATCAGCATGGAGCAGCGCGCCATCAATTCTTCGAAGAAGGCGCGGCCGCCGTCGGCGTCGGCGCGATGCGCCTGCATCTCCTTCAGGTCATGGCCGCCGCTCAGCGCCGGGCCCTCGCCGGTCAGGACGACGACGCGGAGGCGCTCGTCCTTGCCGATGTCGGCGAGCGCGATGATCAGCGTGTCGATCATCGCCAGGCTGAGGGCGTTGCGGTTGGGGCCGGTCAGGGTCAGGGTGGCGACGCCGGCGTCGTCCTCGCGGCGGAGGAGCGACGGGGCGACAGAAGCGGAGGCGGGGGCAGTGGCGGGGGCAGAGGTCATGGCGGGCATGTCGCTTTCGACGGGCGCCCCCAAGATAAGGCGATCGGAGGCTGACGTCGATATGGAACGCGCGAGCGAATTCTGCGACCCAGGAGGAGAATGTTCTCTGACACGCGAAACCCTGTTTATCCCTGCGAACAGCGGAAAAGGACCGTTTCCGGAGGCGCGCCAGGGAGAGAAGATATTGTGTTCCAGTAGCTTGTAGCGAAAAGATCACTTGGCGCGCGAGCGAGATAACAGGAGATTCATTTCCCTCGTCCGCCAGTTAACAGGGCACGGGGCCGCCAAGGCGTCAGAACCACGCCCCGGGTCGCGCGGTTGCTAACGCATTTCATGCAAAGCTTCGCTGAAGCTCTTGAGATAGCAAAATAAAAGTCAATTATGGACACGCGGCTCCCCGCATTTTAACCGGCGAATATGTGAGAATGACGATCGGACGGTCAATCGAGGGCGGGCGGGTGTGGCTTTCCCGTGCGCGTGTTTTCCGCTAGGCAGCGCGCTTCGCACTGAAATCCGCAACGTACGCGCGAGACTTCCCATGCATCGCTACCGCACGCACACCTGCGGCGCGCTTCGCCTCGGCGACGACGGCGCAACCGTCCGCCTGTCCGGCTGGTGCCACCGCATCCGCGATCACGGCGGCCTTCTGTTCATCGATCTCCGCGACCATTACGGGATCACCCAGTGCGTCGTCGATCCGGATTCGCCGGCTTTCGCAGAAGCCGAGACGCTGCGCTCGGAATTCGTCATCCGGGTCGACGGGAACGTGCGGCAGCGCCCGCCGGGCACCGAGAACCCCGAGATGCCGACCGGCCTCGTCGAGGTCTATGTCCGCGAGATCGAGGTGCTCGGCCCCGCCGGCGACCTGCCGCTGCAGGTGTTCGGCGACCAGCCCTATCCCGAGGACACGCGGCTCCGCTACCGCTTCCTCGATCTGAGGCGCGAGAAGCTGCATCGCAACATCATGTTGCGCGGTCAAATCATTGATTCGCTGCGCCGACGCATGAAGGAGCAGGGCTTCTTCGAGTTCCAGACGCCGATCCTGACCGCCTCGAGCCCCGAAGGCGCGCGCGACTTTCTCGTGCCGTCGCGCCTGCATCCGGGCAAGTTCTACGCGCTGCCGCAGGCGCCGCAGCAGTTCAAGCAGCTGACCATGGTGGCGGGCTTCGACCGCTACTTCCAGATCGCGCCGTGCTTCCGCGACGAGGACGCCCGCGCCGACCGCAGCCCAGGCGAGTTCTACCAGCTCGACGTCGAGATGAGCTTCGTCACCCAGGAGGACGTGTTCGCCGCGGTCGAGCCGGTCTTACGCGGCGTGTTCGAGGAGTTTTCCGGCGGCAGGCCGGTGACCCAGAAGTTTCCGATGATTCCGCATGCGCAGGCGATGCTGGAATTCGGCGTCGACAAGCCGGATCTGCGCAATCCAATCAGGATCGCCGACGTGACCGAGGTCTTCGAGCGCGACGACGTGACCTTCAACGCCTTTAAGCAGGTCATCCGGGCCGGCGGGCGTGGTGCGCGCCATCCCCGCGCCCGGCGCGGCTCGGCAGCCGCGCTCCTTCTTCGACAAGCTCAACGACTGGGCGAGGGGGGAGGGCGCGCCCGGCCTCGGCTATATCATCTTCGAGGGGGAGGGCGCGGCGCTTGCCGGCAAAGGACCGATCGCCAAGTTTCTCAGTTCCGAGGCGCAGCTGGCGCTCGTCGCCAGGGCGAGGCTCGCCGCTGGCGACGCCGTCTTTTTCGCCTGCGACAAGCCGGACAGGGCCGCCAAGCTTGCCGGGGCGGCGCGCATCCGCATCGGCAATGACCTCGGCCTCTCGAAAAAGGACGTCTTCGAGTTCTGCTGGATCGTCGATTTCCCGATGTACGAGTGGAACGAGGAGGAGAAGAAGATCGACTTCTCGCACAATCCCTTTTCGATGCCGCAGGGCGGCCTCGAGGCGCTGGAGAGCGCAGGACCCGCTGACGATCAAGGCGTTCCAGTACGACATCGTCTGCAACGGCGTCGAACTGTCGTCGGGGGCGATCCGCAACCACCGCCCGGACATCATGCGCAAGGCCTTCGAGATCGCCGGCTACGGCGAGGACGTGCTTTTGCAGAAGTTCGGCGGCATGTACCGCGCCTTCCAGTGCGGCGCGCCGCCGCACGGCGGCATTGCGCCCGGCCTCGACCGCATCGTCATGCTGCTGGCGGGGGAAGAGAATTTGCGCGAGGTCGTGCTCTTCCCGATGAACCAGCGCGCCGAGGACCTGATGATGGGCGCGCCGTCGCCCGTCTCGCCGAAGCAATTGCGGGAGCTCCACATCCGCCTCGCCCTGCCGGAGAAATGAGGATTGGCCCCTCGGGATTGCCGCCAGACCGCTCCGGGCGCCGGCGTCCATCGGGAGCCGCGGGGTCGCCCTTGTTCGCGCCCGGCGCTCATGTTAGCCACGCCGAAAGACGGGGCATAGCGCAGCCCGGTAGCGCGGAAGTTTTGGGTACTTCAGGTCGCAGGTTCAAATCCTGCTCCCCCGACATCGAAACCGTTGAAAGTAAAGAGTCCGGTTCTACACCGTTCTGACCTTTCGCTCTGACGGTGTTCAGGTCGTGCGATAAATGCTGCGATGGCTCCGATGCAGCCAGGAAGCCGGCCGGCTGGCGCAGCCCGACGCCGAGGCGCTTATCCGCAACGATGGCGGGGCACGTCGCAATTGGGCCTGGAGCGGGCCAACAGGACTTGGCCGGGGGGAAGGGGCAGAGCCCGCCCTGAGCGGTAGTTCACGAACGCCCGTCGCCCGATCGCAAGCGACGAAAGCCGACGTTCGCGGGCTCGCGAGCTTTTTCCCGCACACCCCTGTGGCCCGACACCCTTGGATCTAGGCGCTAACGGTTCAGGCTTGGATTTTGTCGAAGGCGCGAATTTGTCACTTCGAGATCAAAAAAGGTCATCGCCAGAATCGGTGCGGCCAGGAGGAGGGACATCTGCGCAAGCGCGGCTCCGCCCCAGCCAAAGGAATTGACAAGGGTTGCGAATAGGTAGCCGGAAAATGCAGCCGGCAGGTAGAGGCTGGTGACGAAAAGGCCGGAAGCCTTGCCAGTCGAAGCAAAGCCCGTGGAACGCTGCATCAGCGAGTAGCTATTGACGAAGAGACAACCGCTGAGGACGCTTCCTTGAAGGAACGACAGAGCGCCGTGCCAGAGAGGCGTCGCAGCGACGTTGAAGAGCGCATACCCGATAGACCCAAGCGCTGCCAGCGCAAGGATGGTCAGCCATTTCTGATCGATCCGGTCGCCCAGATAGCCCCAACAGGGCCCTAGCAATGCGCCCACGCCGAACATTCCGGCGGCCGCGCCCGCGGTCTCGGCGGAGAAGTGAAGCTGGGTGCGCAAATATGTCGGATAGAGCCCTAGATATCCGTAGCCTGAGACGCCGATGGCGACCGCCACAAGAGCAACGATCGCCATGTTGCGGTTGATCGACGTCTTCACCGTGCCCTTACCTCCGGTTGCGGCGGCGCGGTCCCCTTGGCGTCCCCACTCGGCAAAGCGGCTTGGGACGAACAAAAGGATCGCGACCGCCCCTCCCAGCCCCAGCACGCCGTAGACAAGGAGAGGAAGCCGCCAGCTGCCCGATTGTGCGAGCAGACGCGCGCCCCACCACGGACCAAGGAAGGCCCCGGCCCCAAAGGCAAAATTCAACAGGCCGAAATTGAGCGCGCAGCGCCGCGCGAAGTAAGACCCGACGATAGTGAATGTCGCGGCGATCTGAAGCGCCTCGCCGACGCCCGAGGCGATTCGGTAGACAGCCATATCGTAAGCGCCAACCGAGAAAGAGGTCAGCACGGTGCAGATCGAATAGAGGCAGACGCCGGCGATCAAGACCGTCTTGCGCGAAATTCGATCGAGCAGCAATCCGCTCGGCAGCCCTGCGGCGCCCAGCCCGAGCGTGAATATCGTCGCGAGAAGGCCGCCGACCGCGAGGGAGAATCCGTATTCCGCGGACATGGTCGGCAAGAGGGTCGGAAAGACCAAGCGGTCCATCGCATTCACGATGTAGGTCGCGGCGAGGATCCCCAGGCCGACGAATTCCGACGCAGCCGAGAGTCCGCGCGAATCCGCCATTTTCACATTCCTCTGGATCGCGTCACCGGTTACGCCGTCCTGACGGTCTCAACGGTAGCGTTGACAGAACTCAACAATCGCATCCGCAAAGACCTTCGCGGCGGGCGACATCGGCCGTCCGTTACGCGCGCAAATGCAGAAGACAAGCTGCTCCGTCGCGAATTCCTCCACGGGGACCGCGACCAGAAGACCGGCGGCCACTTCATTCTCGATCGCAAAGCGCGGGAGCAATGCGCATTGCCGGTTGAAGCGCGCGATCTCCTTCATCAAGCTCAACGAGTTGGTGACGCAGAAGACGGTCGGATCGAACCGGTGACGCTCGAACACCTGGTCTATCCGCTGCCTGAGGCCGAACGAGCGCTCGGTCAACGTCAATGAAAACTCGGCAAGTTCGCTGAGACGCAGGGTCGGGCGCCCGGCGAGTGGATGGTCGGGCGCCATCGCCGCGACAATCAAGTCTCGAAACACCTCTTTGCTCGCGATCAGCTCGCGCGCGGGAGGATTGGCGACAAGGGCGATCTCTGCTGAGCCGTTTGTCAAGGCCGCGATTGTTTCGTCCGTGCTGCTCATCGTGACGTTGAAGAGCACGTTTGGATATCGCTCGTGGAACTTGTGCAGCACCGGCGCGACGAAACTCTCGATTGCGGTCTGAAAGCAATAGACGTCGACCGTACCCGCCTGCAGCTCTTGCAGCGCCGCGATATGGGATCTGACCCTCGCGAGCTCTCGGATCATCCCCTCGACCTTGGCGCGCAAGATCTCGCCAGCCGGGGTGAGCACCATGCCCTTCGCCTGGCGATCGAAGATCGGCGCTTTGAGCTCAAATTCCAATTTTGCGATTTGCCGGCTGATCGCGGACGGCGAGACGTGCAGACGCTCCGACGCGATTTTAATGGAGCGCGAGTTGGCGGTCTCGCTGAAGTAGCGAAGGGCGGTGAAGTCCATGAACGGCCCCTCTGCTCGGGCGATCGTCCGAGTTCAGAAACTCGGCAACTTCTACTGACTCAACCATGTGTTGCGTTTGGCGCAACGACGCAAAGCGCAGATTGATATGGCATTCGCGTCGAGTCGCAACGATGGTGCGCCGGTCAATGCGGCGACGTCAAGACGGCCGTCGAGGACACGAAACTATCCACCCGATGGGAGAAGCCCAATGTTTTTGCACATGTTGCCCGACCTGGGCATGAACTATACGTTCAACCGGCCGCTGCTGGACGGAACGTCGCCGGCACGTCTTAAAGAGCTCAGCGCCGTTGCCCCACGTATCAAGGACTACGAATCCTGGTGCGCAGTCTGGCTCGAGGTCGCCAGGAAGGCGGAAGCCGAAAAACGTTACCTCGACGCCGCGTCCTACTATCATGGCGCGGAGTTCTATTTGCCCGCGGGCGACGTCCGCAATGGACTCTACGACGACTTTGCGCGAAATTGGGCGCTCGGAATCAAAGGCGTCGCGGGTTACGAACGGATTGCGATTCCTTATCCGGGCGGACATCTGCCGGGCTTCAGACTGCAGGCGAAGGGGAAGGAACGCAGCACGCTCATCTTCACGGGCGGATACGATTCATTCGTCGAGGAGTTCTACAATTTCCTTCTGCCCCTGACCGCGCTCGGGATCACCGTCATCGCCTTCGACGGGCCAGGTCAAGGGGGCGCCCTGCGGCAGGGGATTTATCTTGACCACGCATGGGAGAAGCCGGCCAGGGCGGCTATCGACTACTTCAAGCTCGATGCGGTGGATTGGCTGGGCGCCTCCTGCGGCGGTTACATGTCGATCCGCGCCGCGGCGTTCGAGCCTCGCATCAAGCACATCATCTCGATGCCGACGTCGTATTCGGGTCTCGACATGACGCTGAAGCAGATGCGATCCGGCAAGGCGCAGGAGCTGATCTCTCTGTTCAAGGCCGGCGACCGCAAGGGAACCGAGGCCGTCGTCGCCCAGGAGCTCCTGCCGAGCTCCATCTTCGAATGGTGCGTTGTCCAAGGGATGCATATCACCGGGACCAAGACGCCGTTCGATTTCCTTACGGCGATTGCGCAGCACTCGCTCAACGGAATCCTGCACAACGTCAAGCAGGACATCCTGCTGACCGAGGGCGAGCAGGATCATCTGTTCGATATCGGCTGGATCCACCGGACAATGCGCGAGCTTGTCTGCGCAAGGTCGGTGACCGCGCGAATCTTCACAGCGCGTGAGGGAGCCGAGCAGCATTGTCAGCTTGGAAACTCGGCGGTCGCTCGGCACGCGATCGTGCACTGGCTCGCGAGCTTCTACCCGGGCATGCCGGTCGAAACGATGCAGGTGGCCAACATCGCCGCGTAACCAGAGGGGTAAGGGCAAACCGCGCTGCCGGCAGGGCGACCAAGATGAAACTGTCATCCTTGACTGCGGCGGCGCTTGCCGCGGCGCTCGTCGCCGCGGCGTCGGTCCTTGCATTCTCGGCGACACCGGCTCTCCTGGTTTGGGCGGCCTTCGTCGGGTGGGCGAGCTACGATCACTCCGGCGCGACCGCGCAGGCGGCGCTGCGCAGTTCCGCCGCGCTCGTCTTCGGCGTCCTCATGGCATGGGCGGTCGCGCTTGTCGTCGCCGCTCGCATCCTGCCGCTGAGCGCGCCGCTATCGACCGCCATTGCCGCCGGCGCCGCCTCCTTTCTCATTGTTTTGGCGTCCTCAAACCCGATCCTCAGCGTCGTCCCCGCGAGCTTCTATGGATTTGCGTCGACGTTTGCATATTTGAGCCTCGCGCCCGATGCGTTCACGATGAGCGCATTGACGGCCGTGAGCTGGATGAACGCAATCGTGGTGGTTTCAGCCTCGCTGCTGATTGGGACCGGTCTTGGAGTTGCGCAAGGCAGGTTGGCGAGCATGCTCACTGCGGGCCAAGCCCGAGGCCCGCACCGAAGACGCGTCGTCCGACTTGATGGCTCCGCAGTCACGCGGCGCCAATGAAGTCCCGATCCTGCACCCGAGCGGGCATGGGTCGACCCCATAATGATGCAAGCGAAGGGCGGCAGGTTCTTCGGCGGGATTCGATATGAAATCGCTGACGACCAATCGAAGGAATTCTCGTCGGCTTGGTCCAATCCGCTCGAGCCGCAATTGTTGTCCCCTCGCTCTTCGCGGTGGCCCTGCTTGTCATCAAGCAGCCTGAAATGGCCGGCTTTGCGGTGCTTGGGACCTTCGCCCATCTGGTCTTGGTCAACTACGACGCCGCTGGGCCGGGCAGATTCATTCAATCTGCAACGCTCACGTTTTTGGGGTCGATCATGGTGGCGGTTGGGGCTCTCGTCTCGTCACATGCTTGGCTCGCCGTAAGCGGAGCTGTCGCGGTGGGGTTTTTGACCGAGGCGCCGCTGCTGCTTTTTGGCTCTATTGCGAATATTCGAGGAGCGTTGCTCATGTCTTTCATGTCCGCGGTGGTCGCGCCAGCCCCCGGCGGCTCCGTCTTTCTATATGTCTCGGGCTGGGTGGTGGCCGGCGCCGTGGCGCAACCCGCGCTGCTGCTTATCTGGACCTCGCTCGAAGACCGTCCGGTCGACCAGGGCGAGGGCTCCAACGGCGTCGGCGCTCTCGCGCCTGCCGCAGGTTCAAACCGATTGGAAAGGGCTTTCCATTCCGGTTTCGCGCTCGGCCTCGCCGTGCTGGTCACGCGCCTCCTCGACCTGGAGCACGCATTCTGGGTGGTGCTCGGCGTGGTTCCTCTCCTCAACACGAGCCGAGGCTCAGCGGCGCGAATTTTCTGGCAAGAGCAGGCCGGAACCTTGATCGGCTTCTTATCGAGCGCCCTTCTGGTCGCAATCCTCGGTTCGCTGCAAGCTTTGTATTGGCTGATCTTGCCCTTGGTCGTCTTTGGTTCGGCTTATGCGGCGCGGGCAATAGGCCTCATGGCGGGGCAGGCGGCGTTCACCGTGTTTGCGGTAATGCTATTCTGCATACTCCTGCCTCAACAGAGACACGCCGGATTCCTCCGGCTCGAGGATATCGCCATCGGCGGCGCAGTCAGCTTGATCGTCGGTTTTGCGCAGCGTCATTTGGAAGGCAACGTCATCGATCGCCTGCGAAGCCTAGGCGGCGCCTGCGAACGCCTGCGGTCCAAGGCGAGCATCAGGGCCTTCGTCGTCCTTAAGACTCGGATTGAGCCTTCCTTCGCGCCCGAACGGGGACGCGCCCTTCGGGTCCTACTGACGGGCCGGTCGCTCCTGTGCTCTGGCGCATTCCTCCCGTACCGAGGCCGTACAGGAACGCGCGCTCCGGGGTCGCTTCCGGCACTCCGGCTGCCGATCCAAGCGGTCGCGGAGCGTCAGATTCGTCCCGCCAGCTCCTGCTCACCTCAAGCCGAGCAAGACGCACGACGAGGTCGCTATAGTCCTCCCCATGGCCGCCATGGCCCGCAGACGGTCGAGGACGTCTCAACATGGATCAGACATTGGCCGCCCTGACGCTGCACCGGCTACAGCGGCGCGCCCTTGTGCAATGTTGCGATACGGGCGTCATAGGCGGCGAGCGTGATGACGGTGGGGATCATCTGGGCAGGTCTAGACCGGGGCGAGGCGACGGACAGAAAAATCAGGAGCTGGCGTGTCGGGTCCAGCGTCGGCCGCGGCGTTGGGCCTCGCCCGCGTGGCTTGATTGGACTTCCTTGCCGGCATTCGTGCGCCATGGTATCGGATCGCCCCGTTCGGAACTTTGGGCTTCCAAACGTCCCTGCCGGTTCCTTTCCGTTCTCATAGTAGGGTTTGGCGAACTTGAGCGCTGGTCGCCAAGCCACTGATAACACAACGCTTAAACGTCGGGGCATAGCGCAGCCCGGTAGCGCGGAAGTTTTGGGTACTTCAGGTCGCAGGTTCGAATCCTGCTGCCCCGACCATCGAAGCCGTTGAAAGTAAAGAGACTCATTCTCACGCCGTTCTCACGTTTCGTTCTGACGCCGTTCAGGGCGTCTTGCGAGCCTTCCGCCGCGCCGCGGCGATCGTCGAGATCGAGCTTTCAATCCGACGCTCGTATCCCCGGGTTACGCAGCCATACAAATGGGGCGCGGCGCGCTGGACATCCTCAAAGTGGAGCGCCGGACTCAAGAGCCTCTCTGACCGTGCCGGCGCGCGCGTCCATGTTCCAAACTTCATCCGGTACGCCAGCGCCCCTGGCTATCTCACGGTCGATCAGTGGAAGACGAGCGGATCAAAGGCTTGTGAAGTTCCCCCCGGGCGCCTTTATCCGAGACGGATCAACCCCCACGTAAGGTTGACGCAGCCACCAAATCTGCCGGAGAAATTCGATGCTTAAGACAATCGCGCTCGTGGGCTTTGCCGCTTCGCTCGCTCTTGCTCCTGTCGCCGCGGTCGCCCAAGGCGCCAGCGGATACGGCACCTACGGCCCGCAACAAGGTACGTCAAGCTTCGATCGCGCGTGGAACGCGTCGCACGAGAGCAAGACCTATACTTACGAAACCGCGAGAGCCGTACGTCATCACTACTACGCGCCCCGCTACCACGGGTACTATCGCCACTACTGAAATTCCTGCGGATTCGATGAGCCGCGCCGTGAAGAAGCGGCCATAGCCCGAACGACGCGGATCGTCGTCCGTTGGGGATGGCGCCGACGTGGACTTGCCGGCTCACCGTCTCGATCCATGCGCTCGACGCGTGCGAGGTTCCGCGGCTACACGGCAATATAAGATAAACGCCCGCCAGCCGCGGCAGACGCTTGGTTTCGCTCCACTCGCGAGGGCGGCCGGCGGGGGTCCGCCGTTGGGCGCGCGGCGGGGATTTTGGGCAAGAATGCTGTTGTGGTAAGAACGGCCGGACTATAGATCAGGCGGTTGGAGGAGGTTCGAAACCTGCTGCCCCGACCATCGGATTTGCTTTGATCAGGGCCCTCGCTATGACCGCTCGCATCTATCTCCCCGCCCGCAGCGCCACCCAATCCGGCGAGGCGAAGGACAAGTGGGTCCTCGAATACGAGCCCGAGGAGCCGCGGGCGATCGAGCCGCTGATGGGATGGGTCAGCTCTGGCGACATGAAATCCCAAATCAAGCTGCGTTTCGACACCAAGGAGGAGGCGATCGCCTACGCCGAGCGAAACGGCATCGCCTACCGCCTCGAGGAGCCGAAGCCGGTGGAGCGTCGGATTCTGTCTTATTCCGACAATTTCGCGCCGAACCGGATCGATCCGTGGTCGCATTGAAGCGTTACATGAGGAATGGCGTCTAGGCTCCGTAGCTCAGCCGGATAGAGCAGCCGCCTTCTAAGCGGCAGGTCGCAGGTTCGAGCCCTGCCGGAGTCGCCAATTATATCAAAGACTTAGTTTACAGAACTATAGAACTGATCTTGACATCTGAAGCCTTGAAGACGCGGGGTAACACCCGGGTAACAGAAAGGGCCGCCAAAGACGGCATCGAGCCGGCAGTTGAAAGATCCGCATCTCCATCACATCCGCCGCCTTCGAGGCGATCGATCATCCCTTCTGTGGGGCTCCCGCCCGAAGTCGTGGGAAAGTCGTGGGAGATGGCGTCTTGCATTTAATCAGCGAATCGCCGGAACTGGGCGCTCCCAAAATGGCAGACGGCAATGGAATTGGCGCCCATCGAAAATCCGCCCGCGCGGCCCGCCCCTCACCCGATCTGCCTCTTGATCCCGTCGGCTGATGGAGACGAATTGCAAGAGCTGACCGATGACATTCGCGCGCACGGTTTAATCGATCCCATTGTCCTATTCGAGGGGATGATCCTGGATGGGCGAAACCGGGCGACTGCTTGCGAGCGCGCCGGCGTCGCGCCGCGTTATATGCAGTTCGGCGGCGGGCGAGAAGACGCTTTGATCTTGGTGATTTCGCACAACCTCAAGCGGCGTCACCTGACCAAGCAGGCGATCGCCGACTCGCTTGTCGCCGCTGAAGACTTCAACCTGCATTACACGTTGGCAGAACCAGCGGCTGAAAAAGAAGCCGCAGAAGAAGCTGTCGACGGCCCTGAGGCCCAATCTGTAATTAAAATTACGGAACCAAAAACAGCATCGAGTTGCAAATTGGCTCAAGCGGCCGGCGGCGTGGTCAGCCACGCCATGATCGCCGCGACGCGCAAGGTCAAAGAGAAAGGCGAACCGGAATTGCACGAGGCGGTGAAGAGGGGGCGCATTGGCGTGCAAGACGCCGCCAAGGTGGCCGATCTTCCGTCCGAGCAACAAAAGGCTATTGCCGTGTCGCCTAAACCAAGGAGAGCGGCGGCAGAGGCCGCCGAGGTGGCGAAGTACGCCGTCTCGCGCGCTGGCGGCGCTGAGCCAAGAAGCGAGCAGGACCGGCACGCGGCGTTACGGAAGGCGTGGGACGGGGCGAAGGCGCTGCGCGCCGTGTGGGAGACGACGGACGACAGAACCAAGGAATGGTTTGTCGGCGCGGTTTTGTTGGAACCCGAAGAGGCTCGTGAAGCCGGGCCTAATTGGGAGCGCCATTGAGGCGGGGGCCCCGTCCAGTCCGTCGCCGCCGCGGAATGAACCTCGCGCCCGTCCACAGTCGAGCACGCGCATGGTGACGGCGTGCGCCGACCAGTCCGCGTCGGTGACGAGCTCCGACGGCGCTGGCGGCGCTCCGCCGCGTTGGCGTTCAATACCCGAACGACGCTCGCCGCTGCGTCAAGGAATTGGATGCGGTATTGCACTAGCCCGCCGCTCGCTGGAAGGCCGGGTTCTTGACGTCCCGGTGGCCCGCGACGTGGTCCGACTGAGAAACCTGCGCAAGTTGCGCATGTTTCCGGATCTTGCCCTCGTGCGCTGTCAGATCGCGCGGAACTCGTCCGGGATTCGGCGCGAGAGCGAGGACGAAAATCCCGGCGACGAAGTGGGTATGTTTTTCACTGGACGGCCGACCTGAAATGGTTCTTAATCGAACACGCCGCGGGGTGGGCGCTCCAACGAGGAAGAATCGCGGCAGTGAAGACGTAGGTGGGGCCTACTTCCTCACACAGAGCGGCTCAGGCTGAAACCTGAGCCGCGTTTGTTTTCGCCAGTCGGGCGGCGCCCGGCCCCGGCTTCGAGGCGCGACCCGCGCAACCTAGTAGTTGCACCGGCGCGCAAACAATGTTAACTCTACGGAAGACGGCGGAATTGCACGGCTCCGCGCCTGCCGCACAGCGTGGGGCCGGCGCCGCGACTGCCCCGCAAGCGACAGCGGCGCGCAGTTTCGCCGTCACCAATTCGGCCGACGCCAGCGGTCGCTTTTCATGCGAACCCGGGCAGTCGCGGGCGATCAACGCGGGGCGTCGACGAGCGCGAGGTTCGTTCCAAGGTCAAAGGCGACGCCGACACTAAGTGGAGTGCGGGCCTTCTCAGGTCATATTCACCAAAACGCATCCCAACACCCGGAGGCGCGGGCTTGTGTGCGGAGGCCGCCTTCCAAGCGGAAGGGTCGCAGGTTCAAGTCCTGCCGGACTCGCCAGCTTGGCATGGGGCCCGTGATCGTTATCCCCACCTCAAGGCCGGCTCGAGCAAATCGGTTTCACGACCGCGTTCGCCTTTCTTGCTGTATTACGCGCACACACCGGCCTATCCGGAACGAAAGTTGCATTGACGTGTTAGTTTTCGCTCGACCACATTCGGAGCGGTCGACGTTCTGATCGTCACGGGTTGCAAAACGGGCTCGCGTAACGGCGCTCACTTGGGGACGGAGAGCACAGAGAAGCGGACACACACTTGCAGTCGAGGTCATGATCAGAAGTCGAAAGATCCTTGGGAGGAAAACATGGTCCAGTTTGGAAATGACCGCGTCTCGCGCCGTCGTGCGCTGCAGGTTGCAGCCGGTGCGGCTGGCGCGACCTTGGTTCCCGGCTTTTTTCGGCCAGGTCGGCAGGGCATTCGCAGACGACAAGCCCCCGCTCGGAACCTGGCCGGCCGGCTCGCAGGGCGACTCGGTGACGATCGGCGCCACCGTGCCGCGGACGGGCGCCTATGCCGTTCAGGGCGAGGATGAGCTCAAGGGCATGCAGCTTGCCGTCGAGCACCTCAATGAGGGCAACGACCTGATCAAGCAGATCGCGCCAAAGGTGACCAAAGGCGTGCTCGGCAAGCAGGTGAAGCTCGTCGTCGCCAACTCGGCGGCGAAGCCGAACAACGCTGTGCAGGAACAGCAGGTCTTCATCGACGACAACAAGATCATCGCCATGACCGGTTCGACCTCTTCGGCGGTCGCCGTGGCGTTGAACAAGTTCGCCGAGCGCGAAAAGATCCTCTATCTCGTCGCCATCTCCGGCTCGAACGACACGACCGGCAAGGACTGCTCGCGCTATTCGTTCCGCCAGTGCTTCTATGGCGAGACCGCCGCCAACGCCATCGGCCCGGTTCTCTTGAAGAACTTCGGCAAGGGCAAGAAGGCGGCGTATATGACGCCGGACTACACCTACGGACACACGGTGACGAAGTCGGTGAACGACTACCTGTCGTCGGAAGGCGGCTGGACGATGGTGACGAACCAGGTCTCGCCGCTCGGGACGCAGGACTTCAGCCAGTATCTCACCAACATCGCCAATTCCGGCGCCGAATTCATCATCAACGTGAACTGGGGCCGGGACGCGGTGCTATCGGTGCAACAGGCCAAGCAGTTCGGCCTGACGCCAAAGATGAAGATGGTTATCCCCTATCAGATCCCCTTCCTCGCCAAGGAAGTCGGTCCCGAACTCACCGAGGGCGTGTTCGCCGCCACCGACTTCTGGTGGACCCTCGAGGACAAGTTCCCGCTCGCCAAGATGTTCGTGGAGGCCTTCCAGAAGAAGTACAACTACCGGCCGGAATGGGGCGCCGAGAACAGCTATATGCAGTTCGCAATCTGGGGACGCATGGTCTCCGAGGCCGGCACCTTTTACCCGCCGGACGTGATCAAGCAATATGAGAAGGGCGAGACGTTCCCGTCGATGGTGGGCGACGTGCGCTTCCGCCCCCAGGACCATCAGTTGATCCGCCCCGTCATCATCGTCCGCGGCAAGGCGCCCAAGGAGATGAAGAACCCGGAGGACTACTGGGAAGTGCTCGAAGTCGTGCCGGGCGAACCGCTGATGCAGAAGCCGGACGCCTTCGGCTGCGACCTTGGCGCCTACATCTGAAGCGCGCCGATCCCTTCTCCCCGCTCAGGGCGAGGAGAAGGGCCTTCATCCCAGCGGCGATCTGGGTAGACGGGTCGACGCTTTCGCGTCCCCGCCACCGCGACGCTCACAAGTGGCGATTTCCCTGTCACATGCGCGGGGATGGCGACAGCGGAACAGTCTAATTCATCAGCCTCGATGCGAGCGGCGGCAGCGTGATCAACTGGGCAAACTTCATATCGCAGTGCTTCAACGGGCTCGTGCTCGGCGCGCTTCTGGCGCTGATTTCGTCCGGCCTGACGATCATCTACGGCACGCTCGGCGTCCTCAACCTCGCCCACGGCGCGATGTTCATGCTCGGCGGCTACGCCGGCTGGGTCGCCTATGCCCATTCCGGGTCTTTCCTCCTGGCGGTGGTCGCGGGATCGCTCTTCGTCATGCTGGTCGGGGTGCTGACGGAACGGCTGATCATCCGCTATTTCTACACGCGCCCGAACGAGGACCAGCTTCTCGTCACCTTCGGCCTCGGCATCGTGTTCGTCGAGGCCGTGCGCTTTTTCTTCGGCAGTCTGTCGAAGATGATCCCGCCGCCGGTGGTCGGCATCACCTCGCTCGGCTTCATGGTCTATCCGACCTACCGGCTGGTTCTGCTCGGCATCGTCACGGTCGCGCTGCTTGCGCTCTATTTCGTCCTCTACCGCACCCGCATCGGCATGATCGTGCGCGCCGGGATCGAGGATTCTGTAATGGTCGATTCGCTCGGCATCGACGTCTACCGGATCTTCACCCTGGTCTTCGGCATCGGCGCGATGGCCGCGGGGTTCGCCGGCATCGTCAACGCCCCGGTCGTCTCGATCTCGCCGGACGTCGGCGAATCGATCCTCGTTCAGACTTTTGTCGTCGTCGTCATCGGCGGCGTCGGCTCCTTTCCGGGCGCAGTGCTCGGCGGCCTCCTGGCCGGCGAGATCATCAGCATCACTTCGATGTTCAACCCCGGCTATGCCTACGTCATGCTTTTCGTGGCGATGACGCTCGTGCTGGTGATCCGTCCTTATGGACTCCTCGGCACGGCTGGCCGCGAGTGAACGCGGTTCCTCCATGATTACGAATCGTCCTTTCGTCGTTGAGGCGCTCACGATCGTCGCGCTGATTGCCGCGCCCTTCGTGCTGCCGCATTTCGGCTTCGCGCTGACCACCATCAACCGCGTCCTGATCTGGGGGCTGTTCGGGCTCGGCTTCGATCTCTTGTTCGGCTATACGGGCCTGCTGTCGTTCGGTCAGTCTGCGTTCTTCGGCACCGGCGGCATGTTCGCCGCGTATCTGCTTGCCGTAGCCAATTTTCCCTATGTCCTGACGTCGATTGTGATCGGCGCGGTGGTTGCCGGCGTGGTCGGCTATCTTGTCGGTTTGATCGCCCTCAGGCGCACGGGGATCTACTTCGCCATGATCACGGTGGCGATCGCCGAGGTGTTCTTCTTCGTCGAGTTCAATCCCTTGTCGGCCTTCACCGGCGGAGAGAACGGCCTGCCGGGCGTGCCGGCGCCCCGCTTCAACCTCGGTTTTATGACGCTGCGCTTCCACACCGACGCGTCGATGTACGCCTTTCTGGCGTTCTGGTATTTCGTCGGCCTAGTCATCGCGCTGCGCATCGTGCGGTCGCCGGTGGGGGCGATCCTGAGCGCGCTGCGCGACAACCCGCTGCGCGCGTCGGCGCTCGGCCATAACATTCACGGCTACAAGCTCACCGCCTTCGTGGTCGCTGCGGCCTATGCCGGTTTCGCCGGGGGTCTTCTCGCCGTCATGCAGGGCTTCATGCCGCCGGATGCTTTCATGTTCGACACGTCCGGCCAGCTGGTCATGCAGACCGCTATCGGCGGCGCAGGTACGCTGATCGGGCCGCTGGTCGGCGCGACGGTATGGCTTTATCTCAGCGACTTCTTCCAGAACACGTTGCATCTCGGCGCGACCTGGAAGCTGGTGCTCGGCATCGTGTTCGTCTTGCTCGTCTGCTTCCTGAGGCGCGGAATCGTCGGGGCTTTCGTCGACCTCTATCTTTTGGCGGCGGGCCGCGGGGATAAGACGGAGCCCGTCGACAAGACGAGCGGACCTTACGCATCGCCAGCCGCGGCGCCCGCCGCCGAAATCGTTCCCGCGCGTCGTCATCTTGCCGACCAGGCGTCGGGACCTATTCTGCAGGCGACAGGCCTGACCAAGCGCTATGGCGGACTGGTGGCCAACAGCGACATCGACTTCGTCGTCGATCACGGCGAAATGCGCGGCATCATCGGGCCGAACGGGGCAGGCAAGAGCACTTTCTTCAAGATGCTGACCTGCGAGGTTCCCCCGACTTCGGGCAGGATCGTGTTCGAAGGGCGCGATATCACCGGGATGAGCGTCACCGACGTCTGCCAGCTCGGGCTCACCAAGAGCTATCAGATCAATCAGCTCTTCGATCGCCTGACGGTCAGGCAGAACCTGAGGATCGCGGCGCTCGGCCAGATCCGCGGCAGGTTCAAACTCGACCTGTTGCGGAGTTTGCACAGCATTCCCCGGCTCGACGAGCAGGTCGAACAAACGTTGGCGCTCGTCAATCTCTCCGGGCGGCCGGATACGCCGGTGTCCGAGCTTGCCTACGGCGAGAAGCGGCGGCTCGAGATTGGCCTGGCGCTGGCGACCTTGCCGAGCCTGCTGCTGCTCGACGAGCCGCTGGCGGGCATGAGCCCGCGAGAGCGCGTCGACACGGTCGCCCTGCTCAAGTCGATCGCCCGCGGCCGTACGGTGATCATCATCGACCATGACATGGACTCGCTGTTCGAGCTGGTCGGAAAAGTCACCGTGCTGCAGGAAGGTCGGGTGCTGGTCGAGGGCACGCCCGACGAGATCAAGACCAATCCCAAGGTGCAGGAGGCCTATCTCGGCGGCGTCCACGGAGAAGTCGCGTGAGCCTGCTCGAAGTCAACGGACTCAATAGCTACTACGACCAGAGCCACATTCTCTTCGACGTCTCGTTGCGGGTCGAGAAGCACGAAGCGGTGGCCCTTCTCGGCAGGAACGGCGCAGGCAAGAGCACGACTCTGAAGAGCCTGATGGGCATCGTCGCGCGGCGCATGGGCAGCATCAAACTCGACGGCGCCGAGCTCGTCGGCCGGAAGGCTCACAGCATCGCCCGACTCGGCATGCAGCTTGTGCACGAGGATCGGCGCATCTTCGGCAGCCTGAGCGTCGAAGAGAACATCATTCTCGCCGGTCTGACCGCGAAGACCAGATGGCCGCTCGGGCGCATTTACGAGATGTTCCCTCGGCTCAAGGAGCGCCGCACCAGCCGCGGGACCGATCTTTCCGGGGGCGAGCAGCAGATGTTGGCGATTGCGCGCGCGCTCGTGCGCGATCCGAAGATCATCCTGCTTGACGAGCCTTTCGAGGGGCTCGCACCCGTTATCGTCCAGGATCTGGTGCAGACATGCCGTGAACTGGCGCGATCCGGGCAGACAATCGTGCTCGTCGAGCAGAATCTGGCCGCGACGCTCGCCCTGGCGCAGCGCGTCTACATCATCAGCAACGGCCATATCGCCCATGAGGGCTCCGTCGCGGAGATAAAGGCGCAACCCGACCTCCTGCAGCGCTACCTCGGCGTTTAAGTGCGCAAGGGCGGAAATCGCCAGCATCCCGACAGTTTTTCTTCGTCTCCTCGGCTCCGACTCCCGGAGATCGCGTCAGCGCTCTCCGGAGCCGCTGCGGATCGCGGCGAAGGCGGCGAGAGCGCGGGCCCGGGCGGCGGAATGGTCGACGATGGGCGCCGGATAGGTCTTGCCGAGGATCACCCCGGCCCGCGTGAGCGCGTCAGCCGGGGCCCGCCAAGGCGAGTGGACCGAAGGCGCCTCGAGGCGGGCGAGCTCGGGGACCCAGCGCCGCACGTAGGCGCCGTCTGGGTCGAACTTCTCCGCCTGCAGGACTGGATTGAAGATGCGGAAGTAGGGAGCGGCGTCCACGCCGCAGCCGGCGACCCATTGCCAGTTCATCGGATTGCTGGCGGGGTCGGCGTCTGAGAGCGTGTCCCAGAACCATTCCTCGCCCCGCCGCCAGTCGATGAGGAGGTGCTTGACCAGAAAGGAGGCTGCGACCATCCGTGCGCGGTTCTGCATATAGCCGGTGCGCCAGAGCTGGCGCATGCCGGCGTCGACGATCGGATAGCCCGTCTCGCCGCGCGTCCAGGCGCGAAAGCCGGCCTCGTCGTCACGAAAACGAAAGCGCTCGAACTCCCGGCGCAAGGGCTGGGTCGCGAGGTCGGGATGGGCGAAAAGAAGCGCTGCGGCGAAATCGCGCCAGCCGAGCTCGGCAAGCAGTTTTTCAGCCGCCCTTCCGATTGGCGGAGGAGAGGCTGCCGCATCCTCTGTCGCCTTCACGATCTGGCGCGGGGAGATTTCGCCAAACCTGAGGTGGGCGGACTGGCGCGATGTCGCGTCCTCGGCAATGCGGTCGCGCCCGTTCGCATAGTCCTCAAGCCTTTCGGCGACAAAGCGGTCGAGCGTCGCGAGCGCTCCGACTTCGCCCAGGCTCTCGCCGAGCGCCAGCTCGCCCGACCAGTCCGGCTTCGTCGGCGTGAGGCGCAGCGCCGCGATCGAACAGCGCTCCGGCGCGGACGCCGGCCAAGGAGCGCTGATGAGACGATCCGGCGGCGACGCCGGCCCGGCGAAGGGGCCGAGAGCAAGGCTTCGGCGCCAGAAGGCGGAAAATACCCCGGCAGGCTTGCCATCGTTATTGGTGAGTTCCCAGGGCTCGCGCAGGAGCCTGCTGTTAAAGCTCAGGCCTTCGACGCCGCGCTGGCGGAGCGCGGTCTTGACCCGCGCGTCGAGCGCCATCGCGGCGCCCTCGTAGCGCCTGCTCCACAGCACGCGCGGGGCGCCCGCGGCGGCGGCGGCCACACCAAGGATCGTGGCTTCGGCGCCGCCGCCGAGGACGTCGAGGCGGGCGCCGCGTTCCGCTAGCCTTGCCTCCATCGCCTTGAGCGACCGGTCGAGCCGCCACCTCGCGGCCCCGCCAGGCGGCCGGCCGTTGTTCGGGCTCTCGTCGTGGACATAGACGAAGAGCGCCGGCCTGTCCGCCGCCGCGAGGGCCGGCTGGTCGTGCAGGCGGAAGTCGTCGCGGAGCCAGACAATGTCGACGCTCAAGGTGTTGCCTCCTCGGGGGTCGTATTCGATCATGCTCCTGACGACGCATCCGGCAGCCGGCCGTTTCCGCCCATTCAAAATCGGCCTCGCCGACGGACAGCACGTCAGGGGCGCGGCCTAGCCGCGCAGGCTCAGTGGCAGTTGCGTGCGTGGAGCGCAACGGATAAGCGGCTCGCATGCGGGGGCCCGTTGAGGAAACCCGGCAGCGCCGCCCGGGTTTCGCCTGGCCATGGACTTGCCTTCGCCTCAGCCATCAGAAAGCGCAACGCCTATCATGACGGCTCCGACCGCAGCCGGCTTACGTCCGCCAGCCTCGCCCTCGCGCATCCTGCGCGGCGAGGGGCATTTCTGGCGCGTATCCTTCGCGCTTTTTCTCGGCGGCCTCGCCACCTTCGCAGCGCTCTATTGCGTACAGCCGCTGATGCCGAATTTCGCCGAGAGCTTTTCGCTTTCGCCGGCCGCCGCCAGCCTTTCGCTCTCTGCCGCTACGGGGGTGATGGCGGTCGCCCTGTTCGCGGCCGGGACGCTTTCCGAGAGGCGCGGCAAGAAAGCTGTCATGACCGTTTCACTCGTCGGCGCCGCGGGCGCGACTATCGCCGTGGCCTTCGCGCCGGACTGGACGACGCTGATCGGCCTGAGGGCGCTGACGGGCCTCGCGCTTTCCGGAGTTCCGGCCGTCGCCATGGCCTACCTCGCCGAGGCGATGGACCGCTCGGCGATCGGGCTGGCGATGGGCCTCTACATCGCCGGCTCGACGCTCGGCGGCATGGGCGGGCGCCTGGGGGTCGCGGCGATCGCGGAATGGGGCGGCTGGCGCGCCGGCATCGGGGCGGTCGGCGTCTTCTCGCTCGCCTGTTCGCTGGCCTTCGCCCTCGTCCTGCCGTCCGAGCCGCGCGAGGCGCGGAGACCGCAGCCGATGGCGACGGCGCCGGCGATCCGGGCGCATTTTCGCGATCCCGGCCTTCGCTATCTGTTTGCGCTCGGCTTCCTCCTGATGGGCGCCTTCGTCACGACTTACAACTACATCGGCTTCCGTCTCGCGGCACCGCCGTTCTCGCTGAGCCAGACTACGATCGGCTTCGTCTTCGTCATCTATCTCGTCGGTACGGTCGTCTCCCCGGCGGTGGGCGAGCTCGCTGGGCGCTACGGCCGCCGACGCGTCATCGGACCGGCGATCGTCCTGATGCCGCTCGGCGCCCTGGCGACGCTGCCAGACAATCTGCCGCTGACGCTTCTCGGCGTCGCTCTGGTGACCGCGGGCTTCTTCGGCGGGCACACGATCGCCTCGAGCTGGATCGGCCTACGCGCCGAGACGGCCCGGGCGCACGCGAGCGCTCTCTATCTTTTCTTCTACTACCTCGGCTCGAGCATCGCCGGCTCGCTCGGCGGCTGGGTCTTGGCCCGCGGCGGCTGGCCGGGCGTCGCCGCCTTTGTCGGCGCGCTCTCGGGGTTGGCGTTCTTCGTTGCGCTGCGGCTTGCGCGCGTGCCGCCGCCGGCGCATCTGCGGCGGTAAGAGGCGCTTACCATGGAATGGCGTGACGAAGGCCTGGTCATCGGCGTCCGCCGCCACGGCGAACATTCGGCGATCGTCGAAGCGATGACGCGCGCCCACGGGCGCCATCTCGGTCTCGTGCGCGGCGGACGCTCGATCCGGCTCAATGCGGCGCTGCAGCCGGGCAACACGCTCGGCCTCGTCTGGCGGGCGCGGCTCGACGAGCACCTGGGCGCCTTCGCCGTCGAGCCGATGACCCTGAGGGCAGGGCGGCTGATGGGGAGCGCGCTTGCGCTGACCGGCCTCCATTACCTCGGCGCGCTGGCGCGTCTCCTGCCCGAACGCGATCCCAACGAGGCGGTCTATGAAACGCTGACGCTGATCGCCGAGCGCCTCGACGACGAGGCGCTCGCGCCGGCGCTCATCGCCCGCTTCGAAGCCCAGATTCTCGCCGAATGCGGCTTCAGCCTCGATCTTAGCCGGTGCGCGGCGACGGGGACGCGCGACAGCCTCGTCTACGTCTCGCCACGAACCGGGCGGGCAGTCAGCGCCGCCGCGGGCGCGCCGTATCGCGACCGCCTCCTGCCGCTGCCCGCCTTCCTGCGCGAGGGCGCCGGCCTCGACCCGATGCCCAGCGCCGAAGAGGTCGCCGACGGCTTCCGCACGACCGGCTACTTCCTGGCCCGCGACTTGTTCGCAACGCTCCACGAGCCGCTGCCGGAGGCGCGCCGAGCGCTCCTGGCGGCGGTCGGAAAGGCCGGCGGGAAATGACCAATTTGGATTTCCTCGACGCCCCCGATTCCGCGGGATTGCCGTACGCTCTCTTCGCATGAGCGCAACCTGTTGGTTGTGACTGTCGGCGGCCGGCGATGGCCGGCTCGGGCGCGAGCGCCCGCTCCCGACGGAGCGACCGCTTCGTTAGCCGAGGTTTGGTTCTGTCTCTTTGTAGCTTCGCAAGGCTTGCATCTTAGTCCACCAGTCCGCAAAGCCATCGATATCGAAAAGCGCCTGCTTGTCCGGCGTCAGCGAGACATAAAAGACGATCGGAGCGAGATAAAGGTCGGCAAGGCTCAACTCACCGGCGATGAACGGCGCGGAACCCTTGGTTTTCATGGCGAATTCGATCATCTTGCGGCCATTCTCAAGGCCGTCCTTTCGCATCGCCTCGTTCTTTCCCCCGACGAAATCTGGAAAAAGATGATAGGCCACGACGCCGCCAAGCAAAGCGCCGTAGCCGTAAGCATCGATCATGCTGATGATCATATCCATCCTCGCGCGATCCTTGGGGGTCGGCGGTATGAGCGACTTGCCGGGGAGGACGTCGTTGAGGTAGCGCGCGATCGCTGTGGTTTCCAGAATGCGCATCCCGTCATGGTCAAGGACCGGGACCTTGCCGAAAGGATGACGCTCGAGATGTTCGGGCGTTTTCGGCTCGCCCTTAAGCACGTTGAGTTGCACTTGTTTGAACTGAGTGACGCCCTTTTCGGCGAGGACCATCTTCACCGTGCGCACATACGTGGAGGCGTCAAAGCCCCAAAGGACAATGTCGGACATGATTGCGCATCCTTCTCACGCACCGTTCAGGCGGGCCCCTCCAGCTTAGATTGAATTCGCTGGCCAGACCAGCCGCCCCGATATTGAGTGAGTGGCGCGGCGGCCGCCGCGTCGATCTTCGTCGTCCTGGCCCTGGCGGCGCCATTGCATTATGCGGAAGCTCATGCGCCTGCCGCCGACATTTGAGGCCGCCGTCCCCGCCCCGCCGCCCGCTTCGACCACCCGGCGGCGCGCGATCGCGCTGACCGGCGCGGGGCTTGGCGCGGCGCTCATCGCCGGCTGCCAAGAAAGCGGCAAGGATTGGCACGCCATCGACGTATCGGGCAATTCGCCGCCGCTCGCGTTCGCTATGACGCGGGCGTCGGACGGGCGGCGGGTGACGGAAGCCGATTATCGCGGCCGCATCGTCATGCTCTATTTCGGCTACACCTTCTGTCCGGACGTCTGTCCGACAACGCTCGCCAATGTCGCCGACGTTCTCAAGCGGCTGGGTCCGGATGCCGAGCGCGTGCGCCTGCTTTTCGTCACCGTCGACCCCAATCGCGATACGGTTCCCGTGCTGGCGGAGTACGTGAAAAATTTCGCGCCGCAGATCGAGGGATTGCGCGGCGATTCGGATGAGATCGCCTCGCTGGCGCGCCGCTACCGCATCGCCTATTCGGTGACGCCCGAGACCAGGACGCACCCCTATGAAGTGGCGCACGGCTCGGCGATCTATGTCTTCGACGCCTCGGGCGCGGCGCGCCTGCTCGTTCCCTCGTTCGACTCGACGGCGGCCGACGTCGCAGGCGTCACCGCCGATCTCCGGCGTCTGGCCAATGAGGCCAATCCGGCTGGCCTGTTCGCGCGGCTGCTGCGGTTCACCTGAGCCGCGCTCAATCGCCGGTCGGGCCGCGCACGGGAAAGCTCGCCACCAGCGAACCGCCGTCCTCGAAGCGCAAGGTGACGGGAACCGAGCGTCCCGGCGCCGCGGCGGCGGTGGGGGACATGCACATCAGGTGATATCCGCCGGGCGCGAATGTGACTTCGCCGTGGGCGGGCACCGCCACGCTGTCGACCATCTCCATCCGCTCCTGGCCGTTGTCGTTGAAGCTGCGATGCAGCATCAGGGCGCCGCAGGCCGGCGAGGCGGCGCCGACGAGCGTGCGTTTCTCCCCGGTCTCATTCGACAGCACGAAATATCCGGCGGCCGGGCGGGAGGGCATGATGAGCCGCAGCCACGGCTGGCTGACGACGAGCCCCGGCTCCGCCGCCGGCGCCGGCGCGACAGACAGCGCCAGCGCCAGCGCGCAAAGCGCCGAATTAAAGGCCAGTCCAGCGGCGGGAGAGCGCAGCGAGGGCGACGGCGTCATCGTCGGTTTGCGGAATTGATTCATCGGAAAGCCTCAGCGCGTTCATGACCAAAAGCAGCCCGACCGCGCTCATCATCGCAGGAGGGATCCAGATCACGATGCCGCCGATCTGCTGATCGGCGAGCGCGTCGATGGAGGGAAAAAGCCGGCCGCAGAGATTGTAATAGGGATAGAGGTCGCGCGACGACATGACAATGATCGCGCCAAGCAGGATCTGCGGGAACATGACGCCGACGGAGAGGGCGGCCCGCACGCCGAAAGACACCCGCGCCGGCGGTTTCGGCCGCGGGTCGAGAACCAGGCACCAGAACAGCAGTCCGTCCAGAACCATGGTCCAGTTCATCAGCGCGTAGAGCCGCGCGTCGATCATCGCGCGAAAGTGAACCGCCGGGATGAGCCAGAAAAAGAACAGTCCGACGAATAGGAAGGCCGCGAGCAAAGGCTGCTGCAACACATGGATCGTCGGCGCCGGCGAAACGACTCTCGGTGAGGCGCCGCGCCCAGAGCGGCGAACCGCGCTTGAGCGTGCCGCCGACCCAGCTCACCGCGATCAGGAAGGGGCCCAGATGATGCATCGTCACATGCTGGATGCGGTTGAGAAAGAACATGTGCTGCGACCAATATTCGAACCGCGTCTGCAGCACAGCATAGATGGCGATGAGTCCGAGCACGAAAAGCGCGCGCCGCCAGACGGGGGGGCGCTCCTGCGGCGGCGCAAGAGCGACGCCGCGAAAGAACCAGAGGAGCGCCAGCGCCGTCGCCAGATAGATCAGCGGCGAGAAATCCCACGGCGCCCAGACCGGCATCAGCGATGGGTGGCTTGCCGAGATCCAGAACAGGAACGCGCCGAAGGCGACAATCGCCCAGTCGGCGGCGCGCCCGGTCCGCTGCGTGGCCGGCCGCGATAGCGGGAGCCCCTGTAGCGACGTCCGTTGCATCACCCGAAGGCCCTAGGCGAGGCTTCGCGGCCTGTCAAAGCGCCAAACGACACGGGCGGAGAGGCGGCGGCCCGACATTCGCCAGAGCGACGATCCCGGCGCGCGGCGCCAGCCCAGGCGCCGCCAGAATCGACCCGACCTGGACAACGCGACATACGCTGCTCTGGCGATAAAAGGCTTTCATGCGCGGCAAGCAATAGCATCGGCGCTTCACGCCGTAATGTTCGCGCTGTCGCCCGCGGTGACGTCGTAGGCGGCGCCCGAAACCATGCGCGCGGCGTCGGAAGCGAGGAAGACCGCCACAGGCGCAACATCTGCGGGATCGATCCATGGGACGCCAAGCGGCGAATGGCGGGCGAGACCGTTTCGGGCGACTTCCTCGTCAGTGGCGACCGATCCCGTGGGCGTCCCGCCGGCAACCTGGATCGCTTGCGCGTAACGTTCCTCGTGGCGGGTGAGCGGCGTGTCGATCAGCCCGGGAATGAGGGCGTTTACGGTGATCTTATAGCGGCCGAGTTCCAGCGCTGCCGACTTCATCAGGCCGATTATTGCCCATTTGGATGCCGAATAGGCTGAACCGTATAGCGTTCCATGCCGTCCCTGGGTCGAGGAGGTCAGGATGATGCGTCCGCCGCCGCGCTTCACAATGTAAGGCGCAAAGGCCCGGACGGCGTTGGCAGTGCCGGTCACGTTGTTATCGATCGTGATGTTCCAGTCCGCGTCTTCCATCTCGAGCAGCGAATGGAAGCTCTGGATGCCGGCATTGGCGAACAGGATATCGACGCCGCCGAATTCCTGTTCGGCCTTCGCTGCCGCCGCCCGCAGCGCCGGCAGATCGCGCTGGTCGACCTTGATGCCGAGCCAGCGGCGCGATGCGCCGGCGACAAGCCGCCCGGTTTCCTCCAGGTCCTCAGGCGTCGACGGCGCAACGCCGGACCGCGGGTCGACCACGGCGCAGATATCGATGCCGACGACGTCAGCGCCCTCGCCGGCGAAGGCGACCGCCGTGGCGCGACCAATGCCGCGGGCGGCGCCGGTGATCACGGCGACCTTTCCGCGGAGACATCCGTTCGATCCTGACATCATTTTGCTCCCGGCCGCGCTGCAGATCCAAAACCGCATGTCGACACAGTTGAGCGCCTAAGCGATCTGCGGCGTACACCGAGCGGCGGGTGTCTCAGATGCCGGCGTACCATTCGTAGCCGCGGTCTTCCCAGAAGCCGCCGCGGCCGAGCGCCAGGCCGGCGAAACTGTCGATCGCCTCGATGCGCATGACGTATTTGGCCATCTTGTAGCCGAGCTGGCGTTCGACGCGGAGCCTCAAGGGGGCGCCGTGCTCGACCTTGATCGGAGCATAGTTCATCTCGTAGGCGAGAATGGTCTGCGGGTGAAAGGCGTCGATCAGGTCGATCGTCTCGTAGTAGCGGCCATTGGGCATCTCTTCGAGCGTGTCGGCGCAGAAGAAGGCGATGTAACGCGCCTGAGGCTTGAGGCCGGCCTCGTTGAGCAGCGCGGAAAGCTTCGCCCCCTTCCACTGGCCGATGCAACTCCAGCCCTCGACGCAGTCGTGCCGGGTGATCTGCGAACGCGAGGGCAGGGCGCGCACCTCGGCGAGCGTGAGCTTCATCGGCCTTTCGACGAGGCCGCCGACCTCGAGCTTCCAGTTGGCGAAGCCGGCCTGGCGCGCCGCCACATAAGCCGGATCGTCGGGATCGATCGAGCCGTTCGGCTTGAAGTACGCGGTTATCGCGCCAGGCGGATATTCGGGCGCAAGCGCCAGACGCGGCGCGAGCAGGGCGCGCTGCGCCCCGTGCGTCAGCCATTCGGCCTTGTCGAGGATCGACATCACGGTGGGGTCGCGCGAATCGAGGCTGCAGCCGGCGAGCGGCAGAAGGCCGCCGGCGGCGAGGCCGCGGAGGATCGAGCGGCGGCTGATCGAGAAGGGGCGGGTCATGACGCTTCCTCCGGAATGCGGTAGCGGCCGGTGATCATGGAGCGCATGTTGTTGATGAGGCCGGAGACGAGCATCATCACCAGATGCACGAGCAGGAAAAGGACGAGATAGGTCGCCAGGATGAAATGGATCGTCCGCGCCGACTGGCGGCCGTGGAACAGGGGCACGAGCCAGGGAAAGGCGGCGTCGAGCCCGGGCGACATCGTCAGGCCGGCCAGAACGAGGATCGGGAAGGCGATGACGACGCTGAGATAGGCGAGCTTCTGCAGCACGTTGTAGTGCAGCGCCTCTTCCCCTTTGGGAAAGCGCAGCCGCGCGTGATCGGCGATGGCGCGCGGGATCGAACGGAGGTCGCTCAGCGTCGGCACGAGATCGCGGATGTGCCGGCGGGCGAAGAGGTTGACGACATAGACGAGGCCGTTCAGCACCAGGATCCAGGCGAAGAAGAAATGCCAGCGCCGGCCCATGGCGAGGTCTTGTTCGGCCGGCAGCGTCGCCCAGGACGGAAATCCGCGCTCCTCCAACTCGCCGTCGGACCCGCGCGAGGCGCCGAACACTCCGGTCGTATCGAACGCGTGGCCGAAGATCGTCGTCACCCCGGCGATGGGGTCGCCATCGTCGTTCTCGCGGGCGGAAAAGGACAGGAACGGATGGTTGAAATCCGTCGCCTGGCCCCAGCTCAAGCCGGGACGCGCGTTGAAGATCTGTAGGCCGCTCATCAGGAGGAAGAAAAAGCAGAGCGCATTGACCCAGTGACAGACCCGCACAAGCGCGGAATGCCTGAGGACGATGCGGGGAAAAGCCCGGGCCGGCGATGCGGAGGCGGAGGAAATGGACGCCATCGAACGAACCTTGCAGTGAGCGGCAGCTTGCAAGAGTACGAATGCGAACGGGCAAGAGTTTCGCGCTAGGCAGACTATTCTACAATAGGGCGAATCGAAGACGGAGGACGCTCGAGGAGGCGCCCGGCGCTTTGGGAAACGCGCCTGACGACCCGCGTCAGGCGAGCGGCGGGGCACGCCGAAATACGCTCGGAGAGCGGCCAGTCCATCGTCGAAACGCGTGACGAAAAGTGGCGGGATCACGGAGTCCAATTGCGTCGGCAATGTCATCATTGTCCATAGATGTCTCGCGCAAATACCGTACTGCAAGTTGCGCTCGCAACTCGCCTAGCAGGCCCCTAAACGAAACCCCTTGGCGCGCAAGTTGCCGACGCAAAGTTCGCTCGCTGATCTTTAGCCTGCCCGCGACAGCGGTCAGAGAAGGCTGTCTGCCGACGTCCTGCAGCAGGAGCCCTCGTACCTTTCCGGCGACGCCAGCGAGCTTCGACATCTCCGCGACTAAGCCATCGCAGAGCGATTCGACGAGCGCGTAGGTTATCCTGTCGCCAAGCTCTGCGCTGGCGTCGAGCCACGTTGCATCGAAAATGAACTCATTGACCGGTCGGCCGAAGACGATCTTGCATTCTTTGAAGTGTTCCGCGAGTGAAAAGTCGTCCGGCCGAGAGAAAGCGAGCGAAACTTCCTTGGGAGAAAATGAGGCCCCCATCACATCTCTCATCAGAGACAGAATGACACCCATTTGCATCTCTACAATGAAGCGATATAAGGGATCGTTGATGGGAGTTTGGACGATCGGATCAACCGACCAAGCGCCTGCTCCATGTTCTTCGCGAAACGTTAGCGTCACGAGCGGCGTCGACAGGACGTGGTAGCGCTCACAAAAACTCATGGTCTTTCGAAAGTCAGCGCTGCTGAGAATTGCGAACCCGTACATCCCGAAGGAAGATACGTGCATCGAGGCCCCGGCCCGAAACGCCAACGACGAGTCTCGCGACAATCGAATGGCGTTGCCGCAGGCAACTAGCACCTGGTGAACCGAGACGCGCGTGTCTGGCGAAAGCAGCTCCGCAGAGGACACTCCAACTCCCGCGAGCGCTTGAGCAGGGGAGACGCCTCCCGCGACGACCGTATCAATGATCGCGGCAAGCTTGGTCGGGGTGTAAGCGCGGTCGGATTTGCCCGGCTTCTGCAGCATTGCGATTACCGCCTTCTTCCCTACACTTAATCTTGGCTGCGCTCGCTATGAAGGCGAAAGCGGCGCTTCCGACGCGAAAAGAAAAAAGCTCACAAAGATTGGCCTCAAACATCTTGCTGCGGTTCACCCAGCAAGTCATGCCAGCACGTTTTTCGGTCAGCAGTTCCGCCGCTTATGGCCGATCCGAACCTTTGAATGAGAACGAAATGAGACAATGGCGGCCCCACGGAAGTATCGCGTTCGTCAAAGCCTACAACAGCCACGGACTGTGGCTGCAGTCGCCGGAATCCGCGGCAGCCGAGGGGGGTCGAACCGCTCGACGAGAGGGGCGGAGGATTCCGAGCCCTGAAGCTTCGGCTGGGCCGCGCCGATCCACGCGACGACGTCGCGACCATAAAGGCGGTGCGGGATGCTGTCGGCGACGATATCGACCTGATGGTTGATTGAACGAACCTGCTCCTTCGGCGCAGGAGGAAAGGGGCTGAGGTGAAGCCTCCCGTCTGAGAGGATGTGATCGTCACATCCACCCCCTCTCATGACAGGAGGCCCCCGATGGCCACGACGAGCCCTCTTCGCCAGCGCATGATCGAAGACATGATGATCCGCAACCTTTCGCGGGCGACGCAGCAATCATACATCTACGCGGTCGCGAGGTTCAGCCGCCATTTTAACTCATCCCCAGATCGTCTCGGCATGGAGGAGGTCCGTGCCTACCAACTGCATCTCGTCGCAAAGAACCATTCGTGGTCGCACATCAACCAAGTCGCATGCGCCTTGCGGTTCTTCTATGGCGTTACCCTGGGACAGAAGGAGGCCTTCGAACGGATCGTTTTCGGCAGAGAGCCTGAGAAGCTTCCGGCGGTCCTGAATGCCGAGGAAGTCGTACGCTTTCTGGAAGCGGTTGAGGGATTGCGCAATCGTATCGCGCTGACCACTGCTTATGCTGCAGGCTTGCGGGTCAGGGAAGTCACGCGTCTGAGGATCGCCTCGATCGACAGCACACGGATGCTGATCCACATCGAGATGGGCAAAGGCGGCAAGGAACGATACGCCATGCTGTCGCCGCGCCTTCTCTACATTCTCCGCACCTATTGGCGGCGAGCGCGACCAAGTGTCTGGCTGTTCCAGGGCCAGGAACCCGGCAATCATGTGAGCGCGGGCGCCTTGCAGGACGCTTGCCGCAGGGCGCGAAAGCAAGCCAGGATCGACAAGCCCGTCACCGCGCATACGTTGCGGCACAGTTTCGCCACCCATCTCCTGGAGGCTGGCGTCGACATTCGCATCATTCAGGCGTTGCTCGGCCATGCCGACCTGTCTTCGACGACGCGCTATGCACATGTCGCCACGAACCTGATCGCCAGCACGCCGTGCCCCTTCGATCGACTCTCATGCCAGTTGATCCCGCCTGAATAGCCGGCGCGCATGCGTTCGAAGCTGGAGGTGGCGGACATTTTCCGCCGCCACGGCGACACGTTTCGCGCTGCGCAGGGCAACCGGCTCTCCCTCGATCAACGCAAGGTCATGGCCGCGATCGAGGCATGCCGAACGTCGGCGCTCGGCGGTCATGTCGAGCGCTGCGAGGATTGCGGCGAGATCCGCGTCGCCTACAATTCCTGCCGCGATAGGCATTGCCCGAAGTGCCAGGGTCTGGCGCGCCTCCAATGGCTTGCAGATCGCCGCGCCGAACTGCTGCCCGTTGCCTATTTCCATGTCGTCTTCACCGTGCCGGCGCCAATCGCGGCGATCGCTCTCCAGAACAAGGCGCTCGTCTACGACATCCTGTTCAAGGCGGCCGCCCAGACGATCCGGGTCATCGCTGCCGACCCAAAACATCTCGGCGCCGAGACCGGCATGATCGCGATCCTGCACACATGGGGGCAGACCCTCACCCATCATCCCCATGTTCACTGCATCGTGCCGGGCGGCGGCCTCGGACCGGACGGGCGCTGGGTCGCTAGCAAGCCGAACTTCTTTCTCCCCGTTCATGTTCTCTCGCGCTGCTATCGTCGCCTGTTTCTCGAACGTTTGCGAACGGCGTTCGCCGCCGGCGGCCTGACGTTTCACGGCGAACTCGCACGACTGCACGACCCCGCCGAGTTCGCGCAATATCTCAAACCGCTGACGAATATCCCCTGGGTCGTCTTCGCCAAACGTCCTTTCGCCGGCCCCTCACAGATCCTCGATTATCTCGGTCGCTACACGCATCGCGTCGCCATCGCCAACGGCCGTCTTCTCGATTGCCATAATCGCCGCGTCAGCTTTCGGTGGAACGATTATCGCGCCCAAAACAAGTCCAAGGCGATGACGTTGGACGCCAACGAGTTCATGCGCCGCTTTCTCATGCACGTCTTGCCCAAGGGCTTCCGCCGCATTCGCCACTTCGGCTTCCTCGCCAACGCTTGCTGCGTCCAAAAGCTCGCTCGAATTCGCACCGCGCTCGACGTTCCCAATCCCGAGCCACGCGTCAAACCCAAAGACTACCGCGAGCGTTATGCGCTGCTCACCGGCAAGCGCCCCGACATTTGCCCTTGTTGCGGCGGTCGCATGGTCGACGTGGATTCACGGCCGCCCCGTTCGCCCCCACGTCCAAAGCCACGATGTGACAGCTCATGACGCCAAGCTCGCCAACCATGTCTTCGCGTCCAACCAGTGTTGACATGCGCGCGATCCAGCGTTGCACGTCGGCAAGCTCGCACATTGTTGACCGCCGACGACAATGTCGGCCCATAAACCCAGCAAAGATCGTCGTCGAGCATCCAAGCTTCGCGACTATCGCGCTCCGAACCTTCTCAAGAGTGTCGCCCACGCCCGCGCCGCCCGCTGCGAGCGCCGCGCTCAACGCACCTCACGAACGACCAACGCCCATAGGTCGCGGCTAACGACCCCGCAGCTTCGTTCAATCCGGCTTCAAATAGGTCCCGCTTCATCACCCGCGGTAGGCTCTTGCGACGCGGGACCTATTTGAACCCTCAGGCATTCCAACCAGGCCCTCAATCTCGCCGAGGCGTTGCGGCGCCGCCACATGATTGACGATCTTGGCCTTGTCTGAATCGAGGAACCGATCCTCTACGACGATCTCGACAGCTGCACGCGGCTCACCGCCGAACTGAAGACGCCGATCCAGATAGGCGAAAATTTCTACGGCCCGCGCGACGTTTACTTCCCGTTGCAGAAGAGGGCCTGCGACTTCATCATGCCCGATTTCATGCGCATCGACGGCGTGACGGGATTGCCTGAGGTCGGCGCGCATGTCCTGCGAGTGGCGGAGAGCGCCCACTCACTGCAATGGCTGGATTGGAGCTACCCTGTGTTGCAGCGGCACTTCGAAATCCGCGATGGACAGGTTCACATTTCAGATGCGCCGGGCGTAGTAGGATGAGAAGGCGGTCGCAGCCAGCCTGAGGAGCTGGTCTTCGGGCGAAATTGTGGAGGTGTTTTCAGTGAAGCGTTTGGCTCACAGTCTTACGGGGACGGTTCGACTGCGCTTGGTAATCGTCGCCGCGTTAGCGACAATAACGGCCTGCGCCGACCCAGCGCTGGCGCTCGACAAGGTCAAGTTCGGCACCAATTGGCTCGCTGACCCGGAGGCAGGCGGATTCTATCAAGCGCTGGCCGACGGGACTTACGCGAAATACGGGCTTGATGTGACGATCATTCCAGGTGGCCCCCAGTCGGACGGCGCCTTGATGCTGCTGTTCGGCAAGATGGAATTCTTCATGGGCGGCGATCAGATCGGCGATTTCCTCTCTGCCGAAAGCGAGCTTCCTCTTGTCGCGGTCGCGGCGGAGTTCCAGAAGAGCCCGCAAATCCTGATGTCGCATCCAGGCGTTGGGCTGGACGAGTGGAAGGATCTGCCGAAGGCCGAACAGGTCTACCTCGGAGCCGGCGCGATCGACACGTTCTACGACTGGCTGTCTCTCGCCTACGGCTTCAAGGACGAGAACATCAGGCCATTCTATTTCAATTCCGCGCCCTTCATCCAAAACAAGACGTCGATTCAGCAGGGCTATGTCACGGCTGAGCCCTACGAGATCGAGAAGCAGGGCAAGTTCAAGCCGAACATCTTCCTGCTCTCTGACCACGGCTACTCGACATACGCGACCCTGATCGAGACACGGCGCGAGCTGGTCGAGAAGAACCCGGACCTCGTCCAGCGCTTCGTCGACGCCTCCGCGATCGGTTGGTACAATTATCTTTACGGCAACAATTCCAGGGCCAACGAACTTATCAAAAAGCAAAATCCAGATATCACCGATGACCAGATCGCCTTTTCGATCGCGGAGATGAAGAAATACGGAGTGGTCGATTCCGGCGATACGCTCAAACTGGGCATCGGGGCGATGACTGACGCGCGCTGGAAGGACTTCTTCGACAAGATGGCGAGGACCGGCCTGATCAACCCGCGAACGAACTACAAGAGAGCCTACACCTTGCAGTTTGTCGACAAGGGGGTCGGGCTCGATCTCAAGCCGAAATAGGAAGTGTGTTTCGCTCTTCGTAGGTCGACTCGCGGTGGTCGCATTTCCTAGTCCATTCCACATGGGCCGTGACGTCGCGGTCTGATTAGGTCGACACGAGAGCGCCTGAGACCCCCGCGACCCTTCTTCGTCTCCGCCGGCCGGTGATCTGGGGACGGCGCGAGCGCTCGGTGTCGTCGCACATAAGGCCGGATCATCGCCCAACCCACGGCGAGCCTCGCCAGGGCTCGTCGGTTGCAACAAGAGATGCGCGAGACCTTCTGCCGTCGATATATGCCGACTTCACCGAGGGCTTCGCCGAGCTTGAGCGTGACCCGATCCGGGCTCGCCCCGCAGGTCTGGCGTCGCGCCCAAAAGCCTTTGCCCTCAGCCCGCCGCCGACAGCGGCGTCGCCACCTGCTCGAGCGGCTTGCGTTCAGCCGCGACGGCGTAGCGGGCGGCGACGAAGGCGGCGGCGAACATGAGGAACGCGGCGAAGGCATAGCCGGCGAAGACGCTCTCGCGTGAGCCGCTCTCGATCAGTCTGCCGAACACATACGGCGCGGCGACGCCGCCGAGGCCGGTGCCGATGGCGTAGAAGACGGCGATGGTCAGGGCGCGGATCTCGATCGGAAAGGTCTCGCTGACGGTGAGATAGGCGGCGCTGGCGGCCGGCGAGGCGAAGAAAAAGACGATCATCCAACCGATCGTCTGCGTCACCGCGGACAAGAGATCGCGCACGAAGAGCGCGCCGACGACGACGAGCAGCAGCCCGGAGATCGCATAGGTGAGCGAGATCATCACCCGCCGGCCGCGCGTGTCGAACAACGGCCCAAGCACGACCGGGCCGAGAAAGTTTCCCGCCGCGAAGGGGAGGATGTACCAGCCGACCGCGCCAGCGCTGACGCCGTAGAACTTCGTCAATACAAGCGCATAGGTGAAAAAGATCGCGTTGTAGAAGAATGCCTGCGCCGCCATCAGGACAAGGCCGACGAAGGTGCGCAGCCGGCATTTGTTGAAGAGCGTATCGAAGGCTTCCGCGAGCGGCGTATGCGTGCGCGAGCGCAACCGGATCGCCGCCCTTTGCGGGACCGAAGCGAGCGCGACGCCCGCATCGACGAACCGCTGTTCGATCCCGGCGACGACCGCTTCGCCCTCGGCGTCGCGGCCGTGGATAGCGAGCCATCGCGGGCTTTCCGGGATCCACATCCGCATGGTGAACACGACGACGCCGAGGACGGCGCCGGTGAGGAAGGCGAGACGCCATCCGAGTTCCGGATTGACGAGCGACGAATTGAGCAGGATCACCGCGATCAGCGCGCCGAGCGCCGCCCCGACCCAGAAGCTGCCGTTGATCATGAGATCGAGCCGGCCACGGAAGCGGGCGGGGATCAGCTCCTGGATCGTTGAATTGATGGCCGCGTATTCGCCGCCGATGCCCGCCCCGGTCAAGAAACGGAACAGGAAGAACGTGGCGGGGTTCCAGGCGAGCCCGGTCATCGCCGTCGCGGTGAGATAGACCGAGATGGTGATGAAGAAGAGCTTTTTCCGTCCGAGCCGGTCGGTCAGCCAGCCGAAGAAGAGCGCGCCGACCACGGCGCCGATGAGATAGGCGCTGCCGGCGAAGCCGACCTCGGGATCCGAGAAGCGCAGGGCGGGGCTGGCTTTCAGCGCGCCGGCGACCGACCCCGCAAGCGTCACCTCCAGCCCGTCGAGGATCCAGGTGATCCCGAGCGCCGCGACGACGAGAACGTGGAACCGGCCCCAGGGCAGACGCTCGAGGCGCGCGGGGATCAGCGTCGTGACAACCAAGCCGCCCACGTCGCCCGAGGGCGAACCGGCGATATTGAGGGGCGACGGCGCGGCCATCACGTCAAGCAGCAAGCGTCATGCAAAGGATGGCCGAAGGCCGGATAAGCGCCTGACCCCCTCACTTCGTTCTCCCCGGTTCCGGTCGACAACGTACCGTATAGCCGACGGTTCCGGGTTGGCCCGCTTTTCCTCTTAAAAATTGCTGATTAGCCAGACTGATGGATATTGCAAGTAAACCAATGTAGTCCCAAATTCGTTCCTAGCCGGACAGATATTCACACGCTTGTGAATGGCACAATGACGCCAGTGCTAGCTTTATCCTGTAACCTGATTGTGAAACGCCGCCTCTCTGTTGCCTCGAAAACGCGGCTGTATCGCCGGATTACTATGGAAAAAGGTTGAGACTGTATGTCTGCTGCAGGCCGCCATCTAACAGGCGGCCAAGCGGACGCGAGTCTAATCCAATCCACCCAGGTGCTGGCGCTCCTCGCGAATGGCCGTGTGGTCGTCGTGCGCAGAGCATCAAATTATCGGAGACACGACATGAGACACACTTTGACCGTGCTTCTATCGACGGCAGCCGCTTGCGCGATGCTCGCAGTCCCCGCTCTGGCGGCGACGGGCGACACGGGCAACGGGGGCGATTACAACGCCCGGCAGGAGCAGGCGCAGCTCCATCCACGGCAGGCGGATCTAGCGCCGCTTTACGTTCCGGGCGGCGTTCCGGAAGGCGAGGTCTATGATAGCGCAGGCCCCTATTCCTATTACGGTCCGAACGGCGTGAGGCCGGATTCTCCCTATGTGGCGCCCTACGCTGTCGCGCCCTACTATGTCGCGCCCTATCCTGCTTCAGTCTATCCCGCAGCCCCGGTGACGGCCCCCTTGGCCGCCGCCGGAGAGACGGCGGGCTCGCTCGTCGCAGCGCCCTTCAACGCGGCCGCCGCCGTCGTCGGCGGCCTGACCGGCGCGCCCTACGCAGGTTCGCCCTACGCTCCAGGCGCTCCTTATGCGACCGCTTATGTCGTGCCGACGCGCAGCGGGTGCGAAGTGTATAAGGACTTTAATGGTCGTTACACGTCGCTTTGTCCCTGAGCGTGCACGAATACCTGATTTCACAAACGCCGCTCCGGGCGGCGTTTGTATTGCAGCGTCCTGCTGAAGGGCGGTCGCATCGGCGGCCGGAACGACGTGGCGCGAGCGGAAGGCGCTGCTGCTCGCATCCTCGTGATCGGCGCGGTCTAACGCGCCTGGAACGAAACTCCCGGAAGATACGTTGTTTCGCCGACCGAAAAAACTGCGCGCCGGCGCCAACCGGGGAAAGCGCAGGGTTGCCGTGGCGCAGGGGTTGTCGCTCTCGGTCGCCGTATGCGCCATGCCGAAATTGGAACCGCTGGGGATCCAAAGCGGGACTAACGCCCGCGCCCGGCGCGGCCCGGAAGGAGGGCGTCATGAGAGCTGCATGGTTTGGTGCGGCCTTGTCGGCCGCGTTGTTGACCGGGGTCGGCGCGCAGGCGCAGGATGCTGGTGTTTTCGATAAGTGGCTCAATCAGGATGCGCCGCAGTGCGTGCCTGTTTCCGCGTTCAAGGCGATTTCGACGGTGACCGACCTGACGCCCGACCAGTTCCAGTTCGTGCGGGCGCTCTATGTCGCTCTGCCGCCGGTGTCGCGGACGCTGCCCCCCGGTGACCATGCCGTCATGGCGAGCGCCGCTGGCGTCGTCATGTTGGCGCTGGTCGCCGACGATCAGGCCTGCGCGCGCTTCCTCGCGCCCGACTTCATTCAGGCGATGCTGATTCAGGTCGGCGAGGGCCAAGTGATCCATCTTGGGACCCCGGCGAACTGGCGGCGGTCACCGCTGCGGACGATGATCGTCCGCTGAAGGAGAATGACCGGCGCAGCCCGTCTTACTGCCGTTGCGGTAGTTCTTCTGGCGGGCGGCGTCGCCACGGCCGGCGGTCATACCCCGCTCGGTCCGACGGAACGCGCTGAGCAGACGCTTTTGCGCATGACCCAGCGCGAGAAGCTCAGGCTGACGCAAGGCGTCCTCGGCGCGCCGTGGGGCGGCATGCCGAAGCCCGTAGGTTCCGTCGGCTCGGCCGGTTACGTTCCCGGCATTCCCCGGCTCGGGATCCCCGCATTGCAGGAGACGGATGCCGAACTGGGCGTCGCCAATCCCGGAAACATAAGGCCCGGAGACACCGCGACCGCAATGCCGTCGGACCTGGCGCTGGCCTCTACTTTCGACCTCGCAATCGCCCGCCGGCAAGGCGAAGCGGTCGGAGCCGAAGCCCGGGCGCGCGGCTTCAATGTCCTGCTCGGCGGGGCAGCCAACCTTATCCGCGATCCCCGGGGCGGGCGGGACTTCGAATATTTCTCCGAGGATCCATTGCTGACCGGCCTGATGGCCGGCGCCGCGATCGACGGCGCGCAGAGCCGCCACATCATCTCGACGATCAAGCATTTCGCCTTGAACGACCAGGAGACGGACCGGGTCGTGCTCGACGCGCGGATCGATCCGGCGGCGGCGCGGGAATCCGACTTGCTCGCGTTCGAGATCGGCATCGAACATGGCCGGCCGGGAAGCGTCATGTGCGCCTACAATCAGGTGAACGGCGTCTATTCCTGTGAGAACGACTGGCTTCTGAACCAGGTGCTGAAGGGCGACTGGCGCTATCCTGGCTTCGTCATGTCGGACTGGGGCGCGGTGCATTCGACGGTCCGATCGGCGCTCGCCGGGCTTGATCAGGAGTCCGGCGATCAGCTCGATACGGAGAACTTTTTTGACCGCCTCGGACGGGCGGTTGCGGATGGCCAGGTTCCCCAGGCGGAACTCGACGACATGGCGCGACGCGTTCTCACGTCGATATTCGCCGAAGGCCTCGCAGACGAACCGGCCGCGCCGGACCCGACCGATCTGTCCGCGAGCGACGAGACCGCGCTCGCCATCGAGCGCAACGGCGCCGTCCTCTTGAAGAACGACGGCCTGCTTCCGATTTCGCCGGCTATTCATCGAATTCTCGTCGTCGGCGCGCACGCCGACCGGGGCGTGCCTTCCGGCGGCGGGTCAGCCCAGGTTGTCCCCCGCGGCGGCATCGCGCTCTCCGAACCGCTTGGTACGAACCGCGCGATGATCTTCGATCCGTCTTCGCCACTCGAGGCGCTCCGCCGGCGTTTGCCTCGCGCCCGGATCGATTTCGACGACGGCGATGATCCTGCCAGGGCCGCCAGAGCGGCCGCAACGGCCGACACCGCGATCGTCTTCGCCGACCAATGGCGGACGGAGACCGCGGATGTCACAAGCCTCAGTCTGCCCCAGGGACAGGACCGGCTGATCGACAGCATCGCGCGCGCAAACCCGCGCACGGTCGTGGTGCTCGAGACGGGCGGCCCGGTTTTGACGCCATGGCTCGACCGCGCCGCCGCCGTCCTCGAGGCCTGGTATCCGGGCCAGCGCGGCGGCGAGGCGATCGCCGAGATTCTCTCTGGGTCGGTCGATCCGTCGGGCCGGCTGCCGGTGACGTTTCCGGCGAGCGAGGCGCAATTGCCGCATCCCAGGATCCAGGGCGACCCGAATGAAGCGCCGATCGGGCCCGTCGGGCGGGGAGGGCGCTATGGCAGGATCTTCACCGCCGACTATAGCGAAGGCGCAGCGGTCGGCTACAAATGGTTCTTCGAACGCGGCGAAAGGTCGCTTTTTCCGTTCGGCTACGGTCTGTCCTATACGAGTTTCGCTCTGAGTGGCCTCACTGTCGCCATCGACAGCGACAAAGCCAGCGCAAGCGTCAGCGTCGCCAACACGGGCGCGAGAGCGGGGGCCGCGACCGCCGAGTTCTACGTTTCCGGTCCGCCGGGATCGAATATTCCGCTTCGGTTGGCGGGTTGGAGCAAGGTCGAGCTCAAGCCGGGCGAAGAGCGCCGGGTGAGCGTTTCCGTCGATCCGCGCCTGCTGGCGACATTCGACGAGACGGCGCACCGCTGGCGAATCCGCGGCGGCGACTATCGGATGACGGCCGGATTCGACGCCGACCGGCGCGACGAAAGCGCAAACTTCTCCGTTCCTTCCGCTGAACTGCCGCCATGACCGGCTACCAGGCGCGGAAGGCTTCGGCTGCCTGTTCGAGAAACGACGCGCGGGCGCGCGCGGTCGAAAAGTTCGTATCGCAAAGCATCGACCGCCGCGACGAAGCTCGTCTCCAAGGGATGCGCGTAGACGACGAGGAATGCGCAACGCCTTACGCGCCGACCGCCGCCTCGCGCGGGGCACGGGCCCCCGGCCGCCGCTCGGCCGCAACCAGGAATTCGATCCGCGGCGGCTGAATCAGCATTTCGCTGATCTCGTCTTCAAGCACGCGGTCTTCGTTGGTGACGCGCTCGCGAAGATGCTTCAGTTCGAGCCAGGATTCGATCAGGTACCCCTCCTCGAATCGGCCGAACTCGCTCATGTCCTCGAAGACGCCCCAGGCGAATGCGCCGTCGCGCCTGCGCTCCTCGCCGAGTTCGTCCAGCGCCCGCAGGAACCTCGTCCGGTCCTGGGGATCGATGCGGTACTCGATCTTGACGAGAACCGGACCGCGATCATTGGCAATATCTTCGGCTGACCTCGGCGGGTCCCAATGCAGCGAGGGCGAAAGATCGACCGCCTCGCTCCGCTGCAACTTCCATGGCCATGAGGCCGGGATCGCGACCAGGATGCCGACCGCCGACAGAAAGAGCGCCTCCGACAGTCCGTATCTGGCTGCGACTTGTCCCCATGCCGCGCTGCTGACCGTCGTCGTTCCGAAAATGACTGTCAGGAAAATCGCCAGCCCGCGTCCGCGAACCCAGTCCGGCAGCACGTTCTGAGCCGAAACATACAGGCTCGTGAGAATGACGACCCAGGCCGTTCCGGCGCAGAAGCAGGCGGCGAGCACGACCCAGAAGTCCTGCGACCAGGAGAAGACGGCGAGCGCGACCGCGGTGCCTATCGTGCCGAGGGCGACCATCCAGTCGAGGTCGATGCGGTCGCGTAAGGCCCGCTGGCCGATCGAGCCGAAAATCGCGCCGGCGCTGATCATGCTGAGCAGGAGTCCGTAGTGCTCGGCCCCATTTCCTGTCCGCCGCGCAATCAAAGGCAGAAGACCCCAATAGGCCGCGGCAAAAGGATAGACCGCCAGCGTTCGAACCAGCGTCGCGCGCAACAGGCGATTGTTCGTCGCATGGCGAATTCCGGTGCGCACGGCGCTGTTGAGCCGCTCGGCCGGCAGAGAGCCGGTTTCCTTGCAGGGCCCGCGCCACCAGAGCAGGGCTGCGATCACGACCAGGTTGGCGGCGACGAAGGCCCAGAACGGCATGGAAACGCCGAAGTTGACAATGACGAACCCGGAGAGAGCGGGTCCGATCGTCCGGCTCAGGTTATAGCCGACGCCATGGGCCGCCATCGCTCCCGGCAGATCCGCCTTCGACACGAGATTCGGCAGGATCGAGAGCCATGCCGGCGAGTTCAGCGCCCAGGCCGCGCTGAGGAGAAACGTCGTCAGCAACAGCAACGCCGGAGAGGCGAGCTTGAACGAAACGAGCCCGGCGAACAACGCGATGAGCGCCGCTGCGGCGCAGGACACTGCGATGATCAACCGCCGCGGATTGACGATGTCGGCAATGGCGCCGGCCGGAAGCGTGAACAGGAACATCGGCAGGTTGGCCGCGGCGTGCACGAGCGACACGTCGAGCGGATTGAGGTCGAGCATCGTCATCAGCCAGCCCGACGCGGTATCGTACATGGCAATGCCGATCATGGCGATCGTGCTGGCCACCCAGATGACCGCGAAAGCCGGCTCGGCGAAGACCCCGAGCCAGGATTTCGAATTCGGCGCGGCCACATGCGGGGAAGGCGTCATTGGCGAAGCGTCCTTCGACTGATCAGTGAGACGCGAGCACGCAGCGGTCGGCGACCAACAGGAGGTCCCGGGTCACGCCGCCGAAGGCCCATTGCCGTAGCCGGCTATGGCCAAAGGCCCCCGCGACGATCAGATCGGCGCCGCCGTCCCTCGCGATTGCTGCAAGCTGCGTCGCCTCCGTTCCGGCTGCGAGCGCCGTCGAGCCGTTCGCCTCGACATCGTGCCGGGCCAGCCAGGCGACGACGTCGGCGACGCGCAGTCGCGCGGCTTCCGTCGCTTTCGTCGGGACGATCTCGACGACGTCGACGCGCCGGCTCGCCTGCAGCATCGGCAGGGCGTCGGCGACGGCCCGGCGCGCCTCGCGCGATTCTTTCCAGCAGACCAGGGAAGCATTCAGCTTAAGCCCGCCCGCGCCCGCCGGAACGGCGAGAAGAGGACGGCCAAGAGACATCAGGAGATCGCCGACCTCCGGCTGTCCGGACGGGAACATGTGCCGGTCGTTCTGATCGAGCGGAGCGATGACGAGGTCGGCGCCGCGCGCCTCGTTCGCCACATGCTCGTAAGCCGGACCCAGAGTCAGCTCCGCTCTCCAATCGAGGGGCTCGATGGGCGAAAGCGCCTCGCGAAACTCCTGCTCGGCCGCCGCGGCGCGCTCCATGAAGCGGTGCAGGTCGTGCCCAGGCGGCTCAACCGGACCGGCGCCCCCGGCGTAGGAATGCGCCTCCGCCTGTTTGGCGACGAGGCCGATCACCGCCGAGCGATGGCGTTCGGCCGTCTCCCTCACGACAGCGAGAAGGTCTGCGTTCGGCTTGTCGACGCGCAGGCAGGCGAGCAGGGTGGAGAACGCCAAAGCATCCCTCCGGCGGTGTGTGGAAAAGAAAAGACTGCGCCGGTTATTGCGACCCCGGTCTGTTCTGCAAGGCTCGAAACGCGTCGAAAATGCGCTCGCGCTCCGCCGGGTCGTTCACATAGATGTCCGTCCACGCGCTCCTCGAGGGCTTGCCGTCCCACACGGCGTCGATACACGGAGCGCCGGCGCATCTGAACATGACGCCCCGAGCCTTTTCGCCGGCCGCCGTCGTATCCTGAGCCGACGTTTCGAGGGAAATAGCGACGCCGTCGATGGCAAAGGACGCCTGATGGCCTTGCTTCGAACTTTGCACGCCGTCGCGGTACCCCTCGACCTCCTCGTCGGTCGAAACGATCACGCCGCCGCTCACGCTCCGTCTGAACGAGATCGTCCTGGTGAGCCAACGTGTCTCGACGTCGCTGTCCGGCGAGCGGTATCGCGGGTTGGCGGCGGTCGCGGCGGGAACCGCGCCGGAGAGAAACGCTTCGGCTTCCGTTGCCGATCCGAACGGGCTCGAAGAAGCGTTGGCCATTTGGGCCCCCGGCGGAGATGCGGGCGCAAACGGCGTCGAGGCCGCCAGAGCGGAGATCAACGCCGCGGCTAAGGCCGCAATCGACACATTCATTGGCCGCCCAAATCGTCGAGAACAGTCGCGCCGCCATATATAGCCGCGACCTACAATGGTCCAGGGCGCCGCGCCCGGCCGTTGCCCGGCCGTGACGACGCAAATGGGACGGGGCCGCTCGCCTTGAAACGGGAGATTCGCCCGCCATCTTAAGGGCCGCGGCTGATCCGCCTCCTGGGCGTCTCCAGCCCTTACGTGGAGGGCCGGGTCCCGTTTGTCCAGCAATTCGAGCGTGAGATCGGATGCGTCCGCCGGGGCGCCGTCGCGCTGGGGCGTTTTCGCCAATCTGGCGTTCACCGTCATTTTGATCGCAAGCTCCCTGTCGAATGTCGGCATCGGCATGTTCGACGCGTCGATGAGCTGGCTCATGACCAGCCTGGACCCGAATCCGATGATGGTGTCGGCGGTTCAGGTGGCGACCACCTTGCCGATGTTCCTGCTCACCCTTCCGGCCGGCGCGCTGTCGGACATCGTCGACGCGCGGCGGCTCCTGATCGGCGCGCAGGCCTTCGTCACCCTCGTCTCGGCCGTTTTCGCGGTTTTGGTTTCCTTGCGCCTGGCGACGCCGCCGGCGCTGCTTGGCACGAGCTTCCTCCTCGGCGCCGGCGGCGCTCTCGCGGCTCCCGCCTGGCTTCTGATCACGCCGATGCTGGTGTCGAAGGAGGAACTCGACAGCGCCATCGCGATCAACAACACAAGCTACAACGTCAGCCGGGCGATCGGCCCGGCGTTCGGCGGCTTCGCCATTGCGGCGTGGAGCATCGGCGTGCCGTTCTGGTGCTATTGCGCCGGCAATCTCGCGGTTCTCGCGGCGGTCTTGTGGTGGCGGGGGCCGCGACGGGTCAAGGAGACGCTTCCCGCCGAGCGGCTTGTGACCGCGCTTAAGACCGGGCTGCGCTACGCCCGCAACAACCGCGACATCGACGCGACGCTGATCCGCGCCGTCGCGTTTTTCCTATTCGCCAGCGCCTACTGGGCGCTTCTGCCGCTCGTCGCCCGCACGCAGATGCACAATGGACCGGCCATCTACGGCATCCTTCTCGGAATGATCGGGGTCGGATCGATCGCCGGATCGTTCGGGCTCGGCTGGTTGAAAGAGCGTCTGGGTCCCGACCGGCTGGCGGCGCTGGGAACATTGGGCACGATCGCGGCGCTCGCCATGTACGGCGCCGCGCGCGAGCCGGTCCTCGCCATGGCCGCGAGCCTCATCGCCGGAGCGTCGTGGATCATCGCGACGACGACGTTGTTCGTTTCGGCGCAGGTGGCGCTTCCCGACTGGGTCAGGGGACGCGGGCTGGCGATCTTTCTTACCGTCTTTTTCGGCGCGATGACGCTCGGCAGCGCCATCTGGGGAAAGGTCGCAAGCATGGAGGGTCTGCCGACGACGCTCTATCTCGCCGCCGCCGGGGGCTTCCTCGGCCTGATTGTGACGTGGGGCTGGAAACTGCAGACCGCAGCCGGCCTCGACCTGTCGCCGGCGATGCACTGGCGCAGCCCCGTCTTCGTTCAGCGGGTCGAGGACGATCAGGGCCCGATCCTGGTCACGGTCGAGTACAGCATCGATCCGGCCGACAGGGCGCCGTTCTTCGAGGCGGTGCGGGAGATCGGGCGCGAGCGCAAGCGCGACGGCGCCTACGCCTGGAACGTCTTTGAAGACGCCGGCGCGGTCGGGCGAGTGGTCGAGATCTTCCTCGTTCAGTCGCTGCTCGAGCTCAAGCATCTGCGCGCGCGGGTGACGCAGGCGGACCGGATCATGGAGCAGCGGGCGCACAAATATCTGCGCGCGCCGCCCAAGGTGGCCTTCCTCGTCGCGCCGACGCGCCACCGCGAGAAGCGGCGAAAGCCATCTCTGGTGGCCGCGGCGGCGCCGGCGGAATGAGCCGCGGCGAGGTCGGCTGACCCCTTGTCCCCGGAGGAGAAAATGCCGGATCAGGCGCCGTCGATCACAGGGCTCCTGGAGACGTCGCTCTATGCGAACGACGCCGGGAAAACCGCCGCCTTCTACCGGGACCTGTTCGGTTTCAAGACGCTGGTCGACAGTCCGCGGCTCGTCGCCTTCGAAGTCGCGGCGCGGCACGTGTTGTTGGTGTTTCAGGCCGGCGCGACCGAAGACGACGCGACCGACCGACGCGGAACGATCCCCGGCCATGACGGGCGCGGGCGTCTGCATCTCGCCTTCTCGACCGCGGCCGCCGACCTCGACGCCTGGCGGGCGCGGCTCGCCGAACGCAACCTCCCCCTCGAGGGCGAGTACAAGTGGCCGCGAGGCGGGACGAGCCTCTATTTTCGCGATCCGGACGGGGCCCTGGTGGAACTGGCGACGCCCGGACTCTGGTGGTGACCTCTACCGGACTTCGCCCGTTGGGCGGGCACGAGAAATTGAAGTCTTTGTGGTAATTTCCTTTTGGCTGCCGCGCTTTCGACGCCATTCAGGACCGATCCCGACGTTAGATTTGGTCCGACTGGGGTAGCGCCTTGCGGTCGCTTGCAGGCACGTGGAATGCGAGAGGGCCGCGGCCGTTCCCCGAACCAGGGAAGCGGAGGTTATCATGCGCAATGTGGTGAAAAGCGTCATTGCAGCGTCGGCGGCGGCGCTGCTCCTCGGCGCCACGACGACGTCTTCCGAAGCGGCCTTCTGGCATGGTGGAGGCGGCTGGCATGGCGGCGGCTGGCATGGCGGCGGCTGGGGCTGGCGCGGCGGCGGCTGGCGCGGCGGCGGCGGCTGGGGCTGGGGCCCGGGCGTAGGCCTCGGCGTCATCGGCGGTCTCGCGACAGGGGCGATTATTGGCTCGGCGCTGGCCTCGCCGTACTACGGCTATGGCTACGGCTATGGCTATGGCGGCTGCTACCGGTACCAGCCGGTCTACAACGCGGCAGGCGCCTACATCGGCCACCGCCTCGTCGACGTCTGCTACTGACGAAGCGACTGACCCCTTTCCTCGTGCCGGGGGGAGGGGCCGGGCGAACTCCTGCCGTTCGCTATTGAAATCCGAGAGCACGTCCACGAGCGGGTCCGGGTGAATGTAGACCGGCCCGGTGAACGGGTGGTCGAGCGAGATGATGACGACCAGCCCCAGGGTGACGAGAGTCGACAGCACCCCGGTCATGGCGATCTGCGCGTGGCGATTGCGGCTGCCGAAGAACAGCGGGAAGCCTATCGTCAAAAGCGCGCCGGTGAACAATGCGATCCAGACGACATTGGGGACGAGTCCGCTCGCGAGGTGCAGCCGGACACGCCGGTCGGCGGTGAGATTGTCGAGCTGGGCGAAGACTTCCGACATGTCCGCCGTGTTCCTTGCGCCCGTCTGGCTCAGAGCCATCGCCTCTTCGTAGAGGCGGTCGAGCGCCCGCGTCGTGTCACGGTTTTCGGACTCCCTCGCCATCGCCGGCCAGTCTTTTTCGATGGCGAGCTTCAGGTAAGCCTCGATGCCGTTGCGGAAGGCGACCGCCGTTGGCTCATCTCCTTCAGCGAAGCGAAGGAGGGCGGAGGCGGCCGCAGCCTCCTTGGCGACCGCATTCTCCCCGTCGTTGAACTTTTCCCACACCACGATGACGGCGAAGGCGAGCAGAACGGCGTAGATGACGCCGACGGTGGCGAACTTGAAGCCGGCGATCTCGTTGTTCTCGACCAGCTGTTCGGGGCCGACCCAGTGCTGGATCAGCGCCTGCAGCCCCATCGCCAGCAACGTAGGCAGGACGACCAGCAGCGCGGTCATTTCCCATAAGGGCAGGCTCGAGAGGAAATAGGACATCCGTATCCGCTAAGAGAATCTGGCGCCCGTCCAAGCGCGCTTCACCGGAAGACGGGAATCAGCCTTTGACGCGACAGTTTCATCATCCGCGCCGGGCGGACGCAACCGGCGAAGGATTGACAGCAGACAATCCGGAAATGATTAGTCGGGCGTCGCGTCAAAAGGATTGAAAGTGCGAACGCCGAGGCCCTCGAAATCTCTCGTATTGCGGGTGACGACGGTCAGGCCATGAATGGCAGCGGTGGCGGCGATCATGGCGTCTTCGATCAGATGATCCGACCGGCGGTGCATGAGACGCGCCCAGGAGCGAAAAGTCCGCGCGTCCATGCTCAGTATGTTGTAGGTTGCAGCGACCTGCTCCAGCCACGTCTCGATCTCGGCCGCCCTGTCCTGATTCTGATCGCGCGTAATCTCGATGCCCGCCTGAATCTCGCCGATCGTTACGGCGGAGAGATGCAAGTCCTCGTCCCTTGCGCTTTCAAGCCAAGCGACAACTGCCCTGTGCGGACGAACCCGGCGCAGCTCCGACACGACATTTGTGTCAAGGAGGTACATCAGTGTCGGACGGGATTGTGTGGCGCGCGCCTGCGGCTTCCGCCGCGCTGGGGAATGTTCAGCTCTCCTCGCGCGACGTCAGCCAGCATCAACTCTTTCAGGCCGGGCTTGGCCGCCCTCTGCAGCCGCCGCCAGTCCTTCACCGGCACGAGAACAGCCGCGTCGGCGCCGCGCCTGGTGATCACCTGCGGCCCTTCCTTGAGGCAAGTTTCCAGCATCTCGCTGAATTGCGCCTTCGCGTCTTGAACCGGCCAGTTCTTCACGGGCAGCCTCCATCGGGCAGCGACTAGTCAGATAACTAGTCTCAACAGCAGGACTTTCAATCCCCGGCTCTGGTCTAGGCTTAGGCGCCAGCCGCCGCGCCGTCATGCACGGGCTTGACTCGTGCATCCAAGGTCGGAGCTATGGATGGCGATGCGCCGGCGTCAAAAACAGCCGGGTCGATTGAGCCTATGCTATTCTGCATCACGCGTGAGGGTGGTCGTGGCGGGAGCCCGGAAAGTTGCAGTGATCCTGGTCGGCGATGTTGTCGGCTACAGTCGGCTGACGGGCGCGGATGAAGAGCGCACGCTCGCCCGGATGAGGACATTGCGGAGCGATATCATCGACCCGGCCGTTTCGGTCCACAACGGACGACTTATCAAGCGCACTGGCGATGGGGCAGTAGTCGAGTTCCGCAGCGTGGTGGAGGCCGTGCGATCCGCCATCGATGTGCAGAGCGGGCTCGCCGAGCGAAACGCCGGCCTGCCGGCAGACAAGCGCATCGAGGTCCGCGTTGGCATCCACTTAGGCGACGTCGTTGAAGAGGCTGACGGCGACCTGATGGGCGACGGAGTCAACATAGCAGCGCGCCTTGAGGGAATCGCAGAGCCCGGTGGCGTCTATCTCTCCAGTGCCGCCTACGAACAGGTGCGCGATAAGCTGAAATGCGAATTCCTCGATCTCGGCGAAAAGAACCTCAAGAACATCGCCCGACCTGTGCGGGTCTATCGCCTGCTTATTGCCCGCGACGCGCCTATGTCGGGGTCTTCCGCGCGCGATGGGAGCGAGACGCCGCTCGCTCTGCCAAACAAGCCTTCGATAGCCGTCCTAGCGTTTGAAAACATGACCGGCGATCCCGAGCAGGAATACTTCGCTGACGGAATCGCGGACGATATCATCATGGGTCTTTCCCGGATTAAATGGCTGTTCGTGATCGCACGCAATTCCAGCTTCGCTTACAAGGGAAAGGTGGTCGATGTCCGACAAGTGGGGCGCGAGCTTGGGGTGCGCTATGTCCTCGAGGGCGGCGTGCAAAAGGCAGGCGCGCGCCTGCGGATCACGGCGCAACTCGTCGAAGCTGAAACAGGCGCGCATCTTTGGGCCGACAAGTTTGACGGCGGGCTGAAAGACGTTTTCGAGTTCCAAGACCAGATCACCGATAGGGTGGTTGGCATCGTCGAGCCGAGCATTCTAAAGTCGGAAATCGAGCGATCGAGACGAAAGCGCCCCGAGAGCCTGGACGCTTACGATCTTTACTTGCGGGCCCGGCCGTACGTGACCTCGATTTCACCCGCTGAAGCCCGGATCGCTGCGGGTTTCCTCCAACAGGCGCTCAAACTAGAGCCGGCCTACGCCCCGGCCCATGCTTATCTTGCTTGGTGTCACCAGATTTGCTTCACGCACGGAGGTTTCGACGAGGCCGACAAAATCGCGGCCCTCCAGCACGCGCGGGCGGCTGTCGCGAGCAATGTGGACGACGCGACGGCGCTCAGCGTCGGCGCGATGGTGATCGGCCTCTTGGGCAAGGACTTCAAGGGCGCACTCAACGCCATTGAGCGCGCATTGTCTTTCAACGCTTCGTCCGCCGCCGCGCATTTCTTTGGCGGGGAACTCTACGCCTTCAGCGGCGATCCCGTCACTGCCACCGCATACGCCCAACGCGCGCTCCGCCTGAGCCCTTTCGATCCGCTTGCCTATGCAGCCCATATCGCCCTCGCAGTCGCTGCGTGCCAGGAGGAGCGATACGATGAGGCCGCGGCCTATTGGGCGAAATGCGCGCAAGCCATTCCCAGCTTCGCCTCGTTCGTTAGGGCCCAAGCACAGATGCTGGCGCTCGCCGGACGGATGGAGGAGGCAAAGCTGATGCTCGCACGGGCGTTGGAACTCGAACCGGAATTCCGGATACGCACCATTCACGAATTGGGATATGCGCCCGCAATCCGGGACAAGCTGGTGCACGCGGCCCGATTGTTGGGAGCGCGCGAGTGACCAACCGCCTCCAGGCCTGATTGATGCTCCCGCCGTCATGCACGGGCTTGACCCGTGCATCCAAGGTTGCGTCAAATGAGCTGACTCTCGAACCCATGGACGGCGATGCGGCAGCGCCAAGAATGGCCCGCTCGATTGAGCCCCCTTTTGCGCGGTTGCTTAAGCTGTGCGCAGACACTCGAATGTGCGCAGACACTCGCGAAAGATCGGCTCCTGGATGCCCGGCTCAAGGCCGGGCAAGACGCGCCTCCAGGCCTGTTCGATGCTCCCGCCGTCATGCACGGGCTTGACCCGTGCATCCAGGGTTGCGTCAAACGAGTCCACCCTGGACCGCATGGATGGCGATGCGCCGGCGCCAAGAATGGCCCGGTCGAATTGAGCCCCTGGTACGCGGTTGCTCAGGCTGTGCGGACACACCCGCGAAAGCTCGGCTCCTGGATGCCCGGCTCAAGGCCGGGCACGACGCGCCTCCAGGCCTGTTCGATGCCCCCGCCGTCGTGCACGGGCTTGACCCGTGCATCCAAGGTCGCGTCAAACGAGCCCACCCTGGACCGCATAGATGGCGATGCGCCGGCGCCAAGAATGGCCCGGTCGAATTGAGCCCCTGGTACGCGGTTGCTCAGGCTGCGCGGAGAGACGCTTGCGAAAGCTCGCTCCTGGATGCCCGGCTGAAGGCCCGGCAAGACGCGCCTCCAGCCTTGCTTGATGCTACCGCCGTCATGCACGGGCTTGACCCGTTCAAGACCCGGGGATATTGCCATCCCCACCCCTCAGTCGGGTAGGATCAAGGCGCAGTGAAGGGACAGTCACCTGAAAAGGATTGAGGGATCGTGGTTATACGCAATTCATATGGCGTTCGTTGGATCAATTCGCCTGTTACCAACAGATATTAGGGCGTTGGTGTTCCGTGTTTATAACAAGACTTTAAAAGTTCTGGGGTCAGAGTATACCGGTAAAACTTATTTCGGAGCTCGTCTTTATTGTAATCTAAATGATTACATTCAATTTTTCATCTTTCACTTTGGAGTATGGGAACCAGACATATCGCAGGTGATTGAGCAGAGCCTCAGCCCTGGCGATGTATTCGTGGATGTCGGCGCCAACATCGGCTATGATGCCTTGCTCGGCTCGCATCTTGTCGGACCGAAGGGCAAGGTCGTGGCGATCGAGGCTTCACCAACCACTTTCGCGCTGCTCAAGCGAAATCTGGCCCTTAATAACGACACTTCGAATGTACGCGCGGTCAATGTCGCAGTATCCGATCGCGCGGGCAAGTTAAATCTCTTCGAAATCTCAAAGTACAATATTGGCTTGACGACCTCGGTGGCGTCCCGCGCCGGCACCTTCGTGGCGTCAGTCGACGCACTGCCGTTGGCACAGGTTTTGGCGGCGGACGAGATTGCGCGTGTTCGCTTGATCAAAATGGACGTCGAGGGGGCGGAGGCCGTGATCCTTCGGCGCTTCCTCGAAGACTTATCGCTCTTCCCGGAAGAGATGGACTTGGTCGTTGAGGCCAGCCCGGACGACGATAGAGAAGCCTGGGTTTATATATTTGATCAGCTAAAGGCGGCGGGGTTTGCCGTATACGAGATCCCCGATGAGTACGAGGTGAAATCGTGCTTCGAATGGCGACCAGGACCGTCGCCGCCGCTTCGCCGGATCGAAACCTTGCCGACGCGCCGACAGGATCTACTATTCACCCGTCGGAAGGACGCGACCTAAGAGTTCGTCGCCGATGAAAGCGCCGTCGCCCGGTTCGCCGAGGCCGAGGGGTTCGAGATCGTCGCCGAGTTCACCGAAATCGAGACGGGCAAAGGCGCAGGCGCGCTTGATCGCCGCCCGCAGCTCGCCGCCCCCCTTGCCGGCGCCCGTCGCACCGGAAAGGAGTGCCCGATCGCCGTGGCCAAGCTCGACCGGCTGTCGCGTGACGTTCATTTCATTTCCGGCTTGATGGCGCACAAGACGCCGTTTCTGGTCGCCGATCTCGGCCCCGACGTGAAGCCTGCGCTTATGCCCTCAGTCGGCGGGTCTGAGAGCTTCGCTCAAGCCGAGAGCCGACTTCACCAGCCGGTCACGCAGGCGGATCGGCAGGCGGGACAGGAGCACAAAAGCGCCGGCGCCCTTGCCGACGACCGTTCTGAGCTTGGCGCGGCGACCTGACAGCGCCGCCATGACGGCGTTGACGACGACCTCCGGATCGTCGGCGCCCGATTTCTCGAAGGCGCGCTCCATCGCGGCAAGGGCGGGGCGATAGCGCCGTTCGAGGTCCGGCCGTTCGGCGAGCCAGGCTTGCCTCGCCGCCTTCGCCGTGGCGAAGATGCCTGTCCTCATGGCGCCCGGCTCGATCAGGAAGACCCGGATGCCGAATTGCGCGAATTCCAGCCGCATCGCGTCATTGAGCGAGGCGAGCGCCGCCTTCGACGCAGCGATCGGCCCGTAGAACGGCGGCGTCAGATGCGCCGAAACCGCGCCGATGTTGACGATCGCGCCGCGCGCTTTGGCGAGCAGGGGCAGCGCCGCCTGGGTCAGCGCGACGGGGCCGACGACATTCACCTCGAATTGTCGGCGGAGCGCCTGGGCCGGGATCGCTTCGAGCGGCCCCTCGACGATGATCCCCGCCATGTTGACGAGACCCGCAAGGCCGGCCGCCCCGGCGATGCGAGCGCTGTCGCGAGCCACGGCCTCGACTGTCGACGCCTGGTCGAAATCGAGCCGCACCGCTTCCACCCGGCCGGGACCGTTCGGGATGGCGACCCGGGACGGATCCCGATCCGCCGCGATGACATTGCGCCCCTCCGCCGCCAACCGCGCGACCAGCGCCTTGCCGATCCCGGCTGTCGCGCCTGTGACCAGAACCCATGGCGCATAGGAATTGGCTTCCATCACGAACCTCGCTTCGCTTTTCGCTTGGCTTGTCACCCGGCGGCTTGCGGATAATATGAGCGTTCTTTCAGGTTTCGGGAATTCGCTTTCGTGACCGCAAGCCCGCTTAGCCCGCTGAACCCCAGAAAACTGCCGGTTCAGGCCCGATCCGAGACGACCGTGCTCGCCATCTTCGAAGCGAGCATTCAGGTTTTGCTGTCGGTCGGATACCGCAAGCTGACGACGAGTCGCGTCGCCGAACGGGCAGGGGTGTCGGTCGGCACGCTCTATCAGTATTTTCCCAACCGTCAGTCGCTCATCCGGGCTGTGCTCGAACGCTACCTGGCGGAGATGTCCGCTTCGATCGAAGCCGAGTGCCGGTCGCTTTACGGGCGCTCGCTCGACGAAACCGCGGCCGGGCTGGTCGACGCCTTCATTGCGGCGAAGTGGAAACGGCTCGAGGTCTCCCGGGCGATGCACGAACCGCTGGTCGAGGTCGGCGGCGCCGAACTCGTGCGCGCCTCGGCCGCCAAAGGGGCGGCGCTCGCCGCCGGTCTCTTGAGAAGCTGCCCCGAGATCGGCCGCGACGACGTCGAGCCCCTCGCCGTCTTCCTCGTGATGGCCTGCACATCGATGCTGCAGGCGGCCTTCATAGCGTATGTCGTCGACAAGGAAACGATCCGCGCGCACATGCACGCGATGGCGCGGGGCTATCTGCGAGAGATGCGCAGGCCTGCCTTGTCGCCGGCAATTGCTTGATCGCGTCGGCCTGCGGGCCTGGCAATAACGACCGACTGCGGCCCGTCATTGCGAGCGTGGATTCGTTTACTCAATTAAACCAGATCGATACGACATCAGTCTCATGTAAGACCGCAACCGCGGAACTCTGGAGCCGGTTTTTGTGCTCGACCCGCCTGCTCCTGATAACGCCCGGATCAGGGGAATTCTCTTCCTGTTCCGCTCCCTCGCTCAGCGCATTAAGATCTCTTCTGCGGGCATTGTGAGTTAACGCTTTTTCTCAATCCATCTCGGGCATGACCGTGCGTTTCGGCTCTTTTTTCCTGTTAGCAGGGGTTAACAGGCAGTCATTCGGCCGGCCCGTCACGTTCGAGGACGTGCAATTTCCTAACCGTAAGTTCGTCGACCTCCAATTCGCGAAACCGCGCCTTCCCGACGGCGAGACGACCGATCGCAACGGCCCCGACGGCGAGGGCGCCGATGGCGAGCGCGCCCAGCGACGCCGCCCCGAGCCCAAGCGCCAGCAGAAGCGCCACCCGGGGAGGTCGGGATCGGCTTGAAACTTCACTCGACATTCGCGAACTCCGCGCGAGGAGGCCGATCACGACGGCCCCAACGGCAAGGGCGCCGAACAACCCAGCGGTTTGCGGCGGCAAGGACCTCAAGAAGATCGCGCGGCTTGGCACTTCCGGCACAGGCCCTGCGCCTCGACCATGACCCGCCGCAAGGCGAAACCCTTGCCGGCGGCCGACTCCGAGATGGCGCCCATGACCTCCGGGTCTTCGACCTCCTCGCTGCGTCCACAGGATTCGCAGATCAGCAGCATGCCGTGATGCGCATGGTCGAGATGCTCGCAGGGCGCATAGGCGTTGAGGGTCTCGATCTTGTGGACGAAGCCGTGGCTGAGAAAGAAATCGAGCGTCCGATAGACGGTCGGCGGCGCCGCCTGCTTGCCGTCGCGGCGCGAAAGTTCTTCGAGGATCGCATAGGCGCCGAGCGGCGCGCCGCTGTCGCTGAAGATGTCAAGCACCCGCCGGCGCAACGGCGTCAGCTGGACGCCCTGGCGCAGGCAGGAAAGCTCGACCCTGGCCGCCCAGGTCGCCGGGTCATGTTCGCAGCCGCACGCGTTAGCCATCGTCATCCTCGTTTTGCCTCTTAGCACCAAAGGCGGCGCCGGTCGCCAGGGACCGCCCACCCGACCGTCGATCAATCCTTGCCTGGCTCGCGAATTGGAGCTAGCGGAAAGTCCGGCGATTGCGCGGACTAATTGCACATGAGCGGCTTTGGCGTTCGTGCCAAGTTCGCGTCCTGTTCAACGGCAAGGTCTCAGGTCCGGGGCAAGGTGGCCGCCGGTCCACAGAACTTAATCTCTGGCCACGGGTCATGGCGCAGGAACCGCACTCGTCTGCGCGGCTCGGCGCAACAGCGGTATGGAGGACCAGACGCGACCTGCGGCATAGGCGATTGCGCTCAACGCTCCGACGTAGAAGCCGACCGGCCAGTCGGAGATGAAGGAAAGGGTGATCGCCGCCCAGACCATCACAACTGCCAGCCCGGCTGAAAGCAGCATTGCGCACAGCGGCCGGTCGGTCAGCGCGCGCGCAGCGGACGCAGGCCCCACCATCAGGCTGAATACCAGCAGCGTCCCCACGACCGGGACCGCCATCGCGGTGGCGAGCGCCACCACGCCGAGGAACAAGACATCTATCAGACGAGCCGAGACGCCCATCGTTTCCGCGATCTCAGGAGAGACCGAGCTGAGCAAGAGGGGGCGGAACAGCACGACGACGAGGGCGATCGAAGCCAAACTGAGCGCGAACGCCGGCCAGAGTTCAGCACGGCTGACGCCGAGGATTTCGCCAAACAATAGCGCGTACGTCGCTTGAAAATATTCGGTCGTGCGGCTGAGGAACAGCGCTCCGAGTTCGAGCAGCATTACCAGCGAAAGCGCCGTCGCCAAGTCGCGGCGAGCGCGCCGGGCGAGCTGGGTGATGCCGGCCACGCCGAGCGCGGCGAAAACCAGCAGCCCCAACAGCGGGTTGACCCCCAACAGGCCGGCCGCGGCGGCGCCCGGAAAAGCGCTGAGCGGCAGCGCGTGCGCCGCAAAAGCGGCGCCCCGGATCACCACGAAGAACCCGACGACGCCCGCGACGGCGGCGACCAGGGTCGCCGCGATCCAGGTGTTGATCATGAAATCTTCGAACACGGGCCCGGCTCAAGCTTGGCTCGAAACGGCAGGCCGCGCGGCGCGCCGCGCCAGCCGAACCCCGCCGAGCTCGGTCTGCACGACGGCGACGTAGCTCACGAATATAAGCGCAACGATGCAGAAGCTGACCGGCCAACCGTGTCCGCCGGTCCACTCGTAACTGTCGTATGCAACCAATATTCCACCCCAGGTCGTGGCGACGCCAATCGCGCCGGCCAGCAGGATCGCCATTCCCGGCCGCTTCGCGAGATGCAGAGCGATGGCCGCCGGGCCAATCAGAAGCGCGGTGGACAGAATCGCGCCGACGGTGATGGCCGAGAGCGCGACCGCCAGGGCCGCCACGACGAGGTGCAGCAACCCTACCAGCCGCACGGGCACGCCGCGCACCGCCGCGAGGTCCGGATCCAGCGAAGAGAGCAGCAGCGGACGGTAAAGCACAGCGATCGCAACCAGCGCCCCGATCCCAACCGCAAGCGCAAGCGGAACGATCGAAGCCGGGATCGCGAACATCGAGCCAAACATCACCATGACGGCGGCGCCTGTCGTGCTGCTCATCGTCACGTCCAGGTACAGGAGCAGCGCCGCCAGTCCGAGCCCGGCGCCGGTCACAACGCCGGTCACGAGGTCCCGCTCGCTCGCACGATCGACGCGAAACAGCTCCATGCACGCCGCAGCGACGACGCCCATGCCGAGGAAGCCGAGCAGCGGATTGATTCCGAGCAGGAATGCGGCCGCGCCGCCGGCGCTGCTGACAT
>CAWGBJ010000023.1:0-327200 GCA_963820795.1 uncultured Alphaproteobacteria bacterium
CTGAACGACGAAAACCTCAATGTCGGCTTCAACGGGTTCGCGGAGATGACGCTGCGCGGGAACAGGCTGACCCTGAACTATGTCGACATCGAAGGGACGCGGGTGTTCAGCGAAGTCTGGACCGTGGATCGCGGAGCGCTCGTTCGAACGACGACCGAGAGCGATTGAGCCGCTCGCCCGCGAAGCGGGAGAGGACAGACGCGCAGCGCCAGGTGAGGGCGAGAACGCCGAGCGGCGGGCGTCGACGGGCGGGACGCCATTGGATGAACAAGGGAAGCGCGACCTATTCATCAACATAAACGACGCGAAGGTCGCACGAAGGTCGCAAGATCATGCGTTCCAACAGCACTGCCTCGGGCGCCGCCGATAATGCCGCGCTTCCGACCTGCTCCGTGCTCTCCTCGTGCCCTTTGTGCATCCTTGGGCCTCTTTGTGTTTCCATTCGCCTGAACAATCTCGGCCGCTGGCTGCAGCCAATTATGCGGGTGAATCTTCAGTCGAACCACGCCTTCGTCGCACCAATCTGCTTAGGCGGGCGGGAGGCGGGCGAGTTTTCGAGATCTGTTCAAAGCCCCGTCGCAGCTCCGGCTTCAACACATATGTCGATTGCTGCGCTTTGTTACCCGCGTAAACTTTCGCATCCATTCGCGTCCGACGTCGAAGGCTTCGCGTCCGACCGGGGCCGAAACGTGGGCCAAGAAGGATTCCGAAATGATTGAGGTGCCAAGCTGGTTTCTGGTCGTGGTGGCGTCGCGATGTTCGCCTTGGCGCACAGAAGGCGGCGGGGGACGGCGTTCCTTTTTCAGAGGGACACCGACGCTTTTTGACCTGCCGTCTTGGCGGCGCGGAGCGGCGAGCTTTCTACCGCGGCCCCTTCTTCAGCGCCTCGAAGTCGACCTTGGCGACCTCGATGACGGCCTGGGTGCGCGAGACGACGCCGAGCTTGCGCAGGATTTCGGACACGTGCGCCTTGACGGTGGTTTCGGCGAGGTCGAGTTCGTACGCGATCGCCTTGTTCGGCCGGCCCTCGCGCACGAGATCGAGCACCGCGAGCTGCTGCGGCGTCAGGTCCTGGAGCCGCTGAAGGATCGCGGCTCGTCGCTCGGGCGGATGCGCCTCGGCGCCGAGGAGCGCGGCAGCTCGGGCTCGTAGACGTCCCCGGCCAGCGCCTTCGCGATCGCCTCGGCGAGGCGCTTCTTCGAGGTCGATTTCGGGACGTAGCCGGCGATGCCGAGCGAGAGCGCCTCGCGCACGACCGCCGGCTCCTCGTGGCCCGAGACGACCAGGATCGGCAATTTCGGACGGCGAGGTGCGGAGACGGATCAGGCCGGAAAAGCCGGTGTGCCCGGCAGCGAGAGGTCGAGCGAGGGCGAGCTCGAAATCGTCGTGCGCGTCGAGCACGTCGAGCGCGCCTTCGATCGAGGTCGCCTCGTAGATGTCGGCCTCTGCGTCGACGACGGAGGGCGCTCGTCAGCGCCTCGCGGAACAGCGGATGATCGTCGACGATGAGGAACCGGGCCATGAGCGAGTCCCAAGCGCCGCGGATGCGCAAGGGCGCGCCGGCCGCACAACGGCGCCGAATGAGCGGAGGCGCGGCCGTCACCGGTCGCGGCTCGAGATGGCCGATCTGCGGCGGCGGCGGGCGAGACGAGGAGACAGGACCCCGCGAGGATGACAGCGCGACGAAAGCGGGGGTGAGCAGGCCTTCACGAGCACGTCGTTCCACGCCCAGGGCCGAGCCGGTCGTCGACGAATTCCCGCGCGGCGGGGCGCCTTCGGCGAAATCCAGTCGAGCGCTGCGCCGGTCGAGGTCGGGGCGAACGTCCCGTCGACGATCCAGCGCGCCCCGTCGAGGACGGCCGCCGCGAACGCGCCGGCGAAGCGAAAAGACCGAGAACCGCGCGAGAAACCGCATTGACGCCGTCCCGAACCGCAGGAAGGGAGTGTATCGCGCCACGACGGCGCTGTCCATGGTGCCTTTCGCTTGCGCCGCCGGCGCGCGGGCTATGCGCGGGTTGCGCGCGGCGAAATCCAGCGCGTCGCGGAGGGGTGGCCGAGCGGCTGAAGGCGCACGCCTGGAAAGTGTGTATGCGGGAAACCGTATCGCGGGTTCGAATCCCGCCCCCTCCGCCAGCGCGATCCGGAAACGGCGGGTTCGCGTATGCAAGCCTCTGAAAGTTCTTCAATCAGCGCGTGTGGGTGTTGAGCAGGATCCGAACAGACTAATCGAACCTGGGGCTGAACGAACCCAGTTGGGCGCAAGGCGGCGCGACCCCTTTACTCGAGCTCGGACCGCGGTCGAGTTCCCTGGTTAAGGGAAAGGAGGGGAAAAGGCGGTGCTTTGGCCCAACCTCGCGGTCAAACGTAACAATTTCAACAACTCACGCAAATAGAAACATGCCGAATTATTGCAATTAACAGGAAGATTTGTTTGGCGAAACAGGTGGTTGACTGGGCCGAACTGGGCCGAACAGGGAACTTATTCGCCGAAACAGTGCAGTCGACGAGGATGGGGATCAGGCTTGGATCTTCGAGCGGCGGCGGATCGAGCCAGGTCAGTGGAAGATCGCGCCACTTTTGATTTTGTGATTTGTGCGGGCACACATCCACTGGAGATTGGTCGCGATTTTCGATGCAGCGACCCCGAGAATGCAAAAAGTCGGCACGGAGGTAGCTGACCGACCAGCGCCCGGTCTTTGTGGCGATGACCGGCTTGATGGGCATTAGTACGACTTAAACCCTGACTTTTACGGCTGGATCACTGGCAACAGCAGACATGCCCGGCCCGATGTCCGAAATTCGCGGCGAAGACCCGCACACTACCGTATGCGGCGGCGGTTGGTAGGCTCGTGGTCTGTCCGGATACCCCGCGAAGCGGAGGTCTATCATCGCCCGCATTAGGGTTCGGGGGACTGCCGTCGGGGTCAACAGGAACGCATTGTATTGTCCTAACGGATTTGTGCCATACTAGGCTATCTGCCCACTGGAGGACCGAGGGCTGCGTCGGTATCGGTGCCCTCGACTGCAATGCTCGATACCAAGCAAGCCGATCGGAGTTATACAATTAACCGGAGCTGAAAAATGCCTAAGTACGTTGTTCATATTGGCCCTCCCAAGACGGGCTCAAAATATATACAAAGCCAATTGTTCTACAGTCGGCAAGATTTGCGCGAAAATGGCATCCTGTATCCCGACAATTGGCTTGAGCCAGGTGCTATAACGCATGTTCCTCTTTACGAGGGGCTCAGGGATGGAAAGGATCTAAAGGCGGATTTTGATCAGTTTAAGGCCGAACAAATGAAGACGGTGGTGTTATCGTGCGAAGGGCTGGATGGCCTAAAACCACCTGCTTTAGAAAAGTTAAGGGAATATATTGGTAATGATCCTGGAAACTGTATACTACGTCCGCCAGTGGTCAGATCGCATTCCGTCGATGTGGCGCCAATCGATTATGATGGGAAAACGCGCGGATTTCTTCGAGTTTTATGCGGTAATTATGCGCAACGCAGTCAACAGCGGAGCAATAAACTATAGTGTGGTGTGGAATAAGTTTGCCAAATATTTGGACGCGAATCACTGAGGCTCGTTTCTTTTGACAATCTTCTTGGACGTCGCATCGACTTGTTTAAACATTTTTGCGAAGTTATTGTGGGAATGGACAACGCTCCCCAAGTCATGGAAGGGCAAATAGATCGAAATAGTGGAGCCGAGAAGCAGTACGGAGATCATTAGAGTTCTTAACTACCTGTACCAAGTGCAGACGTCACGAACTGACATATCAATGCGTGCAAAATTCGACTTTTTGCGTAAGCGCAACAAATTGGGCGATTTGCAACCCCTCAAAGAACATATGAGGACGGATGTCAGGAACTTCAAAATCAGAGACGACGCCGCTCCCCTAAACCCTGCCTTCGACGCAATCAGCTCTTTTCAGGATCGGCTCGTCAGCCCCGAATATGGGGGCGGGTTCTTTAAGCGGCGTAGTTCCACAGTGCAGTTCATAGGATCAAATTACTTACTGCGGAAGGGGGCGTTCGAATGAGGATTCAAAAGCTCTATCGGCTCATTGGCTCTGCGGATGTTGACACGCCAGCGCTTCAGAGACTATCTAGACCAAATAACGCTTCTAAGCTGGCGATTTCGATAGAGACTGTGACGAGCCACGAAAGCTTGAACCCATGTGGGCCTCGGACCGAGCCGGAGGCGGCAGCTCTTCCCGGCGAAGCGCGAAGCTGTCCTTTCAGCCCGACTGCCGGACACTGCCAGCCCTTGATTGCTCGAGCCAGTGCGCGCGCCCAGACGGCTCCGGGTATCGCCGTGTGTTTCGGCGTGGAAAAGTGACCCCCTGAGGCGGGGGATCGGCGTCCAAAATTGACCCCCTGATTTCCGATTTGTTCGGCTGCCTGCTTTGGCGCGAAGCGGGCGGTGGGGGATGCTGATTGTGGAGACGATCGGTCGGATACGGCGCGAGCATTTCGTTCAGGGCAAGACGATCCGGGAGATCGCGCGCGACCTGAAGCTGTCGCGCAACACGGTGCGCAAGGTCCTGCGATCGGCGGAGACGGCGTTTTCGTATGGGCGAGAGGTCCAGCCGCGGCCGAAGCTGGGTCGATGGACGGAAGACCTCGATCGGCTGCTGGCGGCGAACGCTGAAGCGCCGGCGCGCGAGCGGCTGACGCTGATCCGGATTTTCGAGGAGTTGCGGGCGCTCGGCTACGGAGGCGGATACGACGCCGTCCGGCGATATGCGCGGCGCTGGAGCAAAGCGCATTCGAGTGCGACGGCGAGCGCCTTCGTGCCGCTGAGCTTCGCGCCGGGCGAGGCCTACCAGTTCGACTGGAGCCATGAGATCGTCGTGCTGAACGGCGTGACGACGACGGTGAAGGTCGCGCATGTCCGGCTCTGCCACAGCCGGATGATGTTCGTGCGCGCCTATCCGCGCGAGACGCAGGAGATGGTGTTCGACGCCCACGAGCGGGCGTTCGCCTTCTTCAAGGGCGCCTGCGGGCGCGGCGTCTACGACAACATGAAGACGGCGGTGGAGACGATCTTCGTCGGCAAGGACCGCCAGTACAATCGCCGCTTCCTCCAGATGTGCTCGCATCATCTCGTCGAGCCTGTGGCCTGCACGCCGGCCTCGGGGTGGGAGAAGGGCCAGGTCGAGAACCAGGTCGGCCTCGTGCGCGAACGCTTCTTCACGCCGCGGCTGCGGTTCAAGAGCTATGACGAGCTGAACGCCTGGCTGCTCGATAAATGTCTGGCCTGGGCGAAAGCGCACGCCCATCCGGAGCGGCCCGAGCGGACGATCTGGGAGGTCTTCGAACAGGAACGGCCGAAGCTGATCCCCTATCGCGGCCGCTTCGACGGGTTCCACGCGCTGCCGGCCTCGGTGTCGAAGACGTGCCTCGTCCGCTTCGACAACAACAGGTACTCGGTGAGCGCCAGCGCGGTCGGCCGTCCGGTCGACATTCATGCCTACGCCGATCGCATCGTCATCCGCCAGGACGGGCGGATCGTGGCCGAGCATCGGCGCAGCTTCGGCCGCGGCGAGACGGTCTACGATCCCTGGCATTACGTGCCGGTGCTGGCGCGCAAGCCCGGCGCTTTGCGCAACGGGGCGCCGTTCAAGGACTGGGTGCTGCCGGCGGCGTTGGACGGTGTGCGGCGCAAGCTCGCCGGTTCGAACGACGGCGATCGGCAGATGGTCAGGATCCTCGCCGCGGTGCTGAGCGACGGGCTGCCGGCGGTCGAGGCCGCCTGCTGCCAGGCGCTCGCCGAGGGCGTCCATTCGTCCGACGTCATCCTCAACATTCTCTCCCGACAACCGCGATCCAGGTCCGAGCCCAACCATCGCCACGCCGGCGACGCTGCAGCTGCGCCATGCGCCGGTCGCCGACTGCGCCCGATACGACCAGCTCAGGAGCGCCTGACAATGGAGCGAACCGAAGTCCTCGACATGATGGGCGGCCTCAAGCTCTACGGGATGAAGGCCGCCTACGACGAGACGCTGGCCACGGCGCTCAAGCGCAAGCACGAGCCGCAGCGCTTCGTCGGCGATCTCCTGCGCGCCGAGATCTCGGAGAAGCAGGCGCGCTCGATCAAGTACCAGCTCACGATCGCCAAGCTGCCGCTGGCCAAGGACGTCGACGACTTCGCCTTCAAGAACACGCCGATCAACGAGGCCCTGGTGCGCGACCTCGCCGGCGGCGGCTTCCTTGCCCAGCAGCGCAACCTCGTCCTGGTCGGCGGAACCGGGACGGGCAAGACGCACCTGGCCATCGCCATCGCGCGAAGCTGCATCCGCGCCGGATCGCGCGGGCGCTTCTTCACCACCGTCGATCTCGTCAACCAGCTCGAGGCCGAAGCCCGCGCCGGCCGCCAGGGACGGCTCGCCGATTACCTCACCCGCCTCGACTTCGTCATCCTCGACGAACTCGGCTATCTGCCCTTCGCTCAGGCCGGCGGGCAGTTGCTGTTCCATCTCGTCAGCCGGCTCTACGAGCGAACCTCGATCGTCGTCACCACCAATCTCGCCTTCGGCGAATGGCCGAGCGTGTTCGGCGATCCAAAGATGACGACCGCGCTGCTCGACCGCCTCACCCATCACTGCGACATCGTCGAGACCGGCAACGAGAGCTGGCGCTTCAAGAACCGCGCCTGAGCGTTGTCTCATGACCGGGGTTTCGTGACGTCACGCTTCGGAGTGGACCATGCCACGCAAGTCGATCGGCGAGCGACCGATGACCGATGCCGAGCGCCAGGCGCGCTGTCGTGCTGCTCGGGCCTCTGGGACACCGGCAGTCCGGATACGGCGACCACTCGATCACCGCAGTCGCGCCAAGCGTTGGTGTGACGCTGTCTCCGAGCTGACCACGTTGCAGGGTCACTATGCCGCCTGGCTGGAAGCCCTGCCAGAGAACCTCCAGGACAGCGCCACCGCCGAGGCGTTGCAGGCGATCTGCGACCTCGACCTCACTGAACTCCAGGCAATCGTTCCGCCGCGCGGCTTCGGCCGAGATTGACCCGCGCAACGTCCGCTCCCCGCACTGTCATTCCTAATGCGCCACGAAAGGAGCCCCTTTGCCCGCCGATTGGGGTCCCACTTGCGTGCCGATTGTACCCATCATTGCGACATCGTCGAAACCGGAACGAGAGCCGGCGCTTCAAGAACCGCGCCTCCTCCTCCAAACCAAAGTTGCTCGCTAACCCGCGCTCGCCCCGGCTGCGCAACCCCGACCAGCTCCGCCGGGGCGAGCGCTGCCGTCTCCGCGCCCGCCACAACAGCGGGTCAATTTTGGACGCCGATCGCGGGTCAATTTTCGACGCCGATTGACACTCCGACGTCCTCGAATTCGAGGCAGTGCACCTCCAACGTTCGACTAGCGACCGGGGCCGACGACGTTTGAGTTGTCCCCGACTCCCGACCGCGGCCTCATCACCATGGCGGAGAAAAAGATGCTCACACCCATAAACCGCTACCGATCCCTCGACGCCCACAGCTTGGGCAAGACTCGCTCGGGCGCTGTCACGACAACTGAATATGGCCGCTCGCAATTGGAAGTCCCAGTATTGGCTCACGCCGCGGTGGCGGCTCGCCACGTCTGGAACGCTTCCTTCTCGGAGGACCCGGAGCGTGCGGTTGGAGGTGAGATGGCGCTGAACACTGAAGTTGTTTTGGACGGCGGCATGAATGGAGGAAGCGCTGGGCTGATCCGGGTGATTTGAAGCGCTGCATTTTGCGCTCGCGCCGTCGCGTCGGCTGATGCGAATTCTCAGCCCGATTGTTCTTGCGCAAGCCCCGCTCATGGCGCGCCGACAATGCGATCTCGGACTTTGCCGCGCCGTATGAACACAGCTTGTCGGTCACCAGCACATTGGGCGCGAAGCCCTGTTTCTTGAGGAGCTTGCGCATCAGTTTTCCGGCTGCAGCCTTGTCGCGCCGTCTTTGCACCAGCGTCGAGGACCTCGCCTTCGTCGTCGACCGCGCGCCAGAGCCAGAACCGCCGACCTGCAATCGTTGACCACCATTTCGTCGAGATGCCACCGCGCGGTTGGCCGTGGACGTCGATGGCGAAGTTCTCGGGCGAACAACGGCCCGAATTTCAAGACCCATCGCCGCACCGTTTCATAGGAGACATCCAGATCGCGCTCGGCGAGCGGATCTTCGACGTCGCGATAGCTGAGGGTGAAGCGGACATAGAGCCAAACCGCGTGTCGGATGATCGCAGGCGGGAACTGGTGGCGGGCAAACGAGATCGTCATGCGCCATCTTACCCGCCAACTCGAGCCGCGCTACGGTTGCCGTGACAAAGCCATTGCGACAAATCAGCTATCGATCGAACGCGCTGTGGGCGCGCAGGAGCTAATGCATTCTTCTCGTCCAGGCCGCTTCAGCGCATGGTGCTGTGCCGAAGCGTTGAGTGCGCGAGCCGCACGCCAGCGCTCAGAAGCCTTCGTTTGCGGTTTTGATTGCCGCCGCTTCGCATACGAGGAGCGATTCAGCGAGGTCGGAAAGCTGCCACGGAACGAGTTCGAAATCCACGAGCAGACTTGCCCCAGCAGCGAAGATTGTCGCAAACGCTTCGTGCGACGTTGCGTGGTCACCCATTCCCGCAAAGCAATTCCGCGCCATCTTTAGGTGGTCGTTGCGCTGCCTGCACAGCGTCGATACCATGTCGTCACGCACCTCCGCGAGAACGCTCAATGATAAAGTTTGCCATGAAGCCGCTATGCGTCCTCACCAGGCGATTGAGCGCCGACAGGAAGGTCGCTTCGTCCGGATAGTCGTGCAGCTCCTCGATCCACGAAGGCCGGTCGTCGAGTGCGATATTGATCAACCCATCCTCCAGGCCGCCCCTAACGGCGCCCTGCCGTCGGGCTCGGGCGGCCGCGATGTCGGTCGAGACGCTGAAGATGGGCGTGGCCCGGGTGCCTCCCATTATTGTCTCATGGCTTTCGTTCGGCAGTTGCCTCCCGTGCCCAGCGTCACCTGGACTCCCTGTCCGCACCGATGTCTGCGTTCGTTGGAGCAGCGTCGTCGATGACCAACATCGTGTGCGTGCGCTCGGCCGCGATTCGGTCGAGGACACTCCGCGGCTCCTTCCAGCTCTCCGCGTAGCCCGCATCTTCAGCGCGGGAGCGGCGCCACGTCGCAGCGACGACGTCTTCGACTGCGGACATGACGGGACCGCACGAACCGACGAGTTGGATGCGCGGAGCGTCGACCCCAAGCAGGGCAGCCGCAGGGCCCGTGACGGCGAAGGCAATAGCCATGGTGAGAAGAGAGTTTCCATGCGCCAAGTCGGGTATGGCTTCCCATTCGCCGACGTCTCCTTCATCGTCGAAGAGGCCAATCCGGGAGCCATCAGCACTTGGAAGGAACACGCGCCAAGGAGCCAGCCCGAGGACGCGCCCGTTTGGAAGAACGAAGCAATCCTCGTGCAACCCCGGTCGCGTCGGAAACGAGAGCTTGGGCCGAGCGGTTTCGACCGCATATTCGAATAGGTTCCAGACGCTCTCGGGCGACCGCTCCTCCCCGACGTTCAGAACGGCGACGATCTCGTCGCGCGGGACCTTGTAGTCGCGCAGCGGAAACCAATATTCACGCAGCCTGCCTCTGACCAGTTTGACCACCTTGAAGAATGGGTCACCTTGCTGCGTCTTGCCGAATTCTACGCGCTCGACGCGTGCGTCCGGGCTCCTGCAATCAGCCATATCTGTTCTCCTCTGACCGGGTTGTCCATTCGGGGTTTACTCGGCGGGCTCCTCGCCTCGGTTTGCCGTCGCAGCGCTCGGCGCCGCCCTCAAACCAGGTCGCCGATTGTCGTCACCCCGAGCCGACGCGATTCCTCGCAACGAGTTCACACGCGGGACCCGGACGATCTCCACATCGCCGCGCGACGCGACGATGTCGTAGCCGCGGAGAAAGAGCCGCGCGTCGAGGCCTGCCCGGTCGAGGGCGAGAGCGAGTTCGACGCGCTGCCGTCCCCAGATCGGCTTGGTGCGGGTGCCGAAGGTCGAGCGAGACCCATCGTCGCGCCGCCTCGGAGGCAGCGTGACGCGCCGGCTGAAGTCGGGCTTGAGCGCGTAGGCGCGTCCTGCCCGCCGTCCGTCGAAGTCTTGGATGAAGATCGGGCGAGGCGTTCGGGCATCTCCCAAAAACCATTCCCGGAATCTCGCCTCGCGTCGCCTCAGCTGCTGGGACGGCACGAGAATGAAAGCGTGCGGCGACCAATACGGGGCGAATTCCTCCATCTCGTGCTCGTTCAGGGTGATGTCGAAGCCGCCGAACGCCGGGACGTTCACGTCGCGGAGCGCTCGGCGCAACCGGCGACGCGTCTCGTCGAATACGTCGTCGTCGATCAGATCTCCGGAATCGATCCATCCTTTGCGCATCACGACGTTGACGGCCAGCATCTCGCCGCTGTGATCGTCGAAAAGATTGCGCGTCGCGTGGACGCCCATCCGCTGCAGGGCGCGCCCGCAGAGCGGGCACGCGCCGCTGAGGCATCGGCGACGCGACGAACATGTCGTCAACTTGCCGGCAAGCGCGACAGCTTCGGCGCCGCGGTCCCGACGAAGCGCGTTGACGAGTAGGTCGCGCTGATGCGCAGCTTGCTCGGCGGTCGATGAGGGCTTGCCGTTGCGCCCCTCCCACCACCGAGGCGCGCCGTCGCCGTAGAAGCGGCGACCGTATTCGCTGCGCAGCAAGTACTCGATCGCCACCGCGTTCGCGCGATTTTCGACCATTGTTGTCGCCCTTGTCGCTGGTGGATCGACGCGCGCGGCTCGCGATCCATTCATCAACGACTTCGGCCTCGTAGCGCACCGCGCGCCGAGACAACCGCACAAACGGGGGGCCAAGTCCCCGCACGCGCCAGTTCCGCAAGGTCGCGGGCGACAGGCCCAACCGCGCGGCCACTGCGTTTTCGGTCAGAAGCCCGCGCGAGGCGACGGGCGGCGGAATCGTGCCACCCAGTCGGGTCGTCTTAGATCCTGCGCGGCCCCTTGCTGGCCCGATGTGGCCGGCGGTCGGCACGTTCTGCGCGGCGGCGATCGGGACGACATGAGCAGGCGATGTCGCCAAGGGCTCGGAAAGGCGGTCTCGGCCTTTTCACCGCCGCCACAATGCACCGCGCCCGGCGCAGGCAATTGCGGCTCCGCGGAGGGCGGCGCCGGCCGTCGCCTAATTTTCTCGACAAGTACCGCTTTCGAACGCCCGCGCGAGAATGATTGCCGCACGGCCGCCTGCGTCGGCAACGCACGCGACGGCTCCTTGTCGATGGCTGAGCCGAGAGAGTCTTGCCCGCCGTGATTCCTCGCACTGCGATCTTCCGCCGATGCCGGCGGCATGTCGCCGGTCGCTTCCCTTTCGTCGTCGCCGGGCGCGTCAACTGGGGCAGGGATGGAAACGGCCTGCGAACCTGCGTCGCGGTCGAAGTCTTTCATGGTGTCCTCCTTGTTGAAGAGGACGCCTAGGTAGCGCTCCGTGAGATCTTGCAAACAACGAAATTCGGCGACCCGGGTCGCTATGTTCCGACCCGGTGGCGAACCGCCTTCCTTGTTTCGGCCGCGGCGCGGCGCGGGATTTTCGCAGGCAAAAGTCCGGTGGGAATGGGGTCCATCTTGGGCAATTTAGCTTTGACGTTGGACAGGGCGCTAAGCGTCTCCTCCGACCACTGGACGTCGTCCTCGATCACCTCCGCTATCGCCATGGCTGCGCCGCACAAGCTCCGAAACGCGTCGCGATTTTTCACCTTCGCAGCCATCTGCGACAACAATCCCTCCGCGGTTATGAATTTGTACGGGCCGACGGCCTTCTCGAAATTCATAGTCAAAAACTCTGGCGCGACGCGTTGCGCGGCATACAGGAATGGCTGTCGCTGTCTCCTCGCCATGCGGAGAGGCTTTAGAGTGGTCTCCGCGCCAATACCCTTCGTCAGCTTCGGAAGCATTTTCCACGTGTTGGCAAGGCTCGCTGACTGACCCGCGGCATGGAGTCGGAGGCGAACTTCTAAGACAGTGTTCAGCTTTTCAATAATAGTGCGGGCGTCATCGTGGCCCTTTTTCAAAAGAGGAAACCGATCGAACTCTCTCGCAATCGCGAGCAACAAACAGTCCCTCGTTCGCAACCTCGTGGAACGCATCCGGGAAGTTGCGCTGCTCAGCACCGCACCACCGAATCTTATCGCCGACATCCCGAACGAAACGTCCTGTTTGTAGGTGTCGAGAAGCCAACATTGGAACTGGAACATGCGGAGCTGGCGCTCATAGGTGAACTTCTCCTTCGAGTCGTCCAACAGGAGCGCTATCGCGATTGCGAGTTTGTCCGGGTTCCGGTCCATGGTGTTTCCTCCGCGGATTTTGAGGTCAGCATTAATCCGACGAATGGGTGGCATAACGTGGCTTGGATGCACGAAGACGCAAAGTTGGCGGCGTTGACGAAAAAGACATCCAGCGAAAATGACCCGCGCGCAACGGCGAAACGAAACCGCCCAAGGGCGTCTGAAATACCAGTCTGAAATACCAGAATGCCGGTCATGGCCGCATCCAACCTGTTGTAATCTTTGCACTTGGCTACCGGCTTGCAACCCGGAGCCTGCGGCTCGACCGCCGGAGCTGCCAGGCAATTCCATCCTCCCAAACGCCGCTGACCGGTGTCGCCAAATGCGTGATGCTCTTGGTGATGTCCGTAGCGTCAACGGGAGTTATATGGCCTGACAGCGATCTACAGCGACGCAGAATTCACAACCGGCTATAACCAGAGCAATTGCCACGCGAAAAGAAAATATTTCTAAATAAGGGGCTTGAAAACGGGCGAAGCGGCAATTCCGAGGGAAATAAAGGCGCTATCGGCGGGTGACGCGACGAATAAGGTCTAACGGAAATAACGGGGGCAACGACACCGCAAGAACCACGGCATGTCGAGCTACAAAGCGGTGAATGCCCGACCAGAGCTTATAAAGGGGAACTACACTTTCCCACGGGCGCTTGACGCAAATGTATCGGCGGCGCTCGCGTAATTCCCGTTAGTTTCGTTTTTGGCGTTTCTCTTTTGGAGTCGCGCAACCTCTTCGGTGCGCGGGCCGCGCGAAAGTCGACTCCACGCGAGATCAGAATGTCGTGTGACGCCTGCACAAATTCTCCAGAAGAGATTTCGTTTGACGTCTGCAGCGATTCCGCAACTCCGGGGTGCGCCATGTGGTGCGAGAACGTCGAGTAAACGATCACTGCCGCGTTCACGCCGTGCGTGGTGCGGCGACTCGCAAATCGATGTGCAACCTAGGAATGATCATGACATCACAAGCGCAGCTGACCCATGTCGCCAACGTTGAGGATGATTCCACCGACGAGGCATTCGAGGTTTTCAAGTATGTAAAAGTCGGCGGCCGTCGCGGCACGCTCTTCGTCGAGCGAGAGTTGGCCGACGACGCCAAGCAGGTCCGCCTGCGGCTCCGGAAGCACAACGCCGCCCTGTCGCCGAATATTGGCGATTCGATGCGCGAAGTGGAGGAGGCGATCCGCACGCAGCCGTCAGGTTTGTTCCGCTATGCGGCCAGCACGGGGTGGCTGCCCGACGGCAAGGGCTTCGTTACGACCTACGCGACGATCGACTCCGCAAATCGCCGGCAGAAGATTCTGCCGCCGCGTAGGCTCAACGCAGCGCAGCGCCGCGGCGCGAAGCCCGAGGGCGACTTGGAGGGATGGAAATGGGAAGTCGCAGTGCCGTGTGGCTATTCGGACTTGGCGATCACGATCCTGTCGGCAGCCTTTGCGGCACCGGTATTGAAGATCGTCGGTCGGCACTCTTTCGGGCTAAATATTCACGGGTGGGCGAAGACCGGCAAAAGCGTGATCGTAGTCGTCGGCTCCACTGTCGGCGGGGTCGGCCGCGAGGAGGAGCTGCCGAATTGGGCGGCGACATCGGCCGCGGCCGGCGAATTCTGTCGCCTTTATTGCGACCGGCTAATGCCGATCAATGAGGTCGGACTGATCAAGAAGAAGGACGCGTACGGCAAGATTCAGCCGGCCATTTATCAGATGGCCGAAGGGCGAGAGCGAGACCGCCACAGCAAATCTAGTTACGCGACAACCGACGACAGCGGATTTCATCGTACGATATTCAATTCGACAGCCGAACATTCATTTGACTACTACGCTCAGCTCGCTGGCGAGACGCGCGACGAAGGTGAGCATGCCCGCTGCACCGAGATCCCCGCGGTCCGCAATGGGCGGACGACGGTGATCGACCGCTGGCCTACCTCGGTACCGGTTGACCAGCGGAAGGCTTGGGCGAGAAAATTGCTGAAGCGAGTACGGAGCGCCTGCGAACGACACCACGGCGTCGCCCTGACGCCGTACGTTGAATTTCTCATGCAGGATCGGCAGCGCGCCGAGCGGCGCGCCAAGGCCTACATGGCGGAATTCATGGAGGGGCTCGACACGACACGAATGAGCGGCGCAATGGAGCACGCCGCCGAAAACCTTTCGCTAATCTACGCCGGCGGCTGCATGGCGATCGACGCCGGCATTCTCCCGTATCAGAAGAGCGACGTGCTGCGGGCGGTTGAGCGGTGTTTTCGCCGTGGGGTGCAGACCGCGGCGGAAGAAAGCGATCCGTTGCTGCGGGCAAAGCGGCTTTTGCGTCGGCACCTGGAAGGCAATCGCATTTTCGAAATGAAATCGCCCAACGACAGCTTCGACGCGCCTCGATTTGACGGCTATGTCGCCAAGGATCGCGGACGGTGCCGCTATGTCATTCGCGCCGCATCGTTGCGCGATTGGTTCAAGACTGAGCCGGGAGCTGCAAAAGGAATCGTCGACTGGCTTCAAGAAAGGGGTTGTTTATTAGCGCGGCAACCCCGCCGCCCCACAAAGGGAGCTGATCGCCGGACTGATTGGGCGGAACGGGCCGTGGTTTGGCCCGACCGACAATCGACTTCCGTCCGGTCAATCGTTTTCTACGATCCCTTCGCGAGATAGGCGCGCGCATGGATGGTGCCGACCCGCGCGACTTCGTCGGCCAGTGTCGCCAACATCGGCAATCCGCATACGGTCTAATTTTGTCGACCAGGGGCATCGTGAGGTCTTTGCCCCGACCAGCGCGACTCGCTCCTCCATCTTCAGCGGAGACGCCGACCTACGGCGCCCATTCGTATTGGGGCCGGTGCCGCGGCGACGGCCTCATGGCGCTCACAGCGCGCAAAGGAGTTGCGCCGTCGTCGTCGCGCCGGCGAAATCGCGCGCCGGGCCGGCTGCCCGAAGCGCGGGGACCGAACGCGTGAGCCAATTAGATGTTCGCCGCGGGCAATTCGCGGGCGAAATCTCGGCAGTCTAAGGTCTGGGGAGTTTCAAATGCCCGGTAGTGTCAAATGTCCATCGTGCCTCAAGTTTGTCACAGGCACTGAGGGCGCGTCGCGAGCTCAATCGAGCCTGACAACCAAAACGCCAATTATATGCAACGTCGAAATGTTGTTGCAGTGCGTGACGTCGGACGATTTCAGTTGATGGTTTTCGCGGGACTCGAGACGAAGAAACCCCAAATCTCAAAGGCTGGCCAAAAACGGTTGCGTGGTCACCATGTGGTCACCACGCCCAAAACCTCGATGCCTTGGTTCACATCGCAACCGCAAATATGCTATATATTTCAATGTCTTCTTTGGTGAGCGCGGTGGGAATCGAACCCACGACCCTCTGATTAAAAGTCAGATGCTCTACCTATTGAGCTACGCGCTCGCCCTGAAGGCTCGAAGGCGGCTCGTGCTACAGCGTCGGCGGGGCACGGTCAACGGCAATCCGGTCCCTCTTTTGCTGACCGCGCCGCCTTGAGGCGGGCGAAATCGTCGCCCGCATGGTGGGAAGAGCGCGTCAGGGGCGATGAGGAGACCAGGAGAAAGCCCTTCGCCGCGCCGATCGCGGCGTACTCTGCGAATTCCTCGGGCGTCACGAAGCGCTCGACCCGGTGGTGCTTCGGCGTCGGTTGAAGGTACTGGCCGAGCGTGAGAAAATCGACTTCGGCGCTGCGCAGATCGTCCATCGTCTGCAGCACTTCGTGGCGCGCTTCGCCGAAGCCGACCATCAAGCCCGACTTGGTGAACAGCGCCGGATCGAGCTCCTTGGCGCGCTGCAACAGGCGCAGAGAATGGAAGTAGCGCGCCCCCGGCCTGACGCTCAGGTATTTCGAAGGCACGGTCTCGAGATTGTGGTTGAAGACGTCGGGTCTGGCCGCGACCACGGTTTCGAGCGCGCCCCCTTTGCGCAGAAAATCGGGTGTCAGGACCTCGATGGTGGTTGCCGGCGCGGCGGTGCGGATCAACTCAATCGTGCGGGCGAAGTGCCCGGCCCCGCCGTCGGCAAGGTCGTCGCGGTCGACCGAGGTCACCACGACATGCGAAAGCCCGAGCTTCGCCACCGCCTCGGCGACCCGCTCAGGCTCGCCTTCGTCCAGCGCATCGGGCAGGCCGGTGCGCACGTTGCAGAAGGCGCAGGCGCGGGTGCAGGTCTCGCCCATGATCATGAAAGTCGCGTGGCGCTTCGCCCAGCACTCGCCAATATTGGGGCAGTTCGCCTCCTCGCAGACGGTCGTGAGCTTGAGGCCGCGCATCAGCGCGCGCGTTTCCGCGTAGATCGGGGAGCCGGGCGCCTTGACGCGGATCCAGGCCGGCTTGCGGGCGATCGGCTGGTCCGGCCGATGCGCCTTCTCCGGATGTCGCGGGCGGGTTTGGGGCTCGGCCAGACCGTCGATGAGCTGGGTCATTCCCGGTTATCTAGGAGCCGGAGCGATGGAGGTCAAACAAGACGCAAGCCCAATGCGCCCTTTAGCGCGCCGCTGCCGGACGCCCGGACAGCGCCCGCCAGAGGATCAGCAGGATGATCGAACCGACCAGCGCGGCGAGGAATTGCTGAAACGAGCCATAGACCGCGATTTTCGCCATCGAGGCGAGCTCCGAACCGATCCAGGAGCCGACAATGCCGACAAGGATGTTGGTGAAGATCCCGTGGCGCGAGCCGGTCAGCATGCCGCCGATCCAGCCGGCGAGGCCGCCGATGATGATGAGCGAGACGAAGTGGATGTTCGGCGTGCCGAGCAGCGTGACCGGCTGATCCATGAAAACCTCCCCAAGGAGCCCAAATGCTTCTCCTGCCCGCTCGCGTGACGGGCGCGCGACGCCCGGCACGGCGGCCGGCGGCAACAACCCAGGATACCTGAAAGGGGCGAGAATTGTCGCCTTCGATTGTTCGTGCCAGCAGGCCGAGCGCGGGCGGCTTTTTCGCCTCCCCGATCCCTCAAAGCGCATTGGCGCCCGCGGCCTTGGCCCGCCGTCAGCGCCCGCAAGACCTCGCCAAAGACCGCGTCGCTTGGATCGACCCGCCTTGCATCGGAAGCGACGCCGATCAAGTCTGGCTGCGTCGTCCTGGTTCCCGTGCCGTATCTGGAGACGCCCCAATGCAGGGCCGCATGTCCTTGGCGCCTGAGCTCTTGAATCGCCCTGGCCTCGTTTTGGGCTTGGCGACGATTGCCCTGCATCTCTGGGTCAATGGCTCGTACGGCTATTTCCGGGACGAGCTCTATTTCATCGTCTGCGGGCGCCATCCGGCCTGGGGTTACACCGACCAGCCGCCGCTGACGCCGCTGATCGCCGCCGCATCGGATGCAGCCTTCCATTCGCTCCGCGGCCTTCGCCTCGTCCCGGCAGCCGCTGCGGCGGCGCTCGTCGCGCTGACGACAATGGCGGCGGGCATGCTCGGCGGCAGCCTCTATGCTCGCTGGCTGGCGGGGCTCGCCGTTCTCGCGGGCGGCTTTCTGCAGCTCGTCGGCCTCCTTCTGGTCACGGACACGTTGCAGCCCTTGGCTTGGCTTGCCGCTGCCCTCTGCACCGTCAAGGCGGAGCAGGATGACGAGCCGCGCTGGTTTCTGGCGGTCGGCGTGATCGGAGGTCTGGCGTTCCTGGCCAAATACACCGTCGCGCTTTATCTCGCCTCGCTGGCTTTCGCTCTTCTCTTGACCCCGCAGCGCCGCCTTCTCGCCCGTTGGCAGCCATGGGCCGCCGCGGTCATCGCCATCGCGATCGCGGCCCCGAACCTTGTCTGGCAGGCTCAGAACGGCTGGCCTTTCGTTGCCCACACCGCCGTGCTGGCGGCGCAAAAGAACATTCCGCTCTCGCCCGGCGCGTTCCTCCTGCAGGAAGTCTTGACGCTTGGGCCGGCCTCCGCGCCGGTCTGGATCGCAGGTCTTGCGGCCTTCGGCTTCTGGCGGCGCTTCGTCGGTCTGCGCTGGATCGCGATCAGTTGGGTCCTCCTGTTCGCCGCGGCGGTGATGGGCCGTGGAAGACCCTACTATATCGCGCCCGCCTACCCACTCCTGATCGCCGGAGGCGCCGTCGCGCTGGAGGCCTGGCTGCCGCGTCTCGCAAGGCCGGCATTCGCCGGCGCGGTGTTGGCCGTCGGCATGCTGACGGCGCCGCTTTTTCTTCCCGTCCTGCCGATCGAGACCTTCATCGCCTACCAGCGGCTCGTCGGCATCAAGCCCAGCACCGGCGAAAAGCTGAGGCTTGGCGCGTTGCCGCAGTACTACGCCGACATGTTCGGCTGGCCCGAGATCGCCGCGGCGGTCGGCAAGGCCTATGCGTCGCTGACGCCGGAAGACCGTACGCGCGCGGTCTTCTTCGGCTGGAACTACGGCGACGCCGCGGCCGTCGATGTTTTCGGCGGACCGTGGTCGTTGCCTCCGGCGATCAGCGGACACGAGAGCTATTTCCTTTGGGGTCCGCGCGGCGCCGACGGCAGCGTTGTCCTGATCCTCGGCGGAACGCGGGAACGCCTCCTCACGATGTTCAGGTCCGTGGCGCCGGTCGGCCGGGTGGACAATCCTCTGGGCATGCCGGAGGAATCGGGGCAAACGCTTTGGCTCTGTCGCGATATCCGCGAGCCGATCGAGACGCTCTGGCCTCGGCTCCGGCATTATGGATGAGCGCCGCCGACGAGGCCTCACATCCGGCGGGCCAAGGCTAATAGGGCGCGCTGGCGGCCATTTGATCGATGTCGGATAAACGCGTGGGAAGAAGACGGCAGCAGGCGAGAAGGCCGGGGTCACGGTGCCATTTACTCAACCCCCATTCTGCAGCGTGCTGCGGGCGGCAGAGTACAAAGCAGTAAATGTGGATCGAACCTGTCCAATGCGCTCGTCCGACGTGCCGGAGATCGCCTCGATCTCGAGCCGAGGCTCCTCGAGCACCGACCGAGCACGCCGCAGGTGAAGGCGCCCTGAGACCCGCCGCCCCGACGGGTGAGGTCGACAAGAACTGGCTCACGCGACGCTTTCCGCGCGCCGGCACCGCCTCTTGCCATGATCTTCAGCCCAAGAACGATCCGCTCCACGGCGGCTCTATCCGGCGATGGTGTTCTTGTAGATGTGGCCGCCCTTCATGATCAGTGAGAGACTCGTATCGGGCCTTTCCAGAAGCGCGATGTCGGCGATCGGATCGCCGTCGATGACGAGAAGATCGGCGAGCGCATCCTTTGCCACCACCCCCAGCCTTCCCGGATAGGGGTTGCGCGGTCCCGACAGGGCGAGGAGCTCGCCGTTGACGGAAGTCGCCATGCGGAGAATGTCCACATTATCGTACCACCGCCTGAGATGGGTCAGCATCACGCCCTGACGCGCAGCGATCTCGCTCGAAAAGAGAAGATCCGAGCCGAACGCGGTCTTGATCTTGTTCTCGATCGCCAGCGGATAGAGCGTAGCCGTCCCCGCGAAAACCTGGAGCGCGTTGAGCCGGCTCTGGCCTGTCAGTCGGCCGGTGTCCTCTTCGCTCAGGAACGGCTGGGCGCTGAGCCACACGCCCTTGTCTGCGATGAGCTTTGCGGTCGCCTCGTCCATGAGATGGCCGTGCTCGATACATTGCACTCCGGCCGCCAGCGCACGGCGGATCGCCGCCGATGGGTAGGCGTGGACGGCGACATACGTGTTGCGGTCGGCGGCGGCCTCGACGCCGGCCCGCATCTCGGGCTCGCTGAAGGTCAGCATATCGAGTGTCGTGCGCGGCGATGAAACTCCTCCTCCGCCCACGAGCTTGATTTGCGAAGCCCCCTGCATGAGCTGCTCGCGCACCCGCAGCCGCACCTCGTCGGCGCTGTCGGCAATGTTCGCGGCGCCCTTCCGCTCCAGATAGCTTAGCGGCCCGCCGGGACGGCGCGGCAGATCGGAGAGCGGGCGCAGATCGCCGTGGCCGCCCGTGGTGGTGATCATCGCGCCGCAGGGATAGATGCGCGGACCGCGAGCCAGACCGTCGTCGATCGCCTGCTTGAGCGCGAAGGACGGTCCGCCGAGATCGCGAACCGTGGTGAACCCGCGCATGAGCGTGCGTTCGGCCTCGGCGCTGGCGGCGAGAAAGATGTAGCCCATTTCGGCTGAAAGCAGCTTGGAAACCGGGAGGCCGGCGAAAATCGCATGCCAGTGCGCGTCGATGAGACCGGGCATGATTGTCCGACCGCCGCAGTCGATGATCTTTGCGCCGTCGGGGGCGCCGACGTCGTCCGCCTCGATCGCCTTGATGCGGTCACCCTCGACGAGCACGCGAAGCCCCACGCGCAACGCCGCGGATCGACCGTCGAACAATCGGAAATTTGTGAGCACGGTTGGAGGAGGCGGTCCATCGGGCTCGGCGTCGACGCGGCGCACGAATCCGAGGGCCGCAAGCGAGACGCTCATTCCCGCCACGAACCCCCGCCGCGAGAGGCCCGCGGTGATCCGGCGGCTTGCCGACTGGATCAGTGGCGCGCAGCAGCCGCATCCGCTGAGACCGCCCGTGTGATTGTCATCGCCCGGCGTGCAGGAATACATTGGTCCCTCCAAGAGCCATACGGTAGAAAGGGCGCCTGATCACGCTGCACCCGATACCCGGTCGCGCTCAATATTCCGAACAGAAACCACGACCGAACGCGTCGGAAAAAGAGCGCGCTGGCGCTTACCCCGTGAGCTCCGCCGGAAAGCCCGGCGCGCGCAAGTCCGTGTGCAGCGCGTCCTCGAGCAGTTTCACCACCTGCGTCGACCACGCTCCGCCGCCGTAAGTCTCGCGGGCGCGGATGAACGTCTGCGCTGTGATCGCGGCGAGGTCGAGTGGCACGCCGAGCTCGCGCCCGAGCTTCATCGCGAAGCCGAGGTCCTTGCAGGCGAGGTCCATGGTGAAATTGATGTTGTAAGAGCCGTTGAGGACGAGCTGCAACTCGGTCTCGTGCACGAAAGAATTGCCTGAGCTCGCCTTGATAACCTGGAAGGCCTGCGCCAGATCGAGGCCGCCGCGCTTGGCGAGCATCAGGGCCTCGCCCGCGGCAATGAGATGAATGAAAGCGAGCATGTTGGTGATCACCTTGATGACCGACGCGGAGCCGAGCGGCCCGACATGAAAAACCGGCCGGCCCATCGCCTCGAGCGCCGGCCGATGCCGCTCGAAGACTGAGGATTCGCCGCCGGCGATGACCGCGATTTCGCCGGCCGCCGCTTTGTGGACGCCGCCGGTGACCGGCGCCTCGAGGGTGAAGACGCCCTTCTCCGCCGCGCGCGCCGCCAGATTGTGGATCGAGTCCGGATCAATGGTGCTCATCTCGATCCAGGTCGAACCTGACCTGAGACCGGGGAGAAGCCCGTCCGGGCCAGCCAGCACCCGCTCGGAGGCCTGGGGCGAGGGCAGGCAGGTGATCGCCGCATCGACGCTTTCGGCGAGCGCGCGCGGCGAATCGGCCCAAACGGCCCCTGCGGCGAGAAGCGGCTTCGCCGCCTCGTGATGGATGTCGTGCACCGTAAGATCGAAGCCGGCGCGCTTGAGGCTTGCGGCGAGCGCTCCGCCGAGATTGCCGAGCCCGATGAAACCATAACCCAACGTCATTCGCGCATCTCCGCGGGCTCCGATCGCGGAAGCATAGGCTCCAAAATCTTGCCGGCAAAGGATCCTTTCGCGGAGCTTACCAGAGCAGCCGCCGCCTCTGGCGCTGAGGCTTGGCTTGCACTAAGTTCCAACGCGGGGACGCCGGCCGATTAGAACGCGGGACTCGCGCCGATGCTTCCAGGAGCCCGTGACGTGGATACAATCGCGGCAGTGGCGGCGAAGAAGCTCGGCAAGTTTCTGGCCAACGATTTTCGGGACATCTTCGGTTCCGCGCAGAACGAAGGCGCGGAGCGCCTTGGCGCGCTGGCGAGAAGCACGATTGAGTGCATCGCCAGAAGCGATGCGCTCTATCACAACTTCGAACACACGATGCTGGTGACGATCGTCGGACGCGATATCCTGCGAGGGCGGACGCTTTCGGAGAATATCGAGCCATCCGACTATACGCACCACATCATCGCCTGCCTTTTGCACGACATCGGTTTCGTGCGCGGGATCTTGAGCGGCGACACGCCGACCGCGTATGTCGTCGACCAGGAAGGGAAAAAGATCACGCTGCCGCGCGGCGCTTCCGACGCGGCGCTTGCGCCCTATCACGTCGATCGGTCGAAACTCTTCGTCTACGAGCGGCTCGGCAACTCGACCATCGTTGACGCCGCGCGTGTCGCCGAAGCGATCGAACTGACGCGGTTTCCGCCGGTCCTCGACGACCGGGAGAACGCAAGTCTCGAGGCGAGGCTCGTCCTGGCCTCGGACCTCATCGGCCAGCTCGGCGACCCCCTCTATCCCAAGAAGGCCAACGCGCTCTTCGCCGAATTCGAGGAACTCGGCAGCAACCGACAGTACGGCTACGAGACGCCGGCGGACCTTGTCGACAAATATCCGAGCTTCTTCAACCAGAGGGTTTCCGCCAATATCGAAGAAGGCCTCAAATATCTGGCGCTGACCGCATCTGGCCGCCAGTGGGTCGCCAATCTCCACAACCATGTGTTCTGCGCCGCGAACGGCGCCTGGATGATGGGACCGCAGCACTGACCGCTCGGCGCCGGTCAATCCGGCGCGTGAACGGGCGCAAATCTCGGCACGAGATGCAGCGCATCGCCCGTCCAGGGATACTGGGCGGCGACCTCTTCGTCGAGCTCGACCCCGAGCCCCGGTTCCTCCGGCGGGATGACATAACCCTCCTCCCAGCGAATGGGCTTTTTGAGGATCCTGGCGTGAAAGCCGTCCCAGCGCTCGATGCTTTCGAGGATGAGAAAGTTCGGGCTGCACGCCGCGAGCTGAATGTTGGCCGCGCCGACGATTGGCCCGCAATAGAGGTGCGGCGCAATTTGCGCATAGTGCGCCTCCGCCATCGCAGCGATCTTCTTGGCCTCGAGCAGTCCGCCGACCCGCCCGAGGTTCATCTGCAGGATCGAGGCGGCGCCGGTCTCGAGCACCCGGGCGAATTCGTATTTGGTTGTCAGGCGCTCGCCGGTGGCGATGGGCATACGGCATTGCGCTGCGACCCTGGCCATTTCTTCCGGCGCCTCGGGCGGCGTCGGCTCCTCGAACCACAGCGGCTCGTACGGCTCGATGCGGCGGGCCAGGCGCAGCGCGCCGGAAACCGTGAACTGGCCGTGCGTGCCAAACAGGAGGTCGCACCTTTCGCCGACCGCCTCGCGCAACGTCTTGCAGAAGGCTTCGCTCAGCGCGAGGCGCTCGAGGCTCGGCTGGCGCGGGTCGAAGGTGGAATAGGGGCCTGCCGGATCGAACTTCACCGCGGTGAAGCCCTGCGCCAGATATTTGAGCGCCCGCTCCGCCGCGGCTTTCGGAACGGAATAGACCGGACTGTCGGAATAGGCGTGCGAGCCCGGCTCGTCGGGATAGAGATAGGTGTAGCTGCGCAGCCGTTCGTGCACCTTGCCGCCGAGCAGCTCGTAGACGGGTTTGCCGACCGCCTTGCCGACAATGTCCCAGAGCGCCATCTCGATGCCGGACAGGACGCCCATCAGCGACACGTCGGGCCTGAGCGTATAACCGCGCCCATAGACGTTGCGCCAAAGCGTCTCGATGCGGAACGGATCAGCGCCGATCACATGGCGCTCGAACACGTCCTCGATCATAGGCACGATCGCCTTCGGCGCGAAGCTCGCGGCATAGATCTCGCCGAAGCCCTCGACCCCACAGGCTGTCTTGAGCTTGAGGAAGAGGAAATAGCGTCCGCCGAAGGCGGGCGGGGGATTGCCGACGACGAAGGTTTTGAGCTCGGCGATTTTCATGGAAGTCCCCTATGCTCTCGCCCCGGCCCTCTCCCGCAACCACCGGGCCACAGCGCGGGGGGAGAGGGGGCGCGTTCCCTTTTGCCGCGAAGCTCGTCGTTAGACTGCCGTCTTTCGACGCCCTTTGCGGGAGAAGGCGGCCCGAAGGGCCGGATGAGGCTATTTCTCAAAATACGATCACATTGCGCAGCGCCGCGCCGGAGCGCGAGGATGCAAGAGCTTCATTGATAGCGTCGAGCCGATAGCGCTTCGTGATGAGCTCGTCGAGCTTGAGGAGCCCTTCGCGATAGAGGGCGACGATGCTCGGGACGTCGATCGCCGGCCGGGCCGAGCCCATTTTCGAACCCAGAATGCGTTGGCCGTCGGCGGCGAGCCAGCCGGGGTCGATCGTCGCCGAGACACCCGAGGGGGGCATGCCGACCAGCACGGTCGCGCCGTTGCGCTTCATCAGCGTGACACCCTGTTCGGCCGCCCCCTTGATGCCGACGGTGACGAACACCGTGTCGGCCTTGCGGCCGGCAGTGATCTCGGCGACCCGCGCCGCCACGTCCTCGCTCCTCGCGTTCACGCCGTGGGTCGCGCCGAATTCGCGCGCTGCCTTGAGCTTGGCCGGATCCACGTCGACCGCGATGATCGGCGAGCACCCCGCAAGGCGGGCGCCCTGGATGGAGTTCAGGCCGACGCCGCCGCAGCCGATCACGACGACGCTCGAGCCGGTCTTCACCTTCGCCGTGTTGACGACCGCTCCCATGCCGGTCAGCACGCCGCAGGCGATCAGCGAGGCGCTGTCGAGCTTGATGTCCTCGGGGATGGCGATCGCCTGCGACGCGTCGAGCACCATGCGCTCGGCAAAAGCGCCGGTGCGCAGGCCGTGGACGATCGGCTTGCCCGCCCCGTCATGCAGGGGCGTCTCCCGGTCAAGCGGGAAGACCTCCTCGCAGAAGACCGGAGCCCCTTCGGCGCAGGCGGCGCAAAAGCCGCAAAACCGGATGAGGGTCGCGACGACGTGGTCGCCGGGCTTCAGACGCGTGACGCCCGGGCCGACGGCCTCGACGACGCCCGCCGCCTCGTGGCCGTAGACCGCCGGTAATTCTCCGCCCCAGGCCCCGTCGATAAAGAAGATGTCGCTGTGGCAGATGGCGCAGGCCGCGGTCTTGACCAGGACTTCGCCAGGGCCGGGCTTGGCGAGGTCGATCGTTTCGATTGTCAACGGCGCACCGAAGGCGCGGCAGACGGCGGCTCTGATTTTCATCGAAAAGGCCTTTGGCGAGTTGGATTAGGCAGGCAGGCTTGGGCGGTCGGCCTGGAGAGTTCAAGCGCAACGTGATGCGGGGCCCATGCTTTTTTTGGGAGGCGATCAGTCGACCGGATTTCGCGTCCTCGAGCGGAAGGCCCAGATCCGTCCCAGGCTTGCCGCCCGTCTCGCCCGTCCTCGGCCAAGATCGCCAATCGGCGAGGCGAGGAGCTCTCACGCACAAAATGTAGTTACGTCCGTAAAATCAATCAGATATGGCGCTATCTTCACGTAAAACGCACGGCGGGACCGGCGCTAGGCGGCTTCGTTTAGATATTCTTCGCGCTCTCCAGCGGACCAATAAAGTCGTTTTTCCGCTTTGCGCTCCCCTCCCGGTCCCTCCTGTTCATCGGCCTAACAGATCCTATGCGGGTGGACGGCGGCCGGACTTGGTAGGCTGAGCTTCCACACCAGCATGGAGGCAACCGATGCAGTCTGTCACCTCTGCGACCGTCGTGGCGACCGCCGCCCGGGCGCATGATATCACTTTGTTCGCCTCGCTCGAATTGAGCAAATCGAAATGGGTTGTGACGATCAACAGTCCGGGCAGCGAGAAGTTTTCCAGGCATGGGGTTGAGGGTGGAGACGGCGCCGGCCTGCTCGACCTTCTTGCGCGGTCGAGGGCGAAGGCCGAGCAGGGCTATGGCGTTCGGGTCAAGACGGTGGTCATTCAGGAAGCGGGATTGGACGGGTTTTGGATTCATCGCTTGCTGCTCGCCGAGGGGATCGAGAGCCACGTCGTCGATGCGGCTTCGATCGCCGTCGCCCGGCGGCATCGGCGGGCCAAGACCGATTCGATCGACGGCGAGACGCTGTTGCGGACGCTGATGGCGTGGGCTCGCGGCGAGCGGCGGGTCTGTTCCATGGTTCGCGCGCCCAGCCCGGAAGACGAGGATCGCCGGCGGCTGACGCGCGAGCGCGGCACGCTGCTCAAGGAACGCATTCAGCACACCAATCGGGTCAAGGGCCTGCTCAGCGGCCAGGGCATCCGGGATTACAATCCGCTTCGGCGCGATCGTTTTGAACGGCTGGAGGCGCTGCGAACCGGCGACGGTCGTGAGCTGCCGCCGATGTTGAAGGCGGAGATCCGCCGGGAGCTCGATCGGATGGCGCTGGCGACGAGGCAACTGGCTGCGGTCGAACGGGCCCGCGACGCGCTCATCCGCACGCAAGCCGAGGAGCCGAACAACCCGAAGCCGAACTCCCCGGAGCCGAACAACCCAGGCGCCCTGCTCCTCAAGCTCAAGGGCATCGGCCCTGAGTTCGCTTCGCTCCTCTGGCTGGAATTGTTGTTTCGCAGCTTCGGCAACCGACGCCAGGTGGCGGCGTACAGCGGCTTGGCGCCCAGCCCCTGGCAGAGCGGCAGTATCGAACGGGATCAGGGCATCTCGAAATCGGGCAACCGCCGTCTGCGCAAGACGATGATCGAGCTTGCCTGGTTCTGGCTGCGGCATCAGCCGGACTTGGCGTTGAGCCGCTGGTTTCAGGCGCGGGTCGGCGTCGCCAAGGGACGGATCCGCCGGATCGCCATCGTCGCGCTGGCCCGCAAACTGCTGGTCGCCTTGTGGCGCTTTGTCACCCAAGGCGTCGTTCCCGAAGGCGCCGTGTTCAAGGCGGCCTGACCGATGGCTCTGTCACTCCAACACTCCAACACTCCAACGACGGCTTAGCGACTTGACCCCCTTCCAGCGAAGCTGAACGCGACGGCTTCGCCGGATCCGGGCGGGCGGTGACCGGAGCTCCCCCTGGCTGAAACACGCCGCCTAACAGGATGGTCCCGCCAACCCGAGCCCGACGCCCTCGAGCATGAGGGATTATGGTCCGAGCCCGACAAGCTCGACCGGATGTGAGGTGATGCGGCCGTCGCGGCTGCATGCGAAAGACGGGCTCACGCTTCGGATCCAAAGGCAAAGGAGACGCAAGGCCAAAAGGCAAAGGAGACGCAATGCCAAAATGAATGCGTGCGGCGGAGGCCACAGAGGCAGCCAAGAGCGCGCAAGGGCGCGCTCGCTCCTGACAGTGTAGCCGGCCGCCGGCGCGTCAAGGTCGCTTCGCTCCCTGCTCCACTGCGCTTCGCCCCGCTTTGCGGGTGACACGCCAGCGGCCGGCCCAAACGAATGAGCTTGACCGGAAACACCCCATGTGAAGGGGGATAGTCTCCCTGTTCCGTCTTTCCCATCCACACGAACAAATCCGCTCAACCCAATGAAAGCCAATCGATTTGTGCAATCGCTCGAGAGCGGTGGGGAAGCGATTCTCCTGTTGGCAGGGAGTAACAGGCGACTGAGGCCGGCCTGTGATCGCCGTCACGGCGGGCGCGACAGGGCTTCCTTAGAAGCGCCGTTCGGCGACGAATTGGCGTGCCCGCATGGGTCGGGGGTTTCTCATGAGACAGATTATGCTTTTTGCGGCCGGCCTTATCGTTTCAGGTGAGGCGGCTCTCGCCGCGGACGTAAGCGGCAACGTCGCGGCTTCACTCGCCGCTCTCGTCGGCGAACATTCGCCACTCCTGCCGTGGCGGGACAGAAAGCTGCTCGACGCCTATCTTGAAGGCCGACCGCACGCGTCGTTCCCGTCCGCCCAAATCGTGGTCGTCAAGGCTGACGAGGTCACCTGCCGGATTAGCGACGTCGACATCACCGGCAAGGATTGCACGCTCAAATTCGGCGGGCGCAGCGTCTCGCTCGCCGGCCGGCAGGCTGAGGCCCTCTACGCGACGCTGGTCTGGGCGGGCGTCCCCTCGAGCGGCGCCGCGGGGTCTATTTTCGAAGGCGTCAAAGGCCTCGAATGCACGATCAACCCCGCCGAGGTCAGGCAGGAGGGCGGCGGCGGCGCGAAATGCGCCTTCACAATCAATCAATGAGGGATTGGAAGGGCGTTTTTTCGCCGACCCGGCGGAGGGAGTGCGTGGCGGGCGGGAAACTTTTCCACAACACCCCCCTTGCGAGTCCCGTCCGAACCCGTTATTGCGACCGTTCGGGGTCGGCGGCGCGATGCGACCCTGAATGATCAATCATGGCTACCGCCCTCTTTTGGCCGAGACGCGCTTGCGGAAAGCTTGAGGAGGAGCGGCGGATAGGCCGGAGGACGGAAGGGAATTCCTTTTCGTTCCTTTCGGCCATGTCCTGTCCGAGACTGCCGGCGTGCAAGGCTTACAGGCCGAGCGCTTAATTCCCGATGAAGCCCCGCGAGGGGCTCGGGGGCCTGCATAGACGGGGACGACCGGGTTTCCAACCGCCGGCTTATCCTCCGGCGGAAACGATGCGGTTCGAACCATCTGTCCGGCGCTGGGTTCGCCCAACTCCGGGGACAGGCGCAAGTCGTCGCGACGCCCGATTCCATGAGAATCGCGGCGCGGCATGTGCAACAGGCGTGCTTTTAAGAGCGCGCCGACCGGAGATGAGGACCCGTGGATAGAACGGAAAAGAAAGAAGCCGTCACGGCCCTGCATGAGGTTTTCGACAAGACCTCGGTTGTGGTCGTCGCGCATTACTCTGGCTTGAGTGTCGCCCAGATGCAGCGTCTGCGCAAGCAGATGCGGGCCGCTGGGGCGAACGTCCAGGTCGCCAAGAACCGCCTCGCTCAGATTGCGCTAAAGGGCACGGACGTCGCCTCGATCGGCGATCTGCTCAAGGGGCCGACGCTGATTGCCCATTCGAGCGATCCGGTGGCGGCCGCCAAGGCGGCCGTGGCTTTCGCCAAGGATCACGAGAAATTCGTGCTGCTCGGCGGGGCCATGGGCAGGACGGCGCTCGATGTCGAGGGGGTCAGGGCGCTCGCGACCTTGCCATCCCTCGACGAGTTGCGCGCCAGACTCGTGGGGCTCATTGCGGCGCCGGCGACCAAGCTTGCCCAGCTCGCCAACGCGCCGGCCGCCAAGGTGGCACGCGTTATCGGAGCCTACGCCGCCAAAGACGCAGCCTGATTCAGAGGCTCTTCACATTCATAGATTCGAACCCATATAGGAACTCTCGAAATGGCCAATCTCGAAAAAATCGTCGACGAACTCTCGAGCCTCACGGTTCTCGAAGCCGCAGAACTCGCCAAACTCCTGGAAGCCAAGTGGGGCGTCTCGGCCGCCGCGGCGGTCGCCGTCGCCGCCGCTCCTGCCGGCGGGGGCGCTGCAGCCGCGGCGCCGGTTGAGGAGCAGACCGAATTCACCGTCGTCCTTTCCGCCATCGGCGAAAAGAAGATAGAGGTGATCAAGGAAGTGCGCGCAATCACCGCGCTCGGCCTCAAGGAAGCCAAGGACCTCGTCGAAGGCGCGCCGAAGCCGGTCAAAGAGGGCGTCGGCAAGGAAGAGGCCGAGAAGATCAAGGCCGCCCTGGAGAAAGTTGGCGCGAAGGTCGAGCTCAAGTAGTGGCCAAGGGCCCGCTTGGGGCTCACTCGAAAGATTGGACGGTCCCGGGCCCGCGCCTGGGGCCGTTGTGGCGTCTGCGGGGTGGCGATTTTAACGAAGGCTGAATGGGCGGGCGGCGGAGCCGGCGTCGCAGCGTTTTCAGCGGGAGCAAGATCGTGGGCGTCGTCCGGCGCCCAGCGGTCCAGGCGATCGAAAGGCGCGCCGCACGCGCCCGCTGACCGCCGGGACAGCGAGCATTGAGGAATGACATGGCGCAGACATTCACTGGCCGCAAGCGGGTTCGCAAGGTTTTCGGGCACGTCAAGGAAGTCGGCGAGATGCCGAACCTGATTGAGGTGCAGCGGGCTTCCTACGACCAATTCCTTCTGATGGAGGCCCCGAAGGGCGGCCGTCCCACTGAGGGCTTGCAGGGTGTGTTCAAGTCGGTGTTTCCGATCAAGGACTTCGCCGACACGGCGCATCTCGAATTTGTAAAATATGAATACGAAGCGCCTAAGTACGACCTCGACGAGTGCCGCCAGCGCGGCATGACCTACGCGGCGCCGCTCAAGGTCACGCTGCGCCTCATCGTGTTCGACGTCGATCCGGAGACGCAGGCGAAGTCCGTCAAGGATATCAAGGAGCAGGACGTGTACATGGGCGATATGCCGCTCATGACGCCGAACGGCACCTTCATCGTCAACGGCACTGAGCGCGTCATCGTCTCGCAGATGCACCGAAGTCCCGGGGTGTTCTTCGACCACGACAAGGGCAAGAGCCATTCCTCGGGCAAGCTCCTGTTCGCCGCCCGCATCATACCTTACCGCGGCTCCTGGCTCGACATAGAGTTCGACGCCAAGGACATCGTCTACGCGCGCATCGACAGGCGGCGAAAGATCCCGGTGACGTCGCTCCTCTTTGCGCTCGGCCTGGACGGCGAGGAGATTCTCCGCACCTTCTATCGCACAGTCCGATACGCCAGGGTCAAAAACGGCTGGCGCGAGCCCTTCGACGCCGAGCGTATGAAAGGCATGAAAGCTTCCGTCGACATGATCGACGCGGACACGGGCGAAGTCGCCATCGAGGCGGGCCGCAAGCTCACCGTCCGGTCGGCGCGCGCCCTCGGGGAAAAGGGCCTCAAGGCACTCCTCGTTACCGACGCCGATCTCTACGGCAAGTATCTGGCCGAGGACCTCTACAATCCGCAGACCGGCGAAATTTACGCCGAGGCCGGCGACGAACTGACCGAAAAGTCGCTCGCGCAGCTGGTCGAGGCCGGTTTCGATGAGCTGCCGATACTTGAAATCGACCATGTCAACATCGGTCCCTATATCCGCAACACGCTGAAAATCGACAAAAACTCGTCGCGCGAAGACGCGCTTTTCGACATCTACCGGGTTATGCGTCCGGGCGAGCCGCCGACGATCGAGAGCGCCGAGGCGATGTTCCAGTCGCTTTTCTTCGACTCCGAGCGCTACGACCTTTCCGCGGTCGGCCGGGTCAAGATGAACATGCGCCTCGACCTCGACGCGCCTGACACCCAACGCACCTTGCGCAGGGATGACATTCTCGCTGTCGTGAAGGCGCTCGTGAACCTGCGCGACGGCCGCGGCGAAGTGGACGACATCGACCATCTTGGCAACCGGCGGGTGCGTTCGGTCGGTGAACTGATGGAGAATCAGTATCGCATCGGGCTTCTGCGCATGGAGCGCGCGATCAAGGAGCGCATGTCGTCGGTCGAGATCGACACCATAATGCCGCAGGACCTGATCAACGCGAAGCCCGCCGCCGCGGCGGTGCGCGAGTTCTTCGGCTCCTCGCAGCTTTCGCAGTTCATGGATCAGACGAACCCGCTCTCCGAGATCACCCACAAGCGGCGCTTGTCGGCGCTTGGCCCCGGAGGTCTCACGCGTGAGCGCGCCGGGTTCGAGGTCCGCGACGTGCACCCGACCCACTATGGCCGCATCTGCCCGATCGAAACGCCGGAAGGCCCGAACATCGGGCTGATCAATTCGCTGGCGACCTTCGCGCGCGTCAACAAGTACGGTTTCATTGAGTTGCCCTATCGGCGCGTCCGGGAGGGCAAGGTCACGGAAGAGGTCGCCTATCTGTCGGCGATGGAGGAGCAGAAATACGCCGTCGCTCAGGCTGACACGCCGATCGACGCCAGCGGTCATCTGGTTGGCGACCTCATCGTCTGCCGTCACGCCGGCGATGTCGTGTTCCTGCCGGGCGATCGCGTCGACTACATGGACGTCTCGCCGAAGCAACTCGTTTCGGTCGCCGCGGCGCTGATCCCGTTCCTTGAGAACGACGACGCCAACCGGGCGCTCATGGGCTCGAACATGCAGCGTCAGGCGGTGCCGCTCGTGCGCTCCGACGCGCCGCTCGTCGGAACCGGCATGGAGTTGATCGTCGCGCGCGATTCCGGGGCTGCGATCGCCGCGCGCCGCGCGGGCATCGTCGACCAGATCGACGCCACCCGCATCGTCATCCGGGCGACCGAGGAGACCGACGCGGCCAAGCCTGGCGTCGACATCTATCGGTTGATGAAGTTCCAGCGCTCGAACCAATCGACCTGCATCAACCAGAAGCCGCTGGTGAAGGTAGGCGACCGTGTCGAGTTCGGCGACATCATCGCCGATGGTCCCTCGACCGATCTCGGCGATCTGGCGCTGGGCCGCAACGTGCTCGTTGCCTTCATGCCGTGGAACGGCTACAACTTCGAGGATTCGATCCTGCTCTCCGAACGCATCGTCAAGGACGATGTTTTTACCTCGATCCACATCGAGGAGTTCGAGGCGATGGCCCGCGACACCAAGCTCGGGCCCGAGGAAATCACGCGCGACATTCCCAACGTCTCCGAGGAGGCGCTGAAGAACCTCGACGAAGCGGGCATCGTCTATATCGGCGCCGAGGTGCAGGCCGGCGACATTCTGGTCGGCAAGATCACGCCGAAGGGCGAGAGCCCGATGACGCCAGAAGAGAAGCTGCTCCGCGCCATCTTCGGAGAGAAGGCATCCGACGTGCGCGACACGTCCTTGCGCGTGCCGCCGGGCGTGCAGGGAACCGTTGTCGAAGTGCGCGTCTTCAACCGGCACGGCGTCGACAAGGACGAGCGAGCCCAGGCGATCGAGCGCGAGGAGATCGAAAGGCTGGCGAAGGACCGCGACGACGAGCAGGCCATCCTCGACCGTAACGTCTACGCGCGTCTCGCTGAGACGCTCGAGGGGAAGCGGGCGCTCTCGGGGCCGAAGGGCTTCAAGAAGGATCAGGTACTGACCCGCGCTGTGCTCGACGAGCAGCCGCGCTCGCAATGGTGGAGCTTCGCCCTCGAGTTCGACCAGACGATGTCGGAGATCGAGGCCATGCGCAAGCAGTACGACGAATCGAAGAAGTCGCTCGAGAGCCGCTTCCTCGACAAGGTCGAGAAGCTGCAGCGCGGCGACGAGCTGCCGCCGGGGGTGATGAAGATGGCCAAGGTCTTCATCGCGGTGAAGCGGAAGATTCAGCCCGGCGACAAGATGGCGGGACGCCACGGCAACAAGGGTGTGGTTTCGCGAATCGTGCCGCAGGAGGACATGCCGTTTCTCGAGGACGGCACCCCGGTCGACATCGTCTTGAATCCGCTCGGCGTGCCCAGCCGGATGAACGTGGGCCAAATCCTCGAGACCCATCTCGGCTGGGCGTGCGCGGGCCTGGGCCGCCAGGTCGGCGAGGCGGTCGACGCCTATCTGCGCTCGCACGACGTTGGGCCTCTTCGCGGCAAACTCAAGGAGATCTACGGCGAAGACGAGACGATCAAGGCGCTCGACGATGCGAGCCTCTCCGAGCTCGGCGAAAACCTGCGCCACGGCGTGCCGATCGCGACGCCGGTGTTCGACGGAGCTCGTGAGAAGGACATTGTCGAGATGCTGAAGATGGCTAACTACGACCCGTCGGGTCAGGTGACCCTTTACGATGGGCGTACTGGCGACACCTTCGACCGTAAGGTGACGGTCGGCTACATCTATATGCTGAAGCTCCACCACCTGGTCGACGACAAGATCCACGCGCGCTCGATCGGCCCCTACAGCCTCGTGACCCAGCAGCCGCTTGGGGGCAAGGCGCAATTCGGCGGCCAGCGTTTCGGCGAAATGGAGGTGTGGGCGCTCGAAGCTTATGGCGCAGCCTACACTCTGCAGGAGATGCTGACGGTCAAATCGGACGACGTCGCTGGCCGCACCAAAGTCTACGAGGCGATTGTGCGCGGAGACGACACGTTCGAGTTGGGCATTCCGGAGAGCTTCAACGTGCTCGTCAAGGAAATGCGCTCGCTCGGGCTCAATGTCGAACTGGCGTCGCTGAAGCGTCTGCCGGACGAAACGCAGTCGGCGGAAGCCGCCGAGTAAGCCCAAAGCTCCGGCCAATTCGAGTCGCGACGATCATGTCGCGGCCCGATTCCCAGAGAGCGAGTCCGGCGTCGGTTATGCCGCCTCGCGGGAGAAGAGAATGAACCAGGAAATCACCAACCCGTTTGCCCCGGTCGCCGCGCCGCAAGCCTTCGACCAGATCCAGATCGCCATCGCGAGTCCGGAGAAGATTCTCTCGTGGTCGTTCGGCGAGATCAAGAAGCCCGAGACCATCAACTACCGCACCTTCAAGCCGGAGCGGGACGGTCTTTTCTGCGCTCGCATCTTCGGCCCGATCAAGGACTACGAGTGCCTGTGCGGCAAATACAAGCGTATGAAGTACAAGGGCGTGATCTGTGAGAAATGCGGCGTCGAGGTCACGCTTTCGCGCGTCCGGCGCGAGCGGATGGGCCACATCTCGCTTGCCGCGCCAGTCGCGCACATCTGGTTTTTGAAGTCGCTTCCCTCGCGCATCGGGCTTTTGCTCGACATGACGCTGAAGGACCTTGAGCGGATTCTATATTTCGAATCCTACATCGTGCTCGACCCGGGCCTCACACCGCTCAAGGACCGCCAGCTCCTCAGCGAGGACGACTTTCTGCGGGCGCTCGACGAATACGGCCAGGACAGCTTCACCGCGATGATCGGCGCCGAGGCGATCAGGGAAATCCTGAAGGGCATGAACCTGCAGAAGATCGCTGACGACCTCAAGATCGAGATCGCCGAATCGAAGAGCGAACTGAAGCCGAAGCGCCTCGCAAAGCGGCTCAAGATCATCGAGGCCTTCCTCCACTCGGGCAACAAGCCTGAATGGATGATTCTGACCGAGATCCCGGTCATTCCGCCGGACCTGCGGCCCTTGGTGCCGCTCGACGGGGGGCGCTTTGCGACCTCCGATCTCAACGACCTGTACCGCCGCGTCATCAACCGCAACAACCGTCTGAAGCGGCTGATGGAACTGCGCGCGCCCGACATCATCATCCGCAACGAAAAGCGCATGCTGCAGGAGTCGGTCGACGCGCTGTTCGACAACGGTCGCCGCGGCCGGGTCATCACCGGCGCCAACAAGCGGCCGCTGAAGTCGCTCGCCGATATGCTGAAGGGAAAGCAGGGGCGGTTCCGCCAGAATCTGCTCGGCAAGCGCGTCGACTATTCCGGCCGTTCGGTCATCGTGGTCGGGCCGGAACTCAAGCTGCATCAGTGCGGCCTGCCGAAGAAAATGGCGCTCGAACTGTTCAAGCCCTTCATCTATTCGCGCCTCGACGCGAAGGGGCTGTCGGCAACGGTCAAGCAGGCGAAGAAGCTGGTCGAGAAGGAAAAGCCGGAGGTTTGGGACATCCTCGACGAGGTGATCCGAGAACACCCGGTGATGCTCAATCGCGCGCCAACTTTGCATCGCCTCGGCATCCAGGCGTTCGAGCCGGTGCTGATCGAGGGCAAGGCGATCCAGCTCCATCCGCTTGTCTGCTCGGCCTTTAACGCCGATTTCGACGGCGATCAGATGGCAGTGCACGTCCCTCTGTCGCTCGAAGCGCAGCTCGAAGCGCGCGTGCTGATGATGTCGACCAATAACATCCTGCACCCCGCCAACGGCCAGCCGATCATCGTCCCGAGCCAGGACATCGTGCTCGGCCTCTACTACGTGTCGCTGATGCGCGACGGCGAGCCGGGGCAGTACGAGGAGGATCCGAAAACGAAACGCCCGGTGCGCGGCGTCTACAGCGATCTCGGGGAAATCGAGCACGCCCTGGCCGCGGGCGCGATCACGCTGCATACGAAGATCAAGGGCCGCGCCTGGACCTACGTCGACAGGGGCGAGCGGGTGGCGAAGATCTTCGACACGACGCCCGGCCGCCTGTTCCTCGGCCAGCTTCTGCCGGTGCATCCGAAGATTCCCTTCGATGTCGTCAACAAACTGATGACGAAGAAGGAAATCTCGAACATGATCGACGTCGTCTACCGCAACTGCGGTCAGAAGGAGACGGTCATCTTCTGCGACCGCATCATGTCGCTCGGCTTCCGCGAGGCGTTCAAGGCCGGCATTTCGTTCGGCAAGGACGACATGGTGGTTCCGGACACCAAGCCGGAGCGCATCGCCGAGACCTCGGCCCTCGCCAAGGAGTACGAGCAGCAGTACAACGATGGCCTCATCACCCAGGGCGAAAAGTACAACAAGGTCGTCGACGCCTGGGCGAAGTGCTCCGACAAGCTGGCTGAGGAGATGATGGCTGGCATCTCGGCTGTGCGCAAGGATGAGCACGGTCGCGACAGGCCGATCAACTCGATCTACATGATGTCGCACTCGGGCGCGCGCGGGTCGCCGACGCAGATGCGCCAGCTCGCCGCCATGCGCGGGCTCATGGCCAAGCCCTCGGGCGAAATCATCGAGAGCCCGATCATCTCGAACTTCAAGGAGGGACTCTCGGTTCTCGAGTACTTCAACTCGACCCACGGCGCCCGCAAGGGCCTCGCGGACACCGCGTTGAAGACCGCGAACTCGGGTTACCTGACGCGCCGGCTCGTCGACGTCGCGCAGGACTCGATCATCACCATGCTCGACTGCGGCTCGCAGCGCGGCATCAGCATGCGCGCAATCATCGACGCGGGCACCGTTGTCGCCTCGCTCGCGACCCGCATCCTTGGCCGCACTGCGGCCGAGACGCTGCGCGACGCGGACGGCAAAGTCATCCTCGAGGCCGGCAAGATGATCGCCGAGGAGAACATGCCGGCGATCAACGCCGCCGGCATCCAGGAGGTCAAGATCCGCTCCGTGCTGACCTGTGAGGCGAAAAACGGCGTTTGCGCCGCCTGCTACGGACGTGATCTGGCGCGTGGCACGCCGGTCAATCTCGGCGAGGCGGTCGGGGTGATCGCCGCGCAATCGATCGGCGAGCCGGGCACCCAGCTTACCATGCGCACCTTCCACATCGGCGGCGCGGCGCAGCTTGCCGACCAGTCCTTCATCGAGTCGAACTTTGACGGCGAGGTGAAGATCCGCAACCGCAACCTCGCCCGCAACTCGAACGGCGATCTGATGGCGATGGCCCGCAACGTCGCGGTCGTCATCTACGACCGCAATGGCGCGGAGCGGGCTGTCCATCGCGTGCAGTATGGCGCCCGCCTCAAGGTCGATGAAGGCGACAAAATCAAGCGCGGCCAGAGGATCGCCGAATGGGATCCTTTCACCCGGCCGATCCTGACCGAGGTCGACGGCGTCACCGGCTTCGAGGATCTGGTCGAGGGCGTTTCGATGTCGGAACAGGTGGACGAGGCGACGGGCATCGCCAAGCGCATCGTCATCGACTGGCGCTCGACGCCGCGCAATGCCGCGCTGAAGCCTGCGCTGGTGATCAAGGGGAAGGACGGCAAGATCGCCAGGCTGCCTCGCGGCGGCGACGCGCGCTACGCGCTGCCCGTCGAATCGATCATCTCGTTCGAGCCGGGCGCAACGGTGCGCGCGGGCGACGTGATCGCGCGCATCTCGATCAACAGCGCCAAGACGCGCGACATCACGGGCGGTCTGCCGCGGGTGGCGGAGCTGTTCGAGGCGCGACGGCCGAAGGACCACGCCATCATCGCCGAGATCTCGGGCACAGTGCGGTTCGGGCGCGACTTCAAGAACAAGCAGCGCTTGACGATCGAGCCGAGCGAGGAAGGCGTCGAGTCGGTTGAGTACCTGATCCCGAAGTCGAAGCACATCCATCTGCAGGATGGCGACGTGATCGAGAAGGGCGAATATATCGTCGACGGCAATCCTGCGCCGCACGACATACTCGCGATCAAGGGCGTCGAGGAGCTGGCGGCCTATCTCGTCAACGAGATCCAGGAGGTCTATCGCCTGCAAGGCGTCAGCATCAACGACAAGCACATCGAAGTGATCGTGCGGCAGATGCTGCAGAAGGTCGACATCACTGACGCCGGCGACACGGACTTCCTGATCGGCGAGCAGGTCGACGCGATCGATCTTGAGGCGGCGAACGAAGCGGCGCTGGCCGAAGGCAAGAAACCCGCGATCGGCACGCCGGTTCTGCTCGGCATTACCAAGGCGAGCCTGCAGACGCGTTCTTTCATTTCGGCCGCGTCCTTCCAGGAGACGACGCGCGTGCTGACCGAAGCCGCGGTGAACGGCAAGGTCGATACGCTCGAGGGTCTCAAGGAGAACGTGATCGTCGGACGGCTGATCCCGGCCGGCACCGGCGCCGCCATGACGAAGTTGCGCGCCATTGCGTCGATGCGCGATACGCTGATCCTGGCGCAGAAGGCGGAAGCCTCGGAGGCGGCGGCAACGGCTCCAGCTCCCGCGCTGCCGCTCGCCGCGCCGGCGGCGCGCTCGCCTGCGCCGCGCAAGGAGCGGACGCGTTCGGCGGCGGAGTAGGCTTCCGCCGGTTGTCGTGAACAAGGAGCCGTCTTCGGGCGGCTCTTTTGTTTTGGCTAGCCCGGTGACGCTTCGCTCAGAACGGCCGGCTCACGAAAGGAAACCCGGCTAGGCCGAAGCGCCAGTGAAGATCAGGCCGACCGTTTCGCCACGGCGTCGTCCAGCCGCGGGTCGTCGATGCCGTGCGGCTCGATGTGCGCCGTGGCCTCCACAGTACCTGGCAACAGATTTTGCACGGCGACTTCGGTTGCGTCGCCAATCGCGTGACCGGCGTCGATCGTCAGGGCCGGATCGACCTCGAGATGATATTCGACGAAGGTCCGATCTCCAGAAGAACGGGTTCGCAGATCATGAATGTCGCGCACCCCGTCGCAAGCGAGGACCGTCGCCTTGATCCTGCGCCTGTCCTCAATCGGCAATTCCCGGTCGAGGAGCTGCTTCATCGATGCGCGTGCGATCGTGAAGGCGCTCCACAACATGTAGCCGGAGATTGCCAGCGCGAATGCGGGGTCGGCGCGTTTCCATCCCGTCGATTGGGTAAGGCCTAGCGCGAGAAGGACGGCGGCGTTCAACGCAATATCGGTCAGGTAGTGCGTCCGGTCGGCGGCGATCGCGGTCGACCCGGTCTGCCGAACCGCCCAAGTCTGCAGCAACACCAGAGCGGATGCTGCGACCAGGCTGACGGCGATCAGCCAAACCCCGACTTGCAGCGCATCGAGCGGCGGCGGGAACGCCAGTCTCTGGGCCGACTGGAACGCCAGCACGCAGGCGGCGCCGGCCAGAAAGCTGGCCTGGGTAAAGGCGGCGACTGCCTCCCCCTTTCCGTGTCCGAAGCGATGCTCGCGATCCGGCGGACGTTCGGCGTAGCGGACGCCCAGAAGCGTGACGATACTGGCACCTGTGTCGACCAGCGCATCGACGGCCGAAGCGAGGAGCGCCATCGACCCGGTTATGAGCCACGCCGAAACCTTCGCCGCGACCAGGAGGACGGCGACGATGAGCGTTACTTTCGTCGACGCATTCTTGATTGCCGACACCGTCGTCGCGGCGCTCGGACCCTGCGGGATCGTTCTCATACGCAACGCTCTATTCGAACTGCGCAGGGGTGTCCCTGCGACGGCCCCTAACCTTATACCGAAAAATCGGGCGTAATGGCGCTCCGGCTTGGCGCGCCGGACGCTCGCGGCGACGCAAAGCGCTGGAGAGGAAGACTGTATCCGGCGTAGCCACAGACAGCAAAATTCGGAATATTTGATCGGCGCCGCTGTCGCCATTAAGGAATGTCTGTCGACGTTGAGAACGGGATGCCAAAGGTGCGCCCGGCGCGCCGCCCGGCCGCTTTCAGGGCATTGAGGCCGGAGATCGGAGGAACCGCTTGCGGCGCCCGCGAACCGAACGCCTGGGATCTTCGCTTGGAATGGACAGTCCATAGGGATCGCCTCAAACCTTACGCGCTGGCCGTGGCGTCGACGGCCGCGGCCGCGGTGGCGCAGGCCGCCCTTTCGCCTGAGTTGCGTTCGCCGGCCGGCCTTGCGCTGTTCGCGCCCGCCGTGGTCGCAAGCGCAACGGCCGGCGTCGGACCCGGCATACTCGCCCTGGTTCTGAGCATCCTGGCCGTGTGGTTGCTCTGGTCCGGCCGGGCCGGAGATACCAGCTTCCTCGAGATCTTCGTCGTAGGCGTCTGCTTTGCGCTTGTTGTCGCCATCCTGCGGCAAAACAAGCGCGCCGCTAACTGGTTGAACGGCGCAGACCTCTCGTTCAAGGCCGTTCAGGACATTTCGACCGAGGGCATTGTCGTCTACCGCGCGATGCGGGATGGCCTCGGAGGGGTCATCGATTTCGAATATCGTTACGCCAATCCCGCAGCTTGCGCGATCATGCGGGGTCAGCCTGAAGACGTCGTGGGCAAGCGGCTTCTCGAGCGGCTGCCGGAGGCGCGCGAGCATCCGCAGTTGTTCCCGCGCTATGCCGAGGTTTTCGCCAGCGGACAGACATCGGAGGCGGAATACGAGCTTGGCGCACGGTGGTTTCTGAGCCGGGTCGCAAGGCTCGACGACGGCGTGGTCGTCACGGTTCGCGATGTGTCTGCCAGAAGGCGCGCTGACGATGTGCAGAAGCTGCTGCTGCAGGAGCTCAATCACCGCGTCAAGAACCTGCTGGCCTCGGTGATCGCCATGGTCGTCTACACCGAACGCGGCGCGACCTCGCCGGCCGAATACCGCGATAAACTCTCGGCGCGGTTGCACGCGCTCTCTCGCGCACACAATCTCCTGAGCGAAAGCGCCTGGACGGAAGCTTCGGTCATCGACGTCGTCCGAAGCACTCTGGAGCCGCACCTCGACAGGGGCTCGGCGCGCTTTCAGATCAGCGGAGAGGCCGTTGAGATCTCATCGAACACGGCGCTCGCTCTGAATATGGCTCTGCACGAGCTTGCCACGAACGCGGCAAAATATGGCGCCCTCTCCCAGTCGGGAGGACGGATCGCAATCCGCTGGGTGTCCAACGCCGATCTGCCCGGGTTCGTTCGACTGGTTTGGACCGAGTCCGATGGCCCCCGGGTCGCGACGCCGGAAAACACCGGCTTTGGTACTCGACTGTTGGACAGGGCCTTTGCCGCCGCCGGCGGCGAGGCGAAGCTGCGGTTTCCAGCCGAGGGCGTCGTTTGCGAAATGGTTTTTCCGCGTGCAGACCTCTCCAGTCCGATGGCGGCATAGGTCCGGGCAGGGCTGGGAACGGAGCGGGGAGTTTTGCTCGATGAGCATTAAAGGCGTGATGCCTGGGGTTCGGCCGATTGGCGCGAAGGCGGTCTTCGCCGCGGTTCTCGGCAATGGCTTCGAGTTCTTCGACTTCACCGTCTACGCCACTTTCCTTGGCCTGATCGGCCAGGCTTTCTTTCCGTCGAGCGATCCTTTCGTCAGCGACCTTGCGTCGGCGGCCACTTTCGGCGTTGGATTCATAGCGCGCCCTCTCGGCGGCGCGCTTCTGGGCGCCTATGGCGATCGCGCCGGCCGTCGGCCGGCGATGACCCTGTCGATCGGCCTGATGGCGATCGGCAGCGCAATCATCGCACTGACGCCCGGCTATGCGGCGATCGGGGTCTGGGCGCCGATCCTCCTCATCTTGGCCCGCTTGTTCCAGGGATTTGCGGTTGGGGGCGAAGTAGGGCCCGCGACGATGTTCGTTCTAGAAGCCGCGCCACCGGGTCGGCGCTTGCTTTTCGCAAGTTGGCAGCTTGCGAGCCAGAATCTCGGCAGTCTGGCGAGCGGCGTCATCGGCGTTCTCCTTGCGCTTACGCTCTCGAAGACGAGCTACACGGAGTGGGGTTGGCGCGTCCCCTTCGCGATCGGCGTCCTGATCGCGCCGGTTGGCGTCTACATCCGCAGCCGGCTTCCGGAGACGCTTGATCAAACCGACCGCAAGGCGCCACGCAGAACAGCTGAGATCCTGTCGACTGTCCTGCGGACCAACTGGACGCGCCTCATCCTCGGGCTCGCGCTGATATCGGGCGCAACGATCACCCAATATTTCCTCCTGGTCATGACGCCCTATGCGATTAGGACCCTGCATTTGCCGGCGTCGGCGGCGATGCTGGGCACGGTGACCCTCGGGCTGACCGGCGCTCTCGGAGCGTTGGTCGGGGGAGGTCTGGCCGACCGGTGGGGGATCCGAGCCTTGGTTGTGGCGCCCCGCATTCTTTTCATGCTGGCGCTGTTTCCGGTGATGAAGGCGCTAATCGCCACGCCCAGCGCAACGACGCTGGTCCTCGCGATCGCAATCCTCAGCGTTTTGCAGGCGATGAGCGGCGCGGCCGTCATCATCTTGATCCCGTATATCTTTCCCTCCGCGGTGCGCGCGACAGGGCTGGCCATCAGCTACTCGCTGGGCGTGGCGATCTTCGGCGGCACGGCGACCTATGTCGTCACCTGGTTGGTTGGCATTACCGGCGATCCCCTCGCCTCGACCTATTACGTCATGGCGGCGAATGTCGCCCTCTTACTGGCGGTTCTGGCGAGTTGGGGCGCCAACTCCGATGCGAAAACCTGGCCCCCGCCTGTCGATCGCGAAGTTTGAAAAACGGTGGTTCGTCCCGGACGGCTGGCCTGCCTGAGCGGGCCGGACGACGTCGATCAGAAAAATGGCTCTGTTTCCGCCGAATTGCTTCGCCAGTGGGCTTGACGACGTGGCGTTGGCCGAATATGTTCCGCGCGCTTTCGGCAGGTCGTAGAGCTTGATGTATCGGGCGACGCGTCTGATACCCAACGGCTCTAAACGCTGGCGATCTCATCGACGAGCCAATCCGGCCCTCAAGGGGTCGAATGAGTTTCGCAAGATCGCGGGTTCGCTCGTGATCCTCTGCTTTCGGCGGCGCCCGAACCCGGACCGGGTTTAACGGGCGCTGTTGGTTTCGCGCGTTGCTCCGGGCGGCGCGTGTCGATGCGCGTGCGAATTTCTGTCCGGCTTCGCCGGGCGACAAAGAACGGGAAGTCCAAAGGGTCGACATGCCGACGATTAGCCAGTTGATTCGGAAGCCGCGGCAACCGAAGACCTATCGCGAAAAGGCGCGCCATCTCGAGGCGAGCCCGCAGAAGCGCGGCGTCTGCACCCGCGTTTACACGACGACGCCGAAGAAGCCGAACTCCGCCCTGCGCAAGGTCGCCAAGGTGCGCCTTACCAACGGCTTCGAGGTCATCGGCTACATTCCCGGCGAGGGCCATAACCTCCAGGAGCATTCGGTCGTCATGATTCGCGGCGGCCGCGTCAAGGATCTGCCGGGCGTCCGCTACCACATTCTGCGCGGCGTGCTCGATACACAGGGCGTCAAGGACCGCAAGCAGCGCCGCTCCAAGTACGGCGCGAAGCGTCCGAAATAGCCAGAGTTTTTGGATCAGGAGCAGGTCATGTCCCGCCGACATAGCGCCGAGAAGCGCGAGATCATTCCGGACGCCAAATACGGCGACGTCGTGGTCGCGAAGTTCATGAACACCATCATGTACGAAGGCAAGAAGTCGGTCGCCGAGGCGATCGTCTACGGCGCGCTCGACAATGTCGAGGCCAAGGTCAAGAACGATCCGCTCGCCGTCTTCAAGCAGGCCCTCGAGAACGTCGCGCCGTCGGTCGAGGTCCGCTCACGGCGCGTTGGCGGCGCGACCTATCAGGTGCCGGTCGAAGTTCGCACCGATCGCCGCCAGGCGCTGGCGATCCGCTGGATCATCTCCGCCGCCCGTGACCGCAACGACAAGACCATGGTGGACCGCCTGTCGGCGGAACTGCTCGACGCTTCGAACAATCGCGGCGCCGCGGTCAAAAAGCGCGAGGACACGCACAGGATGGCCGAAGCCAACCGCGCATTTGCGCACTACCGCTGGTAAGCGGCATTTCAGGCGATCGGGAACAACATCATGGCGCGGCGCCACGCGATCGAGGATTATCGTAATTTTGGCATCATGGCTCACATCGATGCCGGAAAGACGACGACGACCGAGCGCATCCTCTATTACTCCGGCAAGTCGCATAAGATCGGTGAAGTCCATGATGGCGCCGCGACCATGGACTGGATGGAGCAGGAACAGGAGCGCGGCATCACCATCACCTCCGCCGCAACGACGACGTTCTGGCAGGATAAGCGTCTCAACATCATCGACACCCCCGGCCACGTCGATTTCACGATCGAGGTCGAACGCAGCCTGCGCGTGCTCGACGGGGCGGTGTGCGTCCTCGACGGCAACCAGGGCGTCGAGCCGCAGACAGAAACTGTCTGGCGGCAGGCCGATAAATATGGCGTGCCGCGCGTCGTGTTCGTCAACAAGATGGACAAGATTGGGGCCGACTTCTTACGCTGTGTCGAGGAAATCAACACCAAGGTCGGCGGCCGACCGATGTGCATTCAGCTGCCGATCGGCTCCGAGGGGAGCTTCAAGGGCGTCGTCGATCTCCTGCGGATGAAGGCTGTCGTGTGGGAAGAAGAGGGCCTCGGCGCGAAATATCACGACGAGGAGATCCCGGCCGACCTCAAGGCCGAGGCGGACGAGTACCGGCATGCGCTGATCGAGGCGGCGGTCGAGCTCGACGACGAGGTGATGACGGCTTATCTCGACGGCCAGGAACCCGACATCGACACGCTGAAGCGGCTCATCCGCACGGCGGTAAAGCAGATCGCGTTCGTGCCGGTGCTGTGCGGCTCGGCGTTCAAGAACAAGGGCGTCCAGCCGCTGCTGGATGCGGTCGTCGACTATCTGCCTTCGCCCGCCGATCGCGGCGGCATCAAGGGCGTCGACCTGAACTCCGGCAAGGAAGTCGTTCGCATGCCGAGCGATTCCGAGCCGTTCTCGATGCTCGCCTTCAAGATCATGGATGACCCCTTCGTCGGCACGATCACCTTCTGCCGCGTCTATTCCGGCACGATCGAGTCGGGCACCACGGTGCTCAATTCGACCAAGGACAAGCGCGAGCGGGTCGGCCGCATGCTTCTCATGCACGCGAACAACCGCGAGGACATCAAGGAAGCCTACGCCGGCGACATCGTCGCGCTCGCAGGCCTCAAAGACACGCGTACCGGCGATACGCTCTGCGACCAGCAGAAGCCGGTGATCCTCGAGAAGATGGAGTTCCCGGATCCGGTCATCGAGATCGCAATTGAGCCGAAGTCGAAAGCGGACCAGGAGAAGCTCGGCGTCGCGCTGTCGAAGCTCGCGACCGAGGATCCGTCCTTTCGCGTCTCGACCGATCCTGAATCGGGTCAGACCATCCTCAAGGGCATGGGCGAGCTTCACCTCGACATCAAAGTCGATATCCTGAAGCGCACCTACAAGGTCGATGCCAACATCGGCGCGCCGCAGGTCGCCTATCGGGAGAAGCTGAGCAAGCGAACCGAGGTCGACTACACGCACAAGAAACAGTCTGGCGGTTCCGGCCAGTTCGCCAAGGTCAAGATGGTGTTCGAGCCGGCCCAGCCCGGCTCAGGCTCCGCGTTCGAATCGAAGATCGTCGGCGGCGCGGTGCCGAAGGAGTACATTCCCGGCGTCGAGAAGGGCTTCCTTAGCGTGCTCGGCTCGGGCGTTCTGGCAGGCTTCCCGGTTGTCGACGTCAAGGCGACGCTGGTCGACGGCGCCTATCACGACGTCGACTCGTCGGCGCTCGCCTTCGAGATCGCTTCCCGCGCTGCGTTCCGCGAGGGATTGCAGAAGGGCGGTTCGGTTCTGCTCGAGCCGATCATGAAAGTGGAAGTCGTGACGCCGGAGGAGCACACCGGCTACGTGATGGGCGATCTCCTGTCCCGTCGCGGACATGTGCTAGGTCAGGACATGCGGGCCAACGCCGTTGTCATCAACGCGATGGTTCCGCTGTCAAACATGTTCGGCTACGTCAACCAGTTGCGCTCGGGCACGCAGGGCCGCGCCAACTTCACGATGCAGTTCGATCACTACGAGCAGGTTCCTGCGAACATCGCCGCCGAGATCATAGAGAAGTTCAAGTGAGGCGCGGCCCCGCCCGCTGAACAAGGGCCACAAGAAGGAGTTTGGCTATGGCCAAGGAAAAATTTGCGCGTACCAAGCCGCACTGCAACATCGGCACGATCGGCCATGTCGACCACGGCAAGACGACGCTGACGGCCGCGATTACCAAGGTTCTCGCGGAGACAGGCGGAGCGGCGTTCGTCGCGTACGACCAGATCGACAAGGCGCCGGAAGAGAAGGCCCGCGGCATCACGATCTCGACCGCCCACGTCGAGTATCAGACGAAGAAGCGCCACTACGCGCACGTCGACTGTCCTGGCCACGCCGACTACGTCAAGAACATGATTACGGGCGCTGCGCAGATGGACGGCGCCATCCTCGTCGTCTCCGCCGCCGATGGCCCGATGCCGCAGACCCGCGAGCACATCCTGCTTGCGCGCCAGGTCGGCGTCCCGGCGCTGGTCGTCTATTTGAACAAGGTCGACATGGTCGACGATCCGGAATTGCTCGAGCTCGTCGAGCTCGAAGTGCGCGAGCTGCTGTCGCGCTACGAGTTCCCAGGCGACGACATTCCGATCATCAAGGGTTCGGCCCTGATGGCGCTCGAGAGCAAGTCTCCCGAGATGGGCCACGACTCGATTCTCAAGCTGATGGACGCGGTCGACGCCTACATCCCCCAACCGGAACGTCCGAAGGACCAGCCCTTCCTGATGCCGGTGGAAGACGTGTTTTCGATCTCCGGCCGCGGCACCGTGGTGACCGGGCGGATCGAACGCGGCGTCATCAAGGTCGGCGAGGAAGTCGAGATCGTCGGCCTGCGTCCGACGGCGAAGACCACCGTCACCGGCGTCGAAATGTTCCGCAAGCTCCTGGATCAGGGCGAGGCGGGCGACAATGTCGGCTGCCTCCTGCGCGGCACGAAGCGCGAGGAAGTCGAGCGCGGCCAGGTGTTGTGCAAGCCTGGCTCCGTCAAGCCGCACACCAAGTTCAAGGCCGAGGCCTACATCCTGACCAAGGAAGAGGGCGGCCGTCACACGCCGTTCTTCACCAATTATCGGCCGCAGTTCTACTTCCGCACGACTGACGTGACGGGGATCGTCGAATTGCCGCAGGGCACCGAGATGGTGATGCCCGGCGACAACGTGACGATCGACGTGTCGCTGATCGTGCCGATCGCGATGGAGGAGAAGCTGCGCTTCGCCATTCGTGAAGGCGGCCGCACGGTCGGCTCGGGGGTCGTCGTCTCGATAACCGAGTAGGGCTTGACGACCAGCGACAATGGTGGGGCGAACAAGCGCCCCGCTCGCGCCGGCAGGGAATTGACACATGAATACGCAAAACATTCGCATCCGTCTCAAAGCGTTCGATCACCGCGTGCTCGACGCTTCGACGAAGGAGATCGTGTCGACGGCCAAACGCACCGGCGCCAGGGTTCGCGGCCCGATTCCCTTGCCTACGCGAATTGAGAAATTCACGGTCAATCGGTCGCCGCACGTCGACAAGAAGTCGCGCGAGCAGTTCGAGATCCGCACGCACAAGCGGGTTCTCGACATCGTCGATCCCACTCCGCAGACGGTCGACGCGCTGATGAAGCTCGATCTGGCCGCCGGCGTCGACGTCGAGATCAAGCTGTGAGGGATTTGCCGAGCGCTTCGTCCGGCCTGCCGGGCGCGCTTTCGAGGGATTAACGCCAATGCGTTCAGGCATCATCGCAAAGAAGCTGGGCATGTCTCGTGTCTTCACCGACACGGGCGATCACGTGCCGGTCACCGTCCTCCAGGTCGAGGGCTGTCAGGTCGTCGCGCATCGTACGCAGGAAAAGAACGGCTATACCGCGCTCCAGCTCGGCATCGGCAAGGCCAAGGTCAAGAACGTGTCCAAGGCCGAGCGCGGCCGCTTCGCCGTGGCGCATGTCGAGCCGAAGATGCGCCTCGCCGAATTCCGCGTCGCCGAGGACCAAATGATTCCGGTCGGGGCGGAGATCACCGCCGATCACTTCACGGTCGGGCAATATGTCGACGTCACCGGCGTGACGATCGGCAAGGGTTTCGCCGGCGCGATGAAGCGCTGGAACTTCGGCGGCCTGAGAGCGACCCATGGCGTCTCGATTTCGCACCGTTCGCACGGATCCACCGGCGGCCGTCAGGACCCGGGCAAGACCTGGAAAAACAAGAAGATGGCCGGCCACATGGGGGTCGAGAAAGTGACGACGCAGAACTTGCGCGTCGTTCGCACCGATCCGGAGCGCGGCCTCATTCTGGTCCAGGGCGCAGTGCCCGGCCATGCCGGCGGCTGGATCGCTGTGCGCGACGCGGTGAAGAAGCCGCTGCCGAAGGACGCGCCGTTGCCTGGAAAGTTCCGTGTCCATGCCGAGGCGGCTGCGGACTCGGCGCCGGCCGCCGCGTCGAAGGGAGAGTGACGCTCATGAAATTCGACATGACGTCGATGGACGGATCGGCCGCAGGCTCGCTCGAGCTCAGCGACGCGGTCTTCGGCCTCGAGCCGCGCGCCGACCTCATAGCGCGAATGGTGCGCTGGCAGCTGGCCAAGCGCCAGTCCGGCGACCACAAGACCCTCGGCCGTGGCGAGATCAACCGCACCGGCAAGAAGATGTACAAGCAGAAGGGCACCGGCGGCGCTCGGCACGGCTCGGCGCGCGTGCCGCAGTTTCGCGGCGGCGGTCGCGCCATGGGTCCAGTCGTGCGCAGCCACGCCCACGATCTGCCGAAGAAAGTCCGCGCGCTCGCGCTGCGCCACGCCCTTTCCGCCAAGGTCCGGGCGGGCGGGCTCGTGGTGTGGGACAAGGCGGAGCTTGCGGAGGGCAAGACCAGGGCGCTCCGCGAGTCGTTCGCCAAGGCGGCGCTGAAGAACGCCCTCATCATCGACGGCGCCGAGGTGCAGGAGACGTTCGCGCTTGCCGCGCGGAACCTGGCGCAGATCGACGTTCTGCCGGTCCAGGGCGTCAACGTGTACGACATCATGCGCCGCGAGAAGCTTGTGCTGACGAAGGCCGCGGTCGAAGCGCTGGAGGCGCGGTTCCAATGATCAAAGATGTTCGCCATTACGACACGATCGTCGCTCCGGTAATCACCGAGAAGGCGACCATCGCCTCGGAGAGCAACCAGTTCGTCTTCAAGGTCGCCCGCAGCGCGACGAAGCCGCAGATCAAGGCGGCGATCGAGAAGCTGTTCGACGTCAAGGTCATCGCGGTCAACACGTTGCTCCGCAAGGGCAAGACGAAGGCGTTTCGCGGCGTGCGCGGCCGGCAGCAGGACATCAAGAAAGCCGTCGTCACGCTAGCCGACGGCGACCGCATCGACGTGACCAGCGGCCTCTAAGAGTTCAACGACCATGGCTCTCAAGACCTACAAGCCGACGACCCCAGGCCTTCGCCAACTTGCCGTCGTCAATCGCAACGAGCTTCACAAGGGCAAGCCTCTGAAGGCGCTGACCGTCGGAAAGCCGGAGAAGGGCGGCCGGAACAACGCGGGCCGGGTGACCGTGCGCTTCCGCGGCGGAGGCCATAAGCAGGCCTATCGCATCATCGACTTCAAACGGCGCAAGCTGGAGGTGCCGGCCAGGGTCGAGCGCCTCGAGTACGATCCGAACCGCACGAGCTTCATTGCGTTGATCAAATACGCCGATGGCGAGCAGAGTTACATCATCGCTCCGCAGCGCCTCGCGGTTGGGGACGAGGTGATCGCCGGCGTGCAGGTTGACATGAAGCCGGGAAACGCCATGCCGCTCGCCAGTATCCCGGTCGGAACGATCGTGCACAACGTCGAGATGAAGATTGGCAAAGGCGGGGCGATCGCCCGTTCAGCCGGATCGTACGCGCAGATCGTGGCCCGCGACCAGGGTTATGTCTCCCTACGCTTGAGTTCCGGCGAGCAGCGCCTGATTCACGGTCAGTGTTTCGCCACCGTCGGCGCGGTCTCGAATCCGGATCACATGAACGCATCGCTGGGCAAAGCGGGCCGCAGCCGCTGGCTCGGCCGCCGGCCGCACAATCGCGGTGTCACCATGAACCCGGTCGACCATCCGCACGGCGGCGGAGAGGGCCGCACCTCCGGCGGCCGTCATCCGGTCACGCCCTGGGGCAAGCCGACCAAGGGAAAGAAGACCCGTTCAAACAAGGCGACGGACAAGTTCATCGTCGTCTCGCGACATACGCGCAAGAAGAGAGGCTAAGTCATGACGCGCTCGATTTGGAAGGGACCGTTCATCGACGGCTATCTCCTCAAGAAGGCCGATGTCTCGCGCGGGTCGGGCCGGTCCGAGGTCATCAAGATCTGGAGCCGCCGTTCGACCATCCTTCCGCAGTTCGTCGGCCTGACCTTCGGCGTCTACAACGGCCACAAGCACATTCCGGTGCTCGTGTCGGAAGAGATGATCGGCCACAAGTTCGGCGAGTTCGCGCCGACGCGGACGTTTCACGGCCATTCCGCCGACAAGAAGGCCAAGAGGGCTTAAGCGCAATGTCAAAGCAAGCCAACCCGCGACGGCTCGCCGAGAACGAGGCCAAGGCGACCGCGCGCATGCTGCGCGTGAGCCCGCAGAAGCTCAATCTGCTCGCCCAGCTCATCCGGGGCAAGAAGGTTGCGACCGCGCTCGCCGATCTCGAATTCTCGAATAAGAGGATTTCGACGGAGGTGAGGAAGGCGCTCGAGTCGGCGATCGCCAACGCCGAGAACAATCACGATCTCGACGTCGACGATCTGATCGTCGCGCAGGCGTGGGTCGGCAAGGACATGGTGATGAAGCGGTTCAGCGCCCGGGCCCGCGGCAGGGCCGGGCGCATCGAAAAGCCGTTCTCGAACATCACTATCGTCGTCCGCGAAGCCGCTGCGGACGCCAACGCGGCTTAAGGAGAGGCAAATGGGTCAGAAGATCAATCCGATCGGGCTGCGCCTCGGCGTCAACCGCACCTGGGACTCGCGCTGGTTCTCGAGCAAGAGCGAGTACGGGAAGCTGTTGCATGAGGACATGAAGATCCGCGAAGTGCTGATGAAGGGCCTGAAGCAGGCGGCGATCTCGAAGATCGTCATCGAACGCCCGCACAAGAAATGCCGCGTCAACATCCACTCGGCCCGCCCCGGCGTCGTCATCGGCAAGAAGGGCGCCGACATCGACAAGCTGCGAAAGCAGGTGGCGAAGCTGACGAATTCGGAAGTGGCGATCAACATCGTCGAGGTCCGCAAGCCGGAAATCGACGCGACCCTGGTCGCCGAGTCGATCGCCCAGCAGCTCGAGCGACGCGTCGCCTTCCGCCGCGCGATGAAGCGCGCCGTGCAGTCGGCGATGCGGCTCGGCGCGGAAGGCATCCGGATCAACTGCTCCGGCCGGCTCGGCGGCGCGGAAATCGCCCGCCTCGAGTGGTACCGCGAAGGGCGCGTGCCGCTGCATACGTTGCGCGCCGACGTCGACTACGGCGTCGCGACTGCGCATACGGCCTACGGCACCTGCGGCATCAAGGTCTGGATCTTCAAGGGAGAAATCCTCGAGCACGATCCGATGGCCCAGGACAAGCGTCAGGCCGAGCAGGACCATTCGTCGACGCACCGGCAGCGTCGCGAGCCGCGCGACCGCGACCGCGATCACGGCCGCGAGCACCGCGAAGCGGTCTAAAAGCGCGGATACAAGTGAAAGTCATTCGACCATGATGCAGCCCAAGAGAACCAAGTTCCGCAAAGCCTTCAAAGGCCGTATTCACGGCAACGCTAAGGGCGGATATGCGCTGAACTTCGGCGAGTTTGGTTTGAAGGCGATGGAGCCTGACCGCGTCAGCGCGCGTCAGATCGAGGCCGCGCGCCGCGCGCTGACCCGCCACATGAAGCGCGCCGGCCGCGTCTGGATCCGCGTGTTCCCGGACGTTCCGGTGTCGAAGAAGCCGATCGAAGTGCGCATGGGCAAGGGCAAGGGCGCGCCAGAACTCTGGATCGCGCGCGTCGCGCCCGGCCGGATCATGTTCGAGATCGACGGCGTGCCGGAGAGCCTGGCGCGCGAGGCTTTCCTGCTCGCCGCGGCAAAGCTGCCGATCAAGACGCGCTTCGTGCAGCGCATTGCAGAATAGGAGCGCGGCGCATGAAGAAGAACAGCCGACTTTCCGATCTCCGCGTCATGACGGAGGATCAACTCGGCGACGAGGCTCTCAAGCTGAAGAAAGAGCAGTTCAACCTGCGTTTCCAGAAGGCAAGCGGCCAGTTGCAGGACACGGCGCGGGTGCGCGTCGTCCGTCGCGACATCGCACGCGTCAAGACCATCGCCGCGCAGAGGCGCGCCGCCGCAGACGCCAAGGACTGAGGATATGCCGAAGAGAATTTTGCAAGGAGTTGTCGTCAGCGACAAGCAGGAGAAGACGCTCGTCGTCAAGGTTGAGCGCCGCTTCACCCATCCGCTGTTGAAGAAGACAGTGCGGCGGTCGAAAAACTACCACGCGCATGTCGAGAACAAGACGCAGAAAGTCGGCGACACCGTCTCGATCGAGGAGACGCGACCGATCTCGAAGCTCAAGCGCTGGATCGTCATCGACGAGACGGCGCCGATAGCGTGAGGCGACTTTGCGCTGTAAGGAACCAAATTCGGGGGCGATGAGCCTCCTTCAGGCGGAGGCCGGCGAGGCGGCGCCGGCAACCGATCTGACGAGAAAGGCGATCAGACCATGATACAGATGCAGACCAATCTCGAAGTCGCCGACAATTCCGGCGCGCGCCGCGTGATGTGCATCAAGGTTCTGGGCGGCTCGAAGCGCCGCTACGCCTCGATTGGCGACACCATCGTCGTTTCCGTCAAGGAGGCGATACCGCGCGGCCGCGTCAAGAAGGGCGACGTGATGAAGGCGGTCGTCGTCCGCACTGCCAAGGACATCCGCCGGGCCGACGGCTCGGTGATCCGGTTCGATTCGAACGCTGCGGTGCTAATCAACAATCAGTCCGAGCCGGTCGGCACGCGCATCTTCGGGCCGGTGCCGCGCGAGCTTCGGGCGAAGAACCACGTCAAGATCATCTCGCTGGCGCCGGAGGTGCTGTGATGGCCGCCAAGATCAAGAAGGGCGACAGGGTCATCGTCATGACCGGCCGCGACAAGGGCAAAAAGGGCGAGGTGCGCCAGGTGATGCCGGCCGAGGGCCGCGCCATCGTCGCCGGCGTCAATCTGGTGCGACGGCATACGCGCCCGAGCGCCAAGACCGAGGGCGGCATCCTGACGAAGGAATTGCCAATACATCTGTCGAATTTGGCGCTCGCCGATCCAAAGTCCGGGAAGCCGACCCGCGTCGGCTTCAGGATTCTCGAGGACGGCCGCAAGGCCCGTATCGCCAGGCGCTCCGGAGACCTGATTGATGGCTGAGGCAAAGAACGAGAAGGGCGCCAAGCCGCCGAAGGGCGAGAAGGGCGCGCCGAAGGGCGAGAAGGGCTCGCCGGCCAAGGGCGGCAAGCCTGACGCCGCCGACAAAGGCGCCAAGGCCAAGGGACGCAAGGAAGGGGGCGCCGAAACCGCCGCCGCGGGCGCCGTAAGGGCCGCGCCGAAAGACTATGTAGCGCGCCTGAAGAAGGTCTATCAGGACGAGATCGTGCCGAAGCTGGTCAAGGAGTTCGGCTACAAGAACGCTCTTGAAGTGCCGCGGCTGGACAAGATCGTGCTCAACATGGGGGTAGGCGAGGCGGTCAGCGACACCAAGAAGGTGACGTCGGCGGCAGCCGACCTGGCGCTGATCGCCGGCCAGAAGCCCGTGGTGACGCGGGCCCGCAAGGCGATCTCGACCTTCAAAGTGCGCGAGAACATGCCCATCGGCGCCAAGGTCACCCTGCGCAAGACCCGGATGTACGAGTTCCTCGACCGCCTGGTGACGGTCGCGCTGCCGCGCGTGCGCGATTTCCGTGGGCTCGACACGAAGTCGTTCGACGGGCGCGGCAACTATGCGCTGGGGGTCAAGGAGCACATCATTTTCCCTGAGATCGACTACGACAAGGCCGAAGCGATGCTCGGACTCGACATCGTAGTCTGCACCACGGCCAAGACCGACGCAGAAGCGCGGGCATTGCTGCGCGCGTTCAACTTCCCCTTCCGGCAGTGAGCTTGAAGGCTCAGACGCGGAATATTGGAGGCCTTTGATGGCAAAGAAGAGTGCGATCGAGAATAACCTGCGCAAGCAGCGCCTCGTGAAGAAGTTCGCCGGCCGGCGCAAGCGCCTGCTCGACATCGCCAACGACGATTCGCGTCCGATGGAGGAGCGGTTCGAGGCGCGCCTGCGGCTGGCCGCGCTTCCGCGCAACGGCGCGATCGTCCGGGTGCGCAACCGCTGCGAGGTCACCGGCCGTCCGCGCGGCTTCTACCGCAAGATGAAGATGTCGCGCATCGCCGTGCGGGAACTGGGCAACAAGGGGTTGATCCCGGGTCTGGTCAAGTCGAGCTGGTGAGGAGAAGAGGATCATGGCAGTGAACGATCCGCTCGGCGATATGCTCACCCGCATCCGCAACGCGCAGATGCGCAAGCGCAACAAAGTGACGACGCCCGGCTCCTCGCTTCGCAAGAAGGTTCTGGACGTGCTCGAGTCGGAAGGCTACATCCGCGGCTATTCGACCACGGATTACGGCAACGGCCGTAGCGAGTTCGAGATCGAGCTCAAGTATTTCGACAGCGAGCCGGTCATCCGCACGATCGAGCGCGTCTCGAAGCCAGGCCGCCGCGTCTATGCGACGGTCGGCGCCATGCCGCGCGTCGCCAACGGCCTCGGCGTTGCGATTCTCTCGACGCCGAAGGGCGTCATGGCCGACCACGCCGCCCGCGACAACAACGTCGGCGGCGAAGTCCTCTGCACCGTCTTCTGACGGGGCTCGGCAAGGAAACGATAAAGCGATGTCTCGTATCGGCAAGAAACCCGTGGTCATCCCATCCGGCGTCACCGCCAGGCTGGACGGCCAGACGATTGCAGTCAAAGGCGCGAAGGGCGAACTCATGTTCACCGCGCCGCAGGAGGTGTCGATCTCGATTGACGGCGGCGAGGTCCATGTCAAGCCGCAGAGCGACGACAAGCGCGCCCGGGCAATGTGGGGCATGACGCGCGCCCAGGTTGCGAACCTGATCGGCGGCGTCACCAAGGGCTTCGAAAAGAAGCTCGAGATCAACGGCGTGGGCTACAAGGCGGCGATCGCCGGCAAGAACCTGCAGCTCTCGCTCGGCTACAGCCACGACATCGTCTTTCCGATCCCGGCCGGCGTCACGATCACCACGCCGAGGCCGACCGAGATTGCGGTCGCAGGCATCGACAAGCGTCAGGTCGGCCAGATCGCGGCCGAGATCCGGGCGTTTCGCCGCCCCGAACCCTATAAGGGCAAGGGCGTCAAATACGCCGGAGAATTCATCTTCCGCAAGGAAGGCAAGAAGAAGTAAGGGGCGACGCCATGGCCAAATCGAATTCATCCTCAGCCCGGCGCACGGCGCGCGTCCGCCGCGCGATCGCGGTCAGTTCCGGCGGGCGCCCGCGGCTCAGCGTCTTCCGCTCGTCGAAGCAGATCTACGCCCAGGTCATCGATGACGAGCGGGGGCACACGCTCGCCGCCGCCTCGTCGCTGGAAAAGGCGATGCGCGAGCAGTTGAAGACCGGCGCGACGGTCGAGGCGGCGCGCGTCGTCGGCAAGCAGATCGCCGAGCGCGCCAAGCAGGCGGGCGTCGCTAAGGTCGTCTTCGATCGCGGCGGCTATATGTATCATGGCCGCGTCAAGGCGTTGGCCGAGGGCGCCCGCGAGGGCGGCCTCGAATTCTAGACGAGGGTTGGGCAAGCAAGCGACGCCGCCCCCGGCGTTGCGAAGAACCGACGGAAAGAAGAAATGGCGCGAGAAGACGGCGGCCGCGGCCGCGATCATAAGCACGACGAGCGCGACAGCGAGTTTGTCGATCGCCTGGTCCACATCAACCGCGTGGCGAAAGTGGTGAAGGGCGGCCGCCGGTTCGGCTTCGCCGCGCTCGTCGTCGTCGGCGACCAGAAAGGCCGCGTCGGCTTCGGCCACGGCAAGGCGCGCGAGGTGCCGGAGGCGATCCGCAAGGCGACGGAAGCCGCCAAGCGCGGCGTCGTCCGCGTGCCCCTGCGCGAGGGCCGGACGCTGCACCACGACGTGAACGGGCGTCATGGCGCGGGCCGCGTAGTACTGCGGGCCGCGCCCGCCGGCACAGGCATCATTGCGGGCGGTCCGATGCGGGCGGTGTTCGAGTCGCTCGGCGTGCACGATGTCGTGGCGAAGAGCCAGGGCTCGTCGAATCCTTACAACATGGTCCGCGCCACCTTCGACGCGCTCTCGCATGAGGACAGCCCGCGTTCGGTGGCGCAGCGGCGGAACCTCAAGGTTTCGACCGTGCAGTCGCGCCGTCATGGCGTCGAAGCCGACGCCAGCGATTCCTGAGGCCGTCGCGATGAGCAGTGTGAAGACCATTACGCTCGTGCAGACCGCGAGCGCCATCGGCCGGCCGGCCCCGCAGCGCGAGACGCTGAAGGGGCTCGGCCTGAACAGAATCGGACGCCGCTCGAGCGTCTCCGACACCCCCGCTAACCGCGGGATGATCGCCAAGGTCGCCCATCTCGTGCGCGTCCTCGACGGTCAATGAGGATCGCGTCAATGAAGCTCAACGAAATCAAAGACAATCCCGGTTCATCGAAAGCGCGGATGCGTGTCGGCCGCGGCATCGGTTCGGGCAAGGGCAAGCAGGCCGGACGCGGCGGGAAGGGCCAGACGGCCCGATCAGGCGTTCGCATCAAGGGCTTTGAGGGCGGCCAGATGCCGCTGCACCGGCGCCTGCCGAAGCGCGGCTTCACCCCGCCGTCGCAGATCCATTACAACGAAGTCAACCTCGGCCGCATCCAGAGCGCGATCGATGCCGGCAAACTCAGCGCCGACGAGCCGATCACGGTGGAGAGCCTGCTCAAGGCCGGCGTCGTGACCCATCCCCGTGACGGCGTGAAAATACTCGGTTCCGGCGAGTTGAAGGCAAAGGCCTATTTCGAAGTCGCGACCGCCTCGAAGAGCGCCACAGCCGCTATCGAGAAGGTCGGCGGCAGCCTGAAGACCTTGCGCGGCCAGCCGGCGCCCGCGGCTCCCTAGGAGCTCGCCGCCGCAAAAGGGGTGGCGATGGCGCAGACGTCGACCATATGCTAGGGGCGTTCGCGCCCGTGCGGAACTGGCGCGGGCGGGAATGCCGTTTGGAACACGAGCGCCCATGCCCATGGGCGCCGCTCGGAGAGCACCATGGCGTCGGCCGCCGAACAGCTTGCAGCCAATATCAACTGGTCGGCCTTCGCCAAGGCCGACGAACTCAAGAAGCGCATCTGGTTCACCCTCGCCGCGCTGGTCATTTTTCGGCTGGGAACCTACATTCCGCTGCCCGGCATCGACTCTCAGGCGTTCCAGGCGGCGTTCCTGGGGCAGAAGCAGGGCGTGCTCGACATGTTCAACATGTTCTCGGGCGGCGCCGTGCAGCGCATGGCGGTGTTTGCGCTCAACATCATGCCGTATATCTCCGCCTCGATCATCATCCAGCTTCTAAGCTCGGTGATGCCGTCGCTCGAGGCGATCAAGAAAGAGGGCGAGCAGGGACGAAAGGTCCTCAATCAGTACACACGCTATCTCACCGTGCTGCTCGCCATGTTCCAGGCGTACGGGATCTCTATCGGCCTTGAGGGCAGGGCGGGAGTCGTTAGCGATCCGGGTCTGCTGTTTCGCGTCTCGACCATCGTCACGCTGACCGGCGGAACAATGTTTCTCGTGTGGCTCGGCGAGCAGATCACCTCGCGAGGCGTCGGCAACGGCTCCTCGCTCATCATCTTTGCCGGCATCGTAGCGCGTCTTCCTTCGGCGATCATCCAGCTGTTCGAGATGGGCCGGCAGGGGTCGATCTCGACCGGGCTGGTGCTTGCCGTCGTCGTAATGGTGTTCGTCGTCGTCGCCTTCATCGTGTTCATGGAGCGCGCCCAGCGGCGCGTGCCAATCACCTATCCGCGCCGCCAAGTCGGCAACAAGATGTACGAAGGGCAGAGTTCGTTCCTGCCGCTGAAGCTCAACACGTCGGGGGTCATTCCTCCGATTTTCGCCTCCTCGCTGCTGCTGTTGCCGACGACGGTCGCCAACTTCGCCCAAGGCTCCTCGAGTTCCGGCATTCTGACCATGATCACGGCGCTGCTCGGCCGGGGCAGTGCGCTCTACCTGATCCTCTACGTCGCGCTGATCGTGTTCTTCGCCTTCTTCTATACGGCGACCGTCTTCAATCCGGCCGACACCGCCGACAACCTCAAGAAGCATGGCGGCTTTATCCCAGGCGTGCGGCCCGGCGAACGCACGGCCCAGTACATCGACTATGTCCTCACACGGATCACCGTGCTCGGCGCGGGCTATCTGTCTTTGATTTGCCTGTTGCCCGAATGGCTGATTTCCTATGCATCGCTGCCGTTCTATTTCGGCGGGACGTCGCTATTGATCGTGGTCAATGTGACGATGGACACCGTCGCGCAAATTCATGGGCACCTGCAGGCTCATCAGTACGAGGGGCTGATCCGCAAGGCCAGGTTGAAGGGGCGGAAACGATGAGATTGATCCTGCTCGGGCCCCCCGGCGCCGGAAAGGGAACGCAGGCGGCGCGGCTGGCGCAGCGCCTGGGCGTCCCGCAACTGTCGACCGGGGACATGTTGCGCGCCGCTGTCGCCGCCGCCACCCCCATAGGGCTCAAGGCCAAGGCGGTGATGGATTCGGGCGCGCTGGTCTCGGACGACATCGTCATCGGCATCATCAACGACCGTATCAGCGAACCCGACGCCAAGAACGGCTTCATCCTCGACGGCTTTCCGCGAACCCTGGCTCAGGCCCGGGAACTCGAAGACATGCTGACGGCGAAGGGGCTCAAGCTCGATGTTGCGATCGAGTTGACGGTCGACGCCGCGAAGCTCGTCGAACGCATCGTAAAGCGCGCGGCGGAGGCGAGAACGGCGGGGTTGCCGGTTCGGAAGGACGACGATCCGGAGGTACTCAAGTCGCGTCTCCTCGCCTACGAGCGCGACACCGCCGCGGTGACGCCGTTTTATCGCGAGCGCGGCCTCCTGCACGAAGTCGACGGCATGGCGCCGATCGATAAGGTCGCGACCGCGATCGACGCCGTTCTGTCGGAGGTGGCGCCGGCGTGACCGACGCCGCGGCAGGGGCCGAGGCGCTGATCGAGCAGCGCGGCCACGCCGGCCTTGTCGTCCTCAATCGGCCCAAGGCGCTGAACGCGCTGACTCTGACCATGGTGCGGCTGATCGCGGCCGCGCTCGATCGGTGGGAGAGCGATCCGGGGGTGAGCCGGATCGTCCTTCGCGGCGCTGGCGACAAGGCGTTCTGCGCCGGCGGCGACATCCGCCATCTGTACGAACTCGGACTTGCAGGCGAGCACGAGCGGCAGCTGACCTTCTGGCGCGAGGAGTATCAGCTCAACGAGCGCATCAAGACCTATTCGAAACCGGTCGTCGCGCTGATCGACGGCATCGTTATGGGCGGCGGCGTCGGCATATCGGTCAATGCCGCCTCGCATCGGGTGGCGGGGGAGCGTTTCGTCTTCGCCATGCCGGAGGTCGGCATCGGGTTCTTCCCGGACGTCGGCGGGACGTTCGTCCTTCCGCGGCTGCCGCATAAGGTCGGCGTCTATCTCGGCCTCACCGGGCTTCGGGCCAACGCAGGCGACGCGCTCGCTGTTGGCCTTGCCGATGTTTTCGTGCCGAGCCGAGCGCTCGACGCCCTGGTCGAAGCCCTGGAAAGCGGGGCGCCGGTGGAGACCGGCCTCGACCGATTCGCCGCCGCGGCGCCGCCTTCGGCGCTGTTGGACGAGGTCAGGGGCCTCGAGGCGTGCTTTTCGCTCGAGAGCCGCGAGGCCATTCTCGCAGCTTTGCTCGAGGCTGAGGCGAAGGGTTTCGCATTTGCCGCGCCGGCGCGCGCGGCGATGGGGGAGAAGTCGCCGACCAGTCAGGCGATCGCCTTGCGCCAGATGGCGGTCGGACCTGCGCTGGATTTCCACGAGGCCCTCCGGCTCGAGTACCGCATCGTTTCGCGGATCTGCCGCGGCCGGGATTTCTACGAGGGCGTTCGCGCCCTCATCGTCGACAAGGACAACCGTCCGCTATGGAGTCCCCCGCCGACTCCGGCGGAGGTCGACGGCTATTTCGCCCCGCTCGGCGACAAGGAACTGACGTTCCCGGACGGGGGCGCATGAAATATCTGATGCGTCAGACGCGCGACGGCGCGGTGGAACTGATCGATCCGACCGCGCGGCCGGCCGACGGCCGGCTGTCGTCGGCGTTCGCGAGCATTGGCTGGGGAACCGCGCTTCTCTGGTATATGCGCACCCTGGCCTGGGTCTGGGTCGGGAAGGGGCTGTTCAACTGGGCGATCATCCTGGGCGCCTTTCCCGGCCTTCGCGATTTTACCGCAATGGCCCTGCCCTTGCAGACGACCCTCGTCTCATTCGCCTGTTTCGATCTTTTGGCCGCCATAGGACTCTGGCTTGCTGCGCCCTGGGGTGGCGCGATCTGGCTTCTCTGCGCCGTCGTCGAATCGGCCTCGCCGTTCTTAAGTCCGCGCGCCGCCTTGATGTCCTATGGTGGGGCGCTGATCAATCTCGTCCTTGTTGTCGGCTATCTCCTCTTGAGCTGGCGCGCAGTGAGAGCGCGCCGATAGGCTCGGGCCTCGGGTCCAGCACGCTTCCCGAACGTTCCCTGAGGCCGTCGGTCCAACGCGCGGTTGCGGCAATTCAATTCGCTCTCCCGCGCTGCTGGCTTTCCCACCTCAGCGTAAACAAAGTCTTTGATTCAATTGAAATTTACCAGCAAGGGAAAACCTTCGATTCATCTTGAATTTTAGCGGCGTCTTCACGCGCCGCGGTTAAAGTCGATGGCTAAGATGACCGATAAAATCCGGCCATAGCGTGATGAACCGACAGGGCGCACTATGCTGAACGAAGTCAAGATGCAGGATATAGCCGGTCGCGCGGAGCCTGAGCTTCGCGTGACGAAACTCTACCTCGAAACCTTGACGATGGTAGAAAGGCTGCACCGCCGACTGCTCGACGTCATCAAGGATGAGTTCGATCGACGCAATCGCTCCGACGTCAATGCTGTGCAGGCGCTCCTGCTCTATAATATCGGCGACAAGGAACTGACCGCGGGAGAACTGCGCAGCAAGGGCTATTACCTCGGCTCGAACGTATCCTACAACGTGAAGAAACTCGTCGAAACCGGTTTTCTCCACCACGCCCGTTCGCGCATCGACCGGCGTGCGGTCCGCATCAGCCTGACGGAAAAGGGCAAGGACGTCCATCGCATCGTCGCGGCGCTTTACGAAAAGCACGCCCGCACGGTCGAGCTCATCGGCGGCCTCCCGGGCGACGATCTGGCCCGTGTCAATGTCTCGCTCGTTCGGCTCGAGCGCTACTGGACCGATCAGATCAAGTATCGGCTTTGATTCCTCGCTGACTGGCGGGAAAACGAGCATTCGGGGCGCCGGTCGAGCCGGCGGCCCCCGCTTGTGTTTTCACCGATTGCCGCGAAATCCGGCCATGGTCATAAATTTGCCCGACTGGACCGTATGTTCGCAGCATTGTTGCAGTCAGTTTGCCTTAAGGAAGGCGAGTGATTCGGCGAGACGAAGATCCGGGCGGGCGGCCAGCGGCGGCGGACTTTCGGGATAGTTTCAGGGAGTTTTGGATGCGTGACTTGATCGTCTCGCGGCTTTCATGCCGCGGGGTTTTTGGCGCGACCGCGCTCGGCGCGTTAACCCTCTTCAGCGCCGCGTCCCTGGCGATCGCGCAGGAGCGCGGCGGCGATCAGGCGGAATGGCCGCAGAGTTACGAGGCGTCGCCGCAGATGGCGGTCGGCCGCGAGTCCACGCCGATCCTGTCGGCAGCGACAGTCGCGGCGACCGAGACCGCGATCCAGAAATATCAGGATCTCGTGGCGCGGGGCGGCTGGAATCAGCTTCCGCCGGGCGCCGACCTGAAAATCGGTTCAAAGGGTCCACGCGTCCAGGCGCTGCGCCAGCGGCTGGTGACCTCGGGCGATCTCGATCAGATCGCCGGCCAGGGAGCGGCATACGATTCGTTCGTCGAGGCGGCGGTCAAGCGCTTCCAGGCCCGACATGGTCTGAGCCGGACCGGTGTCGTCAACGATGCCACCGTCGCCGAGCTCAATGTGCCCGCCGCAGCCCGCCTGCAGCAGCTCGAGACCAACATCGTTCGATTGAAGTCCTTTTCGGGCGATCTCGGAGAGCGCTTCGTCATCGTTAATATTCCCTCCGCCTCAGTGGAGACGGTCGAGAACGGCGTCGTCTATTCGCACCATGCCGCCGGCGTCGGCAAGATCGATCGCCAGTCGCCGATCATGGAGACGAAAGCGACCGAGATCAATTTCAATCCGTTCTGGACGGTGCCGCCGTCGCTGATCAAAAAAGACCTGATCCCGAAGATGAAAGCGGACCCCAACTACCTTACGGAAGAGAAGATTCGCGTCTTCAACAAGGAAGGTGAGGAGATCTCTCCGGCGTCGATCAACTGGAACACTGACGAAGCCACGCATTTCAAGTATCGCCAGGACACCGGCGCCGACCTCAATTCGCTCGGCTTCGTCCGCATCAACATCCCGAACCCTTACGGGGTGTATATGCACGACACGCCGGAAAAAGGCATTTTCGGCGACGACTTCCGCTTCGTCTCTTCGGGCTGCGTGCGCGTGCAGGATGTGCGCGACTACGTCGCCTGGCTGCTCAAGGACAATCCCGGCTGGACCCGTGACCAGATCGACGAGGTGATCCGGTCCGGCCAGCGCCTCGACGTCAAGCTGACGACGCCGGTGAACGTCTATTGGGTCTACATCACCGCCTGGGCGACGCCCGACGGCATTGTGCAGTTCCGTCCCGATGTCTACCAACGCGACGGCGCCGGCGCGGGGCCGGTCGCTTCCGCCGTGCCCGCTGAGCCGATGGCCCTGCCGCAGGAATAGGCCGAGCGCCGATAAAGCGGCCGCGCTCCTGATCGCCGTCGCGGCTCGTCCGGCGCGGCCGAACCGGACTTGCGAACATATCGAACGGATTCGAGCGGAATTCCCCGCTGCATTCCCTTGATCTTTGAAATGCCCGACGCCGTCGCGCCGTCCTGCGCGCTCGCGATCCGGGCTCACCCGGCGGACTATTTTCTATGCTCCGGCGCCGCGACGGTGGATGATCGAATTGCCCTCCCTTGCATCGGCGAGCGGGCGTGAACACTATTCGCGGGCAGCCTGGCTTCACGTGCGGGTTGGGGCGGCTGCGTGGAGGAGAACGATGCGCAGGATCGCAATTACGCTGGCCGCCTCGGCGGGTCTCATGTTCGGCAGCGCGCTGACGTGGCAGGCTCAAGCACAGATGGAACGGGGGCCTGCGGCGCTGGCTGGCGCCGCCCAGAATTTCACCCCGATTGAAAAGACCGCGTGCGGCCCCCATTGGGGCCGGTGGTGCGGCCCGTACCACCACCGGGTCTGCGGCCGATATCATTGCTGGTGCGCGCCCTGCTAGCCGTTATTCGCGTTCCGCGTAGCGACACGCAGTCGCTGTGATCCGTCGCGACGGAATGGATGAAGAAGGCAATCGTTCCGCCGCGATTAGAGTAGGGAAATTGGCGGGAATTCTGCCCGCAGTTTTTGACTCGTCTGTCGCCCCCCGCTTTTCCACTTTGGATTGTCAGGGAACAACGAGAAATTTCGCTAGCCGCGAGACCAGTTCGGCTTGTAATTCGCCGAGCCGGCTGCGCTCGCCCTCAAGCCGGCCGGCCCAAACATTGGCGCCGGTCTCGGTCGAGATCAATTGCGCATTGACGGCGATTGTCTCGCCGACGAGGCGCACGCTCCCTTCGAGTGCGTAGCGCACGCCAAGGTCGCGGCCGAGCTGCTTCGGATCGACCGGCTTGCCCGTGTAGGAGGCTGCGGCGCTGCGGCCGATGACGAAGCTGTCGGGAAGGTGCGTGAGGTCGGTGGCGAGGTTGTCGGAAAGGCCGTCGGCCTCTCGCTTTGCGTCGCCGCTCGGGTCGGCGAAAGGCATCACGACGATCGACAGGCGCCGCGCTGGGGTGAGCTTGTCGACAGTCACCGCGGCGACCGGAGGAGTAGCGGGCGGCGGGGCGGACGAATCGCGCCCGCGCCATGCCCGCGCCGCAGCGAGCAGAATGAGGGCCGATACGATCAGAGTCCGCCGCCACCTCCGGTCGCGCAATCTCGTGTCACGCGGTCTCGGCGTTGGGCTCGAGATGTCGGCGGCGGATTGGATGGCGGGATGCGCAACCATCCTTGACTTCACGGCGTAGGCCCCGATCAGACGCGCGACATTGTCGAGGACCCCGACGACCGCGCCGTCGATAGCCGCCCGGCGCTGCCCTTGTTCGTGCCGTTTCGGGATGACGTTCGCTGGCGCGACTGCGGAGCGTCCTTCACCCCTCGGCGCCAGGGAGTACGCCCTATGCGGACGCGAGATGTTCTTGAGGTTTTGCTCCCCCAGGTCGACGAAGGTTGCGTTCACCTTGTCGCGCACCTGCCGATACGCGTCTTCCGACAGGCAAATCCTGCCCGGCTGGCAAATGCTTTCGAGCCGCGCGGCGACGTTGACTCCGTCGCCCATCAGATCGCCGTCGGCCTCCTCCACGACATCGCCGAGGTGAATGCCGACGCGATATTCGATGCGCTTCTCGTCCGGCGCGTCGGCGTTGCGCTCGACCATGCCGCTCTGCACTTCCATGGCGCAGCGCACGGCCTCAACCACGCTGCGAAACTCGACAATCGCCCCGTCGCCGGTCCGCTTGACCACCCGCCCGTTGTGAATTGCGACCGTCGGGCTGAAAAAGTCGGTGCGCAGCGCCCTGAGTCGGGCGAGCGTGCCCTCCTCGTCGATTCCCATCAGCCGGCTGTAGCCTACGAGGTCAGCGACCAGAATCGCTGCAAGTTTCCTGATCTCGCTCATTTGGTCATTTTGTAACGCGACTGAAGTCCCGACGTTCAAAGGGGCTCCCATCGCTTCAACATTAGCAGATTATGCCGACCCGCCCGAGTTTCGTTGACTTGGCTCATCGCTCTTAAAGCGAGCGCATCTGTCGGCGCCGCAGGAAACGGCAACGCGTGGCCAAGCGCGCCTATAGCGTCGCCTGATCCTCGATCCGCCCGAGGCTTTCCTCGCGCCCCAGCACCGTCAGCACGTCGAAGATGCCGGGCGAGGTCGAGCGGCCGGTCAGCGCCGCGCGCAAGGGCTGGGCGACCGCGCCGAGCTTCGCTCCGGTCTCCTCCGCGTAAGAACGCACCACGGCTTCGAGCCACCGCCCGGACCACTCGGCGGCCGCAGCGAGCTTCGGCAGCAGCGCCGCAAGATGCGCGCGACCGCGGTGAGCGAGGATGTCCTCCGCCTTCTCGTCCATGCTGAGGGGCCGCGTCGCGAACAGGAAGCCTGCGCCGTCGACCAGTTCGACCAACGTCTTGGCGCGTTCCTTCAGCCCCGGGATCGCGGCGCGCAACTGCGCGCGCCTCCGCTCGTCGAGCCTGGCTTCGAGCTCCGGCCCGCCGGGCAGATAGGGCAGGGCGCGGATCAGCGCGTCAAAGAGCTCTTCATCGCCCGCCGCACGCATGAAATGTCCGTTCATGTTCTCGAGCTTGATGAAGTCGAACCGCGAGGCGGAGCGGCCGATCGCCGGCAGATCGAAGGCGGCGATCATTTCCTCGGTGGTGAAGAATTCCTTGTCGCCCTGGCTCCAGCCGAGCCGCACGAGGTAATTGCGCAACGCCGCGGGCAAATAGCCCATGGCGCGATAGGCGTCGACGCCGAGCGCGCCGTGGCGCTTCGACAGCTTCGCGCCGTCCGGCCCATGGATCAGCGGGATATGCGCCCAGACGGGGACGTCCCAGCCGAGCGCCTGATAGATCTGCGTCTGCCGCGCCGCATTGGTCAGGTGGTCGTCGCCGCGGATGACGTGCGTGACGCCCATGTCGTGATCATCGACGACCACGGCGAGCATGTAGGTCGGGTTGCCGTCGGACCTCAAGAGCACGAGATCGTCGAGATCCTTGTTGGCGAAGACGACCTTGCCCTGCACCCGGTCGTCGATGACCGTCTCGCCCTCCTGTTGCGCGCGCAGCCGAATGACCGGGGCGACTCCCAGCGGCGCCTCGGAGGGATCGCGGTCGCGCCATCGGCCATCGTAGCGCATCGGTCTCCCCTCGAGGCGCGCCTTCTGACGCATCTCCTCGAGCTCCTCGGTGCTGGCGTAGCAGCGGTAGGCGGCGCCGGACGCGAGCAGTTGATAGGCGACCTCGCGGTGGCGCTCGGCCCGCGCGAATTGGCTGATCGCCTCGCCGTCCCAATCGAGCCCGAGCCACTTCAGTCCGTCGATGATCGCTTCGACCGCGGCCTCGGTCGAGCGCTCGCGGTCAGTGTCCTCGATGCGCAACAGAAAAGTTCCGCTGAAGCGCCTGGCGTAGAGCCAGTTGAACAGCGCCGTCCTCGCGCCGCCGATGTGGAGGAACCCGGTCGGCGAGGGCGCGAAGCGGGTGATGACCCGGGACATGGACTCCAAAACAACTCGAGGAAGCGGAATGCGGATTGAGCGTGCCTCTAGCAGAAGCAGGCTCCGCGGCAAAGGCGTGCGCCGCCCCGCTCTGGCCGCGTCGCGTTCCCTTCAACGCTCGCAGTGGTAGAAAGACGCCGATAAAGGCCGGAGGCGTCTGATGGACTTCGTCTTCATGCTGACGCGCAACGACTCGACGGTCGAGAACGCACTCGATCTCATCGAGATCGCGCGGCCGCTCGCCCTGAAACATATCGGCTTTAAGGACGTCGGCGCCGACGCCCCGATGTTGCGGCGGCTTGTCGCCGCCATTCGCGACGCGGGCGCGGCGCCATGGATGGAAGTCGTGTCGACGTCGCGCGCCGACGAGGTGCGTTCGATCGCGCTCGGCCGCGCCCTCGGCGTCGATTGGCTGATGGGCGGTGTGCATGTCGAGGAGGCGCTGAAAATCGTCGCGGGAAGCTCAACCCGATACCTGCCGTTCGCCGGCAGGCCGTTCGACCACCCGACCCGGCTCGGCGGCGCGGCGGCGGACGTCGAGGCGCAGTGCAGGGCCTTCGCGCGACTGGGCTGCGCCGGCGTCGACATTCTCGCCTATCGCGCAACTGAAGCCGAGCCGCTCGACCTCGTCGCTGCCTGCCGGCGCGGGTTCGGGGCGAAGGGCGTCGTCGTTGTCGCCGGCTCGGTCGATTCAGGCAGGCGGGTCGCCGCCATCCGCGCCACCGGGGCGGACGCCTTCACCATCGGCACCGCCGTCATCGACGCGAGCTACGCGCCCGGTCGCGGTCCGCTCGCCGCGCAGCTCAGCGCCGTCCTCGAAGATTGCGGCGCCGCCGATTGAGGCCGTGCCCAAGCCCTCGGGCTCGACCCGGGGATTGCGGGGCCGGGTCAGGGTGAGGGCGATCAGCGTGACCGGACGTTGCCGCCGGCTCCGGGCGCGCCGCCGAGCTCGAGCGGGGCGTTGTCCGGAGCGGGGGCCGGCGCCGCGACCACGGTCGGCGGCGGCTTCGGCTTGCGCTTCCTCGGCTGGGGGGCGGGCGCCTGCGCGTCGGGCGTCTCCGCCGGGTTCGAATCGGTCGTTTCGCCCGGGAACGCGTTCTGGTCGGGGGCCGAGGCTTCGACGGTCGGCGCCTCGTGGATGACGGTCGTCCCGCCTTTGCAGTCCTTCAGCCAGATGTCGTAGATCGGATGCTCGATGCCGTGCAGGCCCGGGCTGTCGGCGAACATCCAGCCCGAGAAGATCCGCTTCTCCTCCTTCTTCTCATCGATCTCGTCGACCTGGGCGAAGACGTCAGTCTGCGGCGCTTCGGTGGGCGGACGCGAATAGCAGACGCGCGGGGTGATCTGCAGCATGCCGAACTGGACGGTCTCGTTGATCGCCACTTCGAACGAGAAGATGCGCCCGGTGATCTTGTCGAGACCTTCAAAGACCGCGATTGGATGGCTGATCTTGTCGGCGTGGGCGGGCAGCGCAACACCCGCAAGTCCGAGAGCGCAGACGGCCGCGCCCCAGCGACGCGCCGCGGCGCAGAGGACGCGACTCGAAGGCGCGGCTGCGGAAGCGATCATGCGGTTCGCTCTGCCGGGGAAGGGCGGCGGAAACAAGGCGCGGGGCTCAGCCGCCCGGGCTCCAGGCCTCATAGTCGCCGGCGTTGGCCTGGCGGGGTCCGGGGCGCAGCACCGAGCCCTTGGGCCGGATTGCCGCCGGCGTGCCGGTCGGATTGCCCATGTGCGGCAGCTCCCACGGATGCGGCTGATATTCCTGCTCGCTCGGCGGCGTGTCGACGGTGTGATGCAGCCAGCCGTTCCAGCCCGGCGGCGTCATCGAGGCTTCGGACAGGCCGTTGTAGATGACCCAGCGCCGGTCGAAGCCGAGCGCCGGATCGATCTTGCCGCCTTTGCTGCGATAATAGGCGTTGCCGAACTGGTCATGTCCCACCAGTTCGCCGTTGAGGCGGGTGTAGAACAGGGTGTTGAGGGTCGCCCCGTTCCACCAAGTGAAGAACCGCAGAAGAAACTCTTTCATCCGGTCAAGCGCCGTTTCAATGTCGGGAACGCGCCGTGCCGCGCGGGCGGAACTATGGCGACGCGGACGTGGCGTGTCCAGTCGAACTTTGCCGGGTCTGCCGCCTCGCGCCCCCTTGCGCGCCGGCGCCGACTCGGCGGATGCTGAGCGCCGGAAGCAGCGGCCTTAACCTTGTGTTATCCACTGTTGTCCACAATATGTGGTAGGCGGCGCCAATCAGATCCGCAAGGGGTTGACGCCCGTATCACGGAAGTCGTAATCTTCGAGTCGGTCCGGAGCTTGTCGGCGCCGCCTTCGGCGGAGCCAGCGAAGGGTCAGTTTTTCAGGCATTGCCCATGGGGGCGCGCTGACGCTGTCATGGGCGGCGGCGCCGGGTAGAGCGGCCTTCCGGCGAGATGCCGGGCGGCCGTGTGTCTTTGCGTCCTCGATGGCGTGCAGGCGCGTTAGGTCAACAGGAACGGGCGGGCGGCGCGGGAAGCGCACGGCGCCCGCCGAACAACGATGGGGCGACGAGCCATGCGGATCGAGCGGCATTTCACGGAAACCGGCGCCTCGCCCTACGAGCGAATCGCCTTCGCCACGACGAAGAGCGAGATCCGCAATCCCGACGGCTCGGTCGTGTTCGCCCTCGACGACATCGAGGTTCCGGCCGCCTGGAGCCAGGTCGCCGCCGACGTGCTGGCGCAGAAATATTTCCGCAAGGCGGGCGTGCCGGCTCGCCTCATGCGGGTGGCCGAGAACGGCGTTCCTCCCTTTCTGTGGCGATCGATCCCGGACGACGCGGCGCTCGAGGCGTTGCCGAAGGCCGAGCGCCTCGGCTCGGAGACATCCGCGAAGCAGGTATTCGACCGGCTCGCCGGCGCCTGGGCCTATTGGGGCTGGAAGGCCGGCTATTTCGACGGCGAAGCGGACGCTCGCGCCTATTACGACGAGATGCGCTTCATGCTGGCGCGCCAGATCGCCGCGCCCAATTCGCCGCAATGGTTCAATACCGGCCTCCACTGGGCCTATGGCGTCGACGGCCCGAGCCAGGGCCACTTTTACGTCGATTTCGAGACCGGCAAGCTGACGAAGTCGAAGTCGGCCTATGAGCATCCGCAGCCGCACGCCTGCTTCATCCAGTCGGTCGCCGACGACCTCGTCAACGAGGGCGGCATCATGGACCTCTGGGTGCGCGAGGCGCGCCTCTTCAAATACGGCTCCGGCACCGGCTCCAATTTCTCCGCCTTGCGCGGCGAGAACGAGAAGCTGTCGGGCGGCGGCCGCTCCTCCGGCCTCATGTCGTTCCTGAAGATCGGCGACCGCGCGGCCGGCGCGATCAAGTCGGGCGGCACGACGCGCCGGGCGGCGAAGATGGTCGTCGTCGACGTCGACCACCCCGACATCGAGGCCTATATCGACTGGAAGGTGAAGGAGGAGCAGAAGGTCGCGGCGCTCGCCGCCGGCTCCAAGCTGGTCAAGCGGCGGCTGAAGGCGATCCTGCGCGCCTGCGTCAATTGCGAAGGCTCGGGCGACGACTGCTTCAATCTGGAGAAGAACCCGGCGCTCAAGCGCGAGGTCAAGGCCGCGCGCAAGGACGACGTGCCGGACGGCATCATCAGCCGCATCATCCAATACGCCAGGCAGGGCTATACCCAGTTCGAATACGACACCTACGACACCGACTGGGAGTCGGAAGCCTATCTCACCGTCTCGGGGCAGAACTCGAACAATTCGGTGCGCGTCGACGACAACTTCCTGCGCGCGGTCGAGAATGACGGCGACTGGACGCTGACATGGCGGCTCAGCGGCAAGCCGGCCAAGACCCTGAAAGCCCGCGCCTTATGGGAGAAGATCGGCTACGCCGCCTGGGCCTCCGCCGATCCCGGCGTCCAGTACCACACGACCATCAACGACTGGCACACCTGCCCGGCCTCGGGGCCGATCCGCGCCTCGAACCCCTGCTCGGAATACATGTTCCTCGACGACACGGCGTGCAATCTGGCCTCGCTGAACCTGCTGCAGTTCCGCGATCCCGACACCCGGACCTTCGACATCGCCGCTTACGAGCACGCCGTCCGCCTCTGGACGCTGACGCTCGAGATTTCCGTGGCGATGGCGCAATTCCCCTCGAAGGAGATCGCCCGTCTCTCCTACGACTACCGGACGCTCGGCCTCGGCTACGCCAACATCGGCGGGCTCCTCATGTCGTGCGGCATCCCCTATGACAGCGACGAGGGCCGCGCGATCTGCGCCGCGCTCTCGGCCATCCTGACCGGGCGCGCCTACGCGACCTCGGCCGAGATCGCCGCCAAGAGCGGCGCCTTCCCCGGCCACGAACGCAACGCCGACGCCATGCTCCGCGTCATCCGCAACCACAAGCGCGCCGCCGACGGCGAAGCCGCCGGCTACGAGCGTCTCTCGACCGCGCCCGACGCCGCTCGACCACGAAGAGCTGAGGAAAGCCGGCCCCGCCTGGGCGGGCTTGAGCGAAGCCGCCCGCGCTGCCTGGTCCGCCGCGCTGACGCTTGGGCAAAGGCACGGCTATCGCAACGCCCAGGTCTCCGTCGTCGCTCCGACCGGCACGATCGGCCTCGTCATGGATTGCGACACCACCGGCATCGAGCCCGACTTCGCCCTGGTCAAGTTCAAGAAGCTCGCCGGCGGCGGCTATTTCAAGATCATCAACCGCGCCGTGCCCGAGGCCTTGCGGGCGCTGGGTTACGAGCAGAAGGCGATCGACGACATGATCGCCTACGCCGTCGGCCGCGCGACGCTGGCGGCCGCGCCGGCGATCAACCATGCCGCCCTGCGCGCCAAGGGCCTGCCGGAATCGGCGATCGAAAAGGTCGAACTGGCCCTCAAGGGCGCTTTCGACATCCGCTTCGTCTTCAACAAATGGACGCTCGGGCCGGAGACCCTGAGCAGGCGCTTTGAAAATCCCGGCCGAGCGCTACGAGGCGTCCGGCTTCGACCTCCTCACGGCGCTCGGCTTCTCGAAGGCCGAGATCGAGGCCGCCAACATCTACGCCTGCGGCGCCATGACGCTGGAAGGCGCGCCGCATCTCAAGCCCGAGCATTATCCGGTGTTCGACTGCGCCAGTCCGTGCGGCCGCACGGGCAAGCGCTATCTCTCGGTCGAGAGCCACATCCGCATGATGGCGGCGGCGCAGCCCTTCATTACGGGAGCGATCTCGAAGACGATCAACATGCCGAACGACGCTGCGGTCGAGGACTGCAAGGACGCCTACATGCTCTCCTGGCGGCTCGGCCTGAAAGCCAACGCCCTCTACCGCGACGGCTCGAAGCTGTCGCAGCCCCTGAACGCGCAATTGATCGAGGCCGACGACGAGGAGGAGGAAGCGCTCGAGACGCTGATCGCCGCCAACGCGCCGGCGCGGGCGATGCAGATCGCCGAAAAGATCGTCGAGCGGGTGATCGAGCGGGTCGAGCGTACGCGCGAGCGCGAGAAGCTGCCCGACCGGCGCAAGGGCTACACCCAGAAGGCGGTGGTCGGCGGCCACAAGGTCTATCTGCGCACCGGCGAGTACCAGGACGGGCGGATCGGCGAGATCTTCATCGACATGCACAAGGAAGGCGCCGCCTTCCGCAGCCTGATGAACAATTTCGCCATCGCCATCTCGCTCGGCCTGCAATACGGCGTGCCGCTCGAGGAATATGTCGAGGCCTTCACCTTCACCCGCTTCGAGCCGGCCGGCTTCGTCCAGGGCAACGACGCGATCAAGAACGCCACCTCGATCCTCGACTACATCTTCCGCGAGCTCGCCATCTCCTATCTCGGCCGCAACGACCTCGCCCATATCGCCCCCGAGGAGATCGGCAACACGATCCTCGGCGGCGGCGTCGACCAGGACAAGGCGCCCGGCGGCCCGAGCGCGCCCACGGCCGCCTCGGTCGTCTCCAGGGGCCTCGTGCGCTCGAAGGGCGACAAGCTGATGCTGGTGCGCGGCGCGACCGGCGGCGAAGCCCCGCCGATCAAGGCCGCCGGCGGCTCGTCGGCCCAGGGCTACGTCCAGGGCGCGACCGCGCTCAAAGGCGACCCCGCCGAGCCCGCGCCGATGACGATGGGCGAGGTGGGTTTTGCCCCGCCCCGAGGCCCCCGGGCTTAGACCGGGTCGCCGGCAAGCGCGCCGAGGCGCGGCTCAAGGGCTATGTCGGCGAGGCCTGCCCGGAATGCGGGAACTTTACCATGGTGCGGAACGGCACGTGTTTGAAGTGCGATACGTGCGGCAGCACGACGGGGTGCTCGTGAGCACGGTAAATGCTGACAGATCACAAAGTCAGATCGCTCATCGCGCCTCAGCTTGAGCGAATCGCTACTGCCGAGAGATCCAAATTCTTTGGGGATAGGCTAGGTGGAGTACGCGCTGCTGCTGCCATCGTGCTGCTTACGAAGCGGTCAGCGGAGAATGGGGGACCGTTAAAGCTTGAGCTCAGTAGCGCAAGAAGGATTGGTGCTCCAGCTGTTGTAAGCTATCGGCCATTGAAGCTTGAATTTGACCGCACCATTTGGACAAAAGCACTTCTGACCGAGGACCCAGATTTAAACTATATTGCCGCCCACGAACTTGGACACATCACTTTACATAACCATGATGCTCAACCCTATTCAGGGGTGAAAAAAGGCTGGATCGACTTCGAGCAACAATCGGCGGAATGGCAAGCAAACAAATTCGCTGATTACTTTCTCATAACAAATCAAGAGTTATTGCACTATATTTCACCGGACGTAATAGCTGGAGTTTGTAAAGTTCCATTAGATGTTGCCGAGCGACGTTTTCTTGAAGTTGCCACTATGGCTGAGTGCTGTTGTCAACAATGCTTTGGCACTAGAGTGTATAGGATTTGTCTCGATCATTTTTGTTGGACATGTCGGCAATCATTTATGTAGTTCGGGAACTCATCGGTCGCGGGCGTGACACGGGGCTTAGGCCGGCTCTCTGGCTCCAGACCAACAAGGTGTAGGGCCTGGCTATGCATCGATACCCCATATGCTGACGAGCAAGGGCGTACATGCTATGTTCCTTGCCCACAGAAACCTCGGAGGTTAGCAAATGAAACGAAACTCAATCCCACCTGGAACTCCGACACCTCGCTCGGGGATCTATGAACAGATAGGTCCTCGTGGCGGGCGCACTGGCGAAGAGGCGGACTCGACGCGGGGCAAGCCGCTGCCTCCAACTGACCGACGTGGTCAGGGGTGGCGTCTGGTGGCTCCTGCGCATCATAGGAGCGGCAAATAGGCCTTTCTGTATTGCAATGGGAAGCAGGCTTGCGTCGAGTTGGCGCCATGGCAGATGCCTCAAGTGCGATTCATGCGGGTCTACAAACACGCGGGAACGAATATGAGTCTATTCCGCAATTTGGTTCTCAATCTTCAAGCCACTGGACCGGCGAGCTTGTCCTCTGCGTCTTGATCGCCTCCATCGCGATCGTTGGGGTTTTCGGCAGCGATAAATTCGGGGCGCAAGCGCTGGGGGCGTTGTCTTTCGCGCTCGCGGCTATCGGGGTTGGGCTAGTGTCGAAATTGCGTGACGAGTGAGTACGCCCCGACATGTCGGCGAGGCATCCCCGGAATGCGGCAATTTCACTAGATTACGGTGACAAAATTAAAATTACAAAATTACGGTGACAGCTAACTCAATCCCCAATTGCGCTCCCCTTCGTTGCCTCTCTCGCGCGATCTGGCGCAGGTCGACCTAATTAAGGGCGGCCGTCGGCGCCGCTCTCGCTGTTGTTCGCACTACGCGCGGCCAAAGCGATCCTCGCGGCCTCTACCGTCGCGGGGATCGACCTCATCACTGTAGTCCACAAGACGCCATAGTCGATCGAATGGTAACCGTGGCTCAGGCGATTGCGCGCTGAATAGGCGTCCGAAAGGCGAAGGTCCGGATAACGTGACTCCAGGCCGGGTTCGAGCCGGGCAAATCTGTCCGGCAGCTTCGCCGATGGCCTCGACACATTTGGCCGCGGCGTCCTGGATCATTTCGTTGGCCAGGAACTCGCTTCTCGACACGCCCTCCAAATGCCGCCTCTTGCCGAGCTTCTGCCCTGTGAAGGGCGCGCCTTTTGGTGCGCCCGCCTTCGGCGGGCTTCGCCCCTTGACAGGGCTCTCAGGCTCGTAAGAGGTTTCTTGCAAGAGGTCGACGGCGGGGAGCGTCGCGCGGCGGGGGGCAATCATGGCGCTGATCAAAGCGTTCGAGGAGAAGCGAAGGGATCGGCAGTCGATCCATGACGCGATCGATGCGAGCTATTCGGTTTTCGAGCGCGACGGGCGAACTTTCGTCCAGATCGACACTTACGGCCGCGCCGAGCGCGAAGTCCCCGGCAAAGTCAGCCAAAGCCTCCAGCTCGACGAAAAATCCGCCCGCGCGCTGTTCGACATCTTGAGGAACGCCTTTGGGTTCCGTTGATGGAGATCGGTCAGACTGGCCTCAAGGATGATCCCATGCGTTACGCCGTCGGGGAACGGGCCGCGTGAGACTGCGGCAACGAAAGGGAAGGCGCGGATGGAGTTGGCGAAGCCTCCCCGGAATGCGGCAACTTCACCATGGTCCGCAACGGCACGTGCCTGAAATCCGATACGTGCGGGAGCACGACGGGGTGCAGTTGAGCTCTTGCGGTTGAGGTTGTGAACCCGTATTGCCGACTGTTCTCAGACGGGACGGGTTTCGCTTCGCCTTCTTCTCCGATGAAGGCAGCCCGCGCGAGCCGCGCGCGTTCACGTCAGCGGCGGCGGGAATGAAGCCAAAATCTGGCTCGAACCTGACATTGCCGTCGCCGAGAATTACGGGTTTAATGCCCGGGAATTGACCCGATTGGTTCGAATTGTTCGCGAGGAGCGCCAACGCTTCCTGAAGGAGTGGCATGAGCATTTCCGCTAAGTCCGTGCGTTTTGACGAGTCCTCCATGTGGGTCGAGCTGAGCGACGGCCGCACGATCGGCGTCCCGTTTGCCTGGTTCCCTCGCCTCCTTTACGCCACCCCCGAGCAGCGCGAGCGCGTCGAGATCGGACGCATGGGGCTGCATTGGGAAGAGTTGGACGAGGATATCAGCATCGCCGGGTTGCTGGCCGGGCGAGGGGACCGGACGCGCTGGGGGAGAGGCGAGAGAAAACGGGCCGAACAGGCGGCTTCGTCAGACCCAAAGATGGGGCGACACAGCGCTTAACGGTTGTGAGTTGGGGGATTTAATTGCTGTCACCGTAAAGCTGTCACCGTAAAGCGACTGTCCTGTTCGCGGCGGCGGCCCTTGCGGCGGATGGGAGGAGATGTATATATCAGCGATAATATGTTGATTCATTCGAAGGATATAAAGTGCTGCTCTATATGAAGGATTCGGAGGTCGATCGTATGGCGGAACGGCTGGCTTCGCTGCGCCGCGTGAGCAAGACAGAGGTCGTGCGGCAAGCGCTTCAGCATGAACTGGAACGCGAAGAGGCGAAGCCGTCTCTCGTGGAGAAAGGGGTTGGCTTCGTCCAGGCGCTGAAGGCCCGGGCGCAACCGTCCGCGGCCCGCGCAGCTGACAAGGCCTTCATTGACAGCCTGTATGACAAGTCCTGATGTTCGTTGTTGCGGTTCACGTCGCCTCTTGCTGTGCGGGAAACAATTGTCGCGGTCGCAAAGGCCGGGTGACCGCCGGCAGGCTGAGGAGCTTTTGCCCCTTCAGCCTATTTGCCTCTCATCGTCTCAAGCTCTCCACATGCGCGACCCGGTCCGACAGATATGGATGCTTGCGAACGATGGCGGTGAAACGCCGGTCGGCTGTGATGACCGGATATTGCTCCTGAACCGCGAGGGCCAGATAGAAGCAGTCGTAAGCCGGATGACCGAGGTCGATCGCCAGACGCGCAGCGGCGAAATTACGGTGACAGCTTATTCAATCCCCAATTGCGCTGCCCTTCGTTGCCTCGCTCGCGCGATCTGGCGCAGGTCGACCTAATTAAGGGCGGCCGTCGGCGCCGCTCTCGCTGTTGTTCGCACTACGCGCGGCCAAAGCGATCGTCGCTGCCTCTACCGTCGCGGGGATCGACCTCATCACTGTAGTCCACAAGACGCCATAGTCGATCGAATGGTAACCGTGGCTCAGGCGATTGCGCGCTGAATAGGCGTCCGAAAGGCGAAGGTCCGGATAACGTAACTCCAGGTCAGGTTCGAGCCGGGCAATCTGTCCGGCAGCTTCGCCGATGGCCTCGACGCATTTGGCCGCGGCGTCCTGGATCATTTCGTTGGCCAGGAATTCGCTTCTCGACACGCCGTCCAGATGCCGAGCCAACCGCCTGCCATAGGCGATGATGTCGCGCAGGCACCCTTCGACCGGCCTTGCGCCTTTCACGGCAACGCCTTCATGTCCCGAGCCGCATTCTCTGCGGCCTCGGCCGACAACCCGGCAGGCGTCGTCACGTCGACCTTGCAGCCGAGGACCGCCGAAAGCTCGCGTTCGAGTCGAGCCAAGTCAAAGAAAGTCAGCCCTTCGTTGGGCTCGACCAGGATGTCCAAATCGCTGTCGTCGTCGTCTTCGGCTCGCGCTGTCGAGCCGAATATCCTTGGATTCTTCACGTTGAAGCGTGAAAGAATCTTGATGACGCGATCGGTGTTGGCTTTCAAAGCCAGCGAGGGCCGCATGTTCCGCCTCCTGCGATTACGGTAATAGCTTACTCAATCCCAATTTGCTCATCGTCTCAAGCTTTCCCGATGCGCAACCGCGTCCGGCGGCGACCGGCGCGGCTCTCGGCATGTCCAGGCGTCGGTCAATTTGCAGCGGCGGCCCATGCAGCGGATGGGAGGAGATGTATATATCATCGATAATATGTTGATATCATTCGAAGGATATAAAGTGCCGCTCTATGTGAAGGATTCAGAGGTTGATCGTCTGGCGGAACGCCTGGCTTCGCTGCGCCGCGTGAGCAAGACAGAGGTCGTGCGGCAGGCGCTTCGGCATGAACTGGAACGCGAAGAGGCGAGGCCCTCTCTGGTGGAGAAGGGGGTTGCCTTCGTCCAGGCGCTGAAGGCTCGGGCGCAACCGTCCGCGGCCCGCGCAGCCGACAAGGCCTTCATTGACAGCCTGTATGACAAGTCCTGATGTTCGTTGACGCTTCCGCCCTGACGGCGATGTTGACCGAGGAGAGGGATGCGCGAGAGCTTCTGGCTCGCGCCCAGAAGTATCCGTTGCGGTTGACGTCGCCTCTTGCTGTGCGGGAAACAATTATCGCGGTCGCAAAGGCCGGGTGACCGCCGGCAGGCTGAGGAGCTTTTGCCCCTTCAGCCTATTTGCCTCTCATCGTCTCAAGCTCTCCACATGCACGACCCGGTCCGACAGATATGGATGCTTGCGAACGATGGCGGTGAAACGCCGGTCGGCTGTGATGACCGGATATTGCTCCTGAACCGCGAGGGCCAGATAGAAGCAGTCGTAAGCCGGATGACCGAGGTCGATCGCCAGACGCGCAGCGGCGGGGGCGAGCTGGCGCATCGGACGAGGAACGGCGACCGGCGCGGCTTTCAGCACGTCGACGGCCTCCGCAAAATCATCCCTTGTGATGTCGCCGTGGCGGCACACGGCCCATAGGGCGTTGGCGGCCTCGGCAAAGAGGAGTTCCGGCGCGATGAGAGTCGTCCGATTGTCCAGAAGGCTCGCCGCCTCTTCGAAGAACGCTTCGCTCACGAGCCATTTCACGGCGACGCTGGCGTCGACGACGTATCCGGTCATGAGGCGCCGTCGCGGTCCCGGTCGGCCCGAATGATCTCGCTCATGTCGATGGTGGAGCGGAGGCGTCCCCGCAAATTCTTCGCGCCCGCCTCGAAATCGTCGGCTCCCCTGCGAAGCGCCTCGCGCAGGATCTCGCGGTGTTCGGCCTCGACGGATCGACCATGCTCCGCCGCCCGCCGCTTTAGCGACCGGACAAGTTCGGCGCTGACGTTTCGGACGGTCAGTTGGCCCATCGCTGCCTGCAAAACTTCGCCTTCATTGCGCGCAACGTGTACATGGACGCGCGGATTGGCAATGGGGCGACGGCGGCGTTTGGCAGCGGACAGCATACGGAATCCCCAATTACGCGGCACGTCTGTTCCGCCCTTGATAGGGTTGGAAGCTCAGAACACGTCTTTGCGGGACGGAAGGCGCGATGGCGCGCCGGAGCGGCGACCTGCGGCGGAGGCGCGTGTTGAGCGATATCCTGGAAAGAATGCGCTCCAATCCGTCGTCGGATTGGAGCGTCTCTGATGTCGACAGGGCGTGCCGCGCGTTCGGGATCCGGTGCGCTCCGCCGTTGGGCGGCGGTTCACATTTCAAGGTTTCGCACCCTTCGCAGCGGGAGATTTTGACAGTCCCTTTTCGCCGGCCAATCAAGCCCGTATATATCCGCAAGCTCGTGCGGTTCATCGACGCCGTGAGAGACGCTAATGCGAAAACCTGATTATGCCGTTCTGATCGAGCCGTTGTCCGAAGAGGACGGCGGTGGGTTTCTGGCGACGGTCCCCGATCTTCCCGGCTGCGTGTCGGATGGCGACACGCGAGAGGCCGCTGCCCGGAATATAGAGGACGCCATCGCCGAATGGCTCGACGAGGCGACAGCGCTCGGCCGCGACATCCCACAGCCGAAACCCGCCCTTCGCATCGCTTGAGACGCCGTGTTCACGCACCGGCCTCGGCTGATCGCCATGCTCCCGCGGCCCGCTGCTTTAGCGACCGGACGAGCTCCGCGCTGACGTTACGGGCGGTCAACTCATCGCTGCTGCAAACCTGCGCCTCCATTGCGCGTCCGCGGACGAGCGGATTGGCAGTGGATCATGGGCTGAAGGGCTCGGAAGAGGTCATTGCAAGAGGCCGGACACCGAGCCGCGCGGCGGGGCGGGCAAATCAAGTCGTTCGAGCCCTTGACAGGGCTGAAGGCTCGGAACAGGTCTTTGCGTGAGGTCGCCGGCTCGATGCGTCGGCCGGAGCGGTTTCGCTCCTTTTCGTTGGAGGATCGCCCATGGCCCTGGACGGCGACTGGAAGCTCGTGATCGAAACCCCGATGGGGCCGCAGGAAACGCAGCTCGCGATAAAAACCAAATCCGAAACGACGTTCGACGGCGTCATGAACGGTCAGAACGGTCGACAGGCGTTCGAAGGCACGATCGATGGCGATAATCTTGCGTGGCAAACGGACATCACGGTTCCGGTGGTGTTGACGATCGATTTTTCGGTAACCGTCGCCGGCGACACAATGACCGGCAGCGCCAAGCTCGGCATGTTCGGGAACGCGCCGGTGACCGGCGCCCGCGCCTGAAGACCGCGAAACGGAAAAGCTTTCGAAGTCTCTGAGGTCGACTGGGCGCGCCGTGCGTTCGGAATCCGCTGCGCTCCGCCGTTGGACGGCGGTTCGCACTTCAAGATTTCGCACCCCTCGCAGCGGGAGATTTTGACAGTCCCTTTTCGCCGGCCGATTCAAGCCCGAAATCGTCGGCGTCCTCTCGAAGCGCCTCCTGAAGGATCTCGCGATGTTCGGCCTCGGCGGATCGGCCATGCTCCGGAGGCGAACCAGCGCCGGCCCATCGACGTCCCTCAGGTCGTATGGACGAGCCGGGGCCGGGCGGGTTCGCTCAGCTGGTGGCGCAACTGCATCAACTGCTCGGCGAAAGGGATGAAGAGCTGGAGATAGACATACACCCGGTCGCGCGACGGCGGATGGGCGCCGGACGGCTGGCCCGAACTCTTTCCGCGCGAGACGAATCAGTGACTGGATGATGTTCAAGTTGTTGTCCAATTCGTCGCTTGTGGGTTGCGGCAAAAGGGCGAGGATCGGCTTTATAGCATTCTGGAAAAGCGATATTTTTGCACGAACATTCATCTGATCGCCGATGCGCGAAAAGTAATTCCCATAAGCTTCGCTGTTTTTCGCGACGCTAAGCAGTCTCAAGAATTCGCTTTCCGCCGCAATGCTGAGCATGACGCACGTCGACAGCAGACAGTCCATGTAGAAGGCGGCGACCGCTTCTCGGTAATAGACAACGGCCTCGGGAGATATGTCGGTCACTTCAGAACGCAGCGCCTTGACGAACCCGGCCTTGTTGTGAACGCGATAGGGACTTTGTTGGAGAGCGCATTCTCCGAAGCGGCTGAGCCGCAGCCATGGCCACCCGGGGTTTGCCGCGTTCGCGCCCAAGGTGACAATCCCCTGCCGGAACAGGTCCCAGACAATGTCGAGAACCAGCTCCGCATCGTTGGCGTTCAGCTGAGTGGCCGAACCGTGCGAAAAATGCTGGGTTCCCTGTGCGGATCCGTCCTGCTTATAAAGTTCAAGCGCAGTCTTCTCCAAGAGTTTATCAAATTTGTCTACGCCGTTATTGCCGGTGTCAAGCATCACGCTGATGACGATTTCACGCAATTCTTCGTAACTGTGCTCCGTCTGGTTACAGTTCATTTCGACTCTCCCGCCCGGAAACTTGATTCGGTCGGCCAAGTGGCCCGCCGGCAGGCTCAGAGGTCAACCTTTTGCCAAGCTTTTTTCCGAGTCGCCTACGCTGTAACCGTACGCTCCAGACGCGCATCACCACGATGGGTGACCGATACTCACGCAAGCTTCTGGTCGTGGCGCCTGCGCGACGCTCTGCCTGACCTTTCCTGCAAGGCGCGCGATCCTGGCGGCGCGGCCGGGCCGTGTCCCGCCTTCAGGGTCGGTCGGCGCTCCTGTCGTCCAACCGCGCGGCCTTGATCAGGTTCATAAGCTGGCGCTTTAAGGCCGGACCTTCGATCTGACGTGTGTCGTACCGATCGCGCCGGAGGGATCCGACGATTTCCGTGATTGTCGATACCTGCCCCGACCTCGCCAGCTGGAAGGCCCGTTCCAAGGCGGTCATTCTTTGATCCATGGCGCCAAGCATAGCCGGCTTTCCGGCGCCGCGCGAGCCGAGGCTTTCGCCGCTTGCGGGTGGTCTTCAACCTTGAAGGGAAGACGTCGTTCCAAGAGCCGATGGCGACAAACTCACGACCGGGAACGGATAGCCGAGCGTCGACAGGGACTCAGGTCGCAAGGAGCGCGAACGACCTGGCCGAAAGGAACGATCGATGTAGGAACGACTCCCACAGCGGTCTGTTTGATCCATGCGGGGGCCGCGGGACATCCCGAGCCACAGGGCGAATCACATGGAACGAGCGCGGGTGAGGTTGATCTTCGTCGTGCTCGCGTTGCGCGTCGCGATGCCCGGCGACGCGGCGATGGCCGAGTCGCCGCCATTGCCGAAGCCGCGCCCGGCCGACCTCGCCCCGGCCGCGCCGCCGGTCCCGGACGCCGCTGCCCGGACCTGCCTGGCGAAGCTCGTGGCGGCAGGCGCTCGCGCGGAAATTGCGACGGTTCCCGCACCGTCAGGCCGGGGCTGCGGGATCGAGACGCCGGTCCGCCTGTCATCCGTCACGCTGGCCAGCGGGGACGTCGTCAACCTGCCGGGCGAGCCCGTTCTCGAATGCGCATTTGCGCTCGTTCTTGCGGATTACATCCGTCTAATCGTCGCACCGCTGGGAGAGGCGATGCTGCGGGCGAAGGTGGTCTCGGTCGAGACCGGCCCCGGCTACGATTGCCGCAGCCGGGACCGCATTGCGGGCGCCAGGATCAGCGCGCATGCCAAAGGCTTGGCTGCGGACATCATTGCGGTCGGCTTCGCCGACAAACGGCGTGTCGCGGTGGCGCATCAGACCGGCGCCGACGAAGGATCCTATTTCCGCGCGATGCGATCGGCGGCCTGCGGCTGGTTCACGACCGTCCTCGGGCCGGGCGCCGATGCGTTTCACGCCGACAATCTGCATCTCGACGTCGAGAACCACGGTTCGAGCGGCAGCTATCGCATCTGCCAGTAGATCTTGACCCGGAAATTCCGCAATCCGTAATTCATCCGCCGGGCAACGGACGTCCCTACCGTCCCTCCCTCCTCACAGCCCGTTCAGCAACCCGCAGGCCCGCTCCAGCGTCAGCTGCTGCGCCGATCCTGGCGTCATCCAAATGAACCAGCTCGCGTCGTCGACGATGCCGGTGACCGGAACATTGGCCCAGGTCTGCAGCGCCTGGACGGACGCTTCGGTCACCGGGCCGAAAATCCCGTCGATCGGACCGGAATAGCGCGTGAAACTGACGGCGACGTCCTTTCCGGCCAAGGCCTGCTGCAGCCAGGCGACCGCCGGACCGTGCGAGCCGTTCGCCAGCGTCGGCGAGGCCTCGCGGTAGGCTGGCAGCTTCGCCCAGGTGACCGGTCCGACGACCCCGTCGGCCGTCAGGCCGTTCGCCTGCTGGAAGGATTTGACGCTGGTCTCGAGCGAAGCGTCAAAGACGCGTGTGATCGGCCCGAAGGGGTTCCAGAGCAATTGGCGCGCCAGCGCCCGCTGCAGGCGTTTGACGTCGTCTCCCGTCGATCCGAGACGGATTGTCCCCGGCATGACTTTCTCTCCCTTCAATGTATGGCGCTGCTTCGCCGCCGGACCGCCCGCCTTGCGGCCTGGCGCCAGGGATCGCTTGCTTTTCGCTCGATGCGCGCCCGTCACACAAAAGCCACAGGATTGCGGCGAAACGAGGGTGTCTAGTTCTCTACGCGCACATGCGCGGTGGGGAGCGTCGCGCTGTTGGGTCCGATCGGCCCGCAACGCCCGTTTACCGACGACTTTCCGGCGGCAACCGCGGGCCCTCCGGGTTCTGAAAAACCGGCATTTTCTTGCCAAGCCGACCGATCCGTGGTTTCCTCCTCCAGAGCGCTCCGGCACGTCGCGCCGAGCCTGGGCGGAATCATTTTCCGTCACCCGCGGGCTTGACCCGCGGGTCCATGGATCGCCGGGTCAAGCCAGGTCAAGCCCGGCGATGACGGGTTCCGGTGCTTTGAAGCTCTTTGGAAGCCTTCGGAAGCTCGATGGACATGTTCGGAAGGCTTAGTGAAAGGAATGGAAGGAACAGAGGGGGTGGCCCAACCCAGACCGCATCGCCCTGATCCGCCATTTTAGAGCAAGGGGTTGGCGCGGGCGCTACGGCGCCGTCTGGAGCATCCTTCGAGACGCCCGCTTCGTAGGCTCCTCTGGATGATGACAGTGTAATCTGACGGATTTTCGCGGCGAGCTCGGGAGTTTGTATCGTGACAGGTTTGGGGACCTAACGCCTTGAAAAGCCCCGATCGGCGCCAGGGTCGAAAAGGCTTCGCTGAGCGGTTGACCGGGGTGCTTGGACCCGGACCCTTCGCCCGCACGGCCTTCGCGCTCGGCGCCGTCGTTGTTGCGCTCGGGGCTCCGGCCGGGGCGGCGCGCGCGCAAGACCTCGGGCCGGCGCTCGACATCAAGCCGGGCCAGGAGGCGACCTTTCCGGTCACGATCGCCGACGGCCACGTCACGCCCGGAAAGCCGCAGCTCTCGAGGCCCGGAACCGCGGAGCCGAAGGACGGCGAGATCACCGTCAGCGTCGTCAAGCACGATCTTTCGCCCTACGCCGAGGTGACCGCGAGCGAAAAGACCAAGGAGCCCGTCGATTTCGTCGCCACGGGACTGATCGGCAACATCAAGATCGACGAGATCCAGATCTGCGGCCAGTTGTTCGGGGCAACGAGGGCGCGGATTGCCTCCGGCTCCTGGCGCATTTCCCTCAACCGGTTCGCTGTCGATGAGGCCGGACAGGGATGCCGTTGACATTTATTTGAGCCCTGCGCGGCGCGCCGGGCGTTAGTTTGGTCGAGCCGAAGGAGACAATTATGAGCAAGGTCGTTTACGAAATCGTCGAACACGACGGGGGCTGGGCCTACAAGGTCGGCGACGTATTCTCCGAGACCTTTCCGAGCCATGACCTCGCCCGCCGGGCAGCGGATCGGGCCGCCGCCGAGCAGCGCGTCGCCGGCGATACGACAGGCATTGAATACGAGGACAGGCAGGGTCGCTGGCACGATGAAGTGGCGCCGGGCGGGGACCGCCCGGACACCGACGTCGAGGGGTGAGCCGGCTCCCGGCGCCTCACCGCCAGGTGAGCCACGCCGTCCCCGCTGTGAGCGTGAGGATCGTCAGCGGCAGGCCAACCTTGAAATAGGCCAGGAAGCTGATCGGCGCGCCCGCCGCCCGCGCCCGCTCGGCGACGATCAGATTGGCGACCGAGCCGATGAGGGTGAGGTTGCCGGCGAGCGTCGAGGCCATCGCGACCACGAGCCAGGCGCGCCCGGCATCGGGAAGGGCCGGGATGAAGGGCCTGAGGATCAGGACGGCGGGAACGTTGCTGACGATATTGGAGAGAACCGCCGTCACGAGCGAGAGGCGCCAGGGAACGTCGAGGCCGAAGCTCTTCGCCATTGCGATCCGGTCGGGAGTGAGCAGCGCCTTCTCCGCCCCGGCGACGACGATGAAGAGGCCGGCGAACAGGATGAGCAGCGGCCCGTCGATCTCGCGATAGATGCGATAGGGCTTGATCTGAGCGGGTGAAGAGGAGGATCGCGCCGCCGAGCACGGCGGCTTCCGCCGGCGGCGCGCCGGCGAAGAGGGCGATCGCCAGCCCGGCGCAGACGACGCTCGCCTTCACCGACCTGCCCGGCATGCAGCCGGCCGGGCTTGAGATGCGGCTGAAATTCGTCGCCGCGGGCGAATTCCTTGCGGAAGGCGAGCCAGACGACGGCGACGACCGCTGCGAGGCCGAAGGCCGCGACCGGCGCGAGCGAAAAGGCGAAAGCCGGGTAGGAGATTTTCGACACCGCGCCGATCACCATGTTCTGCGGATTGCCGGTGATCGTCGCGACGCTGCCGCAGTTCGACGCCGTCGCAGTGGCGACGAGATAGGGGACGGGATTGCGGCGGAGCGCGCGCACGACTTCGATGACGATCGGCGTCATCGCCAGGCAGATCGCGTCGTTGACGAAAAAGGCCGAGAGAACGCCGGCCAGCACAGTGATGGTGACGAGCAGCACGAGCGGCGCGTGCGCGTGTTCGATCGCGAAGCCGCCGAGGGCGCGAAAGGCCCCCGAAACCTTGAGATGGGCGACCACGATCATCATGCCGACGAGCAGCGCGATCGTGTTGAGGTCGATGGCGTGGAAGGCCTCCTCAAGGCTCATTGGCCCGAGCGCGATCATCGCCGCGCCGCCGAGGAAGGCGACGCCGGCGCGATCAAGGCGGAGTCCCGGAACCCCGCCCGCGGCGACGCCGAGATAGGTCAGGGCAAGGATGGCGACGGCGGCGATGTCGGGAGGGGTCATCTCGTCGGCGTTCTCTCAGGCAGCCGACGCGTGCTGGCGCGCGGTGGCCATGGCTTCCTCGTCTCTGGTCTCCGACATGAAGGTGAAGAAGACGAGAAAGGCAAACGCCGCGGCGGCAGAGAGGAAGAGGAAGGCGGTCGAGTAGCCGAAATGATCCGTCACTTCGCCCGCCGCCAAGGCGCTGATCGAGGCGCCGATCGCCTGCGTTGTCGCAATCGCGCCTTGCGCCAGATTGTAACGGCCGGTGCCGCGCATGATGTCGGCGATCAGGAGCGGCGTCAGCGCCTGGTAGATGCCCGCTCCGACTCCGTCGAGGAGTTGCACGCCGAGCAGCCAGAAGGCGTTATTGGAGAGCGTATAGAGCGCGGCGCGAATCGGCAGCACGGCGAAGGCGACGAGGAAGATCGGCCGGCGGCCGAGACGGTCGGCGTTGCGGCCGACGAAGATGGCGATCGGCAGCATCACGCCCTGCGCCGCCACCATGCAGAACGACAGCATCGCCGTTGCCTCCTTGGGGAACTCCAGCGCCAGCTTCTGTCCGACCAGCGGCAGAAGAGGCGCGTTGGCGAAGTGGAAAAGCAGCGCCGAGACGGCGAAGATCATCAGCGGACGCGTTCGGAAAAGGACGCTCCAGCCCGCGGCGGCCCCGTCGTCGGCGCCGTCATGTCCGAGGTCGCGCGCGCGGTCGTGATCGATGGCGGCCGCCGGGATCATCAATACCGCCGCCGCGGTCAGCGCCGCGAAGAAGGGCACGAGCAGAAAGACCGCCCGTTGCGAGAACAGATAGCCGACGCCGCCGGCGACCAGCGCAATCGCGATGTTGCCGCCGTGGTCGAAGGCCGAGTTGCGGCCGAGCCGCCGCGCCAGCGCGTTCCTGGCGACGAGGCCCAGTGTCAGCGCCGAGACCGCCGGAACGAAGGCGTCGCCGGCGAGCGAGAGCACGCTGGTCGCGACCGTCATCGGCCAGAAGGTCGGAAAGGCGTAGATGATCAAGGCCGAGAACGTCATCGCCGCCATCGTCGCGACGATCACGGCGCGCTTGGCGCGCGTCACGTCAATGGCCGCGCCGATCGGCGTCTGCCCCGCTATGCCGAGAAGACCGCTGCCGGTCGTGATCAGCCCGACGTCGGTCTGCGTCCAATGCTGACCGGTGACAAGATAGACGTTGATGAACGGCCCGAAAAGATTGCGGACGTCCGCCGAAAGGAAATTCAGGGCGTCGAGCGCATGGGGAACGGACAGCATCGGCGGGGCCCCGTGTGACGATGCAACCATGCTCGCCGGTTTCGGCAACGTTGCGACCCCGGATTGGTTCCACTCGCCCGGGCGACTACGACCTGACGGCCCCAATGGCGACCGTCCGTCCGGGATGCTAAACTCGTTCCCGCCTCCCCAACCCCCAAGGCCTCCATGCGCAAGCGCGCGGACATCGTCCTGGTCGAGCGCGGCTTGTTTCCGAGCCGCACGCGTGCGCAAGCCGCCATCGCGGCGGGACTCGTCAAAGTGGGCGGCGTTGCGGTCAGCAAGGCGTCCGAGGAGGTCGCCGAGGACGCTTCGATCACCGCGCAGCCGCCTCACCCATGGGTCTCGCGCGGCGGCGTCAAGCTCGCCGCGGCGCTCGACGCTTTTGCCCTCGATCCGGCCGGACTCGTCTGTCTCGATGTCGGCGCCTCGACCGGCGGCTTCACCGACGTTCTCGTCACGCGGGGCGCAAGAGCGGTCGTCGCAATCGATGTCGGCCACGGGCAATTCGATCCCCGCCTCGCGGCGGATCCGCGCGTGAGCGAGCTCGAAGGTCTCGACGCGCGCGACCTCACGCCCGAGATCATCGGCGAAGCGCCGCAGGCGATTGTCTGCGACGTGAGTTTCATCTCGCAAGGTCTCGTGCTGCCGCATGTCCTCTCGCTTGCGGCGCCTTCAGCCTGGCTCGTCAGCCTGATCAAGCCGCAATTCGAGGCCGGGCCGGCAGACATCGTCAAGGGACGGGTCAGGAGCGAGGCGGCGCTCGCGCGCGCCTGCGAGGACGTTCGCGCCTGCGTCGCGGCTGAGGGCTGGACCGTTCTCGGAATCATGGCCTCTCCCATTCTCGGCGGCGGCGGGGCTAAGGAATATCTCATCGCGGCCATGAAATGAGTGAGGCGTTCGAAGAGATCGCGATTGTCGCCCTCGATTCGCGCGGCGATGGAGTGGCGGCGGACGGCGTCGTCGTGCCGGCGGCGCTTCCGGGCGAGCGGACGCGCGTGCGGCTCCAGGGGCGCCACGCCGAACTCGTCGAGGTCCTGACGCCGAGCCCCGAGCGTGCGCAGCCGTTTTGTCCCTGGTTCGGCCGCTGCGGCGGCTGCGCGACGCAACACATGTCCGATGGCCTTTACCGGAACTGGAAGCGCGGCCTCGTCATCGACGCTTTGAAGCGGGCGACGGTCGCGGCGAAGGTTGGGCCGCTGATCGATGCGCACGGCGCCGGCCGGCGGCGCGCCGTCTTTCACGCCCGCTTTCCGCATGGCGCCCCGGACGAGGTCGGCTTCATGCGATTGCGCTCGCACGACATTGTCGCCATCGACGTCTGCCCCTTGTTCGCGCCGGCGATGGCGGGAGCGGTCGAGGCGGCCCAGACGCTCGCCCGCGACTTGCGCGGTCTCGCCAAGCCGCTCGACATCGGCGTCACCGCCACGCTCGACGGCCTCGATGTCGATCTGCGCGGCTCAGGGCCGCTCGACCTCGCCGAGGCGCGCAAACTGGCGCGAACGGCGGAGGCGTTGGACCTGGCGCGTGTTTCCAATCACGGCGTGAGACTCGTCGAGCGGCGTGCGCCGCGGGTCGCCTTCGACGACGCGTTCGTCACGCTTCCGCCAGGCGGTTTTCTGCAGGCGACCGAAGCGGGCGAAACCCTTCTCGCAGCATTCGCTACGCGGGCGCTCGCAGATGCGAGGAAGGTTGCTGACCTTTTTTGCGGCGCCGGCGCCTTCGCGCTTCGTCTCGCGCGCCTGAGCGAGGTCCACGCGGTCGATTTCGACGCTGCTGCGATCGCTGCGCTCAAGCGCGGCTGGGCGACCGCACAAGGATTGCGCAGCCTTGTCGCCGAGACCCGCGATCTCTTCCGTCGGCCGCTGCGCGCCGAAGAGCTCGCCTCATTCGAGGGCGCGCTGTACGACCCGCCACGCGCCGGCGCCGAGGCTCAGGCGAAAGAATTCGCGGCAAGCGCGCTGCCGCTCGTCGTCGCGATCTCCTGCAACGCGGCGAGCTTCGCCCGCGACGCGCGAATCCTGGTCGACGGCGGTTTTGAGATCGGCGAGGTCATGCCGCTTGACCAGTTTCGCTGCTCGCCCCATGTCGAAATCGCCGCCGTCTTTCGCCGCATCAAAGCAAAGCCGCGCGCGCGGAGGTTCCTCTAGGTGAATGCGACTGAGCGCAACGCGGCGGCGGCCGCTCTCGAAGCCATCGTCGGCGCGCGCCACGCGTTGACCGATGCTTCGCTCTTTGCCGGCGCGCTCGTCGAGCCGCGCGGCCTCTACCGGGGCAAGGCGCTCGCATTCGTCCGGCCGGGTTCGACTGAGGAGGTGGCCCGCGTCGCAGCCTTCTGCAACAACGCACGCATCGGCATCGTCCCGCAGGGCGGAAACACCGGGCTCGTCGGCGGCCAGACGCCGGACGGCAGCGGCGACCAAATCATTTTGTCGACCCAGCGGCTGAATGCGATCCGTGAGGTCGATCCGCACGCTGAGGCGATGATCTGCGAGGCGGGCGTGAGGCTCGTGGAAGCGCAGGCCGCCGCGCTCGCCGCGGACCGACTCTTTCCGCTGTCGTTGGCGGCGGAGGGGAGCTGCACCGTCGGCGGCAACGTCTCGACCAACGCCGGGGGCGTGACCGTGACCGCCTACGGCAATATGCGCGACCTCGTGACCGGCGTCGAGGCGGTTCTCGCCGACGGCAGGATCGTCCATGCCCTCACCAAGCTGCGCAAGGACAACACCGGCTACGACGTCAAGGACCTTTTCATCGGCGCCGAAGGGACGCTGGGAATCGTCACGGCGGCGTCGCTCCGGCTTTTTCCCAATCCGCGCGTCCGGGCGACTGCGTTCGTCGGGCTTGAGAGCCCCGAACGGGCGCTTGAACTCCTTGCGCTGGCGCGCGAGCGACTGGGCGCCGGCGTCGTCAGCTTCGAGCTCATCGGGCGCATGGCTTACGACATCACCGTTGGCGCCGGGCTCGCGCGAGCGCCGCTGACAGGCGCCCACAAATGGTACGTGCTGATGGAGGGCGCCTCGCAGATCCCGGGAGGCTTTGAAGAAGCGTTCGCCGGCACGCTCGAAACGGCGCTCGAACGCGGCGCCGTCGAGGACGCCGCGATCGCCGCCTCGCTCGAACAGCGACACGAATTCTGGAAGCTGCGCGAATCCATCCCGGAGGCGCAGATCCGCGAGGGCGGCTCGATCAAGCACGACGTCTCGGTCGCAGTTGGCGACGTGCCCGCCCTGATTGCCGAGGCGACACCCGCGGTCGAGGCGTTCGAGCCAGGCTGCCGCGTGGTCGCCTTTGGCCATCTCGGCGATGGCAACATCCATTTCAACGTCTCCCAGCCGGTCGGCGCGGACAAAACGAAGTTCCTCGCCCGATGGGACGCGATGAACGAGATCGTGCACGGCATCGTCGCGCGCCTCGGCGGCTCCTTCGCCGCCGAGCATGGGGTTGGAAGACTGAAGCGCGAGCTTCTCGCGCGAACCAAGGACCCGGCATCGCTTGCGCTTATGCGAACGATCAAGGCGGCGATCGACCCGAACGGGATTATGAATCCCGGCAAGGTTCTATGACGGCCTCCCCGCTTTCTGGCAGCCCGCTCCCGGGCAGGGCAGGTGGCGCTGAGCGTCACAGACGTATATCCTTCAGCGTCTCGATTCGGCCGCGATTTTACTCGGCGAAACGGCTCGCTGGCGGGTTCGAGTGAGGGATTGGTCGCCGTGATGCGGGGCAGCGGTTTCGCCGCTTTATTCATAGCTCTCGGCCTGGCTGCTGGTGTGAGCGCGACGCCGGCGGCAGCTGCGTGCGCGCCTAGGAGCTTCGACGGCGCCAGTTTCACAGTGTGCGTGTTCGATCCCCGTCACGACGACATCCGTCTGTTCTGGAAGGGGCCGGACGCCCGGCCTTACGGCTCGCTCGCCGCGCTCGCCGAGGCGCTTGGCTCGAAGGGGCAGCGGCTCGCGTTCGCCATGAATGCGGGGATGTTCGCTGAGGACCAGTCGCCGGTCGGCCTTTATGTCGAGAACCGCCATACCCTCCACGAGGCCGACACGCGCGGCGGGGCCACCAATTTCCACATGAAGCCGAACGGCGTGTTCTGGGTCGGCGACGGCGTCGCCGGCGTCATGGAGACCGGCCGCTACCTTGCGGCTCCGCCGCCCGCCCGCTACGCCACTCAATCGGGGCCGATGCTGGTCGTCGACGGCAAGATCCACCCGCGGATCCGGCCGAACGGCACCTCACAGAAGATCCGCAATGGCGTCGGCGTACGCGATGCGGCGGTCGTGTTCGCCATCGCCGACGAGCCGGTCACTTTCGACATGTTCGCGCGCCTCTTCCGCGACGGGCTTGCCTGCCAGAACGCGCTCTTCCTCGACGGCTCGGTCTCCTCCCTCTACGCCCCGGAACTCAAACGCGACGACGAACTGGAGCCGATCGGCCCGATCGTCGGAGTTGTGCGGCCGCAGGCGGTCGGAAGCACGCCGTAGGCAGGGCTGATTTACGGAAACAACCCGCGCGCCTGCTTCGCCTTGCGCACCCGCTCGACGCCGATCGCCATTGCCGCGGTGCGGTTTGAGACGCCGTCCCGCCTGGCGCGGGCAGCGACCATTCCCCAGGAGCGGTCGAGCGCCCGCTCGAGCCGGTCCATCACCTCGTCCTTCGACCAGAAGTACTGCTGCAGATCCTGCACCCATTCGAAGTAGCTGACGATGACGCCGCCGGCGTTGCAGAGAATGTCGGGAATGACAAAAATCCCGTCGTTTCGCTCGGCGAGCACGCGGTCGGCCTCGGGCGTCGTCGGGCCGTTCGCCCCCTCCGCGATCACCCGGCAGCGCAGCCGCCGCGCGACCTCGGCGTCGATGACCCGCTCGATCGCGCAGGGCGCGAGGACATCGCAGGGCTGCTCCAGAAAAGCGCGCGCGTCGATGACAGCTTCGCTCGACCAGCCGGCGAGCGCGCCCGCTTTCTCGACGTGATCGACGAGCGCCCGAACCTCGAGGCCCTTCGGATCGTAGTAAGCGATCGTGTGGTCGCCGACGCCGACGATCTTGACGCCGCGCGCCGCCAGCCCCATCGCCGCGTGGGCGCCGACATTGCCAAAACCCTGCACAATGGCGGTCGCGCCGACCGGATCGATGTCGAGCGCCTCCAGGGCGCGGAAGGCGAGAAAGGCGACGCCATGGCCGGTCGCCTCGCGCCGGCCAAGGGTGCCGCCGGTGCCGACCGGCTTGCCGGTCACGATCTCCGGCACGGTCACGCCCTGGTACATCGAATAGGTGTCCATGAACCAGGCCATCACCTGCTCGTTGGTGCCCATGTCGGGCGCCATCACGTCCACCCGCGGGCCGACGAACGGGATCATCTCCTGCATATAGCGGCGGGAGAGGTTCTCGAGCTCCCGCACCGAGAGCGAATGGGGATCGACGGCAATTCCGCCCTTGCCGCCGCCGTAGGGCAGGTCGGCGAGGGCGCATTTCCAGCTCATCCAGATTGCGAGCGCGGCGATTTCGCCGATGTCGACGTTGGGCGCGAACCGCGTGCCGCCCTTGGCGGGACCGAGCGTCAGGTGATGCTGCACCCGATAGCCGGCGAACACGGCCTGGCGGCCGTTGTCCATGTTGATCGGGACGGAGACGACAATCGACCGCTTCGGATACAACAGCCGATCGCGATCGTCCTCGGGGATCGACAGATGATCGGCGATGACGTGGAACTGATTCCGGGCCATTTCGAATACCGGACCCGAATAAAGGCTTTTCACATCCATTCTCCCGCCGCCGAACGCCCGCTCCCCTAACGGCGCTCGTGGGGGTTTGGCGCCTATCCGTAGGATAATCGCCCATCGGAAGGAAGGCGAACGCCCAGCGAATGCCCCACGAACGCCCCTGTGCGGGTTGACTTCCGACCGGCCCCGGCTATTTTGTTGCAGAGAGCGCCTGCGGGTTCCGCGGGCCTTTTTGTTTTCGGCGCCTTGAAGCGCCATGCTTTCAAGGATTCTCACGATATGGCCAAGGCCGCCTCGCTCAAGATCAAGCTGCTGTCGACCGCCGACACCGGCTATTTCTATGTCACCAAGAAGAACGCCCGCACCAAGACGGAAAAGCTGGCCTTCAAGAAGTATGACCCGATCGCGCGTAAGCACGTCGAGTTCAAGGAAACGAAAATCAAGTAGGCCGGGCGCCCCCGGGAACGGTTAACAAAAGGCGCCTTCGGGCGCCCTTTTTGATTCTCCATGGCCTCGGTTGTTTGCGCCGGCGCCGTTGACCGAACCTGGAGGTCCGATCATTCCCCGAAAGCCAAGCAAGCAAAAGGCCAAACCGGTCATCCGCATACAATATGGCGCGCTTCCCTATCGGTTTGCGGACCGGGCGGCGCTTGAAATCCTGGTTGTGACGACTCGTCATACCAGACGCTGGATCATCCCCAAGGGCTGGCCGATCAAAGGACTGAAACCGGCGAAATCCGCCGCGCGCGAAGCGTTCGAGGAGGCGGGCGTCAGAGGCAAGGTGAGGGCAAAATCGATTGGCGCTTTTCATTATGACAAGGTGGTCGACGAACGCGGCGTTCGGGTCAGCTGCGAGGTCAAGGTTTTCCCCTTGCTGGTGAAACGGCAGAGCGAGGTCTGGCCCGAGTTCGATGAACGAATCGTCCAGTGGGTCGAGCCGGATCGGGCGGTCACGCTGATCCGCGATCCGGAGCTCAAGGCGCTGGTGGCGGCATTCGCCGCGCGCGCCGGCGGCGCTGCGGGCAAACCGGCCCGTTAGCGGGCTTCTACGAAGAGCATTTGTCAAGGGGCCGTCGGCCAGTCTGCATGAACCGACGCGGCTTTCCTGGACATCCTTGTCTGGAACGCGACAGACCCTCTCAGTGGGGAGGCTGCGGCAGCTTCCCATAGACCTCGCCCGGGATGATCGTCATGACGAGTGTCGTCGGAACCTCCTTCGGTCCGAAAGGTCCAGGAACCGCGTTCTTCACTGGCGGAAGGCTCTGGAGGTAGGCGGCGATCGCCTGGGCGTCGTCGTAGCTGAGACGGGCCAGTCCCCGCCAGGGCATGATCGGCGCGAGCGTGCGCCCGTCCGGCCGGACGCCGGTGGTGAAAGCCGTGATGATCTGCGCGGTCGTCCAGTTGCCGAGTCCCGTCTCCTTGTCCGGCGTCAGGTTGGGACCGACAAAAGTGCCAAGGCCGGGCAGGCCGAAGCCGACGTCGGAGCCGCCGAGCGTCCGCGAATAATCGGGCTTGCCGAGGAACGAACCCGAAGTATGGCAATCGTTGCAGCCGCCGATGGCGACGAGGTACTTGCCTCGTTCGACCTGCGGGTCGGCGGCGAGCGCTGTTGAGGCGCCGAGAAGCGCGAGAACGGCGAGCGTCGACAAGCATTGATTGCGCATGGGTTGCCTCCCTGTGAGCTCCGAATCGAAGCGTCGGCGGGAACATAGCGTCGCCGGTCGGGTCTCGCCAAGCTTCGCCGCTTATTGCGCCGGTTCCGGCTCCTGATCCGGGTCGGCTGGATCGGGGCCGCGCGAAGCATGGCCCGGACGCCCCGAGCGCTCTCCGCCTGTCGGCGGCGGCGCGGCCGACCACGGGCGGTCCTCGAGCGGCGAGCGGTCGCTCGTCAGCGTGAAGCCGGCCTCGTCGCTCCACGTCAGCCCGACCGCGCCGAGCCGGGCCAGCGCCTGTTGGTCGAGCACGAACCTGGCCTTGCAGCCCGGGGGCGCGCGAAGGGCGCTGACGATGACTTCTGCGCGTTCGCAATCCTCGTCGAACGCCATGCGATCGATGACGACGCTGAGCGATTCGCCCTCGGGCAGCGCGGCGACGCAACCCACCCTGTCGCAGACCGCATCGGGATCGCGGGCTTTCGCCGGGTCCCGCCCGTCGCCGTCGGCGGTCAGCCATTGCTCAGCGGCAAAGCCGTTGAAGCGCTTGCCGACGATCTGCAACAAGCCGTCGGCGTCGCGCACCGCAGCCTCTTCGCCCGACGGCGCGACGATGACGTCATAGCGCGGTCCCTGCGTCGCGCCGATGAGGCCGATGACGGCGAAGGGGATCGCGCTCGCGCGGAAAGCCCAGCTCCGCCAGATCGCCATGCTCATGACGGCAAGCGCCAGGAACGGCAGGGCGTACGGGGCGAAGGCGCGCAAGTGCAGCGTCGAGCCGGGCGCTTCGGCGATGAATCGCGCCGCCCAGAGAATGAATTTGATCCCCGCTCCGACATAGAGCCAGACCGGGGCGTCGAGGCCGAGCGGATAGAGCGCGGCGCCGACGAGGGCGCCCGGCACGGCGAAGAACTCGATCACGGTCAAGGTCAGCGGATTGCCGATCAGCACATAGGGGCTGAGGTCGTGGAAGTGATAGGCCATGAATGACGCGGTCGCGCCGGTGGCGCATGCGGTCGCGACGAGGAGGGCGAGGGGCTTGTGGATGAGGTCGGCGAACCAGGCGTACGCCGGCGCGCCGCCGCCTCGCCCCGGCAGGAAAGGATCGGGGTCGCTCTCCATCCCCGCGAGCCGCGCCTCCATCACCGCGACCAGCGCCAGCACTGCGGCGAAAGACAGCTGAAAACTGACGCCGAGGATCGCCTCCGGTTCGATCGCGACGACGGCGAGGACCGCGAAGGCGAGATTGCGCATGGTGAGCGCCCGCCGGTCCATGATGACGGCGCCCAGCACGATCAGCGTCATCACCAGCGCCCGCTCGGTGCCGACCCGCGAGCCGGTGGCGATGTCGTAGAAGATCGAGCCGACCATCGCCATGACGGCCGCCCATTTCTTGATCGGATATCTCAGCGCCAGCGTCGGCGACAGCGCAAGGAGGCGCCGCGTCACGATGAAGAAGATCCCAGCGACCAGCGTCATCTGCACGCCGGAAATCGTGATGATGTGAAAGATGCCCGCTTCGCGGATCAGGTCCTTGGCGTCGTTCGACAGGAAGTCGCGCTTTCCGGTGACCATGGCGGCGGCGATCGCCCCCTCGTCGCCGCCGATGATGGCGTTGACGCGCAGGGCGAGGCGGTTGCGGGCATGGTCGACGCCGGCGGAAAGACGCTGGCGCCAGGTCGCATCGTCCGGCGGCGGCAAAAGCTCGATGCCGCCGAGCGTCGAACCGACAGCGCCGACGCCGGCGAAGAAGGCGTCGCGGGCAAAATCATACCCGCCCGGCAGCGTCGCGCGCGACGGCGGCAGGAGCCGCGCCTTGAGCCCGACATAGTCGCCTGCGGCGACGTTCGGCGTCCGGCGCGTGGTGACCCGCACGCGGCGCGGAGCCTTGTCGCGCGGCATGCCTTCCGCGCTCGTGACCGCGATCACCATGCGCGCGCCGACGGGCCTGAGATCCACCTCCTCCACGTAGCCCTCGAGACTGACGATGCGGATGCGGTCGAGCACCGGCGCGGCGACGCGCAGAGTGCGCAAGGACATCGCTAGAAATCCGGAGAACAGGGCAGCCAGCGCGAGCGACACGCCGAGCGCCAACGGCCGGGCGCGAGAAATCCAGGCAAGCGCGGCGAAGATCGCCGTCAACCCGGCCGGAAGCCAGAGAACCGGTTCGCGGTCGGCTGCGAGGTTGAGCCCGACGCCGCCCATCGCCGCAACCGGCAGCCAGAGGAAGAATCGCCGCTCCTCGACCTCCTGCGCCAGCGCGGCAGCAAAGGCCTTGCGCCAGTCCGGCGCCCAAGCAGCCGAGCGCGCAAAGCTGCCGACGGCCGCCGCGAGAACGCCCGTGCGCCCGCTGGTTGACATGCGTCAGGATAAGCACGGAGGCGTCCGCAGGGCAAAGTTAGCCCCAGTGTGACTCGCCGACTATTCGTCGTTGCTGGCGTTCAAATCCTCGGCGGCGATCGAACGGGTCGCCCGCCGCTCGCCGAGCCTCTCGCGCATCGCGTTGATCTCGGCGATCGCGCGACGGATGAGATCAATGTCGACGTCGGGGGCATGGCCGGGCCGCCGGCGGGCGCGCGCGTCACCGCCGAGCTCGGACAACCAGTCTTCGAGTTCGCGTACGATGTCCCTGCCGCCGTTCATTTTCCCTGTCCCCGCGCGGCCGAAGAGAATCCGAGTCGCGTGGCTTTGTTGAGACCAAGGGGCGCCGAACGCCCATCCTTGATCGTCAAGCGCCTGTCTTCGCCGCAGAGCTATTGTATAGTATCGCCAACCAACGACGCGGGAGGACGCCCATGAAGGACGACAACCTGAAACAGCTCAGAGCCAACCGCGTCTTCCTGAACGAGGACGGCTGCGACCTCGACGCCTTTCGGGCGCTCGTCGAGCGACCGGTCGCCCTTTCGGACTATCCCTTCGCCAGCGATGTCGTCTCGAACATCCCGGTCTACGACGGCGAGACGGTGCGGCGAGCCGCTGCCTCGGCTGAGACCCGTAAGGAGATGATGGCCGAATGGGTCGAGGCGATGAGCGATGGGCCCGGCGTCATCATGATCCGCGGCGCTTTCGCCGACCTTTCGCCGATCGAGGCAGCGAACGCGCGCTTCTGGGCGATGATCGAGGAGCAGCACCGGAGCAACGCCAATCGCGGCGATCATTTCGCCAAGCCGGGCGCCAATGACCGCGTCTGGAACGCGCTGGAGAAGCTGTGTCTCGCCGACCCTGCCGTCTTCGCCGCCTATTACGGCAATGCGGCGATCGCCCTCGTCAGCGAGGCCTGGCTCGGGCCCTTCTATCAGATCACCTCGCAGCTCAACGTCGTCAATCCGGGCGGCGACGCGCAGGTTCCCCATCGCGACTACCACATGGGCTTCCAGACGGCGCGCGAGATCGAACGCTTTCCGGTGCACGCGCATCGGCTGTCGCCGATGCTGACCCTGCAGGGGGCGGTCGCCCATTGCGACATGCCGCTCGAGTCCGGCCCGACGCTCTACCTGCCCTTCTCGCAAAGCTACCTGCCGGGCTATCTCGCGGCGCTGCGCCCCGATTTCCGCGCCTATTTCGAGGCGCACAGGGTTCAGGTGCCGCTGAAGAGCGGCGACGCCGTCTTTTTCAATCCGGCGCTCTTCCATGCCGCGGGCTCCAACCGCTCGGCCGACATCCGGCGCATCGGCAATCTCCTGCAGATCTCAACCGCCTATGGCCGGGCGATGGAGAGCGTCGACCGGCTCAGGATGAGCGTCACGCTCTATCCGGCGCTGCAGAGGCTGATCGCCGACCGGGAGATCACGGCGGAAGCCGTCGACAACGTCATCGCGGCTTCGGCCGAAGGCTATTCCTTCCCGACCAATCTCGACCGCGACCCGGCGATCGGCGGGATGGCGCCGCAGAGCCAGCAGGCGTTGATGCGCCAGGCGCTCAAGGAGAAATGGACGCCGGAGGCCTTCGCCGAGGCGGCGGAGGCGCAGGCCTGGCGGAAGCTGACGTAACGAGGCGTTCAGACGCCGGCTCGATATTTCGACGGCGTCGCGCCGAAGGTCGCCCGAAAGCGGGCGTTGAACGTCGAGAGATCGTTGAAGCCGCTGTCGAGGGCGACAGCGAGCACGGAATCCCTTGAGGTCGCGAGCCGTCGCGCCGCCCGGCCCATGCGGACCCGCAAGACATATTGATGCGGAGTCATGCCGACCGACCGGCGGAAAATGCGCAGGAAATGATGCTTGCCGAGTCCCGCCACCGCCGCCAGACCCGCGAGATCAAGCGCCTCGTCGGGACCTTCCTCGATCGCGCGTAGGACATCGACGATGCGCCGCGTTTCCCATGCCCTCGGCGCGGGCGGCGCGCGGACGCCGTCGTTCAGCGCGGCGACGACCGTCTCGAACAGGACGATCAGCAGCTCTTCCGCCTTGAGCGGCGAAACGCAATCCTGCACGCTCTCGATCGCCGCGAAGAGCGGCGCGAGCCGGTTCGACGCCGGCAGCATCGGCTGACCGAGCGGATTGCGCGCCGCGCGACGCCGCGATCGACGCGATCTCGCCGAATGCGTCCTCGCGCACATTGAAGGAGATGCAGCGGTCGCCGACGCTGTGCTCGTGCCCGCACTGGTAGCAGGCGCGGTTGGTTCCGAGCAGCAGCGCGCCCGGATAGAGCAGGTTGGCGGCCCGGCCGGCACGATAGCTGAAGACGCCCGAAAGCACCGCCGAGACGCTGTAGCCGTCGTGCCGTTCCTCGTAAGGCCGGTCGCCGGGGCCGGCGCAGCAGACGACCTCGCTGACGCTCCAGGCCTCGCCGCCGGCGATCCGGCGCACGGACGGCTGCGAGGCGGCGGCCTGTTCGGTTGGGCGCGGCGGTCGGAAAGCCTTCGGAGCCATGGGTCGACCATAGCAATTTTCCCCAAGCCGGCTGAAGCCCGCCCGCTTAGAGTACGATCAAAATCACGGCGCGTCCGTCATTGTGGTCCCGCGCGTGCGCGCGGGAGAAGCAATCGAGCCTTTCGATCGCCCGGATTGCTTCGTCCCCTCGCTGCGCTCGGGGTCCTCCAATGACGGCTCGGTCAGAAGAGAAAGGAAGCGGAAGCATGTTCGACCATATCTCCATTGGCGTTCGCGACATCGCGCGATCGAAGGCGTTCTACGACGCGGCGCTCGAGCCGCTCGGCTATCGCTGCCTGAGCGAAAGCGCCAACTCGCTCGGCTACGGCAAAGAGGCGGTGGGCTTCTGGATCGGCGCGACGAGCTCCCCGGTCCCCGACGATCCGAAGTCGGGGCTGCATGTCTGTTTCGTCGCGCCCGACCGCAGCAGCGTAGCTCGGTTTCATGCCGCAGCGCTCGCCGCCGGGGGCCGCGATAACGGCCAGCCGGGCGTCCGCGAGGACTATGCCCCGGACTATTTCGCCGCCTTTGTCGTCGATCCCGACGGCTATCGGCTCGAAGCCTTGCGGCAGGGGGCGTGACGGCGATGGCGACCATTCGAAAGCAGTGCGACACCACGGCGTCCGCCGAGGCGGCATGGGACGCCATCCGCGACATCGGCGCGCTGCACACGCGGCTCGCGCGCGGTTTCGTCACCGACACGCGGCTCGAACCCGGCGCGCGCGTCGTCACTTTCATCAACGGCATGATCATACGCGAGCCGATCGTCACGCTGGACGACGAGGCCCGCCGCCTCGTCTGGAGCGCCGAGGGCGGATGGACGACGCATTACAATGCCGCGCTCGAAGTTACCGAGGCCCCCGGCGGCGGCGCGACAATCGTCTGGACCGCGGACTTCCTGCCGGACGAGGTGAAGCCGAAACTCGCCGCGGCGCTCGAGGCGGGCACGCAGGCGATGAAGCGGTCGCTCGACGCGCTGGCGAAATGAGCGCTGTTGGTGAGCTGCAACCCACGCACAACGTCCGGCCTCGGGCCCCTTCTCCCGCATGCGGTCGCATGCGGGAGAAGGTGTCGCGCCGAAGGCGCGACGGATGAGGGGCGGTCGCGCGGAGCGCGACGGCTTCGACAGAGTACGCCTTACTTGCGTCCTGCCGTCAGGCGCCGCCTCTTGAACCTATGAGCCATCGCGCTCCGCGCGATCTCCGTCATCAGTCGTTGCTTCGCAACTGCACCTTCCCCCCGCAAGGACCCGCAAGGGGGAAGGGTCGCGGCAGCCGGGAGCCCTAGCGGCTGCAAGTCCGACACAGCCTCGACGATGTGACGCGCTGAAATGCCAAACGCATCGACAAGCTCGTCCGGCTTGCCGGAGTGCGGCATGCCGTTCACCGCCATCAGTTTGAATTTCGCCGGCGCCGCGCCCGCGACAACCAGGGCATGCAACACAGCCTCGCCCAATCCGCCCTCCGGCCAATGATCTTCGACGGTCACCAGCCGCCCGCCCGTCGCGCCGACTTCGGCAGCCAGCGCGCTGCCGTCGAGAGGCTTGACGCAGTAGAGATCAATCACGCGAATGGAAACGCCCGCTTTTTTCAATTGATCCGCCGCCTTCAGCGCTTCGTGCAGCGTCACGCCGGCGCCGATCACGGTTGCCTTGTCCTCCGCGCTGCTGCGCAGCACCTTGAATCCCGGAATCGGGAATTTCTCATCGTTCGAATACAGAATGGGCATTTTCGGCCGCGAAGTGCGCAGGTAGTTGATGCCCGCGCGCCGGGCCATCGCCTCCGTCAGGCGCTCGGCCGAGACCGCATCGCTCGGATAGAAAACAGCCGAGCCATGCACCGCGCGGAACATGGCGATGTCCTCCAGCGCCATCTGCGATGGCCCGTCCTCGCCGATCGAGACGCCGCAATGCGACCCGCACAGATTGATGTTGGCGCGGCTGACGGCCGCCATGCGCACATTGTCGTAGGCGCGCGAAAGGAAACAGGCGAACGTGTCGGCAAACGGCGTCTTGCCGCGCGCCTGCAGCCCGACCGCGACGCTCACCATGTTCTGCTCGGCGATATACCCTTGCCAAAAATGGTCGGGGTATGCGTCGCCGAAGATTTCCGAAAATGTCGAGTTTTTCACGTCGCCCGATATGGCGACGACGTGTGGGTTCGCAGCTCCCAGCCGTTTGAGCGCGAAGCCGTATGCTTCGCGCGTCGCCACCTTCGCGTCCTTTGCGTAGTCCGGCGCGGCGGGAGGGGCGAATTCAGGCGGCTTCGGCAGCGACGTTCGCTCGTACGATTTTCCCGGATCGGGGGGAACCGTCGGTCCGCCGCCCATTTCCCGAATGGCGGCCGCGAGCTGTTCCTTCGACAGCGGCTTGCCGTGCCAGTTCAGCTTATCAGCGACCAGGCTGAAGCCGTGGCCCTTGATGGTTCGCGCCACGATGGCCTGCGGCCGCCCCTTCACCATCTTGGCGCGATCCAGCGCCGCGAGCACCGCGGCCACGTCATGTCCGTCGATCACCTGCGTATCGAAACCCTCCGACTCGAATTTCAGCCGGTAGCGTTCCATGTCGTGCTGGTACATCGTCGGCTCGCTCTGGCCGAGCCGGTTGATGTCGGCGATCACCGTCAGATTATCGAGGTTGTAATGCGCGGCGAAGGCGGCGGCTTCCCAGATTTGCCCTTCCGCCAATTCGCCGTCGCCGGTCAGCACGTAGACCCGCGTCGGGCTCTTATCCATCCGCGCGCCGATCGCGAGGCCAGAGCCCACCGAAAGTCCCTGGCCGAGCGAGCCGGTCGCCGCATCCACGCCATGAATGCGGGGCGTCGGGTGGCCCTCCAGCTCGCTGGCGAACTCCCGCAGCGTCATCACCCGCGAAACCGGAAAGACGCCCGCTTCCGCCAGCGCGGCGTAGAGCACTGGCGCCGCGTGGCCCTTCGACAGCACGAAACGATCGTCGTCATTCGAGTTCGCATTCTTCGGATCAAACTTCATCGCGTGAAAGAAGACTCCGGCCACCAGCTCGGCGGCGGACATGCACGAAGTCGGATGTCCCGAGCCTGCGGCAGTCGTCGCCATCATCGAATAGATGCTCAGGAGCTTGGCTTTTTCCTTGATTGCGTTCACAGCGGCGGCGGAAGGTGCTGGGGACGAAGGCGCGTTCATGTCGGCTCCCTTTGAATTGGGTTATGACGCTCGGTCAAAATCTCGCCATTGAGGCGAACAGGCAGGATTTCCCAAAAAGCAGCAGCATGGCTGGAAGACAAGCCGGGCGCGATCGTTCAGGCGCCGGGCGACGACGCCAAATACAATAGGGGCAAGGCTACAATAAGGGCGCGGGCGCTCAGGCGCGCTACCCTTTCGAGGGCGACGGCGGACGGCTTGGTTTCATCCGCCACATCGTGGCGCGCAGGCTGCAATTTGTACGCAGCAGACGACTATGCGTGCACATGGCTCGCAGTTGACATCGACAGCCCTACCAAAGGGGTCGGAGTGCTTGCTGGCGGCAGCGCAGTGTCCGGCGTCTGTTGAAACAGCGAACCTTGATAGCTTTCTGTTCCTTTTGCCGACGCCGCCAGGAACCCGTGGATGTAGGGCTGGGAATCGGCTCGATACTCGCTGGAATCCACGAATTGCTCCAGCAGTAGCGCGCGAGCATTAAGCGGGGTGTCAATCTGTAGCAAGTTGGACAATACGCCGGTCCAGTAGGTCTGACCCGTAACATCGGGCTGACGATCCAACACGTTGCCGTAAAGCTCGGTCACGTAGGTGCTGGCGTCCGGATTTGCCCCGTAACGGGCTACGAATTCCGGCGTAATAGCCGGATTGACGAAGGGCGTCGCGAGATCCACCATCGCCTGATTGACTGTCGAACCCGTCGTTTCGGGCACGCTCGACAATAGGGACTCGTAGACTCCGGTCCAATATTGAAGACCTGTAGCGTCAGGCACCCGGCCATAAACAGCTTGATACAGCGCAACGACTGGAAAAACGTCGGTCTGCGCCTCAGGCGTGGCGATCAAGGTTTCGATGAGGCCGGCAGGCGAAAGCGAGCCGTTCTCCTCTACCGCCAGATAATGGTTCAATTCGGTCTGCGTCGGCGCTCGCTGGAGGATGGTCTGGAAATCGTTGGCGACGCTGTTGGCGCCCGTTCCCGTGTCGGTGTCTACGACAGAGGAGACCGCCCCTTTATTCACGAGGTAATTGATGGCGTCCTGATTGGCCTCGATGATTGCCGCTGGGGCGCTGACGACCGCTGTCAACCCGGAGGGCCTGACATTGGCCGCTTCTGTTACCGTCTGGTCAGCGAATTGCAAGCTTGTGAAACTGCCGTCGAGAACGACCGTCCCATCAGTTGGGCTGGATGCGTTGTCGGTCACGACCACGACCCCAGAGCCTAGGTTGGTAATACTGTAATCTGCTTCTGGATCATGAAAAATTGCAGTATCGATCCCACCGCCGCCAACAAAAATGTCCTTGCCAGCGCCAGCCGTGAAGCTGTCACTCCCTGTGCCGCCAATTAAAACATCGTTGTGGCCAGGAGTAGAATCTGCAATCAGGGTGTCGGCCTGGTTGCCACCGATGCCGACATTTATGACTGTTTTCAAGGCGATAGCGATAGCGTCATTGGCCCCGGCGGCAAAGCCAGAGTAAATGGCCGGACCGACGTAATTACTACTAAACGTACCCGCATTCAAGTTTATTGCAACAGAAGACGTGCATTCTGAGAAATCAAGACATTTCACCGAGGCGACATTCGACCCGACCCAGATAGTCTCAGGCGCACTGTCATCGGTGATTGAGTAGGTTAACGAGGTGCTCGTAATTGTCGCAGCTGTGTCCTGATAGCTTGGGGTATAGCCATTTTCATTGACGCCATACAAATACTGTAACGCCAAAATATCCAGCAACTGAAATCCCACGGGATTTTCAAAATTAGGGGGACTATTGTGAGATTCATTGAATGTGACGCCGGCCATTGTGGTGTAATCGGAGTTTGTGTATTGGGCCGGAATGGTCCATGTGGTCGGCCCCAACGGCGTTTGGGGACCATAGAGATCTAGCAGTCCAAGCGCGTTTCCTAGCTCGTGAGTAGCTAGATACTCATTATCAGCAAGTGGATAATAGGGCGTCGGGGTAAAATAAGCACCGTTAAAGGCGGTGTAGGCGACAGGATTCTCTGGAGTGGGCAGCTCGGTCTTCCCGAATGAAGTGCCCATCAACTCTTGATCGCTACTAGTACTGTTTCCGTAATTTATCTCTGCTGTACCTGTTACTTCAGTGAAGGTGACGTTCGCGAATGCGGAGACGTTAGCTAGGGCTTGCTGAACATAAGCCTGTTCGGCGGAGGAAAATGGTGTCCAAGTCGGGTCAAAGGCCCAACTGCCGGAAGTTGGAACAGACGTCTCAAACGAATAGGTCAGCTCCAATGGCGTTCCTGGTGGAGAGGTATTAAATGCAAAACCGCTTAATAGTTCGGAAATAGGTGGTAGTGAGCTGGTGGTCATTTCACTAGTCCTTCAATATTAATCACCGCCATGCAAAGAGAATGGAAGCAGCCGGTATAGCTCAAAGTCAGCGCCGACCCTGACGGTGCGAAAGCGCCAGCCAGCAGGCCGTCCCTAGCTCACGCACCACGTTGTTGAAGTGTCCTGACGTTGGAGCCGCCAACGGTTCCGAACATGCCAATCCGGTCGTATTCAGCCGTCACCGTGTCGTTGTGAGCAAGTAGATCTCCGCCGCCGAGGACCTACGGATCCCAAGGCCTACCAGAACCGCGGGCGCCCAAAAGCTGCATTTTTACGCTGATTCCCTCCTCTGAGCGGCAACATCCCAACCCTTCCGCTGAGGGCGACAAGTTTTCCAAGCTTACTTTGAATTGAAAATCCCAATCTGAGGCGAGTTCAAGTGGCATACCGACGGGCGCTCGCAAATTTTCAATTACGCTGGAGGTCCCGCCTGTTCGGCGCCGTCCGAATATTGCGAAGTCGGCTGCCATTGGCGCTTGCGTCGTGAAGTACCGACCTTGATTTGCGCCCCGACGCGAACGGCCACATCGGTTGCCTCGTTGTTGCGGAACGACCGCTATTTTTTGCGAAGACCCGCCGTTCCGCAGTCGGACGCTCCGCGCCTCCCGCGCCTGCGGCGAATGGCTCGCAGTCGTCGACCTGTCATTGGCGATCGTGACGTCGATTTCCCGAGTTTTTCAAACACTATCCTCACATCAGCGGTCGTTCGCCGACGATGTGGCCAAAGGTCTATCGATCCAAGGCGGACTATCGCCAGGAGGGTTCCCGCGACGCAGCGCCGCTCGTTGTCTCCAGCCCGGTGCGCAGCCTAGACGTCCCGGTCGACGGCCCGCACGCCCAACCGGCGTAACGCGGCCAGAACCCCTTCGACGTCTCCTTTCATCATCGCGGTGGACATGGCCGCCGCTGCCCGCCGCCGCACGGCGACTTGCATGTTGCCGACGATGATCTGATCGCCGCTGCTCTCTGGGCGGCCGATCAAGCGCGCCAGTCCCGGATGGCTCATTTCGGAACCCGTCAACATCGTTGAAACCCCAATATCGATGCGTGACCAGGCTGTTCGCTGCGTCACAAAACGTTACGAACGCGCAATAAAAACACCCGCCGACCGTGACAGTCGGCGAGCGTTTGAGTCCGGTGATGTGGAAGCCGCCACGATTGGCGCTTCGTCAGCCACTAGAGTGGGTTCCGATCAGGCAGACTCGTTTCCGTCACCCGCGGGCTTGACCCGCGGGTCCATGGATCGCCGGGTCATCCCCGGGCTGTGACCCGGGGACGGCGACGACGGATCCGGATGGGTCAACCTGGTCGGAACCCGCGCTAAACATGCAATATGCAGGTCGAGCGTCGGAGCGTCCTGATTTTCCGGGCCAATCGTCTGCCAGATCGGGCCAAGCTTTCCCAACGGCAGGAGACCGAGGAAAGGATCGGACAAGCTCTGCCAAGCTTCGGCGCCGGGCTCGCAATCGCGGTTGCTGTTCTATGTCATCGCCCCGAACAGCCCCGGCGGGGCGCCGACCCATTTGCGCTACAGCCGGATTGCAAGCGTGCCGCTTCCGTCCGGAAGATCTTCGCTCCAGCCAATTTGCGCTTTGACCGCCACCTCGGTGCGATTCTTCGCGTTCATTTTCTTCATGATATTCCGTACGTGGACTTTCACCGTGCTTTCACACATGTTCAACTCGTACGCTATTACCTTGTTGGACTTGCCCTTCTGGATCGCCCGAATGACCGCGAGTTCACGGCCAGTGACGAGGCCCGATGTCGTCGGCTGGGGCGCGTCCGCTGGCGGATCGCTCGCCAGCAGGCAGTCCATCGGCACGTAGGTTCCCCCAGCAAGAACAAAGCGCACCGCCTCGATTGTGATCTCAAATCCCATAGTCACTGGGATGTAACCTTTTGCGCCATGGCGAATGGCGGTCCGGGCCAGTCCGGCGTCATTGTTGCAGGCAAGGACAATGACGGGTATTCTCGGAGCCGATTCAGATAATACTTGCAACGCGTTGACGCTCGCCACCTCGTTATCTTCCAGCCAAGACAATATGATGAGTTGGGGCGAGGTAAAGAGATGTTGTTGCTCCAGCTCGATAGGCGTCGAATAGGTAAGCACCGGCAATGAGAACGCCGATTGCACGCTTCGGCGAATGCACTCCCGTATGAATGTGCGGCTTTCGATCACCGCGATGAAACCGCCAAGCTTTGCTCCGCCGCTTCGATACGTCCGGCTCACGTCAATTTCTTCGGAGAGTCGGCCGGTTGCAGAGAGTGGCGTCTCCGCTCGCGCCTCATCAATTGCAATGCAAGTCTCATCGTACGCCATTTTTGAATCCCTTCCCCCGAAAGCTACGCGGCTGCTTCGAGGGAGTTGACCCGCCGAGTTGCCCACACAACCTTTGTGATGACGAATCCGTTCAGATATGAATGGTTCATACATGAACAGATGCGGATAGGCTAGTAGCAGACTGAATTCGAACCGGTCCTGCTTTCAACGACCAAATTTCTGCCTTTTCGGGCCAGCGCTCGAGAACCTCGGCATTAGAGCGTGTAAGCGTGGCTGCGGGCCCGGGGCGCCCTAGGCTTGTCGAATGGGCTGGCGCGCGGGGGCTGACGCGGCCGCCCGCGCCGTTGCCCTCGAGCGGCGGAACTTGCGATCGTGCCGCGGGGCGCGATATTGGCGGCATGAAACGGCTCGAGTGTGAGCGGATGTTCGTCGCCGTCATGGAGACGGGCGGCTTCTCCCGCGCCGCGGCGCGCCTCGGCACGAGCCCGGGCCAGGCCTCGAAGCTCGTCGGCCGGCTGGAAAAGGAACTTGGCGTCCAACTCCTGAACCGAACCACGCGCGCCTTGTCGCCGACCGAGGTCGGCAGCGCCTATTTCGACCGGATCAAGGGGCTGATCGAGGAGTTCGACGCGCTTGACGATTCGGTGCGGACGGCGTCGGGCGAGGCGCGCGGACGGCTCGCCCTGTCGGTTCCGGTGTCCTTCGGCACGGCGCAACTGGCGCCGGCGCTCGTCGATTTCGCCCGCGCCTATCCGGAGATTCTGCTCGACGTCAGCTTCTCCGACCGGATCGTCAGTCTGATCGACGAGGGATTCGACGCGGCGGTGCGCGTCGGCGTCCCGAGCGACGCCAGCCTGATCATTCGCAAGCTTTGCGACACCCGCATCGTCTGCGCCGCCGCTCCCGGATATCTGGCGGAACGCGGCGAACCGGCAGAGCCGGGCGACCTCGCCGCGCATGAGTGCGTCATCGACACCAATTTTCACGATCCGCTCGTCTGGCGCTTCCGCGCGCCCTCCGGCAACGGACCGCTTCGGGTGCCGGTTCATGGCCGTTTGCGCTTCTCCAATGCCGAGGCTTGCGTCGTAGCGGCGGAAGCCGGCCTCGGCCTCGTCCACGTGCCGACCTTTGTCGCAGGCCCCAGTATTCGGGTCGGCGCGCTGACGCGGGTGCTGCAGGATTTCGAGGAGCCGCCGCGCGGCGGGGTCCACATCCTTTACCCTCCGGCGCGGCGCCACGCCCGCAAGGTCCGGGCGCTCGTCGACTTTCTCACGGCGCGTTTTCGTGGCGAGCCGCCGTGGGACCTGGACTTGCCGGGCGCGGCGCGATCCGATCCATTTCGGCAAGAGTGATTGTCCGGAGCCGCCATTTATCTCCTGCGCAAGACGGGGTCTAAGACGTCCATCCAAAGTCATCGAGTGGGAAGAAAGCCAATGATCGATCTTCGCACCGCTCCATACGCCGTCTTCGGGCTGCGCCTCGTGCTCGGCGCGCTTTTTCTCATCCACGCCAGCGTGAAACTCTTCGTCTTCACCCCCGCCGGAACCGCGCATTTCTTCGCTTCGCTCGGTCTGCCCCCGGCGCTCGGCTATTTCGTCATCGCATGGGAGATCATCGGCGGGGTCGCGCTCATTCTCGGCCTGTGGCCGCGCCTCGCCGCGCTCGCCATGGTCCCGGATCTCCTCGGCGCGATCTTTGCGGTGCATGGAGCGGCAGGCTTCTTCTTCACCGATCCGCACGGCGGCTGGGAGTATCCCGCGCTCTGGATCGTCGCCCTCGTCGCGGTTGCATTGATCGGCGACGGCGCGTTTGCGCTGGCCCCGACGCCCGTTCCGGGCGAGACGAACGAACGGGGCCGGAGCGCGCGCCAGGCGGCTTGAGCCGCACGGACGTTGCTTGCATCAGGCGCTCTATCGTGAAGGCAAACTCCCGACCGTGCGCCAGCGAAAACAAGCGTTTAGAGCTGGTTTCGACCAGGTAGAATCGTTTTCCGTCACCCGCGGGCTTGACCCGCGGGTCCATGGATCGCCGGGTCAAGCCCGGCGACGACGCATATGGATGGGTCAACCTGGTCGGAACCCGCGCTAGAAGCGCCATTTGTTACCGTGTAGCGCCTCAAGGAAGCATCTTTCGGTATGGCGCTGAAAAGCTTGACGCCGTCCCGGCTCTTCTGATTGATCTTGGCGCCTAACTAGCGTGGCTCAATCAAGACATATCCGCGGTTCTCGACCGTGTCGAAGGTGCGCATAGCTTTGACGAGGGTCGAGGCCGGCATCCATACCCAGTCGGCCCTCGCAGGGTTTACGTCGAGAACGAGGAAGGAGTTTGACTGGGCATCGTAGGCGCCCAACGGCGAGATGTGCGGGGGGCCTGGTTGGCCCGCAGCCTTCCGTAGGTAATTGACGATCACATAGTCACCGCGGCGCTTCAGGTTGTTGACAAGGTCGGTCCGAATCTCCTGCTCGTCTTTGCCATCATCGACGACGACAAGCCGCGTGGCGAGGCCGTTGGCCTTCAGCATGTCATCGAGTTGGCGAAGCTGAAATCCGAAGTCGTGGAGCTGCCTGCCGTTGATGGTGACCGGCTCTCCGAAAATCTGCGCGCGGGTCTTCGGACCTTTGGCAATCACATTGTCCTGCGTGAAGCGGGGCGTTGTCGGGTCGGCGCCGGGGGGCAGATATTGAAGATCTTCGGGCCGAAACCGACTTCGGTCGCGCGGCAGATCTTCGCTGCGGCCCCGGACGGCGTTCAACACGATGGCCGCTGACGCCGGACCACAAAACGCGCCGACATATTCGGCCTCGAACTGATTGGCGAGCGCCGGAAAATTGACTCTGGCGTCCGACCGGCTCAATCGCGCCAGGCCCTCATCCGACGAAAACGAGACGAGTCCCTGAGAGACGGTCGGGGACGCGCTCTCGAGCGCGAAAGCTGTTGGCAGCGGCGCGAGCGCCAAAAAGAACGCCAGAAAAATTCGTGTCAGCACGGGCGTTGCCCTCCGCTTCGTCGTGGAAAAAAGGCGGTTAATATTAGACGTGGATTTGATCGTCACTCTAAACGGACATGAAGAAGAGGCCGCTTGCGTCCGCAGCGGAACCGGAATAGCGTGTCCCGGTGCCGTGGTGTGGACCCAGTTCTACAGCAAAATTGCATACAGAGAAGCTTGGTGTCCGATCCGACGCAGCCCCGACCAGCGATTGGCCGGGGCTTATTCATTGGCCCCACAAACGTCGCCCGCGATCGGGTTCCGACTTGGTCGATCACTGGGCGGGGCGCGCCTGCCACCCCACGTGATATGAAGATCGCTCCATTCGTCGTGGGAGGACCGACATGAAAAACCGCCAGTGGCTGCTCGCGCGCCGTCCGCACGGAGCGATCCAGGACAGCGACTTCAATTTCGTCGAGACGGACGTCCCGGCGCTCGGCGAGGGCGAAGTCCTGGTGCGCAACCTGATGCTGTCCTGCGACCCGACGCAGCGGGGTTGGATCGCCTTCGACACGTATCTGCCGGCGGTCAAGATCGGCGAGGTCGTCCGCTCAATCGGCGCAGGTCGGATCGTAGCGTCGAACAATCCCGACTTCTCGGTCGGCGACATCGTGTCCGGTCTCACCGGCTGGCAGGACTATGTCGCGATGAACCCGAAGGGCCAACTCAACAAGCTGCCCCCCGGAGCGCCGCTGGAGCTGGCGATGAGCGCGCTCGGCTTGACCGGCATCACGGCCTATTTCGGCCTGATCGAGGTCGGCCGTCCGGTCGCAGGCGAAACCGTCGTCGTCTCTGGCGCAGCCGGCGCGACGGGGTCGGTCGTTGGGCAGATCGCCAAGATCAAGGGCTGCCACGTCATCGGCATCGCGGGCGGGGCGGAGAAATGCCGCTGGCTGACCGATGAGGCCGGCTTCGATGCGGCGATCGACTACAAGTCGGAGGACGTTCAGGCGCGGCTGAAGGAGCTGTGTCCCAAAGGGATCGACATTTTCTTTGACAATGTCGGCGGCGACATCCTCGACGCGGCGCTGGCGCAGCTCGCGATGCGAGGGCGGGTTGTGCTTTGCGGCGGGATCGCGAACTATAACGCGACCGAGCCGCCGAAGGGACCGAAGAACTACCTCAACCTGATCGTCCGGCGCGGACGGATGGAGGGCTTCATCGTGACCGACTACATGCCGCGCGCTGCGGAGGCGATCGGCGCGCTCGCCGGCTGGGTGCAGGCGGGAAAACTCAAGAACAAGGTCGACGTACAGCAGGGCCTGGAGAACGCGCCGGCGACACTGCGGCGGCTGTTTGAGGGTCGCAACGAGGGCAAGCAGCTTCTGCGCGTCGCGGAGTAAATCGTACGCCCTGATGGGGCCGGCGTCGACGACGCTCCAGTCCGAGGCCGCTGAAGCCGTCTCGCGCGACTGGATCGGCGTCTTGCGAGGCTTCGTGTCTTCGTATTCGCAAAATGACGTCGCGGGGACGATGCAGCGGCGATCCTTGTCCACCACGGTTGGCGAATGGAGATGGTTTTTCAGCGGGAGCGTTATCTGGCCCTTGCTCTGCTATCTCAGCGTCAGATTATCCCGCAGTTGGTCAGTTGGGATGTTTAGTCAGCGACTCGACGGCTGTCGCTAAATGTTCAGCCCGCTGTAGCCGAACGGCCGCCGGGTGCCCGATCTTGGCCTCCTGCCCGCATCCTTGGCCGGATGTAGCTCATCGCGCAGGATCATCATGTGACAAAGTTTTGGGTTTAGCGCCCGGAGATTGTTATGCTTCGCACGGACGATGTCACAGTGGACGGGGTGCGTTCCCCGGTCTTGCAGGGCGGGCCGCTTGACGCGGAGGAGGCTGTGGTTTTCGTCCACGGCAACCCCGGCTTCTCCGAAGATTGGCGGGGTCTCTCGGAGCGACTGAGCAAGTTTGCACGCACCGTCGCTCCCGACATGCCGGGCTACGGCAATGCCGACAAACCCGACACGTTCGACTACACCGTCGATGGATATGCGCGCCACCTCGATGGGTTACTCACCAAACTGAATGTTCGCCGCGTTCACCTCGTATTGCATGACTTCGGCGGCGCATGGGGCTTGACATGGGCTGCGGCCCATCCTGCGTCATTGGCCAGCCTCACGCTCATCAACATTGGCGTCATGCCAGGTTACCGCTGGCACTTTCTCGCTAGAATTTGGCGCACGCCGGTGCTCGGCGAGATTTTCATGGCAACCACCACGCGCTTCGGCTTCAAGACGCTTTCCAGGATCGGCAATCCGCGTGGCCTGCCATCAGACATGATCAATCGAACGTATGACCATTTTGACAGTCGAACACGGCAAGCGGTTCTCCGACTCTATCGTGCGACCAATGACCTGGGCGCGCTCTCCGAGCGTTGCGGAAATATCCTCAAACCTTTGAACCTGCCCGCCCTCGTGATTTGGGGGCGCGCTGACCCCTATTTGTCGGCCAGTTATGCTGAGCGGCAGCGAGATTATTTTCCGAAGGCAAAAGTAGTAATGTTGAACGATAGCGGCCATTGGCCTTTTGCGGACAATCCCGAAGCGGTCGCAGCTGAAGTGGTGCCCTTCATCAAGTCCTGCATGTCGGCATGAGCAGCGTCGCAATCGACCTCCAAATATCTTGCGCGATGCTGCCCGAGTCACCAGGGTGCGGCGTCGCCCTACGACTGGTCGGGAAATGGATGTAAACTTGCGCGCCTTTGTTCCCCAACCCTGTTTGGGGGTGCTATACCCCAACATGCGGCTTTCGCGGCTGACAGTAGCGCTCATCCCATTCCGGTACCGCTTGACGATCTCGACCGTCACGCGCGCCAGAGTTCGTCCGATGGCGGCCTGAAATTGCGACCCTCGATAGCCGCCGTCGGCAAAGAGCCTGGTCAGGAACGGAAAGGCGCCGAACAAGGTCGCCATCAGCGCCGCGCCGCCGTCGCGATCCTGGATGTCGGCGGCGTGGACGATCGCATGCATCAACAGGCCCTGCGTGTCGACGAGGATGTGGCGCTTTCTGCCCATGATCTTCTTGCCGGCGTCGTAACCCGCCGGATCGATGCAGGTCCCCCTCACATGGGGTGTCTCCAGTCAAGGTCATTCATTTCGTCATTTCACTTCTCCTGGACCTTTGGATCCGAAGCGTGAGCCCGTCTTTCGCCATGCAGCCCTGATGGCCGCATCACCTCACATCCGGTCGAGCTTTTTGGGCTCGGACCATAATCCCTCATGCTCGAGGGCATCGGGCTCGGGTTGGCGGGACCATCCTTTTTCACGGCGTGTTTCAGCCCGGGGGTTGATCCGCGGTCGCCGCCCGCCCGGATCCGGCGAAGCCGTCGCGTTCAGCTTCGCTGGAATGGGGTCAAGTCGTTAAGCCGTTGTTGGAGTGTTGGAGTGATAGAGCCATCGGTCAGGCCGCCTTGAACACCGCGCCCTCGGGAACGACGCCTTGGGTGACAAAGCGCCACAAGGCGACCAGCAGTTTGCGGGCCAGTGCGACGATGGCGATCCGCCGGATTCGTCCCTTTGCGGCGCCGACCCGCGCCTGAAACCAGCGGCTCAACGCCGAGTCCGGCTGATGCCGCAGCCAGAACCAGGCGAGCTCGATCATCGTCTTGCGCAGGCGGCGGTTGCCCGATTTCGAGATGCCCTGATCCCGTTCGATACTGCCGCTCTGCCAGGGGCTGGGCGCCAATCCAGCGTAAGCCGCCACCTGGCGTCGGTTGCCGAAGCTGCGAAACAACGATTCCAGCCAGAGGAGCGAAGCGAACTCAGGGCCGATGCCCTTGAGCTTGAGGAGCAGGGCGCCGGGGGTGTTCGGCTCCTCGGCCTGCGTGCGGATGAGCGCGTCGCGGGCCCGTTCGACCGCAGCCAGTTGCCTCGTCGCCAGCGCCATCCGATCGAGCTCCCGGCGGATCTCCGCCTTCAACATCGGCGGCAGCTCACGACCGTCGCCGGTTCGCAACGCCTCCAGCCGTTCAACACGATCGCGCCGAAGCGGATTGTAATCCCGGATGCCCTGGCCGCTGAGCAGGCCCTTGACCCGATTGGTGTGCTGAATGCGTTCCTTGAGCAGCGTGCCGCGCTCGCGCGTCAGCCGCCGGCGATCCTCTTCTTCCGGGCTGGGCGCCCGAACCATGGAACAGACCCGCCGCTCGCCGCGAGCCCACGCCATCAGCGTCCGCAACAGCGTCTCGCCGTCGATCGAATCGGTCTTGGCCCGCCGATGCCGCCGGGCGACGGCGATCGAAGCCGCATCGACGACGTGGCTCTCGATCCCCTCGGCGAGCAGCAAGCGATAAATCCAAAACCCGTCCAATCCCGCTTCCTGAATGACCACTGTCTTGACCCGAACGCCATAGCGCTGCTCGGCCTTCGCCCTCGACCGCGCAAGAAGGTCGAGCAGGCCGGCGCTGTCTCCACCCTCAACCCCATGCTTGGAAAACTTCTCGCTGCCCGGACTGTTGATCGTCACAACCCATTTCGATTTGCTCAATTCGAGCGAGGCGAACAAAGTGATATCATTTGCGCGGGCGGTGGTCGCGACAGCGGTCGCAGAGGTGACAGACTGCATCGGTTGCCTCCATGCTGGTGTGGAAGCTCAGCCTACCAAGTCCGGCCGCCGTCCACCCGCATAGGATCTTTTTCCGCGCTCTTGACGCTCTGGCTGTCAATGATCGCGGCGGTCGGGCTCGCCTCGCGAGCGGCGGCTTCGCGACACTTCACGTAGAGCGCGTCGTGGATGCGATCGAGCGTGCCGTCCCAATTCCAGCGATCGAAGTAATCGTAAAGCGTCGAACGCGGCGGCAGGTCCTTCGGGACGGCACGCCATTGGCAGCCAGTGCTGAGGACGTACATCAGGCCGTTGACGACCTCGCGCTCATCGACATGACGTCGGTTGCCGCCGCGCTTGGCCGGCGGAATGAGCGGCTCGACATGCGCCCATTCCGCGTCGGTCAAATCGCTCGGATAGCGCAGTCGATTGCGGTCGTAGCGAGTGCGATTTTCGTTGGTCCACATCGGCGATCCCCCCAAGTGATTCGGGCCGCCTTCCTTGAAATCATAAGCGATTCCAACGATTCGTTAACTTCCCGGACGGGCTCTGAGAGCCATAACTGAGCCTGATCGACCAACTTCGTCATTTCTAAAAGCTCGGAGCGCCCCACGACAGCTATGTGCACGTGATGATGCGCAAGACCCTTGCCAAGAACCTGCCGAGCGTCCCGATCGCTTTTGCTGGCGAAGATGTAAACGTCCTGGCTAGAGTAACGCTTGCCCGCGAAATGCCCCACGAGATTTCGGAAGGGGCGCATCTTTGAGATGGCTTCGAGCCATTTGAGCGCCGTCGGAATGTCCTCTGCCTTCGCGTCCATCCTTTTTACGATTTCGATGAGCGTGTCCGTTAGCCTAGCATCGGGCAAGCTCGGATACAGGCTTTTGGCGCTCTTCGGCAGCATCTTCGAAATTGCGAAGAGTTCCAGGCCACGGCGCAGGTTCAGGTCGATGAAACAGAAGAACCGCATTCACTTTCGCGCTGTTGCGGTCAGTTGGCAGCGCCATGCCGTCCGCCTACCTTAGCTTCTTCACAAGCGCCCAAGCTCTGCACGACTTACCCTCGCCGACAGCCCCTCCTCTCCGAGGCTCAGATCAAGGCTCAGATCAAGGTTGACAAGCAGCTGATCGGGATGCTGAGCCAGGCACGTTGCCCGTAAACGTTTTGATTGCGTCACTTTCTCACCCCGCCAAGCGACATCAAGTTGACACGGGCGGAGCCAATGGTGAAGTGCCGAGTGAGCGCTACCGAACCTCATTCCGCTCCCCGCAGCAGCCTCAAAACGGGGCCGGAGCGAGGTCGGGACGGTGCGCAGCCGACCCATTAGGAGGCCGCGTGGCCCGCCGTCCGCTAAGCCCACTAGGAGGCCGTGTGGCCGCATCGAGCCCTCGCGCGGGTCCCTTCCCCACGGTCTCACGACCGGCCCAGACCGACCGATCGTAGCCGGTCTTTGTGCTAAGGTGCGCGTGGCTTGAGGCCCGCCATGAGCGAGACCCGAAAACTTGCGGCGATCCTGGTCGCGGATGTTGTCGGCTACAGCCGGCTCGCCGGCGCGGACGAGGACCGTACGCTTGTCGCGGCTCAGGGGGCTGCGCAGCGATCTCATCGACCCCGCCATCGCCGTCCATCATGGCCGCATCGTCAAGCGCACCGGCGACGGCATCCTTATCGAGTTTCGCAGCGTGGTCGACGCCGTGCGCTGCGCCATCGAGATGCAGAACGGCCTGGTCGAGCGCAACGCCGGCGTGCCGCCCGAGCGGCGCATCGAATTCCGCGTCGGCATTCATTTCGGCGACGTCGTCGAGGAGGCCGACGGCGATCTGATGGGCGACGGCGTCAATATCGCCGCGCGTCTCGAAGGCATTTGCGCGCCCGGCGCAATCTGTCTCTCCGAGGACGCCTATCGGCAGGTCAAGGGGCGACTCGATCTCAAGGTCAGCGATCTCGGCCCGACCCAACTCAAGAACATCGCCGAGCCGGTCCGGGTCTATTCGCTGCGAGTCGGCCGCTCTGCGCCAAGCGAAAGCCGGCCAGCGCCGAAAAAGCGTTCGACGCTGACCCCGGTCGCCGCCGGGATCGCGGCATTGCTCATTCTGCTCGCAGGCGGCGCTTGGTATTTCGTCCGGCGCGAACCGACCTGCGCCCGTCGCCTCGAACGCGCCTCCGCCGCTCGCGGCCCAACGTCTTTCCATCGTCGTGTTGCCGTTCGCCAATCTCTCCGGCGATCCGGCGCAGGATTACCTCGCCGACGCCCTCACCGATGAACTGACCACCGCTCTCGCGCGCATCCACGACAGCTTCGTCATCGCGCGCAATACCGCCTTCACCTACAAGGGCAAGCCGGTCGACGCCAAGGCGATCGGCAAGGATCTTGGGCGTGCGCTATGTGCTGGAAGGCTCGGTGCAACCCAGCGGCAATCAGGTGCGGGTCAACGCCCAGCTCATCGACGCCGACACCGGCGCGCACCTGTGGGCCGATCAATTCGACACCCCCCGCGCAGATCTGTTGCAGATGCAGGACGAGATCGTCACTCATCTGGCGCGCGCGATGGAGATTCAACTCACCGAGGCCGAGGCGGCTCGACTCAAACGGACGCCCGCGGCAAACCCCGACGCCGAGGATTTGGCTCTCCAGTGCGAGGCGGCCGTGCAGAAAGCCGGATTTATCGGCAAGGAAGCGGATGCGGGTTACCGTCTCTGCGAGCAGGCGCTCGTCGCCGATCCCAACAATGTCCGCGCCCTAAGCCTGTTGTCCCTCAAGTTCTCGTTGCCGGTCGCGTTCGGCCGCAGCGCCGACCCCAAGGCCGACCTCAAGCGGGCGGACGAATTGGCGTCGCAAGCGCTCGCCCTCGACCCAAACTACGCCGAGGCTCACGGCGCTAAGGCCCTCAAATTCGCCATGCAGGGGCGCCACGACGAAGCGATCGCGGAGAACGAACGCGCGCTCGCCTTGGATCCGGCCGCGGTCGTACGCCTATGCAGACCTGGGCTGGGATTACTTGTACCTCGGGCAATTTGAAAAGGGCCTCGAATTTTCTGACAAGGCAATTCGGCTCAGTCCGCACGATCCACAACTGGAGAATTGGTATCGACTGGAGAGTCGGCGGCCTATTTCGGGCTGAAGCAGTACGATCGGGCGATCGAATGGGCCCGCCGGGCGATCGCGATCAAAGCGAACAATCAGTGGGCGTATTTCAACCTTATCGCTGCGCTTGCGTTGACCGGTCACGAGGCGGAGGCCCACGAAGCGCTGCAGAGTTACCTTGCGTCGGTTCCCAGCGGACCCAAGACGATCGCGGCGTGGAAGGCGACCGTTGCTCCCGTGGCGAGGGCAGACAGCCCGCCGCGCTATCTCGAAACCCTGGACCGGACATACGACGGCCTCCGCAAGGCGGGAGTGCCGGAGGAATGAAGCAAGTTTGAAGGCGGGTTGCGGGAGCGGGTGTTCTATCCGCGCTTGAGGGGCACTATGCGGGCGGACCTGCAGTCGCGCAACTGTCGGGCGCTGCGGGCGTGCCGCTGACAGGGCTGTTTCGGCGCTGGCGTCGCTCCAGACGGCGCTTTGCCGCTCCGGCGCTTCCAAACACCGGCTGGCGTCCGAAAGCCGTCCACGGCCATTTGGCGGCCGAAAACCGGACATTGGCGGCTGTTTCCCGGCCCATGCCGATGCCGGGCGGCCGGATAGCGCGGCCGATCGCGGCGAGGTTGGCCGGAAATTCCGCGTCGCCTGGGTCGTGGCTCTCCCCGATCTCGCTGCGCTCGAATCGAGCATGGGCAAGCTGCTGGGCAACGCCGACTACATGAAGCAGGTCGAAAGCGCCGCTTCATACTTCCTGCCCGGCAAGACGCAAGACGAGATGTGGTCGAGCATCTGAGAATGGCAAGCGCGGCGCGCCAGGCTTGAGCGCGCCGCATTTTGATCTACGCTGCGTGAAGTGGACCTGACGCTGGTTAGGCGCGGCTGAAGGCAGCCTCGGGAATTTATCTGGCCTCAGAAGGTTCGGGCGGGCCGGTTGAGCCCATCAGCATTATACGATTGCATGTTGTCATTGCCTTCCGCGTGCAACTCTAACGACGAAAATCATAAACAAGATCAATGGATAAATATTACACAAGGCATGCGACTATATTGATAGCTAGCAGCGCTCGCCTTGCATCGCAACGAGAGCCCTCGACAAGCTCGGGGCAGGCTCTTTCCCCGCGAGGGGCGCAGGCGCTCTAAAACATGGCGTGGACCAGATCGGCGATGCTGAGGTCGCGGTTCTCGACGATGGTTCGAACCTTCCCTTGCCGGAAAATGACGATGCGGTCGCAGACCTGCAGAAGATCCTCGAGCCGGTGGCTGACCAGGAGCACGGTCTTGCCGGCGTCGCGAAGGCGGCCGATCAGCGCGAGCACCTCGCCGACTTTCTGCACCGATATGGCCGCCGTCGGCTCGTCCATGATGATGATCTCACGTTCGAACAGGAGCGCCCGGCCGATCGCGACCGCCTGCTGCTCGCCGCCCGACAGCTCGCCGACGATGTCCTCGGGCGCGATCTTGGTGTTCAGCTGCCGCAGCACCTCGGCCGCGCGAGCTCGCATCGCGCCGCGCGCCGACCAGACGCCGAAGCGCCGCAATTCCTCGCCGAGAAAGAGGTTCTCCCAGACCTTCAGATCCGGCGCGAGCTCCAGCCGCTGATAGATCATCTCGATCTTGAGATCGGTCCTGGCGGTGCGGGGCGAGCGGACGCGGATCTCGCGGCCGCGATAGACGAAGCGGCCGAGTCCGGATGATGGAAGCCGGTGAGCAGCGAGAGGAAGGTCGATTTGCCGGCGCCGTTGTCGCCGACGATGCCGACCACCTCGTGCGGATAGAAGTCCAGGCTGACGCCGTCCACGGCGCGGACCGGTCCGAAGGTCTTGACCACGTCGTGGACGGAAAGAAGCGGGGATCGCTCCGCTTGTCTCCCGGCGGGCGACCCTGCGTCGTTTGCCTCAAAAGTCACTTGGCGGCTGTCACCTTGAAGGCCTGCGAGGAGCCGTAGGGCAGGGGCGGGATCTGCTGCGGCGTCCCCCAGCCGGCGATCTCACCGACATTGGCCTTGTCGACCAGCGTCATGGGGATGACGACGTCGCCGTGCGGGAACTTCGCCTCGGGCGGCTTCTCGCCGTTCTTGAGATCGTTCTGCATCGCCTCCACCGCCCAGTACGCCTCGACGAAAGGCGCGTGGGTGACGGTGTCGAGCTGCGTCCCGGCCTTGATCGCGTCGAGGCTCTCGGGCTGCGCGTCGGCGCCGGCCACCAGCGTCTTCTCGCCGGGTTTGATCCCGTGCGTCTTGAGCGCGTTGATGACGCCGAGCGCCATGGCGTCATTGCCGCAGACGACGAGCTGGATGTCGGTGGTCTTGGCGAGTTCGGCCGACATCATCGCCTGCGCCTTGTCGGTGGCGAAATCGGCCGACTGGTTGAGGACGACGTCGACCTCCTTCTTGTCGATCAGCGGCTGCAGCACGTCCATTGCGCCCTTGAGCCGGCCGATCGACACGCTGGCGCCGAGCGTGCCCTGCAGCACGACCACATGCCAGGGCTTCGGCACATTCATCTTGGCGAGCGTGTCGACGCCGTGCTGGGTCTCCTCCCGGCCGAGCGTCTCGTCGTTGTCGCCGATGAAGGCGACGCGGGCGGACGGGTTGCTGACGTCGCGGTCGACGGTGACGATCGGCACGCCGGCCTTCATCGCCTTCGCCGCCGTCGCGGTAACCGACTCCTGGATCGTATTGAGGATGATGCCCTTGGCGCCGGCGGCGACCGCCTCGTTGATGTCGGCGATCTCGTCGGAGGCCGAATTGTTCGCGTTGACGATCTTGATCGCCATGTCCGGATAGTGGGCCGCCGCCTGTTTGACCGCCTCCGCCATCGGCGCGAAGTACGGGTAGGCGTAGCCGGTGAAGATGAAGTAGACGCTCTTCGGCGTTTCCGACGAAGCGGTCGCCGCGAGCGCCGGCGCCGCGCCGGCGGCGAGCGCTGCCGCGCTGGCCGCGAGGCAAACCAAAAGCCTGTTTTTCATGGAGATTCCTCACAAGTCTGCCCCGGCGCGGGATTATCCACAACCATTGGACTTTAGGATGGGCGGCCGATGGTCCGGATACGGCGCTGACATGCCGTCTTCTGTCGAGACGGCGCCACGGTTGCTGAGGAACGGTGACCGTTCCGCCCTATTTCCAAGGCTTTGCTTCGCTGGCGCGCTTGGCAAGGCCGCGGCGTTCGGCGCCGCTATGCGTCGTTGGTTGCCGATCCGCGGGAGATCGTGATGGTTGAATTTGGCCGAGGCTGCAACCTGGGGTTTACCAACATCTAACCAGTTTATCCCATCAATGGCGGCGGCAGGACGAGGAGAGGACGCAGTCTCCTCAGGCTTGCTCGCGCCCTCCAGCCTTGCGGACGGTTCCCCGTGCGCTCTTCGGTTGCGATCCTTTTTGGCTGCTCGCTCCTCGCCGGATGCGCGCCGGGAGGCTATCCCGCCAATCCGGACGCGGCGCCGCCGCCGTTCGACGCCTTTCAGGCGGGGATGCGGCTTGCTGTCGGCATGCCGCGAGACGTGGCGATCCTCAGGGTCGGCTGGACGCCGATTTCCTCAAAGGTCACCAATTGCGGCACGCTGGCCGGAGACGCCAGCCCGTGTGAAGTGCTGAAATTCGGGACTTACGAGAATAATCAGCTCTTTGTCTATCTCGTGCCGACCGACAGCGGCAATGCCGTGGTGACGAGCTGGACGGTTTACAAGTCTTGAAGGTCGACGGAGACAGCGCACGCGCCCGCAAAAGCCCGTTGATGTGCGGTTCGCCGGAAGTCCTGTTTTCCGGGATTCGGCCGAATTCATTCCCAGCTCGGCCGAATTCATTCCCTGCTCCGGTTACACAGGGAATTTCCATGCATGTTATTGCCCCATGGGGCGTTTTTCGGCGTCAAAGACACGTCGGAGCGGCCAAAACGAGCCAATCTCTGTAGTTTTCCCTGTTTGCAGGGAATTCGGCCCAACCTGGTCGCCGCCGCCCCATGATCCCCTCGCCTCAGCCAAACGCCGATTTGCCCATCTCTTCCGCCGCCTCCGGCGCGACCCAGGCGAAGCCCTTCAGCTGATGGCGCGCCCAGGTGAACTGGCGCTTGGCGTAATGGCGCGTGTCGAGCTTGGCGCGCGCGGCGGCCTCGCCGAGCGTGAGCCGGTCTTCGAGATGGGCGATGAGGTGGGGCACGCCATGCGCCCGCATGACCGGCAGCGCCGGATCGAGCCGGCGCTCCGCCAGCGCCGCAACCTCCTCGAGCGCGCCCGCGGCGAGCATCGCTTCGAAGCGCGCGTCGATGCGCTGATTGAGAACCGCCCGGTCGGGCGCGAGAAAAAGGCCGGTCCATTCGCCCGGGCCGAGCGGCGGCGGGCTGCGCTGGCCCTGGAACGAGGCCAGCGGCCGGCCGGTGGCGGCCAGGACTTCGAGCGCCCGCAAGGTGCGCTGGCGGTCGGTGGGCTTGAGCCGCGACGCCGTGACGGGATCAAGGATCATGAGCTCGGCATGCAGGTCGGCGGTCCGGCGGCGCTCCGCCCTCTCCCGGGTCGCGGCGCGAACCGCCTCGGGCGGCTCGGGCATATCCGACAGCCCCTCCGTCAGCGCCCGGAAGTAAAGTCCCGTGCCGCCAACAAAAATGACCGGCCGTTCGCCGGTCTCGGTGAGGACCGCCTGCGCCTGGCGCAGCCAGCGGCCGACCGAATAGTTGACGGCGCCATCGATTTCGCCGAAGAGCCGATGCGGCGCGCGCCGCTCCTGGCTCGCGCTCGGCCGGGCGGTCAGGATCCGGAGATCCGCATAGACCTGCATCGAATCGGCGTTGACGATCGTGGCGGCGAATCGCTCCGCGAGTTCGAGCGCGACGGCCGACTTGCCGCTCGCCGTCGGGCCTGCAATGAGGAGCGCCCGCCTCAATCGTGGGTCTCTGAACACTTGTCCGGGAGCCGCATGTCCGCCCTCGTTGTCACGCTCGTCGCCAATCCGGCGGAAATCCGGCTGAGCGATGAAGGAATAGCCGGGATCGCGCAAGCCGCGCCGGGATTTGAGCGCTGGCGATGGCTCGACGAGGGCGTCGCGGCCGATCTCTTCATCGAGGGCGAGCTTTTGCCGGCGCGGGCCGTGCTCGCCGCGGCGCTCGCCGGGCGGCCGATCGACGCGATCGTCCAGCCGGCTCAGGGCCGCGAAAAGCGCCTGCTGGTCGCCGACATGGATTCGACCTTGATCGGCCAGGAATGCGTGGACGAGCTCGCGGCCTACGCCGGGGTCGGGGCGAAAGTCGCTGCGATCACCGAGCGGGCGATGCGCGGCGAGATCGCCTTCGAGCCCGCGTTGCGCGAGCGGGTGGCGCTGCTCGGCGGCCTGCCGGCGAGCGTGATCGACGAGGCGCTGCGCAACCGCATCACGCTGAACCCCGGCGCGCGGACGCTGGCGCGGACGATGCGGGCCCGCGGCGCCCGCATCGCCATCGTTTCCGGCGGCTTTCGCCCGTTCACCCGCGCCATCGCGGAATGGATCGGCGCCGACGAAGACCGCGCCAACGAGCTCGCGGTCGCCGACGGCCGGCTGACCGGCAAGGTGGTCGAGCCGGTGCTCGGCCTTGACGCCAAGCTCGCGGCGCTGAGAGAGATCGCCGCCGCGATGCGGCTCAGCATGGCCGAAACAACCGCGATCGGCGACGGCGCCAACGATCTTGCGATGCTCGAGGCTTCCGGCCTCGGCGTCGCCTATCGCGCCAAGCCGAAGGTGGCCGCCGCAGCCGCCGCGCGGATCGACCACGGCGACCTGACGGCGCTCCTCTACGCGCAGGGGATCGCGCGCAAAGATTTCGACGAGGACTGAACGAGCGATGGCGGAGTGGACTTATGGGGCGTGGGAGCTGAAACGAGTGCGCCGTTCGTTGGTTCCCGGTTTCATCACCGGCCTGATCGCCTGCGCTCTCATGGCGTTCGCAACCTGGGCGTTCGCGCTCGATCGCCAGGCGCTTTGGCAGGTGGTGCGCGCCTGCGTCGCCGACGTCAAGTTGACCGGGGCGCCGTTCCCGTGCCTCAAAGTCGATCTGACCGGAGGGGAAGCGCGCGGTTATGTCGTCTTGCGCCCGCCGTTCGGCCCGCCGGATACGATTCTGGCGCCGACGCGAAAAATCGCCGGCATCGAAGACCCGTTCCTGCAAACGCCCGCTGCGCCGAACTACTTCGAGGACGCGTGGCAGGCGCGATCCTTTCTGCGAACCTCGGACGGAAGGCCGCCCGAACACGACCAGATCGCGCTCGGCGTCAACTCGGGCGTAGTCAGGACGCAGGACCAGCTTCACGTTCACATCGGCTGTCTTGAGCCGTCCATCAGGAAGGCGTTGCACGCGTTTGCGCCGGAGCTCCAGGTCGACGAGTGGGCGCAGGTCCGCAACGTCATACCGCATCAACCGTTCTGGGGGTTGCGGATCAAGGCGACGGATCTCGCGGACATCCAACCCTTTCGTCTCGCCGCCGAGGCGCTCGCCGACAGCTTTCGAAGCCGGGCCGATTTGACGATCGTGGTCGCCGGCGTTCGCGTCGCAGACGACGACGAATTTGTCATCCTCGCATCCTATGCCGGCGCGCAAGGGTCATGGTGGCCCTTCGAGGCCGACGAACTCCTCGATCCGTGGTGTTCGACCGGGCCGACCGTGTCCGCGCTGAAGTGACCGGCGCTACTGGTCGCAGAACACCTGCGCCACAGCGTGCCGCTCGCGCTCGGCGATCGCGCCCGTGGTGAGCGCCGTCGCGGCAGCCGGCTGCGGCTTGAGTTCGCCGCCCGCCAGGAACGCGCCGACCGCCTGCGGCACGATGAGAGAATGCGGCGCGGCGAGCGGCACCCCGCCGATCCGTTTCGGCTCCTCGGCTATTGGCGCGACGAGGCCGGCAAGGTCGCCGGCGCGATCGAAAACCGGACTGCCGCTCGCCGCCTTGCCGACCGCGGCGACGACGAGCGGGCGTTCCGCGTCGCCCGCGAGCGATGCGGGGGCCGCCTCGATGCGGTCGCCACCGGCGCTCAGCACGATGAGATCCGGCGCGAGCGCGCTGACGCGCGGCGGCCCGCCCTCGCCGCCGAAATCGCCGGCGAGGATGGCAAGGCTCGTCCCGACGTCGGTCCGTTCGAAACGGACGGGCCTGCCGCCGACCGTGGCCTTCGGGCAGTCGTCGGGCTTGAGCGCCGTCAGCGCCCGCCCGGGCCCAATGATGAGGGCCGTCGCGGACGGCGTCGGCGGAGGCGGCGGGGCGGCGACAGGCTGAGGCGCTGCGGACGGGGTCGCTGCCGCCGTCGCCCCATGGGGTTCGGGGAAAGCCTCGAACGAACTGGCCACCGCGAGCGCGACGCGGTCGAGCTCACTGGCGCGGGCCGCGGGATAGGCGAAGGTGAAGCCGCGGACCGGCGGGTTGGCGTTGGCCTTCTTCTCGTAGCGCGAATAGAATTTCGTCGGCCCTTCCTGCCCCGAGACGACGAAGAACTGGTCCGGCTTCATCGCCTTGTAGGCCACCTTGCGGCCTGCGGTCTCGGCCGAAAGCCGCTGATAGAGCGCGGCGAGGTCGGCGTTGGGGCCCGCGGCCAGATCGAGCCTCGGGCCGCCGCGCGCCGCCATCAGCTTGGTCGGCGCGCCGATCCTCGCTCCCGTCTTCTTGTCGTCGACCGTCGCAAAGCCTGCTGCTGCCCGCGCCTTTTCTGCCGCCGCCATGAGCGTCGTAAGCTCGCCGGCCGACAGGACCCCGTCGCCGGCTGCCTTCTGGCTCTGCTGCCAGCCGACGATCGCATCGCGGGTGCGCTTGCCGAAATCCCCGTCGCTGGCGCCGTTGTAGAAGCCGAGCCAGACGAGCGCGTCCTGCGCGGCCTTGCGGCTTTCGAGCGGCAACGACAGAAACGCGGCCTTCTGCGCCGCAAACGCGCCGTCGGCCGAGAGCGCGACCGGCCTCGCAGGCGGCGCCGGCGGCGGGACTTTCTGCGCTGAGGCGGGCGCAAGCGCGAGAATTGGCGAAAGGGCGAGGACGAGACGAACTCGCGTGGGCAGCAGCATGATTGGTCCGTTCCTTGGGAAGACAGGAGCGATGGTAGGTCAAGACGCCTTGCGAAGGAACCGCCGGCGTCGTCTCGGAAGTGCAAAGGAGCCTCACCCAGCCTGACCCCGCGTAGGCATTGATAGCGACATCAAACGATGATAGATGCGGCGCCAACTGAGGAGACCAGACATGCGGACGACACTGGCGCTCGACGACGAACTCGTGGCCAAGGCGCAGGCCTTTACTGGCCTCAAAGAAAAGTCCAGTCTCGTCCGAGAGGCGCTGAAGGCTCTTATTGAGCGGGAAAGCGCCCGGCGATTGGGGCGGCTGGGCGGTAGCGAGCCTGGCTTGCGGCCGCCGCCGAGGCGTCGGCCGACGTCCTCGTGATCCTCGTCGACACGTCGGTCTGGGTCGATCATCTGCGGGCGGACAACGCGGCGCTCGCCGCGCTGCTCGATGCTGGGATGGTTTTCATCCATCCGTTCGTCATCGGCGAACTTGCCTTGGGCAACCTGCATCACCGAGAAACGGTCCTGACGGCCCTCTCGGACCTGCCTCTCGCCATTGTCGCCACAGACGCGGAAGTCCTGGTTTTCATTGAGCGTCACGCGTTGTTTGGACGCGGGGTCGGCTATGTCGACGCGCATTTGCTGGCCGCCGCACAATTGACCGCCGGAGCGGCTCTGTGGACGAACGACGGAAAGCTGCATAACGTCGCAGACGCTTTGGGTCTGGCGATGGCGCCGCATCACAACTCGTAGGGCAGGGGCATCCTCCTTGCCAGGTTGCGAAGCTCGGCTGCAAGTTGGACCGGGGGGCGAACAAATGCTGCAAGCGCTGCGCTCAGTCGCCGTTTTTCTTGTGCTGCTGACGGCGGGCTCCGCGACAGCGGCGGACGTCAAGCCCTACGCCCACGAGGACATGGCGAGCGACGCCGTCCGCCTCGCCGAGACCCTACGCGTCGATGCGGCCAAGATCGGCAGCCAGACCGGCGGCAAGTCGTCGGCCGACCTGCGCAAGGCGGCGGAAGCCGCCGCCGCCGCGGCGAAATTCAATTCGGCCGAGAAGCTCGCGGCCGCCGCCGTCGTCGCCGGGCCGAAGGATCCGGCAAACTGGCTGACGCTGTCGGACATCGCGGCCGAGGCGGACGATGCGAAGGCCGACAACCGCTACGACCTCGTCACGCAGGGCGCGACTGCGGCTTATGCGGCCTATGAGCGGTCGAAGACGCCGGAGGCGCAGGCAGCCGCGCTCGCAATCCTCGGCGACCTGTTGGCGCGCCATGAATTGTGGCGCCCGGCGCTCGACGCGCTGAAGGCCTCGCTCGATCGCCACAATTCCCCCGACGTCCGGAAGACCTATGAGGCCATGCGGGAGGAGCACGGCTTCCGGATTGTCGATTACAAAGTCGACAACGAGTCCGCCTCGCCGCGCGTCTGCTTCAATTTCTCCGACCCGCTGGCGCGCAAGACCGATTTCTCGCCCTATGTCGCGGTCTCCGGCGCGTCGAACACCGCCGTTTCGAACGAGGACCAGCAGCTTTGCGTCGAAGGCCTCAAGCACGGCGAGCGTTACGCGATCGTCTTGCGCGAAGGCCTGCCCTCGGCGGTCGGCGAGCAGCTACTCAAATCGGCCGATTACGAAATCTATGTGCGCGACCGCTCGCCGCAGGCGCATTTCGCCGGCAAGGCCTATGTGCTGCCGCGCCAGGGGCAGCGAGGCGCGCCGCTGGTCACGGTCAACACGTCGAAAGTGGCGATCGACGTCTATCGCATCGGCGATCGCAATCTGCTCGCAACGGTCAATCGCGACGATTTCCTGAAACCGGTCAACTCTTCGCGCGCCGAGGAAATCGAAGTCCCAGGACGGCGTCAAGCTCTGGAGCGGCTCGATGGACGTGGCTGCCGAGCTCAACAAGGACGTGACGACCGACTTTCCCGTGCTCGACGCGGTCGGCTCGCTCCAGCCCGGAATCTACCTGATCACCGCGCGCCCGTGGAAAGAGAAGGCCGCCGACGGGGATCAGGGCGAATCCCAGCAGCTCGCGGCGCAATGGATGGTCGTCTCGGACCTCGGCCTCACCGCAATCTCCGGCGACGACGGCGTCCATGCAATGGCGCAGTCGCTAGGCTCCGCGGCGCCGCTCGCCGGCGTCGAACTCAAGCTGGTGGCGCGCAACAACGAGGTGCTGGCGGCGAAGACGACCGGCGCCGACGGCCGCGTCGACTTCGATCCGGGCCTGGCGCGTGGCAAGGGCGGCGAGGCGCCCGGGCTCCTCGTCGCAACGCTCGGAAGCGACTACAATTTCCTCAGCCTGACGCAGAACGCCTTCGATCTGACCGACCGCGGCGTCGGCGGACGCGACGCGCCGGACGGCCTCGACGCCTTTCTTTTCACCGAGCGCGGCGTCTACCGTTCGGGCGAGACGGTTTTTGCGACTGCGCTCCTGCGCGACGCGAAAGGCGTCGCGAAGAGCGGCGTGCCGCTGACGCTTGTCGTCAAGCGGCCGGACGGCGTCGAGTACAAGCGCGCCACCCTGGTCGACGAGGGCCTCGGCGGCCGAGCCTATGCGGTCCCGTTGCTGCCGGGCTCCGCCCCGGGGAAATGGACGATCGAAGCCTACGCCGACCCGAAGGGCAACTCCATCGGCGAGGCCCAGTTCCTGCTCGAGGACTACATTCCCGAGCGACTCGATTTCACCCTCCACGCCGCAAGACCCTTCATCAATCCGGGCGAGCCGGTCGCCTTCTCGCTCGATGCGAAGTTCCTCTACGGCGCGCCCGCGAGCGGGCTCGACGTCACCGGCGCGATCCGCCTCGAGGCGGTCGCGGGCGGCGCCCTGAACGGCTACCCGGGCTTTGTCGCCGGCCTCGCCGACGACGATTTCACCACTGTCGAGAGCCAGTTCGCCGACAAGGTTCAGACCGACGCCAAGGGCCACGCCGATGTCTCGGAGGATCTGCCCGAGGCGACCGCGACGCGGCCGCTCGAAGCCAAGCTTATTGTCGATGTCGCCGAACCCGGCGGCCGCACGGTCGAGCGCACGCTGACCCTGCCGGTCCGGACTAAGACAGCGATGGTCGGGGTGAAGAAGGACTTCGACAATTCGCTCAGCGCCGGCGATACCGCGACTTTCGAGGCGATCGCCGTCGCCCCCGACGGCTCGCGCGTCGCCCGAAAGGGCGCCGAGTGGTCGCTCTACCAGGTGACGAGCGACTATCAATGGTTCAACGCCGACGGCCGCTGGAGTTTCGAGCCGGTGAAGTCGTCGAAGCGGGTGGCGAGCGGAACGATCGACATCGGCGCCGACGCGGCTGCCAAGTTCTCGGCCCCGGTCGGCTGGGGCGCGCATCGGCTCGAGGTCAAGACGCTCGACGGCGAGGAGACGAGCTTTGCCTTCGACGTCGGCTGGTCGGGCACGGCGAGCGCCGACACGCCCGACAATGTGGTCGTCACGCTCGACAAGACGAACTATGCGCCGGGGGAGGAGGCAAAACTGCGCATCCAGTCCGCGTATCCCGGCAAGGTGACGGTGGCGCTGATCGGCGATCGAGTCGAGCGCTTTGTCGATGTCGATCTCGCCGCCGGCGACAACGTCGTGCCGTTCGCGGTCGGATCCGACTGGGGCCCGGGCGCCTACGCGGTCGCGCTGACGCATCGGCCGCTGGACGTGGCGGCGAAGCGCATGCCGGGTCGGGCGATCGGCGTCGCTTGGTTCGCCATCGCCGGCAATTCGCACAAGCTCGACATCACGCTCGCCGCGCCGTCGATGGCGAAGCCGCGTGAGCCCCTGTCCGTACCGGTCACGGTCGCCGGCCTCGCGCCGGGAGAGGAGGCGCGGGTGACCGTGTCGGCGGTCGACATCGGCATTCTCAACCTGACCGGCTTCAAGACGCCGGACCCGGCCGCGTATTTCTTCGGCCAGCGCAAGCTGCCCGAGGAGATTCGCGATCTCTGGGGCATGCTGATCGACGGCATGCAGGGCGCAGCCGGCGCGATCCACGCCGGCGGCGATACCGGCGGCAATCTCGAAGGCAATCTGCCGACCCAGGCGCCGCTGGCGCTCTTTTCCGGCGTCGTCCGGCTCGACGATCAGGGCAGGGCGACGGTGACGTTCGATCTGCCGGCGTTCAACGGCTCCGTCAGGCTTGCGGCCGTCGCGTGGTCGAAGACCAAGGTCGGCTCGGCAGAAGCCGATGTCGTGGTGCGCGATCCGATCGTCGTCTCCGCCACGCTGCCGCGCTTCCTCGACGTCGGCGACCGCTCTGAGATGCACGTCGAGATCGACAACGTCGAGGGCGAGCCCGGCGACTACACGCTCGACCTCGACATTCACGGACCGCTGTCTGCGGATGCCGACGCGATGCGCAAGACCTTGCGCCTCGAGGCGCATCAGCGCCAGGCGGTGGCGATGCCGATCGCCGCCGCCGGCGTCGGCGCGGCCGATCTCGATCTGAGGCTGACCGGCCCGCAGACCGACCAGGCGCAGCATTTCAGACTCGGGATCGAATCCGGCGCCCCCGACGTCTATCGCCGCAGCGTGACGCCGTTCGCCGCCGGCGCGACGCAGACGATCTCCGGCGATCTTCTCGCCGACTTCATCCCCGGCTCCGGCGCCATCGCCGTCTCGGCCTCGACGTTCGGCGCGCTCGACCCGCCGGCGCTGTTGGCGGCGCTCGACCGCTACCCTTACGGCTGTTCGGAGCAGACGGTGAGCCGCGCCCTGCCGCTCCTCTACGCCAATCGCCTTGCCTCGATCGAAAATCTCGATATCGATCCCGACCTCGACGGTCGGGTGAAACAGGCGGTCGAGCGGGAGCTCAGCCGTCAGAGCGCCAGCGGCGCCTTCGGCATGTGGTCCGCCGACACGGGCGACGACGACCCCTGGCTCGACGCCTTCGTCACCGACTTTCTGACGCGGGCCCGCGAACGCAATTTCGTCGTGCCTGAGCTCGCCTTCGATCAGGCGCTCGATCTCTTGCGCAACACGGTCGTCAACGCACCGGAGCCCAACAAGGACAATGCCGCGGCGATCGCCTACGCGCTCTACGTGCTCGCCCGCAACGGCCGGCCGGTGATCGGCGATCTCCGCTATCTGACCGACGCCAAGATCGAAGCCTTCGCTTCGCCCCTCGCCAAGGCCCAGCTCGCCGCGGCGCTGGCGATGCTGGGCGACCAGGCGCGCGCCGGTAGGGCATTCGGCGCCGCGCTGACGGCGCTCGAAGCCGAACGGGACCAAGGCATATCCCGCCCCGACTACGGCTCGCTCCTGCGCGACGCGGCCGGCGTTCTGGCGCTGACCGCCGAGGCGAACCTGGCGGGCGGCGAGATGCCGCCCGGTGCCCTGGCCCGCGCCGGCGCCGTGCTCGAGGCGTCGCGAAAGGAGCGCAGCTACACGAGCACGCAGGAAATGAACTGGATGGCGCTGGCCGCCGAGGCGCTCGCCGATCACGCCAGCCTCGCGCATTTCACCGTTGATGGCCAGCCGGTCAAGGGCGCGCTGAACCGCCGCTGGAGCGGTCCGGCGCTGATCGGCAAGACGATCGCCATCGCCAACGACGGACAGAGCGCGGTTCAGCTGGTGTCCAACGTCTCCGGCGCGCCGGTCGCGCCCGACCCCGCCGCCTCGCACGGCTATGCGATCGAGCGAACGTTCTTCAAGCCAGACGGAACGAAGATCGCCGACTTGAAGAGCCTCAGCCAGAACGAGCGCGTCGTCGTCGTGCTGAAAGTGACGGAATCGGAGGCGCGCTACGCCCGTCTCCTGATCGTCGACAAGCTGCCGGCGGGGCTCGAGATCGACAACCCCGCTCTGGTCGACGGCGGCTCGGTCGAGGCTTTCTCCTGGCTCTCGAGCGACGCGCCGACGCATGCCGAGTACCGCGACGACCGCTTCGTCGCGGTCTTCGACCGCACCTCAGACCAGTCGGCCTTCATCAACCTCGCCTACGTGGTCCGGGCCGTCGCGCCTGGCCATTACGTCCATCCGCCGGCGACGGCTGAGGACATGTACGATCCGGAACGCTACGGCCGCACGGCGTTCGGCGAAATTGAGGTGACGCCGAAGTGAGGCGCAGGCCCCGCACCCCAACCCTCTCCCGCAATCCCGGGGACAAGCCCGCGGAGGAGAGGGAGCGCGATCCCTTCTCCCGCTTGCGGGAGAAGGTAGCCCGCAGATCCGGATGAGGGCCAGCTCAAATGCGCCGCAACCGGTCTCTGCTCTTCGCGCTCGCCACCCTCGCGCTCGTCCTCGCCGCAGGCTCCGCTGCAACGATCGCCTGGTCGCGATACGTCGCAAACCTCGGGCTGCTCGATCTCGAAGCGTCACGCTACGGCTCGACCATTGTCGTCGACCGCGACGGTCGCCTGCTCAGGCCCTTTACCCTGCCCGACGGGCGATGGCGACTGCCGGCGACAACGCGTGACGTCGATCCGCGCTATCTTGCGATGCTGGTCGCCTACGAGGATGCGCGGTTCGCCGAGCACGCCGGCGTCGACGGGCTCGCGCTCCTGCGCGCCGCGGGGCAATGGCTGATCAAGCGCCATGTCGTCTCCGGCGGCTCGACGCTAACAATGCAGGTCGCCCGTTTGATCGAGCCGCGGCCCGAACGCACGCTCGCCGCCAAGCTGAGGCAGATCGCCCGCGCGCTGCAGATCGAGCGCCAAATTGGCAAGCGGGGCGTGCTCGACCTCTATCTGACGCTCGCTCCATTCGGCGGCAATCTCGAGGGCGTGCGGGCGGCGTCGCTCGCTTATTTCGGCAAAGAGCCGAGCAAGCTGAGCGTCGCCGAGGCCGCGCTCCTTGTCGCCCTGCCGCAATCGCCGGAAGCGCGCCGGCCGGACCGCTCGCTGGAGGAGGCGCGCGCCGCGCGCGACCGTGTGCTCGACCGGATCGTCACGCGGGGGATCGTCAGCGCCGACGACGCCGCCGCAGCGAAGCGCGAGCCCGTCCCGAAAGGGCGCAAGGCCTTCCCTGAGCTTGCGGCGCACGCCGCCGAGGAAGCCGTCGCCGCCGACAGGCAGGCGAAGGTCATCAAGCTCTCGATCGATGCGCGCCTGCAGGCGAAGCTCGAAGCCCTGGTCAGGGAGAGCGTCGCGCGGCTCGGGCCCAAGCTCTCGGCGGCGATGGTCGTCATCGACAATCGAAGCGGCGATATCCGCGCCCGCATCGGCGCGGCGGACGTCGAGGCCGCCGGCCGCGACGGCGCGATCGACATGTCGCGTTCGCCGCGCTCGCCCGGATCGGCGCTGAAGCCCTTCATCTACGCGCTCGCCTTCGAGCAGGGGCTCGCCCACCCCGAAACGGTGCTGTTCGACCGCCCCATGCGCTACGGCGCCTACGCGCCGCAGAACTTCGACCTCGATTATCAAGGCACGGTGACCGCGCGCAAAGCGCTGCAGATGTCCCTGAACCTGCCGGCGATCGAGCTTCTTGCTGATGTCGGACCTGCAACCTTCCTGGCGCGCCTGCACGGCGCGGGGGCCGAGATCGCGCTGCCGAAGGATACGCCGGTCGGCCTCGCCATCGGCCTCGGCGGGCTCGGCGTGACCCTCGTCGACATTGCCCGACTTTATGCGGGCTTTGCCCGCGGCGGCGAAGCCCCGGCGCTGATCGAGCGGCTCGATGGCAGGGCCCCAGTCATCGGCACGCGCCGCGTGACCGATCCCGTCGCCGCCTGGTACATCGCCGACATTCTGCGCGGCGCTGCGCCGCCAGCCAATGCGCTCAGCGGCCGCATCGCCTTCAAGACGGGCACGTCCTACGGCTTCCGCGACGCGCTCGCCGTCGGTTTCGACCGCGGAACGACGATCGCGGTGTGGGTCGGACGGCCCGACAACGGGCCGACGCCGGGTCTCATCGGCCGGCAGGCGGCGGCGCCGATCCTGTTCGACGCCTTCGAGCGGCTGGGCCGCGATATCGAGATCATCAAGCCGCCGAAGGGCGTGCTCGCGGCGAGCACGAGCGCCGCGCTGCCGCCGCCGCTGCGCCATCTGCGCAAGGATGCGCCGAAGACCATGGCTGCGACCGAGACGGCGGCGCTCAAGATCGCCTTCCCGCCGGACGGCGCGCGGATCGACCTCGGCCTGAAAGCGGGCGCGCGCGACCAGCCGCTGGCGCTGAAGGCCCTCGGGGGCGCCCCGCCGTTCACCTGGTTCGTCAACGGCGAGCCGGTCGGCGAAGCGGACCTCCGCCGCCAGTCGGCTTGGAAGCCGGACGGCGCAGGCTTCGCCCGGGTGTCCGTGATCGACGGCAAGGGCGCGTCGGATGCGGTGGTGGTGCGGCTTGAATGAGGGCCGGCCGCCGGGCGCCGCCTTACCGCCAGCGTTCCATCCAGATCGCTTGCCGGGCGGTGATCTCCAACATGCACCAGGACTCCAAGGGGCCGGCCATAGTACCTTGGAACACAAGGTAAGGCTGCCGGCAGGAGGCGTCCCGCCATGCAATCCAGGCCAGCTGTGTTTTGCGCAGATTTTCAAGGGCCTGCTTGTTCATTCGCGAAGACGCTTTGGCGTAGGCGGCGTTGAGACGTTTGTCCCATACCGCCGCTTCCTGCGAATAGCAGCTGTTCAGCACGCCGTTGGACATGTTGCCTTCTTTCTGGATGCATGCGGTCGATAACACCCAAATGCAGCTTCCCGGATCGCGCCGCGCCGCCTGCGACGCGGCCGCCAGTCTGCCTTCCGCTCCCGACTTCTCATCGAGTTCATCAGGGCGAATTGGACCCGTTTTCTCGTTGTTCGCGGCCAGGTCGGTGCATGCCTTTACCGCGGCGACACTCTCCGCCGACGGCTCATCGGAGACGGCGGGCGCTGACAAGGCCAGGAGCGCCAGGAGAGCGGCAGAGCGAATGGCAAACTGCGGCATGCGCGTTTTCCAGTTGGTCAGGGCGACGCGGCTTTGGCCGGATATCCATGAGCACACGAACCCATGTGTTGCAGAACAGCCGCCAAAGGTCGACTTTGAGTTCGACCATGCGGACTGTGAACGACAGCGTCGGCGGCGCGAGGACTTAGCAATAAACTAATTATTTGTGTTGATTAGCCGGGATCGTCAGAGGTTCCAATGTTGTGAAAAAGAGCACTTAAGTATTTGAAAAGGGCCGATTGCATTTGATTCTGCACGCTCGCGCCGATCCCCGCGCATCGCATCTCGCGGCGGCGGTCGGACCTGTCATCCGCGCTTCGCTGGCCATGCTGCCATCAGCGCCCTCAGGGCGGCGACGAAGGCGATCGGCTGGTCGATCATCACGTGGTGGCCGGCCTCGGGGATCTCGATATAGGGCGAGCCGGGTGGAAGCAGGCCCATCAAATGCTCGGCGTCGACGGCGTGAAAGAGCTGCGACGTCGCGCCGCGCATGAGCGCCAGCGGGCACCGAGCCCCGGCCACGATTGGAGCAGGGTCGATGCGGGTGAACTTCTCCCAGAAATGCGGGTCGAACGAGAGCGCCCAGCCGGGCTTGCCCTCCGCGTCCACCGCCTCCCGGGCCGAGCGCCGGGCGATTGCATCGAGAATGAAAAGGTTGTCGCAGGGCTGCGGCGGCGCGAGGCGAAAGCGGGCTACGATGGCCGAGAGCGAATGCTGCACGCGGCGCGCCCTGGTCGGCCGGGGCGGGGAGGGCGGCCGGACGTTTTGCGGCGCGAAGAAGGGCGGATCGACCATCACCGCGCTCGAGATTTCGCCGCCGAAGTCGCGCGCGGCGCCCATCGCGACGCGACCGCCAAAGGAGTGCCCGACGACGACCGGCGGGCCGGCGTCGAACGCTCCCGCCGCGCGGCCGCCGTCCTTGGCTTCGCGCACGAACTGGTCGAAGAGGTAACGCTCGCGCCAGTCCGAGCGTCCCATGCCGGTGAAGGTCGGAGCGACAACCCGATGTCCGCTGGCGAAAAAGGGTGCGATGAACGACCACCAGTCGGCGTGCGCCGCCCCGCCGTGCAGCAGGATCAGCCCCGGCTTGCCGCGTTTGCCCCAGGCCAGCGTCTCGACCCGGGCGCCCTCCACGTCGACGAAGCTGCGCTCCGGCTCGTCCGCCATCGCCCGCTCGAACCAGGCGGGCGCCGGCGGCTTCAAGCCGTGGAACGCCGCGAGCGGCGCCATGAGATGCTGGTCGTTCACTGCGACACCCCCTGCGCCGTCGCCGGCGTCTTCGCGCTTCTTCGTGTCCTGAGCGGTCAAACATTTCAACCGCGAAGAACACGGAGGGGCACAAAGGTCGCTCAGGCGACTTCGAAAAGGCCGGCCGCGCCCATGCCGCCGCCGACGCACATCGTCACCACAACATAGCGCGCGCCGCGCCGCTTCCCCTCGATCAGCGCGTGGCCGGTCAGGCGGGCGCCGCTCATGCCGTACGGATGGCCGACCGCGATCGCGCCGCCGTCGACGTTGAGCTTGTCGTTGTCGATCCCAAGCCTGTCGCGGCAATAGAGGACCTGCACGGCGAACGCCTCGTTGAGCTCCCAGAGGTCGACGTCGTCGAGTTTGAGCCCGTGCGCCCTGAGCAGCTTCGGCACCGCGAACACCGGGCCGATCCCCATCTCGTCCGGATCGCAGCCGGCCACAGCAATGCCGCGATAGATGCCGAGCGGCGCGAGATTGCGCTGGCTCGCGAGCTTCGCCTCCATAAGCACGCAGGCGCTGGCGCCGTCGGAGAGCTGCGAGGCGTTGCCGGCGGTGATGTTATGGCCCGGCTGCTTCAGATGGAGCCCCTCGGCGAAGACGGGTTTGAGCGCCGCAAGACCGGTGAGCGTTGTCTCGGCGCGGATGCCTTCGTCGTGCTTCAGCGTGACGGATTTGTCCGAGACGGCGCCGGTCGCCTTGTCGACCACTTTCATCACGCTCGGCAGCGGCGCGATCTCGGCATCGAACCGCCCGGCGGCTGCGCCCGCAGCGGCCCGCGCCTGCGACTGGGCGCCGAACTCGTCCTGCCGCTCGCGCGAGACCTTGTACCGCTCCGCCACGATTTCGGCGGTCTCGAGCATCGACATATAGATATCGTCCCGGTGCTCGACCAGCCACGGGTCCTGCGCTCGAAAGCGGTTCGTCTTGTCGTTCTGCACCAGCGAGATCGATTCGAGGCCGCCGCCGACGGCGACGCTCATGCCGTCGTCGATAATCTCCTTGGCGGCGGTGGCGATCGCCATGAGCCCCGAGGCGCACTGGCGGTCGACCGACATGCCGGCGACGCTGGTCGGAAGTCCTGCGCGCAAGGCCGACTGGCGGGCGACGTTGTATCCGGTCGAGCCCTGCTGCAGCGCCGCCCCCATCACCACGTCGTCGACCTCGGCTCCGTCGACCCGCGCGCGCTTCAGAGCCTCGGCGATGACATGGCCCCCGAGCGTCTGGGCAGGGGTGTCGTTGAACGCGCCGCGATAGGCCTTGCCGATCGGCGTGCGCGCGGTTGAGACGATGACGGCTTCACGCATGCGAGTGCTCCGGTTTCGGACTTGCCCTCACCCCGGCCCTCTCCCGCAAGCGGGAGTGGGGGCGCGATTCCTTCTCCCGCTTGCGGTCGCTTGCGGGAGAAGGTGGCGCGAAGCGCCGGATGAGGGCCTGCGTCATGATCGCGTAAATGCGCCTCCCTCAGCGGCGAGCCTCTCCAACAAGGGCGCCGGCTTGAAATCGTCGCCGAACTTGGCCGCGAATTCCTTCAGCCTTCCCAGCACGGTCTTCAGCCCGACCGTGTCGGCATAGAACATCGGGCCGCCGCGATAGACCGGCCAGCCATAGCCGTAGATCCAGACGATGTCGATGTCGGAGGCGCGTTGCGCCTTGCCCTCCTCGAGGATCTTCGCCCCGACATTGATCATCGGATAGAGGCAGCGCTCGAGGATCTCCTGATCGTCGATCCTGCGCTGCGCAATCCCCTTCGAGGCGGCGAAGTCGCGGATGATCGTCTCGACATGCGCCGAAGGCTTGGCGTTGCGCGCCTCGTCGTAGTCATAGAAACCGGCGCCGGTCTTCTGTCCTCGCCGGCCCTCCTCGCACAGGATTTCGCGAATGGTCGCGCGCTTCGACGTCGCGGCCGACCAGCCGATGTCGAGACCGGCGAGATCGCTCATGGCGAAAGGTCCCATCGGCATGCCGAAATCGACCAGCGCCCGGTCGACCTCCCACGGCGTTGCGCCCTCGAGGATCAGTTTCATCGCCTCGCGCTGCCGCTCGGCGAGCATGCGATTGCCGACGAAGCCGTAGCAGACGCCGACGACGACCCCGACCTTGCCGATCTTCGGCGCGAGCTGCACAATCGTCGCCAGAACCGATTTCGACGTCTTCGCCCCGCGCACGATTTCGAGCAGGCGCATCACGTTGGCCGGCGAGAAGAAATGCATGCCGAGCACGTCTTCCGGCCGCCTGGTCTTCGCGGCGATCGCATCGATGTCGAGATAGGAGGTGTTGGAGGCGAGGATCGCGCCGGGCTTGGCGACGCCGTCGAGCCGCTCGAACACGCTCTTCTTGATGTCCATGTCCTCGTACACCGCCTCGATCACGAGATCGGCCTGACCGAGAGCGCCGAAGTCCAGCGTCGGCGTGAGCCTGCCCATCCGCTCCTCGACCTCGGCCATGCTCAGTCGGCCCTTTTTCGCGCTGTTTTCGTAATTGCGACGGACGATTCCGGCGCCGCGGTCGAGCGCCTCCTTCGACATCTCGACGATGGTGACGGGAATGCCGGCGGAAAGGAAATTCATCGCGATGCCGCCGCCCATCGTGCCGGCGCCGAGCACGCCGACGCTGCGGATCGGTCGCGTGGGCTCGTCCGCCGTGATATCGGCGATCTTGGCCGTCTGTCGCTCGGCGAAGAAGACATGCCGCTGCGCCTTCGATTGGGTCGTCTGAAGCAGCGCCATGAACATCGCCCGCTCCCTCGCGATCCCCTCGTCGAACGGCAGGTCGACCGCGTTCCTGACCAACTCGATCGCTTTCTCCCAGGCCTCGAAGCCGCGGAATTTGCGCGCGTTCGCTTTGCGGATGTCCTCGAAAATCTCTGGATGGCCGCGCGCCGGCTCGAGCTTCCCGGATCGATCGCGCACTTTCTTGAGCGGCGCCTTCTCAGCCGTCAGACGTCGGGCGAAAGCGATCGCGGCTTCTCTGAGCTTGCCTTCCTCGGCGAGTTCGTCGACGACCCCCCATTCCTTCGCTTCGCGCGCGCCGAACGGCGCTCCGGAGAGAATGACGTCGAGCGCTTTCTCGACGCCGATCAGCCGCGGTAGGCGCTGCGTGCCGCCGGCGCCGGGGATGAGACCGAGCTTGATCTCGGGCAGTCCGCATTTCGCCGAGGGGACGGCGATGCGGTAATGCGCCGTCAGCGCCACCTCGAATCCGCCGCCGAGCGCGGTTCCGTGCAGCGCCGCGACGATCGGCTTCGACGCGTTCTCGATCCGATCGAGCACATCGGGGAGATAAGGCGCGGCATGCGGCTTGCCGAACTCGGTGATGTCCGCCCCGGCAATGAAGGTGCGCCCAGCGCAGATGATAACGGTTGCCTTGACCGCGCCGTTCGCCTCGGCCGCCTCGACGCCGCGTTTCAGGCCGTCTCGGACGGCCTGCGACAGCGCGTTGACCGGCGGCGAGTTGATCGTGACGGTCGCCACCTCGCCTTCGATCGTCAATTCGGCGACGGGGCTGATCGCGACCATGGGCTTCTCCGGGCGGGCGGGACTTCATCGCGGCCGGCAGACAAAACGCCTGGCGGTTTCGGGAGACATGTTTGGAGCAGGCGGCCTCGCCTGGTCAACACCCCGCCCGATTGGCATAACCGGGCGCTTGGCGCCCAGGCGCCGAAAAACCGTCCTATTGTGATGTAACTTCGCCGACCCCAAATGCGAACAATCGTCATTGGCGATTCCGCCCGAACCGGAGCCGGCGCATGATCTTTTCATTCAAGCACGCTTCGCCGCTTGTCGCGGTGTGCTTTTTTGCCCTGGCGGCTGCCGCCGGCCTGGCGGCGTCCTCGCCGGCGGCGGAGGAGGCGCATAAAGTGCCTCCGCCTGCGGTCGATGAGCCGGCGGGCGGCGCGTCGCCTGAGGTCGCGGTGGTCGCCGGCGGCTGTTTCTGGGGCGTTCAGGGCGTCTTCCAGCATGTCGACGGCGTCATCGGCGCCGTGTCGGGCTACGACGGCGGCGCGGCGGCGACCGCGCACTACGACGTGACGAGCCGCGGCAATACGGGCCACGCCGAGTCGGTGCGCGTCGTCTACGATCCGCACAAGATCACCTACGGCCGGATCTTGCAGGTCTTCTTCTCGGTCGCGCACGATCCGACGGAGCTCGATCGGCAGGGCCCAGACGAAGGCACGCAGTACCGCTCCGCCATCTTCCCTCAGAACGACGAGCAGGGCCGCGTGGCGAAGGCCTATATCGCCCAGCTCGATCAGGCTCATGCCTTCAGCGCGCCGATCGTCACCAGCATCGAACCGGGCAAGACCTTCTACCGCGCCGAGGCCTATCACCAGGACTTCTTGGCGCGAAATCCAACGTATCCGTACATCGTCTATAACGATCTGCCGAAGCTCGAAAACCTGAAACGGTTGTTCCCCGCGCTCTATCGGCCCGACCCGGTGCTGGTCGGAGCGCGTTCATAAGGAGGCCGCGCATGTTGACGCGTCGAGCGGCTCTGAGCGCCGCAATTCGCGGCCTTGCCGTAATCGGGAGCGCAAATCTCCTGCAAATTCCGGCCGCCCGGTCCGCGGAGGAGGATCATGTCGTCCGCAGTGACGCCGAATGGCGCAAGCTGCTGACGGCGCAACAATACGCCATCCTCCGCCAGGACGGGACCGAGCCGCCGTTCACCAGCCCGCTCCTGCACGAAAAGCGGCGCGGGACCTTCGCCTGCGCGGGATGCGGGCTCGACCTCTTCTCCTCGGCGACCAAATTCGACAGCGGGACCGGCTGGCCGAGCTTCTGGGCGCCGCTGGACAACGCGGTCACGACCAAAACGGACCATTCCTTCGGGATGACTCGCACCGCGGTGTCGTGCCGCCGCTGCGACAGTCATCTCGGGCACGTCTTCGACGACGGGCCGAAGTCGACCGGGCTTCGCTACTGCATGAACGGTCTGGCGTTGACGTTCAAGCCGGCGGCCACCGCCTGAGTGAACATACTTATGGAGCGCCGTATCGGGCCTCCCGCGAAGTCCGGGCAGGATCGCGTCGAACGTCCGCTTGCGACTTGCCCGGACTGCGGAGATGGCGGCAACCGGCGAGGATCAGGCCGGGTCCGGTGTTGCTCAAAGTGCGGTCTCTAACGACCGTCTTCGATCATGAGGCCAATCTTCCCGAACTGACGTCCCGAATCCAGCCGGTCGAGGGCGGCGTGGATGTCGCGCAGGGGAAAGACGCTGTCGATATGCGGGCTCATGCCCTTATCGGCGATGAAGTCGAGCATCGCGGCGAATTCGGAGCGGTTGCCGAGGGTCGAGCCGAAGATTTGCAACTGGCGGATGAACAGGCGACGCAGGTCCGCCGAGGGATCGTCGCCCGTCGTCGCGCCGCAGGTGACGATGCGGCCGCCGCGCACCAGCGAGCGCATCGCCGCCGGCCAGACCGCCTTGCCGACGTTCTCGATCACCAGATCCACGCCGCGCTTGCCCGTAATCTCCATGACCCGGTCGACGACATTGCCGCCGTCGTCGTGAATGGTCTCGGCGGCCCCGAACTTCCGGGCGCGCTCGAGCTTCCCGGCGTCGCGCGACGTCACGATCGTCCGTGCGCCCATGGCGCTGGCGATCTGCGCCGCCGCGAGCGAAACCGAGCCGCCGATGCCGAAGATGAGAACCGTCTCGCCGGCCTCGAGGCGCGCTTTCGTCTGGATCATCCGCCACGCGGTCAGCCAGGCGACGCTGAGCGAGGCGCCCTGAAGAAAATCGAGCGCGTCGGGCTTGCGAAAGACGCTCCGCTCCGGAGCGCAGACGAAGCCGGCGAACGTTCCGTTGACCTGCTCGCCAAAGATCTGCGCCTTCGTGCACAGCACGTCCTCTCCCTTGCGGCAGAACTCGCAGGTCTCACAAGGCTGCACCGGATAGAGAACGACCGGATCGCCCTCGCGAAACGCCGAGCCGGCATCCGTCTTCTCGACCACGCCCGCGCCGTCGAGACCGAGGATGATCGGCAGTTGGTGGGTCACGCCCGCGCCGCTATTGCGCATGTAGAGATCCACCCGATTGAGTCCGCCCGCGACCATGCGGATCCTGACCTCGCCGGGTTTGCGTTTGGGTAGCGGCAGCTCGTCCAGGCGCAAAACCTCGTTGCCGCCGTGACCGTGAATGCGAGCGGCGATCATGGTCGTGACGCCCCCACGGAGACGTGCTGGCAGAATCGGATGATGGCGACGAGCGTCGCCTGTCGCCGTTCAAGATGCGGCGAATGACGGCAGTCGTCGAGTATCAGGCTTTGGACCGGCGCCGGCGATCGCCGTCCGATGACGCGGATTTGCGCCAGCGTGCCGTACTGGTCGTCGGCGCCCTGAATGAGGAGCGAGGGCGCACGCCAGCGATCGACGAATTGCTCGATGTTCCAGGCCTTGAAGCCGGGGTCGAGCCAGGCGCCGTTCCAGCCCAAGAAGGCGCTGTCGACATGCGTGTGATACTTCGCAAGCCGCTCGCGCAGGTCGCCGGTCTCATAAGCCCGCTTCGCCTCGGCGATCGAGGCGAGGCCGGGCGCCTCGGCGAAGAGGTGCGGCGCCATCAGGACGAGGCCCTCAAGGCGGTCGTCGGGGTGCTCGCCCGCGTAGATCGTCGCTATGGAAGCGCCGTCGCTGTGGCCAAGCAAAATGCCGCGCTCGAATCCAAGTGCGTCGAGAATCTGCGGCAGGCTCGATCGCGCCTCCAGCGTCATGTAGTCGAGCGGTCGCGGCAGATCGACCGGATCGGACGCGCCATAGCCCGCTCGCGAATAGGCGAAGACGCCCCAGCCGGTCGCTTCGGCCAGTTTCGCTGGAAAGTCCCGCCAGAGAGCAACGCAGCCGAGGCCCTCGTGCAGCATGACGATCGTCGGGGCCGAGCCCGGCGGTGGGCCGTAGGCGACCGCCTCCAGGCGCTTGCCGGCGGCGACGACGGTTCCGTGTCTCCCTGCCCTCCACGAGAAAGGCTGCATCGGCGAGAGCGAATTAAGCTGCCGTGCCGATTTTCAGCGCCCGGATCGCGTTCTCCTTCAGAATGAGGTTGTGCACCTCCGGTTTGAAGCCCGCCTCCCTGAAATCCTTGATCCATCGATCCGGCTGGATGAGCGGGAAGTCAGAGCCGAACAGCATCTTCGTCTTGAGCTGGCCGTTGGCGTACTGGACGAGCTGCGGCGGAAAATACTTCGGGCTCCAGCCGGAGAGGTCGATATAGACGTTCGGCTTGTGCAGGCAGACCGACAACGCCTCGTCCTGCCACGGCCAGGACGGATGGGCGATGATGATCGTCATGTCGGGGAAGTCGACCGCCACGTCGTCGAGATGGATCGGGTTCGAGTATTTGAGCCGCATGCCGCCGCCGCCCGGCATGCCGGTACCGATGCCGGAATGGCCGCTGTGGAAGATCGCCGGCAGCTTGTGCTCGGCGATCAGCTCATACAGCTCGTAGGCCATGCGGTCGTTGGGGAAGAAGCCCTGCACCGTCGGATGGAACTTGAAGCCCTTGATGATCCCGGCCTCGATGAGGGCGTGCGCTTCCCTGACTCCCATCTTGCCCTTGTGCGGATCGATCGAGGCGAAGGCCATCATCATGTCTGAATTGGCGGCGGCGGCCTCCGCTACCTCCTCGTTCGGGATGCGGCGGGCGCCGATCTCGAACTCGCTGTCGACGGTGAACATGACGAGGCCGATCTTGCGTTCGCGATAATAGGCGATCGTCTCGGCGATAGTCGGGCGTTTGCCGACCTTGAAGTATTTGTTCGCTGCCTCCTCGTAGGGCTGCCAGAAGGCGTCGGCCGGCTGACGGCAGGAGACCTCGGCGTGGGTGTGCACGTCGATCGCGACGAGTTCGTTGACGTTCATGGGCGTTGGATCCTGTCAGCCGGCGCGGGGCGAGATGACGCGTGGCGAATGCGTTTCGGCATAGAGCTCTTCAACCATTTTCGAGCGGTGCGCCAGCACGGCGCGCTGGTTGATCGAGCCTTTGTCGGTCAGTTCGCCGGTGTCGAGCGAGGGCGGATCGTCCATCAGCAGCATGCGGGCGAAGCGGCCCGAGCTGCCGCCCGCCGCCCTGTTGAACGCAGCGAGCAAGCCGGCGAATTTTTCTCGCACGCGCTCGCAGGCGAGCACCTCGGCGGCGGATACGCTCGCATCGGTCCCGGCGAGGTCCCGGCAGGTCGCGAGATTGGGCACGACGAGCGCCGCCGCGTCGTCGCGGTCATGTCCGGCGACCACCACATCGGTAACATAGGGCGCGCAATGAGCGACGAACTTGAGCCTCAAGGGCCCGACGCTGACCCAGGTGCCGGTCGCCAGCTTGAAGTCCTCCGCCACCCGGCCGTCGAAGACGAAGCCGCGTTCGGGATCGCTCTCGTCGAAGAAGCGCAGCGCGTCACCGAGCTTGTAATAGCCCTCCTCGTCGAACGCCGCCTTGGTCAATTCGGGCTGGCGCCAGTAGCCCGGGGTGATGCTCGGGCTTTTCAGCCGCGCTTCGAGCTTGTCGCCGTTCGGCACGAGCTTGACCTCGACGCCCGGATTGGGAATGCCGACGACGCCGGGGTCGCAGGCGAGCTCCGTCACGCTGATCGCGGAGGGACCGGTCTCCGTCGAGCCGAGCGACGTCAGGATCGGAACCGCTTCGCCGATCGTCTCGCGCCCGAGCCGTTCCAGTTCCTCGCGCACATGCGGCGGCAGAGCCGCGCCGGCGTAGACGAAGGATTGCAGCCGGGCGAACAGGCTCGAACGCAGCCGCTCGTCCGCCTGCAAGTAGGGCAGCAGCATCTCGAAGCCTTTCGGCACGTTGTAATAGACGGTCGGCGAAATCTCCCGCAGGTTCTGCACCGTCTCCTCGATCGCGCCGGGCAGCGGCTTGCCGTCGTCGATGTAGTACGAGCCGCCGTTCGCCAGCACGAGATTGAAATTGTTGTTGCCGCCGAAGGTGTGGCTCCACGGCAGCCAGTCGATCAGCGTCGGCGGCTCGGCCCCGTAGCTCGGATTGAGACCTTTCAGCATCGCCTGGTTCGCGGCCATCATCCGGTGGGTGTTGATGACGCCTTTGGGCGCGCCGGTCGAGCCGGAGGTGAAGAGGAGTTTGGCGATCGTATCGGGCCCTACTTTCGCCTGGGCGGCGTCGACTTCAGGACCGGCCGGCTTGGCGAGAAACGCTTCGAGCGTTGTCGAGGGGCGCGACGACGGCCGGTTCGCGCCCGCAACGACTTCGACATCCTCCGGCACGGCCGCTTCGATCGCCCTGGCGAAGGGCGCGCCGTCGGCGACGAACACGAGGCCCGGCGTCAGGATGGAGAGGATCGCCTTCAGCTTGGCGAAATCCTTGGCGACCAGCGAATAGGGCGGCGACACGGGCGCATAGGGAACGCCGGCGATCATCGCGCCGAGGCCGACCAGCGCATGATCGACGCCGTTGCCAGAGAGGATGGCGACCGGCCGCTCGACCGTAAGACCGCGATCGATCAGCCCTTTCGCGACGCGCCGGGCCGTTTCGCGCGCCGCCGCGTAGGTGACCGTTCGCCAGGCCTCGCCCCGCCGCTCCCCGAGAAATACCCGATCCGGCGCGACCTTGGCCCAATGATCGAGCCAGTCGGTGATCGCAGCCGGATAGGGGCCGAGAGGATGCGGCGAGCGAACGAGCATCGTCCCGTCGGGCCGGCGCTCGACCGTCACGTCCGGCGGACCAAAAGTGAGCTTGAGCCTGACCATCGCCTCCTCCGCCTCCAGAAGCCTGCTCAAATGAGCCTTTGCACGCGCCAGACAGACAGTGATCGTGAAGTTGAGTTGCTGGCCGCCTCAGCTGTCGCGGCGTCTCAGCTCTGCCGCGCCACCTTGGCCGCGCGCTTTTCGAGAAAGTCCTTCAGCCGCTCCTTGGCCTCGGGGCCGAGCTCGGCAATCGCCGCCATCAGCGACTCAGTCAGAAGGCCGCTCGACGGATCGCTCTCGAAGATGCGCGGCAGCGCGTGCAGCACCGCGAAATTCGTCGTCAGCGTATTGGCGGCCGCCTTGCCGGCAAGCTCCATCGCCTTTTCGAGCCCCTTGCCGTCCTCGACCAGATATTGCGTGACGCCCGCCTGATGGCCGTCCTCGGCGCTGAGCGTCCGCCCGGTCAGCATCATGTCTTGGACGCGCGCCACGCCGATGAGGCGGGCGATCCTGACCGAACCGCCGCCGCCGAGGAAGATGCCGCGCTGCCCCTCCGGCAGACCGTAATAGGTCGAGCGCTCCGCGACGCGGATATGGGTCGCCGCAGCGAGCTCGAGTCCGCCGCCGACCACCGCGCCGTGCATCGCGACGATGACCGGAACGCGGCCGAACTGGATCGCCTCGAACGCCCGATGCCACATGCGCGAATGAAGAACGCCGTCCAGCGGATCGCGCTGATCGGCGACTTCCGACAAGTCGAGGCCGGCGGAGAAATGCGCCCCTTCGCCGGTCAACACGACGGCGCGGACGTCCTTGGGCAGCTGGACGAAGAAGGTCTCGAGCCCCAGCACGGTCACGTCGTCGAGCGCGTTGCGCTTCTCCGACCTCGCCAGCCTGAGATGCGCGATCGCGCCTTGGCGAGAAGCCTTGAGCGATTTCGGCAGATCGACGCCGACGGGCTCTTCGCCACCTTGAACCATTATAGTTCCCTCCGCGCCGCGCCCGAGGTCCTGATCGCCCGCGTCTGGCCTCGAAGCCATCGCGCTCCGCGCGATTTCCCTCATCCGTCGTTGCTTGGCAACGACACCTTCCCCCGCGAGGGGGAAGGAGATCGCCTCCAACTTGGCCGACGCGCGCGGCTAGAGCAATATGCGCTTCGAAGGAATTGGCTGCGGACAATCGTTCCGTCCTCACACCCCGTCGAGCCAGATGAGCAGCGCTTCGAGCCACGGCGCCTCGACATGCAGCCGGAAGCCCGCGTCTCTTTGCGCCAGCAGGCAGCGCAGTCCGGCGAAGCGGAGCGCGGCCGATGGCGAGCCGCCGGCGAGGTCGGCCGCCGTTCCCTGCATCAGCGCCAGCGATGCATCGGGTCCGAGAACATCGACCGTCGTCCAGCCCCCATCCACGGTCGTCGCGCACCAGCCGTCCCGCCATCCGTCCGCCGCGCCGATCGGGGCCGGCGTCACCAGGAGCGCCCGGTCGCGGGCGATGCGCAAGGCATAGGGCCCGTCGGGCGCGAGCGCATGGAGACCGAGCATCGGCGCGCCCGGCGACAGCGTCTCGACTGCCCGCTCGGGATCGCCCGAGACCAGCGTCGAGCCCAATCCGGAAACGGCGCGCGCCTCGAGCCGCGGCCTGTCGATCAGCGTCCCTTCCGCCCGCCGCGCCGGCGGCCAGTTCATCTCACGCATGGAGCCGTTTTCCCTCCGGGTCGAGCGCGGCAATCGGAGCGATCGCGGCGCGCCGCTCCGCCCCGAGATGATAGACGCTAACCGTCTCGCCCAGGCGCGACAGCCCGTTCTCGATGAGCCCGAGCGCAATCGGACGGCCGAGGCTCGGGCTCATATAGCTCGAGGTCACGTAGCCCAGCGACCGCCGGGACTTGCCGGCGCCGGCGACGACATGCGCCCCGGTTGGCAGCGGCCTTTCGCCTTGCGCGACGCTCAGACCGACAAACTGCCTGCGGCCCTTGTCGTTGGCGACAGGCAGGAAAAGCGAGCGCTTGCCGATATATTCGTCCTTTCGCAAATCGCGCGGACCGGTGATGCCGAGATCCTGCGGCATGGTGGCGCCGTCGGTATCCTTGCCGATGACGATATAGCCTTTCTCGGCGCGCAGGATCATCAGCGCCTCGAGTCCGATGAGGCCGCCGCCGAACGATGGGAGCCGCTCGACAATACGCGCCCTGAGCGCGCTCGCCCGGCCAGCGGGGACGGAAAGCTCGTAGGAGCGGTCGCCGGTGAAGCTGACCCGCGCGATCCGCATCGGCGCGCCATCGAACGAACCGCTGGCGAAGGCCATATGCGGCAGGCTCTCGTCATCGAGCGGCGTTCCGAGATCGAGCGCCGCGGCAAGATCGCGGGCGCGTGGGCCGGTCAGCGTCAGGGTCGCCCAGTGCGCCGTCGTATCGTGAACGACGACGCGACGCGGATCGAACCGGTCCTGCCGCCAAAGCTCGAGCCGGGTCACGACCGCATCGGTGTGGCCCGAGGAGCAGGAAACCAGAAACCGGTCTTCCGCCAGGCGAAGCGTGACGCCGTCGTCGTAGACGATCCCGCTCTCGGTCAGGAGGAAGCCGTAGCGGATCTTGCCCGGCTTCAGGTTCGACAGGCGATTGTAGCTGTGGAAGTCGGCCAGCCTCGCGGCGTCCGGGCCGATGACCTCGATCTTGCCGAGCGACGAGCCGTCGAAGAGCGCCACCGTATCGCGAGCGCCCGCCGCTTCGCGCTGGATCGCCCGGTCGGGGTCCTCCGGTCCGTACCAGGCGGGCCTCAGCCAGCCGCCGTATTCGCGCATCTGCGCGCCGTCGCCCCGGTGCTCGGGTTCGAGCGGAAGGCGCTTTAGCGGATTGATCAGCGCGCCGCGGCGGCGTCCCGCGACGACCCCCATCGGCACGGGGACGAAGGGCGGCCGATAGGTTGTCGTCCCCGTTTCGTCGATCGAGCGCCCGGTCAGCGCGGCCATGGCGGCGAGGCCGTTGACGTTCGAAGTCTTGCCCTGGTCGGTCGCCATGCCGAGCGTCGTATAGCGCTTGAGATGCTCGACCGAGACATAGCCCTCGCGCGCCGCCAGAGCGACGTCCTTGAGGGTCACGTCGTTCTGGAAATCGATCCACCGGCGGCCCGGGGCATCGGCTCTCGGCCACGCCGCCGTGACGCGGTACTGGCCGGCCGCGGCATTGGGCGCCGTCCCGCGGCCGCCGCCGGCGGCGTGACCCTGCCGCAGGGCCTCGTCGAGCGTGAAGGCGCCATTCGCCCCGCCGGCCGCGGCGACGCCTTCGACCTCGCTTGCCGGAACGAGCGCGGCGAGAACCCCGTCGTAGCGCAGCTTGCCGCGCGCCTGAGCGTAGAGATGCACCGTCGGCGACCACCCGCCGGACAGGAGCAGCGCATCGACGGCGTGGCTCTGGCCGGCCACCCGGACGGCCTCGACGCCTGCAGCGCCAGCGACGCTCTCGATCTCCGCGCCGCGACCAACTTTGAGCGCCGTCGCCGGCGTTTCCGCCCGGCCATCGAAGATCTCGACCTCGGCCCCTGCCTCGCTTAGCGCCTCGGCGACCGGATAGGCGCTGTCGTTGTTGGTCGCGATGGCGATGCGCCTGCCGACGACGACGCCGAAGCGCCGGAGATAGACGAGCGCCGCGTCCGCCGACATGACACCCGGCCGGTCGTTGTCGGGAAGGACCAGCGGACGCTCGATTGCGCCCGCGGCGACGACGACTGCTTTCGGCCGGATGCGCCAAAGCGTGTCGGGCAGGGGCGCCCGCCGCTCCCAGGCTGAGACGAGATTGTGGTCGTAGACGCCGAACGCGGTTGTCGACGTCATCACGCGTCCGCCGTGCGCCGCGACCGCGCTGACCGCGCTCGCGGCCCAGTCCCGCCAGTCCCCGCCCTCGACCCTGCCGCCGCGATGGACGAGCTGCCCGCCGATTTCGGCGTGGTCGTCGATGAGGAACACGCGGCGGCCGTTCTGCGCCGCCGCCTTCGCCGCAGCGAGGCCCGCCGGCCCGGCGCCGACCACGAGCACGTCGCAGCTCGCATTGAAGTGCGGATTGTCGGCCAGCGGGCGGTTGTCCGGGTCGACCCGGCCAAGGCCGGCCATGGCGCGGATCGCCGGCTCGAAGGTTTCCCAGCGCGGCCAAAGAAACGTCTTGTAGTAGAAGCCGGCCGGCATGAAGGCCGAGAATCTGTCGATCAGCGCGGCGCGGTCCTCGGCCGCCGTCGGCGCGGCGTTGACCGAACGCGCTTGAAGATCATTCTCGAGCGTTTCGACGGTGGCGCGAAGGTTCGGCGTCGTCCGCCCTGACCGGGTCACGTCGACGATGGCGTTCGGCTCCTCCGTCCAGGCGCCCCAGACGCCGCGCGGCCGGTGATACTTGAAGCTGCGGCCGACGACCCGGACGCCATTGGCGAGAAGCGCGGAGGCGATGCTGTCGCCCTGAAAGCCGAGAAAAGGCTTGCCGTCGAAAGTGAACGCGAGCGGCCGGCCGCGATCGACCGCGCCGCCCGTGGGAACCCGAAAGCCGCTCATAACCCCGGCCTCGCGAAAGCCTCGCTGCCGAGGACGGCGTTCGTTGCCGTGTCGCGGGTCATGACGAAAAATTCCATGCAGGTCGTGTGCAGCCAGATCTCGCGGCTTTCGCCCTTGGGGTTCTCGTTGAAATAGAGATACGCGGCCCACGCCTCGTCGCCGACCGCCTCCGCCGGTTCCGGCCGCGCCTTCGGCTCGCCGACATAATGGAACTCGGTCTCATCGCGCGGCCCGCAGAACGGGCAGGGGAAGATCTGCATGGGGTGGCTCTAGAGGATTATGCGCTTCGATGGAATTGGCGGCCGATTCCCCGTCCGGTAGCGAACCAACTATGCGGGAACGCGCAAAGCATGAATCGAAAAAGGGTTCTTTTCGGCGGACGGCGCAGGCCGGGAGGCGCGTCTTGCCCGGCCTTGAGCCGGGCATCCAGGAGCCGAGCTTTCGCGAGCGTCGTCTGACGCAACCCTGGAGGCACGGGTCCCGCCCGTGCATGACCGTGAGAGCATAGAATTGTCATCGAGGCGCGTCTTGCCCGGCCTTGACCCGGCCATCCACGAGCCGAGGTTGCGCAAGTGTCTTCTGACGCAACCCTGGACGCACGGGTCAAGCCAGGTCAAGCCCGTGCATGACGGCGGCAGCATCGAACAGGCCCGGAGCCGCGTCTTGCCCGGCCTTGAGCCGGGCATCCAGGAGCCGAGCTTTCGCAAGTGCCGTCTGACGCGACCCTGCATGCACGGACCAAGCCCGTGCATGACAGCGGGAACATCGAACCGGCCTGGAGGCGCGTCTAGTCCGGCCTTGAGCCGGGCATCCAGGAGCCGAGCTTTCGCAAGTGTCGTCTGACGCAACCCTGCATCACGGACCAAGCCCGTGCATGACGGCGGGAACATTGAACCGGGCTGGAGGCCTGTCTTGCCCGGCCTTGAGCCGGGCATCCAGGAGCCGAGCTTTCGCAAGTGTCGTCTGACGCAACCCTGCATGCACGGACCAAGCCCGTGCATGACGGCGGGAACATCGAACCGGCCTGGAGGCGCGTCTTGGCCGGCCTTGGGCCGGACATCCAAGAGCCGAGCTTTCGCAAGTATCGTCTGACGCGACCGTGAATACACGAGCATGAACTCAAGCGGGCCCGGAGCCCTTGCTTTCCAAGCGATGGGCCGCGATCGCCGCTTTGCAGCGGCGATTCTCGCGCGGGCTCCTGTAAAGACCGGTCCGCCTACGAAATAATGATGTGAGGCGCGTCACAGCCAGCCGTCGCGTTTGCGGGTACGACGCCAAAGTCGATCGCCGGTTGTCGACAATCGGCAGCGTCAGGCGAGGAGGGTTGGACATGCGCGATATCGAAACGCTTTCAAGCGTCCGCGGCGCTCCATTTTCCGGAAGGAAGGAGCTTTCGTCCCGGACGATTTTCATCGCCGCGGCGCTGGCGATTGTGCTGATCGCCTGCGCGCTCGGACGCGTGACCTTCCAGTCCGGCTCGGACGCCTGGAAGCCGCTCGGGGCGACCGAGGATTCCTTCGTCGGTCAGTGACGCCGCCGCGAGTAATCGGGGAAATTTCCGGATATTGTTCTGACCATCGTGGCCGGGCCTCGCTTCGCTTGAACGCTCTCCGCGAAGCAGGGCGCCGATCCTCGGCCTGTCGCAGGCGCCGGCCATCTCCAGGACGCGAGCTCAAAAAGCCTGAACGACGTTGGTCACGTGGTCACGGTCCGGCGCGGTGACGCAAAACGCCACGCACAGATAAGGAATCGTGTCGTGCGGGTTGTGGCCGCGATGCATTTTGCCGATCGGCTCTGAATAGACGTCGCCGGCTTTGGCGCGAACAAGGATGCCGTCCTCGAAATGGGCTTCGAAGATGCCCTGCAGCGCGATGAAGAACGTGGCGCCGTTGTGGCAATGAAAGTTGGTCCAGCCCTTGGGCACGATCTCCGCGGTATAGATCTGCACCTTTGCCTCGGGGTCTTTGGGAAACGATGCGTAGAGCCCGTCGAACAGCACGCGACGGTGGAACAGTTTGTCCGGTGGCACCAGGCCGTCGATTTGCAGCTTCAAGTCGGCCAAATGGGCATCGAGCGTCCGTGTCATGGAGTTTGCCGGTTTCTGTTGGACCGCGAACAGGATCGCCGCGAGCTTGCGGGTATCGCCCATAGCGTCCCTCGGGCACTTACCAGGCTAGCATTAAAGACAGTCGAAGTCCGCCAAAATCAATTTCGGGACGACCGCGCGTCGAGGTGAAAGTGCATCAAACTGCGCCGGCAAAGCGCGGTCGCAAGTAAAGCGCACTGTCAGCGGATCCCCGCCGCCACCCTCCCGGAGCAGGGCGCCCCGCGTCGCGCTGCCTGGGTCGGCCATCAGCCCAGAAACCTCCCTGTTCAAGCCAGTTTTGGCTCAGCCGAATCCTTCGCCTTCGGGACGTAGCGGTCGACCTTGATTTCGCCCTCGCGGCTGCGGGCCTCAGCGATGTCAAAACTGTTTTGCATGCGCATCAACGTATCCATCGACACGCCGAACGCTTTTTCGATCCGCAGGGCCATGTCGGAGGAGAGATCCGAGCCCTCGTTCAAGAGGGTCGAAAGGCTTTGCCGCGACACGTCAAGGACCCTGGCGGCGGAGGTTACGGATAGCTCGAGCGGCTCGATGATCTCGCGCCGGATAAATCGCCCCGGATGGACCGGGTTTTTCATGCGGTAACCTGCGTCGGCCATTCGTTTGCTCCTAGTGATAGTCTTCGTAGTCCAGGTCGATGACTTCGATCTCCTCGCGGTCAATCTGGAATGTGATGCGCCAGTTCTTGGTCACATGCAGCGCCCACTTCCCTTTTCGGTCGCCGGTCAATTGGTGCGCCTTCCAGCTCGGCATGGCGCGCAACTCGTCCGCTACCGCCATGTCTTGCAGAAAAGACAGGATGGCCCGGATCTTATCGATGCTGGCTGCCGGAAGCCCGGAACGTTCGTCCGCCTCCATCAATCGCCGCAGGCCTTTGTGCCTTATGCTCCGGATCTTCATCCTGCCGTCAGGATACGATCTGAAGTGTCATCTGTCAAGCGACGCTTGACGAATGTTCGTTCGGCACTACGGAATTGCGCGACGACTACCTCTCCGTATACGCAGTGCAATCCTTGCGCCTCGGTCGCCAGCGTGACCGGTCGCGATTCAGGCAGCCTGATCCCGCGTGTTCGGATTCTTGATCGTCTGGAGGACCTCGAAGCCCTCCAACTCGGGATGGCCGAGATAGAGCGGCTTGTTGGCGCCGGCGTCGCGATGGGCCATGCGAAAATGTTCGAAACTGTGTCCAGGCGGTGAAGGGCGTCTCTGCTCGCCCACACCGTGTGCGACGAATAGAGCACGTGATCGTCGCGCTAGGGCCCCGCGCAGGAGCCGCCCTTCGAGTTGGCCGTTGAAATAGAGAAACGTGGCGCAAGCCTCTTTGCCGACCGCCTCGGCCGGTTCAGGCCTCCGTCTCGTCACGCGACCGCGGAACGGCAAGGGAAGATCTGCATGGGCAGGCCTGTGGCGGTCAAAACCCAATTGGCGTGCTAACCCAACTTGCGCAGAATCGATGGTCTGATGCAGGCAAATCAATGCCTTAGACGCAAAGTCGGTAACCGGGGCAAATTCCCGGGCACGCACTTGCACAAGAGGTTTTGCTGCGACTGCGAAGTCAAGCAAAAACAATCAGTTGCGGGTACGCCGGACTGGTTTAAACGGGGCTACTCTGGCTTTTGCCCGGGAATTTGCCCCGGTTACAAAAGTCGTCACTACATTTCTGTTGAGTTGGCGTGTTTAGGCGGTAGCGGCGAGCTGTGGCGCCTCGTGTTCGGTGAGCCGCATGCGTTTTGGCAAGACGAGGCCGAGGCGGTCGAGGAGAGCGGCTTGTGCGGCGTCGGGTTGAGTGACGCAGCGCAGGCGGATCTGACCATGGGCGGCGGTCGGCAAGACCACGTCATGCGACTGGATGCGCGCCAGCTCTTCGAGGATCGTACGCGGCGAATTTCCAAGGCCGGCGCGCTGCTGCCACATCTCGAGGCTCTTCCACAGCACGAAGGCAAGAAAGCAGACGAGGATATGAGCCTGGACGCGGTCCTCGTGCTGATGCCAGATCGGACGGAGGTTGAGCTGGTCTTTCTGGATGCGAAACGCGGCCTCGGCCTGGGTGAGCTGGATATAAGCCTTCCAGAGCTGCTGATCGGTCCAATCGTCGATGTTCGAGCGCAGAAGATAGGCGCCTTCCGAGAGCGCGGCCCAGTCGTCGAATGAGGCGTTGCAGCTGACGGTGAGGCGCAAACCCGCCGGGCAGCCGTCCGGCTCCAGCGCGATCGAGAAGCGGGCAGCGGCCCGCTGGTTCTGCTGCAGGATGCGGCCGATCTGGCGGTTCACTTTCGCCGGATCGAGCCGTTTCTTTGAGCCTGCAATGCGAACGGCCAAGCGTTCGAGCGCCGTTTCGATCCGCCGACTGAACTTGTCGTGCATGGCCTGCTCTTTGACGCGCCGGTCGGCCGAGCGACACAGGATCACGGTCTCGTCTGTCTCGGGATGGCGGGCGAGCTTGACCTCGACGCCTTCTTGAACCGTGCGCCAGCCGTCCGAAGCGGCGAGCGCAAAGGCGAACTTCTTCAACTCCGACTTCGGCGCGCCGATGATGTAGCGCCGGCCGGTCGAGCGCAGCCAGGCCAGATTCTCGGCGCTGGCCATGCCGCGGTCGGCGATCCAGACCCGTCCAAGCGCGCCATGCCGGGCCTCCATGGCGGCCACGATCGTCTGCAAGGTTCGCGAGTCGTGGGTGTTGCCGGCGAAGACTTCGTAGCCCAGAGGAAAGCCGTCAAACGTCACCACCAGAGCGATGCACACCTGCTTGCAGTCGGGGCGATGATCGCGTGAATAGCCGCGCTGCGCCTGCGGGTTGGCTTCCGCCAAGCCTTCGAAATACGTGCTCGTGACGTCGTAGAGCAGCACCTCGTTGGCAACCGCAAACAGCTCGCCGCAGCGCTGCGACAAGTGCGCTTCGAGCGCCGCCTTGCCTGCGAGAAGATGATCGAGCGCGCGGTAGAGCCGATCCTTGTTGACCTCCTCATCGCCGAGTTGGAGCAGATCGCAAAGCGCCGTCCGGCGATACCAATCCTCGGCAATGTGCAGCTCGCTCGACGGCTCGCAAAATCGCGCCGCAACCAGCACGGCCGCCATCTTCGCCCACGAGATACGCTCCTTGCCAGCCGGAAGCAGCCGCTCGCACGCCGCCTCAAGACCGACGCCGCGCCACAGCGCCAGCGCCAGATACACATCGCCAAACCGACGCGAGCGTTCGACGCGAACGCCCTTCAAGCGCACCGGCGCCGTCAGATCGCCGCTGCCGTCATCGAACAGCGCCGTTTGCTCCGGCGCGCCGATCAGCCGGCGCGCCAGCGCCCGCGCCTCAATCCGGCCGTGCTCGTCAAGCTCGCCAAGATGCGCCACCGTCTGCTGAATGACGCGACGCCCGACGCGAACGCTGCGCACCAGACACCAATAACGGTGGACCTTCCCATCCTTCTTGCGAATCGTGTGGCGCAGGTACATGCGCCATCAGAGCCAGGTTCGCCGCGAAAGAAAATACCCAAGGTCGTCACTACACGCTCAAACTGGCTTCGTGCGCCCGCTAACCTTTTGATCCGACTCGGTCCACCTCACGCAAAATTGCTAAAACTGGCCTCCAACTGCGCAAGTTGGGCTAACGCTAGTGACCGCTTTGCGCAAATATGGTCGTTCGAGGAGGCCTCGGCGAACCGGTGATATGCCAGCCTTTCTGCCCTTCCCCGTCGGCTCCGGTACGGGCTGCAAACGCGTCAAAGGCACATTGACAAGGACTAACGCCGGCCCTAGCCGGTCGGCCGCAATGAGAACGACGCTCGGGCAAGGCTCGTGAGGGCACGATAAAATCGTCAGTGAAGCAGATTGGAGGCGTTATGGAGCGGATGCAAAAGTGGGTCGGGCGATGCGCCTTGACCCTTGCGGTCCTTGGGCCTCTGGGTTTTGCATCCGGCGCAGCCGACGCCGCGGTCCGCATCGAAGGACAAGTGCAGATCGGCGGCGGCGCGGTCGCGGGCTCGACAGTCAGTCTCTGGGCGGCGAGCGCGGATGCGCCGGCGCGGCTGGCGCAAGTTCAGGCCGACGCCGACGGCCGGTTCGCAATCTCGGTCGACGCGACGCTCAGCGGCGCGTCGAGCCTCTATCTCGTCGCCAGCGGCGGCGCGCCGGCCGTCAACAAGGCCGGCGGCGACAACAAGGGGCTGGACCTCCTGGCGGTGCTCGGGAAAGACCCGCCGCCCAAGGTCGTGGTCAACGAACTCATGACTGTCGCGTCGGCTTTCACCAACGCCCGCTTCATCAAAAGCGAGTCGATCTCCGGCAATCCGCTCGGATTGAAGATCGCCGCCGGGAATGTGCCGAACCTCGTCGATTCTGTCACGGGCGGATGGGGCAAGGTCATTCTCGATCCGCTTAACAGCACGCAGAACACGACGCTCGCGAGTCTGGACACGCTCGGCTCGCTCATCACCGCCTTCGCGACAGTGGCGAACGACGATTGGCGCGCCCGCTTTCTCAAGGCCGCGACCCCATCGGACGGCGCGCCGCCGAAGACGACGATCGAAGCGATGGCGGATATCGCCCGAGAATCATGGGCCGACCCGAAGGCGCTCTATGCGTTGTTCGACGAAGCCTACCCACAGCCAAAAGATGGCTCGCGGCGCGCGGCGCCCTTCGCGCCCTACCTGTTGTTTGCGCCAGACGACTTCGCCTTGTCGCTCGCCTTCGCCGGCGGCGGGATGTACGCCAACGGCCGCTTCATGTTCGACGCGGACGGCAATCTGTGGAGCGGGCAAAACTGGATGCCCGGCTCGCAGTCCGGCGTTCTTCGGAGCATCGGGGGCGGCGTTCTCAAGATGACCACCAACGGAACCCCGCTTTCTCCGCCCATCACGGGCTTCACGGGCATGGGAATCGATGGCGTGGGCTGGGGAACCGCGGTGACCAAGGACAGGGTCTGGATCACCAGCTTCAACGGCAAAATCTTGGTTATGGACTTCGACGGCAAGCCGGTCGCAACCGAGGCGGACTTCCCCTTCAAAGAGCAGCTTCACGGCTTAATGGGGATCGGCGTCGCCGAGAATGGCGACGTCTGGATCGCCGACGGTTCGGACGATCAACTGCTGTTCTTCCCCCACGGGCGCATCAAGGACGGGACGATCGTCAAGGTCGCGGGACTCGAGTCGCCCTTCGACATCGTGATCGATCCTCAGAATCGCGTCTGGGTCAGCAACTCGCAGTCCGATACGGTCGTCCGGTTCCCGGCTGACGATCCCAGCAAGGTCGAAACCTTCCCTGCTGGGCTCGTTGTCCGCGCGCTGGCGATGGACTCCAAGGCCAACGTTTGGGTGGCAAGCAATGTGTCGCGCGACTTTCCGGTGCCGAAGGTGCCGAAAGGCGCTTCCATCATGCTGCAGTTTCAACTCATGGGCGCCGCTGCATTCGCCTATCCAAAGAGCACCGGCGTCATCAGCATGATTCGACCGGACGGCGTTCAGCCTGCGCCCGATGGCTTCACCGGCGGCGGGGCGGTCGACATTCCCTGGGGCCTCAACATCGACGGCAACGACGACGTCTGGATCGGCAACATTGGGCCGGTGAATAACGGCGTGGTGTTGATGGCCGGGGTCGACACGAAAGGCCATCCGGCCGGCACGAAGACCGGCGATGTCCTTCATGTGTTTCGGAGCGGCAGCATCCAGTTGCTCACCGACGTGGCGATCGACCCGGCAGGCGATGTCTGGGCGGCGAACAACTGGAATCTTCCGAAAGCGGCGATGGCCAGCGCACCCGACCCCCGTTTCTCGACTTGGGGCGGCGGGTCAGGTCTGACTGTCATCTACGGCGCGGCCGCCCCGGTGAAGCCTCCGCGCATGGGCGTTGTGAAGGAGTATTGACGAGGCCGCACATGCTTTGGCTAGGACAACCGCTTCGCGATGCTTGCAACCTTTGTAGGTCGGCTCTCCCGCCCAATTGAGGCGTACAGCTACCCGGCCCGTCGGGTCCGCTGAACGTCGTGACCCGCAGCTCCGCGCAAAATATCAAGCAATTCCACCGCGTCGATCGCGAAGACAACCAGTCGCCATTCAGGCGGCCTGATCCCGCGCGTTCGGATTCTTGATCGTCTGAAGCACCTCGAAGCCCTCGAACTCGGGATGGCCGAGATAGAGCGGCTTGTTGGCGCCGGCGTCGCGATGGGCCATACGAAAATGTTCGGACTGCGTCCAGGCGGTGAAGGCGTCTTTGCTCGCCCAGGCCGTATGCGACGAATAGAGCACGTGATCGTCGCGCTCTGGCCCGCGCAGGAGCTGCCTCTAGGCTTGGTGTTGTGAAATGGAGATATTCGGCCCAGGCCTCATCGCCGACCGCCTCCGCCGGTTCTGGCCGCGCCTTCGGCTCGCCGACAGAATAGAACTCGGTCTCCTCACGCGAACCGCAGAACGGGCAAGGGAGGATCTGCGTGAGCAGGCGTCTGGCGGGGTCACCCGATCCGTCAGTGTTGTGCTCTGACCGGAATCGCGTTTAGGGAAGTTCGCCTCCGTCGCGATTGCGGAGTCGGGAAGTGGGCCTATTTGCCGCGATCATTCATGTGGGCGCGCAGGACGGCGTTGATTCGCGTCTGCCAGCCTCGTCCTTGCCGCCGATAAGCCTCGACGACATCGGCGTCGAGGCGCAGAGTTCTGATTGATCTTCGGGCTCGCCTTTCGCGGACGGCCGCGTCGCTGAGCGACGGCCTGCGACGCTTCCGGGCCAAAAATCTCGCCGATCGCGGTCAGGGCCGGCCGCGCCCGCTTGAAGTCCTCGCGGGTCCACTCCGGGTTTTCGTTATCGGGCCGGGAGGCCGCGTCGATTTTTTTCGTCGGCATAACGCTTGATCTCTCTCGAATTCGCCTTGCGGAAGCTGATCACGTGCATTGCCTCGCCTCGATAGGTGATGACGGCGACATGCAGCCGCGGGCCCAGGAGCGCCATCACCCGAAGTCGTCGCTCGCCGTAATCCTTTCGATCGTCCTCGACCGCCACGGCGGTTTCCCAATCGAGGTCCGCGACGCGCTCGAAAGACAGCGACCGTTCGGCGATGTTGCGCGCGTTCTTCGCGGGATCGAACGTCACGCGCAACATGTTTATTGCTACAGCGGAAAATCAGGGAAGTCAAGATGCTCACGCTTGTTCGGAATTTTCCTTTTCCCATCCGCCAATACCTACCTCGGACGCCAAGCTCCTCAAGCAACGCCTTGGCCCCTTTCAGGTCGAGCGTGCGATCCTCCGGCGAACCAGACATAGACGAGCGCGAGGAGCTCTTGCGCCACGAGCTCACCCTTAAACGGCGCGTCACGGTGCCCCCTCGCAACAAGTTGAACCGCAGCTATGCTCCCCTCGATATGGACACCGCAGCCCAATCCGATGCCTTTCGCGCCGCCGCACCTCTTGTCTTGCGGTTCAGCCACAACATCATTGAGCATCTGGGGCTAAAGCTCTACCAAAACCGTCCGACCAATGTGGTCGCGGAGCTCGTTAGCAATTCTTGGGACGCGGGAGCTCAAAACGTCTGGATCGGCACGAGCACGTCCGCGGCCCTTCTAGGTCGATCGTGTTCTATGCTGCCGCCGGCTTGGCCTCGTCCGCGATACGCTGGCCTAGTTGAGCCAGAACATCGCGCTGTCGGGCGAATTGCAACGCCGTCTCCGGCGAAATGCCGCGCTTGCCGTTGAGGATTGTCGACGATCCGCCCCGAGGGCGTGCGCAACGCCGGCGCCAGCGCGTTGACGGACATTTCCCGGCTTTCGAGCTCGCGTCGCAGAATCCGCCCCGGATGAATGGCCCTCATGATCGCGCGTCCTCTCGTGTGTCGAACCCACCCATGGCCTACGTCTTGATCTCGCGTTCAAGTTCGGCCTTTCGCGTCTCGAGTTCAGCCAGTTTGTCTCTCAGAACAGAAATCTCCATGGTGATAACTCGCAATTCAGTCTTGGCCTTTTTGCTCGACAAGTATTCTGAACCAAGCTGTTCAGCGACATACTGTTCAAGCTGGCTTCGCAGAATTCGGAGGTAGGGGTTGCCCCATACCGCTCCTTCTCGGTATTCAAGCTTGCCGGCTTGGATGCCCGTCACGATGAAATCGTGCGTGACCCCATATTCCTTTCGGGCCGTCTTGTCGCTGAGGACTGCGCCCTTACGATTCCATTCGCCATATTCGGCCATGCGCGCCCTGATTACCATCAGCTCCCGAGGTCATTCAAAGGTAACGCAATCCCACCGCGTCGATTGCGAACAGTCGCCATTCAGGCGGCCTGATCCCGCGCGTTCGGGTTCTTGATCGTCTGAAGCACCTCGAAGCCCTCGAACTCGGGATGGCCGAGATAGAGCGGCTTGTTGGCGCCGGCGTCGCGATGGGCCATGCGAAAATGTTCGGACTGCGTCCAGGCGGTGAAGGCGTCTTTGCTCGCCCAGACCGTGTGCGACGAATAGAGCACGTGATCGTCGCGCTCGGGCCCGCGCAGGAGATGGAACTCGAGGAACCCGGTAACGCGGTCGAGATGGGTGTCGCGCGAGAGCCACACGTGTTCGAATGCGCTCCCGGCGCCCTTCATGACCTTGAAGCGATTCATGGCGATATACATGGCGACTTCCTTTCTAGGATCGGGCGGCGCGGGGCTCGCCGCGCAATCGAGCTCGATGGCTGGTCCGGCCCGGACCCCTGTGCCGCGATCCGGGTCGGCGTTCAAGGAATTGGGTGGATTGTCTCTGGAACAATCGGTCTTTCCCTGACAAAGAGGCGCCCGGGGATCGATCGTGGTCCGAGGACCTGAGCGCCGGCAGCGATGAGCAGGGCCATAGGCGATTTGACCTGGCGTGTCGAGGAAGCGTGCCTGAACGCCTGGCCATCGCCAAGACAAGTGGTTCTCGATAAGTGGCTGCTGCGATTCTCGGGCGGACCGACCCGGCGAACCAATTCCGTCAATCCGCTGCGGGCGCGCGCGCACGATCCAACGTCTGTCATCGAGGCGGCGCAGCGCCTCTACCACGCCCGCAATCAACCGGCGCTCTTTCGCGTGCCCTCCATGGCGGACGGAATGGATCCGCCTCTCGAACGGGCGGGGTTTCTCGCTGAAGGCGAATTTTGCGTGCTCATGGCGAATTTGGACGATGCTTTGCTCGCACAGGCTCGCGACGTCGCCATCGCAACGGCTCCCGACGCCGAGTGGCTCTCGGCAAAACTGCGCTTGACGCCGATCTCGGATGCAGGACATCGGGTCTATCTGGCGATGATCGACGCGATCGTCCTGCCCAAGATGTTCGCGGCGGTCCGCTGCCAGGGTCAGATCGTATCGGTCGCCTATGGGGCGATTCACGAAGACCTGCTTGTCGTGGAGTTGGTCGCAACCGACGCCGGCTTCCGTCGGCAAGGCTTCGGGTATCGAACCGTCGCAAGCCTGATGGAATGGGCGCGCCGAGAAGGCGCTTGCAGGGCCTGTTTGCAGGTGGCCGCCGACAACGCCGCAGCGCTCGCTCTCTATCGCAAACTAGGCTTCGTTACGGAACTCTATCGCTATCATTACCGGCGCGAGCCGCGGAATTGACCCGGTCGCATCTTTGCTCCAAAGCCGGCCGCTGCTCGAAAAACATACTGATATTACCGTATGTTGCGCTGAGATGTTACGGTGAAACATTCATCTTTCCCGGTTGGCAGGGGCGCGTCAAGGGCGCCTGTTATCTCGATTTAGGCTCCTGTTATCTTCCCGACAGGTTGTTCACGCGGCGCATTAGGCTGTCTTCGCAACCGATTGGAAACAAAAATATTGTTGCGGCAAAGTTGAGCAGGATCGGCTGCTCCTCTTTTGTTTCTTCCTGTTGCCAGGGAGAAACAGGCGTCGAATGTGCGGTCCGCAATCGCCCCTAATGCGCAATGCCGGAGCCGGCCGCTTCGTCGATTAGGCGCCCCGAGGCGAAGCGGTCGAGGTCGAAAGGGCGGCTGATCGGGTGGTGCGAGCCGGTCGCCATCAGATGCGCCAGCAGCGTCCCCCCGGCGGGGATCGCCTTGAAGCCGCCGGTGCCCCAGCCGCAGTTGAGAAAGATTCCGGCCGTCGGCGCCGGACCGATGATCGGCGACGAGTTCGGGACGACGTCGACGATGCCGGCCCATTGCCGCATCAGCTTCAATTGGCCGAAGGCGGGAAACATGTCGATGAGGCCGGAGACGACGAGCTCCTGCACCGGCGGGTTGCCGCGCTGACCGTAGGAGGGGATGCGGTCGAGGCCGCCGCCGAAGACGATCTCCCCCTTGTCCGACTGGCTGGCGTAGATGCCGGTCCCCAAGTGCAGCAGCACGATGTCGAGGCAGGGCTTGACCGGCTCGCTGACCATCGCCTGCAGGGCGTAGGAATGGATCGGCAGCTTGACGCCGGCCTTCGCCATCAGCTGCGAGGAATGCCCGGCGACCGCCACGCCGACCGCCTCGGCCCGGATTTCGCCCTCTGCCGTCTCGACGCCGACGCAGGCGCCGTTCTGCATGATAAAGCCGGTCACTTCGCAATTCTCGACGATGTCGACGCCGAGCGCATCGGCGGCGCGCGCATAGCCCCAGGCGACGGCGTCGTGGCGCGCGGTGCCGCCGCGGGGCTGCCAGACGCCGCCGTTCGGCAGGTAGCGCGAGTTCGAGCGACTGGGTCATCAGCGGCAGCCGCTTGCGGATCTCGTCGGGTCCCCAGAGCTCGGCGTCGACGCCGTTGAGCTGCATGGCGTTGGCGACGCGGGCGGCGATTTCGAGCTGCGCCGGCGTGTGCGACACGTTGAGGATGCCGCGCTGGCTCAGCATCACGTTGAAGTTGAGCTCGCGCGACAATCCCTCGTAGAGCCGCAGCGCGAGATCGTAGAGCGCAACCGATTCCGGCCAAAAGTAGTTCGAGCGCACGACCGTGGTGTTGCGTCCGGTGTTGCCGCCGCCGAGCCAACCCTTTTCGACGACGCACACTCGGGTCCGGCGGTGGTTCTTGGCGAGATAATAGGCCGTCGCCAGCCCGTGGCCGCCGCCGCCGACGACGACAAAATCGTACGCCGGCTTGGGCCTTGCCTTGCGCCAGGCCGGCGTCCAGCCCGTGGCGCCGCGAAGACCTTCGCGCAGCAGGGTCCAGGCGGAATAGCGCTGGCTCATCGGTCGCCTTCGACCAGGGGGAAATCGAGGCTGTCAGCGTGACAGGCGGCATAGGCGAAAAACGACTCGGTGTCCGCGTTGCTCGGAGCGACCCCGGTAATGGCGGCGAGATAGTGGGGCGTCAGCGCTAGGCGCGCTTCCATCGGCTCGCGAATATCGAGGGCGTAATAGCCGATCTGCGTGTAATAAAGCACGCGGGCCCGCACCGATGCGTCCCTGCTGCCGTAGCCGAACCGCTCGAACATCTGCTTGACGGCGGAGGTCCTCTCGCTGTCGGATCGATCGAGCGCCTCTCGGACCTTCGCCGATCGCCTGGCCCATTCGCGCACCGCGAAATCGAGCCGCGGGCTGAAGATCTCCGGGTTGACCCAGCAGCGGAAGATGTTGCACACCGCCTCATTGATCGAGGCTGCCGGCGCATGCGCCATCGTGACGATCGAGCGGGTGTTGAGCGCTTCCCATCGCGCCAGCAAGGCGTCGAACAAGTCGTCGCGATTCTTGAAATACCAGTAGAAGCTCGAGCGGGAAACGCCGAGCCGTTCGCTGAGGTTCAGGACCGTGACGCGCGCGACGCCCTCGATCGCCAGCACGCTCAGCGCGCGATCGAGCCAGTCTTGGCGCGTCGCCTTGACGTTGCCGGGCGGACCGGCCCTGGCTTCGGTCGTCGCAAGCGGCTCGGCCGGCGTCACGCCCGCATCGCCCTGCCGGCAGGATCATAGGGCGAAGGAGCGATGACTCTCGCACTGCGCTCCGCGCCGACGATATGGACGGAGAGCCCGGTTCCGACCTCGGCCGCCTCAGGCGCGACGAGCGCCATCGCCAGGCTTTTGCCGATCGTGTGGCCGTAGCCGCCGGAGGTCACGAAGCCGACCTTCTCGCCGTTGCGCCAGACCGGTTCGTAGCCCGAAGCGTCGGCGTCGAGCGCGTCGATTTCGAGCGTCACCAGCGTGCGCCAGGGGGCAGGGCCCTCGCGCTCGGCGAGCGCCGCCTTCTTGCCGACGAACTCGGCCTTGTGCCAGGCGATCCAGCGGTCCATGCCGGTCATCCGCGGCGTGTAGGCCTGGGTGAACTCGGCAGACCAGATGCCGAAACTCTTCTCCAGACGGAGAGCCAACAGAGCGTTGTAGCCGTATTCCTTGACGCCGAGGTCTTGACCGGCGGCGAGCAGGATTCGCCGCAACGTCGAATGTTCCAGCGCCCGACAATTGATTTCGTAACCGAGTTCGCCGGTGACCGACAGGCGCGCCACCTTCGCCCGCACGAGGCCGACGTCGAGGACAGCGGCCCCCATGAAAGGCAGGGCGGCGTTCGAGACGTCCTGATAGGTGATACGCTCCAGCAACGCTCGCGACTTGGGGCCGGAGAGCGAAAACCCGATCACGTCATCGGAAATGTCGCGGATGTTAGCGCCCTCGCGCGCATGGTCGGCGAACCAGCGCATGTGCCACTGGCGAAGATAGTAGGAGCCTTCGATCCAGTACGTGCCGTCGCCCCAGTTGATGACCGTGAGATCGCCCTTGAGCTTGCCCGTCTCAGACAACATCGGCGTGAGCCGCGCCCGGCCCGCTTTCGGCATACGGGAGACCATCAGCCAGTCGAGCCAATTTCCGGCCTCGGAACCCGTCACCTCGTAGCGTGAGAACGACGCGATATCGAGAAGGCCCACGCCTTCACGGACCATGCGGCACTCGGCGCCGACAATCTCGAAGGCGTTCGAACGCCTGAGCGTCGGCTTCTCCTTGAACCCGGACGGGCCGAAATAGAGTGGAACTTCGAGTCCCCAGGAATTGCCCCATTGGCAACCAGCCGCGGTCATCGCATCGTATGTCGGCGTCGTTTTCAGGGGCCGACCGGCGGGCAACTGCTCGTTCGGGTAGGTCATGACGAAACGGCGGGCGTAGAATTCGCCGGTCGTCTGTCGGATATATTCGCGATTGGACGTATGGAGGCCGTAACGGGCGATGTCGAGGCCGTAGACGTCCTCGGTGGTTTCACTCCGGATCATCCACTCCGCGAGAGCCTTGCCGACGCCGCCGCCCTGCAGGAAGCCCGCCATGACGCCGCAGGCGAGCCAGTAGCCCGGCTTGCCGGCGATCGGCCCAACCAGCGGATTGCCGTCCGGCGAGAAGGTGAAGGCGCCGTTGACCCATTTTCGTATGCCAGCCGTCTGTAGCACGGGATAGCGTCGGAAGACGAGTTCCAGTTCGCCGGAAATGCGATCGATATTCTCCTGAAGAAGTTCGACGCCATAATTCCATGGCGCGCCGTCCATCGACCAGTGCTGCGGGTTTGTCTCGTAAATGCCGACCAGCATGCCCTTCTGGTCCTGGCGCATGTAGGTGTAGCCCTCGAGGTCGACGACCATCGGCAGTTCTGCCTGGAGCGCTGCAATTTCGGTGATCGTCTCGGTCAGCAGGTAGTGGTGCTCCAGGGGAGATACGGGAAGGTCGAGCCCAACCATCCGACCCACTTGCTTCGCCCATAGGCCCGCAGCATTGACCACATGTTCAGCGTTGATTGTTCCCTTCTCGGTCACGACGTCCCACGTCCGATCGGAGCGCTGGTTGAGTTCGAGCACGCGATTGTGTTCGACTATGGTCGCCCCGCGTTTCTTGGCCGCCCCCGCGTAGGCCCAGACCGTGCCGGTGGTGTCGACGTAGCCCTCGCGGTCCGCCCACATGCCGCCGAGCACGCCTTCGATGTTGATGATGGGACACAGCGCCTTGATTTCTTTCGGCGTCATCAGCCGCACGTCCTCGATTCCGATCGCCTGAAAGCGGCGATAGGACGACTGCAGCCATTCCCAACGCTCCGGAGCGGAGGCGACGTGAATGCCCCCGGTCATATGCATGCCGATCGACTGGCCTAACTCGGCCTCGACCTCTTTCAAAAGATCGATCGTATAGGCCTGCAGTATCGCCATGTTGGGATTGGCGTTCAGCGCATGAAACCCGCCGGCGGCGTGCCAGGACGAACCCGCAGTCAGAACCGAGCGCTCGATGAGTGCGGTGTCGGCCCAGCCGAATTTCGCCAGGTGATAGAGGACGGAAGCCCCAACAACGCCGCCGCCTATGACAACGACCCGATAATGAGAATCCAACTTGCACTCCCTGCAAAATCGACCCGCTGGTGCAAGGCTAGCGAACTTGGCGACTCCGGTCTAGACATTTATGTCCAATGCCTTCGCGCGGAGTTTTGGATGAACTGTGCCTTTTCTCACCTTGTCGCCCTGCGGCGCCTGTGGGTATGGATGACGCTGCGGCAGCATGGAATCAGAGCGATACTTGCGGAGTGCTGATCTGGCTCCTGCGCTGACTTGATCGGCGCGTTGCCGGTGCGCGTGGATCCTGTAGGAGGGACGAGGCGTCAATCATTTGGTCAATGGTTAAGGATTACGATGCGCCGCTTCGGCGACTTCGCGCAAGTTGCAACTGACGACTTGCGTCTGCGTGGGCATCCGGAGCTCCGGCGAATCGCCAGGCCTCCAGGAACAAAGTGGAGACAAGGAGCGCGAGCGGGCGCTGGGGAGCGATGGGGTGTAATGGTTCGTAGCGGCGCCTTGACGCTCGGCGCGTTCTTGTCGCTCGGCGCTTTCAGTAGCGCCGAGGCGCAGGACGCCTCTGCGTTCAGCGCCGTATCCCCTACTTCCCTGGCTGGGGTGTTGCCCTACCTCCCGCAAAACTGGAGCGACCTTCCAGTGCAGTTCAAAGCATCGGAAGCAGTCGGCTACAATAGCAATGTTTCGAACACGCCCTTCAACAACGGATTTTCGTTGCTCGGCTCCAAGCCGATCGGCACGTTCGAATCCATATCCAACTACGGCGCTTCGACGAAATGGGACTGGGGAGGGCAGCAGTTCTTCGCCGATGGGAGTTACGGGTTTAGTCGTTATCTCAACAACGCCGATCTGAATACCCCCCAAAATTCCGCCGATGTGGGGGTCAATTGGGTCTATTCGTCGCGTTGCGCCGGCAAGCTCATCGCTTCGGAGGCCACGGCGCTTTCCGAACCCGGCCAGCAGGTCGGGGTCAACGTCATCAATAGCGTCACGACTACCAACTTCAACGAGACCAGCAAATGCATCGTCACCGGGGACTACAGCGCAATCTTCAACGTGGGAACGACGACCTCGACCAATTCGGCGGCCGAAGACAAATTCAATGATTTCCAGAGCGCGTTTGTCGCCGCGGGCATGACTTACAATGTCACCCAGACAGACAGCCTGGAGCTCTTGGGGACGCTCACGGGGACGAGTTATAACCAACGCGGACAGCTGGTGAATAATGTCGGCTTGGCAAACAAGATCACTGAGGAGGACGTCAACCTGACCTATACGAGAAATCTCAATCCTAACCTATCGTTTATCATTTCGGTAGGCATCGTGGGCATCAGGGATGGCTACTTTGATTTCGGATGGCCGTCCAGTGGGTTCGAGCCGCAATACGCGCTCTCCGTTGTCTGGTCGATCACGCCGAAAATTGACCTCCTCGCCTCTATTGCTCGGGCCGTTGCCCCGCCGACCTCAATCATCAGCAATTTGCAGCAAAGCAAAAGCGTAAATCTGAATTTGACTTACAGGTTCACGCCCAAGGTAAGCCTAGCTGCGGGAGTTTCCGCCTCGCAAAGCACCGGCGCCTTTGGGCAATCCGTCGCCGGGGCCGTCGCTGCGGCCCAAAGCACCACCGACTACTCGTTGAGAATGAGCGCCAGCTACGCCATGACGCCCTTTCTTCAGGCTGTGCTCAGCTATCAATATACCAAGGAGCTTCAGTCTGGCATTGTTGTCACGCCGACAAGCATTGCGCTCTTGACGGTGAATTACGCCCCTCACTGAGACTCCAAACTTGGAGCACGGAAGATGCAAACGACGATACGAATGATGCGGCTTTGGATATCCTGCCTCGGCGTTCTCGCCTTGGCGGCGGTGACCGTGGGGCAGGCCTTGGCCGAAGGGCGAGTCTTGACGCCGTCCGATATCCTGGCGATCAAGGTCGTGGGGCAGCCCGACCTCGACACCACGACGCGCGTCGAACTCGACGGGACCATCAACTTCCCCTATGTCGGCCGGGTGAAGGCAGCTGGGCTGTCTGAAGACGCATTGGCCCGGCTTATCGAAAGACGCCTCGCCGCGCGACAGATCGTCACCGAACCGCACGTCCTCGTCGAGATCACAAACTTCGGCACACAGGCGAGCGTGCAGGGGCAAGTGGGCACTCCCGGCACCTACACCCTCGACCGGACGACGACTCTTACGCAGCTCCTCGCCCGGGCCGGCGGATTGCGGGAGACCGGCGGCGAGGTGATCCTTCGAAGGAGGGGCCCTCACGGGATCGTCACCACCCGATACAATGGGAGAGATTTGGTCACCGGGAAGATCAGCGGCGCAAACATTCTGATCCACAATGAAGACGAAGTTTTTGTCGAACTTACGCCGTTCTTTTATGTTTACGGGTATGTGGGCAAGCCCGGGGAATTTCCGTTGTTGCGGCCCATTACGGTGCAGCAGGCGCTTTCCATCGCAGGCGGCTTGTCGCCTCTGGGCTCTGATTCGCGCATGTGGTTCAAGCGAAAGGCGGCGGACGGTCAAACAGAAGAGCTGCCTGCGTCCCTCGACGATCAAGTCGAGCCGAACGACACGATTATCGTCAATGAGCGCATTTTCTGACCGGCCCTGACCGGCGCCGGTTAGGCTAGCGCAAGGCTCGTATAGGGAATATTAAAAAAGCGCTGGCTTCGACCCCTCGTCGACAACGTGCGAGACCGGCCATTGAAAAGTGAGAGCCGATGACGATCGAAGCAAATCGCCCGCTCGATTCGGACGTCATCGCCGTCCGGCAGGCGAAGGATCCGATCGAGCAGCAAATTCTCGCCGCCGGCAATCTGAGCGAGGCGCAGGTCGAGGCCATCCGCAGCTTTCAGCGTCGCAAGGGCCTGACCTTCGGCGAAGCGGCGATCACCTTGGGTCTCGTGCGGAGAGACAGCCTTTTTCTGGCCCTTTCGAAGCTCTACAACTATCCTGTCCTGAATTTCGGCAGCGACGAGGGTCGCTTTTCCCGCGAGCTCATCGTCGGCTATCAGCCCTTCAGCAAAGGCGCTGAAGCTTTCCGGTCGGTGCGCTCGGGTCTGGCGACCGGTCCTCTTTCCCAGGGGAAGAACGCATTCGCGGTGATCGGCGCGCGCTCCGGGGTCGGGGCGACCTATTTCGCCGCCAACCTCGCCCTGTCTTTCGCCCAGATGGCGGTGCCGACCCTTCTCGTCGACGCGAATCTTAGACGACCGAGGCTCGCGGCTCTGTTCGGCATCAGTCCGAAGAGCGAAGGCCTGGTCGAGGCCCTGACCTACGGCGAGCCCAATTCGCCGATGGTCGCCAGTGACCTCGTGCCGGGCCTCTCGCTACTCGCCGCCGGCGCCACCGCGCCCCATCCGCAGGAACTCCTCAGCTCCAAGGAATTCCTCAACCTGTCGCAAGGCGCACAACGAAATTACGGCGTCGTCATCTACGATACGCCGGCGGCGCTGGAAAACGCCGACGCCTATGTCGTCGCCTCGCGAGTCGGCTCGGCAATTCTCGTCGCCCGCCGCCACCGCAGCAAGGTGAAGGACATCAAGGCCGTCTCACAGGCTCTGGACGGCTTTCAGTGCGAGATCGCCGGAACGGTGCTGGGCGGGTTCTGACAGGCAGGACGGCCCTAAATCGCGAGCCTGCGCAGGTAGTCCCAGCTGTAGAGCCCGGTGTCGTGCCCGTCGTCGAAGACGAGCTTGACCGCATAATTGCCGACCGGCTCGACGCCGACGATGGCGACGTTTTCCTTGCCGGTCAGCAGTTTCTTCTGGCTCGGCGAATGGCCCTGAACCTCGGCGCTCGGGCTCTCGAGCCTGAGGCGCTCGGCGGTCAGGCGCACCGTCTCGCCGTCGTCGAAGACGACTTCGAGCGTGCGGCCCTTATCGGTCACGGTGATGTCGGTCGGCCACGACATGGCAGGGCGCTTTCAGATCACATGATGCGGATGCGCGGCGGCGGCTTTGCTCCCGGCGCGCCGGCCTCGAGGGTTTCGGCCACTTGCCTCGCGATGTCGAGGAAGGCGCGCGCCTGGGCGCTTTCGGGCAGGCTGGCGACGATCGGCCGGCCCTCGTCGGAATTCAGGCGGATGGCGATGTCGAGCGGCGCCTCGCCGAGGAAGGGCACGCCGAGTTTTTCCGCCTCGCGCCTCGCGCCGCCGTGCGAGAAGACCTCGGTGCGGCCGCCGCAGTGCGGGCAGACGAAATAGCTCATGTTCTCGACGATGCCGATCAGCGGCACCTGCGTCTGCTTGAACATGGCGATGCCGCGCCGGGCGTCGATCAGCGCCAGATCCTGCGGCGTCGAGACGATCACCGCCCCCGACAGCGGCACGTTCTGCGCCATGGTGAGCTGCGTGTCGCCGGTGCCCGGCGGCATGTCGACGACGAGCACGTCGAGCTCGCCCCAGGCGACCTCGCGCAGGAGCTGGTTCAACGCCGACATCACCATCGGCCCGCGCCAGATCACCGGCGCGCCTTCCTCGATGAGGAAGCCGATCGACATCACCTTGACGCCATAGGCCTCGAGCGGGATGAGCTTCTGCCCGTCCGGTCCGATCTCCGGCTTCTTCGCCAGGCCGAACAGCTTCGGCATCGACGGCCCGAAGAGATCGGCGTCGAGGACGCCGATCTTGAGGCCCATCTTCGCCAGACCGACCGCGAGGTTGCAGGCGACCGTCGATTTGCCGACGCCGCCCTTGCCGGAGGCGACCGCGATGATCCGCTTGACGCCTGGGATCGGCTGGCCGCGCGCGCCCGGACCGCTCCGCTGCGGCTGGCCAGGCGGGTGCGCCGGCCGGGGCGGGGCGGCGGCCGCGCCGCGCGCGGCCTCGGCGGTCAGGGTCACGACCGCGCTGGTCACGCCGGGCAGCGCCTTGATCGCGGCTTCCGCCCTGGCGCGCATCGCTTCCATCGTCCGCGCCGCGGCCGGGTCGATGACGATGGCGAGGAAGACCTTGCCGTCGCGAATGGTCAGGCCCGAAACGGCGCCCGAGTCGGGCAGGGGCGTCCGTCCGTCCGGGCCCGGCACTCCGGCGAGCGCCGCCATCACCTCGTCGCGAGACGCCATGGGTCCTTGTCCTGCTTTTCCGCTTATCGTCCGCGGGCTTCCCGCCGCGCTCGACCTTTGTCAAGGACGGGTGAGTCACGTTTGGCCCCGACCGGGCTTTTTCAAGCGCTTAACCCTGAAAATCTGACAATCGTTACCGGGGCAGATTCCCGGGGCAGCCGAGGGTGCCGTCATGGCCTCTCGGTCATCGGCTCTCGGGTAAAACCCCGGGTTCCCCGGTCATCGCCTGCGGCGCGTCTCTTCCATTTCTCTGCGGAAATTTGCCACAAGCTGCGATTTGCATCCAACGGCTTGCAAAAAGCCTGCAATTTCCTTCCAAATATTGCAATTTCTTACCCGGATTCTAGACTTATCAAAGGCTTGCAGGCGAGTCGCGGTGAAAAGGTAACTCCCAAGCACCCCCCTCATTCTCGGTGGCGTAACTCCCAAGCTGGCGCTCGTCATTGCGAGCCGAAGGCGAAGCAATCCACGTTGGGCGTCCGGCAAGGCTTCGCATAGAGGTCCGGCGGCATGGATTGCTTCGCTTCGCTCGCAATGACGAAGGCGACTGACTTGGGAGTTACGTGAAACGTTTTCCCGTGGAAAGTATTTTCAGCACGCCTCCCGCCGTTGAGCAGCTGCGATCGGCCGAATTATCCCCCGACGACGACGGACGATCTTGAGCCCATGACGGGAGCATAGACTGCATTTCGATTTACTCAAAGAATTTGTCGCAGCAATTATCTAAATCAGAAGCGGCCAGTGGAAACCCTTCGGATTCAGTCTGAGGGGATGATCTTTCGGGTCAGAAACCAATCGGCGCCCTCGCCCGCTGCGACGTTCAAATCCCATATTGACAACAGATTGTCGATATGACAAGCACGGAAGCATGAACAGCGACCTTTCTCCCGCCGCCTTGCTGCCGCTGATCGTGGCCGATGTCTACGAGCTGGCCGGCCGCTTTCGCGCCGCGGGCGAGGCCATCGCCGCGACGGTCGGGCAGACGCAGGCGCGCTGGCAGGTGATGAGCGCCGCCTCGGGCGCGCCGCTGACGGCCGCGCAGATCGCCCGTCGCCTCGGCGTCACCCGGCAGAACGTGCAGCGGATCGCCGACCTCTTGGTCGCGGAAAACTGGGCGACCTTCGAGCCGAACCCAGATCACCGCACCGCGCCGCATCTCGTGCTGAACGCCCGCGGCCGATCGGCGCTGGCTGAGATCACCAAGGCGGCTCACGCCAGCCACGCGAAACTCGCACGCCGGCTCGCCGGCGCTGACGTCGGCGCCATTCACAGCGGTCTCAGCCGACTGATCGAGGCCATGAACGACCGCGAGGCAGCAACAAAGAAACGGGGAGATTAAGCCATGAACAGCGAGACGATTGCCGAATGCATGCGGTTCAGCTTCGCCGACACGCCCTTTCCGGTCGTCGTCGGCAAGCTCGCCGGCGCCGGGGTTGCCGCCTATACCGCCGATCTGACGGCGTTGCGCAAGACCTACTACGACGCCGGCGCCGGCAGCCAGGACGAAGCCATGCCGCTCGCCGACCCCCCGGTCATTGCTGAGGCCTTCGATGCGGCCGCGGTCGAAGCCTCCGTCCGCGCCATCCAGCAAAAGACGATCGGCTACGCGGAATTCCTGCGCCAGATCATGCGGGTGGGCTGCGCCCGCTACAGCGTCTTCTTCGGCGGCCGGAAAGCCATGTACTTCGGCCGCCAGGGCGACTTCTATACTGAACCGTTCCCGACGGCGCCAAAGTGAATTCGGGTGTTGCCTGTCGTCGACTTGGCTAGTCTAGCAGATGCACCCTTCGCCGTCTGCGATGGCGGGGGCTCCCCTTCTCCCCTTGCGGGAGAAGGTGTCGCGCCGAAGGCGCGACGGATGAGGGGCGGTCGCGCGGAGCGCGACGGCTTTGCGGGAGTCCGCTTTGACTTGCGTCATCTCGTCAGGCGCCACTCTTTAACCTGCGAGCCATCGCGCTCCGCGCGATCCCCCTCATCCGTCGTTGCTTCGCAACGACACCTTCCCCCGCAAGGGGGGAAGGGGCGCGGCAGCCAGTCGCGACCCTCCAAGAATAATCCGTACGAGATGATTTACGACCCCCGCTTGATCGCCAGCCGCCCCGGGGCCTGGGCCTATTTCAGCAGAGGCGCGCCGCCAGGGCCCGGCGTGCCGAATATAAGGACGTCGCCGGTTCCTTTGCGCTGGAGGTCTGCCCAAGAGGCCAGTTGATCGCAAAGCGACGGGCGAGGCGGGGCCGCTTTGTCGGCGCACCGCAACGAAGCGAAGTTCTGCAGGCCCATCGAGAGTTGCAATGAATAGTCGGTCGAATACAGCTGAGAATCACTGAATACAACACCGCCAGGCACGTTGCCGAAATACATCATGCGCAAGCTCTGCGCGGTTTCGGGATGGGTCTTCGAGTTCGAGCTTGAGCAGCGCGCCATTCGGCCCAAACTCCGCCAGAATGGGCGCCGATGGGAAGCCCGCAGTCTGATGGCATCCGATGCACGAGCTCTTCGGATTGTCCACCGGTCCGGCCAAGCGTCCGCCGTACCCTAGATGGTCGAAGCTCAGGGGCGGCGTCGCCAGATCCTTGACCGCCTGGCGGTTGATCCATTGTTCCGTCAGCTTGTCGAAGTCGCAGGGTCCGTTGGGTCCGGAACAGGTTTGCGCGAAGGTGACGGTCGGGCTGTTCCCCCATTGAATGCCCAGAGGCGTCATTCGTTTCCACGGCGAGTCGCCCTTGGCGTTTCCGTCATAACCGTAGGTTCCGAGAAGCCACCCCGTCGGGCTGCGGGCGTCGCGGACCTGGAGGTCAATTTGGATGAGACGGACCTTATCGAGCTTGCGCTCGAAGCGGGAGAATGGCCCGGCGTTACGCTCGCGCGGGCTCCTATTGACGTAGATGTCGGCATCCCATTCGAACGCCCCCTTGACGGTCGACAATTCCTGTTCTTTCACGGTCGAAAAAAGAAGTTTTATGACGAACGAGCCGTCCGGCATGGCGTTGAGGCCGGTCGGGTCGGGGTTCAAGGCGCCGGGTTTGGGATCATCGGGGTTGCAGTAAACCTGTCCGACGGCAAACGCGTAGCGGTCGTTGACATAGGCTTGCGCCCAGGTGTCGACGAACTCCGCCTGCGATTCCGCAAATGTATTGCCGTCGGAATCGAATTCGTGGGTGAGGCCGTGCACGAATTCGCGGCCGTCGGTTCCTGGCCAGTCCGAGGCGACCTCGGTGTTCCAGTCCATCCACGGCAATCCGTACCATTTCCTGACCTTGTTGTCCTGGACGTAGAAGTCGACGTCGGTGTTGCCCTCGAGCCCGTAATCGAGAAGCGCCTGCAGGTAGGCCTTCGGATCGACAGGAGCGCCGTCCTTGAACGCGATCTTCAGCCACGGGTAGTCTTCTGCGGGCGGCAGCTGCGTCGGATAGTCCTGGCTGAGCTTGAAGACCCTGCCCTTGTAGTCCGGCGATGGATCGCCGCCTTGGCCCTGCAGGTAGTAGTCCTTGAAAGTTCCGCGCACGCAGCCCTTCCTCGCCAAGCTATTTCTGGTCGCATCGTCGGATGCGAAGGCGGCGCCCGAGCCTCCGATAAAGAATGCTGGCCCGAGGCAGAGGACGGCTGAGAGGAGATAGCCTGCGCGAATTTTTCTGGACATGGCGAACCCCGCTCCGGCGCCGCCGGTGAGTCCGGCGACGGACGCTGGCCTCGCAACGAGTCCGGGTCAACCCGCATAAATGTGGAGGAGTTGGCGGCGAGTCGAGAATCCTGCGCCGCCGATACCTGGCCGACGCCAGATAGGGACAGAGCCTTGGTTGTGTCCTTTCAGACGGTTTACAGTCGGTGATCGAGAAGGGCGAAATCGAGAAACAACTCAACGCCGCCCTGAAGCCGTGAAGGGGTTGCCCGACGTCCAGGCTCACATTCCGCCGAGATGGTCGGCGACGGCGAAGATGTCCTTGTCGCCGCGGCCGCAGAGGTTCATCACCATGAGGTGGTCGCTTGGGCGCTTCGGCGCGAGCTCGAGCACTTTCGCCAGCGCATGCGCCGGCTCGAGCGCCGGGATGATGCCCTCGAGCCGCGAGCAGAGCTGGAAGGCGTCCAGCGCCTCCTGGTCGGTGGCCGACAGATAGGTCACCCGGCCGACGTCGTGCAGCCAGGAATGCTCCGGGCCGACGCCCGGATAGTCGAGGCCAGCCGAGATCGAATGGCCCTCGAGGATCTGGCCGTCGTCGTCCATGAGGAGATAGGTGCGGTTGCCGTGCAGGACGCCCGGCCGGCCGCCGGCGATCGAGGCGGCGTGGCCGTTCGGCCGGTCGAGACCGTGGCCGGCGGCCTCGATGCCGAACATCTCGACCCCCTCGTCGTCGAGGAACGGATGAAAGAGCCCGATGGCGTTCGAGCCGCCGCCGATCGCAGCGACCAGGCTGTCGGGCAGGCGCCCCTCGAGCTCGAGCATCTGCGCCCGCGTCTCGACGCCGATGATGCACTGGAAGTCTCGCACCATGGCGGGATAGGGGTGCGGGCCGGCGGCGGTGCCGATGCAGTAGTACGTGTCGGCGACATTGGTCACCCAGTCGCGCAGAGCTTCGTTCATCGCATCCTTGAGCGTCCGCGCGCCGGCTTCGACCGGCCGCACTTCCGCGCCCAGCATCTTCATGCGGAAGACGTTCGGCTTCTGCCGCTCGACGTCGACCGCGCCCATGTAGACGACGCAGTCGAGGCCGAAGCGGGCGCAGGCGGTGGCGGTGGCGACGCCATGCTGGCCGGCGCCGGTTTCCGCAATGATGCGCTTCTTCCCCATCCGGCGGGCGAGCAGGATCTGGCCGAGCACGTTGTTGATCTTGTGCGCGCCGGTGTGGTTGAGCTCGTCGCGCTTGAAATAGATCTTTGCGCCGCCGAGCCTCTCCGTCAGCCGTTCGGCGAAATAGAGCGGGCTCGGCCGGCCGACATAGTGCTTGAGGAAGCCGTTGAGCTCGGCGTGGAACGACGGGTCGGCCTTCGCCGCTTCGTAGGCCCTTTCCAGCGAGAGGATGAGCGGCATCAGGGTCTCGGCGACGAAGCGCCCGCCGTAGATGCCGAAGCGTCCGCGCTCGTCCGGGCCCTTGCGGAAGGAATTGGGCTTGCCCGGCTCGTTCATGAATCCACTCCGTCGGCAGCTCGGGCGAAGGCTTGGCGCGCCGCGGCGACGAACGCCCGGATCCTGGCCTCGTCCTTGACGCCGGGCGCGCTTTCGACGCCCGACGAGACATCGACGCCCCGGGCGCCGGTCAGCGCGATCGCCTCCCCGACGTTGCCCGGGTCGAGACCGCCGGAGAGAAGCCAGGGACGGGTCGAGGCGAAGCCGCGGGCGAGGCGCCAGTCGAAAGCGCGGCCATTGCCGCCGGGCAGCGCGGCGTCAAGGGGCGGCTTAGCGTCGATCAGCAGACGATCCGCGACCGCGCCATACGGGAGCGCGGCGGCGAAGTCCGCGTGCGCCGCGACGCCGATCGCCTTCATCGTCGGCCGGGCGAAACGCTCGCCGATCTCGCTCACCCGCTGCGGGCTCTCGCTTCCATGCAATTGCAGGATGTCGGGGGCCAGCGCCTCGACGATCCGGCCGAGGACCTCGTCGTCGGCGTCGACGCTGAGCGCGACGATGACCGCGCGGCCGCGCGCCTGCGCGCCCAGTCGGCGCGCCGCCTCGAAGCCGACGTCGCGCGGGCTCTTCCGGAAGAAGACGAAGCCGACCATATCCGCCCCGGCCGTCAGCGCCGCTTCCAAAGCCGAAGGGGTGGAGAGGCCGCAGATTTTGACCGTCGGGCTCATTGCCGCCTCTTTCGGGCAAAGCGCCATGCGAGTCAAAGGCGGCCCGCGCCTGGCCGCGCTTCGTCTGCTTGACAAGCGAAAGCGGCTTTTGTCTCTACGCCCCGCGGGGGCGGTCAGAGCGCAAGGACGGTGCAATTTGCAGCGCTTCCCGGTCTTACCGATTGTCTTGATCTCGGCCTCGGCATGGGCCGCGGCGACGGGCGCGGCCTTCGCCGCCGGCGACCCCAAGGCCGGGGAAGCCACGTTCAAGGTCTGCCGGATCTGCCACCAGATCGGCGAGACGGCCCGGAATTTCGTCGGGCCCGAACTCAACGGCGTCGTCGGCCGAAAGGCGGGAACCGTTCCCGGCTACAATTATTCCGACGCCAACAAGAACTCCGGCCTGACCTGGGACGAGGCCACGCTGAAGAAGTACCTGCACCTTCCGCGCGCCGTCGTTCCCGGCACCAAAATGGCCTTTCCCGGCCTGGAGAACGACAGCGACATCGCCAACCTGATCGCCTATCTCAAGCAGTTCGGCCCGGACGGCAAGAAGCTCTGAGCCTGATCCAGAAGCCGCGCCCGGGACCAAGCCGGCACTCTCGCCAACTGTCGTTACAGTCGTAGAATCAATAAGATACAGCGATATTATCACCTAACTCCGCAGCGGAGCCGGTTGGCGGCGGCTTCGTTTAGATTTTCTTGACGATCACGTGCTCGCGCCGGACCCATGAAGCCGGTTTTGCGCTTCGCCCGGTCCTCCTGTTCATGGGCCTCGCAGGGAAAACAATCTCCTGTTCTGTCTTCACCTTCCGTAACAGCAAATCCGCTCAACCCCATGGATTTGCGCAATTGCTCCAGCAGCGACGGGAGCGATCCGCCTGTTGGCAGGGAGTAACAGGCGGAACGGCCTTGTTTTCGGCGAACGCCTCGGAACCGGCGGCGGGCAAGGATCGGCAAGATTTTGTGATCCTGCGGCGGCGTCGGGCGGCTGAAGAAGTCTGCTTCAGACGCTCGCCGTTCGCGCGAGTTCGCGTTCGATGGATTCGATCTCGCCGCCGGCGGCCGAACGCATCTTCGCCTCCGCCTCGCGATAGAGCGCCACGATCCGCCGACCCTCGTCGGTGAGCCGGGCGCCGCCGCCTTTCCGGCCGCCATGGTGGGCCGCGACGAGGGGCGCGGCGAAGAGCTGGTTCAGTTCATCGACGAGCAGCCAGGCGCGGCGGTAGGACATGGCGTGGGCGCGCCCCGCGGCCGAGATCGATCCGGTCCCCTCGATCGATTCGAGAAGCGCGATCTTGCCCGCGCCGAGCCGGCGGCCGGAGTCGAAATCCAGCCGGATGGTCAAGCGGGTCGTCATGGGCCTCCTCCTCGGAAGGCGTCAGGAATGGGCGAATTCCCAATAGAGCTCGCGGGCGCGGCGGAAGAAGGGGCCGGGCTGAAGGTCGCGTCCCTCGATGCGCCGGACCGGCGTCACCTTGCCGTAATTCCCGACCACGAAAATCTCGTCCGCCTCGTCGAAATCGGCAAAGCGCAGCGTCGCCTCCCGGACGTCCCTGCCGTCCTGCCGGAGCAGCTGCAGCACCCGCTGACGGGTCACCCCGTTGAGGAACGTTCCGTTAGCGATCGGCGTCATCACGACGCCGTCCTTGGCCAGGAAGACATTGGCGGTCGCCAGCTCCGCCACGTTGCCGAGCATGTCGCAAAGGAGGCAATTGTCGAAGCCGCGCGCGTTCGCCTCGAGCAGCGCCCGGGCGTTGTTGGGATAGAGGCAGCCGGCCTTGGCTTCGATCGGCATGGTGATCCCGAGCGGTTTGGCATAGGGCGAGCGGGTGATCGCAACGCCGGTCGGCGCCGGCAGAGGCGCCTCGTAAACGCTGAGACAAAATCGGGTCGACTCCGGGTCCGGCTGCACCGAGGTCGCGCCGCCGCGCTCGGCCCAGTACATCGGACGGATATAGAGTTCCGCGCCGGGGTTGAATTTCTTGACCCCTTCGCGCGCCAGTTCGACCATCGCCTCTTCGCTCATGATCGGTTTCAGCCACATGGTCCGGGCGGAGCGATTGAGGCGGGCGCAATGCTGGTCGAGGTCGGGCGTGACGCCGTCGAAAGCCCGCGCGCCGTCGAAGACGCTGGAGCCAAGCCAGAAGGCGTGCGTACGCGGCCCGACGATCGGGCGATTGCCCTCGATCCATTCGCCGTCGAGATAGGTGAAAGTTTGCGACCAGGCGGCCATCGATCTCGGACTTGCGGGAGTTGCGACAACGGGGAACGGACAATCGCTGTTTTGTCCGCCTCAGTCCAGCGGAACGATCCCGGAAGCCTCCGACTGAAGGCTTGCGGCCGCTTCGCCCACCTTCCTGCCTCCGATCGCAAGGTCAGGCGCAATCTCCGCCAGCGGCAGCAGGACGAAACCGCGGTTGAAGAGCTCGGGGTGCGGCAATGTCAGGCGAGGGGTGTCGAGCGTCAAATCGTCATAGGCGATCAAGTCGATGTCGATGAGGCGCGGGCCCCAGCGTTCCGCCGGCGTGCGGCCGATCTCGATCTCCAGCGCCTTCACCCGCTCGAGCAGCGCATCGGGCGGCAGACGGGTCAGCGCCAGCGCGCAGGCGTTGGCGAACCAGTCCTGGTCGGTTTTTCCCCAGGGCGGGGTACGGTAGAAGCGCGAGACCGCGGTGAGTTCGACCTCCGGCTCGCTTCCGAGCGCCTGCAGAGCGCGGCGCAGCGTTGCGGCCTTGTCCCCGATGTTGCCGCCGAGCGAGAAGGCGACGCATGCCCGGCCGTCGCGCCGCGCTCGCTCCGGCGGCGGCTGACGCGCCGATGCGCTCAGCGCCTTGAACATGTCGAGCGCAATCTTGTGCTCCGCCACGTCGTGCACCCGGACGACCGACGCGCCGCGCAGGAGAGTGATCATGTCCGCCGCAAGCGTGCCGATCAGCCGCTGATCGCCGGCGATCCGGCCAATGAAGGATTTGCGCGACAGGCCGACCAGGATCGGCCGGCCAAAGCCTTGAAAGCGGTCGAGGTTCCAGATGCAGGCGTGGTTTTGCTCGGGCGTCTTGCCGAAGCCGATGCCGGGATCGAGAATGATGCGACTAAATGCGACTCCTGCCCGCGCCGCGAGCGAGAGCGATCGTTCGAAAAAGCGCTCGACGTCGTCGAGGATGTCGATCGCCGGATCGACCGATCGGCGATTGTGCATGACGATCAGCGCCGAACCGGTCTCAGCGACCGCCTCCGCCATGCCAGGGTCGCGCTGCAACCCCCAGACGTCGTTGACGACCGCCACGCCGAGCCGCGCCGCCACGCGCGCGACTGCCGGCTTGCTGGTGTCGATCGAGATCGGCGCTTCGATCTCGGTTTCGAGCGCCTCGAGGACGGGAACGACCCGCCGAAGCTCCTCCTCGGCCGCGACCGGGACGTGGCCAGGCCGGGTCGAACTCGCCGCCGACGTCGATGATTGCAGCGCCCTCGGCGTGCATGGCCTTGGCGCGTGCGACGGCCGCGGCGGTCTCGAAGTGCCGCCCTGGGTCGGAAAACGAGTCCGGCGTCACGTTGAGGATGCCCATCAGCGCCGGCGATCGTTGAATCGAGGTTAGGAACTGGTCGCGCAGTCTCGCGCGGCGGTTGTCGGTCATGGCAGGGCGCCCCCGCTGCCGATGACCGCGGCGTCGCCGTCAATGCCCCGGGCCTCGCTCACGCCGCCAGCGCGGCAAGAATGCGCGCCCAGGAACGCGCGCCCTTGTGAAAGGACGTGCGCTCGTACTTCTCGTTGGGCGAATGGATGCGGTCATCCTCCATGGCGAAGCCGACAAGGAGGCTGTCCATGTTCAACTCGCGCTTGAACGCGCCGACAATCGGAATCGAGCCGCCGCTGCCGACGAGCGCCGCAGGTTTGCCCCATTCCGCCTCGAGCGCCCGGCGCGCGCGCCGCAACGCCTCATTCTTGATCGGCAACGAGACCGCCGCGCTGGCGCCGTGGCTGATGAATTCCGCCTTGACGTCGGGCGGCAGGCGAGAGGTGACGAAGGATCGAAACGACTGGGCGACGCGTTCGGGATTCTGCTTGCCGACGAGACGGAAGGAAACCTTGGCGCTGGCCCGCGCGGGCAAGACGGTCTTGGCGCCCTCGCCTGTGTAGCCGCCGACGACGCCATTCACGTCGCAGGTCGGGCGCGACCACAATTGCTCGAGCGGCGTACGGTCGCGCTCTCCCGCCGGCGTCGTCAGGCCGACATCGCGGAGGAAGGCCGCGGCGTCGAAGTCGAGCGCATTCCACTGCTCGGCGATTTCTTCAGGAAGCTCCTCGACCCCATCGTAGAAGCCCGGCAGGGCGACCGCCCCGTTGTCGTCGTGGAGCGCCCCGAGGATGCGCGCGAGCACGTGGATCGGATTGACGGCCAAACCGCCGTAAAGGCCGGAATGCAAGTCGCGGCTCGCCCCATGCAGGATGACCTCCTCGCCCACCAGGCCGCGCAGCGCGGTGGTGATCGCCGGCGTGCCGGGACCCCACATGCTGGTGTCGCAGGCGAGCGCGATGTCGGCTTTGAGAATTTTGGCGTTCTTGGCGAGGAAGGCCGGCAGCGACGGCGACCCCGTCTCCTCTTCGCCTTCGAACAGCACGGTGATATGGCACGGCGGGCCGCCGAAGCTCTTGTAGGCGCGGCAGGCCTCGAGGAACGTCATGAGCTGGCCTTTATCGTCCGACGCGCCGCGCGCCAGGATGCGTTCGCCGTTGGGTCCGGCCTCGAGCTTCGGCTCAAAGGGCGGATTGCTCCAGAGGTTCAGGGGGTCGACCGGCTGCACGTCGTAATGTCCGTAGAACAGGACATGCGGCGCCTCGCGGCGCTTCGCGTTCACATGTCCGACGACCGCGGGCCGTCCTTCGGTTGGGTGTTTCGCGGCTTCGAAGCCCAGATCCGAAAGTTCCTCCACAAGCCAGTCGGCGGCCCTTTCGCAGTCGGCGAAATGCGCCGAAACCGCTGAGATGGAAGGGATCGAAAGCAGCGCGAACAGCCGATCGAGCGCCGGCCCCTGGTCAGCGTCGATCGCCGAGAGAATGTCCTCAGTCGTAGCCATTTCGTTCCGCCCTCGTAGCCCAGATCAACCTGCCTTCGCCATCTCTTAGCAGGCCGCGCAAACAGCTTCCAACGGGGCTTTCGAATCCTCTACCTTCGTCGTCTTGCCAATCGTGCTTCGGGCGGAAACAATTTCTCTGCAAGCGGGAGGAGCGAGTGGCGCCACATTTCGACGCGAAAAACGCGCCGTTCGATCGGCTGACGCTCGAGGAGATTGCCGAAGTTCGCGATTCGCTCGACATCGCCTATTTTCGTCCAAACGAGGCGATCATCCCCGCGCGCGGTTCTCCGGAAAGCCTGTTCACGGTCATCAAGGGTCTGGTCGAAGAGCGCGACGGCGAAGACGTCGTCGCGTTGCGCGGCCCAGGCGACACCTTCGACAGCCGCGCCCTGGTCCAGGGCGGCGGCGGCAACGCGTTCCTCGCCCGCGAAGAGACGCTGTGCAACCTGCTGCCGAGAGAGCTGACGCTCAGGCTGATCAGCGAGAACCCACGCTTCGCCTCGTTCTTCTATCTTGACATCGCCCGTAAGCTCGACGCGGTTTCCCGCGAGGAAGAGGCAGGCCGATTCGCGCCGCTCCTCGGGGCCCGGGTCGGCGATCTTACCCTGCGCCCCGCGGTCTTTGTTGAAGCCACCGACACGATTGCCGCCGCCGGCGCGCGTATGAAGACGGTCGATGCCTATGCTCTGTTCGTGCGCGGCGACGAAGAGGTGGGGATCGTGACCCGCTCTGATCTCTTGAATGCAGCGATTTACGACCGGCGCTCCATCGATGCGCCGCTTGGGCCGCTCGTGCATCGTCCGGTCATTCATGTTGCGCCCGACGACCTCGTCTCGACCGCGCTGCTCAGAATGACCAAGCACAACAAGCGGCGCGTCGCCGTCATGCAGGAGGGCCAGTTTGTCGGCGTGCTCGAGGACATCGATCTTTTGAGCTTTCTTGCCGGAAACTCTCAGCTCATCGCGGGGCGAATCGATCGCTCGTCCTCAATCGCGGACCTAGCGCGCGCCGCGCAGATGATCGAACCGCAAATCCGGACGCTGCGCCGCCAGGGGGTCAAGGTCGATGTGATCTGCGAGATCGTTTCGGATCTCAATCGGCATTTGCACGCGAAGCTCTTCGCTCTCGTCGCGCCGAAGTCCATTCGAGCGTCCGGCTGCCTGATCGTGATGGGGAGCGAGGGCAGGGGCGAGCAGACCTTTCGCACCGATCAGGACAACGGCCTCATTCTGGCGACGCCGGCGCCAGACACCGATCTCGAAAAGTTCCGTTCCGACTTTTTTGACGCCCTCGAGCAATGCGGCTTTCCGCCCTGCCCAGGCGACGTGATGGTGCGCAACCCTGTCTGGTCGAAGACCATCGAGGCTTACCGGGACGACTTCAGCCGGTGGCTCGCGCTGTCCGATGAAGCCGGCATCCTGAACATCGCCATCTTTTACGACGCGGCGGCAGCCGCCGGCGACCCTGCGCTGTTGCGGGCGACCAAGCAAGACCTCATCGATCTCATGCAGGGCGAACGGGTGCATCTGGCGAGGTTCGCTCGCGCGGTCGACGCCTTTCCGACGCCGATCGGGTTCTTCAACAACCTCGTCACCTCGAAAGCCGAGGGGGATGCGCTCGATCTGAAAAAGGGCGGCATTTTCCCGATTGTCCATGGGGTGCGGGCGCTGTCGCTGGAAAAGGGGCTGCACGAGACTGGGACCGCGGCGCGAATTGCGCGCCTGGCGGAGTTGGGCGCCTTTGACGCCCAGTTCGCCCGGGAACTCACTCAGTCGCTCCACTATCTGATGACGTTGCGGCTCGATGCGCAAATCGCCGAATCGGCGTCGACCACCCTCGTCCGGCCAGGGGCGCTCTCGACCTTGGAGCGCGACCTGCTTCGCGACGCTTTTCACGTCGTCAAGCGGTTACGCGAGATGCTGCGGCGGCATTTCAATCTGGCGATGTTCTGAATGCTGCTTGGGCTCAAGCGCCGTCTCTATCGGCGTCTGCTGCGCGACGCCGCATATCGTTTTCTGTTCGATCCGCCACCACCCGGGGAGGCCGTCTCGATCGACTGCGAGATGACCGGCCTCGACCGCCGCAAGGACGACATCGTCGCAGTCGCCGCGGTCAAGATCCGCGGCAACCGCATCCTGGCCAGCGAACGGTTCGAGGCCAGGGTCAAACCGGCCGTCAAGCTCAAACCGGATGCGATCAAGGTGCACGGCCTACGGGAACAGGACGTCGCTGCCGGACGAACCATGGCCCAGGTCCTGCCGGAACTGCTGCGTTTCATAGGTTCCCGGCCGCTCGTCGGATTCTACCTCGAGTTCGACGTGGCGATGCTCAACAAGCACGTGCGCAGGATGCTCGGGATCCCATTACCCAATCAGCAGATCGAGGTGTCGGGAAGCTATTACCGGCGGAAGTACGGCGACGCTCCCCCGGGCACACAAGTCGATTTGCGGTTCGTCAGCATCCTGAAGGACCTTGGCTTGCCTGTGCTCGACCAGCACGACGCCTTCTCCGATGCGCTGATGACCGCGATGATGCATCTGACGCTGGAGGATCTGAAGGCGCGCGATATCCGCATTCCGCGCCAGCGCGCCAAACCCGTCGCCTGGTACGGCGGCGGCTGAGCAAAGAATACACCGCGCCGAAGGACGCGATCTCTCAAAAACAGCTTGCTGTCCGACGCCCGTCAGAACAGTGCGCGGAAGATGACGAACAGGATGCCGGAGAGGAGCATCGCAGCTGGCAACGTCAGCACCCAGGCCATCGCAATGCTGCCGACTGTCGACCATTGCATTCCCGAGCCGTTGGCCACCATTGTGCCGGCGACGCCCGACGACAGCACGTGGGTCGTCGACACCGGCAGTCCGAGACCATCGGCCGCGCCGATGGTCGCGGCCGCGATGATCTCGGCCGCTGCGCCCTGTCCATAGGTCAGGTGTGTCTTGCCGATCTTCTCGCCGACGGTGATGACGATGCGTTTCCAGCCAACCATCGTGCCGAGCCCCAACGCGATGGCGACGCACACCTTGACCCAAAGGGGGATGAATTTGGTGGAATAATCGAGCTGTTTCTTGAACTCGCCGAGCTGCTTCTTTTCGTCCGCAGTGAGCTCGCTCTCCTTGTCCTTCGCGAGAACCCGCATCGCCTCCGAGGCGAGATACATGTCGTTGCGGACGTTCTGCACTTTGTCGAGCGGCGTCTTGGCGACTGAGCCGTACTCCTTCACCGAGTCGCTGATCTGCTTCACCAGCACGGCGAGCGACGGATAGGTGCCCTCCGAAATCTGGTGGGCATGGATGTAATCCGTCACGACTGGGCGGGGGTCGCCGATGACGTTATAGCCGGCGCCATGCTTCTCGATGATCTTCGCGGCGTCTTGCGCGGCGGCGATGAACGCGTCGGCGTGTCCGGCCGGCGGCGCCCGGTTCAGCGCATAGGCCGTCGGCGCGACGCCGATGAGGATCAGCATGATGAGGCCCATGCCCTTCTGGCCGTCGTTCGAGCCGTGAAAGAACGAGACGAGCGTGCAGGTGAGCACGAGCAGTCCGCGGACCCATGGCGCCGGCGGCGCGTTCGTCGTCGGCGCCTTGTAGAGTTCCGGAGCGCGGATGACGGCCTTCATCACAAGCAGCAGCAGCGCGGACAGGACAAAGCCGAAAATCGGCGAGAACAGCAGAGCCTCGCCGATCTTCGTCACCTGATCCCAATCCACTCCGGACGTGCCGTCGTGCCCACGCATGAGCGCATTGGCCACGCCGACGCCGACGATCGACCCGATCAGGGTATGTGAACTCGAGGCGGGGATGCCGACAAACCACGTTCCGAGATTCCAGATGATTGCGGCGATGAGCAGAGCGAACACCATCGCATAGCCGGCGCTCGAGCCGACCTGCAGAATGAGCTCGACCGGCAAGAGCGAGACGATGCCGAAGGCGACGGCGCCGCTCGAGGCAAGTACGCCGAGCAGGTTCCAGCATCCCGACCATACGACCGCGACCTGCGCAGGGAGGGCATGGGTATAGATGACGGTCGCGACGGCGTTGGCGGTGTCATGGAAACCGTTGACGAATTCGAAGCCGAGCGCGATCAGCATGGCGACGCCGAGCAGCAGGAATGGCAGGATGGTGGTCGGTCCGCCGCCAGTCGCCGAAATGTCCGAGCGTATCGAATAGGCCATATAGAACAGACCGCCAGCGAGCACAGCCAGGAGAATGAGCGCGAGTCGGATGTCGACTGGGTGGTCGAGATGCGGCTTCACCGGCGCGGCGGCGGATGGTCCGAGTCGGGCGTCGAATGCGGTTGACATGAATGGCGTTCCCTCAGCTTCGCCGGCCATCTATCGCGGCGGCGCATGACAGGATCGTGAAAGCGGCTTCAGTCCGACGGCCAACCGGGCAAGCCGAAGCAGAAAATGCCGCCCGGGGTCTTGGCCTTCTGTGATTGGCGCTCCGCTATCTCCTTGGCGCGCATTGCCAAACAGCGCCAAGCGGCCCATTTTGCCATTGTACGAATCCGAATGGTGGCGGACCGGCGGTGCGAAGCAAGGACGTGACAACCCAAACCGCCTCGTTCTGAGTCGGCCACCGGCGGGCGCGGGCCCAAGTGAGCACGAAAGTTCCACTCGCAACCTGGCGCTGTTGGCTGAACCCCGGCGTCAGCTCGCTTCCGCCAGCAGCGGCAAATGCTGCCGCCCGGGTTCGCCGTCGCGGTCGATCAGCCGCGTAGGATAATCGCCGGTGAAGCAATGGTCGGTGAATTGCGGGTGGGCGGGATCGCGCGCCGCATAGCCCATCGCCCTGTAGATTCCATCGATCGAGAGGAACGCGAGACTGTCGGCGCCCACGAAGCAGCGCATGGCTTCGAGGTCCATCCGGGCGGCGAGCAGCTTGTCGCGCTCGGGCGTGTCGATTCCATAGAAATCGGGGTAGGCGATCGGCGGCGAGGAGATCCGAAAGTGCACCTGGCGCGCGCCCGCCTCACGCATCAACTGTACGATCTTGACGCTGGTGGTGCCGCGTACGATCGAATCGTCGACGAGCACGACCCGCTTGCCTTCGACCGCCGCGCGGTTGGCGTTGTGCTTCATCCGGACCCCGAGCTCCCGGATCGACTGGGTTGGCTGAATGAAGGTCCGCCCGACATAGTGGTTGCGGACGATGCCCAGTTCGAAGGGGAGGCCGCAGCGACGCGCGTAACCGATCGCAGCCGGAACGCCGGAATCGGGCACCGGCACGACGACATCCGCCTCGGCGGGGGCTTCGCGGGCCAGTTCCGCGCCCATCGCCTTGCGGGCGTCGTAAACCGACTTCCCATGGACAATCGAGTCAGGCCTAGCGAAGTAGATATACTCGAAAATGCACGGCCGGGCGCGTAAGCGGGGCCAGGGGAAGAAACTCCTGACGCCGTCCGCGTCGATCACAACCACCTCGCCATTCTCGACATCGCGAATGAACTTGGCGCCGATGATGTCGAGAGCGCAGGTCTCGGACGCGAGAATGGGCGAACCGTCAAGTTCGCCAAGCACCAGCGGACGGATGCCGAGCGGGTCGCGCGCGCCGATCAACTTTTTGTTGGTGAGCGCCACCAGCGCGTAAGCGCCCTCGATCTCGGCAAGCGCTTCGACGAAGCGGTCGATGATTTTTGCTCGGCGCGAGCGGGCCGCCAGCAGCAGCACGACTTCCGTGTCAGTCGTCGACTGGCAGATCGCCCCGGCGCGGATCAACTCCCGCCTTAGCGTGAGTCCGTTGGTCAGGTTCCCGTTATGGGCGACAGCCAGGCCCCCGGCCTCGAGCTCGGCGAACAAAGGCTGGACGTTGCGGAGCGCCGTCTCGCCGGTTGTCGAGTAGCGCACATGGCCGATCGCCGCCTCGCCAGGCAGACGGTCGATTGTCGCCGCGCTCGAGAAATGATCGCCTACCAGCCCCTGCCGTCGCTCCGAATGGAAACGCAAGCCGTCGAAAGCAACGATCCCTGCCGCTTCCTGGCCACGATGTTGGAGCGCATGCAGTCCGAGCGCGACAATCGCTGCAGCGTCAGGATGTCCGAAGATGCCGAAGACGCCGCATGCCTCATGCGGCCGGTCGGCTTCGAGCTCTACGCCCGAAGTCTCGGGCCCGTTGAAAGCGCAGTTGATGGTGTCCTCGTTCGACCCGTTCAGGGCGCACGGGCCGCGGGCGGTCACTGTCTGGGAACCACTGCCTGTGTCGCGGGCGCCGGCGGCGGCAGGTTCTTGTTGATGATCGCGTCGAGCCTCTGTTTGTCCAAAGCCGTTCCGCCCGGAACTGACGAGTCCGCCTTCTTCTGCGGCGCGCCCGTAGGCGCGGCGGGAGACGGCGCCAGGTCGGGCTTCGTCGGCGAGGGGGATTCGTCGGTCGGCTCCTCGCTGCCGATCGCCGCGCTGGCGCGGGACTTGATCCATGAATCGACCGTCGCCGCCGCGTCTTCCGGCAGCATGGCGACGATCTTGTCGGCGGTCTCGGTCAAAACCGGCCGTGTCTTGGCGCTTTTTACCCATTCCGGCTGCTGCTTCTCCGAGACCAGCCAGTTGAAGATCGCGAACGCGACCACCGCGAGGAGGAAACCTCGCACCACCCCGAAGCCAAACCCCAAAGTCCTATCCAGGGCGCCGATCTTGCTGTCGAGAATGGCGTCCGACAGCCGTACGGTAATCAGCGAGACGACAATCAGCGTCGCGAAGAAAACAATCGCGGCCGCCGCCGCCTGGGCGATCAGCTCCTTGTGGATGTAGGGCGTGAGATAGGGAACGACAACGGGATAGAAGTAGTAAGCGGCGGCGGCAGCCGCGGCCCATGAGGCGATGGCGAGAACCTCACGGCTGAAGCCGCGCATCATCGACAGGAGGGCGGAGACAAGGACGATCGCAAGGACGGCGAGATCGAGATAGGAAGGCATTCGCTGAAACCCTGTCACGGACGCCCGACATTTGGGCGCTCTGCCAAGCGCCGGCGAAGCCTGGCGGAGCGCCTTATAGCCAAGCCTCCTCAGTTCGTCACCCCGCCCCGCGCATTCGCGGCGGATCCTTTCTACTGGACCTGGCTTCGACGCCTGCCGCGGCGATCAGAGCGACAAGCGAGGCCACGGAGCCGATCGGGGTGGTCGTCATTCTGACTTCCTCCGCATCGGGTCTGAGCGAAGCAGGCGCAAAAGTTCGCGTGAATCCGAGCTTGGCCGCCTCCTTCAGGCGCAAGGCGGTATGAGCGACCGCCCGAATGGAGCCGGACAGCGAGATTTCGCCGAAATAGACGGCGTCGTGCGGCAGCGCCGCTCCGGTGAGCGAGGAGACGAGCGCTGCCGCTGCCGCGACGTCGGCTGCCGGCTCGGTCACCTTGAGCCCGCCGGCGACATTCAGATAGATGTCGAATTGTCCCAGTTTCAGGCCGCCGTGGGTCTCGAGAACCGCGAGCACCATAGCGAGACGGTTTGGCTCCCAGCCCACAACGGCGCGCCTCGGCGTTCCGAGGGCTGTTGGCGCGACAAGGGCCTGAACCTCGACCAGGAGAGGCCGCGCGCCCTCAACCCCGGCGAAAACGGCCGCGCCCGGGCTGTCCCCGCCGTCCCGTCCCGCCAGAAACAGCGCCGAAGGGTTCGGGACTTCGGCTAGTCCGCCGCCGGTCATCTCAAAGACGCCGACATCGTCGGTGGCGCCAAAGCGATTCTTGCCCGCCCTCAGGAGGCGAAAGGCGTGCGCCCCGTCGCCTTCGAAAGAGAGGACGGCGTCGACCATATGCTCAACGACCCTCGGCCCCGCGATTTGTCCGTCCTTTGTGACGTGGCCGACGATGAGCAGCGCGGCTCCGCTCGTCTTGGCGAATCGGATCAGGGCCTGCGCGGACGTGCGGACCTGACTGACCGTTCCGGGCGCCGATTCGATCGTGTCGCTCCACATCGTCTGGATCGAATCGATGACGACGAACCTGGGCGCCTCGCCTGACCCGAGAGTCGCGACAATGTCCTCGACCAGGGTTTGAGCGGCCACCTGCACCGGCGCTTCAGCCAATCCGAGTCGCGCGGCGCGCAGACGGACCTGCGCGGTCGATTCCTCGCCCGAGACGTACACGGTGCGGGCGCCTGAGCGCGCAACGGCGGCGCAGGCCTGGATCAGAAGCGTCGATTTGCCGATGCCCGGCTCCCCTCCGATCAGCGTCGCCGAGCCGGGTACGAAGCCTCCCCCCGCCACCCGGTCGAGTTCGGCGATCCCAGTGATGACGCGCGGGTCGACCTTCGATGGTCCCGACAGGTCTTCGAGCGGGAATGGACGGCCGGCGCCGCCGCGCCGCGCCACCGCCCCTCCGATTCCGAGCGCCGCCGCCTCCTCGATGATGGTATTCCACTCGCCGCAGGATTCGCATTTGCCCAGCCAGCGCTGGGTGATCGCCCCGCAGTTTTGGCAAACGTAGGAAGTGCGCAACTTCGCCATTCGCCCGGATTGGCAGCTTTGTCGGAATGTGTCGAGGGATACCGTCGGCGGCCGCCGAGCCTCCGGGCGCGCGAAAGCCACTGGCGGCCCGTGTGTGCGGCAAAACGTCATGTTCCTTAGGTTGGCCTGCGGGGCCTATAGTCGGAGCGGGCGGAACAGGCCGGCCCGGCGCGGGGGTTCGTTCTTGGCGCGATCAGGAGGCGTGGTCGACCGAATGGCTTGCGCGTTCAGCCCTACCGGCGAGAGGACATTCGCGATCAGCGATTTGCTCGCGGCCCGCAATCCTCATTTCGAGGCCTCGGTGGTCACGTTCGAGGCCGGACAGGAGGTCGTCGGCGAGGGCGATCCGACCGAGAACTTCTTTCTCGTCATGCGCGGCCTCTTCCGAGCGGTGAAGTTCACGCCTGACGGGCGTCGCCAGGTTTTCGCCTTCTACATGCCGGGCGATCTTTGCGGTCTCGAACCGGACGAGACGCATAAATTGACCATCGAAGCCGTCGAAACTGCGGCCGTGGCCATCCTGCCGCGCCATATCTGCCGGTCGCGGATGAACGATGACCCTCGGCTGAACGCGGCGCTGTTTGAAGGGGCGACGCGGGCCCTTACGCTTTCGATCGACCACATGATGATGATCGGGCGCAGCTCCGCTGAGGAGCGGCTTGCCTGGTTTCTCACCATGCTTGCCGCACGGTCGGTTGGCGCCAAAGCAAAAGTGCTCGATCTGGCGATGCAACGCCAGGATATTGCCGATTACCTCGGACTGACCGTCGAAACTGTGAGCAGGACTTTCACCGTATTCCGTGACCGCGGGCTGGTAAGCCTTCCCCAAAAGCGCAGGGTGCAGATTCTGCGGCCCGATCTGCTCGCCAGGCTCGCGGCTGCTGACCGGGACGCCTCGCCAGTCCGGCGCGAGCGGTTGGACGAGGAACTCGAGGTCGCCTGACGTCTTCCACGCTGCCTCGAGACCCGCTTTTTTGGCCTGGCTGGGAACGACCCGCCGACAAGCCGAATCGAAGTGCGACAGATAGTCACGGGTCAGAGGCGTCCCACGCCTAGGCGCGCGAAAAGCCTCGTTTTTTCCTTACGTTTGGTCGCAACGGGGCGCTGTTTCGTCGAATTGCGACAATCGGACAGGTGGACGAAAATTGAACGGCCATGCATTACCGACTTGTCGTTCACTCCGGCCGCCCCGGTCTTGACCGTGGAAGGTTGTGATGCCGAACGGCGATGACGGCCGCAAGCAGGCTGCGCAATCAGCGAGCCTAAAAAAAGCGGCCGCAGGCGCGCTTCTTGTCTCGGGGATTGGGAATGCAGACCGTATCGCAACCAAAGCCGCTGTGGGGCGGCGAGATGGGGCTCATCGTTGTCCTCGCGCTCCTGGGGCTCCTTTGCATCTATATTGCGGCCAAGACCATCGAACCGGCCTTCGCCTTCCATATGGGGCTCGGCGTCCTCGCCGCAGCGCTCGGAATTTTTGCGATTTTCCAACGCTATAACCAGCGCCCGGTCGAGCGCCCGCCGCTCGAGATCAACGGACTGCCCAATTACAACTTCGGTCCCGTCAAATTCACCACGCTGATGGCGCTGTTCTGGGGGCTGGCCGGCATGGCGGTCGGCGTCTACATCGCGTTCGAACTCGCGTTTCCGGACATCAATATCGCGCCCTGGTTCAACTTCGGCCGCCTGCGGCCCCTCCATACCTCGGCAGTCATTTTCGCCTTCGGCGGCAATGTGCTGCTGGCGACCTCGTTGTATGTCGTTCAGCGAACAAGCCGAGCGCGTCTCGCCGGCGACCTTGCCCCCTGGTTCGTCGTGCTGGGCTATAACTTCTTCATCCTGATCGCCGGCACCGGCTACCTACTCGGCATCACCGAGAGCAAGGAGTACGCCGAGCCCGAATGGTACGCCGACCTTTGGCTGACCGTCGTCTGGGTCGTCTACCTTCTGGTGTTCCTCGGCACGATCTTCCGCCGCAAGGAACCCCACATCTTCGTCGCGAACTGGTTCTATCTCGCGTTCATCCTGACGATCGCGATGCTGCATATCGGCAACAATGCAGCTGTTCCAGTGTCGCTCTTCTCCTCGAAGTCCTACGTCGTATGGAGCGGCGTGCAGGACGCGATGTTCCAGTGGTGGTACGGCCACAACGCGGTCGGCTTCTTTCTCACCGCCGGCTTTCTTGCCATCATGTACTACTTCGTCCCCAAGCGGGCGGAACGGCCGATCTACTCCTATCGGCTGTCGATCATTCACTTCTGGGCGCTGATCTTCCTCTACATCTGGGCCGGTCCGCACCACCTGCACTATACCGCCTTGCCGGATTGGGCGCAGACTCTCGGCATGACGTTCTCGATCATGCTGTGGATGCCGTCGTGGGGCGGCATGATAAACGGCCTCCTGACGTTGTCAGGCGCCTGGGACAAGCTGCGCACCGATCCGGTGCTGCGTATGCTCGTCGTGTCGGTCGCCTTCTATGGCATGTCGACTTTCGAAGGCCCGGCGATGTCGATCAAGGCGGTCAATTCGCTAGCGCATTACACCGACTGGGTGGTTGGCCACGTGCACTCGGGCGCGCTCGGCTGGGTCGCCTTCGTCTCGTTCGGGGCGATCTACTGCCTCGTTCCCTGGCTGTGGAACAAACGCGAGCTTTACTCGCTGCGCCTGGTCTCCTGGCATTTCTGGATCGCGACGCTCGGCATCGTGCTCTACATCACCTCGATGTGGGTGTCGGGCATTCTGCAGGGCCTGATGTGGCGCAGCTACACCCCGCAAGGCTATCTCGAATACTCCTTCATCGAGACGGTCGCGGCGATGCATCCGTTCTACGTCATTCGGGCAATGGGCGGCGTGCTGTTCCTCATCGGCTTCTGCCTCATGCTCTATAACGTCTACATGACGATCACCGCGACCGAGCAGGCGGCTCCCGCGGCTCAGCCGTCCCTCCAGCCCGCGGAATAGGAACGACGGCCATGAGCAACTCGGCAGAGACGCACCAGCGCGGCTCCCTCTTCTCCAGGCATCACATCCTGGAGAAGAATCCGATCCTTCTCGTGCTTGGCATTCTCATCATGGTGTCGATCGGCGGCCTGGTTGAGATCGTCCCGCTTTTCTACCTGAAGGGCACCATTGAAACCGTGCAGGGCATGCGGCCTTACACCCCTCTCGAACTCGCCGGCCGTAACATCTATGTGCGCGAGGGCTGCTACCTTTGCCACAGCCAGATGATCCGCGCGTTGCGCGACGAGGTCGAGCGCTACGGCCATTACTCGCTGGCGGCCGAGAGCATGTATGATCACCCGTTCCAATGGGGCTCCAAGCGGAACGGCCCAGACATAGCGCGCGTCGGGGGAAAGTATACCGACGCTTGGCACGTTGCCCATCTCATCGACCCGCGCTCGGTCGTGCCGCAGTCGATCATGCCGAGCTACGCCTTCCTGATGACGACCCCGCTGGACACGCGCGAACTGGTCGCCGATGTCGAGACGAACCGCGAGGTCGGCGTTCCGTATACGGACGACATGACGGCGAACGTGATGGCGGATCTGAAAGCTCAGGTCAGCCCGGATACGCCCGAGGCGGCGGCGCTCTTGAAGCGCTACCCGAAGGCTGTCGTGCGCAAGTTCAATCCCGCGTCTCCCGAAATCACCGAAGGCGACGCCGTTATTGCGTATTTGCAAATGCTTGGCACGCTCGTCGATTTCAAGCTGTACGACGACAAGGCCAATCTGCGCTGACCGGGACAGGGGACCACAATGTCGACCACTTACGAATGGCTGGCGCAGTTCGCGCAATCGGCCGGCACCGTGTACTGCTTCCTGTTTTTCCTCGCGACGCTCGTTTACGCGCTTTGGCCTAGGAACCGGGCGCAGTTCGATGACGCGGCCCGCACGCCGCTGCGGGAGGATTGAGCGATGATCAACGACCCGATCCAAGTGGACAAGGTTTCCGGTCAGACGACCACCGGCCACGAGTGGGACGGCATTCGCGAACTCAATACGCCGCTGCCGCGGTGGTGGCTTTACCTCTTCTACCTGACGATCGCTTTCGCCGTCGTGTACTGGATCGCCTATCCGGCCTGGCCGCTGGTCAGCGGCTACACCAGCGGTCTCCTGGGTTACACCAACCGGGCTCGAGTCGCCGAAGACGTCGCCGCGGGACAAGCCGCGCGCATGCAATCGGCCGCCGGACTCGCGAACGCCACCGTTGCCGAGATTGCCGCGGATCCAAAGCTGACAGAGATTGCGCTCGCCCAGGGCAAGGCCGCGTTCGGCGACAATTGCGCCCCCTGCCACGGCTCCGGCGGGCAAGGCCAGAAGGGCTATCCGAACCTGACCGCAGGCCGTTGGCTGTGGGGCGGCACGCTGGAGGAGATCAAGACGACCATCACTCATGGCATTCGCGCCGACGACGCAGACACACACATGAGCGCAATGCCCTCCTTCGGCAAGGACGGCATCCTGAAGCCTGAGGAAATCCGCGAAGTCGCCGACTACGTGAGGACGATCGACGGCCTCGAACCCGAGCAAGGCGTCGACGTCGCCGCCGGCAAGAAGATCTTCGCGGACAATTGCGCCGCCTGCCACGGCGATCAGGGCAAGGGCAACATCGAGATGGGCGCGCCCAACCTCACGACCAAAGTCTGGCAATACGGCTCGAACCTGAAGGATTTGATCTATACGATCACCTATGCCCGCAACAGCGTCATGCCGGCCTGGGGCGGGCGCCTCGATCCCGTGACGATCAAGTCGCTCGCGGTTTACATTCACAGTCTAGGCGGCGGTACGTGACGGTCGGCGCTGAGGAGATCTACGACGACAGTCCCCTGTATGCGGCGGCGACAAAGGTCTATCCGCAAAAGGTTTGGGGGACCTATCGGCGCCTGAAGTGGATCGTCTTGTGCCTCGCCCTCGGCGTCTACTACGTCCTGCCCTTCATAAGGTGGAATCGGGGGCCGAACGCGCCGGGCCAGGCGGTCCTCGTCGACATCGCTCACTCGCGCTTCTACGCCTTCTTCATCGAGTTGTGGCCGCAGGAAGTCTATTACTTCACCGGCCTTCTGATTCTCGCCGCACTTATTCTGTTCCTCTCCAACGCGCTGTTCGGCCGCGTGTGGTGCGGGTACGCCTGTCCTCAAACAGTGTGGACGGACCTCTTCCTGTGGGTCGAACGGATCATCGAGGGCGATCGGCGCGCGCGCATCAAGCTCGACGCGGCGCCGTGGACAGCCCATAAGATCGTCACGCGCGTCGCCAAGCATGCCGCGTGGCTGATGATCGCTCTGCTGACCGGCGGCGCAGCGGTGCTCTACTTCATGGATGCGCCGACGCTTATCTACCAGATGGCGACCTTCCAGGCGCCGTACATCGCTTACCTCTGGGCCGGCATTCTGACATTCACCACCTATTCGCTCGCCGGCCACATGCGCGAGCAAGTCTGCCTCTACATGTGCCCGTGGCCGCGTATCCAGGCGGCGTTGACCGACAACGAGGCGCTGAACGTCACCTATCGGTTCGATCGCGGCGAGCCCCGGATGTCGGTGAAAGACGCCGCCAAAGCGCATGCGCACGGTCAAGCCGCCGGGGACTGCGTCGACTGCTTGCAGTGCGTCCACGTTTGTCCGACCGGCGTCGACATCCGCAAGGGGTCCCAGCTCGGCTGTATCCAGTGCGGCCTCTGCATCGACGCCTGCGACACCGTAATGGCCAAAATCGGCCGGCCAACGCGTCTCATCGCCTATGACACCGACGAGAACCGCGAGCGGCGCAAGCGGGGCGGGGGGAACGTCTTTCATCTCGTCCGGCCGCGAACGATCCTCTATGCGGCGCTGATCGCGCTGACCGGCGCGATCATGCTCTTTACGCTCATGTCGCGCACCCACATGCACCTGAGCGTCCTGCATGTGCGCGCGCCGCTGTTCACGCAGACCGCAGAGGGCTCGATCCGCAACGGCTACACGCTCCGATTTTCCAACAAGCTGAGCGAACCAAGCGATTTCACGCTCGAGCTCAACGGGGTGAATGGCGCCGTCATGACGAGCGCTGTGGCAAAAAAGCTCGACCGTGACCGTCTTACGGTCCAGGTCGACCCCGACGCCACGCTCGAGGTTCCGGTCTACGTGACCACGCCCCCCAACGTGACCCCGGACAAGTCGACGCCGATCACGTTCACCGCGACCAATCCGAAAACCGGAGAGCGCAGCGCTGTGGCCGACAATTTCTTCGGTCCGTGATGAAAACGAAAGAGAGACTGGGAACGGCTGACCTGGAGTGGTCGACGCGCCGGTTGCACGAATGAGGAATAGCCCATGTCTGAGGAGCTGACCGGACGGCACGTGCTCGCCCTTCTCGGCGCATTTTTCTTTGTCATGTTCGCCGCGAACATTGCGCTCATCTACTTCGCCCTGCACACCCTGCACGGCTCCGAGCTCGAGAATCCCTATGACGCCAGCCAGGCCTTCAACCGGCGGATCGCGGAAGCGCGCGCGCAGGACGAACGAGGGTGGAAAGCCGACGTCATGACCCGGGCCGACGGGCCGGGCGAGCGGGTCATGGTCGAGTTCCGCGACCATCACGGCGCGCCGATCCCCGATCTTCAAGTGACGGCGCGCTTCGAGCACCCGTTCGACGCGGCCCAGGACCGCCAGACGACGCTGTCCTCGGATGGTCTCGACTACGAAGGCGTCGCAAGCCCCGTGCGCCCGGGACGGTGGACGCTGGTGATCGAGGCGCGCCGCGGGTCCGAACGCCTATTCCGCAGCGAGAACAAGTTGGCGGTCACGGATACGGCCTCGAACTGAGAGCCGACGATGGGGGAAGCGCAGGACCTCTCGCTTTTCGTACGCCATCCCGCAGACGGCGTCGCCGCGATGGATCTGGTCGTCGACGGCGTCACATGCGGCGCCTGCATCGCGACCATCGAAAAAGGTCTGCGGCGCGAAGCGGGCGTGCGGGGCGCCCGCGTCAACCTGGCGAGCAAGCGGGTGACCGTCGAGTGGGCCGACGGCGCGCTCGATCCCCCGCTGATCCTCGAGCGCCTCGAAGCGCTCGGCTACAAGGCCTACCCTTTCGCTTCCGAAGCGGTCGGCGGCGTCGAAGCGCAGACCGAGAAGCGGCTTCTGCGCTGCCTCGGGGTCGCCGCCTTCGGCGCGATGAATGTGATGCTTCTGTCGATCTCGCTTTGGGCCGGCGCCGAGACGGACCCGAATTCGGCGACTCGCGATCTCTTCCATTGGCTGTCGGCTCTCGTCGCGCTTCCTTGCGCGGCCTATGCGGGGCTGCCCGTTTTTCGAAAGCGCAGGGAAGGCGCTTCGCGCCCGCTCGCTCAACATGGACGTCCCGATCGCGCTCGGCGTCGTGCTGACGCTCGCCATGTCGGTGATGCAGACAGCGGCGCATGAGCGCATCGCCTATTTCGACAGCGCGCTGATGCTGCTGATGTTCCTGCTCGCAGGCCGCTTCCTCGATCAGCGCATGCGCCGGCTGACACGCGACTTCGCCATCAATCTCACGGCGATTCGCGCCGAGCGTGCGATCAAGCTCGTCGCCGGAGGTGAAGCGCGTGAGACGCCGATCGCGGCGATCCGCCCCGGCGATCTGGTGCTGGTTAGGGCCGGGGAGCGCGTCTCCGTCGACGGCGTGATCGAAGACGGGCGGTCCCAGATCGACCAGAGCCTGGTGACCGGGGAGACTCAGGCGGTGGACGCATCTCCGGGGGCAATCGTCTATGCCGGAACCCTCAACCTGACGGGCGCCCTGCGCGTGCGGGTCACGCACGCCGCGAGCGGCACGCTGCTCGACGAGGTCAACGGCCTGCTCACCAAGGCGGTCGAACAGCGATCATCCTACGTGCGCCTCGCCGATCGCGCAGCCAGGCTCTACGTGCCGGTCGTCCATCTGGCCGCGCTGGCCACGTTCCTCGGATGGCTCCTCATCGGCGCCGGCTGGCAGAAGGCGCTCATCGTCGCGATCACGGTTCTCATCATCACCTGTCCCTGCGCGCTCGCCCTCGCCGTGCCCGCGGTTCAGGTCGTCGCCGCGGGGGCGCTCTTCCGCCGTGGGCTGATGCTGAATTCCGGCGAGGCGCTCGAGCGTCTGGCCGAGGCCGACTGGATCGTGTTCGACAAGACCGGCACCCTGACCCAGCCGCGCCCGGCGCTAGCGAACGCGGCGGAAGTGGCCGCCGATGACCTTGCGCTCGCCGGGGCGCTGGCGCTTTCTAGCCGGCATCCGCTCGCCGAGGCGCTCGTCGAGGCGTCCGGCGCGAGGGAGCCGATGACGGCGGAGGAGGTCCAGGGCCTCGGCGTCAGCGCGCTCGAAAGCGGCGTCAGGCTCGGCTCCGTCGCCTGGTGCGGGGCCGAAGCGGAGGCGGCCGGGGTCGCGGCGGCGTGGCCGGACGCCTCGCTGATAGCGCTGAGGATGCGCGAGCGCGCCGTCGTCTTCGCCGTCCGGCAGGGGCTCCGCTCCGATGCGCGCGCGGTCGTTGCGGACATCGCGCGCCGACACGAGGTCGAGATCCTGTCGGGGGATCGCGAACCGGCGGTGGCCCTCGTGGCGCGGGAGCTCGGCGTCGGGCGGTTCGAGGCGGCGATGAAGCCCGCCGACAAGATCGCCCGGTTGCGGAGCCTCGCCGATGCGGGCAAGCGGACGCTCATGGTCGGCGACGGGCTCAACGACGCGCCAGCGCTTGCCGCCGCGCATGTGTCGATCTCGCCGATCTCCGCCGTCCACATCGCCCAGGCGCAGGCGGACGCGCTCTTCCTCGGCGAGCGGCTGATGCCGGTCGCCGACGCGCTGCGGCTCGCCGCCAAGGCGCGCCGGCTCATGGTCGAGAACCTGTGGCTGTCGTTCCTCTACAACATGATCGCCGTGCCGCTGGCGATCCTCGGCTTCGTCACGCCGCTTGGCGCAGCGGTAGCGATGTCCGCCTCGTCGATCCTGGTGACGCTGAATGCGTTGCGCGCGCGTCAAGCGGGCTCGAACCCATGAACGTGCTCGTCTATCTCGTGCCGCTGGCTCTCGCCCTCGGCGGCCTTGGCCTCGCGGCTTTCCTATGGGCGCTGCGCAATGGCCAGTTCGACGATCTCGAGGGGGCGGGATGGCGGGCGATCAGCGACGACGATCTGCCCGACGACAAGCCATAGCGGCAGCCGGCACTGCGGTGTCTTTCCATGTTCCTGGGGACCTCGCAGGGGGTGTACTTTTTCAAGGGCGATCGGCCGTTTTCAAAGGCGTAAGTGCTCTTTTGGGTAACCGGGGCAAATTCCCGGGCAAAAGCCAGAGTGGCCCCGTTTAAACCAGTCCGGCGTACCCGCAAGTGATTGTTTTTGCTTGATTTCGCAGTCGCAGCAAAACCTCTTGTGCAAGTGCGTGCCCGGGAATTTGCCCCGGTTACCTCTTTTCGTAACCGGGTCTGCCGAACACTTCAAATCGTGTGCGCGGGGCCTTCCAAACACTGCAATATCTTGCCGAAAATTGCAATTCCTTTCCCGGAATCCGGACTTATCAATGGCTTACGGGCGAATGTATGGGAAAAACAGAAAAGTTCTTCATGGTCCACCCGCGCTGTCCGAAGAGCAACCACCAGTGCGGGTCCGCGCTGTCGAAAGTCGGGGCCGGTCCTCTGATGTTCGCAAATCCAAGTCATCCCTGCGAGACCGCCTCCGTGCCAAGATAATCCTGCTTCTGTTTTTCCGCAAGCATTTGTTCCGCCGTGAGGCGCGCTGCAGGCGTGGTCGCTTACGACGTCAGCCCATGATCGACCGCGGCTGCACGGCGGCTCGGACTTACGCCACCGGTCAGCCGAGGCGCTGATGAAGATGGTCGCCGACTCTGAGCGCATTGGCAATGGCGGTCAGCGACGGATTCACCGCGCCGATGCTGACGAAGAAGCTGGTGTCGACGACATAGAGATTGTCCAGTTCGTGCGCCTTGCAATTGCGGTCGAGGACCGAGGCGGCAGGATCGTCGCCGAACCGGCAGGTGCCGGCCTGATGCGCGCAGCCGGCCAGGGGAATCTCGTTACGCATATAGAGATCGCGAGCGACGAGATGCTGACGCTGCAAGGCCGATCTCCTCCAGCATGGAGCGCAGCTTGTCATAAAGCTTCTGCATCGGGACCTGATTGTTCGGCTTGTAGGCGAGCCGCACGCGGCCGTCGCTCTCGACCGTCACGCGATTGTCGGGATCGGGCAGGTCTTCCGTGGTCAGCCAGAAATCGACCGCGTGCCGGGCGATCTCGTCGAGGGCGCGGTCCGGGATGAGCGCGGTCAGAACCGGCTTCTCGGCGCGATACATGCCCCCCAGCGTCTTGCCGATCATCTGGATGTTGCCCATCGGATAGGGGAAGCCTTCCATGCCGAAATAGAAGTCGTTCAGCGCCAGCGTCTTCTGGAACATCGTGTCGTTCGGCGTCAGCGACAGCGCCAGCACCGCCTGACTGTTGTGGAACATGTAGTTCCGTCCGACCTGCCCCGATCCGTTGGCGAGGCCGTGCGGATGGCGATCGTTGGCCGAGCGCAGCAGCAGGGCGGCCGAATTGGCCGCGCCGCAGGAGACGACGACGATGTCGGCCTCGAAGCGCCGCGGCGTCCCGTCGACGTCGGCGATGACGCCCGTCGACCGCCGTTCCCGTGGCGTTGGTCTCGAGCTTCAGCGCCCGGGCCTTGCGCAGCAAGACGACATTGGGCCGCTCGATCGCCGGGCGGACGGCGATCACCTCGGCGTCGGACTTGGCATGGACGAGACAGGGGAAGCCGTCGCAGGTCTGGCAGCGGATGCAGCGGCTGTAGGCCATATCCGCTTCGTCCATCATCACGGCCGCGGGGGCGTGAAACGGATGATAGCCGGCAGCGGCGAGATCCGTCGGCGAGCTTCGCGATGCGCGGCTCGTGCGAGACGGGCGGCCACGGATAAGGAGCGCTGGCGGGCGGATCGGTCGGATCGCGTCCGTGTTCTCCGTGCACCTGATAGAGGTGCTCGGCTTGCGTGTAATAGGGCTCCATTTCGTCGTAGCCGATCGGCCAGGCCGGCGACACGCCGTCGTAGTGTTTCAGTTCGCCGAAGTCCTGCTGCCGCAGGCGATAGAGCGCCGCGCCGAAGACCTTGGTCGCGCCGCCGACAAAATAGTGGACCTGCGGCTGGAAGGGCGTTCCATCCGCCGTCAGCCACGTCTCGGGCGAGACATAGCGGTTGGCGCCGAAGACATCTTCGACGCTCCAGTTGCGCGCCTCGCGCGGCAGCCAGTCGCCGCGCTCGAGGATCAGGATCTTTTTCCCGGAGGGCGCCAGACGATGGGCGAGCGTGCCGCCGCCGGCGCCGCTGCCGATGATGAGGACGTCGTATCGCTCGGCCATCTGAGCGCTAGAGCCCGACGCTGCATCTGCATCATCCCGCCATCGGCGAAGACGGTGGTCGCGGTCAGATAGCTCGCGCCGTCGCCGGCAAGAAAGACGACGACGTTGGCGATCTCCTCCGGCCGGGCCATGCGGCCGAGCGGGATGGCGGCGTTCAGCTTGGCCATCAGCGCCGGGTCCTTCATGGTCGAGAGGTTGATCGGGGTGGCGACCGCGCCGGGACCGACGCCGACGACCAGAACGCCATGCGGCGCCAGTTCGACGCCGGCTGTCCGCGTCAGCATCCGCATGCCGCCCTTGGCCAGGCAATAGGCGGTATTGCCGGGCATCGGCCAGTCCTCGTGGACGGAGGTGATGTTGATGATCCGCCCGCCGCCGCCCTGCTTGATCATCTGCTTCGCCGCAAGCTGCACGCCGAAAAAGGCGCTCTTGAGATTGATCGTCAGCACCCGCTCGTACTGCGCTTCCGTCGTGTCGAGGACCGAGGTTCGGGTCTCGACGCCGGCATTGTTGACCATGATGTCGAGGCGGCCGAACTTCGTCGCCGCGGCGTCGACGAGGCGCTGCAAATCGTCGATCCTGCTGACATCCGCGTCCACGCCGATCGCCTGATCGCCGAGCGCAACGATCTCGCGCTCCAGCGCCTCGGTCGCTTCGGGATGGGCGACGTAATCGATGACGATGTTGGCCCCGGCCTTCGCCAGCCCGAGCGCGATCGCCATGCCGATCCCGCTGTTGCCGCCGGTGACGATCGCGACCTTACCCTTCAGCGACATTTGCGTTTCTCCGTTGCTGCGGCGCCGGGAAGACATCGCGCTCTTCCAGCTTTGGCAAAGACCGTCGTCCTGGACCGGCCGGTGAACCCCGAGCTTTTCCTGACGCCCTTCCTGAACGACGATTGTGACAAGAACCCAATCAACCGATGGACTGCCGCAGTCGGTGCAGAACGGATTCCAGGGAAACTTCGTGACATCTTCGGCGAACGAGCGTAACATGTTACGGAAAGCGAGATTACATGTCCCGTCGTTCGAGTCGACCCGTTTCCGCGCCCGCCCGGATGGCCGATTATCGCCAGCGGATGCGGGCTGCCGGCCTGCGTCCTGTGCAAATCTGGGTTCCGGACAGCCGCGACCCGGATTTTGCCGAGAAGTGCCGCCGCCAAGCGCGCGCCGTGGCCGCGGGCGATCCGGCGGGTGACGAAATCATGGATTTCATTGCGCAGCTCTACCAATGGCCGGAGCCATAGTGCGGCGCGGCCAATTTGTGGTCGTCGCCACGTCCGGTGACTATGGCAAACCGCGTCCCGCGCTCGTTGTCCAGAGCGATCTTTTCGCCGAACTGCCTTCGGTCGTGATTTGCCCGCTCACCTCGATGCTGCGTGACGACGCCGATCAATTCCGCCTTGAAGTTCATCCTTCAAAGCGAAACGGGCTCCGTGAGGTCTCGCAGATTGCGATCGACAAGATCACCGCTCTTCCCGCCGGCAAAATAGGCGGCGTGATCGGCGAAGCCGACGACACCTTGCTATTGCGCGTCAACCGCGCGCTTGCCCTTTTTCTCAGTATTGTCTGACAACATAACTTTTGCGCGGAGCGCGCTGCCGCAAACGAATCTACACCGCCGCCTCGACCGCGGTCGTTGTTTCCGGCACGCCCGAGACGATCAGTTCGAGCACTTCCTTTTCGGTGGTCTGGGCGATTGCGCGCTCACCGACGTTGCGGCCGCGCTTGAGCACCATCACCCGGTCGCCGACCTCGAAAATGTCGTTGAGGCGGTGCGAGATGATCACTTGCGCGACTCCGTGGGCTTTCAGTTCCGTCATCGTCTCCAGCAGCCGATGGGTCGCCGTCACCGAGAGATTGGCGGTCGGCTCGTCGAAAATCACCACTTTCGGCGCAAAGGAGATGGCGCGGGCGATCGCCACTGATTGCTGCCGTCCGCCCGACAGGCTTTCGACCTTCTGGTAGACGGAGTTCACGTCGACCTTGAGCCGCTTCAGGATCACGCCGGCGTCGCCGTGCATCCGCGGGCGATCGACGAAGATGCCGAACCGCATCGGCCATCGCCCCAGGAAGATGTTCTGCGACACATCCAGGTTTCCGCAGAGGGCGAAGTCCTGATAGATCATTTCGATGCCGCGGTCGCGGCTCTCGTGCGGGCTCCTGAAGTGCACCGGATCGCCGTCGACGAAGATGTCGCCGGCGTCGCGCTGGTAGGCCCCGGTGATGATCTTCATCAGCGTCGACTTGCCGGCCGAATTGTCGCCGACGAGGCCGAGCACTTCGCCTTGCATCAGGCGCAGATGGACGTCGACCAGCGCCTGCACCGGGCCGAAGCTCTTGTAGATGCCGCGCATCTCCACGATCGGCGTCGTCATGCGCTCGTCTCCACAACCGCCGGCGGCGGCTCCTCGGCCGGTCGGAACCGGCCGAACCATTGGCCCAGGATATTCTTCTGCCTGAGCCAGATGTCGCCGACCACCGCGATGATCAGGATGAGGCCGATGAACACGTTCTGCCATTGCTGCGGCAGCACGAACGAACTGCCGTCGCGAAGGATGATCTGCAGCGACAGCAGCTGACGGATCAGGGTGATGACACCAGCGCCGGCGAGCGAGCCGATCATCGTGCCGTAGCCGCCGAAGATCGAGCCGCCGCCGATGATGACCGAGGAAATGGCGTCAAGCTCGCGCAATTGCCCCGCCGTCGGGATGAAGCTGCGGTAGAAGGCGTCGTAGATCACGCCGGCGAAGGCGGCGCAGGTCCCGGAAATCAGCAACGCGTTGAAGCGGACGCGGCGCGTATCGATGCCGGCGAAAGCCGCGGCGCGCTCGTTGCCGCCGACCGCCATCACCTTCTCGCCAAATCGCGTATAGGCGAGGACGATCCCGGCGACCGTCGCCACGACAATGATGAAGATCGTCTGCACGCTGACCGCCTTGGCGACGGCGAGCTGCCATCCGTGGGCCGGCGCCATTCCGAACGCGTCGAGCAGTTCAAACAGGCTGTGGCCGATGAGGTTGAAGGATTCCGGAAAGCCGTTGAGCTGGGTGCCGGCCACAATCGACGAGCCGACGCCACGCGCCCAGTAGAAGGTGCCCAAAGTGGCGATGAAGGCGGGCAGGCCGACATACGCGGTGAGGAAGCCGTTGATCGCGCCGGCCAGCATGCCGACGCCGATGGCGATGACGGCGGCGGCGAAGGGACCGAGGCTCGTGTCCTTCATGATGACCGCGGCGGTCGCGCCCGAGAGCGCTAGCACCGAGCCGACGGAGAGATCGATGTCGCCATTGGCCATGACGAAGGTGAGGCCGACCGCGAGCAGCGCGATCTCGGAGAAGGCGAGCAGAATCGAAAACGAATTGTCGAGCCCTTCCCAGAAGTCCGGCCGCGCCCAGAAGCCGAACAGCCAGAGGGCGACGACCAGCATGACGGCGGCCGCGTCGCGCCGGTAGAAGAAGGCCGCGAGGCCCCGTTTGCCTAGGCCGCGGGTTTGCGCCGGCGTACCGCGCGTCTGGGCGCCGGCCATGGCGACGCCGCCCAGATCCGGAATGACTGGCGGCGGCAGCCGGCGCAGCCACGCCCACGCCCTGGCGAGAAGGCGCCGTCGCACCAGCCACGGTTCGATCAGCACCGCCAGGATGAGGACGATTCCGAGAAACGCAGGCACCGCGCCCGGCGGCAATTGCGAGACCGCGGCGACTTCCATCTTTTCGTTGCCGACCTGGATGACGCGGGTGATCGGCACCCCTTCGCGCAGCACCTTGTCGATCAAGCCGACGAGGATCGCGCCGAGGCACGAGCCGATGACGCGGCCACGGCCGCCGAAGATCGCCGCCCCGCCGACGATCACCGAGGCGATGACGACGAGCTCGGCGCCGAGGCCGAAGGCCGGGTCGGCATCCTTGCTTTGCGCCAGATTCATCAACCCGGCGATGACCGCGCAAAGCGACGACAGCACATAAGAGCGCATGCGGACAAAGCGGGTGTTGATGCCGGCGTAGCGGGCGGCTTGCTCGTTGCCGCCGGTCGCGTAGGTCGTCCAGCCGTAGGCCGTATAGGCGAGAGCCACGGCGCCGATCGCCGCAACGACGACGAAGACGATGATCTGGTTGTTGAAGCCGAACGCGTTGATCTCGCCGATGCGGAAGAACGCGGGGTATTTGGCGGCCTTGAGCTCGAAGGCGATGTTCTTGCCGCCGGTGAGACCCAGGATGATGCCGCGCCCAATGAAGAGCGTCGTCAGAGTGGCGATGAAGGCCGGCACCTCGAGCACAGTCACGAGAAAGCCGTTGGTCAGTCCGATGGCGAGGCCGAGGGCGAGACACGAGATGACGGCCGTGGTGACGCCGAGGTCGAAATAGCTCGGCGCGAACAGCATGCCGAAGAAGGTCGCGGTCAGGCCGAAGGTCGAGCCGACCGAAAGGTCGAGCTCCTTGTTGACCAGGACGAAGGTCATGCCGACGGCCATGACGCCGTAGCGCGACGCGTCGCGCAGCACCGAGAAGAGTGCGTCCGACGAGCCGAAGAAGGCGGGGTTGAGATAAAGGCCGCCGAGATAGAAGAGGGCCATGATCGCCAGGAGGCCGATCTCCCAGCCGCCGAAGAGCAGCGACGAGCCGCGTCCGCTCTCGACCGGGCGGCTAACGGCGTTCATGGGGCTCATGATGATGCGGCGTCCCGTCAGTGCGGGCAGGGATGCGCGGCAGCCTCAGCCCCGCCCATCCCCGCGCACGATACGCTTTCTCAGTTTTCGAAGCGCTTGCCGACCTTGGCGACGTTGTCCTTGGTCACGAGCTGGGCGCGCGTGTCGAGGTTCGCGGCGGCGATGTTGCGGTCGATCTGCAGATAAAGCTGAACGACGGGATAGAAGCCCTGCAGGAACGGTTGCTGGCCAAGCGAGCCCATCAGCGCGCCGCTCTTGATCTGCTCGAGCTGCTTCGGACCGAGATCGAAGCCATAGGCGCAGATCTTTCCGTTGAGCTTGAGCTGCGAAACGGCGTCGCCGATCGCCGGCGTCACCCCGCCGTTCGGACCGAAGAGGCCGACGACGTCCTTCCGGCTTTCGATCAGCTGGATGATCGGGCCGGCGGTGATGTCGGTGCCGACGTCGACGCCGATGTTGTTGGGGCCCGCGTCGACCTTGAAGTTCGCCAGCATGTTGTTCGCCTTGAGCGCCTTCAAAGTCGCCTGGAAGGCCGCCGTGACGCGGTTGTTCACCTCGATGTTGCCGACCGGCACGGTGTTTGGGAAGAGGATCGACCCGCTCTTGATGTTGTTCTTGATCAGGCACTTGACGATCGCCTCGCCGCCGATCGCCGCGGCGCTCGCGTCCTGGCCGGTGTGGCTGATGTTGCTGCGGTCGTAGAGCGTTCCGTCGAACGAATTGGTCGTGGCGACGACAACGCCCCTCTCCTCGAGCTTCTTGACGATGTCGTTATAGGCGCCGACCTGCGGCGTCGTCATGATCACGCCGTTGATCGTCGGGTCGTTGACGATCTGGTTGAGAATCTGGATCTCGCGCGGAATGTCGTCGACCGCGGATTCCGACCCGAGCCGGATCAGATTGATGCCGAACGCATTGGCGGCGACTTGCGCGCCGACATAGACGGGGTCGAAAAAGCCGTTGCCGGCGGTGTGGGTTATGATGGCGAAGGTGAGCGGCTTGCCGTCTTTTCTCGTCGTCGGGGCCTCTTTGGCTGCATCTTCGAACGAGTAGCCGCCGACGGCTTTGTTGATCGCGCCCGATTGAGCCATCGCTCCCGAGCCGCAAAGGCAGCCCGCTGCAACGAGCGCGGCCAGACTCAAAGCATTCCTCATTTGATTTCCTCCCGTTTTGTTATGACCTCCAGGCCGTCGCGCCTATGTTTTCAGCGCGCAACAGGGATGGCCAGTCGTCCGAATTCACGATTCCAAGTCCGAGAAGTCCGGACGCGTAACACTTATCCGGCGATTGCCTGAGCGAGAAGCATTTTTTTGCCGGCTGACGCGAGCCGCAAGGCCCTGGCGGCGGCGACCGGCGAGGCGGCGCGGTTCCGGTGACGCGACGGCTGAGGGGCTAGCGCGGCAGCGAGGGCTGCCTTCGCCGGACCGGAGAGGATTGGATGATCGAGGTGTTCGTCTGCGCAAACGGAAGCAGTCTGTCGATAACGCGTTCGAGATCGTCGATGCGCGCGACGAAGACCTTTGCGACGAAGCAGTCTTCGCCGGTCACCCGGTCGCATTCGATGATTTCGGGAATGTCGACCAGGAGCTGACCGACCCGTTGCAATTCGCCCATCGCCGGACGGATACGGATGTAGGCTCCGATTCCGAGCCCAAGCGTGGCCGGGTCGAGCTGCACCGTGAATCCGGTGATCACGCCCAAGTCTTCGAGACGCTTGACCCGGTCGGACGTGCTTTGCGGCGACAAGCCGATCAGCCTGGCGAGGTCGGCGATCGAAGTGCGGGCATTCCGGTCGAGCGCGTCGATCAGGCGACGGTCGTTTTCGTCGAGCGCGACATTCTCAATTCTGCGGTGATTTGGCATCCTCGGCTCCGAAATGTCGGACAAGCGATCCTATCACCAGAGAACCCCAGTCGTCATTCCCAAAGAGCCTGGCATTATCAAGGCATGTCGCAACGAATTCATGCCTCGAACGCCACCGGGGTCGGCCACGTGCCGCCTCAAGCATACTTCATGGTCAGCGCGGTCTTCCACTACCTCGGGCCGTCGTTCGCGGTGCTGCTTTTCAGCCACGTCGGCGTGCTCGGCGTCGCCTGGTTGAGGATCGCCTCGGCGGCTGCGGTTTTCGCCGTCTGGCGGCGCCCGTGGCGCGTCGTGATCGACGGCGATCGGAACGGGCGCATGCTGATCGTCGCGCTCGGGGTCACCTTGGCGCTGATGAACTCGGCGTTCTATCTTGCCATCGACCGCATGCCTCTGGCGACTGTCGCCGCGATCGAGTTTGTCGCCGCCATTGTGGTCGCGCTTGTCGGCGTCCGCTCCCTCCGCAATGTCGTGGCTCTCATCGTGGCGGTCGCCGGCGTCTTTTTGCTGATCGGCTTCCAGTGGTCCGGCGACAGGCTGGGGGTGCTTCTGGCGATCGCCAACGCGGCGCTGTTCGGCGTCTACATCGTGATCGGCCACGCCATCTCGCGTTCCCGCGGCGCAAGCGGAATTGACCGGCTTGGCGCGGCGATGCTCGTCGCCGGCATCGCCGTCATGCCGTTCGGCGCCGCCGAGGTTGTTCCCGCGCTTTCCAGGCCCGAATTGATCCTGGCCGGAATCGGCGTCGGGGTGTCGTCGTCGGTCATCCCGTACGTCTGCGATCAGCTCGCCATGGCGCGGTTGCCACGCGCCACCTTCGCCCTGATGCTGACGCTCTTGCCGGCGACCGCGACGGTCGTCGGGATGGCGGTTCTCGCCCAAGTCCCGACGCCGGCCGACATCGCCGGCATCCTCCTGGTCGCGACCGGCGTCGGCCTCCATAAGCCGGCGCAGTGAGGTCGGGGGCTCCCGCGATCGCCTCCTCTAGAGTGTCGCCCGCCGAAAAGCAGCCGGGCAAATTCGGAATAACGACGCCGTCACCAGCATTGTCGGTTCGATGGGAGAACGCACGGGCCGGCTTGTTTTCGGATCGCCGCGACGAGACCGACGCCGAATTGGCTAGGAAGTCACCTGCATCGTCAGCCACGTCGCCGCCAGCGCGGGCTTCGGCGCGCCTTCGATCTCGACACTGACGTCGTAGGTCAGTTGCCATTCGCGCTCCGAGCGCTGCGTCACGGCGACCAGGGTGAAGCGGCCGCGCACACGGGCGCCCGAGCGCACCGGATGGAGAAACCGCACCTTGTCGAAGCCGTAGTTGACGCCCATAGCCACGCCCTCGATCTTCGGCAAGACGCCATAGGCCATGACCGAGAGCAGCGAGAGGGTCAGGAACCCGTGCGCGATCGTGCCGCCGAACGGCGTCGCGCTCGCCTCAACCGGGTCGACGTGGATGAACTGCTCGTCCTCGGTCACTTTGGCGAAGGCGTCGATCCGCGCCTGATCGACGCAGAGCCAGTGCGAGACGAAGCTCCGGCCGACATGCTGCGCGAGTTCGCCCGCCGGAATCCTCGGCGCATCCGCCCAAACGCTCATCCTTCTTCTCCAAACATCGGCGGCGTAACGACCGCATAGCCGCCATCGGCCGGAACGATGGCGCCGCTCGCGCCGACGATGACGAGCGGGGTTCGGCCGCGGACGGAGAAGAGATCGGCGAGGGAGAGCATGTTTCCTTTGTCAAGCCGGCACCCGGCAAGTACCATAGCAACACCGTCAGCGACGACAAATGCAAGCGTCAGGCGTTCTTTCATTTTCATGACGAGGAGGCGGTTCAATGCCGGAAGAGAAGCTCCTTCGCTTCGTCGTCATGGTCGGCAGCCTGCGCCGCGCCTCATTCAACGCCGCGATTGCGCGCGCCCTGCCAGCGCTGGCCCCCGACCGCGTGTCGATCGAGCTCTTGGGCTCGGTTGGCGACTTTCCCCTCTACAATCAAGACATTCAGGAGCAGGGTTTCCCGGCCGCGGCGACCGCCATGGCGGAAGCGATCAGGGCGGCCGACGGCCTCATCATCGTCACGCCCGAGTATAATTATTCCATGCCCGGCGTCCTGAAGAACGCGATCGACTGGCTCTCCCGGACGCCGAAACAGCCGTTCGCCAATAAGCCGGTCCTGATCCAGAGCGCCTCGCAGGGGGTTTTTGGCGGGGTGCGGGCGCAGCTTCATCTCCGCCACACGCTGGTCTTTGTCGAGGCGCGCGCGTTCAACCGGCCGGAAGTCATCATCCCGCTGGCGCAGACGAAAATCGATCCCGCAACGGGAGAAGTGCACGACGCTGCGGCGCGCGGCTTCATCGCCGATCAGCTGAAGGCTTTCGAAGCCTTCGTCCGCCATTGACGCCCTTTTCGGAGCCGCGCATGAAAGTCTCGCTCATTCAGATGAACTCGATTAGCGACAAGGCGGCGAATATCGCCACGGCGCAAGCGTTGATCGAACGCGCCGTCAGGGAGGAGAGCCCAGACTGGGTGCTGCTGCCGGAGCAGTTCGACTGGGCCGGCGGCTTCAGGGGCGACAAGCTCGCCAATGCCGAGCGCTTTCCCGGCGGCGCCGCTTACGAAATGGCGCGCGGCCAGGCGGTCAAGCACGGCATCTTCATCCATGCCGGCTCAATCATGGAGAAGGTCGACGGCGAGGACCGTATCCACAACACGTCCGTCGTCTTCAACCGTGAGGGCGAGGAGATCGCCCGCTACCGCAAGATCCATCTTTTCGACGTCACCACCCCGGACGGGACGGCCTACAAGGAGAGCGCGACGGTGAAGGCCGGCGACCAGGTCGTCACCTACGACTGCGACGGCGTCACGATCGGCTGCTCGATCTGCTACGATCTGCGCTTCCCCGACCTCTTCCAGGCGCTGGCGGAGAGGGGGGCGGAGATCATCGCCCTGCCGGCCGCCTTCACCCTGCAGACCGGCAAGGACCACTGGGAGGTGCTGCTCCGCGCCAGGGCGATCGAGACGGAGACCTACGTCTGCGCCAGCGCCCAGACCGGCTCGTTCACCGTCGGCAACGAGCGGCGCCAGACCTATGGCCATTCGCTCGTCGCCGACCCCTGGGGCCATGTGGTCGCCAAGGCCTCAGACGGCGTCGGCATCGTCTCGGCCCGGATCGATCCGGCGCAGGTCAAGCGCGTGCGGGCGATGATCCCGGTTGCCGAGCACAAGGTACGCATCGCTCGCGGCTAAGGCCGGCTGTTTGCACGCGAGCCGCCGGTCGCCGGCGAGCGCCGCCCGGATCGAGAGCCGCGGAAGCTTCATCGCCCGCGACCCGCCACGGGCCACAAAATTGAACGTCGGCGACCGATAATTATGTTTGGCCCGGGCGCCGCCGCGGCGGATAATAACGGACAATCAAGGGTCTGCGCCGCAGGCCCTTTCCTTTAACCTCAAAGACGCTAGAGGCGTTCACGGGCGCGGGGTGAACCTGGCGCCCGAAAAGCCTCTAGCTGGAATGACGCGGATGGCGGACGACGAACTCGATCTCAAAACGCTCTCCGACGACGAACTCGTCGAGCAGATGCACGACGACCTCTACGACGGCCTCAAGGAGGAAATCCAGGATGGGGTGAACATCCTTCTGGAGCGCGGCTGGACCCCCTATGACGTCCTGACCAAGGCGCTGGTCGAGGGCATGCGGATCGTCGGCATCGACTTCCGCGACGGCATCCTGTTCGTGCCGGAAGTGCTGATGTCGGCCAACGCCATGAAGGCCGGCATGGCGATCTTGCGGCCGCTGCTCGCCGCGACCGGCGCGCCGAAGATGGGCACCATGGTGATCGGCACCGTCAAGGGCGACATCCACGATATCGGCAAGAATCTGGTGTCGATGATGATGGAGGGGGCCGGCTTCGAAGTCTTCGACATCGGCATCAACAACGGGGTCGACAAGTATCTCGAGGCGATCGAAAAGCATCAGCCGGACATTCTGGGCATGTCGGCGCTGCTGACGACGACCATGCCCTATATGAAGGTCGTGATCGACACGCTGAAGGAAAAGGGCATCCGCAACGACCACATCGTGCTGGTCGGGGGCGCGCCGCTGAACGAAGCCTTCGCCGACGCGATCGGCGCCGACGCCTACTGCCGCGATGCGGCCGTCGCGGTCGAGACCGCCAAAAGCCTGCTCGCCCGCCGCCAGGGGACGGTGCAGGCGCGCGAACGAGTTTAGAGGTTGCATCGACTCGCCAGCAGCACTCCTTTTTACAGATGAGCATGGACGCCATGCGCGATCAAAGAGTGGAGCTGCACCGGTCTGCTGAAATCTCCGCGTCGGCAAATGAAGTCTGGGCGCTTCTGACAGACTGGGCGGGCATGATGCGCTGGAGTTCTGAGCGCCAAACGCGGCGGCGCCCTCGGCTCGCTTGTCGGATGCGAACTGATTGGCGAAGCCGATAAAGTCCCTCGCACGAGGCGGATGATCCTCAGCTCGGGCGCTGCGGTCGAGGAAGAGCTTTTCTACCAGAACGACGAAACGAAGCGCATCTATTACCGCAAGACCGACACGTTCGGCACACGGGGGTACGTTGCGAGCAGCTATGTCGACGAACTCGACGATCGGAGATCGCGACTTCACATCCTGTCATGGTTCGACGCCGAGGAGGACGCATCAGTCGCCGCAGCAGCGCTACGTAGCGATCTACGGTGGCATATTTGAAGGCTTCAGGGCCTATTTCTCGACGGTGACATGACGCTCGCAGCCGAAGACGTTCACGCCGAGACCGCCTACCCTCGCAGGGCAGACGGCGCGCGGAAAATTCTCGTCATCGCCTGCGGCGCGCTGGCGCGCGAGGTCCTTGCGTTGAAACTCGATGCGATCGATCTCGCCTGCCTGCCGGCGAGCCTGCACAACCGCCCCCAGCGCATTCCCGAGGCGATGCGGGCGAAGATCCGCGCCAACCGCGCGGCCTACGACGAGATTCTCTGCCTCTACGGCGATTGCGGCACGGGCGGCGCGCTCGACCGGGTGCTTGCGGAAGAAGGCGTAAGGCGGATCGACGGCCCCCATTGCTACGCCTTTTACGCCGGCGGGGAGGCATTCGACGCGCTCGCCGAAGAGGAGCCCGGAACGTTCTATCTGACCGACTTCCTCGCCCGGCATTTCGACACGCTCGTCATCAAGGGGCTCGGCCTCGACCGCTTTCCCGAGTTGCGCGACGACTATTTCGGCGCTTATCGTCGCCTCGTCCATCTCGCCCAGATCGACGATCCGGCGACGACCGCCAAGGCCATCGCCGCCGCCGACCGGCTCGGGCTTGCCTACGAACGCCGCTTCACCGGTCTCGGCGGGCTTGCCGCTTTCCTCGGCGAGAACAAAGGCGGCGCCAGCTCCGGAGGGACATGAGCCATGGCCAACCTGACCGTCCTCTATTGGCGCGACATTCCAAGCCAGGTGATCGTCAAGTCCGGACGCTCCGCAGCCAAGCGGGAATTGTCCGAGCGCTTTATTCGCGCCATCGACGCCGCGGCGATGCATGCGAAGGCGAAAAGCGCCGACGACTATCTCAACGAATGGCGGCGAAGCGACCCGGTCGCCTGCGGCGACGATCTCGAGGCCGAGGCCGAGGCGGCGGCCGCCCGGCTCGAGGCCGAATACGACACGCATCGGTTGGCCCTCCTCGCCAAGCACGATGGGCGTGACGGGCCGTCGTGACCGCGCTCCTCACCCCGAGCGCCTTCGAGCCGCGCGGCAAGCGGCCGCCGCCCGACCGCAAGCCGCGCATGCGGCTGTGGATGGTCCGCCACGCCGCGGCGGCGGAACGCCTTTACGCCGCGTTCGAGGCGGCGATCATCCGCGCCGCGCCGCTCATTCGCCGCATCGGCGATGCGCGGCTCGAGCGGCCGGTGGCGGCGCTCGAGGCCGGCGTCAAGGGCTTTCTGTTCGATTGCCGCATGTGCGGCGACTGCGTCCTGTCGAAGACCGGCATGTCCTGCCCGATGAACTGTCCCAAGGCCCTGCGCAACGGGCCGTGCGGCGGCGTGCGCGCCAATGGGCGTTGCGAAGTCTATCCCGAGATGGACTGCGTCTGGGTCAAGGCCTATGAGGGAAGCCTCAGGATGCGGGGCGGCGGCGCGATCGCCGAGGTCCTGGGGCCGCTCAACCACGCCGGAAAGGGCTCGTCGACCTGGCTCCGGCTCGCTCGCACAAAGACGAAGACGGCATGACATCGCTCGCGCCGCACCCGCACGACATCGGCCCCGATCCGTCCGCGCCGCTCATCGACTTGCCCGGTCATTCGTCGCGCGGCAGGCTCGAGCGCGTGCTTCGGCGCGGCGAATTCGCCGTGACCGCCGAGCTCAGCCCCCCCGACTCGGCCGACGCCGACGAAGTGCACAAGGCCGCCGAGGCCTACGAGGGCTGGGTCGACGGCATCAACGCCACCGACGGCTCGGGGGCGCATTGCCACATGTCGAGTATTGCCGTCTGCGCCATCCTGACCCGCATCGGCTATTCGCCGGTGCTGCAGATCTCCTGCCGCGACTATAACCGCATCGCCATCCAGGGCTCGGTTCTCGGCGCCGCGGCGCTCGGCGTCGGCAATGTGCTCTGCCTCACCGGCGATGGCGTGCAATGCGGCGATCATCCGGAAGCCAAGCCGGTCTTCGATCTCGACTCGATCTCGCTGCTGTCGGTCATCCGCATGATGCGCGACGAGAGCCGGTTCCTGTCCGGGCGCAAGCTGACAACGCCGCCGCGGGTCTTCCTCGGCGCGGCGGAAAACCCGTTTGCTCCACCCTACGACTTCCGCGTGTTGCGGCTCGCCAAGAAGATCGCCGCCGGGGCGCAATTCGTGCAGACGCAATATTGCTTCGACTTGCCGCTCTTCCGCCGCTTCATGGCGGGGGTGCGCAACATGGGGCTGGACAAACAGTGCTTCATCCTGGTCGGCGTCGGGCCGATCGCCTCCGCCAGGGCCGCGCGCTGGATGCGCGCCAATGTCGCGGGCGTGCACATCCCCGATTCCGTCATCGCCCGGCTCGAGGGCGCGGCAAACCAGAGAGCCGAGGGCAAGCGCCTTTGCGTGGAATTGATCCAGGGGCTGCGCGAGGAGCCGGGCGTCGCCGGCGTGCATGTTATGGCCTATCGGCAGAGCCAATACCTGGCCGAGATCGTCAGCGAATCCGGGGTTTTGCGCGGCCGTGCGCCCTGGCGGCGCGACTTCATTGCGAATATGCAGCCGGTCGAAAGCCTGGAGGCGGGATAGTTGCCTCAAAGCACCCTCATCCGGCCGGCCGCGCCGGCCACCTTGCTCCCGCAAGCGGGAGAAGGGATTCGCCCCCTCTCCCGCTTGCGGGAGAGGGTCGGGGTGAGGGGTAGCCCGCCGCCGTTCCCTTAGGAGTCCCATGACCGAAACCCTCGTCTCCTCCGCCACCAAGGAAGTCGTCATCGGCTTTGAGCGCCGCTTCGTCATGATCGGCGAGCGGATCAATCCGACCGGGCGCAAGCTGCTCGCGGCCGAGATGACGGCGGGCGATTACAGCCGGGTCGTCGCCGAGGCGCTGGCCCAGGTCGAGGCCGGGGCGCAGATGCTCGACGTCAATGCCGGCATTCCGCTCGCCGACGAGCCCAGGATCCTCGCCGAATGCATCAAGCTGGTGCAGGAGACGGTCGACGTTCCGCTCTCGATCAATTCCTCGATCGTCGAGGCGCTCGAAGCCGGCCTCGCCGCCTATAAGGGAAAGCCGCTGGTCAATTCGGTGACCGGCGAGGAGGAGCGGCTCGAGCGCGTCCTGCCGCTCGTCAAGAAATACGGCGCCGCGGTGATCGCGATCTCCAACGACGAGACCGGCATATCCGAGGACCCAGATGTGCGCTTCGCCGTCGCCAAGCGGATCGTCGAGCGCGCCGCCGATTTCGGCATCAAGCGCGAGGATGTGGTCGTCGATCCGCTGGTGATGCCGGTCGGCGCGATCAACGACGCCGGGGCGCGGCTCATGTATCTCTTGCGCCGGCTGCAGGGCGAGCTCAAGGTCAACACGATCCTGTGGCGCGTCGAACTTCTCCTTCGGCCTGCCGAACCGGCGCGGATTGGGCGCCGCGTTCCTGCCGATGATGATCGGCGCGGGCCTCACCTCGGCCATCATGAACCCGCTGCACGCCGAAGACATCCAGGCGATCCTCGGGACCGACGTCGTGATGGGCCACGATCCCAACTGCGGCGCCTGGATCCGCAAATATCGCGAGCCGGCGCCCGAGGGAGAAGCAGGCGCCAGCGGGGGCCGGCGCGAAGGCCGCCGCCGCGCCAAGGCCTGAGGGATGCCTTGACCGCGCATCGCGTCGTCTTCACGCCGTCCGGCAAGCGCGGCGATTTTGCCGAAGGGACGAGCCTGCTCGCGGCGGCGCGGACGCTCGGCGTCGATCTCGATTCGGTCTGCGGCGGTCGCGGCATCTGCGGCCGATGCCAGATCGAGGTGGCGGAAGGACGGTTCGCCAAGCACGCCATCGATTTCGAGCCTCGACCACGCGAGCCCGTGGAACGAGGTCGAAGAGCGTTACGCCTCGAAGCGCGGGCCATTCCCGCCCGGCCGGCGGCTCGGCTGCCAGGCAAAAGTCTGCGGCGAACTCGTCGTCGATGTGCCGCCGGAGAGCCAGGTGCACCGGCAGGTCGTGCGCAAGCGCGCCGAAGAGCACCCCATCGCCATCGACCCGGCGGTCCGCCTGCACTATGTCGAAGTCAGCGAGCCGGACATGTACGAGCCGTCGAGCGATTTCCGCCGGCTGCAGCAGGCGCTGGCCGGGCAATGGGGCCTGACCGACGTCGCCGCCGATCTCGCCACGCTCGCCAGTCTGCAGAAGGTTCTGCGCGCCGGCGCCTGGGCCGTCACCGTCGCGCTGCGCAAGGGGCGCGACATCGTCGCCGTCCTGCCGGGCTTCGCCGAGCGCGCCTACGGCGTCGCCATCGATGTCGGCTCGACGACGATCGCGGCCCATCTCTGCGATCTCATGAGCGGAGCGGTCGTCGCCTCGGTCGGCGCAATGAACCCGCAGATCCGCTTCGGCGAAGACCTGATGAGCCGCGTCTCCTACGTGATGATGAATCCGGGCGGCGATGCGGAGCTGACGCGCGCGGTGCGTGAGGCAATGAACGCGCTGATCGGCGAGGCGGCGGCAGAGGCTAAGGTCGCCCGGGCTGAGATTTTCGAGGTCACACTGGTCGGCAACCCGATCATGCACCACCTCGTCCTCGGCCTTGACCCGACCGAACTCGGCGGCGCGCCCTTCGCGCTGACGATCGACGGCGCCTACGAGACGCGTGCGCGAGACCTCGGCCTCGACATCGCGCCCGGCGCCTTCGTCTATGCGCTGCCGTGCATCGCGGGCCACGTCGGCGCCGACGCCGCCGGCGTGGTGCTGGCCGAGGCGCCGTACCTCAGCGACGAGCTGACGCTCGTCGTCGACGTCGGCACTAATGCGGAGATCGTCTTCGGCAACCGCGAACGCCTGCTCGCCTGCTCCTCGCCGACCGGCCCCGCCTTCGAAGGCGCGCAGATTTCCTGCGGCCAGCGCGCCGCGCCGGGCGCGATCGAGCGCGTGCGCATCGACCGCGCGAGCCTCGAGCCGCGCTTCAAGGTGATCGGCTGCGACCTTTGGTCGGACGAACGGGGCTTCGCCGAGGCGACCGAGGGCCTGGGCGTCACCGGGGTCTGCGGCTCGGGGATCATCGAGGCGATCGCGGAAATGTATCTCGCCGGAATCCTCTCGCCGGATGGCGTGATCGACGGCGGGCTTGCCGTGCGCAATCCGCGGATCGAATCGGTCGGCCGCACCTTCGCCTATGTGCTGAACGACGGCGCCCCGCGGCTCCTTATCTATCAGACGGACGTGCGCGCCATTCAGCTCGCCAAGGCCGCGCTCTATGCCGGCGCCAAGCTTCTGATCGAGCGTCGCGGCGGGCTTGCACCCGAGCGGGTCACGCTCGCCGGCGCCTTCGGCAGCCATATCGACCCTCAGCATGCGATGATTCTGGGCCTGATCCCGGACTGCGACCTCGCCAAGGTGGCGAGCGCCGGCAACGCCGCCGGAACGGGCGCGCGCATCGCGCTCTTAAACCTCGCGGCGCGCGCGGAAATCGAAAGCGTGGTGCGGCGAATCGAGAAGATCGAGACGGCGGTCGAGCCGAATTTCCAGTCCTTCTTCGTCTCGGCGATGGCGATCCCGAACAAGACCGACCCGTTCCCGAACCTGGCGCGGCGGGTCGACCTGCCGGCTCCGAAGGAGGTTAGCAACGAGGGTGGCCGACGGCGCCGGCGCGCGGTCTCCGGCGAGACGGCGTAGCGGGTGTGCGAAGAGTCCCGCCGCGCCCGAACGGAACCCGCTTTGCGCACCGTCGCGGCTGATCCCGTCCATGTTGCTTGGAAGGCGGCTCGCCAAAGCGTCAGAGCATGAAGGAGCCGTTCCATGACCCTTGAGGTTCGGGCGGCTTCGGACGCGAACCTCGACGCGCTCGTTCGCCTGAATCGGGCGGTTCAGACTTGGCACGCGGCGCAGTATCCTGACGATTTCAAGCGCGCGGCTGATCCATCGGCCGTCAAGGCGTTTTTCGCGCTGCGGCTTGACGATCCGAAGAGCGCGATCGGGATTGCCGAGGCGGATCGCCTGCCGGTCGGCTATGTGTGGTCCGAAGTGCAGCCGCGACCCGAAACGCCGTTCAATCCACCACGGCCGCGTACCTACATCCGCCGTTGGCCCTGACGCCCGCCGCCGCCGAATCGGCGCCGCCCTGGTCAAATATGTCGAAGAGCGAGCGTCTCGCGACGGCATCGTTGAAATTGCCCTGGACACTTGGGCAGCCAATGTCGAAGCTCAGGGCTTCTTCGGCTCGCGGGGTTTCGTTGCGTTCAACGTCGCGCTTCGCAAGCGGCTGATGGGAGGCGTCTGAGGAGCGGGCGCTGCAATTCGCGGCGCGAAAATCAAGGCGTGCGTGCGAGCTTCCGTGAATGTCTCCTCTTCCGATCGCGGCTCAATGATTGGGTAACCGCGGCAAATTCCCGGGCACTGTTCGGATCGTCCTGGCCGTCCCCGGGTTAAACCCGGGGATCCCCGGCCATCCAGCCTGGCGGGCCAGATGATTCGGGAAACGGGCATTACAGCCTGTTGGCAAGGATATGAAAATAAGGAGCGTTTTCGACGTCCCAGCTGAATCGAGTCCACGAAACCGGGAGTCGAACCCGCTTTGATGGCCGGGTCATCCCCGGGTTTAACCCGGGGACGCCATGACGACAGCCTCGGCTGCCCGGGAATCTGTCCCCGTTACAATGATTGGGTCTCAAGCCTCTGAGGTTCTTCCCTGCCATGTAGGCGATGATTGACAGCCCAGTGCTCGCTGGGGCGATGGCGCGGCTCGATAAGCTGACCTGACTGGGAGCGGCGCCGCGCAAGTTCATGCGGATCGGCCTCGAGCCGATGCTCGACCTCGCAGCGCGGCCCGGCGAGCCGAAAAAGGCCTTTCGTACGGTCCACTGGGTCGGCGCCAAGAGCAAGGGCGCAGTGTCGGCGCTGATCGAGGCAGCGCGCGCGTTTGCACGAGGTGTCGACCTGTCTCCGGGTTCACAGGCGAGGCGCCGGAGGTTCGAACAAACGGCGGGCTGCGGTGACGCCAATCAGGATTGCGATGCCGCCGGCTTCCTCGGTGACGCGGATCCGACATCCCGGTTCATCGACATGTTCAGCGATGTTGGCGATTCTCGACCATACGTCGCCCAGGCCCGTTACGGCCAAACGTTCGGCCACGATGATGTCGTCGCCTTTCAACACTTCGAAATCGTAACGCATGACGGCGCTCCGGAACGGTGCTTAGGCCGCCGAACCGTGAAGCGGCTGGTTTCAGGCCGGGCGGCGCGGCGCCGGCGGCTGGATGAAAATCGAGGTTCCAGGCCGCGTCCTCAGAGATTGCGCATACGGCCGTCGGCCTTGCTCTCAGGCTCGAGGATGCCGATCGCTTCCTTTTGAATGCGCTGAAACCACTCCCCAGATCGAGGTCGGGGCATTTCGACGGTCACCGCCGGCGCCTCGAGCGGCTTGGCGATGTGGATTGATCCGGCGCCAGCCTTTTCGGGCGCGCTGGCATGGCGCGGTGTTGGCATGCTTGGGTTATCGCTTTGGGTGGCCGTTTTGGGCACGACGCTCCTCCCTTCAGGGGGGTCTTGATTTTCGGCCGATCACGACCCGAACGGGTCGCCACGGCGTATTTGGATGACGCTCGGGGCTATTCGGGAGCATCCAAGCATGCATCGACAACCTTATAACAAAAGCGACGAGCCCCGTCAGCGAAAAAACAAACGACAATCGCAATTAAAGCTCATTTAATTATCAACCTCTACTAACATGCCAGTCAAGCTGACATGCCAGTTTTGACGCCAATACCTATCACGACCAGACTGCGCGCAGCGGGCCAACTCTTTTTAGCGGGCCTCGCCGGGCGGGACGATCTACCGGAAATGATGGCGCATGCGCCATGGCGCGCCATGTTTTCAATGTCTGCGCTCGATTTTGTCGCCTACCATGCGGGCGATGGCTGAAAACCGGGAAGTCGCCGGCGCGATGGCGCGACTCGATAAGCTGACCGACTGGGAGCGGCGGCCGCGCAGTACGATGCGCGTAGGGCTCGAGCCGATGCTCGACCTGGCGGCGCGCCTCGGCGATCCGCAAAAGGCCTTTCGCGCGATCCATGTCGCGGGCACGAAGGGCAAGGGCTCGGTTTCGGCGCTGATCGAGGCGGCGCTTGTCCGCGCGGCGCTCAAGGTTGGCCGCTATGGCTCGCCGCATGTCGAGCATGTGACCGAGCGCGTGAGCCTGCAGGGCGACGACGTCGACGAAGCGACGCTCGCCCGCGCGCTGACCCGCGCGCTCGACGCCTATGAGGCGGCCCGCCAAGAGCAAAGCGCGGCGGCGGAAGCGACCTGGTTCGATCTCCTGACCTCCGCCGCCTTCCTCATCTTTCGCGACGCGGGCGTTGACTGGGCGGTCGTCGAAGTGGGCCTCGGCGGCCGGCTCGAACTCGACCAATATCGTCTTCGGCGAGGTCGCGGTCGTGACAAACATCGAGCTCGAGCACACCGAGATTCTGGGTCGGACACGCGCAGCGATCGCGGGCGAGAAGGTCGGCATCCTCAAGCAGGGCGCCGTCCTCGTCACCACCCTGCCGCCCGACGACGAGGCCGGGCGCGTTTTGCAAGCGCGAGCCGACGCGCTCGGCTCAGTCGTCGCCCGCGCTTACCCCTCCGCCGCGGCGACGATCGAAGAGACCAACGTCGCGATCGCCGCCCTCGTCCTCGATCGGCTCGGAAAAATCGGCGTGCGCGCGTCTTCAGGCGAGCCGGTCGGCGCGGCGCTGATCGACGCCAAGACGCGAGCCGCGGCGCGTCTTGTCGGCCGGATGGAGCGGACCGACATGGAACTTGGAGCGTCGCGCCTTCCCGTGGTGTTCGACGGCGCGCATGTCCCGTTCAACCTCGCCGCGGTGCTGCGCGATCTCGTCCGCGACCCTGATCTTGAAGGGCAGTGCGTCGCGGTCGTGGCGCTCGCGGGCGATAAGGACGCGACAGGCTTCCTGGCGGCGCTCGGCAAGCGGGCCTCGTCGATCGTGCTGACCGACGTTCCCTCCGCCAGCCGTGGCCGCCCTGCCGCCGACCTTGCGGCCGTCGCCAGCCGGCTCGGCCTTCAGAGCGAAGTCGTTCCCGATCCGCAGCGCGCGTTCCATCGCGGCGTCGAACTGGCGCGAAAGGCCAACGCATGGCTGCTCGTGACGGGATCGCTCTATTTGGTCGGAGCGCTGCGGGGGGAAGTCCGGGGGAGAGGGGGGCGCTCCGGATGAGGGCCTACCCCAGCCAGCCCTGCAGCGCGAGTCCGGCAAACAGCAGAAATCCGGCATCGCGGTTCGAGCGGAAGAGGCGCAGCGCTGTCGCCGTGTCGGCGCCCTCGACCCTGGAAAGCTGCCACGCGAGATGACCGGCATAGGCGAACCAGCCCATCAGCGCGAGCCAGCCGCCGCCGGCCATAAGGATCGCTGAGAGCGCCAGAATGCCGGCCGCCGCATAGAAAAGTCCGACGCCGAGCTGCGCTCTCGCGCCAAAGAGCCGCGCCGTCGACCGAATGCCGACGATGGCGTCGTCGCGCGCGTCCTGAAGCGCATAGATCGTGTCATAGCCGATCGTCCATGCGAAGGCAGACAAATAAAGCAGGACCGGGGGCAGGGCGAGGCTGCCGAAGGTCGCGCTCCAGCCGACCAGCGCCCCCCAGGAGAAGGCGAGGCCGAGCGCCGCCTGAGGCCACGAGGTGACCCGCTTCATCAGGGGATAGACGGCGACGATCGCCAGCGAGGCGACCCCGAGCCAAACGGAGAACCCGTTGAAGCACAGGAGCACCGCGAGGCCAACGAGCGATTGCGCGACCAGGAACACGGTTGCCGCGCCGACGCCGACCCGGCCCGAGGGCAGCGGACGGCCGCGGGTGCGCTCGACTCCGGCGTCGAGCTTTCGGTCGAGGATGTCATTATAGGTCGAGCCCGCGCCGCGCATGGCGACCGCGCCGATCAGGAAGAGCGCCAGGTGCAGGAGATTCGGCCCGCTTTGCAGCGCCAGTCCCGCCAGCGCCGCGCCCTGCCAGCACGGCGCGAGCAGCAACTGCCAGCCGATCGGCCGGTCGAGTCGGGCGAGCTGGACGAAGGGCAGTGCGAAATCCGGGCTCAGCCGCAGGACGAGGCTGTCCGGCCGGGCGTCCGGCAGGAGGGCCGCGCGCCGCTCCTCGAAGGTCAAAGCGGCCCGGCCGGGAGCGGCTGCACCTGCGGACCGCCGCCACCCTGCGCCGCCTGCTCCTTCATTTTCTTGATCTTCGCGGCGACCTGGCAGGCCTTGGCGTTGAAGCCGGCGTTCTTCTCGTGACTGGTCTTGAGGCTGTTGATCGCATCGTCGGGAAACGAGCACCAGTCCTTGTTCTTTTCCATGTAGGCGAGCAGCGCCGACTCCGCGCGCAGCAGGCCGGCCGATTTCACGCAGAACTCGCCGGGGTCGAGCGGCTTGCCGTGCGACGCCTTGGCGAAAGCGTTGACTTTCTCGAGTTCGGCGTTGCGCGCCAGCGCCAGCTTCTGCATATCGCCGCCGCAGTCGGCCAGCGCCGGGGCGATGAAGCCGAGGATCGCCGCAGCAACCGCCAAGGTGAGCTCAAAACGCAGTTGCGTCACTCTCGCCAAACTCCGCCGAATCTCCGAACTGGAATCGCTTCAGTGAGCGCGCAGATTCCCCAAGATAAAGGCGAAAGCGCGGCAGATCGCCCCCTTAAACCCAGGCGCGCGACGCGTAGTCGATGGCGTAGCGGCGAGGCGCCGCGGCGATCGCCGCCATGCCGACCAGCACGGCGTCGGACCGGGTGATGAGCCGGGTCGGGATGCGCTTCGCCAGCCCGTCGACCGGCGCCTTGGCCTCGAAGGCGGCGCGAAAGGCGGCCTCGTCGAGGAAATCGACGACCCGCGGCAGCACCCCGCCGGCGAGCGTCACGCCGCCGGTCGCAACGAAGGTCACCGCCATGTCGCCGGCGAAGCGCGCCACGATCCGCCAGTAGAGCCGGAGGCTCGCCGCCGCCTCGCCGTTCGGGTCGGCCAGCGCCTCGGCCGCCACCTCCGGCGGCCCGAGCTGCGGATCGGTATTCCCGCCCGCCATCATCCGCGCCCGGTGCACCCGCGCCAGCCCCGCGCCGCAGATGACGCTCTCGCTGGTCACGCGGCCGTGCGCCCGCTCGAGATGCGGCCAGAGTTCGAATTCCTCCGGCCACGCCGGGCCGAAATCGATATGGCAGGCCTCCGAGGAGACCGGGGCGAAACGCCCTTCCGCCTCGATCAGCCCGGCGACGCCGAGCCCGGTGCCGGGCCCGAGGATCACCTGCGGGCCGCGCCCGCCGAACGGCAGCGCGCCGATGCGGCGCGCCCAGCCCTCGGGAACCGCCGGCAGCGACAGCGCCTGCGCCTCGAAATCGTTCAGAAGCAGCCCCTGCGCCAGGCCGGCGCGCCGCGCGGTTTCCGGCCCGTCCATCACCCAGGGGGCGTTGGTGAGCTTGAGCGTCCGCCCGGCGACCGGCCCGGCGCCGCAGGCGACCGCCGAACGCGGCCGGCTCTTGAGCTTCGGCGCCGCCGCCTCGATCGCCTCGGGCAGGCCGGGATAGTCGTCGGTGATGAGATGGACCACCGGCCCGAGCGGCGCGCCGGGCTCGTGAGCAAGCGCGAAACGGACGTTGGTGCCGCCGGTGTCGCAGAGGAGAACCGGAAAGGGAAAGGCGAAGTCGCTCATGACGAAGGCCATAAACGCAAATGCCCTGGGGGGCGGTCAAGCCGGGCGCCGGGAGGCCGAATTCGCTGCTTACAGGGAAAGATAGAGGGACCTTCTGCTTTTCAGCCCGGTTGGACGCTCTTTCAGGCTGGAAAAGTCAATCGAAACAGATTTTCGAGAGAAAATTCCCTATCCGGTCCCAACAGGGAATGAATTCGACCGAGGACGGATTCGTTTTTCCCACTTCAAGCGAAAAGAGGGAACTTCCGCTTGGGAGACCCGACCACCCGGATCGCCGTCCACAGGGGAACGACGCCGGGCGGATGAAATCGGCTTAAGGGCCGAGACGCGCCGTGCTTAAGCTCGCCTGGGAGAATCGGTCGCCGGGCATGACCCAGTTCACATTCCTCGAGTTTTTCGCCGGCGGCGGCATGGCGCGGGCGGGGCTCGGACACGCGTGGCGTTGCCTGTTCGCCAACGACTTCGACAAGAAGAAAGTTTCGGCTTACGAAGCCAACTGGGGCGCGGGCGACATCAGGCTCGGCGACGTCGCAGGCCTCGCCCTGGCCGACTTGCCCGCGACTGTCGCCGACCTCGCATGGGCCTCCTTTCCCTGCCAGGACCTTTCGCTCGCCGGGGGCTATCGCGGCCTCGGTCGCGAACAAGACAGTGCCCCGACCCGCTCGGGCACGTTTTGGCCGTTCTGGAAACTGATGCGCGGCCTCGCGGATGCGGACCGCGCCCCGCGAACGATCGTTCTGGAGAACGTCCATGGATGTTTGACGTCCCATGGCGGAAAGGACTTTGCGGCGATCGCATCCGCGCTGGCGGATTCCGATTACAGATTTGGAGCGGCGGTGATCAACGCCTCCCATTTTGTTCCGCAATCACGGCCGCGCGTTTTTTTCATCGCCGTCCGGAAGGGGGAGGCGATCCCGGGTTCGCTGATCGCGCCAAACCCCCAGCCAGGATGGCATCCGGCCGCGCTGACCGCGGCCTACGCCGGTATGACCGCCGAGGCGAAACGGAACTGGGTCTGGTGGGATATAGCTTTGACCGCCCCGCGAACTTCGACGTTTTCGCAGCTCGTCGAAGAGAATCCGACAGGCGTGCCCTGGCACACGGCGGCCCACACGCAATATCTTCTCGAACTGATGACGCCGCTCCATCGCCAGAAGGTGGCGCGCGCCATGACCTCAGGCCAACGAACGGTCGGCACGATCTACCGGCGCACCCGCCCCGACGAAGACGGGACAAAGCGCCAGCGCGCCGAGGTTCGCTTCGACGACATCGCCGGCTGCCTCCGCACCCCCGCCGGCGGCTCCTCTCGGCAGACGATTCTCGTGGTCGAGGGCAAGACGGTCCGCTCCCAACTCTTGTCGCCCCGGGAAGCCGCGAGAACTCATGGGGCTCAGCGACGCCTACCGGCTGCCGGAGCGCTACAACGACGCGTACCATGTCTGCGGCGACGGCGTTTGCGTGCCAGTGGTTCGGCATCTGGCGAGGCGCCTTCTGGAGCCGTTGCTGAGGGCGAACCGGACCGGCGCGTCAATCGCGGCGGAGTAGGGCATCGCAATCGACCTGGCCTTTCGCCGCAGAGCGGCTCCCGCACCCCCAGCCCCCGTCCTGCACGGGCTTGACCCGTGCATCCAGGGTTGCGCCAGATGAGGGTTATTCCCGTGCGAAGAGACACATGTGAAAGATGGGCTTCTGGGCGCCCGGCTCAAGGCCGGGCGAGACGCGCCTCCAGGCCTGTTCGATGCTCCCGCCATCGTGTGCGGGCTTGACACGTGCATCCCGGGTTGCGGCCGTCGCTCGGGGATCGCAGTGGGATCGCAGTTACGTGAGTCGACGCCCCTCTATCGTCGAGATAAACTAAAAGGTGGAGTGGAGGGAACAGGGTCGAAGTGCGATGGCCGACCCGTTCGAATTTTGGCGCCTGATCTGGTCCGCGGCGATCTGCCGTGGAGTGGAGTCCTTTACCGACTCCATTCCGGCGAGCGTCGTCGCGACAGAGCGTCGGGCGACGGGGATCGACCTCGCCGCCTTTCCGCTGTTCGGTCGCGTTCGCCTGGAGCTCGCGACCATGCGGCTTTTGGAACAGCGCGGCGAGGTCCCGCTCGAGGCCTCGCCGACCCTGATCGTTGCGCCCTACGCGGTTCACGACGCCTCAATCGCCGATTTCGCCCAACACCACAGCGTCGCGATGGCGCTCGCCGAAGGCGGATCGAGTCGTCTCGCCCTGACCTTCTGGAAATCGGCGGAAGCCGTGATGCGCAACTTCGGCATCGATGCCTATCTCAGCGATCTCAACGTCGCCGTCGACGACCTTGGCGGCCGCGCCTCGCTGGTCGGACTGTGCCAGGGCGGCTGGCTTGCCGCCGCTTACGCGGCGCGCTTCCCCGGCAAGGTCGACAAGCTCGTCCTGGCCGGCGCGCCGATCGATCCAGGCGCCGCCGAATCGTCGATCACCCGGACGCTCGCCACGGTTCCGCCGGCGACGATCGCCGGCACGATCGCGCTGAGCGGCGGCCGGGTGTCCGGCGCGTTGTTGTTGTCCCTGTGGCCGGACGATCTGTCGCCGGAATTCACCGCCGAAGCGGCGCTGCAATGTTCATGCGACGACGCGATGAAGGAGAGGTTCAATCTATGGAACTTGCGCACTTTGGAGCTGCCGGGCGCCTATTTCTTGCAGACGACGGAATGGATCTTCCGCGAGAACCGCCTCGCACGCGGCTCGTTCGAGGCGCTCGGGCGGATCGCCCCGCTCTCCGCAATCGAAGCGCCGATCTTCGTCCTCGCCGCCGCCGACGACGAAGTCGTGTCCTTGCCGCAGGCAATAACGGTCAAGTCGCTCTGCAACAAGACGCGCGTCAGCATCCGCATCGCGCCGGGCCGTCACCTGTCGTTGTTCATGGGACGAAAGACAGTCGCGGGCGCCTGGCGCGAGATCGCGGGCTGGCTCGCCGAAAAGCGAGCGGAACCTGCGTCGGCCCGGGCCGTGAGCGCGGGCCCGGCACGGGTGCGAACGGCGGCGCGTTCAAACCTTGGCCGGTAAAATGGCCGGGGCGGGAGGATTCGATCATCGGGCGAAGCGCTCGCGACTGGCCGTCGCCCGAAGCCGTCACGCAAGAGTGACCCCGCGTGACCACAATTGAGAATTTCGACGTGGAGCCGTCTCAATCCGAATTTACGCTGGCGTCCGTTCGCTTGATCGCGTCGAATCGGGGGCAGCCAATGAGACTGGAACGACCAAGACGCCGGCTCTTGGGGCTTGCCCTGCTCGGAGTTGTGTTGGCGCTTCTCCTCGGAGTCGTCAACGTCGAGACGACCGTCCTCCGACAGCCATGGAACCCGGTCGTTCCCCGGAGCGTCGCCGTCCTTGGCGGGCCGGCTCAGGCCGCGCGTCCCGTCAAACCCGGGGTGATCTTCTGCATGCTGAAGCTCTTTCTCGACGCGCCTGCGTCGCCGGGGAGGCCGAGCGCTGAAGATCGCGGCGCACTATAGCCCCGGGCAGCGAAGCGCCGGCTGAACGACGCCGCCAGCGCGTCGCCATTCCATCGGCTCAGCAAAACCGCTTCCGATCCCCGAGCCCATGTTCGTTCCGACCCGATTGAACGTCGTGACTCGACGTTTAGCGGCGGTCGCGGATCGACCGCCTCGTAGGCGCAGATTGGGCAGGTAAGCGGGCGTTGCATCTAACCGCGGTCTCCACCTTGGCAGTCGTTCAGCGGACTTGCCCAACGCGTACCATGTCGAGCGGCGGGTGGTTTGTCCTTGTTTCCACATGGACCGTCACAGCGTTTTCCATCGCGTATCAGGGCGCGCGCGGCGGTCCCACCAAGGGGGTGCGCACGGGCTTGGCCATGCCGAAGAAGACTGTGACGCCATTGCCACCGCAACGGGTCGACAGCGCTTCGTCCTTGCTGCTGTCGAGGAAGCAGCTGTCGGTGACCTGCCAATTATCCATCACCCACACGTCGCCTGCCGAATTGATCGCGAGATCGGTCTGCCGCTGCAAACCGCCGCCGACATAGCCGCCGGGCGGCGAGATTTGGTCGCCGGTCTTCATGCCGGGAGGGCAGGTCTCGGTGCGCGCCCCGCACAAATGGGCGACCGGGCTGTCGCCCCTCGCCAGATTGGACACCCAGACGTTGTCGTCGCCGTCCACGGCCACTGCGAAAGGGGCGAGCAGGGCGCCGCCCGCGAAAGGCGAACCGGTGAACTGCGAGCCATCCGGACGCAACAAGGTGACACTGCCCCCGTTCGAACTGGCTTCATGGAACATCTGCGTGGTGAGGGCCTCATCTGCGTTGCCGCCGGTCTTGAGAACCAGGATATCGTCGACGAGGTCGAACGCCGCGCCGATCCCATTGCCCAGGATGATTCGTCACCCAGACATTGCCCAGACTGTCGATGGCCAGACCTCCGGGACTCCAGCCGGTGCTGAATTTTTCCGCCTTGCTCGGGTCCGAGGCCGGGAATCGCGTCACGTGGGCGGCAAAGCCGTTGCTCACCCAGATGCGGTCCTGCTGGTCGATGGCGAGGGAGAACGGCCCGACCAGGGATTTGCACGGTTCGGCGTCCTTGCGCCCCTCGCAGACGATCCGGCCCTTGCTCAGGTCAGCTCCCGGAAAGTGTAGGAGTTGGCTTTTCGACAGACCAACGGCCCATATGTCGCCATTGGGCGCGGCCATGACGCCCTGCATCAATCCCAGCCTGCCGTTGAATGTGAGGCCGTCCGGCGGCGTCAGTGGCGTGCCGTTCTTGTCGAACACCACGATCGCCTTGCTGCCATAGGTGCCGAACCACGCGTTGTCCTTGGCGTCGATAGCCGACCCGAAAGTGCCTCCCTCCATTCCGCCGCCGGTGAATCCGGTTGGGCTCGGCGAAAGCGCCTTGCCGTTGGGATCGAATTTGGTGGCGTTGCCCTGCCAGAGGCTGTCCGTCCCCTGCCAGCCAACGGTGAAATTGTCCGGGGTCCAGAGGTTGCCTTCGCTGTCGAACGAGGCGCCGCCGCCCGCGCGATAGCCGCCGCCGCCGAATTTGAGCGGCAGCACCCAGGCGCTAGGCGAACGATTGAGGTAGGGTATGAACGGCGGCTGGCGCATGTTCCGGCCCTGCGGGATCGGATAAAGCTCGCCAAGCAAGGCGAACAGCCGCTCGGGCTTGTACCAGGGAGCGCGCGTGATCGATTGCGCCGCCGTCAAAGTGTCGGTTGGCGTATCGCCCTTGGGGCCCGTCGCTGCTGCAAACAGGCTGTCGCAGGCTTTCGCGATCAAGCGCGTGGCGCAACCGGACAGCACGTCCGCCAGCGAGGCGAAATTGGCCATGGTCGGCGTTTCGCCGCCGTTGAGCTGGTCGGTAATGACCCCTCCCCATCCGCCGGTCGCGAGATCGACAAAGCTCGGCACATTGCCTGCGGCGATACGCAAGCCGAGCGCGTTGCCCTTGATGGCGGCGCCACCGATGAATTGCGCATGGGTCCACACCGAGGCGACGGTCGTCATTTCGTTGACGACGACCTTGGCGGGAGGCGCGCCGCCGAGCACCGACAGAAACGAGAGCGCCGGATTCTCGCCCGCGCCCTTGTTGACCTCAGCGACACCACCCTTTGCTACGATGTATAAGCTCGCGTCGGCTGCCGGCGTCTCGTCGCCGCCGATCTCGAAATGGCCATCGCCGTCGGTCTTGGCTTGCGCGAGCTCCTGCGGATCGCCGGCGCTGCCTGCCCATAAGGTCACGGTAGAGCCCGCCACTGCGCCGCCGCCTGCCTGGACGTGTCCCTCGATGTGAACGGTGGCGTTTGCCGCATCGGTGCCAGGGCTGAATAGACCTAGGCAAGCCGCGCCCATCGCAAGGCTCGCCAGCGACTTTGCGTGTCGAGGGTTCATGCGCTTTGCCTCGCTCAATGTCTCACTCTCGATAAATCGGCGCTGCGGAACCGCGCCTCAGAAGATGAACATCAGTTTGGGTCCGCCACTGCCAATTCGCGCCGTATTCCGGCTTGACGAGGTTGTAGTAGGCGGCGAGGCTAAAGTCGCCGACCGACACGCAGCCGGGCAGGTCAGGGACGTAAGCGGAAAAGGTCCGCGCCCCCTTCTCGTAACGGCCTGCTAGGCCGGCAGCATGACCACCTTCGTCTTGACGGGTGTTCGGGGATAGAGGTCGAGCATATCCTGACTGAGGAGGCCAGTGCAGCCGCTTGTAACGCCGGTGCCGATCGATTCGGGATCGCTGGTGCTGTAGATCGTGTAGAGCGTGTACTTGCCGTCTCGATAGAGGTAGAGCGTCCGGGCGCCGAGCGGATTGTCTAGACCTCCCGGCATGCCGCTGGCGTATTTGCCCGCCTCGGGCTGGCGAAGGATCATCTCCTTGGGCGGCGTCCAGACGGGCCACTCTGCCCTGCGCCCGACATAAGCCTCGCCGCTCCACAGGAACTCGGGCCGGCTGATATTGGCCCCGTAGCGGGTCGCCTTTCCGTCGCCTTCGATGCGATAAAGATAGTAATTGCTGGGATCGATGACAATCGTGCCGGGCGCTTCAAAGCTGTCATAGTCCACGATCTTTCGAAAATACTTGGGGTCCACCTTGCTGACGTCAACAGCCGGGATCGGAAATTTCTCGTCGGGCACCGGCCCGTAGACCTTCGCAGCCTCGGCACGCAGCATGTCGTCCGATGTCACGCACCCGGAGAGCGCCAGCGCGCCGAGACCGGCGGCGGAGCCGAACAGAAACGACCGCCGGTCGAAACGCGCCGACCGAAGTTCGGGCGGGGCTCCCTGGTCCATCGCGCCCGCATCGACACGTCCACGACTCATGATCATGATCTCGGCGTTCCCATGCCCCTTCGCCCGACTCAGGGAGGGGTGCGGCAGACCCGCGGGAGCGTCTTTTGCCGTCGCACGGCTCAATTGGCAAGCTGTGGCGTTTAGCCTCGCGACGACGCCGCCGGCTCGCGACGGCCTCGTTTCGCCGATTTAACCGCTTTCGCCAGAAGGAGAGGAACGATGGCTTACATTGACGGCTTTGTGATCCCGGTGAAGACCGCAGACAAACAGGCGTTCCTCGATCACGCCCGGCGAATTGACCAGGTCTTCATCGAACACGGCGCGTTGCGCGTCGTCGAGGCGTGGGGCGACGACGTGCCCGCCGGCAAGGTCACGGATTTCGGCCGGGCGGTGCAGGCGACCGGCGACGAGACGGTGGCGTTCAGCTGGATCGAATGGCCCGACAAAGCGGTGCGCGACGCGGCGATGAAGGCCATTCAATCCAACGCCGCGATGATGGCCGAGCCGATGCCGTTCGACGGCAAACGCATGATCTTTGGCGGCTTCGCAGCCCTCGTCACATTGGAGGCTGGACAGGACGAAGGAGCGGGGCGACCGGGCTGACACGTGTTGAGGCCCAGCGGCGGCGCCGTCGCCGCTGCGCGCCTCACCCCGCGTCCACGCCGCTTGCCAGCGCTTCTCTGATTGATCGTTCTAGGTCGCGCCTCTTTGTCGCGAAACCTGTTGATACTGTCCATTTAATCCAAGATGAGTAAATTACAAAAAACAGCACAGGCGCGCTAAGCAATACTGGTCTCCCCCGTTCCATACGCGTAAGGGCCACCGCCTCCTGCCGTGCCGAAGCCAGCGGGAACGGTAGCAAAAGACCTCATTTGTCGAGTTCGCCAAACCCTCCGGCGGCGTCCGCTATTTGCGCAGAGCGGTCGCCCATTTCGGCGTCTTCACACAGCCGAAATCCGCCATGGAGACGAGCGCGGCTTTCCGTTCTCAAAAATTCACCGCGTCGCGGACGATGCCGCCGCGGGCCGCGAATCGGCTCCGCGCGTCGCGCAGCTTGCTCCAGTCGAGCGCCGCCGCCTCTTGCCTGAGCCAGGCGCGGAAGGCCCGCACATTCGCGGAGTCGCGCCGCGTCTTCGGGCAAACGAAAGCGTAGCAGCGGCCCGAAGGCAGGGTGAGGTCGAAGGGCATGACGAGACGCCCGGTGCGCAGATCGTCGTAGGCGAGCGCGTCGAGAGCGAGCAGCACGCCGGCGCCTTCGACCGTCGCGTCGAGCGCGTGATCGGCGCTGTTGAATCGAAGGCCGCGACTGACGTCGGCGTCCCTCACGCCGGCCGCGGCAAACCAGTCGGCCCAGGTCGGCATGCGGGCGCGGCTGCTGAGACTGTCGTCATGGATCAGCGGCACGCGCTTGAGCCTGTCCGGCGAGGTGAAGGGCCCGTGTTTTTCGACGAAGGCCGGGCTGCAGACCGGCACGAGGGATTGATCGATCAGCTTTTCGACCTCGAGGGCTTCATCGTGCGCCGCATCGACGGCAAGGTTGCGGACCGCAGCGTCGACGCCGTCGGCGATGAAATTGGCGTTGTTGATCGACGAGGACACGCGCACGTCGATGTCGGGCCAGGCGATCGAAAAGCGGTAGAGCCGCGGCGCCAGCCATTTCGAGGTGAAGCCGGGCGGCGCGCTGACCACGAGCACCCGCGCATCGCCCAACCTCTTGAGGCTCGCCAGCGCGTCCCGGATATGAAGGAAGCCCGTCTGCAAGCCGGGTTGGAGCGCCTTGCCTGCCGCGGTGAGCGCGATCGACCGCACGCCGCGGTCGAAGAGCTTGAGGCCAAGATGATCTTCGAGTCCGCGAATCTGGTGGCTGAGCGCTCCGGGCGTGACGTTGAGCTCCAGCGCCGCCCGGGTCAGGCTGAGATGCCGGGCGGCGGCCTCGAAGGCGCGAAGCGCATTCAGCGGCGGAGGCGCGTTATGCATGAGATTTTCTCATCCGTAGGGCGAGACAACATCCTTTGTCATGCGCGGATTTTCCTGCCAACTTCGACCGGTCCCGACCTTGGTGGATGAGCATATCTCATATGCAGCCAGGGTCAACGGTGAGGTTGGTCCGATGGCCTACACGACGCACAGCGAACATTTCGGCCAATGCGGCAATCGCACGGCGCCAGTCGCCAACGGCATCGTCGCGAAGCTCGAGCGACTTCGCCGCCGTTTGACCGACGCCCTCGAGGCCCGGCGTCAAAGTGAGTTCGACCGGGAGATCGCCCGGCTCCTGGCGCAATCCGGGGGCCGCATCTCCGACAGCATGGAGCGGGAAATCATGCGGAAGGCCCTGGCGACTGACTGGAGCCTGCCGCAGTAGCGGCCTCGCCAAGCATCCAGCGCAAAACTCTCATTGCGAGGATCAGCGATGGTTCCTGCGGTCCAGCACGATAGCTTCGTTGAACCTGCGCTTCACGCGGATGCTGGCGTCCTTCGATCTCGGTCATTCGGAGGTCCGGACGCTGCGGGCGAAGCGGAGGCCGGACATTCTGTTGGCTCTTCGTCCGGCCCGCTCCAGCGACGGCGACGCCTTGCAAACCTACGTCCGCGAGCTTTCTCCAGGGTCGCGCTACAATCGGTTCCTGGGCGCGGTCAGCGAACTTCCGGGGTCGGAATTGGCCCGCGCCTTGGCCGCCAATGGCCGCGACACGCTGACCCTGCTCCTCACCTCGACGGCGGAGGGTCGTGAAACGGTCGTCGGCGAGGCCCGGGTGGCGCTTTGGTGTGCGGAACGCGCCGGCGAATTTTCCATGTCGATCGCAGATGACTGGCGCCATCTTGGCGTCGGCTCGGCCTTGCTGCAGGTAATCGAGAGCAAAGCGGCGGCCGACGGCATCGAATGGCTGTTCGGCGATACGTTGCGGACCAACGAGGGGATGATCGCCTTGGCGCGCAGCCGCGGCTTCCGCCTTGGAGCAGGGCTCGAACCTCGCCTCGTGCGAATTCAGAAGCGGCTGGACGACGCGGCTCCTGACCTGCCGTGCCGGAAGTGGAACGAAATCGCCGGCGGCGCGGAACTCCGCGTGGCCTGATCGGCGAAACGCCAAATTAGTGCGCGCGGTGAAATCGCGCGACTCTGGCCGGCTCCGCCACGGCGCTAGATCACGCCCGTTGGAAGATGTTGGCGCGACGCGCGTCGTGGCGCTCCGGTCTTTTGCCGTCCCTTCTTGTCGGCGCCGGTCATCGCCACGGAAGGACGCAGGACGTCCTCGATGCTTCGGTCGCGGCGTTCGACGATGCCTTGCGTCAGGCGAAGTTCGATCTGGCTGAAGTGCTCGTTGGACAGGGCGATGGCGCGTTCGACGCTCCGGGCTCTCAGCGCCTCGGCGATGGCGGCGTGCTCGTCGACGCCGCACAAGGAGAGTCGCGCCGGCTCGAAGGCGGACACCATGAGCGACGAACGCGCCAAGAGCTCGCGCAGAAAACGCGACAATTCCGGGCTCTCGAGAGAGTCGACGAGCAACATGTGAAAGGCGCCGGACAGGCGGACGGAGGCCGCCCGGTCGGCTCGCAAGGCGGCTTCGCGCTCCTCGCTGAGATGCGCGTCGATCCGGGCGATCGTGGCGTCAGTCAGCTCCTTGACCAGCTCGGTCAGAACGCCGGCCTCGAAGACCCGATGCGCCCGATAGACGGTTCGAATTTCTTCCGGCGACGGATCGGGAACGAAGGTTCCGCGCTGCGGAATTCTCTCGAGCCGCCGCTCGGCGACGAGTCGGTGCAAGACCTTGCGGATGCGCTCGCGCGATACATTGAAAAGGGTCGCCAGACGGTGCTCGGGGAGCTTTGACCCGGGCGCCAGCCGGCCCTCGAACAGCGCCTGCGACAGGGCCGCGTGGATGCCGTCATCGATCGCCTGGCCGTCACGAGCGGATGGCGCGCGCCGTTCCGCCATCGTGCTTTTGGGCCTGCGCATCACTTTTTCTCCTCTACCCTCGCGTCGCCGAAAAAATGTGCACGACTTAGAGCCAAAAATGTGCACAATTTTCTCGGGCGCAGCGCTTCCAGGCGAAGTCTTTGCCGCTATCTGTCTCAATTCACGCGATTACCGGAGCCCCTGCACGATTGGCGCCGACCTTGCTTTCCTCCCGGCTGCGCCTCGTCTTCGGCCGGCAAAACCCAAGGAGCGATCCCATGTCAGCGTGGCCTCTCGTTCGACCGCCTCATCTTCTCTTCGCCGCCCTGTTGGCCTTCGCCGCGGCATCGCCCGCCCATGCCGCCTCGAGCACCTACACACCGGCGACGCCGGAGCCGGGGACCGATGTCCCGAAGGTCAGCGTGGCCTTCGGCATGCGTCCGTATGCGGACAATACATTCTATATCATTGGAATCGACAAGGGTTGGTTCAAGGACGTCGGCATCACCATCACGCCCGAGCCCGACGGCCTGAAGACCACCGAGAACCAGTGGGTGTCGCTCCTCCTCAATCGGCAAGTCGATATCAACTCGGCGACCTGCAGCAACCTCTTGCCGTCATACAAGAGCACCGACCAGCTGAAATGCGTCGGCTTCGCGGTCACCTTCTCCGGCTCGGTGATGTTCGCCAATCCGAAGCTTGGGCTGAAAAGGCTCACCGACACGATGACGCCGGGCGTCAGCCTGAAGCAGGGACTGGCCGAGGCGCTGAAGCCTCTGCTCGGCAAGACGGTCTACATCCCGACGTCGCTTTCGGAGAAGGAATTCACCGAGGTCCCGTTCAAGCTGGCCGGGCTGCCGCTGCCGAACTATGTGACGATGGAAGATTCGCAGATGCTGCTCCTGGCCAAGAGCGGGCGCATCGATTTCCTGCATCCGGTGGGGGCGCCGATCGCGCAAACGCTGCTCGACGCCGGCTGGACTCCGATCTACGACAGCGCGCAGCTGCTGAAGTACACGCCCGGCGGTCTTGATTCGCCGTTCGAGCCGCTGGTGTTCAACAACGGTTGGGCGGCGACCGCCGATTATATCGACGGTCACAAGACCACGATGATGCGGTTCGCCTCCGTCGTCTTTCGCATCTTCGACGCGCTGAAAAAGGATCCCTCGCTCTTCGGCGTCTATGCGCCCTACCTGAACAGCGTCGCGGGGACCTCGCTCGATGCGGATGGGGTTCGGCGCACGGTCGAGCACCTGGATCCGTTCGTGCCGTTCGAGGAGCAGACGAAGTACTTCGTCGACAAGAACGGTTCGGAGTACTACGGCAATTCGATGGGCGCGCTGATCAAGTCGTTCGAAGCCTCCGGCACCATCCCGTCCGGCATCACCCCGGACGAGGTCGTGTGGGCGGCGCCGATGTATGACGAAATGACGGACTACAAGAAAAAGTCCGATGCGCTGTTCGAAACGGCGAAGACGGCGAATCTCCCCGAGGAGAAGCAGGCTTTGGTCAAGAAGGCGCATCAGTTCTACGACTGGTACGATTTCCTCGACTCCTACCGGCTGGCGACCGCGGCGCTGGCGAAATAGGCCTTCGCAGCTGCTGGCGCTCGGTGTCTTGCCTCAAGGCGCCGCACCCCTTCTCCCGCTTACGCTTGCGGGAGAAGGTGGCGCGAAGCGACGGATGAGGGAAATCGCGCGCAAGGGCGATGGCTCGCATGTGCAAGAGGCGACAGCTGACGCCATGACGCAAGAAGGGCGGAGTCTGGCAAAGCCGTTGCGCACCGCGCGACCCCACTCATCCGGCGTCCCTTTGGGACGCCCGCCGCAAGCGGAGAAGGGGGGGCGTGCGGCAGCCGCTTTCGGGGCGCTGCGACTGCCCTTCGACCCCCTGGGAATCGTGGGGCTCCTGGGGGTGATCGTCTTGTGGTGGGGCCTCTCGCACTTTCTGCTGGTGTCCCGCCTGGCGCTGCCGCCGCCCGCCGGCGTCGCCGCCACAATCTTCCAGAATTTCTTTTCTTCCCGGTACCTCGAGAACTATCACCTCGGAAGCGGCGGTCTCGCGGCCAACCTCGGCTATTCGATCGCCAACGTCATCGTGGCGCTTGTCGTCGCGTGCGTCGTCGGGATCACGCTTGGCTTCGCCAGCGCCCGCGTCGAGCTTTTTCGCGCCGTCGTCGATCCGGTCATGCTGACGGCCGGGACAATTCCCATTCTGGTGACCGCGCCGTTTTTCCTGATCTGGTTCGGCACCGGCCGGATCGCGCAGATCGCCCTCTTGATCCTCTACGATGTCACCATCGTCTACCTGTTCGCCCAGCGCGCGGCGAATAACCTCGACCCGACCTTTGTGGCGGCCAGCCGGACGCTCGGCGCCAGCCCGAGAAGGATCGTCGCCGACGTCTACCTGATGGGCGCGCTGCCGGAAGTCTTCGGCGGCATCCGGATCGCACTCGCGGGCGCCTGGGGCCTCGAGGCCTTTTCCGAGCTGCTCGGCGCCCCCAAAGGCATCGGCAGGGTCATCCAGGCGATGGCGGCGGACATGGATACGCAAATGATGGTGGCGGCGATCGTCGCGCTCGCTGTCGTCGCCGTCGCTTTCGATGTCGCCATCGGCGGGATGTTCGCTTTCATCACGCGCTGGCGGCGTCCGTCGCGCCTTTGAGGGAGCAAGCGAACGGTGGCGGAAGTCCGACTGCGGAATGTCCGGCAATTTTTTCGCCGCTCCGGCGGGGCGCTGGTGGAAGCCGTCTCGGACGTCAGCCTGACGATCCCTTCGCACGAGTTCGTTTGCCTGATCGGGCCGTCGGGCTGCGGCAAAACGACGTTGCTGCAGCTCGTCGCGGGGCTCATTCCTGCGAGCCACGGCCAGATGGACGTCGACGGCGTCGCCATCGCAGGCCCCTCGCCCGAGCGCGGTCTCGTCTTTCAGCGCGACAGCGTCTTCCCGTGGATGCGGGCGATCGACAACGTGTCCTACGGACTGAAATGCCGCGGCGTCGGCAAGGCAAAGCGGGTGGAGATCGCGCGCGAATATCTGAGGCAGGTCGGGCTCGGCGCCGTCGAGCGGTCGTGGCCGCGCGAACTCTCCGGCGGCATGCTGAAGCGCGTGGCGGTGGCGACAGTGTTCGCCAACTCGCCGAGAGTCCTGCTGATGGACGAGCCGTTCGGGGCCCTCGACTATGTGACCAAACTGCAACTGCACCAGTTGCTCCTGAACCTCTGGGGCCAGTATCGGCCGACCGTGCTCTTCGTCACCCACGACGTCGACGAGGCGATGCTGCTCGCCGACCGGATCATCGTGATGAAGGAAGGCCGCATCGCCGACGACCGGCAGATCACGCTTTCTCGGCCGCGCACCGTCGAAAGCCTCGCGCTGCCGGAGGCTGTCGCCCACAAGGAAGTGCTCCTGCGGCACCTCGGGCTCAACGAACTGGTGCAGGACGGGAGGGCGCCGCAGTGAGCCGCGCGACAGGCCAGCGGCTCGTGAGTTTTGGGGTGGTCGTCGTTCTCGCAGCGTTGTGGCAGCTGGCGTCGATCCTGATCCCCTACGAGTTCGTGCCGGGAGAGCCCATGGTGCCGGGATGGCAGGTCGTCGTCACGCGCACCTTCCGCAGCCTCGCCGACTATTGGCAAGGCGGATTTGGCGTCCCGGCGGTCTCGCAGGGCGGGGCCCGGACCTACCTCGGAGCGGCGCTCGCCATCCTGAGCAATTCCTGGGACACGAGCTTGCGCCTCTACGGCGGCCTGGCGCTCGGCGCCGTCGTTGGCCTCGTCTCCGGGCTGGCGGTCTCATGGTCGAAGTGGTCGCGGCGGATCGTCGGGCTGCCGGCGCAGATCCTCCGGACGTTTCCCCTGATGGCGCTGATCCCGATGTTCCAGCTCTGGTTCGGCGCGACCTACCTCGGGATGATGCTTTTTGTCGCTTTGGCCGTCGGGGTGATCTTCTTCACCGGCACAGTGAACGCCGTCGGCAACGTCTCCGGCCTTTATGTCGACTACGCCCGCACGCAGGGCGCCAGCCGATTCCAGATCTACCGCACGGTCATTCTACCGGCGATGTTTCCGGAGCTGCGGTCGAGCATTCTGCTCGGTCTCGGCATGGCCTGGACGGCGGTGATCGCGGCCGAGTTCCTCGGCGCGCAAACCGGGCTCGGCCAAATTATCGTCTATTCCCAGTACTTCGGCTATGTGGACCGCATGTTCGTGGTGGCGCTCTTTCTGCTCCTCTATGCGGCGATCACCTACGCGCTGTTCGAACGGGCGTCGCGGCGGCTGACGGAGTGGATGCCGCGCGAACAGACCGCGCGCGAGACTTGAATGGCGAGAATGAAAACGATTGACTCAGCCGGCGGCGCCGGGCGGGATCTTTGGGGTTACGGGCGCGTGAAGCCGAAGCCGCACTGGCCCGGAGAGGCGCGCGTCGCCGTATCGCTTGTCGTCAACTTCGAAGAGGGCGCCGAATACGCCGTGTCGGATGGCGACGATCGAAATGAAGCCGTCTACGAAGTCGAGCATCGCTTGGAGGGCGTCGCGGACCCTTGTCTCGACAGCCATTTCGAATATGGCGCGCGCGCCGGCTGGTGGCGCGTCATGGACGTGCTCGCGAGCCACGGCGTCGCGGCGACGGTCAGCGCCTGCGGCCGCGCAGTCGAGCGAACGCCGCTGCTGGCTGAGGACGCCGTCGGGCGCGGGCATGAAGTCGCGGCCCATGGCTGGCGCTGGGAATCGCACGCCGGCATGAGCGAGGACGTCGAACGCCAGCGCATCGCCTGGACGATCGCCGCCATCGCCAAGGCGACCGGAGCGCGGCCGGTCGGATGGCATACGCGTTCGGCATCATCGCCGAATACGCGGCGCCTGCTTGTCGAGGAGGGCGGCTTTCTCTACGACAGCGACGCCTACAACGACGACTTGCCCTACACGCTCATGTTCGGCGAGCGGCGCCATGTCGTCGTGCCTTATGCGTTCGATACGAATGACATGCAGTTTCAGGTGACGAACCGGTTTTGCCGCGCCGAGGATTTTGCCGACTACGTCATCGAAGCCTTCAATTGGCTGCATCGCGAGGGCGCCGGCGCGCCGAAGATGATGTCGGTTGGACTTCATCCGAGGGTGATCGGGCGCCCCGGACGCATCGGAGCGCTTGACCGCATCTTGAGCGCGATGCGCGCGAAAGGCGGAGCGTGGATCGCGACGCGTCGCGACATCGCGCAGCACTGGCTCGCTCGAAGCCTGACAGCGGCGTGATGCGGAAAGATCGACGCGAATTGCTGATCGTCAATCCGAACGCCAGCGTCAAGGTCACGGATTGGCTCCGCGCCGAGGCGCGTCATCTGATCGACGCGTCTTGGGAAATCGTCGCCGTCAACGCCTGCTCCGGCTTAGCCGCGATCCAGACCCCGGCTGAACTCGAATTGGCCGCGCAAGCGGTCCTCGCCGCGATCACCGCGCGTCCGCAGGCGTTCGCCGCCGTCATCGCCGCCTTCGGCGATCCCGGATTGAAAGAGGCGAGGAGCCAAGGTTTGATGGCGGTCGCAGGATTGGGCGAGTCCGGCGTCCTCGAGGCGTCGCAGGGCGGCCGGCGGTTCTCGATTATCACGATGGGGCTGGCGATGAAGGCGCCCATCCTGGAAAAGGTCGCGCAACTCGGCCTCAGCGATCAATTGGCGAGCGTGCGGTTTCTTCCCTTCGGCATTGCCGACCTGATCGAGGATCGGGAGCGCAAGCGCGATGCGATCGCGACGGAAGCCCGCGCCGCAATCGATCATGACGGCGCCAAAGCTGTTCTCCTCGGGGGCGCGCCCTTTGCCGGGATGGCGCGTTCCCTCGGGCGCGAACTGGACGCAGTCGTACTGGACGGGGTCAGGGCAAGCATCGAACGGCTCGGAATTGCCGTTTGCTGAAGGCAGCATATAGACGTTCTGGGCGCAGCCTGGGGGGTTGCGCGGTCTCTACTGAATCGCGATGCCCCTCAACGCTTTGGGCATTCTCGACTCGGGCAGCGTCATCGATCGCGTCCCGTTCTCGTCCTGGATCTCGAGGCGATAGGTGAATCGATCGGCGCCCGGATCCTGCGGCGCCGGACTCTCGGGCCCAGCCGGTTTGCCCGAGCCAGGCCGGTCGCTCGCGGACTCTTGCCGATCGGTCGTCTTGATCAGCTGATCGAGCGCGGCGCGCTCCTCGGGGGACAGATCCTCGCCGTTTCGCTCGCCGCGTCGTGTCAGCCCGGCGAAGCCGCCGCTCCGTTCAACCACAAGCTTCATTGCGGTCCTTCGGCGCGTGGAAGCGGCTTTTCCTTGCGGATGGCGACGCGCTTTTTTGCCGCTCCGGAATCCTGCTTTGGCTTCGACGTCTTCGTCGGCGCCGCCGCCATGATCGCGGCAGCCGGCGCCGCGATCCTCGCCAGGCTGGCCACCATTGCGTCGTCCGAGTCGAGAACGCCGACATCCATCCAGGCCTGCGCGACACGAGTGGCGATTGAGGGATCGTTCGGAAAGAGGTCGCGCGCGACGGAAAGCGTTTCCCTGGCGCATTTTTCAAAGTCGGCGCTGGAAGTCAGACGTTCCGTCAGCGTAACGTACCATATCCTGCCCGTCACTTCCCAGGAACGCCCGCCGATCGCGTTGGCCGCAAGCACGAACGCCCGGTTCGGGATTCCGGAGTTGATATGGACGCCGCCATTGTCGCTCTCCGTTTGCACGTAGTCTTTCAAATGTCCCGGCTGTCGATCCTTGCCCAGAACGGGATCGTCGTAGGCCGTGCCCGGGTTGGCCATGTCGCGCAACGCGCGACCCTTGAAGGAGGAGGTGAAGATGTCGGCCCCGATGAGCCAGTCGGCTTGGTCGACGGTCTGGTTGTTCGCCCATTGCTTCACCATCGAGCCGAATACGTCGGACATCGACTCATTCAGCGCGCCCGATTGATCGCGATAGGGGAGCTGCGCCGTGAACTGCGTGACGCCGTGCGTGAGCTCGTGCGCGATGACGTCGAGCGAGCTGGTGAAGTTCTGGAAAATCTGGCCATCGCCGTCGCCATAGACCATCTGCTGCCCGTTCCAGAATGCGTTGTCGTAATTCTGGCTGTAGTGAACGGACGAGACCAGCGTACGGCCGTGTCCATCGACCGATTCACGGCCAAAGATTTGCTTGTAGAAGTTCCAGCTCGTGCCAGCGTTATCGAAGGCCTGGTCGACCGCCACGTCCGCGACCGGCGGATCATTTTCTGTACGGACCAAATCTCCCGGCGTGTCCTCGGCGCCCTGGCAATCGAACACGCGGTTACGCAGCCCGGGGCGAACAGGCGCCGCCGGGGTCGGCGCGCCCGTGCTCAGCTGGGCGCGGAAGGCTTGCAGACTCATGGTCAGGCGCATGGTGCGCGCCGCCGCGGCAGCCATATCCGGATTTCCGCTCGTCGACATTTTTTCGAGCATGTCAGTGGGTATTATGAAGCAGCAGCCGCAAGCCGTCGGCTCGGAACAAACGACGCGATCCATGAGCGATCCTCCACTGTTCGATTCTGCTTGGTCCAGTGAATTACGAATCTATTCCTGGCTTCACAGGGGCGCGTTCATAATGATGCAAATGCGGGGCAATATATTCAAGGGACGCCCCGCCACAGCAGCCTCGTACGCACTGAACGACCAGGTTGGCAGAAGTCCGGGCGGCCCGCTGTGATGCCGATCACTCTCCAGTCTTGGCCGGCGTTTAGCCAAGCGGATCTCTCCACGTCAGTAGGCGCCTGATCTGGCCGACGCCGATCGCGAAGGCTAAGGTCGCAATCGACAGAGCGTAAGGACGAGCACACGGATGGCCCTTGACCGCTCCGCTGTCATGCGCGCCGTGAAATCGCGCGACACAGGCGCTGAGCTGGCGGTGCGGGCAGCGCTGCGCGAGATCGCGCCGGGCTACCGTCTCAACCGCGCCGACCTGCCGGGCCGGCCGGACATTGCCTATCAAGGGCGCAAGCTCGTGATTTTCGTGCACGGCTGCTTCTGGCATGGGCACCACTGCCCGCGCGGCGCCCGCATGCCCAAGGCCAATGCCGATTACTGGCGCGGCAAGATCGCCCGCAACCGGGCGCGCGACGCGCGCACTCTCGCGGCCTACGCCGCCATGGGCTGGCGGGCGCTCGTCGTGCACGAATGCGAACTCAAGGATCGCGCCGCGCTCGCCGCCCGCCTCGAGGAGGCGCTGGGTGTAGGCGCGGTCGCCGACCGCCGCCGGGCGCGCTCATAGAGCGACTATGGGCTGCGCTAGCTGGAGATTCCTTCGAGGCCGCTTAGCGCCGTGGCTCGAAAGACGCTCCAGAGGGCGCCGTCTCCCGGCGGCGGCCACCCGTCTGGCCTCAAGCTTGCTTCGCTTGCTCCATTGCCTGCCGCAGGGCAACATCAACCTCTCGCCAGGGATGCGCCGCATGGCCTTCGAACCCGCGCTGCAACTGCCGCCGCACGAGGCGGACGACGCCGAGAAGGACCGGCCGCTCCGCCATGATATCCGGCTGCTCGGCCGCATCCTCGGCGATACCGTGCGCGAGCAGGAGGGCGAGGAGACCTACGCGCTGGTCGAGCAGATCCGCCAGGCGTCGATCCGCTTCCATCGTCACAACGAGCCCAGCGCCCGGCGCGAGCTCGAGGCCGTCCTCGACAGCCTCAGCGCCGACCAGACGCTCGCGATCGTGCGCGCGTTCAGCTATTTCTCGCATCTCGCCAACATCGCCGAGGACCAGCATCATATCCGCCGCAACCGGGCGCATGCGATCGCCGGCTCCGCTCCGCGCCCCGGCTCGCTCGCTTTCGCCTTTCAGCACACGCGCGAGACGGGCGTCGAGCCGGCGCGGCTCAACGCATTTTTCAATTCCGCCTTGGTGAGCCCGGTGCTCACCGCCCATCCGACCGAAGTTCGACGCAAGAGCACGCTGACGCGCGAGCTGGAAATCGCCGAACTGCTCGACGAACGCGACCGCCTGCACGGCGAAAAAGACGAACTCGCGCTCAACGAAGAGCGGCTGAGGCGCGCCATTCTCATCCTCTGGCGCACGAACATGCTGCGCCAGACGCGGCTGAAGGTGATCGACGAGGTCGCCAACGGCCTCTCCTATTACGACTATACGTTCTTCCGCGAGCTGCCGCGCCTCTACGGCGCCATCGAGGACGAGCTCGAAGCCCTGGACGGCAAGCGCCGCAACAGGCCGATCCCGTCGTTCCTGCGGATCGGCTCGTGGATCGGCGGCGACCGCGACGGCAACCCTTTCGTTACGGCGGAGGTGCTCAACGAAGCGGTGCGCCAGCAGAGCGCTCGCGCGCTCGCCTATTATCTCGACCAGGTGCACGAGCTCGGCGGCGTCCTGTCGCTCGCCTCCAGTCTGGTCTCCGTCAGCCCGGAACTGAACGCGCTCGCCGACCGGGCGGCCGATTCCTCGCTCACCCGCCGTGAGGAACCCTACCGGCGCGCCCTCACCGGCATGTATTCCCGCCTCGCAAAGACGGCGCGCGAACTCGATCACGTCGTCGCGCTGCGTCAGCCGATCGCCGACGCCCCGGCTTACAAGGACGTCGCGGAGCTCGCGGCCGACCTCGACGTTATTGCGGACTCGCTCGCGGTGAACGGCTGCGCGATCATCGGCCGCGGGCGGCTGCGGGCTCTCAGGCGCGCCGTCGACCTGTTCGGCTTCCATCTCGCCCCGATCGATCTCAGGCAGAATTCCGATGTGCACGAGCGCACCGTCGCCGAAATCCTCGCTGCGGCGGAGCCCGGTCTCGACTATCGGGCGCTCTCCGAACCCGAGCGGGTCGAGCTCTTGCGGCGCGAATTGCGCTCGCCCCGCCCGCTGGTCTCCTCCTTCATCGCCTACAGCGAGGAGACCACGGGCGAGCTTGGGGTGTTCCAGGCCGCCGCCGCGATCCGCAAGACCTATGGCTCCGGGGCAATCCGCACCGCGATCATCTCCAAGACGGATAGCGTCTCCGACATGCTTGAGCTGGCGCTCCTCCTCAAGGAGGCCGGCCTTGTCGGCGCCGACGGTTCGGCCGCGCTCTATGTCGTGCCCCTGTTCGAGACGATCGAGGACCTGCGCGCTTGCGTCGGCGTGATGGAAAAACTGCTGGCGATCCCCGAGTACCGCAAACTTGTCGATTCGCTCGGCGGCGAGCAGGAAGTGATGCTCGGCTATTCCGACTCGAACAAGGACGGCGGCTTCGTCACCTCGGGCTGGGAGCTGTACAAGGCCGAGATCGGCCTCGTCGACGTCTTCCGCCGCCATGGGGTGCGCATCCGTCTCTTCCACGGCCGCGGCGGCTCCGTCGGCCGCGGCGGCGGTCCGAGCTACGACGCCATTCTGGCCCAGCCGGGCGGCGCGGTGCAGGGGCAGATCCGCATCACCGAACAGGGCGAGATCATTTCCAGCAAATATTCGAACCCCGACGTCGGCCGCCGCAATCTCGAGACTCTCGTCTCGGCCACGCTCGAGGCGACGCTGACCCAGGACGAGAGCCCCGCCCCCGATCACGCCTTCCTCGAGACGATGGAGGAACTGTCGCAGTGCGCCTACGCCGCCTATCGCGGCCTCGTCTACGAGACGGAAGGCTTCGAACGCTATTTCTGGGCTTCGACCGTCATCACCGAGATCGCCAGCCTGAACATCGGCTCAAGGCCCGCCTCGCGGAAAAAGACGACGGCGATCTCGGATCTGCGCGCCATCCCGTGGGTCTTCTCCTGGGCGCAGTGCCGGCTGATGCTGCCCGGCTGGTTCGGCTTCGGCTCCGCCGTCAAAGCCTATACGGCAGCGCATCCAGTGGGCGGGCTCGAGGCCTTGCAGGCGATGCACAAGCGCTGGCCGTTCTTCCGCACGCTGCTCTCCAACATGGACATGGTGATGTCGAAGTCGAGCCTCGCCATCGCCTCCCGCTATGCCCGGCTCGTCGACGATGTGCCCTTGCGGGAAAAGATCTTCGCCCGCATCGCCCAGGAATGGCGCGATTCGGTCGAGGCGCTGAACACGATCATGGGGCAGCAGCAATTGCTCGAGAGCAACCCGCTGCTCGACCGCTCGATCCGCAATCGGTTCCCCTATCTCGATCCCCTGAACCACGTGCAGGTCGAGCTTTTGAAATTGCACCGCACGCGCTCTTCGAGCGAAAAGGTGCTGACCGGGATTCAGCTGACGATCAACGGCGTCTCGGCGGGATTGCGCAACAGCGGATAGACGGCCCTCCCTGAAGCATCTCCGCCTCCCTGGGTGAAGCAACGATCGACGGGGACTGTCGCGCAAGGCGAGAGGGGAGCTGACCTCGGGCGATCGCTCGGCGTAAGTCTCTGGCGGGCCCCGCGCGCTCCCTGTGTGCTCCCGCGTGGGAGAATGGCTCACGGCCGGCGGGCGCAGCTCCTTGCCGCCGAAGCGTGGCGGGAGGGCGCAGGCAAACCGGGCGAAGGCCTGCCTGGCCACGGCGGACAGGCGGTGCGACGTCGCGGCCTATGGCGTCCAGACGCTCCTCTGCTTAAGGTCGGAGCGCAAGGAGCGAGGAGCGCGCCCATGTTCAAGCATATTCTGCTCCCGACCGACGGTTCGGATCTTTCCCGCAAGGCGGTTCTTTATGGAGTGCAGCTGGCGAAGGAATGCAAGTGTCGGGTGACCGGCCTGACCCTCGTCGAGCCCTATCACGTCGCGGCCATGGACGCCGTGCTTGTCACTGTCGACGAGGGCGAATATGAGGCCGAGTCACGACGGATGGCCGAGCGGGCGCTGGAGCAGGTCAGCATGGCGGCGGACGCGGCCGGCGTGCCCTGCGACACGATCCACGAGGTGCACGAGCACCCTTACAGGGCGATTATCGACGCCGCGCATGCGAAGGCCTGCGACCTCATCGTGATGGCCTCGCACGGACGCCGGGGGATCGCCGCGCTCCTGCTCGGCAGCGAGACAGTCAAGGTGCTGACCCACTCGACCATCCCGGTGCTGGTCTACCGCTGACCGCCGAGAGGCGTCCGAAGGGGCGGCAAATAGGCGCGCCGCGAGTGGACCGGTTCGCCCTTTCCCGCGGTGGAAGCGACATCTCCGAGCAACACCCGCGTCCCGGTCAACCGCGCGGCCCGGGCGTCGGGCCGCGCGACCGGTAGAAGCGCCGGCCGATCAGCACAAGGATGACGACGAGCACGGCGAACAAGAGAAGCTGCCATCTGAATATGATTGGCAGCAGGTAGGAGAAAACGCCGACGATTGCCGCGGAGGCCCCGATCCAGACGAAGAAAGCGCCGGGCGCCAAGGTCTCGGCCGCGCAGAGCGCGATTCCAATGACAAGCCAGGCGATCGCCGAAATGTGGGTCAAGCTGAGAAAATACGAGAAGACGTCACCTCCGAGTCCGGTTCTCTCGGGGTTTTCAGGTTCGCCCGGCGAAGTTGGCTGGAGCGCAGCCTGCACGGTCCGCCCCGCGCCGAGCGCCAAGGCGCCGGCGAGGACCCACGCGATACCGGTGCGCGCAGGCAAAGCTCCTCGCCGGCCGAACGCCCATTCGCGCCGTGAAGGCGATGAACGCGCAGACGCGGAACGGAGAAACACTGATCCCCTCAGGCCTCGATCTTTCGTGCCCGCGCTTCCGCCTGCGCCGCAGCAACTCACTCTAGCTGCGAAACCTCCTCCTCGTCACGTCTAATCCGCGAACCGCCCGCCAAGCTTCAGTCGACGGATCGCTCGGCCAACACGACGTCGACGCCGCCGGCGTTCAACCGCCGCCCGGCGGCCCACGCCTCCTCGGCCCGATCGAGCCTCAGCATCGCCAGCGCCTCGCGGCCGGATGATGAACCGAGCGTGCCGACCGGCAACCCGCCGTCGAGCACCGGCGTTCCCGGCGCAGGGGCGTTGTTCTCGACTTTGAGCTTGACGACGCGCTTCCGCGCCGTGCCGCGATGCCGCATCCGCGACACCACCTCCTGGCCGACGTAGCAGCCTTTGTCGAAGTCGACGCCATGTAGAAGATCGAGATTGGCGTCGTGCGGAAAGGCGTCGCCATAAGCGAAGTCGACGCCGCCCTTGGGGACGCCGGCCGCGATGCGCCTCCCCTCGTAGACCGCGGCGCTCGCGTCCCAAAGCGCGGCCGCCCGGTTACGCGGCAGGATGGCGCGCCAGCCGAGTTCCGGCTCGCGCGGATCGGCGTAGAAAACACCGTCAGGCGTGTGCTCGGGCTCGCCGGCCCAGCCGGCGACGACGGCGTTGTCGGCGCTTTGGTCGGCGATCGCCACCCTGGCGCGCAGTTTGTAGAACCCGAGGCGTCTGACGAGATCGGCCGCCTGCGCCGCCGCGCAGTCGATCAGAAAGGCCGCGCCCGTCGCCGAGGGAACGCGAACGACGAGCATGTCAAAAAGGATCTTGCCCTGCGGCGAGAGAAGCGCCGCATAGCGCGCTTCGCCGGGCTCGAGGCGCTCGACGTCGTTGGTCAGGAGCCCCTGCAGAAAGCTCGCAGCGTCCTCGCCGCTGACCCGAACGACCGCACGATCCCTCAGTAAAGCGGCTTTCTGGCTCATGGCCATTCCGATCGGGTTGCGATTGCGATGCACGTAAATTAGGCCAGTTTGGCCGACGCGCAAGGAACCCGTCCATGCCGCAAATCTTCGACTTGGTCCTGGCGAACGGAACCGTGGTCAACCACGACGGCGTCGGCCTGCGCGACATCGGCGTCCGGGCGGGGCGCGTGGACAGGATCGGCGATTTGAGCCGCGCCTCCGCCGGAGAACGCATCGACTGCACCGGGCTGCACCTTCTGCCGGGCGTCATCGACAGCCAAGTGCATTTCCGGGAGCCCGGGCTCATCCACAAGGAGGATCTCGAAACGGGCTCGCGCGCCGCCGTTCTCGGCGGCGTCACTGCCGTCTTCGAGATGCCGAACACCGACCCGGCGACGACGAACGCGGAGGCGCTCGCCGACAAGATGCGCCGCGCGACGGGCCGCATGCGCTGCGATTTCGCCTTCTGGGTCGGCGGAACGCACGAAAACACGGAAGATATTCCCGAACTCGAACGCCTGCCCGGCGCGGTGGGGATCAAGGTGTTCATGGGATCCTCGACCGGCCGCCTGCTCGTCGCCGACGACGCCGGGGTGCTCGCGATCCTGAAAAAGATCCGGCGGCGGGCGGCGTTTCACAGCGAGGACGAGCCGCGCCTCAACGAACGCAAGCCCTTGCGCATCCCCGGCGATCCGTCGTCGCATCCCGTGTGGCGAGACGAGATCGCCGCGCTGCGGTGCACCGAGCGGCTCGTTCGGCTGGCGCGCGAGGCGCGCGCGCAGGTGCATGTGCTGCACATCTCGACCCTCGAGGAGATGGCGTTTCTCGCCGGGGCAAAGGACGTCGCGAGTTGCGAAGCGACCCCGCATCACCTGACGCTGAGCGCCGAGGATTATCCGAGACTCGGAACGAGGCTGCAGATGAACCCGCCGGTGCGGGGCGCGGAGCACCGCGACGCGATCTGGCATGGACTTCATCAGGGCGTCGTCGATGTGCTCGGCTCCGATCATGCGCCCCACACGCTGGAAGAAAAGGCGAGACCCTATCCCGACAGCCCGTCCGGCATGACCGGCGTTCAGACGCTGGTTCCGGTCATGCTCGACCACGTCAACGCCGGGCGTATGAGTTTGCAGCGATTCGTCGATCTGACGAGCGCGGGTCCGCAGCGCATCTTCAACATCGTCGGCAAGGGCCGCATCGCCGCGGGCTACGACGCCGATTTCACCGTCGTCGACATGAAGCGCGTCGAGACGATCCGCAATTCCTGGATCGCTTCGCGCTCGAACTGGACACCCTACGACGGCAAGACGGTGACCGGCTGGCCCGTCGGAACGATCGTGCGCGGCCGCCGGGTAATGTGGGAGGGCGAACTGACGGCGACGGCGGCAGGCGAGGCGGTGCGGTTCTGGTGACGGCGCCTGTCGGCGGCGAAGTCACGTCGCCCGCTTGGCGTGTCTTCCGCCGCTGGACGAATGGCGCCAATGAAGGCGCGGTTCGACCGAAAATCACCACAAGCGACGCGTTCACGGAAAACAAGGCCGCTCCGCCTGATTTGCCTGATATTGCCTGCCAACAAGAGAATCGCTTGCCGCCGCGCTCGGGCAATTGCGCAAATCCGGCTTTATTTCAGTTCGTTGAGCTGATTTGCTCGTGGGGAAGGTGAAGACAGAACAGCGAATCTATTTTCCCTGTGGAGCCCTTTAACAGGAGCAAGGCGAGACCAAAGCAGATTTCTTCAGCCACCCGACGAAGGGCGCCGCTGAACGCGCGTTCGACTGTAAATTCGCCGCGAAGGGCACGAACGGCGAAAAAAACAGAGGCCCCTGTGGATCTTTTTGTGTGCTTCGCGTCTCTGTCGCGAATTGGTCCGGCTGATCCGTTGGCTCGCCTGAGAATCTTCGCTCAGGCTCGTCCTTTCCGCCGAAGGAACTCAAACAAATCCAGGAAAGTCCAAAGAGGCCGCAAGACCGATATCCCGGCGAGACCCGCGCCTCCGGAGACATCGATGGGAACCTCATGCACAGGGTCGCGCTGGACGGCCCGGCGATAGAATCGCCATGTGGCGTGGCCGAGCACTGGCATGACGAGGGCGAGGCCCAGGAAGAGGGGCAACGAGCCAAGAATAAGCGCCGCCGCGACGATGAGGCCCCACAGCGCAACTGCCCCGGGATTCTCGCGGGCGAGTCGCATCGAAGCGACGACCGCCGGCACGGCGCCGACGTCGCGGTCGAGCATCAGCGGAAAGGAGATGACGCTGATGCACAGCGCCAGCGCCGCGAAGCAAAATCCGATCATTCCGCCCAAGAGAATGAGCAGCCAGCCGCGGCCGCTCGTCAGCACGTCCGCAAGGAACGAGACCGCACCCGCCGGCGGCTTGGGGCCGTACAGCTGCACGTAGAGCAATTCGGCCACGCCGACCCACAGGGCCAAGGTGACGAAGAGATAAAAGCCGAGCGCAATGATCGACGGGAGCGCCGGCGAGCGGAAAACGGCGAAAGCGTCGCTCAACGAGGCTGGCAGCCCGACTTCTCGCCGGCGGCTCAACTCGTAGAGGCCGACAGCGAAGAACGGCCCGATCAACGCAAAGCCAGCCGCGAACGGGAACACGAGTTGCAAGGCATTGCCGAACGACGACAGCGTCGCGAGCGCGATCCCCCCGAGAGCGTAGAAGAGGCCAAGAAACGGCGCATGGCTAGGCATTGCGACGAAATCGTCAAGCCCTTCCCTCAGCGCCGCAAAGCAGTCGCGCGGCCCGATCTTGCGAATGCGGATCGGCGCGGTGAGCGCCTCGGGCCCGAAATAGACGTGGAATGCCGACGCCATGATCGTCCTCCGTCTGCCGTTTCCGACGGGCGGCGTTCCGGCGTCTAATTAGGCCTCGCGCCGCTGTCCAAGTTCGTCCTCTCGTTGGCGCGCGCCCCGAGGCTCGCGTCCCAATCGGTCCGTTATCAAGTTTAAGGTCTCTCCGCGGCCTTTTTGTGGGTGGAGCCGGCCCGAGGCCGATGACCGCGTTCAAAAGTGGTCGGGCCTTTGCCTGTCCCGTCTCGTCGTCCGGACGACCCCGCGTTCGAATTCGATCGGTCGGCGCTGCGGCGCGCGGGAAGGGCGTGATGCGCCTGGCGCCCCCATACCCCGATCCGCGTCTGGACTATGGCACGATTACCGCCGCGCCTTCGAGCCTTCCGGCGCGCAAGTCGTCGAGCGCCTCGTTCGCCTTTTCGAGCGGATAGGGCGTCGTCGTGGTTCTGACGCCGGCGCGGGGCGCGAGCGCCAGGAATTCCCGGCCGTCGGCGCGGGTCAGGTTGGCGACCGAGACGACGCTGCGTTCCTCCCACAGGAGCCGGTAGGGGAACGAGGGAATGTCGCTCATATAGATGCCGCCGCAAACGACGCGGCCGCCTTTGCGCACCGCCGCGAGCGCGGCGGGAACGAGCGCGCCGACCGGGGCGAAGAGGATTGCGGCGTCCAGGGGCACGGGCGGCTTCTCGTCCGAGCCGCCAGCCCATTCGGCGCCGAGCGAGCGGGCGAACCGCTGCCCTGCCGCATCGCCCGGCCGGGTGAAGGCGAAAACCCGACGGCCCTGCCAGCGGCAGACCTGGGCGATGATGTGAGCCGCGGCGCCGAAGCCGTAGATGCCGATCGCCTGCCCGTCGCCCGCGGCCTTCAGCGAGCGCCAGCCGATGAGGCCTGCGCAGAGCAGCGGGGCGGAGGCGACGGGATCGAGGCCGTCGGCGAGCGGAAAGGCGAAAGCCGCGTCGGCGATCGTGTGCGTGGCGAAGCCGCCGTTGCGCGTGTATCCGGTGAAAATCGGCGTGTCGCAGAGGTTCTCGTGCTGGCTTCGGCAATAGGGGCAATGGCCGCAGGCGTGACCGAGCCAGGCTATGCCGACGCGCGCGCCGGGCGCCAGATCGACGCCTTCGCCCAGCGCCTCGACCCGGCCGACGATCTCGTGGCCAGGCACGATCGGGAGCTTTGGGTCGGGGAGATCGCCGTCGACGACATGCAGATCGGTGCGGCAGACGCCGCAGGCCTCAACGCGCAGGCGAATCTGGCCGGGCCCCGGCTCGGGTTCCGGCTGTTCCGCCATCACGAGCCGCTCGCCGGCTCGGCTGAGGACCATTGCGCGCATGCAGGAGATGACTATCGCAGATTGCGATCAGGAGAAATCGACGCTTGCCCGTCCGGCGCCGACGGCGCTCAAGGCTAGGCTGCCCGGCGCGAGCCGTGGACGGACTTGCGCAGGAGCGCGTAGAGGCTTCCGCCGGTCGCCGCGCCGAGTACGTAGACGACGAAGACGACCAGAGCGAGCGGCGCCGTGACCGCGGCGCCAAGGAAGGATACGCTGACAAGCTCGGTGTTCTGAATGAGGAAGAAGACGATCGCAGCGACGAACAGCACAACGATCGTCAGATAGAACCAGCGCACCGGAAAGCTCCCTCCCTCTGGCCGCCGCCGCTCCGACGCGCCAGCGAAACGCGCTGAACTTACGCGGCGTTGCGGAGGCCGAGGCCGAGCGCAATCCAGCTAGCGCCCGCGAACACGAGATCGACGCCGAGGAAGATGCCGAGCGTGTAAACCGCTGAGACGGGCCAATGCGCCAGGATGATCAGACCGAGAAGGAGGGTGATGACGCCGGAGCCGACGACCCAGCCCCAGGGGGTGCCCGCCCCCATATTGAAGCCGAGGAAAATGCGCAGGATCCCGGAGGCGACGAGCGCCGCGCCGAGGAACAGCGTCAGCCACACCGCCGTCAGCAGCGGGTTCTCAAAGGCGAAAAATCCCGCGACGATGTAGAGGATGCCAAGAATGAGCCAGAAGAAGAAACGGCCCCAGCTCTTCACCTGGAAGGCGGCGATGACCTCGACGACGCCGGCGATCAGCATCATGATGCCGACGACAAAGACGCTGGCGACGGTTGCGGCCATAACGCTGCCGAGCGCGATGATCCCGGTGATGAGATAGACAGCGCCAAGGGCGACGATCCAGCCCCACTTGGCTCGCAGTGGCGCTAGCGGCGCGGCGCCGCCGAACAGGGAAGCCGATACCGACATTGCCAGTCTCCTATCCGTTGAAGTTTCTTGTCCGCGCCGAGCGCGCCTGTGATGGCCGGCGGGGCGCCCGGTCGACGATTGGGGCGAGACTAGCACAATCCCACGGCAAGAGAAGTGCGGATAATACTGGTATGGACCCGGCGCGCCATCGATCCCGGCCGGGACTAGCGCCGCTCAGGCCGGCGGCCGTTTCCAGTCCCTCAGGCGATTGATCAGCATGAACGATCCGGCCTCTTTCGACTCGGCCAGATAGTCGCGGGCCGCGCGCGAAAGGCGCTCGATCAGCGACTTCTTGTATCCCCTTTGGGTTGCATCAAGCGGCAGCGTGGTGACGATCACCAGGATGCGCTGCTCGCTGTCGTCCTGGTTCTTTGTCGTCCAAACTTTGGCGCCCCTGGCGAGGGGATGTACGAATGCCATTACCTACGCCCCACGGATAAGCCAACCCTCGCTAGGCAATCAGCGCCGCGGCTGCACGTCAAGCCCTTTACGGCCTTCCCTGGCCTTCCCGCACGAAACGGGTGCAGGCGCCGACGGAAGCGGTGCGGTTGACATATCAACCCTTGGTTTGAAGTGGCGCAACGCGAAATTCGTCCACATGGCGCCCTCCCCCAAGGACCCCAAAAGGGTCGTGGACGCCGATGAAGGCGGTCGGCGTCCACTCTGTTACAGCGCTGCTGGCGGACAGCGCGATCAGAACTTGATGCGCAAACCGGCGGTCGGGTTGATTGTCTGGGTCACCTGGTAGCCGTTCGCCAGACCCCCGTACACGTTCGAGAGCATCACGCCGGCATAGAGGTCGACGCGCTTGACCGGCCGCCAGTCAATCAGGAAAGAAAGGAAGTCCGTCGAGCCCGCGCATTTGCCGCTGTTGACGCGCGTAACAACGTAGGTTCCAGTTGGCGTGACAAAAGTGGTGTTGGCGGCGGTGCAGGCGGCGGGGGTGGTGATGCCCGTGGTGGAATTATAGCTGAAATTGTAGTTGTTCTGCTCAAGGTAGTAGAAAGCGCCGGTCACATCGAGCGCGCCCCAGCCCCGCATCCAATCATTCGGAACGGAATATTTCACGCCGGTCCAGAAGGTATTGGCGATTCTGTTGTAATTATAGGCGTTGTAGTTGGTCCATTGGGTTGTAAACCCTTTGGGCAGGCCGGGGATGGTTGCGGGGACGTTCCATCCGCCGATGGTCTTGAAGCCGTCCAGATAGTCATCGCTGGGGTTCGCCTGCTTGTAGTAATCGTACCCGCCAAAGAAAGTCCAGGCTTGCCACTTGTATTTGGCGGCCAGCAGGACACCGGTGTTGTTCGAGAGCGTCGCCGTCAGGTCGGTGTTGTTATAGCCAGTTGGAACGCCGTCGGTGCAGCCGACCTGTCCGGCGAAGGGGCCCGACTTGACGACCGCGCAAGTCCCGGAAAAGGTACCGAGGTTCGCCGCGTCCGTCGCGTAACTGACGACGCCGTCCAGCGAGAGGACGCCGCCGTTTGGGAACTTGAAGTCTCCGCCGAGCTGGCCCTGATAGAGGCCGTTCGTGCCGTTGCCCTGGTCATAGCCGCCCCATTGCACCACGCCGCCCGCGCGGTAGTTCATGAAGTCCACGCGATATTTGACCCCCGTGTTGATACGGGCGGCCTCCGTGTCGCCAAAGCCGGCGTAGGAGCCAGAATAGCCGAGCGGCGAGAAAGCGTAGGATCCGCCCATCGGATCGTAGGCATTGACGGTGTCAAGCGAGAGTGAGTACACGCGGCCGGCCGTCAGTGTGCCGTAGGTCTTGTTGCTGACGCCGATGTACCCTTGTGAGTTGTCCCACTGACCGGTCCGGCTCGAATTGCCATTGGCGTTCTGCAGGACCAGCGCCTTGCCGTTATTCTGGACTTGCGAGCGCTGCGCGTCGGCCAGATATCCGTAATACGGATTAAATCCAGTTTCCGCCAAACCAACCAGCGACCAGCCATAACCAATTGGCTCGCTCATTTTGATCCCGAGAACCGACTGGCTGAGCCCGTTCGGCGTCTGGAGCCACTGGGAGTGGAACCCGCTTTGTTTGGTGACGATATTCGAGACGCCGTTGTTCCACGCTGCGTTGTAGCCTCCGCCGTGAGACTCATACCCGACGCCCCAGTCGAGGGTCCCATAGACAATGAAGCCGGCGTAGCTCAGCGGGCAATCCGCTGCTGTCGAGTTGAGCCAGGTCCAGAAGCTGGCGAAGCAGTTGACCGGAGGCGGCGGCGGCCCCTTCGTGGTCGGCAGGTCCGCGGCGTGGGCTGCGCCGGCGGCGGCGATCAACATTGCGAGGGAAATACTCAGCTTTTTCATTACCATCCCCTTTTTGCCAAAATGGCGCCGGCGTTCGCCATTTCAGCTCCCTCAATCCTGCTGTCTTCGAGCGCTCTTTCCGTCTCTGACCAAACCAATGAGCAGATGCTCAACGTCTGTTTCCGTCGAGCGAAACGATCGATGATTGCAAATGACAAGGTAACCGCGGCCGTCGTCACAGACAAATCCAGTTTGGCCGTATTTCCGACTTTTTTGTTGCTGTTGTAAATCTATCACAGAACTGGCGGCGGCGCTGTGCTGGACCAAACCCATACTGCGGGATGCGCAGCAACGCGCCCCCGTTCACTTATCGAATCTCACATTACACAACGGATGTAACAATCAGGCGACAAAGCGGCGATTTTTCGCGATTAATTTTTGTCGGATGGCGCCGCATTAAAACAAGAGGTTTTCATAATATCGCTTTAAGAGCCGAGGAAACGAGATGGTCACGGCGAAAAATGCACTTGCAATCGAATTAAGGGGTTAGAGCGTGGGCGAATCCAGTTGGCTTTCCGGGGTGAACGGGTAGGGGTGGAAATCCGCAAGCGCAACAATTTCGATCCGGACTGGGATGTTTATGGGGCGCCACCTTGCATTCAAACGTACAGGGACTGGCCTTGGAGGACGCTAACCTATTGCGAAGCAGGACGCATCACGCTCCACCGCCGGGACCGAGAATGAGCAATCCGCCTTTTGATGACGGGGACGCGCGAAGGGACCGATCGATAGAACCATTCAGGGCGCCGATCCTGGTGGTCGAGGATGAACGCGATCTGGCCGAGGAGATTCGTTGCGAGCTACATGCGAGCGGCCATTTGGTGACGCTTGCGGATACCGCGGAGGGCGCGATCAGGGCGGCGCGCACGGGCGGAGCCTTGGTGCTTGTGATCGACCGCATGCTTCACGGAGAAGACGGACTTGCCATCGTCGAGACGTTGCGCGGCGAAGGTAACTCCACGCCGGTCTTGGTGATCAGCGCGCTGTCGTCCGTCGATGAGCGGATCCAAGGACTGAAGGCCGGAGGCGACGACTATCTAGCGTGAGCGGGAGACCCCCCGGCTATGCCGGGGAGGCAGTAGCAGTTTGACGTTTCCGGCAGTCCACCAGCGGAGTTCCAGCGTGAGCAGCCACGCACACGAAAGGAACTCCACCGATGGACGAGTACGAGAGCCTAAGCCACACGATTTGGGACTGCAAATATCACGTTGTCTTCATTCCGAAGTGTCGACGTAAGACGCTGTATCAGGAGTTGCGCCGGCATTTGGGCGAGGTGTTCCGCAAGCTCGCGGTTCAGAAGGAATCGAAAGTTGAGGAAGGGCATCTGATGCCCGATCACGTGCACATGCTGCTTTCGATCCCGCCGAAATACGCGGTGTCGCAGGTGGTCGGATTCATCAAGGGTAAGAGCGCGATCCACCTGGCCAGGGTTTATGGAGAGCGCAAACGCAATTTTGTCGGGCAACACTTTTGGGCCAGGGGATACTTCGTGAACACGGTCGGGCGCGACGAGGAGGCGATCCGCGCTTATATCCGCAACCAAGAGAAGGAAGATCAGAGGCTCGAGCAATTGAACCTTTGGCGTTGAGTAAGCCACCTCGGGTGGCTCCAACTCAAGGGGCCGCGTCAGCGACCCCTCCTGCCGCTTCGAGCGGCTCACGTCCTAAAGCCCCCGGCTTTGCCGGGGGATACTTACTCTCGACCGTTCATCCAGCAGGCGGTCTTGCAGGTGCTGCAAGCGCACTGGGACGGAACGTTCAGCGCGTCGAGCTACGGGTTCCGGCCCGGGCGCTCGGCGCATCAGGCGGTCGCCGCGGCGCAGGCGTTGATTGCGTCGGGCCGCTGCGTCGTGGTGGATCTCGACATCGAAAAGTTTTTCGACCGAGTGAATCACGACATTCTGATGGGGCTTGTGGCCAAACGGGTGGCCGACAAGCGCATCCTGAAGCTCATCCGCGGATTTCTGACCTGCGGCGTGCTAGCGGACGGGCTGGTCGGACCGACCGACGAAGGAACCCCGCAAGGCGGTCCGCTCTCGCCGCTTTTGTCGAACCTGATGCTCGATGTTCTGGACAAGGAACTGGAGCGACGCGGCCATTGCTTTGCGCGTTACGCCGACGACTGCAACATCTACGTTTGCAGCCAGCGCGCGGGCGAGCGGGTGATGGCGAGTGTCGAACGCTTCCTTGAACGGCGGCTGAAGCTCAAGATCAACAGAGCCAAGAGCGCGGTCGCGCCGCCGTCGGAGCGCAAGTTCCTCGGGTTCAGCTTCACGAGAGGCGCGACGCCCAGGCGTCGCATCGCCCCGCAAGCGATAGCCAGGTTCAAGGACCGCGTGCGCAAGACGACGCGGCGGACGCGGGGCGCAAGTCTCGAAAAGATCGTCGAGGGTCTGTCGCGCTATCTCGTGGGATGGCGCGGCTACTTCGGCTTCTGCGAGACGCCTTCGGTGCTGCGCGCGCTCGACCAGTGGATCAGGCGCAGGCTTCGATCCATCGTCGTGGAAGCAATGGAGACGCGGGCGAACCCGCTATCGCGGAGTTGCGTCGCAGAGGCGTGGGGCATCGATCTGGCGGCGCAAACCGCCGGAAGCGCTCACGGTCCCTGGCGGATCAGCAACAGCCCCGCGCTTGCCATCGCGCTTCCGAACGACGTCTTCCGCAAAACCCTCCGCCTCGCTTCCCTCGCCGCCAACCGCATCAAGCCGTTCGATATTCGCGAACTTGCGGCGCGAGTGGAGGCGCTTTTGCGCCGGGGCGGCGACAATCGCGTCACGCGCTTGCAGGCGGGCGAGCTGGATATGGATCTGGTCGAGCGGAAGGTGCGGCGCGCGGGCAAGCCGGTGGACCTGCTGCCACGGGAATTCAAGCTCCTCGAATATTTCATGCGCCGCCCGGGGCAAATCGTCACGCGGGCGATGCTTCTTGAAGATGTTTGGAATTTCAAATTCGTCGCGCAAACCAACGTTGTCGACGTCCAGATCAGCAACTTGCGTCGCAAGCTCGATTCGACCGGAGCGCGACGACTCATTGTCAACGTCAGAGCGGTCGGTTTCAAATTGAATGCTGACGACTGAGGTCTTCAGAGCGAAGGCCTTTCGCCTCGCGCTCGCGTTCTGTCTCGCGGTCTCCGTGGCGACGACGGCAGCTTTCGGGCTCATCTATCTTCAGGTCGCGCGCGCGGACGTGCAGAGGGTTGGCGCCATCCTCGTCGATGAATCCACCAAAAGCGCCGAACGCAGCGACGCACAGCTGCGTCAGGCGCTTGAGCTGCGCCTGACCCGGGACATCCGCCGCCTCGACTATGTGGCGCTGTTTGGCGCGAATGGGGCCATGCTCTTCGGAAACGCGCCAGCGATGCCTGCAATCCCCGTCGACGGGCGCGCGCATGTTATTTACACCAGAGTTCCGGCTGACTTGGGCGGCGCCGAGCCGGCGATCTTCGTCGCGCGCCGACGAGGAGACGGCAAAGTCGTGCTGTTGGGACGAAGCCTCCAGGAGGCGTACGAACTGCAGCAAATTGTGCTGAAGACCTTGGCGGTCGCGATCTTTCCAACGATCCTCGTCATCCTCGTGATCGGCGCGTTCTTCGCTCGCCGCGGCTTGCGGCGCTACGAACGCATTGAAGGGGCGATCGCCAGGATCATGGAAGGCGACCTCAGTTCGCGTTTGCCGGCGGGGTACGACGGCGACGACATCGACAAGGTCGCGCGCGCGGTCAATCTCATGCTTGACGAGATCGCGCGTTTGCTGGACCGGCTAAAAAGTGTCGGTGACAACATCGCGCACGATCTGCGCACGCCGTTGGCGGTTGCGCGAGCGAAAATCCAGCGGTCGTTGGATAACCAAGTCGGAGTCGAACAGTTGCGCGAGGCAATGGCTGCAGTTCTTATCCAAATCGAGAAGGTGTCGACTGCGATCTCCGCTATACTGCGAATATCAGCTGTGGAAAACCGCGCCAAGGAAACGCGGTTCACGGAATTCGACCTCGGCGCCGTCTGCAACGATGTGTTCGATCTCTACGAGCCGCTCGCCGATTTAAAATCCATTGCGATGGCGATCGACGCCGACAATCCTGTGCCCACTCGCGGCGACGAGGACCTCATGCGGGAGGCGCTCTCGAACCTGGTCGACAATGCAATCAAGTTCACTCCGCCCGGGGGCGCGGTGCGGATTGAGGCCGGGACAAAAGATGGCCGCCCGGTGGCAAGCGTGAGCGACACCGGTCGCGGAATTCCGCCTCAGGAGCGCGCTATAATTTTTCGTCGCTTCTATCGCGGCGAGCAGACTAGCGATACGACAGGCCATGGGTTGGGCCTGAGCATTGCCGAATCGATCGCAAGATTGCACGGATTCGAGCTTACCCTGGAAGATAATAATTCAGGGGCGCGTTTCGTCCTGCGGGGGCCTGCGCCAAACCGGGGCGCTGATGGACCTCATCATTCCGACCCGGAATCAGACCTAGCTCCGGACGGCATACACCTAAATATTATTTAGTGTTCTGGCGCCGCGGGCCGCAGGTATAGTTGCATATCAAGTGCCGAACGCAGCCCGCGCCCAGCGCGGTCTGTCGTGCGCGCTTGCGCCAAACTCACCGACGCGACGTTCGCAACGGGTCCAATGATCGCAATTGTCCGAATTGCTCTCGCCAAACCGTACACCTTCGTCGTCATGGCGATACTCATCGTCATCTTCGGGGCGACCGCGGCCGTGAAGACCCCGATCGACATCTTCCCCAATATCGGCATCCCGGTGGTCGCCGTCGTTTGGACGTATGACGGATTGCCCGCGGACGATATGTCCAAGCGCGTGATCTACTATTACGAGCGGACGCTCAGCAGTCAGGTCAACGACATCGAGCATATCGAATCGCAATCCCTGCCGCGTTACGGCGTGGTCAAGGTCTTCTTTCAGAGAGGAGTCAACATCAACGGCGCGCTTGCGCAAGTGACTGCGGCCTCCCAGACCGTTCTTAAATACCTGCCGCCCGGTATCACGCCGCCCTTTGTTCTCAGCTTCAACGCCTCGAGCGTGCCCGTCATCCAGTTGGCGCTGTCGAGCGCCGGTCTGTCGCAGGCGCAGCTTTTCGACTCCGGACAGAATTTCATCCGGCCGCAACTCGCGCAAGTCGCTGGCTCGGCGATTCCATCGCCATATGGCGGCAAGATTCTGCAAGTGCAGGTGGATATCGATCAGGACAAGCTGCAGGCCTACGGATTGTCGGCGCAGGACGTGGTCAACGCGATCGGGCAGCAGAACATCGTCACGCCTGTTGGGACGGAAAAAGTCGGCGACTTCGAGTACGTGGTCAACCTCAACGGCTCGCCGACCCGTCTCGATGAACTGAATGATGTGCCCATCCGCGTCGTCAACGGCGCGACGGTGTTCCTTCGCGACGTGGCATACGCGCATTTCGGCGCTCCGCCGCAAATCAACATGGTCCGCGTCGACGGCAAGAATGCCGTCCTGATGACGATCTTGAAGACGGGGTCCGCTTCGACGCTCGACGTCATCGACGGCGTCAAGGCGCTGCTTCCCAAACTGCGGGAGACGCTGCCCGCCAGCCTGAAGCTCGACACCATCAACGACCAGTCGTCGTTCGTCTATTCGGCGGTCAATTCGGTCATTTTCGAGGGCGTCGTGGCGGCTGCCCTGACCGGCCTGATGATCCTCATATTTCTCGGAAGTTGGCGCTCGACCCTCATCATCATGATCTCGATCCCGCTAGCGATCCTCGCGTCTGTGGCGGCGCTGTCCGCCATTGGCGAGACGATCAATGTAATGACGCTCGGGGGACTGGCGCTGGCGGTCGGCATCCTGGTCGATGACGCGACGGTGACGATCGAGAATATCAACTGGCATCTCGAACAGGACAAGGACATCGAGACCGCGATCATGGATGGCGCGCGCCAGATCGTCCTTCCGGCGACCGTCTCGCTTCTCTGCATCTGCATCGTCTTCGTGCCTATGTTTAATCTCGGCGGCGTCGCCGGCTATCTTTTCCGGCCGATGGCCGAAGCCGTGGTGTTTGCTCTCGTCGCGTCGTACGTGCTTTCTCGAACCTTGGTGGCGACGCTGGCACGGTATCTGCTTGCAGATCAGGCGCTGCACGAGCCGGGAATAGCGCCGCAGCCGACCCGCAACCCGATGGCGCTTTTCCAGCGCGGATTCGAGCGCCGGTTCGAATCTGTGCGCGCCTTCTATCGACAACTGCTTGAAACGGCGCTCGCGACGCGGGGCAAGTTCGTCGCGGGCTTTCTCGTGGCGGTTGCCGCTTCGTTCGCCCTCGCTCCGTATCTCGGAGAAAATTTCTTTCCGCCGACCGCCAACGCTCAAATCAAGCTTCACGTGCGCGCCCCGACCGGCACCCGCATCGAAGGCACCGCCATCATCTGCGACGGGGTCGAGGCCGCCATCCGGCGCATCATTCCGCCTGAGGCTCTGGGTCCGATGGTCGACAACATCGGACTTCCGGTCAGCGGCATCAATTCAACGTACAACAACTCCGGCACCGTCGGTCCTGCGGATGCCGACATCCTGATCACCGTCAATCCCGAATACGAAAGCGCGGCGGACGGCTACGTGACAAAAATGCGTGAGACTCTGCCGAAATCCTTCCCGGGCACGACATTCGCGTTCCTGCCGGCAGACATCGTCTCGCAGATTCTTAATTTCGGCCTTCCCGCGCCCATCGACGTGCAGGTCGTCGGCGCCAATTTCGCCGCCAACCGGGAGTATGCGAGAAAGTTACTCAGCAGGATCTCCCGCGTCCCCGGCGTTGCCGATCCGCGAATCCAGCAGGCGGCTAACAATCCGACGCTCGGCGTCGCAGTCGACCGGATGCGCGCGGCGCAGGTCGGTCTGAGCGAGGGCGATGTCGCGAAGAGTCTGCAGGAGAGCCTGTCCGGAAGCTTCAAGGTCGCGCCGACCTTCTGGATCAATCCCAAGAACGGCGTCGCCTATCCGATCGTGGCGCAGACGCCGCAATATTGGCTGGATTCGGTTTCCTCGTTGGAAAACATCCCCGCGTCGCAGCGAGACGGAACGCAGATCATCGGCGGCCTGGCCAAGCTGAAGCGTAGGGTGAGTCCGGCGGTCGTCTCGCACTACGCTGTCCAGCCGGTCATCGACATTTACGCCGCCAACCATGAGCGGGATCTCGGGGCGGTTTCCGACGACATCCAGCGCATTCTCGATGAGACAGTGAAGGATGTCCCCCCAGGCTCCGGCGTCGTGATGCGCGGACAGACGCAGACGATGAGCTACGCCTACCAGCAGCTTTTCGTCGGCATCGCGCTCGCCATCGTCCTGATCTACCTGTTGATCGTCGTCAATTTTCAGTCATGGCTCGATCCATTTGTCATCGTGAGCGCCTTGCCGACGGCGCTGGCTGGCATCGTCTGGATCCTGTTCATTACGCGCACGACCCTCTCGGTGCCGGCCTTGACTGGAGCAATCATGTGCATGGGCGTCGCTACCGCAAACAGCATCCTCGTCGTCAGCTTCGCTCGCGAACGCCTGGCGGATGGGGTCAACGCCACGACCGCCGCTCTTGATGCTGGTTTCACCCGATTCCGTCCGGTTCTCATGACCGCGCTTGCGATGATCATCGGCATGATGCCGATGGCGCTGAGCGCAGAGTTGAACGCGCCGCTGGGCCGCGCCGTGATCGGCGGCCTCATTTGCTCGACTGTCGCGACCCTGTTCTTCGTGCCGGCGGTGTTCAGCATCGCTCACGCCCGCAGGTCTGCCCGGACGCGCCAGCCCGCGCCGACTTTGAACCTTGAGGCGACGCCAACGTGATTCACGAACATCCGCCAAAAGCAGCTGAGGCTCCCAGCGCAGACGCGGGCGCAGGGGATTTCGGTCAGTCGAAAGCCCAAACCCCCGTCAGGGCCGGGCGCGCCATTATGCTGTTGAGCGTGACTGCGGTCGCCGTCGCGGTGACCGGCATTTTCGACCGGAGGCACGATGAGGAGCGGCTTGCCCGCTGGACCAACGAGCAAGCGATCCCGTCTGTCGCGGTTGTCTCGCCGCGTCTCGGCGGCGAGGCGACGGAGATCGTGCTGCCGGGCGACGTTGAAGCGTTCTATAACGCCTCCATTCACGGTCAGGCGAGCGGCTATGTGCGGGAGTGGCGAACCGACATCGGCGCCAAGGTCCACAAGGGTGATATTCTCGCGGTCATCGAGACGCCGGACCTCGACGATCGCATCGCAGCCGCTGAGAGCGAACTCGTCAAGGCAAAGGCCAATGAGACGCTGGCGCGTGTGACTGCCCAACGCTGGGGCTCTCTGCGCAATACCGCGGCGGTGTCACAGCAGGCGGTGGACGAGAAACAGAGTGACTGGAACGCCAAAACCGCCGAGGCGGAGGCGGCGCAGGCGAACGTCGAGCGGTTAAAAGCGCTGAAGGGGTTCGACAATATTGTTGCGCCGTTCGACGGGGTGGTCACCGCCCGGAACGTCGATATCGGGTCTTTGGTCAAAGCGGACTCGAACGACGGCGCAGCGCTGTTCGCCGTCGCCGACATCCATCAGATGCGCGTCTATGTGCGTGCGCCGGAATCCTATTCCGCCCAACTGAAGAACGGTATGAAGGCGACGCTCACGCTGCCGGAATACCCCGACCGCACTTTCGACGCGACAATCGAAACGACCTCGCGGGCGATTGATAAGAAATCGCGGTCTCTGCTGGTGGAGCTCATCGCTGACAACGAGGACGGCGCTCTCACGCCAGGCGCATTCGCGCGGGTCCATTTTAAGGTTCCCCCAGACCGCAACGCAGTCACCCTTCCAGCCAGCGCGCTACTCTTCCGGGAGGATGCGGTGGAGGTCGCAACGCTGGGCCCTGACAACCATATCGCCCTCAAGAAGGTGGGGATTGCGCGCGACTTCGGGTCAGCGGTCGAAATCGCTGGAGGTCTTGGCGTGGATGAGCGTGTCGTCGCCAACCCTCCAGATTCGATCGCCGACGGCACGGAAGTCCGGCCAGCGGACGCTTCGGCAGGAAAAAAGAACATGCCGCCGGGACAACCCGAGGCAACGCTTGAGGGCGTTCATGGCAAACGCGTCGACAGCGTGGCGCAGACGGAGCGGGGCCGCGGCGAATGACGCTGCGGGTTTGGCTGGTGGCGTCGATCGCGCTAGCGGTCGGCGGATGCGATTTCGCGCCGCGATATTCCGCTCCGGCGGTTTCGCTGCCCGCCAAGTTCCGGGATCAGCGTGCCGACGGCGTGGACCTTTCAGCCAACGAGGCATGGTGGCGCAGCTTCAACGACCGGACGCTCGACGATCTCCAGGCCCAGGTTGACGCGGCGAATCCCGATCTCGCTGCGGCCATCGCGGCCGACGAGGTCGCCAAGGCGCGAGCCGAGCAGGCTCTGGCCGGGCTCTTCCCCGAAATTAACGGGATCGGACAGGTCACCGCCAACAAGCAGTCGGCCAATCGTCCCCTCCGTTCGAAGGGGCAGCCGGACTATTACGGCAACAACATCCTCGGGGCGCAGGTCTCCTACGAGATCGACATCTGGGGCCGGGTCCGCGACCTCGCCAAGGCCGCCGACGCCACCGCCGAAGCAAGTGCGGCCGCCCTTGCCAACGCCCGGCTCGAACTGCACGCCGAGCTCGCCCGCGACTACGTCAATCTGCGCGGCATCGACGACGAGGCCAAGCTTCTGTCCGACACGATCGGCATCTATCGCTCGTCGCTCGAACTGACGCAGTCGCTCCTCGCGGCGAAGATCGTCTCGCCGGTCGACGTCGATCGCGCCCAGACCCAACTGAGTTCCGCTGAAGCGCAGGCCTCGGATCTTGCGCTTCGTCGGGCGGCGCTCGAAGATTCGATCGCGGCTTTGGTCGGAAAAGCCGCGGCCTCGTTTTCGATCCCCCGCTCGTCACGGCCGTTTCCGCTGCCAAAGCGACCGCGCGCAGTGCCCGCGGATGTATTGCGCCGCCGGCCCGACGTCGCAGAGCAGGAGCGGCTGACCGCGGCCGCCAATCAGGGCGTCGGCTCCGCGAGGGCGAATTTGTTCCCGAAATTCACCCTGCTGGCGCTCGGCGGAACGCAGGACACGGGATTCAATTTGTTCAACCGCGCGAATCTGTTCGGAACCATCGGCCCGTCTTTCGATCTTCCGCTGTTCGACGCCGGGCTGCGCCAGGCGGAACTCGATGTCGCCAAGGCGGAATTCACCCAGGCGGCGGAAAACTATCGCGCCGCCGTCCTGCGCGCCGTCAAGGAGGTCGACGACAATCTTTCGGCGCTCCGGTGGCTGGCCGTGGAATTGCGGCAGACAGCGACGGCGGCCGAGGCGGCTCGTAAGACTGCCCAACTGTCGACAAATCTTTACCGCGCCGGCGCCTCTTCGTTCCTCGAGGTCGCCACGGCCCAGAGCGCTGCCCTCGAATCCGAGCGGTTGACGATCGCCTTGCATACGCGCGAACTCGAAGCTGATATTGGTCTCATGCTCGCGCTTGGCGGCGGCTGGACCGCGAGCCCTGAGCTGCCGGCGCCATCCCCCGATCTGACTCCGGAGCCCGTGCAGTTGGTAACGGATCTCACAAAGGCGAAGCCATGACCGCTGACCGCCGGCCCCCGCCGAACTGCTCAGGCTGCGCCTTCTGGCGCAAGCTGAGGGAAAACGAGGGTGTGTGCTGCCGCCACGCCCCGACCGCGTCGAACCGCCCCGAGGAAGTCGCGCATTGGCCGCAGACGCACAGCAGGCAGTGGTGCGGGGAGGGGATCGCGGCCGGGCCGCTCTCGATCGGGTCGCGCTGCGAAGATTGCGTCTATTGGCGCCATCCCGAGGGCGGACTGAATCCCGTCAACCGTGGCGACATGCCGATGGCCTGGTGGGCAAAAGCTGGAATCTGCGCCCGCCACGCGCCGAGCCCTATTTCGGAGCCCGGTCCCCGCGCATTCTGGCGCGCCACGCAGAATGCGGATTTTTGCGGCGAAGGCCTGGGGCGAGAGCGCACGACATAATAGCGGCGGACCAGCGGGCGGCACGTTTGGAAAGAGCAAACCGAGCCAGCGCCGCGCCACCGGCGCCGAACGGGCCGAGCCAAGAGCCGGCCGGACGAGAGCCAAAATCGGTCGTGCTGCAAGGCCGTTAGAAGCGGATGCGGATCCCAGCTGCGGGGTCGTAGTTCTGCGCATGGAGAAAGCCGTTCGCCAAGCCGCCATACACGTTCGAGATCATCACGCCTGCATAGACGTCGACGCGCGCGACGGGCCTCCAGTCGACCAGGAACGAGACAGCGTCCTGGCTGCCGGCGCACTTGCTGCTGCTAATGTTGATGCCCGTGCCCGTGCAGACGGCCGCGACGGTAGCGCCCTGCTTGCTGACGGTGAAGTTGTAGTCATTCTGGGTCTGATAATAGAGCCCGGCGGAAAGGTCGAGGTCGCGCAACACCGACCACTTTGCGCCGGTCCAGAAGCTCTGCAGAACCTTGTTGATGTTGTATGCATTGTCGGTCACGGCGGCGTTGGCGTAGACACCTCCGCTCCAGGCGCCGGGCGGAATGAAAATGCCTTGAGCGATCGTCGGGAATCCAGTTAGATAATCGTCGGACGGGTTTGACAGCCGGGCGTATATGTAGCCGGCGTAAAACGTCACTTTGTCCCGTCTGTATTTGCTTAACAGTTCGACGCCGAAGTTGTTTGACAGCGTCGCCTTGAGGACGGAGTTGGGGTCGTAATAGGCGTCGTTTACGTCAATGAACCACTGGCCGGTATGGCCGACCTCGGCGAGGTTCGCTCCGCTGAAACTGGAAAGCGACACCGCGTCTTTCGCCCAGCTCACAATGCCGTCGAGCGAGAGAGGCCCGAAGTCCGCGCCAAGCTGTCCCTGATACATTCCGTTCGTACCGTTGCCGAGCGCATAGCCGCCGACCTGCGCTTGAGCGGCCGCGCGGAAGTTGCGGTAGGTTAGGCGATAGGTGAGGGCGGTGTTCGGGCGCGCGGTCTCGGTGTCGCCAAAGCCGGGAAACGAATTGGAGAAGCCAAGCGGCGAGAACGCTATCGATGAGACCGGGTCGTATGCGCTCAAAGCATCGAAAGAGAGGGAGTTGGTGCGGCCGAAAGTGACCGCGCCGAAGACCGGATTGCTCAAGCCCAAATAGCCTTGCGAGTTGTCCCACTGTCCGGCGCGGCTGCCGTCGAAGTTCGTCGTTTGGAAGGGCCATTTGCCGATAGGTCGGGCGTTGTTGTCGGCCAGCGACCGGGGGCCGTTGTCGAACATGCCTGAGTAAGGATTGACGCCGGCTTCCAGAACGCCGATCAGCGACCAGCCCCCGTAGCCGACGCTCTCGTTCATCTTGAGGCCGATTACGCTGGTGCTAAGCGCATTGAAGGTGGGCGCCCATCGGCTGCCATTGGAGTATTTCTGAACGCCATAGGTGAGCTTATCGGCGCTGGGGCTATACGCCGCCCCCTCGGACAAATAGCCAGCGCCCACGTCGAGCGTTCCGTAGAGAGTGATCCCCGCATACGCGAGCGGGCAGTCGCTGGGCGACGAGGTCAACCAATCCCAGAAGGCCGCCCAGCAGTTCGGCGACGGAGACGACGGCTCGATGACCTTGGCAGTCGGAAGGTCCGCCGCATGAGCGAGGCTCGCGAAGCCCACTGCTGCCACGAGAATGATGCTAAATTTCACCATCAGCCCCATAAATAAACTTAGTCTATATACTAACTAGAATAGGCGGCTGTCAACAGACGACCCTCTCGGCTGCGGCGGCAAACGTCTCAGCGGCGGCGGCGCGTGCCGTCTCGCGTTCAGAGAGCGTTTGATGTCGAGTTGGGGCGCGTCCGCCCTTACCCGTTGGATCAGGTCCGGGAGGTTAATCCGGATGCGCGCGCGTCACGAAGCCGATGCCGCTGGACTCGGAATCGCTCAGGCCTGCAATTCAGGAGCTCGTTGATGACAGCGATCTCCGCAGCGCCGCGAGTTTGCGCAGATTGCGACAGTCGCAATGTCGGGCAACGTCGACCGTAGGCAAGTCAGAACCGGATGCGCAGTCCGACCGTAGGATCGACGTTCTGCGTATAGAGATGGCCGTTCGCAAAGCCGCCCCACACATTCGAGACCATCACGCCGGCATAAACGTCGATCCGCTTGACCGGCTTGTAGTCGATCATGAACGACACAGCCCCTTGGCTGCCGGCGCACTTGCTGCTGCTGATATTGATGCCCGTGCCGGTGCAGACGTCCGGCGCGGGGAGATAATCGTTTTGCGTGCGATAATAGGCGCCGGCTGCAAGTTCGAGATTGCTCCACACGGAATAGCGCACGCCCCCCCATCCCCCATTGAAGATCCTGTTGACGGTATATGCGTTGGAGGTCACGGCGCCGGCGGGAACGAAGATGCCCTCGGCAATGGTCGGGAAGCCGTCGGCGTAATCGTCGCTCGGGTTCATCAGCCGCGCGTAGATGTAGCCTCCGTAGAACCTGAATTGGCCCCATGAGTACCGGGCCATCAGTTCGACGCCGAAGGCGTTCGACAGCGTCGCCCTCAGGACGTTGTTGACGTCATATCCGCTCGGCGGACTTCCGGTGTAGCTCGAGAGAGAAACGCCGTTCTTCGTCCAGTTGACGACGCCGTCGAGCGAAAGGCCGCCAAAGTCCGCGCCGATCTGGCCCTGATACTGGCCAGTGGAAGCGTTGCCGATATCGTAACCGCCGACCTGCGCCTGGGCCGCCAACCGGAAATTCCGGTAGGTCAACCGATAGGTGAACGCGGTGTTCGGTGTGACCGTCGGGCTGTTGCCGAATCCGGCGAACGAACCGGAAAAACCGAGCGGCGAGAAAGCGATCGAGGCGACCGGATCGTAGGAGGATAGCGCGTTCTGGCTGAGTGAGCTTGTGCGCCCGAACGTGAGCGCGCCGTAGTCCGCATTGCTGAGGCCGATAAAGCCTTGCGAGTTGTCCCACTGTCCCGCCCGGCTCGAGTTGAAGTTCGCCGTCTGCGCTCCGACCGCGTTGACGTTGTTGTCGGCGCGCGAACGCGGGCCATTGATCAGCATGCCCGAATAGGGGTCGAAGCCGGCTTCAAGGATGCCGATCAATGACCAGCCGGCGCCAATTTTCTCCTCCATCTTTAGGCCAACCACCGAGGTGCTAAGTGCGTTGGGCGACCAGAGCCAATGCGTATTGTCGCTGTTCTTCTGAATCGCGTAGTTGACTTTGCCGGCGCTCGGATTCCCCGGGACGCCATGAGTTTCGTAGCCGTAGCCGCCGTCGAGCGTTCCATAGAGCGTGATGCCGGCGTAGGTGAGTGGACATTCGTCCGCCGACGAGTTGAGATAGGACCACAGGCTGCTGAAGCAGTCGCGCAACGGCGGCGTCAGATCGGCTTTTTTGGTTGGAGTATCCGCTGCGTTCGCCAGACCGGTGACGCCGACCGTCGCCAGAACGACGCCGAGTTGTTTCACATTCGCCACAATCTCACGAGCGCTCGGCTTCCGAGACGAGATCGAAATTCGGGTCCGGCCGATGACGAACGTTACGCGCCTGCCGCCCACGCTTCACCCGCAAGACCAGATCGAACTGATTCCGTCTACCGCAGTCGCGAGCTTCCGGGTGGAGAAAATCGCGGCCGGAGGCAGGCGCCTCACCGGGCGGCCCGCCCACCTAGGCGGAAGCCCATTTTCCCGGGATGCGAAGCCTTTAGGGCGTTGACCCCGACCTCGTCAGCAAGCGCGTCCGCGACCTTCGCGGCAACAGCGGCCTCTTCCATCTGGCTGGTCGAGAACTCGCGGATCGCCGCGACCTTGGCTCCTTCCTCCCAATTAGCCGCGAGTTCCTCGCGCGCATCGATCTTGGCGGCCGGGGCAATGTCCGAGCAGGGACTTGGCCGACAGCGACAATCTCAATAGTCTCCTTTCCGACGCTGTGGGGGGGGGGAAGCTTATGCCGACGATGCCTTGACTGATCCCTGATGCTCGGCGCTTGCTATTATCCCGAACACTGGCCGGAAGAATGGTGGGCCAAGGACGCGCAGCGCATGCGCGAACTCGGCATCGCCTATGTCCGCGTCGGCGAATTCGCCTGGTCCCGCTGCGAGCCGAGGCGCGAGGAGTTCGCCTGGGGGTGGCTCGACCGGGCGATCGATGCGCTCGCCGCCGCCGGGCTGAAAATCGTGCTCGGCACGCCGACGGCGACGCCGCCCAAATGGCTGATGGACGAATATCCCGAGATCCAGCCAACCGACGAAGAGGGGCGGCCGCGCGGTTTCGGCTCACGCCGGCACTACGCCTTCTCGTCTCAGGCCTATCGGCGCGAGAGCGCCCGCATCGTCGAAGCCCTCGCCGGGCGCTACGGCCGTCATTTATCGGCAATGGTTTATTTCCGCTATGGTCGGGCACGCTGCGCGCTGCCGCTCGACCGGGAAGAAACATAATTTTGGTCAGCTATTTGCAACGAAATGCGGCATCGTGACGCGGCCTTGGAGAGTGTTCGCGGCGTCGCGTTCGGGTAAGAGTTTGTGGCGGAATGCCGGCTCTTTGACGCCGGTACCGCCGGCGGGTTCAAGAGGTCGGTCCGGTTTGAGAGAGATGGACGCCGAGACAGGCCCGATCGCCGCCGCGTCGGCGCTCGAGATTTTGACCGGCGCCGCATTCGTCGTCGCTCCGTCGCTGCTTTCCCGCCTTCTCTTCGGCCGGGAACTCGACGCCAGCGCAGAGATTGTCTGCCGCACGGCCGGGCTGGTCCTGGCCTGCCTCGCGATCGGATGCTGGCCGCGGCTGGCGCCCGGTGGGCGATCCACCGTGGCGCTCGAGGCGCTGTTGCTCCTGAATGCGCTTGTCTCGGTCTACCTCATTTATCTGGGCGTCACAGGACTCGCCTATGGCCCGCTGCTCTGGCCGGCGGTCCTGGCGCACCTTGTGAATACGGTTTTGCTTGCGAGAGCATGGGCGAAAAAGCGCGCCTGCGCCATGAGCGGCGCGAAGGGTTGAGGCGACTCGAGGAGGGCGACATGGGTGAGGACCGGCAGAGATTGTCGAAGCGGCGGTGGGGTCTCGCGGCTCTCTTCGCCGGCTCCAGCGTGGCGATGGCGATGGCCGTCGCTCCGGTGGGCGCGCAGGAGATCCACGGCACGCCGGGCGCGCCGAACGCGACAATCACGATCGACGGCCACGTGCTGCCGCCGCCGTCGCAGAAGTTCGGCGGCGAGATCGGACTCAACGCCGCGCAGTCGAAGCCCTATTGGCCGATGCGCGTGGTGCCGCCGAAGGGCGCGCCGAACATCCTCCTGATCATGACCGACGACGTCGGCTTCGGCGCGCCCTCGACCTTCGGCGGCGTCATCCCGACGCCGGCGCTCGACCGCATCGCCAACAACGGCCTGCGTTACACAAATTTTCATTCTACGGCCCTCTGCTCGCCGACGCGCGCGGCGCTCATCACTGGCCGCAACCACCATTCGGTTGGCTTCGGCGTCGTCTCAGAGGGGTCGACGGGCTTCCCCGGCTACAACAGCGTCATCGGCAGAGACAGCGCCACCATCGGCCGGATTTTGCGCGAGAACGGCTACCGCACCGCGTGGTTTGGCAAGGACCACAATACGCCAACCTACCAAACGAGCCAGGCGGGGCCGTTCGACCAATGGCCGACCGGCATGGGCTTCGACTATTTCTACGGCTTCATCGGCGGCGACACGAGCCAGTGGGAGCCGAACCTCTTCCGCAACACGACGGCGATCTACCCCTACGTCGGGCATGAGGGGAAGTGGAACCTGATCACGGCGATGGCGGATGACGCTGTCCACTGGATGAACCAGATGCACGACATCGATCCTACGATGCCGTGGTTCGTCTATTACGTTCCCGGCGGCACCCACGCGCCGCACCAGCCGACACAGGAATGGGTGCAGAAGATCAGCGACATGCATCTCTTCGACAAGGGCTGGAATGCGCTCCGCGATCAGATCTTCGCCAATCAAAAGAGGCTCGGCGTGATCCCGCAGGACGCACAGTTGACGCCTTGGCCGGATAACCTCTTGCAGCGTTGGGACCAGACGACCGACGAGGAAAAGAAGCTCTTCATCCGTCAGGCTGATGTCTACGCCGCCTATCTCGCCTATACCGACCACGAGATCGGCCGGGTCATCCAGGCGGTCGAGGACATGGGCGAGCTCGACAACACGCTGATCATCTACATCAGCGGCGACAACGGCGCCTCGGCCGAAGGCTCGCCGAAAGGCACGCCGAGCGAGGTGTTGCAGTTCAACGGCGTCGAGTTGCCGGTCGCGGCGCAGATGAAGTTCTTCGACGTCTGGAACACTCAATACGCATTCAGCCACTACGCTGTGCCGTGGGCCTGGGCGTTCGACACGCCCTACAAATGGGTGAAGCAAGTCCCGTCCTTCTTCGGCGGCACGCGCCAGGGCGTGGCGATCTCCTGGCCGGGCCACATCACCGACAGGGGCGGCGTGCGGTGGCAGTTCCATCACGTGATCGACGTTGTGCCGACTTTGCTGGAAGTGACGGGCATCCCGGCGCCAGACATGGTCGACGGCATCGCGCAGAAGCCGATCGAGGGCGTCAGCATGGCCTACAGCTTCGACAAGGCGAACGCCGATAAACCCTCGCCGCACAAGATCCAGTATTTCGAGATGCTCGGAGTGCAGGGCCTCTATGACGACGGCTGGATGCTGAGCGGCGTGCCGAAGCGCGCGCCGTGGCAGTTGCTCGGCGCGGCCATCCAAGATCCAGCAACCGCCTATAAGTTCGAGCTGTACGATGTCCGGCATGACTGGACGCAATACACTGACATTGCGGCCGCCAATCCGACTAAGGTCAAGGAGATGACGGACCTGATGTTTGGCGAGTTCGCCAAATATCAGGTGCTGCCGCTCGACGCCGCAGCCATGACGCGCATAGTGGTCCAAAGACCCAGCCTGATCGCGGGCCGCAAGGTCTTCACCTACTCCGGCGAGCCGATAACCGGCATTCCCAACGGCGAGGCGCCGAACCTGCTCAACACGTCCTACACCATCACCGCCGACATCGACGTGCCGGAGGGCGGCGGCGACGGCGTAATCGTCACCCAGGGCGGGCGGTTCGGCGGCTACGGGCTCTATCTCATGAAGGGCAAGCCGGTCTTCACCTGGAACCTGCTCGACCTCAAGCGGGTGAAGTGGCAAGGGGCGGACGCACTGACCCCCGGCAAGCACACGCTGGTCTACGACTTCAAATATGACGGGCTCGGCTTCGCCACGCTGGCGTTCAACAACATCAGCGGCATCGGTCACGGGGGCGTCGGAACGTTGTCGGTGGACGGCAAGGAGGTCGCGACGCAGCGGATGGAGCGGACGGTGCCTCTGATGCTGCCGTGGGACGAGACGCTCGACATCGGCTCCGACACCGGCACGCCGGTCGACGACGCCGATTATCACGTGCCGTTCGCCTTCACCGGCACAATTGACAAGCTGACGATCGCAGTCTCCGCGCCGGTGCTGACCGACGAGGACAAGCAGAAGCTGATGGAGGCCGAGCACGCGGCGCAGGACGCGAACTGAGCGTTCCGAAGACGAGCGACGCGAAACTGCGGGAGCGTCTTCGGCGCAATTGCGACGCCGCAGCTTGCGGCGTCGCCCTATCCAAGCGAAGCTTGGCGTAAAGGCGCAAAGCAAGCGCAGCGTTTCGCCGCGGACAGAACCCATTCAAGACCTCGAGGAGCGGGCGACGAGCGATCTTCCCTGAGCGCCGGGCGGACCCGCTTGCCCTGGTTCTGGCATCCTGGTGAACACGCGTGGCAGCGCGCATCGCAGAGCGCATGCGGGCGAAGCGTACATGTGCGGTTCAGGATGGTTCGACTAACTCAGAAGACGCGCGCCAGGATTAGCGTGCGACAGGAAGCAGGCGCGGGCAAGCGCATTGTTGCCGGAGGATGGCTGACATGAAGACGTTGACGATCGCGGCCGCTTTTGGCGCAGCCCTGCTCGTGAGCCATTCGGCTCTCGCCGCCCCCTCGGCGTTGGCCAAGGCCTGCGCGGCCGACGTCAAGAAATACTGCGGCGACGTGAAGCCCCGCAAAGGCGCGGTCGCGGATTGTATGAAATCGCACTACACCGACCTCTCGGCCGATTGCCAGGTGGCGTACGTTCGCGCGGCCGCGGTCGGCAAGTCCTGCAAAGCGGACATCAAGCAGTTCTGCGCCGACGCCAAGTCCGGCAAGCGCGGCGCCGACTGCTTGAAATCGCACGCGGCGGACCTCAGCAGCGGCTGCAAGGACGCCATGGCGAAGGCGGGGGCCGGCAACAAGTAACCCACAAACATTCGCGGTTCGAGGGCGCCCGCTCCAGCGGAAAGCGAGCGCCATCTCTGGCGACGCGCCAGCCATCCGCTTATCCATCGTTCAACTGAAGGAGAACGTCATGAGAAAGATTGCCGCCGGTCTGCTGGTTCTCGGCCTTTTTGCCGGGGCTGCGACAGAGGCCAATGCCGCCGCCTGCGCCGCCGGCCGTTACCATGCGGGCTGCGTCGGTCCCCGCGGCGGCGCGGTCGTCGGGCACCGGCCCTATGGCTACGGCTATCACGGCGCGGCCGTCGTGCACCCGGGCTATGGCCGCCACTGCTACCGCGGCGTCGGCGGCGCGCTTGTGTGCCGCTGAGGCGGGTCGACTGGCTAAGCTCAACGCCGGCGAACGGGACCTGAACTCACGATCGCCGGCGACTCTCGTTTTGCCGGCGTTGCTTCAGAAGCTGTACTTGAAGCCGGCGAATGGCCCGTACATCCACTGCTGGTAGCGGAAGCTCCTCGGCTGGAAGGTCACCTCATTGAAGCCAGTATCCTGATTTGTGTAGGTGTACATGACGCGATATCCGAGCGTCGTCGCGATGTTGGGGGTCCATTTGTAACCGACGGAGGCGAGCGCCTGTCCGGTTGCGCTGTCGCTCCAGCCGCCGAGGTCCGCAAGGACGTTCATGAACCAGCGGTCGTCGAAACGATACTGCGCGGCGAAGCCGGCGACCGGCATGATCCAGTCCTTGTTCACGGATTGAGACCCGCTGAACAATCCGAACGGGCCGGTGACGGTGAGCTTGGTCCCGCTGAAGAAGTTGCGGGCGCCGACCGTGCCGTAGAGATCGAGGTTCGGCACGCCGAGCGGCACGCGAACGCCGCCGAAGGCGGTGACGAACGCCTCATTGAGGGTGAGGTCCGTCTGCCCGCCGTAGAGCACATTGTTGGGGTTTCGTAAGGTTCCAGAGCCACCGATCCGAGCCCAAACGAAATCGATACCGCCGATGAACATGTCGTTGCGGGCGACCACGCTGCCCATGAACGCGCCTTGAAAGTGCTCGAGCACCTTGCCGAAGCTCGCGTAATAAGGCAGCGTCGGCAGGGTGCCGAAGCCCGTGCTTCCTGCAATGCTGGACGCCCAGCCGTAGCCGGTCAGCTCGAAACGCCAGGTCGACGGGATTACAGGCACGGGGATCGGGGCGGGGGCCTCCTTCTTCGTCGGCAGGTCGGCGGCGACGGCGGGAGCGGCCGAGAGAACGCCGACCGCCAACAGCAGCATTTCTTTTGTCACGCCCCTCATGAAACGTCCCCGAAATCGCCCGCCGCACTTCTTCAAACTTGATCTGCTTTGCAAAAGCTTAGGACGTCGGCCTTTCGGGCGGCAAGGCGTGACGGCTGCGGATCGTGCCCCGGCTTCGAAAAAGCGCGGGCCGTGACAGAAAGAACACGGTTCCGGCGAACGACGGGGTTTCGGGAGTCCGGGTTGCATTTCCGGGCGCCGCTCTTCATTGTCGACACTCTGAGCTGGGGGCGCTGACACAGCGAAGGCAGGCGCGGCGGAGATTCATGGCGGTCGTCGCCGATATCGATCATCTGAGCCTGGCGATCACCCATGCGACAGCGCCGGCATTCATGCTGGGCGCCGTGGCGGGGTTCCTGTCGATCCTGATCGCCAGGATGGAACGGATCATCGATCGCAACCGCGCCCTGCAATCCGCGGACGCCGCCCCTGCCGATCCCTCGCTCAGGCAGGCGCTGGGCAAGTCATACGCGCGCCGCGTGACGCTGCTCGGCGCCGCCATCTATTTCGCCGTGCTGAGCGCGCTGGTGACGGCGATGCTGCTGGCCGCCGCGTTTCTCGCAGCGCTCGCCGGCATCTCGCATGGCGGGATTGTCGCGATGATGTTCGTCATCGCGCTGGCGCTGCTGATCGCCTCGCTTGTCCAGTTCGCGAGGGAGATCCGCCTGCAAATGGCGATGGCGCATCTCGATTGACCGGTTTCAAATTATCACATCGGCCTCTCGACATTCGCGTCATTAGGGGCTTGAATGAAGGCGTCGGCGAGCGGTGGGTAACGACTATGAGAGCTAAGGTTCTCGGGACGGCAGCCATCCTTGCAGTCACCCTCTCCGCAAGCGTTCCCGCCGAGGCGCAGTACGCCTATCCGGTGATCATCGTCCCGCCGCCGCCGGCCCAGAACCTCGTCATGCCGAGGCCCGCGCCAAAGCCGGCCAATCCGAGCGCCTCGACGCTGCCACCCGACACTGCGCCAAATCAGAGCACATGTCATTACGAGGGCAGGACGAGGGTTTGCCGCTAGCGGCTCGAGTTCGGGCCGCTAGCCTCCGCCGCGATCGTGAATTCCCGACCTCAGCGGATCGGCGGCGCGTACATGATGCCGCCGTTGTCCCAAAGCTCGTTGAGGCCGCGCGGAATGCCGAGTTTCGAATGGACGCCGACGTTGCGGTCGAACATCTCGCCATAATTGCCGACGGCGCGGATGGCGTTGACAGCCCAGGCGTTCGGGAGGCCGAGCGGTTTGCCGAACTCGCCCTCGGTTCCGACGAGGCGCTTCACCGAAGGCTTCTGCGACTGCATCGCGTCGTCGACCGTCTTCGACCCGACGCCGAGCTCCTCCGCGTCGATCAGGGCGAAATTGACCCACTTGACGGTATTGAACCACTGCATGTCGTCCTGCCGCACCACGGGTCCGAGCGGCTCCTTCGAGATCACGTCGGGCAGGATGGCGTTGTCGCTGGGCTTCGCCATCTGCAGGCGCAGCGCGAAGAGTCCGGACTCGTCGCTCGTCAGCACGTTGCACTTGCCGGCCTGATAGTCGGCAAGGACGTCGGCGACCGTCGCGCCGCGGACGATCTCGTAGTTCATGTGGTTCGATTCGAAGAAGTCGACGAAGTTGGGCTCGGACGTCGTTCCGGACTGCACGCAGACCTTGCTGCCGTCGAGTTCGAGCGCTGAAGTCAGCTTGCGGCTCTTGGGAACGAGGAACGCCTGCCCGTCGTAGTAGTCGACCCCGGCGAAGACGACGCCCGAATCGATCTCGCGTCCCATCGTCCAGGTCGAGTTGCGCGACAGCACGTCGATCTGCTTGTTCTTGAGCGCGTCGAACCGCTCCGCAGCCGAAAGCGGCACGTACTGCACCTTCGACGGATCATTGAAAATGGCGGCGGCCAGCGCGCGGCAGAAGTCGACGTCGAAGCCGGACCAGTCGCCCTTGTCGTCCTTGAACGAGAAGCCCTCGAGCCCCTGGCTCACGCCGCAGATGAGCGAGCCGCGATCCTGCACGGTTTTGAGCGTCTGCTGCGCCTCGGCGATCGACACGCCGAAGCCGAGGGCCGCCGCGGCGGTGAGGAGCGGAATGAAAAAGCGCATGACCAGCCTCGAAAGCTAGGGCGAAGATTCAAAAGCTACGGCGATCGCTTAAAGGGCGACCGCCTGCTTGATGATGACCTTGGTGCCGACCGGCACGCGGTCGTAAAGGTCGATCACATCCTCATTGACCAGCCGGAAGCAGCCAGACGAGACGGCGTGTCCGATCGTCTGCGGCTGGTTGGTGCCGTGAATGCGATAGACCGTCTGGCCGAGATAGAACGCGCGGGCGCCCAGCGGATTGCCGGGTCCGCCGGCCATGAAGCGCGGCAGGTACGGCTGGCGCTCGATCATCTCCGGCGGCGGCCGCCAGTCCGGCCATTCCTGCTTGCGCGAGATCTTCTGCAGGCCCGACCACTGGAAGCCCACGCGCCCGACCCCGATGCCGTAGCGCAGGGCGCGGTTGTTGGGCTGCACGAGGTAGAGGAAGCGCTGACTGGTGTCGATGATGAGCGTGCCCGGCGCTTCAGATGTGCGGAAGAACACCTCCTGGCGCTCGTAGGCGCCGGTCAGCTGCTCCTCTTCCGGCGTGGGCTGATAGCCCGGCTGGTCGACGACGTTCATGTCGATCTGCTGCGCCGTCGCCAACACGCCCGGAACCACCAGCGCCGCCGCGGCGATCGCCGCGGCCAGCGCCGTTCGTATGAAAGAACCCGCTCGAACCGTCATGCACGCTCCATGGGATGGGAAAGCCCGGTTGTTTTCACGCCTTCTTGGCGCCGCAGCGCTCGTAGACCATCGTGCCGTAGCGCGCGGCGTTGTCGGGATCGACCCAGATCGTGGTGAACGAATTCGGGTCTACGTTCAGGACTTCGCGATCGTCGGCCGTCGGGGCGTCGCCGGGCGGCCCGAGATAGCTCTTGCCGTCCGGGCCGGCCTTCATCACGAGTTCCTCAAGCTTCGGCTGATCGGCGAGATACATCATCACGCCGCCATTCGGACCCTGGTTGATGACATAGGGCTTGTTGCACTGCGCGGACGCTTCCTTCATCGTGCGCGCCCTGTCGGCGTCCTTATGGTAGGAGGCCAATCCCCATTTGCCGACGAGCGCCACGGCGCTGACGCTCGGCGCGGCGGCCACCGGCGGCGGCGGCGCCTCTGTTTGGCAACCGCCGAGAGCGGCCGCAGCGAATCCCGCCAGGCCCAACGCGCCGACACGATGTACGATGCCCACCAACGCCCCCTCAACCTGTGCCTCGCCTAGAGCAACCCGCGCCGCAACACCGCGAAATTCTTGAATGTGTTGTTTTGCGACGCCTCTGCTAGCAAACGAAGCGCATCGGGTCAACGCTGGGTCCCAGACCGGTTCTGCTTCGTTCAAAGCAGGGTCCTGATGCAGGGTTCCGGCTCCGTCGCGGCCAGCGGCTGAAACACGGACTTGGCGCCGCGATCTTTCTTGCGGCGATTGCAATGTTCGCCTTTGCCGGCAACCAGCGCTTTGCCGGATGGCTTTGACCCCGGACAGCGTCCCCGCCGCGGCCGGCTTGCGGCGCCGCGAGCCGGCGTTTTAGAACTTGGATCTCCGCCAAACGTCTTGCCCGGAATCCCTCAAGCACTGGAAAGCGCCATGCCTTCGCCGGCCGAAAAGAAGAAACGCCAAAGCATCATCGACGCCTGCCGCTCGATGAACGCGCTCGGCATCAATCAGGGAACCTCGGGCAACGTCAGCCTTCGCGAGGGCGATGGGGCGCTGATCACCCCGACGAGTTCTGGCTTACGACCAGATGAGGCCGAAGGACATCGTCGAGATGAGTTTGGACGGGACCGTGGTCGGACGCGGCCGCCCCTCGACCGAATGGCGATTTCACCTGGCGATCCTGCGCGCGCGACCGGAAGTCAACGCCATCGTTCATGCCCATCCGACCTACGCCACGACGCTCGCCATCATGGAGCGGGGCATTCCTCCGATCCATTACATGGTCGCCGCCGCGGGCGGCGACACGATCCGCTGCGCCCCCTACGCAACCTTCGGCACCGAGGAATTGTCGAACAATGCGGTCGAAGCGCTGAAGGGCCGGATGGCCTGTCTCCTCGCCCATCACGGCATGATCGCGCTCGGGCCCGATCTTGCGGGCGCCATGTGGCTCGCGGTCGAGGTCGAGACGCTGGCGCGCCAGTACGTCAACTGCCTGCAGCTCGGCGACCCGCCGCTCCTCTCGCCGGAGGAGATCAGGAACGTCGCCGACCGCATGGCCAATTACGGCCGGTACTCGGCCCCCGGGTGAATTGAGCCTCCGCCGACGCTGCGCGCCGGCGCTTGATTAACGGGACGAACGGGTCGATATCAATTGAGCGCGCAGATCGCCGGCGAGCAGCGCCTCTCGGCCGGCGCTGGCGCCGCGAGCGAATTTCTTAACCTTTCGAATTGGTGGAGGACTGAGCATGACTAACGATAAGCGCGACAATCCGGCTGCGGACGCCGCTGCCGCCGCGGCGAAGATGGGCGAGGACATGACGTCGCAATTCGCCAACGCCGCCAACCTCTACGGCGGCGCCTTCGGCGCTTCGTTCAAGGCCGTGCAGGACTACCAGACCAGGCTCATGCAATTCTTTCAGGCGAACGCCGAGGCGAACGTCCGTTTCACCCAGAAGCTGATGGAGGCGCGGTCGCCCTCGGATTTCGTCCAGTTCGTCAGCTCGCATATGCGCGATCGGGCGGTCGCGATGGGCGAGCAGGCGAAGGAACTCGCGAGCCTGAGCCAGGAGGCGTCGCAAACCGCAATGGAGTCGCTTACTCAGCCGAAGCGCTGAGAGGCGGCATCGCTCTCGTCAGGCGCGGGGAGCGGACGCGGAGCCATTATGGCTCGAGCTCAATGACGTCGGTCAGGAGCTCGGCCGGGTCGGCGCTTTGTCCGACATGGATTTGAAACTCGCCGGGTTCGAGCACGGGCTCGAGACTGAGGCCGACGAACGCCAGGTCCTCCGCCTTGAGCCGCCATGTCGTTTGGCCCCGTTCTCCGCCGGCGAGCGCGACCTTGCGGACGCCCTTCAGTTCCAGGAGCGGACGCGCCACGCTCGCGACGACGTCGCGAACGAAGAGGAACAGCGTCGCCTCGCCCGCGACCTGGCTGTCGTTGCGGACCAGGACGCTGACCTCGAGGCTTTCTCCCGCTCGCAGGCGGTCCGGAGCGCATCGCAGATCCGAGAGCGCGAAGCGGCTGTAAGATAGCCCGTGACCGAAAGGAAATTGCGGGGTCGAAGGCGTATCGAGATAGGAGCTCGAATAGCGAACGCCCGGCGTGGCTGGCCGTCCGGTGGGCCGCTGACTGTAGAAGATCGGGACCTGTCCGCCGTGGCGCGGCCAGCTTATCGGCAATTTTCCGCAAGGGTTGAATCCGCCGGTCAAGACATCGGCGACGGCGTGTCCGGCTTCGCTGCCGAGAAACCAGGTCGCCAGGACCGCGTCCGCGCGCTCGAAGAGCCACGGCAGGGCGAGCGGGCGGCCCGACGACAGAAGGACGACGACAGGCTTCCCCGCCGCGAAGACGGCCTCGGCGAGCGCGCGCTGGCGTCCGGGCAGCCCAAGATCGGCTCGACTCGCCGCCTCCCCGCTCATCGCGGCGGCCTCGCCGAGACAAAGAACGACGACGTCCGCCTCTGCGCAGAGCTCGACGGCGGGCGGAATGCCGCTCTCGTCGTCGCCGTCGATGTCAGCGCCGCGAGCAAAGTCGATCCGTCGCCGCGGCAGGGCGGCTCGCAGCCCGTCCAGGATGGCCACGGCCTTATCGGCGTCGCCGGCCGACGCCCAGGATCCGAGCATCTCGCCGGCGGCTTCGGCCAGAGGGCCCACGACAGCGATCCGCGTCGCTTCGCGCGACAGCGGCAAGACGCCATTGCGATGCGTGAGCAGCACGATGGCCCGTCGTCCGGCCTCGCGGGCCAATTTGCGGTATCCGGCCGGGCTGCGTCCATCGGCCAAGGGCCGCGGGGCGCCGCGCTGGTACGGGTCGTCGAAAAGTCCGAGCCGTTCTTTCAGCTCGAGCACCCGCCTGACGCTGGCGTCGATGGCGGCCATGGTCACGAGACCGCGCTCGAGCGCCCCGGGCAAGCCCTCTGCATAGGCGTTGCTCATCATATCGATGTCGACGCCCGCGGCGAGAGCAAGCGCAGCCGCCTCGGCGGCGTCGCCGGCGACGCCGTGATTGAGCAATTCCCGCACCGCGCCGTAGTCGCTGACGATCACGCCGTCGAAGCCGAGCCGGTCGCGCAGCCAGCCTTGCAGCAGCGGGGCGTTGGCGGTCATCGGGATGCCGGCGATGTCGATGAACGCCGGCATGACGGCTGCAGCGCCGGCGGCCACGGCGGCCGAAAACGGCGGCAGGTATATTTCCAGGAGCGATCTCTCGGAGACGTCGACGGAGGCGTATTCGCGGCCGGCGGCGACGGCGCCATAGGCGCAGAAATGCTTTGCCGTCGCCGCCAGGCTGTCCGCCGCCGCAAGGTCGCGGCCCTGGAAGCCGCGCGTCTTGGCCGTCGCCATTTCTGACGCCACCCAGGGGTCTTCGCCCGGGCTCTCGACCATGCGTCCCCACCGCGGATCGCGCGCGACGTCGAGCATGGGCGCGAAGGTCATGGCGACGCCGTCCTCGGCGGCTTCCTCGGCCGACGCGCGCGCCGTCCTCTCCCACAGGTCGGGCGCGAGCGCGCAGGCTTCGGCCAGCGGAACGGGGAAGATCGTGCGGTGGCCATGGATGACGTCGAGACCGAGCAGCAACGGAACGCGCAGGCGAGACTCTTCAACCGTGAGACGCTGGACGGCCCGCACTTCCTCGTCGCCCCAAAGGTTGAGTAGGCTGCCGATACGCCCGGATCGGACTCCCTCGCGCACTTCGTGAATCTCGCCGGGACCGGTGATCGCCCGCGACGCCGCGACCATGTTGAGCTGTCCGATTTTTTCCTCGAGGGTCATCGCCGCGAGCAACGTATCGATGCGTCCCATGCTCCTGCCTTATCGCGAGCCGCGGATGGCTTTAATCTGCCTTGCTTCTTGGATCATAAAATAGCTTCGCAAGCGGCGGCCCTCATGCAACAGCGGACCCTTTGGCTCGGAATATACGCCAAGACGACTGCGACCGGATCATGCGAGAATAGGGCTCGGGGAGGACGGATCGAATCCGATGGCGGAACACTCCAATAAACCACCGAATGGCGTCGAAAACGCGGACAGTCCGACGACCGGCAGTTTTTTGTCCGATTTCATATGGATGGCCTCCGGTTTCTGGGCTTCGCCCCAGCGCAACAAACTCCTGACATTGGCCGGTGGGCTGATCGGGGTCGTGGGCGCTACGGCCTATATGCAGATCAGGCTCAACGCTTGGAACAAGCCGTTCTACAATGCGCTGACCAACAAGGATATGCCCGGCTTCATCGAGCAGCTCGGCGTCTTCGCTGTGCTGGCGGGCATATTGCTTGTTCTCAATGTCGCGCAGATGTGGCTCAATCAAATGTCCAAAGTGGTCTTGCGCCAAGGCTTGGTGAATGACCTCTTGAACGAGTGGCTTGCCCCCTTTCGCGCTTTCCGTCTTTCGAATGCGGGCGCCATCGGGGCCAATCCGGACCAGCGCCTCCAGGCCGACGCACTGCATCTGACGGATCTTTCGACCGACTTGGGCGTCGGCCTTCTGCAATCGACCCTGCTTCTGGCGTCGTTTATCGGCGTCCTTTGGGCGCTCTCGCGCGGCACGTTTTTACCGATCGCCGGCCACATGTTCGCCCCGCCGGGATATCTGGTGTGGTGTGCGCTCTTTTACGCCGGCGCCGCATCGTTTTTGAGTTGGCGTGTTGGCGGCCCGTTGGTCAATCTGAATGCCGAGCGCTACGCACGAGAAGCGGACTTTCGCTTCGGCCTTGTGCGCGTGAATGGGGACCTCGACGGCATAACCCTTTACCGCGGCGAGGCCGATGAGAGGGCGCGCCTCGATGCAATATTCGCAACTGTTCTCGGGGTCTCGCGACGCATCGTTTGGGCCACGACGCGGCTGACATGGGTCACCGCCGGCTATGGCTGGTTTGCGATTGTCGCGCCGATCCTGGTGGCCGCGCCAGCCTACTTCCGGAGCGAAATGAGCTTCGGTGAGCTTATGGTGGTGATCGGCGCCTTCAATCAGGTGCAAACTTCGCTCCGCTGGTTCGTGGACAATTTCTCTAGCCTCGCGGACTGGCGCGCCACGCTTTTGCGCGTCGCGACCTTCCGAAAAGCGATCGTCACCATGGACGAGCTTGGTCAGACCAGGAGTCGCATCGACCTTGCCGAGGCGGAGGGCCCGGCGATACAGATCGAAGACCTTCGCGTCGCGTCGCCCGCCGGCTGCGTGATGCTGAGCGAACCGCGGACAAACCTCGATGCCGGCGAGCGAGTCCTTATCACTGGCGAAAGCGGCGAGGAAAAAGCCTTGCTGTTCCGCGCCATCGGAGGACTTTGGCCCTGGGGCAGCGGGCGGATTACGCACCCGCCTCGTCAATCCATCATGTTCATGCCGGTCCGCGCCTACGTCCCGCCTGGCTCTCTGCGTGAGGCCGTCGCCTATCCCAGCCCAGCCGATGCCTTCGAGGCTGCGGTTATCGCCAAGGCGCTCGCGGATGTCGGACTGGAACACCTCGAGCCCCGACTCGACACGGTGGAGCGATGGGACCATCAGCTGTCTGATGACCAGAAGCAACGCTTGGCCTTTGCGCGCGTCCTCTTGCAAAGGCCGCTGTGGGTCGTGGTGAACGATGCGCTCGACGTGCTCGATCCCGAGTCGCGCGCGCTGATCGTGGCGCTGTTCGAAGGCGAATACGCTGATGTCGGCATCATCAATATCGGCCATGACCTGCCCGAAGGCGCCAACTCCGTCCGCAAGCTGCGTCTGGTGATGGATCCGAACGGGTTGACCTTCAGTCCCGATCGCGAGCACGGAATGCCTGAGCCGCCCGAATCGGCGCACGAAGCTCTTTCCGCCCGATAAATGGATTTGCCCATGCAAGATCCAGCCAAGACCACGCCGCATTCCAGGGACGCCAGACGCCGCCGGAAACTGTCGGACGAGCAACTCATCGACCTCGTGCAACGGCAGACGTTCTACTATTTCTGGGACGGCGCCCACCCGGTCAGCGGGCTGGCGCGCGACCGGCTGCAGCTCCGGGAGGGCGCGACCGACGATAAGGTGGCCGTGGGGGGCTCGGGCTTCGGCGTCATGGCCATCATCGTCGCCTGCGCGCGCGAATGGGTGACGCGAAAGCAGGCGCTGGCCCGCCTATCGGACATGCTGGACTGTCTCGAGAAGGCCACCTGCTATCACGGTATGTATCCGCACTTCATCAACGGCGCCACGGGCGCCACATTGCCGTTCAGTCGCAAAGACGACGGCGCCGACCTCGTGGAAAGCTCGTTCCTCTTCCAGGGTCTCTTATGCGCCCGAGCCTTTTTCGATCGCGAAGAACCGGAAGAGGAGCGCCTTCGCCAGCGCATCGCCTATCTCTGGAGCGAGGCGGAATGGGACTGGTACGCGCAGGGGAGTCGAACGGCGCTGACCTGGCACTGGAGCCCCAACAACGGCTTTGCGCTGAACCATCCGATCCGCGGCTGGAACGAGTGCCTCATCGCCTACGTGCTGGCGGCGTCGTCGCCGCGCTACGGCGTGCCGGCCGAAACCTACCATGAAGGTTGGGCCGCCGGCCGCGAGTTCGTCAACCGGCGAAGCTTCGAGGCGATCGAGCTGCCGCTCGGGCCGGATTGGGGAGGGCCGCTCTTCTTCACTCACTATTCCTTCTGCGGCATCGACCCGCGCGGCTTGAGCGATCGCTACGCCGACTACTGGCGGCAGAACGTCGATCACACGCGGATCAACTACGCCTACTGCGTCCGCAATCCGCATGGCTACAGAGGCTATGGCCCGCAATGCTGGGGTCTGACGGCTGGCGATTCCGTCCGTGGCTATGCCGCGCATTCCCCGACGAACGACCTCGGCGTCATCACACCGAGCGCCGCGTTGTCGGCCTTCCCCTATGCGCCGAGGGAAGCGATGGCCGCGTTGCGGCATTTCCACGACGCGCTCGGCGACAAGATCTGGGCCCGCTTCGGCTTCATTGACGGCTTCAGCGAACATTACGACTGGTATGCCGACAGTTTTCTGGCGATCAGCCAGGGCCCGATCGTCGTGATGATCGAGAACTACCGCAGCGGTCTTCTCTGGAACCTGTTCATGGGCGTCCCTGAGATCCGGGCCGGGATGAGGCGGCTCGGCTTCCGCGGCCCCCATCTGGACTGAACCCGTGGCCCAGGTCAGCAAAATCCAAGGGCGGGCTCAGGCCCCCTTCTCCCCTTGCGGGAGAAGGTGGCGTCCCGGAGGGACGCCGGATGAGGGGAAGTCGCGCGAAGCGCGACGGCTTTGCCAGGCTTCGCTTTTCTTGCGTCACGGCCTCGCGCCTCTCGACCATACGAAGCCATCGCGCTCAGCGATCCCCTCACCTTCCCCAGCTTGCTGGGGAAGGTGGCCCGAAGGGCCGGATGGGGTGTGGCCCGCCGCCGCCGACGGGAGACGCCTTGCATGAACGCCGCCGCAAACTCCATTGTCGCAGTCCTGCTTTCCACACCCCATCCGGCGCTCCGCGCCACCTTCCCCGACTTCGCGGGGAAGGGGAAGCCAATCGGCATTTGCCTGCGAAAGCCGTGCCCGTCGGTCCGATGACTCCGAACCGCACGCCAAAGCATGACCTCCGCCCTCGTCATGTTCTGACGCTGCGCCCGAGCGAACTTGCGCGAAGACTGGCGGAAACGCGGCGGCTCGTGCATCTTGCCTACCTATCACCAACGTGACCCCTTCCCCAGCTTGCTGGGGAAGGTGGCCCGAAGGGCCGGATGGGGTATGGCCCGCTGCTTCGACGCCGGCACGATTGCACAAGCGGCGCCGCGAACTTTCGTCGTCGCCAACCTGCTTTCCGCACCCCATCCGGCGCTTCGCGCCACCTTCCCCACTTCGTGGAGAAGGGGATTCGGAAGGGTCACAGTCCCTGCAACGCGAGAAGGAGGGCGCCTCCATATGACCGACGCGGGCCACTAAGATGACAAGCCTGGACGACTGGATCGCGGGGCAAGCGCGGTTCGCATCGATCGCCATGTCGCGGGCGATCTCGGCCACGCAAACGGTCAAGCATCGCCCGGGATTTGGACAGACTGTCATCCCGCGCCCCGGGTCCGTGCTGGCGTCGCCGGTTCTCGCCGCCTACGATCCCGACCCCGACTATTTCTTTCATTGGTTCCGCGACTCGGCGATCGTCATGCGCGCTCTTCAGCGTCTCCATGGCCGAGGGATGGGCGGGGGGAGAGGCAAACGACCGTTTCCGCGAATTTCTCGATTTCAGCCTGTCCCTGCGCCGTCTGGACGGTCGGGAGTTCCTGCGTCAGGGCGATTTCAGGGAACGGATAGAGCCGTCCTTCCTCCAGTACGCGCGCTCCGACGCCGAGATCGCCGCGGTTTCGGGACCGGCGGTGCTGGCCGAGGCCCGGGTCAATCCGGATGCAACGCTGGATATCAGCCGCTGGGCGCGACCGCAGGCGGATGGGCCGGCATTGCGCGTGCTCGCGACGCTGGACTGGCGGTCCGCCGTGGCGGGCTCCGACGAGAGGCTTCGAGCCGCCATGCGGGACCTCGTCATCGGCGATCTCGACTTCACGCTCGCCTACGCGCAGCGTCCGAGCTACGACATCTGGGAAGAGGAGAGCGGGTTCCACTATTATACGTTGCTCCTGCAGGCCGAAGCCCTCGCGGAGGGCGCCGAATGGCTCACGGAAATAGGGGAGGGCGAGCGCTCGGCCGCTTGCCTTGCCGTCGCCGACGCCATCGCGCCTCGACTCGATGCCTTTTGGGACCCGGACGCCGGTTATTATCGGTCGCGCTTCGGTGTCGTCTCGGGCAAACCGGGAAAGGCTCTCGACGCGGCCGTCATTCTCGCCGTGCTGCACGCCGGGCGCGAGAGCGGGACCCATAGCGTCCTCGACGCGCGCGCCCAGGCGACTCTGACCGCCCTCGAGCAGTTGTTCGAGGGCGAATATGCGATCAACCGCGAGCGGCCGGCGGGGCGGGGGCCGGCGCTCGGACGGTATGCCGGCGATGTCTATTACAGCGGCGGCGCCTATTATTTCGCGACGCTGGCGGCGGCCGAGTTTTATTTCAAACTGGCGCAAGCGCTTCTCGCCGGAGCGCCCATGGCCGTGACGGAGGAGAACCGGACGTTTCGGCAGCGTCAGGGCGTAGCGGGACGAGACGGTTTCGCTGTCGCGTCCGCCGCGCTCGATCGCGGCGATGCGATCCTGCGAACGGTGCGGGCTTTCACGCCTCAGACCGGCGAACTTTCCGAACAGTTCGATCAGACCACCGGCGCGCAGACCTCGGCCAGGCATCTGGCCTGGAGCTACGCAGCCTTCATCACCGCCGCCGCGGCTCGACGGCAGGCCTGTGAGGCCATGCGAGACGCAGGCCCTTCTCAGATTCCGGCAGACGCGGTTTAGCGATCCGCTTGCCGAAACGCCGCCGCATCCCGAATGCCTCCTGAATGAGGATGGTGACGTAAAGGCCGGGTCCGCTCGAATAAATGCGCCAGCCGCCGTCGACGGCGACCTTCCGCGCCTTGACGAGGTCCCAGTGCGCGCTGGCCTCGTAGCGATCGGCAAAGGCGGCGTCGCTGCTGCTGAAATAGGCGTTGCGCTGTCTGAGCGAGGCGTTCTCGAGCCGATCGGTAACCGCGATGGGATTGGCGACGAGCAAAGCGTCCCACACCGCTTCGGCTTGGCTGAGCAGGCTCATGGCTTCCGCGTAGCGGAGGTGCGAATGCACGTACATGAGCCCGATTTCCCGGCCGAAGAACGCCGACAACTCCGCCCGGCGAAAGATCGTTTCCAGCCCTCCATGATATTCGATCGGTCTGTCCATCAGCCGCGCGCCGTCCGGAAACAGGAGATGCTTTCGAATGAGGGCGAGATGGCGGCGCGACTGCGCCGGACTGAAAAGTCCGCCAAGGATCGCCTGCGTCATCGGAATGAGGGAGAAGGAGAGACCGGTGCGATCGTCGCTCGGATGCAATAGCAGTTCCTGTAAGCCGCCCTTGGGCCCGAAGACGCCGTAGCCGGCGACGACGCCATCGCGAATGAGAAAGCGATTGAAGTCCTCGCTCATGCCCGCGGCCAGTTTGTCGAGGTCTTCGCCTGCGTCGGAGCGTCCAGCCAGACGGAGGATTTGCGGCGTAGCGGCGGAGCTGCTGATAGAGAAGCGCCACCGTCCAGCTGCTCGCCATCCTGTCGCGCATCGACGGATCGACCGGCTGAAGCGAATCGTTCCAGTCCCCGGCGCCGTATCGGACGAGGCGCGTGCCTCGGATGAAACGCTGGCGAACGGTCGCGATCAACTTGTCGATATGGGTTGCGACGGAATCGGCACGCGCGGTCTTCTGCAGATCGTCCTCGCCGCGCCAGGCGATTTTTTCTTCGAGAAAGGCGAGATCGCCGGTCGCTTCGACATAATCGCACAGGGCCTTCAGCGGCCAGACGATGACGTCGCCATGCGCGCTCCTGTCCTGCATGAGCGAATAGGGCTCGAGCATGAACCATTGCGGCCAGTCGCCCTGCTTTTCGTATTGCTGGGCAAAGACAATGCGCAGAATCGCCCTTGCCGGCTCGTCGTGCTCGAGCGAGAGGAGGAGTTCCAGCGGGCCCTGGCAGACGTCGCGCGTGCCCCAGGCGGCGCCCGTGTACTGCTCGAGGCCGTGCGGGACCGTAAGATGCACCATCGCGTCGTGAACGAGCCAAGGAAAGATCGTGTCGACCGCCTTCGCTTCGCCCGTCGCGTTGCTGATGCGAACGCCCCGGGTGATGTTGCGCCAGCTGCGGTCGGCTGACGCCAGGAGGATCGCATCTTCGACCGGCCGAGCGAACTTGTTCGCCAAGGCCTCCGCTTCCTTCGCATCGGTCAACGAACCGACCACGGCGAAGACGAACTCGTCGGTGGGATAGGTGCGGATCGAGGCATAGGCGCCCGATCGGCGTTTGCCGTCGGCGTAGATGCAGCTCGTCTCCGCCCAGGGCTTCGACGCATTCCGGCGTGCTTGTCACCAGCCGGTAGACAGCGTTTGGATAGTGTTGGCCCCACAATTCGTCGGGATCCGGCCGGAAGGCGAACTGCTTCCGCCGGCTGTCGATCTCGATAGTCCCGGCATTGGCGAACTCACGCTCGCCGAGCACGAGACGACCGAAGACCAGGAATCGACAGGGACCGCCTTCGGCCGTGACGCGCCACTGCATGGCGGCCTCGTCGGAGGAAACGATTGCCGAGACCGTGATCGTCCGATCCGCAAACCGGTAGATCCAGCGGCAGTCGCTGAGGCCCATCTCGAACGCGGAGGGCACAGTCAGAAGCCGCCACCCGCCGAAGAGATCGACGAGCATGCGCAGGCCGCTGTCGCGGGTGATGTTGTAGGGGTCGCGCGAGACGGAAAAGAGCTTGTGAAAGGACGTGTTGCCGATGGTGAGCTGGGCGCCGAAGACGCCATGCATCCAGCAGGTGGCGCAGAGCATCGTCTCGGCTGGGCAGCATCTCCCTGCCGCTGCGCAGCAACGCGCCGTGCCGGCGGGCGACGATTCGTTCCTTGTCCCGCAGCACAATGTGACGGTTATGGGCTTTCGCGGGAACGAAGAAGGACAAGGCTCGACCTTGCGCCCGCTCGACATGCATGCGTCGGCGATAGCGCACAGCAATCGTCTGCTGGTCGAGCGCGTCGGCGACCGCGACCGGCGCATCCTGAAGAACGCTGCGGGCGGGGAGGGACAGGGCGACAGCTCGCGGCGACCAGTCCTTGCCGGCGCGCTCCACGTCATCGATCACGGCGAGGTCTTTGTCGGACGACGCCTGCGGATGGTCGGGGTTGAAGACGCCAAAAAATGTCCAGGACGCCGATGCGCCCGGGGCCAGGGTCACGGCCCCGGTCTGAAGCGCCGCGCAGCCGGTCTCATATTGCAGGCGGCGCGACGGCAGGCTCTCGCCGAACGGGAGCGCGAATCGATCGGCGTCGCGGTGGGCGGGACCCATCAACTGGCGAAAATCGGTGGCGAAGGCGGCAGCGCCCTCGAGACAACCATGCGCGACCCACGGATGCGCGCCTCCTTGCGCCAAATTTTGCCGGCTCATCACGACGTGGTCGGCCCTGGGATGCGGCGCGACGAAATGATCGAGATACTGGCTCGCATAGGCCTCGTTGCCCATGACGAAGCCCTGTTCGCCGAGACCGAGATCCTGGATGAGCGCCGCGTCGCAGTGCGCCTCCGTGTCGCGCTGGTTGACGATCAGGACGCGCCAGAACCAAACGTTGGAACGGGAATGCAGCCAGAGGCAGACCTCATGGCGCAGTCCGTCCGTCTCTCCCTCCCAGACCGCCCGGTCGCCGCCAACGCCGGTCTGGCACGGCGCCTCGGGCCCGACGAGCGGCAGCGTCATCGGCTCTGCGCCGCCGACACGCAGGTAGAGGCGGCCCATGCCTCCGGCTATCGGCGACCCGAGCACCTGATTGACCATGATGCGAGCGCCGCCCGCGGCATGCTCCATGGCGAAGATCGCGCCGTTCGGCAGGAGGCTGATCGAAAACCCGGTCCGGTTGGCGATCCGTAGGAGACCGAGTTCATCCGCGCGCGGCGTGGTCAGAGCGTCGTGCGGCGATCCCGACATGGCTTGCCTAACGGACAAACGGACTGGCTCGAGTTTCGCACGATTTCCGCCGGGGGCAAATCGCCGGGCGGAGTCGTTGGGGAGTCGCGCGGAGTCGTGGCAGTGTGGGCGGCCGGATATTTCGACCAGCGGCCGCCCCTGGTCGGGGAAGCAGAATTCGCGATAAATCCTGTTTCCCAAGCTCTTCGCCGGATTATCTCCCTGTTCGGCCGAATTAATTCCCTGCTCCGATTGCATAGGGAATTCCCGCGCAGGCGATTGGTTTCACCGTCAGTTTTCACGGCCGAAGGCGCCCGGACAGGCCGAACGGGACGAATTGCCTCTTGTTTTCCTTGTTACCAGGGAACTCACGCGCACCGCCCTACGGGCCGTCGCCAGCCCGCTCGCTGCATCGACACGCCCTCCGTCAGGCGCCAAGAATGAATCCGTAGCGGGGCCGGGGAGGAAACGAATGCAGGCGTTGCGCACATTGATCGCGGGCGCGGCGGCAGCGATGCTGCTGGCCGTGGCCGGGTGCGATGCGGAGAAGGGCGCTCCGGGACCGGCCGGACCCCAGGGACCGCAAGGCGTCGCCGGAGTCCCCGGTCCGCCGGGACCGAAGGGCGAGGCGGGACCGGCGGGGCCGGAAGGACCGAGGGGCGCGGCAGGGCCTCGAGGTCCCGAAGGCGCCAGGGGCGAGAGGGGCGAACCAGGCGCCGTCGGACCGCCGGGGCCGAAGGGCGATCCGGGCCCCGCAGGGCCTGCGGGACCGCAGGGTCCGCAGGGCGAAGCGGGTCTCATCGGCGTGGTCGGACCGCAGGGGGAGAAGGGCGACCCGGGCGCGGTCGGACCGCAGGGCCCGAAGGGCGAGGCTGGAGCCACGGGGCCGCAGGGAGCCAAGGGCGATTCCGGCGCGCCTGGCCCGATGGGGCCTCAGGGTCAGGCGGGGCCAAAAGGAGAGGCGGGGCTGCCGGGCGAAGCCGGACCGCAGGGTCTCAAGGGCGAGACTGGAGCCCGCGGCCCCATCGGCGGGCCGGGGCCCAAAGGAGACGCTGGCGCCGTCGGGCCCTCGGGGCCGCGCGGGCCGGCGGGGATGGTTGGACCGCCGGGTCCCAAGGGCGAGTCTGGGGCCGCCGGACCGCAGGGTCCCAAGGGCGAGCCCGGCGCTCCCGGGCCCCAGGGGCTACGAGGTCTGGCAGGAGCAGCCGGAGCCGAGGGGCCGAAAGGCGAGCCTGGCGCCGTCGGGCCGCAAGGTCCCAAGGGCGAGACCGGCGCTGTCGGGCCGCAAGGGCTACAAGGTCCGGTTGGGGCAGCCGGACGGGAAGGGGCTAAAGGCGAGCCTGGCGCCGCCGGACTGCCGGGACCGCAGGGCGCGCAAGGCCCGGTTGGGCCGGAGGGACCGAAAGGCGAGCCTGGCGCTGCAGGGCCGCCGGGGCCGCCGGGTCCGCGAGGTCTTGCCGGGCCGCCTGGGCCGACCCTCGATTTGCGGGTCATCGTCGACCAGGCGCTGGCGACGTGCGGCCCGTCGGAAATCATGATCAGCGCCTACTGTACGAATGGCGCGGGCAGCCTGCACATCGTCGGAAACGCCGGCGCGAGCTGCGACGGAGACCCGAACGCGAAGGCGGTCGTGGTGTGCGCCAGACGATGAACGCCGGGCGTGGCTGCGTCGCTGCCAATTCGAGGCGGCGTTCCGCTTCCCGGCTTCGCGCTGGAGATCTGCGCCGGTTCTAAGCAAACTCCTTCAGCCGCCCCAACGAGGGTCCAACGAAGGCGCGGTTCGACTGAAAATTCACCACAAGCGACGCACTGGCGGAAACAAGGCCATTCCGCCTGTTTTCCCTGATAATGCCTGCCAACACGGAGAATCGCTCCCGCCGCTCCTCGAGCGATTGCGCAAATCCATGGTATTTCATTTTCTTGCACGGATTTGCTCGTGCGGAAGGGGAAGACGGAACAGGGAGATTGTTTTCCCTGTGAGGCCCCCTAACAGGAGGCGCTGGGGGGAGAGCGCGGTCCGGCGCCAGAGCGCAGCCGGTCCGCCGCGTGTTTTGCGTGAGGATAGCGCTATATCTACTTGATCTTACGAATGTAGATACGTTTGTGCAAGAGCTTGCCGCTCAAATTCACGGGCGGTCGCGACCGAAGCAGGCCCGCACGGGAGGTAAGGGTCGGCTCTCAGTTGAACCGCGCCAGAATCGCTGAGTCCAAATATGGATAGAGGTCTTCTCTCGCGTTCGTGAGTTCAACTAGAGAGTCGAAGCTGGTATTTCGTAAAATCGCCAAGGCTTCATCGAACAATTTGGCCTGATCGGTTAGAAGGTCAATGTGCGTTTGGCAGGCGGCAAGGCGGCGCGCGACAACGGTATCCATGAGATTTTCGCCATCCGCGATGTGGAACCGCCCTTCAAGCAGGCGAGTTGCCTCGAGAGCCCTCAGAAAATTGCTCTTTTGCGTTTTCAATTCCAAGCGCTTTTCGGTTAAAACATTCATCGTCATCCTGATAAGGTTGGAATCTCCCTGGATGTAAGGAAGTTTACTCAGTCTGAGCAGGGCCTGGTCCAGCCCGAACGACAAAATCTCGATGATTTTAGCGCGATTGGGGTCGGCGGCAGGATCGCCGAGGTCGCCGACCTCATCATAGCGGCGGCGGCGGATCGGATCTGAGAGAATATCGTAGGCGGCCTTCAGCTCGTTGAACGCTTCAACCGAGCCGCCGCCGTCAGGGTGAGTGCTTCGAACCTTCTTTCGGAACGCCCGTCTGATTGTCCTGATGTCTGCGTCGCGCGCCACTCCCAATATTGAATATAAGTCGACCATATCTTTAGGATCGCCTGCGGAACCCTATAGGCCAGGACAAGCCGACAGTTGAGGCTGGACCGCCGCCGCAAGCGCCCTCATGACCAGGCGGCTTCATGGTTCGTCGCCGCAGGCAATCCGACCAGAACAGATGCTCGATCCGTCCGCGAAAGAGAAACTCTCGTGCACGGCCGACGAATAGTTCGAGGTCGTCAAGTGTGTATCATAAATGATAACTTCCTTGCCTTGATCCATGACGGCGTAGTTAGGATGGGCGCTTTCAAATTGCGTTATGACCTTTGTCGCCGCTGCCATCTCACTGCTCAAAGCAGTCCCGCCGCCGGTTGTTTGGGGGCCCCCGTAGGTTGTCCCCTGCGCAACCCCGGGATTTGAGAGACCGGACGAAGTTAAGGAAGCTGGGTGAAGCGAACTCGCGGTTGCCGGGATAGCCGACGTTGCCGAAGATGAGTCAGATGAAATCGCCGGCACGGCGTGTTCCGCCAAGCTCAGGATAAAGTCTTGGCCAGCGCCGCTCATGCCATCGACGAAATGCGTCTGCAACGAATCACCCAGAACAGCGATAACCTCGCGTCCGGCGACAGAAGCCATCAGGATCAATTCGGAAGGACTAAGAGAGGAACCAAGGACGGAGGCGGCGGAATCAGGCGCGGTTACCGTAAAGCTTACCGGGACGGAGATCAGCGGAGTCACGAATGAATGATGGTCAGTCGCCAACTGAACGCCTGAACCACTATTATCGGGTTGTTCCACGCCGCTGTTGAATTGGATCAGAGTTTCCGCATTCGGCGGATGTGTGAACGAACCGCCAAGCCCGACGGGAAGCGACGCCGACCCATTGGCCCTTCCCTGCTCGACATAAACCAGGTCGTCGAGCGCATGCGGTCGCTGATCGATCCATTTCGCTAAGTCGACCGCATGTAACGACGGCAACGGCATTGACTCCGTGACCGGGATGAAAAGATCGGTCGCCGGCCCGGCAACCGCCATCGGATCGCCGCCGCCATCCGACTGCGACAAAGCGACCCCGATCAATCCGGCCAGGTCGGCCGAATCGTGTCGTTCAGCCGGCGGAGACGCACGCCCCTCGCCGGAAGACTCGCCGGCGATACGCGGCCGCGAATGCGCAATCAGCTTGTGGGTTTGAGGCAACACCGAAGCGACGGCTTCCTTCGCCTGCATCTTGAAGTAACAGATCGAGATGAGTGCGATAAGCGCGGCCGATGGATGAGTATAAACGTTGGCGTTTTTGACCCTGACAACCGATTGGAGCTGGGATCCGATGACGCACTGGATGAGCGACTTGAAATCAGGTCCGCGAGCGCTGCCGCCGAATACCGAGCTCGCCGCAAGATAATGGCCGTCGAGACGAGCCAAGTGCAGGATAACGTCGCCGGTGTCGGAGCGGCAGAAGACAAACCAAGGATGGCCTTCGTCGGACACCCCTCGATCGGTTTCTACCGAAATCCCGTTTCGAATCAACGACGCTTCAATACGATAAAATTCGGCCAGCTCGTTGTTGGTCCAGTCTTGCAGCCGGTGGATTGGCCGAAGAAGCTTTACAATGCCCAAGCTCATCTGGACGCCCGCTCCCCTGTCCGCTCTCCCGCCAAATGTCTTGGGAACAGGATCTCATAAGTTATCGGGTCATAATAGGGCAACAGCGCCAGCACAAATTCGCGCGCATCCATCCGCAAAGCCTGCGCCCAGACTCGAAACTTGTCCGGCGGAATGCGACCGCGGCCAGTTTCGAGTTGGGAAATGAAAGTGTAATATTCGCTCCCCACCAGCTCGGCGAGTTGACGCTGTGACAAACCGATCGCTTCGCGGCGTTCTCTCAACCAGCGGCCGGCCTCGCGGCGAAGCTCCACTGTTTCCTGCGTGTGCAGCTTCTGGGGATTCGTGTACATTGGCAGCCTTCCCGCTGGTCAAGTACCTAGTTCCGCTAGAAACCGTCAACTCGAATTGGCGGCTCTGGCCTCCGCTGCCGCCCGGCGCCGACCGACGCATCCGATTGAACCCGGGATCTCACGCCCGCGACCGTTGCCTTCCACGCCCGGTTAAAGCCGCGCGGCTCGACGAGTGATGCGCGGTCTGGCTGAATTCGTCAAGCGCCAGAAAATCACCTACTCGAATCATGGCGCCGATTGGACCAGTGATTCGGATGTTGATGGTCTTGGTCAGAGCCGCTGCGTGGCTCGAGGCGCCAGGGCAACGACGCCCAGAAGCATTTTTTTGGGAAAAATTGGCTTCGTTCTGCCAAAAACCCTGACTACGACAAAAGTATTATGTCATTTGTTTCAACGTATGTTAACGCTTCTTGCGCTCAATGCTTGGAAAGCTCCGGTTGTGATGGCGCCGCGCAGGGCCAAATCGATATCACGTACGGCGAATTCTCGTCGCCATGTGGCGCGCCTCTCGATAACACTCGAGCGGGTTGGCTTCCCGATCCTCTCAGGCCGCGTCAAGGGGAACTTCACCATGCGCAACGAGAATTTGACCCGCGTCTTTGGGGGAGGCACGTCGGGATGTGGCTCTAAGATGAACCGCTTCCTGAGGCATTGGCGTCTCACCCGACGCGGCGAAGCGTTCCAGGATCACGTCGTCTTTGCCGACGACTTCGTCATGCTCAGCCGCGGCTGCGCGCAGGAGGCTCTGGCGTGGACGAGAGAGATGATGACGATGCTCGGGCTGACGTTCAACGAGGCGAAAAGCCCAGAACGAGGGCTTCGATTTCCCTGGCTACACATTCGGCCCGCACCAAGACTGGAAAACGGCCATTGGTGTCCGGGCGCAAGCCCATCCAAGAAGAGTGTCCAGCGGATCAAGACCAACATCGGCGATCTCCTGAGGTCTGGCGAGAAAGGGCCATGGCCGAGGTGCGCGTTCGACTGAACCGGCGCGTCTGATCGGTTGGTCGGCGTATTCGGCTATGGGTCGCGCTCGGCTTATCGGGCGTCGATCATCATGTCCATGACCGCGTCCGGCACTTCCTCGCTCGACAGCACAAGGAGCCAGGGCGCGGCGTTCGTCGGATCATGCGTGCAAGCGTACGCCAGGACCGCGCCGTTCTCGGCGATGGAATTCAATTCTTGCGCTCACGCTTTTTCTATCCGTGAGATGAAATCCCGATTTTCCGAGTAACGCTCAATCTCAATATTGGCGACGGTGTTTCCGTGAAAACCCCCACCGTCTTTTCGGCGCTGTTAAACGCTGCCGTTTGTTAGTCGCGCCAGCCGGATGCCTGGTCGATCCGTCGGCCCACCGATGAATTCGATGCCGGCGGCTTCGAGCGCTGCTTTAATTTCAAGGAGCGTTTGCGTCCGGCTTCGAGGGATGCCGTCGACTGCCTCAAAGCGTTTGATCGTCTGAATGCTAACGCCTGCTTTGTCCGCCAGATGTTGAACGGACCACCTTAATGCCGCACGTGCTGACCGAATTTGGCTGCCGGTAATCATTGACAATGGGTCATAAATGTTCTATCTAGACTCAGTAATGAGCTGAAACAGCCATCAAGCCAAGGTAGCCGTGCCGGCACCAAAACGTTGACGCAACAGACATCCATTTCATCATAGGAGGAAGCTATGAAATCGCCGAGGTTCACAAGAAACTTCGAAGACCGCCGCCGTTTCATCGGCGGGTCGGACGCCCGGATCATTATGGGGGCGGAAGAGGCGGAGCTGATTTCGGCTGTGGCGGGAAAAGCGCGGCGAATCGGATCCGGAGGATCTGTCGGCCAATCTGGTCGTGCAGCTCGGCATCGCCACCGAGGCTTTGAACCGCGCTTGGTACGAACGGAACACCGGGCGCGTCGTCATCGACGTCCAACGCTGGGTTCGCCATCCCGTGAATCGCTGGATGGCCGCCACGTTGGACGGCATGGTCGAAGACGTCGACGCGGTGTTCGAATCCAAGTTCATGCTGCCGTGGTCGTTCTCGGAAGAGGCGGCGGCGGAAAAACACATGGCCCAGCTCCAACATAATATGTGGGTCGTCAACGCCCGGACCGCAGCGTTGTCAATTATCACTGGCGGCGGAAAGTGGATCGAACTGACCATACCCGCCGATGCCCTCTATCAGCACTTTCTCATAACTGCCGAGCGCAAATTCTGGCGCTGCGTCGAGACCGGCGAGACCCCTTATCCGTTCGGTGTCGAGCCGCCGAGGGCTAGGGTCGAAGCGGTTCGGATCGTCGATATGCGCGAGTCCAATTCGTGGGCGGAATTTGCAGGTCTGTATTGTGCGACGCGTTCGGCTTTTCTCGACCATGAGAGAGCCAAGGCCGAACTTAAGGCTTTGATGCCGGTGGATGCGAAGGAGGCTTTGGGCCATGGCGTTCGCGCCAAGCGTTCGAAGTCAGGCGCGGTCAGCTTTGATCTTCTCGCCACGGAGGAGAGCCATGCAGCGGTCCAGTGAAACGATCGGAGCGATCGCCGCAGCGCTCGCCAAGGCCCAAGCCGAACTGACCAATCCAGAGAAGTCACTCACTGCGACCATTCGCGCGTCAAACCCGCGCGAGAACGATCAGATGTTTCGCTACGCCGCGTTGTCGAGCGGCCTCGACATCGTGCGCAAGGCGCTCGGCGGGCATGAGATCGCCACCGTGCAAACCACCGCGATCGACAACGAGGCGGGCTTGATCCGCCTGACCACGACGCTCGCCCATTCGTCGGGGGAGTGGCTGTCGTCGGAATGGCCGGTGTGTTCGATCAGCGAGACGGCGACGCCGCGCCGCATGGGAGCGGCGCTTACCTATGCGCGCCGCTATGCCATATTCACACTGGTCGGCATAGCCGGAGAGGACGATCTAGACGCGCCCGATCTTGGCGCCAAAATCGACTCGGATCCGAAAACTGGTCTCGATCTGCAAATGTCGACGGACGCCATGGCCAACGAACGACCTTTGGCGACTCCGGATCCCGGAAGGAGAGGCAAATTCGCCCGGTCTGTGAGGATCGTGTTAACGGCAGAACAATCCGCGGCGCTGCGCGATCGAATGGTTGCCGAAGTCGAACGCTTCCAATCCGCCGACGAGGCCGCGGGTTGGGTGCACAAGAACCTGCCGGCCAAGAACACGCTGACTTTCGCCGACGCCGACCTCGTCGAGGCAAAATTCCGCGAGAGGCTCGCCGTGATCGACGGAGGAGAGTCGGACGCCGAAGCGTCGGAAGCTCCCGCCAGTCCGGGAGACGGGCGCTCACGGTGGCAAAGCCAAGTCTTCGACGCTCCCGAGGCGGCCGGTCTTGAAGCGACCGCCGCGCCTCGCCGTCGGGTTGCGACGAAGACCATTCGTCTGCGCGACAAGGAGCACTGCAAATTCGTCGCCACTCAACCGTGCCTCGTATGCGGCCGCACGCCCGCCGAAGTGCATCACCTTCGCTTTGCGCAACCGCGGGCCCTCAGCCGAAAAGTAAGCGACGAATACACCGTGGCAATCTGCCGGGTCCATCATCGTGAACTGCACCGGTACGGCGACGAAGCCTCATGGTGGGCCGGAGCAAACGTCGATCCGCTACCCATTGCGCTCGAGCTTTGGCGACGTTCCCGCTTGTCCTAAGCGTTAGAAGGCTCGGAGTTCGGACAGACGACCAGGGATGGCAAGGGTCTTATGCCTCGACACATTGTTCGTGAATAGGGACGTCCCGATCGATGAATAGGGACGCCCCGTCGCCGTATCGAGGGCGGCGAACAGCGAGAGCTGGAGCGACGATAATCCTGGCTGCGCCGTCGGCTTGACTGGGCCGCCTCGGCAGCAATGGCTGGCTGCGTCGAGCGTTTATAATTAGGTCTGGCTCTTCTCGTCGACGCAGAGCACCATGGCTCGGCCAGACGGAGCCATCCGACGATGTCGTGCGCTTTCTCGTCGAAAGCGGATCGGTTGAAAGCTTGAAAGTCAGGCAGCAGTGCGGCTGCAGGCCGAAGACCCCCGGATGCCGTGGATCATCGCGGGGGCGTGGCCGACGGCGACCTATCGGCACCCTGCCCATGGATTGTGACTCCCCCATCGCAAAAGGCATATTGACACGCTTTTATCGTCACGACACCACTATCGTCACGACACCGCGGGCGGCGAAGATTGTTCGAAGATTGTGCTCGGAACGGTCCGAATCGGAGAGCCTGACCAATCGCCTGATGAACCTGACACTGACAGACGCACCGTCACCGCCCGGGCGACGTGTCGGCGGGCCGGGCCGGCCGCGTCGTCCCAACAGCCGTCGTCATCGCCATCGGCACCAACGGCGACGGCCGGCGCAAGGCAGCACCACAAGCGGGACACGATCCTTGGTTGGTCCAAAAAAAAAGCTTGGCAACCTATCAAGTTTGCTGTACCCATTGCGTTGACCTGCACCGACTGCCCGAGCGTCGAATGGGCTTGGTCGTCGGGGGTAGGGACGAGGGCCTTTGTGGGGAGACAGCCATGACTGTAGCATTGATGAATACGGTTATCGCGGCGATAGATTATGCGCCGCCACCTTCGCTAACTTCCATTTTTACTGCAGCACAATTGACTCTCTGGCCAACTCTTCCCGCAGATCAACTTATCCCGGCGGTCCAAACGGCTCCGTACACGCTAAATACGGTAAATTTTGTGATTCGCGAGTACCAACTCGCTTTAGGCGGTGTGCCTGACGTGGGGGGGGCGGCGTATTGGACTCACGCGCTCTCTGACGGCGCCCAAACCGACGAATCGATGTCGTTCACGTTCGCAAGCTCTACCGAGTTCTTTAATACGTATGGCATCAGCGCCACCACTGTCTTGGATGGCAGCACCCAGGCCGTCAATTATGTCGAACACCTATTTAAGAATGCCTTTAACGAGACGCTCACGCAAGCTGATCCTGGTGTAGCGTATTGGGCGGGTTTAGCGGCGAATTCCCCTCACCTGGATGCCGCACAGACCTTGGACGCCTTCGTGGTGTCGGCCCAGTTCATCCAACTCACGGCCACGCCGATCACGGTTTTCCAGGATGACCAAGTGAACGCGGCGCAAGGCCTCACGCCGGGCGTGCCGCCGCCTCGGACATCGCTGTTCGCTCTGCCTTCGGCAGCTTTCACGCTCACTCCTGGTGTTGACGGTCCCAGCGGCTTCACGGCGACCACCGCCGGGGCGGTATTTAATGCGCAACCTGTTGCGGGCGTCCTGGGATTGAACAACACCCTAAATACCCTTGACAATCTTCAGGACACCAAGGGTGACGGCACGCTGAACCTTACGGAGGTTGCCGCCACTGCCGGCCTCCTCGCCAATCCTCCGTTCGCCACCGGCGTGACGCTGAACGGTCTCTCGGTGCTCAACGTCAGCAACCAGGCGACCGTGTTGGGCATCCCCCTTAACGGCGGTTTCCAAGGCAGCGTCACCGGCCTCACCGTGGTGAACAACAACAACTCCATCGCTTCCGTCCAGCTTGGCGGAACGGGAGACGGCCTCAAGACTCTGCTCACCAACTATAACATCAACAACTACGCGGGTCCGGCCGAAGACGCGTTCAAGAACATCATTGCGACGAGCGCGGCGGATCTGACCAAGACCATCAACATCGGAATCACGGGTCCTCTCGGCGCCACGACGGGGGGGGCAGCGACCGAAATCGTCTTCTCGAACGATTCCGGCACGCCCGGAACCGCGGCCAGTCCCAACAACACCTACGGGACCTGGGCCATCACCTATAACTCGACCACGTTCGCGCAGCTTGACCAAGGCATTTCGGAAGTGGTTGCGGACGTCGGCGGAGCGACGAAGCTCACGTTGACCGGCTCCAACGCCGCGGCGACGATTGGGCTCGGCACCAATTTCGCCGGCGACTGGCAGCTGCTGCAGTCGATTGACGAAACGGCAACAACTGGCAGAGTGATTATTACTGGTGCGACGGCAGGCAACGATACCAACTTCTTGGGTTCGGCGACCGACCCAGGCTGGCTGCTCGGCAGCGACGCCGGCCTCCTCGACGACAGTGGCACGGGCGGCGCTTTCGCCCTTACCTCGGTGAAGCTCGGCAGCGGCTTGGATGTCCTCGACATCAGCAGCGCGACGGCGGGGCAAGTGGCGAACCTAACCACGGGCCCAGGGACCGGGGTCACGGTGAACGCCGGGAATATACTCATCGTGCAGGACTCGGTCGCGACCACGGGCTCGGCCGCGACGTTTAAAAATATCGCCGGCTTCTCGACCCTCGGTATCGGCGGGCCGACGGTTGCCCAGGGAGCGGCGGGCGTCATCAACATGGCGAATATGACGGGGACGGGGATCAACACCCTCCTCTATGTGACCCAGGCAAACAACTCGGTGACGGTCGATAACGGCGTGAACAACCTGACCGTGAACGTCGACCATAATACGCCTAGAACTGGATCGGCGGTAACGCTTAGCACCTTAGGCATCAACGATGCGAGCACGACCAGCACGACCGACACCGTGACCCTCATCCTCGGTGACACAGTTGGAACCGTGGGAGGGATAACCGGCGCTGGCGCTATCGACTTTAACGGCGCCATCAACGGCCTTACGACGACGGGATACGCGAACGTTGATATTCACTCCAACGGTCCCACCGCTGGCGTGCACGCGAACATCCTGAGCGGAATATCTGAGGCGAACGTCTTCATTGCCAATCCCGGCGCCCTGGAGACGCTCACGATCTCAGGTTCGACTGAGCTGATCAACAACGCCATCTTCGTGGACGGCATCGGCGGAACCGGGGTTATCACCGACAACGATTTGTCCGCGACGCAAATATTTGCGTTCGGCCATAACGCTGCCTTTAGCGCAGGCGGTCCGACCTTTGTTGCCACCAATGCGGCGGTCATCAATGCCGGTGGGTCGGGCGGCTTGTGGATGGGCGGTAGCGACGTACAGTTTAACGGCCTCGTCGGCGATATCATCACCGGCTCTTCGACAGCGTCCAACGTGCTCGCAGGGTCAGTGAGCAACGATGTGTTCAACGGCGGTTCGGCAACCGACTTGATCATTACTGATAACGGGGCAGATACTGTCAACCTGGCGGCGAGTCACGCCGCAGCGACCATCGACCTGTTCTTCGGCAATTTCGAGGGGAACGGCGGAGGCTTCAACGGGACCGCAGCGGGGACCTTCACCCACGTGACGGGTTTGGCGGCCTCGATCACAGCGGCAGGCCCCGTCGACTTTGTTGCCCCCGGAACTTGGGGTCTTGCTCCGGCCGTGAACGGCGCGAGTACCCCCGTGGGTATCAACACTACAGAAAACCCCTTTGCTCTGTTCCCCGGCACCACCGCGACCAACAACGGCACCAGCGCCGACATGACGACGGTGAATAATTTCAACACCGGGTCCGATGTTGTTGCCTTCTCGGTTGGGGCATGGGGTAAGGGGGGCGCCGTTCACGGGCTGGTCAACGCGGATATGTTAGGGGGCGGCACGCAGGTGACGGTGGGTACTACGGATCTGCAACTTGTGTCCGCTGGTTCGACCGTCCCCGTTGGGACAAACGTCGTAGAACTCAACGGGTTCTTCGCAAATGCCAACCAGGTCGCCTTGGATTTGGGCAACAACATAGCCAGCGGCGGCGGAAGCTACAACCTGGTGTTCCAAGCAGTTCCGACATTTGCTACTTGGAATCACTTCCTTGTTGCCTACCAGACGGCGCCGGGAGGCGGCGTGAACATCGCGGACGTCGATCTCTTCAACGGTGTGGGTGCAACCGGTATCAACTCAAAGATGGACAATGTGGTGGCCTCGGACATGGTTCATCTGACGGGCATACAACTCCCCTCTCTCACCGATGCCAACGTCCACTTCGTCGCCTGAGGCGCGTTCATTCGGGCGGTCGATAGGCTAATGAAAGACGAACGGCGGGGGGCTTCGGCTCCCCGCCGCCGTATTGGGAACAGCCGCAAAAGGTGTCGTCGACATCACCGCACAAAGCGAATGCATAGGGTCAGGAATGGAAGCGAACGTAATTCTGGTGGACCGCATCACCAACGTCACGGTCACCAATGGCATCATGCGCGTCGAGTGCGCATCCATGGTGGCCGGAGGTCAGGATAAGCCTTCGGGGACCGTGCTGATCCCCGTGCTGGTCGCGCGGCAGGTGGTTCAAGTTCTGGTCAATTCCATGCAGGAGCTGGAGAAGAAGGCGCGGGAGGCGATGGCCGCCAGCGGCGCGACCTCCGGCATAGTTCCAACCGACAACCTTACCTAGGGCCTCCCCGGCCGTCTCTCGCGTCGGTGGAGCGTAGGTGACGGAATGAACCTTCGCTGCACCAAGTCCCTGTTCGATTGTCGAAAACAAGCCTCAGTCAGATGGGCGGGAAGGATTCAGCGCTCTCATGTTTGTAGGGTATAGCGTAGGTGGTCGCTGGTTGAGGCGGTTGCGTGTGCGACTGCCGGCCAAATCGGGCGTCCTCACGGTTCGCAAAGCCGTGCTTACAACCGCGCCCGCGGGGGCTCCTCTGTGAAGAGACGCAACTTCAGCCCAATGGCTGCTGCACACCGCGGATAATGCCGGAGACCAACTCCGCCGCGTCCAGCAGGGTCTGCGAAGCCAGATGAGCGTAACGCTGGGTCATGCGGGCCTGGGTGTGCCCAAGGAGGCCCTGGACCACGTAGAGCGACACACCTTGGTTCACCAGGAAGCTGGCGAACGAGTGGCGCAGATCATGCAGTCGGACGTCAGCCAGGCCCGCACGCCGCCCGGATGCGGTTCCATGGACAGAACAAATCGGACAGTTGCGTAGGGAAGACGTAGGGGCTCGCCGAATCGCTCGGCGACGTTCTCAGCAGGGCGATCGCCGCAGCATTGAGCGCAACGTCACTTGAAAAGCTGGTTCGCGTCGAGCGGCTTACGTTCGCTGCTAAGGTTAGGGCGGCGAGAGCGGTACTTGGATGGAAGCAGAGCGAGTTAGGTAAACGCGCTGGGCTTACTCAAAAATCGATCCATCGGATTGAGCAAGGTACTGATGACCTTAGGCGCTCGACCATAGTTATTGTCGAGCAGGTCTTGAAAGAAGAGGGCGTCGAGTTTGAGGACCTGCCCGGTGGCGGGTTTAAGGTCGTCGTTCCCGAACCGATCCTGGCGAAGCAGAAGCGGGCTTCTGTCGACAACTGATTGAGTTCACCCAGATGGCAACGTCGCGATCGGCGACTATCTGCTCGAGCCGCGCGAGTCCATCCTTTCGCGCGCCGTCCCTGGCTTCCAGCGCCTCGTTGACCGTTGTGACCGCCAACATGAACGCCGCGCCTGACAGCGTCGTCGGACTGGCGCACGGAGGCGGCGTGCGGCCCTCCAGGGGCCGGCGACCCGATATAGAATTGATCCCCGCTCGACATGATCAAGCCTCATTCTTGGTGGCCGCTTCCTTCTCGTAGTGCTCGGCCTAAGCAATTTCCAGGCGATCGAGGCGGCGGTTGAGGTCGGCGAGCCTTTCTCGACCTTCGCCAACGTCGAGTGAGGTGATGCGGTGCCTGTCAGGCCTCCTTGGCGCTATCGATTTGCTCTTGCATCGCCTTCAGCTCGGCGGCGATCTTGGCGAGTTCGGGCGACGCCCTCGTCAACGATGCGGAATATGTTGCCGACTTCTAAGCTGCTGATCATGTTGAATAAATCCCCCCTTGGGGCAGGCCGCGCGTCGCCGTTTCCTGTTCGGCGCACCGGTCGCGATTTCTCTTGTTCAAGCTTCGCGAGGCCGGTTATCGTCTCGACCATTAGCCGCTCGAGGCGGGCGAGTCGGTCGTTCACAGTTTTTGCCAACAGCGATTCGCCGCGCAGCTCGCGCGTGACGGTCATGTGACGCATTTTCAGTGCTCCTTCAGGCTCGAGAGCGCCGCCATGAGGGCATCCCGTTCGCGGCCGCCCCGGATCGGAAACCAGCAGAAACTGGCCGATCTCGACATGCGATCCGCCGAAGGCCGCATCTGGACGCCATCCAATTCGAGGTCCTGAAGCAAGCCGCCTTGGCCTCCTTTGCGGCCGAACGGGTCCAGACGCGAATCGCCACCGGCGACGTCAGCGCTCAGCTTGCGAGCGAGGGCGTGCGCCTATCCAACGCCGCAGCCCGCTGGGTCGGGAAAGTCGAGAAGCTCGGCGCGAAGCGCAAGGCAACCGCCGGCACGCTGCAGGACTATTTCGCGAGCGCCAGCGCGGATGACGAGCAATGATCGTCACGATGCGTCTCGTCGAACGCCGTGCAATACTGCCGCAAGGCCTCGCGCCCTCGGCTTGTCGTGTCGGCGTTGAACCACTTGTGGGGCAGCTCAATGCGCATCGCATTGATGCCGTCCGCCACGCCGAACTTGGGCACCAGCTCGGGTTGCAGCCCAAGTCCACGCTCCCCTGTGAACGACGTCGCGTTCTGCTACCGTTTTCGTGCCTTTTTTACGGGTCCGGGTACACCACTGGGCATGGCTTACCTCGGCTCCGTGGTCAGTCACACGTTGCTGCGCGTCCACCCCTTGTCGGGGGGACGATGCGGACTGAAAATACGCTGATAACTCGGCGGGGACGGCGGGCGGTTATGGGCGGCTACGCGGCATCGTTGTAGTGGGCGAGCCTCTCGCGGGCGGCTCCGCCGAGGTCGAGTTCACAGGCCCCGCTGTCCACCAGGGTGACGAATTGTATGGCGTTGCGCTCCTTGTCCTTCGACATGCCCCACGTCGTCAGGGTCCTGCGGATGTCCCTGAAGCCGATCTTGGCCATCTCGGCCAACGGTGGGTCAATGCTCACGCCGGCCTTCTCAGCGGCCTTGCCGACCAGCTCAGCGACCCGCTTCTCGATGTGCTCATTTGTGGTGAGGCGGCGGACGGTCGTTTTTTGGATAATCAGCAGTAGAGCGAGCCGTCATGGGCGGTTTACGCACGGGCACCTATTTTTGTCCTTATTTTAACAGGTGGCGTCCGAGGGCGGCGACGCAGGGGGCGCGGCGATCCGGACCCTACGCGGCCTGCGAGAGCTGTGTGACCGGCTCGGGTTGGGCATGAGCGCGACGATACGCAAGTTTGAGTCATGCGATCCATTCCCGCGAGATGATGATGACGTTAATCAGGCCCTTCATGCCCGTGCTTCGGGCGGTCGGGGGTGTCGATGCCCGCGCCTTGCCCGACGCGACCTCCTCGAACACACCCCACCCGCAACCGAAATAGCGCCAGCGCCACGCCAGCGCTGGCATTATGTTACGGGCCAGGTAGGCGCTCTCTTCGGCGACAGGAATCGGCAAATCTTTCGTTGATTCTGTCGGGTTTTCCTAATAATTGGGTCGCCATGAATCGCAAAGAACGACGAGCTGCGTCGAAACGTGGCAACAAGAACACGAACCAAGGCTCTCGCGCATCCGTGTCGAAGCCGACGTCATCAAGCTGCGACGTATTCCAGACGGCCAAAGTTCTACTAACTGAAGCCAATTCACTTCTCTCGGCGGGAAGAATAGACGACGCAGCCGAAAAATATATTGCAGTGCTTGCTGTCGATGAGAACAATGTCGACGCGCTCAACAATCTAGGTGTCGTGTTTGGGCGCTGCGGTCGCCTTGAAAAGGCTATCGCGCATTTTCATCGGGCCATCGATGTGCGACCGGACATCAGCCAACTGCACTACAATCTGGCCGCGACGTACCAGAGGCTAGGTCGTGTTACAGAAGCCGAACGATTTTACAATGAAGCCATCCGCCTTAAGCCAGAAGCGAGCCAGCCACGCTATAACCTTGCGACGCTTCTGGTGTCTGAAAATCGCGCAGACCAAGCAGTCGCCCAGTATCAGGTTGCTCTGTCACTGAATCCAAATTCTTCAGACACTCTGAATAATCTTGGATCCTTGCTGGTTGAGCGTGGCAACGTAGAGGAAGGAGCTGCTTTGTTTGATAGAGCGCTTCGGATTACGCCGAGGAAGGCTGGCATCTACCACAATCTCGCGCGCGCAAAAAAATTCGAGCAGGGCAATCCGATGGTTGAGGCTATGGAGGAGCTTTGCACCGGTGCTGATCTTTCAATTCAGGAGCGAATCCAACTGCATTTCGCATTGGGAAAGGTCTATGCCGATGTTCAACAATACCAAGACGCGTCCCGCCATCTTGTCGTCGGGAATTCTCTTAAGCGCTCAGTGGTACCTTACAACGAGGCAGCGACCCTTTCGGCATTTGGTCGACTAACAAAGATTTTTACACGTGAGATGATCGAGAAGTGCATTCAAAAGCGAAATACCACTGCCTTGCCGATCTTCATTTTAGGCATGCCACGATCCGGGACCACGCTTGTCGAGCAGATTCTTGCGAGCCATCCTTTGGTCACTGGATCCGGGGAATCCGTTCAAATCGAAAAGGCGTTTACCGCGATTCTGCCGGGACAACAGCTTTCCAGTGTTTTTCCCGATATTATGCAGCGCCTCAGTGGAGAGCGTCTACATAAACTGGGAAAGGCATGCGTCCGATCTATGCAGCTTTTAGGCCCACAAGCTGCGCACGTGACCGACAAGTCAATTTCCAACTTCATGTTGGCTGGATTGATCCACCTCTCGCTTCCTAAAGCGAGAATGATACATATTCGCCGCGATCCGATTGACACGTGTCTGTCCTGCTTCTCTACTTTATTTGCCGACGACAGCCAACCTTTTACTTACGATCTTGGAGAGGTGACGCGCTACTACAATTACTATCGGACGACTATGGCACATTGGCGCCGTGTTTTACCGACAGAGATTCTGTTGGACATTGACTATGAGGATATCGTCAACGATTTCGAGCCAAACGTTCGACGTCTTCTCGACTATTGCGGTCTAGTGTGGAACGATGCTTGCCTTGCCTTTCACAAATCGAATCGCTCGGTAAAGACAGCGAGTTCTGTACAGGTGCGCCAGCCCATCTACAAGACGTCGGTCGGACGATGGCACGGCTACATTAGCCTTATTGGATCGGTGCGGCGGACACTTTGCATCGAATCATAACTGTGCGCTCGCGCCAAACCTGTTTAGGACATTATAGTGTCTTAACATCTATACATGAGGTTTCTGCTCTTCGGCGGCAGGGCGAGTTTTTCCGGCTGGTGATTCGTGTTTAGCGAAGGAAGGAGAGCAGCAACGAGGATGTTTGCAGATGCCGCCATGGCTGGGTTTTACCGTGGTGTGATGGATGCCCGAGCGGTCGCACATTCAGTTGCACAAGTTGGTGTTGTCAATCATTCTCCTGACCATGTGTAAGAAGCGCATGTCGGCGCACCAACTCATGCGCAATCTTGGCCTCGGCTCCTACAAGAGCGCTTGGTTTTTGGCGTACTGCGTTCGCGAAACGGCGACTGATATTGAGCCGAACAAGAACGGCGGCGGCCCATTGGGTGGCGCTGGCAAGGTTGTCGAGAGCGATGAAAGCGTGATAGGCGGTAGGCGAAGAACCGCGGTTATCGTGAACTTGCGCCGAAGAAAGCGGTGGTTGCGCTTGTTGAGCGCGGCGGACGAGTGCGGTCGAAGCATGTCGCGAACATCGACGCCAAGCGGCTGCGCCCGTTCATGAAGAACGTCAGCCGAAGGAGCGGTCTTCACACCGACGAAGCAGACGTCGAAATGGGCAGAGAATTTGCGAGGGTGTCAGAAAGGCTGTGTAAGCAGGTTTCTGTGAGTTTACTATTTGAAGGAAACTCACATGACCAGCACGACGATTGCACCGGAGCTTTTGGATCAGCTGCTTGCCAACTATGAGACGCCGGAGGACCTGACCGGCAATAACGGGCTGTTCAAACGGTTGAAGAAGGCGGCTGATCGAACGCGCGCTCGGCGGCAACAGCCGCGACGGCTCGAGTTCGAAGTCGGTTCTGACGAGGTTCCGCGCGATCGTGCGGGCAGTTTCGATCCGCAGTTGATCCCGAAGGGCCAACGGCGGTTCGACGGCTTCGACGACAAGATTTTGAGCCTCTACGAGCGCGGCATGACGGTTGGCGAGATCCAGGGCCACCTTGCCGAGCTCTACGGCGCCGAGGTTTCGCCCGACCTGATCAGCCGGGTCACCGACGCGGTTCTGCGGGGCTTGGGCGACGCCGATGCGCGACATGCTGCTCGCCGCCAACGCCGCTGTGTGCAAGGCGCGCGACACCGGCGCCCGCGCTCTCGCGCCCGACCACGTCAACGCCCTGGTGGAAAAGTATTGGGAAGCCGTGCGCGAGGGCCTGGCCTTCCATCGCGCCCTGCCGAGCCTCGAACGAAGCCCCCGGTCGCGCAGCCGCCTCAGGCGCCGGCCCGGCTTCAATCTTCTCACCCGTTCAAAGCCCTCAAGGACGACGTGCTCCGCTTCCTCGTCGACTTCGATGTCCCGTTCACCAACAACCTGGCCGAGCAGGACATTCGAATGACCAAGGTCAAAATGAAAATCTCCGGCGCATTCCGAACCCTCGACGGCGCCAGAGACTTCGCCTGCCTCCGGTCCATCGTCTCCACCACCAGAAAGTAGAGTTACGACATCCTCCAAACCCTTGCCGCTCCACTCCACGCCGTCAGACAAGCTCTCCTCGAATAGCCATCGGCTTGGGAGTTACTTAGGGGTGCGATCCAAAGTGATGCAATCAAGCGGTACGGCGTAGTGATTTTTTCGGGCTGTTGTCATTGGCGACATCGGGGTTGGGTTGGGCGAGGGCTTTCCAATAGGCGTCCCAGTCGCCGTTTATTCTGTTTATCCGCAAGGCAAGCATGTATTCGGCATGCTCGACGCGCCACCCGGCGCCGGGCCGCTTGAGGCGCTGTTGGGCGACATGGCGATGAGCGCTTTCGATCTCGCCCAGGCTCAAGGACCAGGTCGCCGGATTCGCCGCGGCCGCGGGGCTCGACGTCAACCATGCTGTTGGTTTTGCTATTCTGCGTAGCTCTGATTCGCGGAGGTCGGGGTGAAGAGCGCGGAGTTTGAGGATTGGTTGACCGGGATCGCAAGGCTGAGCCCGGTGCAGCGGCGACAGGCGCTGGAAGCGCTTTGCGAGGCCAAGGAGGTCGATGAAGGCGCTGCGCCGGACCCTGGCGGATCGGGTGAAACGCGGGAGCCGGGAGCCTGGCCGGCGAAGGCGACGAGGGAGCGCCGGGTTCGCGAGGACCCGCTGGGGGCTGTCGGCCATGGCAAGGTCGAACGTGTCCCCACTGCGGCGGGCGAGACATCGTCGCCTGGGGCCGGGCGAACGCTGTGGCGCGCTATCGCTGCAAGAGCTGCGGACGCACCTTCAACCCCCTGACCAAGACGCCGATGGCGCGACTGCGCAAAAAGGAGCGCTGGCTCGACCACGCCCAGGCGATGATCGAGGGAACCAGCGTGGCGAAGGCCGCCGAGCGCTGCGATGTCCATGCCAGCACGGCGTTCCGCCGGCGTCACCGTTTTCTCGGCTCGCCCGCCTTGGACAAGCCCAAGACGTTGACTGGAATCGTCGAGGCGGACGAGACGTTCATCCTGGAATCGTTCAAGGGCCGACGCTCCGATCTTCCCCGCCGGCCGCGCAAGCGGGGCGGCAAGGCGAAGCACCCCGGCCTGTTCTTCGAGAACATTCCCATCCTCGTCGCGCGCGACCGCGACGGCGCGACCGTCGACGCCGTGTTGCCGAATGTCGACCGCGCCTCGATCGCGGCCGTGCTCGACGGCGTCGTCACACCCGCCAACCGGTTCGTCTGCGACGGCGGAAAGGCCATCGTCGCCTTCGCCCGCAGGGCGAACATCCCGGTTCATGTCGCGCCCGCGCCGGGCAAGCCCAGCCCCGAGGCGCCCGACTTCCACTTAAACAACGTCAACGCCTATCACGGCCGCCTCAAGGAATGGATGCGCCGCTTCCACGGCGTCGCCACCAAAAACCTGCCCAACTACCTGGGTTGGAGACGAGCCCTGGAAGCATGGGGAGACCAAGCCAACCCGCAAAACTGGATCCTCGGCGCCATTGGCATGGGACCGCAACAGCTAACGCAATAAGCGCCTTACTTAGCTTTTTGTTTAAACGATGCAGGTGACGCTTGTAGTTCGACGGACCCCCAATTTGGCTAGGGCGAGCACTGTGTCTAAACTTTGACAAGGCCATGCGAACGTGGTCAACCTACGCCTCGGTGCTACCAGGAATTGCGAACGCCTGAGCCGGTTATTCTTCAATGTTGGCTCAAGTGGGAGAGGAACGCGATGAACAGGTTTTCAGCAAAAGAGCCGAAGCCAACGAGGGGCTCAACGGCCCCACCCAGATGGCCGCGATTTAAGTCCCGGCGGCGGGGAGCTTCCGGCATGACCACAGCAGTCTTCGGTGTTGGCGCGCTGGTTGCCGTAGGGCTCTTCGGCCTCGCCGGCTATGCCAGCGCGCAGGAACAGGAGTTCAGTACGAAGTTCACGACACCATATTGCACAGACAGCTATTTTCCGGCCGCGTGCACCAAGAAATTCGTGATCTACAATAATTCTAATTCTCCGATTTACCCGGTGATTCAGGGCGCGCTACAGCAAGGAGTGGCAAAAGGAGATAAATGCGCTGTCGGCGATGTTTGGTTGCAAGCCGCATTTGGCGACATCACAAGATGCTTTCCTAGTACGTTGAATTATCTCGTATACGTTAACGGGGTCGCTGGCATCCCAGCGCGTAAATACGCGACGGTAAACGTTCCATGGTGGTCAAAACGTCAGGCCGATCAAAGTAATCCCGACACCTACATTGATTGGTGGCGCGGTGCCCGAATATATATTTTCGACGATCGAAACGCCGTAAACGCCAGCTTCCAGATAGACAAGGCGCGCCCCGTAATATTCCCCAAGAATTCTCCTCAGATAACGTGCGATAAGACCGACTCGGCGAGTGTTTGTCAATCAACGATTGCTTACCAGAGTTGCGTATCCGGAACGGTGAATAACCGACCGACCGACTGCGTACCCGGGACACTCTCCATTGCGGCCGAAACGCCGCAACAGTTGAATGAATACACCCTCGGTAGCGTGGATTTTGTCTATGGGCTGGTCAATTTCAATGTAAACTACAATGTTTCCAATGTTGATCAAGTCTATCTCCCAGTCGCAATCGAGCCGTTGATATTCGCGGACAAGAGCAAGAATAACGCCACCAATACGCCCGGCTACCTGGGCACGACATTGGGGGTCGTCGATTTAAGAAATCGGTTGATGACGTTTACCGGGGCCACGGGGACGATTAACAACCCCCAAAACCCAACAAAGTGGCCAATCTACACGGTTGAGATGAAAAATGGGACCCCTTTGTATCCGAATGCGGGCATAAGGGTTCCTGGGGCGGCGAACGTTTTCAACTTTCTCGCCCAGCCTAGCCAAGCGACTTTGACTCCGGCCCCCAAGAATTGCGTCGCCCCCAACTGCAGTCCGACGGCGAGCAACGGGAAATCCTGGTCGGGTACGACTCTTGTCGATGGCATGATCGCACAGTGGCTGACTTGCACCCTCTCGCCAACGGTTCAAAATTGTCCGCAGTCGGACATCTACAACCTTGTAAACACCACGTTCCAGAGTGATTATTTACAATATTACAGAAGTTGTGGGTCAAAATTTCCAGGTTGGCTTAAGCCGATAGGTGGCACCGGCAATCCAAACCTTTATGCCTTTCTGCAGTTCGTTTATGGCTGGGTGCCGTTCAACGTGGCTTGCGGCGGAATTGAGCTTCCGACAGGCGAGATACCACAACAATATATCAGGCTGCAGGATAACTTTCAGGAGGTCAGGGGCGTTCCACCGGCCATGGGACAACAAAAATTCAATCCTTACGCGCAACTTATTCATGGGTCGCCGACGGGTACGCCGCCGGTGCCATTCGGGCTAGACGCAGCGGCATACGCGTACTCGATCGACGACCAGTCCAGCTTCCTGTCCTTCGGCGGCGTCGGCCTTATCTTTGCTGTCAGTGGAGCCAACGGATTGCCAAATCCGAACAAATATATTTTCCCGCCTCCGTACGACCCGTCGAAAGACGTCCTGGTAATTCTCGGAGCCGCTAAACCCCAGAACCGACCGGCTTGGAGGACCTATTCGTTATGCGGTAGTCCAACAGCGGTCCCCACATTACAACTCCCACCCGCCGATGCGAACGGATCGACGCAGTTCACCGTTCCTACGGACAATACCCAAATATGGCGCAATCCGTGTTATCTGACGATCGCTGACGCCGCGAGCAAGGTGTACCAGATCCAGATAATAAGAACTCTCCCCTGGCCTGATTTCAACAACCTGACGAATAAAGGAGGGTTCGATCCCAGCGTCATGACCTGCCCTACGAATGTTTTTCCTCTTCCTTACAAAGCGGTGCCCGCGGATCCGCGCAACCCGAACACGTGGTGCGGCGGCATAAATGAGTTGGCGAACACGGTCGCGAAACCGAATAACGCCATACGCTTCTTACTCAGTACAAAACCCCCAGATATGTAATCCGGCCCTAGCAGCCTGTCGGACTGAGTTCTTGCAACTGGTCTTCGAACCGGCCTTCCCGGGTTGCGGCGGCGATCGGCGCCCGGTCGGGCTTTGTGGGGCAGCGATTGGGTCTGTTGGATCGGCGATGGAGCTGGATATTCTCTGCGCCCGGGGGCGCCCGCCTTCAATAGGCGGGGGCGAGGGCAACATTCGCTTCATGTTCCAGGCCATGGTCACGAGGCTCCACTCGCCGCGCACTTTTTTCCAGCCCGCGCAGTGAAAATTGACGTAACCCGAGCACGGATTTGATGATGCCGAACACTGGTTCGGGGGTCTGTTTGCGTAGGGCGTAGAGCGCCCGGCCTCGAGGCGTCTTCAAACGATGCGCCATCGCTTCGACCGGCGTCGGATTGTCCGGCGCGGTCGGCGCCGGCTCGAAGCGCTCGGCCAAAGGCGGATGGTGTGGCTGGCGGCCCATCGCGATCGCCGGTTCGATTCCCGCCTTTTCGCAAGCCTCGACATTGCCCGCGCTGAAATAGCCGGTGTCCGCCAGCAGAGTTTCGGCCTCGCCCAAGGCCTCGGGCAATGCGTCGATCTTGCCCAGCATCGGCTCGACCTGGTTCTTGTCGTTGGGCGCCTGGACCACGTCGGTCGCCACCACCAGCAGGCTGCCGACGGCGACCGCCGCCTGCGCGTTGTAGCCTTGATCGAAGCCGCCGCCGGCCACCGGCATGATGCGCGAGTCTTCATCGGTCAGATTGACCTGATCGCTCGGCAGCGGCCCCTCGGTCGGCGGCTGCGGCGCCTTGCCGCCCGGCTTCTTGCCCGTCGCCGCCGTCTTGGCCGCGCGCGCCGCCATTTTGGCTTCGTGCTCCGCCATCTCGCGCGCATGGCGTTCCTTGGCCCGCGCCTCGATCTTCGCCCGCGCCTCGGCGATCTTGCGTAGACGCTCCTCGCGCCGCGCCAGTTCGTCGGGAATCGACATGCCGTCGGGAAGGTCCGCCGCGTCCGCCGCCTCGGCCTTGGCCATCAGATCGGCGACTTCCGCCGTCAATTGCGCCTCGATCTTGCCGGCATGTTCGTGCGACAATGCGCTGTGCCGGCTGGCGTTGGCGTGAATTTCGTCCCGTCCAGCGCCACCGTCCCCATCTTCAGAACGCCCATCTCCCGCGCCAGCAGCAACACTTGAACGAACAGAGCTTCGCTCTCCTTGAGAAAGCGTCGCCTGAATGTCGCGATCGTGTCGTGGTCGGGATGATCGTTGGCCGCGATGAACCGGAACGCCACCGAGTCATAGGTCGCGCGCTCCAGCTTTCGGCTCGAAAACACCCCTGTCGCATAGCCGTAAACCAGAAGGCCCAGCAGCATGCGCGGATGATACGACGCCGACCCGGAACCGCGGTAGCTGCCGCTCATCGCGCGAAGATCGAGCCCCTCGACAACCTCCACGACAAATCGCGCCAGGTGTTTCTCCGGAAGCCACTCGTCAACCGAGGGAGGCAGCAAGAACCCCGTCTCGCGATCGATCGTGCGAAAATTGCTCATCAAAAGCGCCCGCCGCCCTGCGCGAATCAACAGTTGATTCTAGCTGATCTTCTACAGTTGGAAAAACTAAGCCTCTGAAATCTGGCGCAAAAGTGTCCCTGTGCCAATTACGTGGCACTACATCACTTAATTTTAGCGTGGATTAGGCTCTTTCGATCCGACGCGAGTGCACGTCGGCTACCTACAGGTCGTCCAGGCCGGCACGAGGACGCTGCGGTGCGCGCGGCTGGGCCTTCGTGCCGAAATGCATGCGAAGAATCCGGCGCCGAATCAATCTTAGTCTGCACAATGTCAGCTGAGACCACAATTAGATCAGTAGGATGCAACGTTAACGTGGCACTACATTTTCGAGCGAAGCGCCCATCGTGAGTAGCTATATCAATACCCTACGCATGCCACGTATCCTCCAACTGTAGAAGATCAGTCTAGCGTTGCCGCAGGCGCGGCGCTAAGTCCGGCAGGCTGCTAGACTAATCCGTCGTTGCCGACCGCCCATTCAAGCTCGATAAGGCTCAGCGTGCACTTGCGAAACGCCGCTTTAGATTCGCGGCATCTTTCCGGATTCGTTTCGGCCAAGGTCTTCCTGCCTCCGCACTTGACCGCCGCCAGGCGCTCGCGCTTCCTCGACACGGCGAGCTTGGCGACAAGCGTCGCCTTTTCGAATTCCGCAACGGCGCCGAGCACGCATTGGGGTAGTAACTGTTGAAGATCAGTTAAAAAAGAGGCAACGGAGCTGCTGCTGCAACGAGGTGCTTTTGCGTTCGCTATGTTCACGGGGTGAAGAAATATAGGCCGCTGTAGGCGGCCTCCCGAGCTGCTGCTTCAGCATCGCGCCGATGCTCTTATGGTTAAACGGCTGTTCCGCGCTCATTCAGAAAGCCTTGCCTCGCCATTTGGGCTGACACGGCCCGCAAGCTCAACCGGCCGCCCTTCGGCCGCTTGCGATGTAGAGCCTTCGCCAGGGCGACCGCTTCCGGATTCGTTCGGCCAAGGTCTTCCCGCCTCCGCACTTGACCGTCGCCAGGCGCTTCCGCTTCCTCGACACGGCCAGCTTGGCGACCAGCGTCGCCTTTTCGAATTCCGCAACAGCGCCGAGCACCTGCCGCACGAGGACCGCTGTTGGAGTGTCTTCAAGGAAAAAGCTTGGAGGGGACGCGGCGATGAGGTCGATTCCCCGAGCCTCGAGCATGTCATGGCCGGCAAGCTGCATCATGAGATCGCGGGCGAAGCGATCCGGTGACTCGGCGATGATCGTCTTCGCGCCGTTGGACAGGAGTCGCTTTAACATCTCGGGGAAACCTGGCCGATCGGCCACAGGGGTCCGCGCCAGAGACAGCCGCGTCATAGTACCGATCGACAATCTCGTAACCGGCTGCTTTGGCGAAGGCTTCGACCGCCGCAAGCTGGCGATTTTCCGAATTCTTATCGGCCCCGACGTTTGTGCGGCTCGACGTCCTGAGATACGCGACGGCTTTCTTGATTTCCTTGCTCACTTTATCCCGCCTTGTCAGTTTGTTGCGCCACATATCAGTATCGTGAATTGTGCAGGTCGATCATCTGCACCGGCGGCGAATTTCTCGATGACGCTGCGCGCGGTCAGTCCCGGGGCGAGCGGACTGAGGCGGCGGGCGAGGGTCACGTAGAGATAATAGGCCCACGATCGGCGGGATCGTCTTCGGCAAGATGGGTGCGCAGCAGATAGCGTCCCTCGCGGCGGCGTGCTTGGCGCAGCTTGTCGCGATTGAGAGCATAGGTGAACGAGGCTGAGGCGTCGGCGAGCCGGACATCGATCGAGGCGCCAGGCGGCCGGCGCCTTCTGGCGGGCTGCGCCGAGCTTCAGGAGCAGCGCCTCGCGGGTGAGCGTCATCGCCTTGAGCTGCTTGAGCCGCGCCCACAGCCATTTGAGCTGGCGGCGGCGCATGCCGCGCTCCTTGGCGTGCGGTCGGCGCTGTGGGCCAGGACGTAGACCTCACTCGCCTGCGGCACGAGCTTGACCCGCACGCCGGGTCTGGCCTCGCGCCAGGGCTTGTCGAGGAGATCGCGCTCGAGCCGGCTCAAGCCGCCCTTTCGGCGTGCCGACCAGATATTGCACCGGCGGGTCGGATCGCGCGCATCTCGGCGAGCACGGCTTCGGTGGGAATGCCGCGGTCCATCACCCAGATGCGCCGGGCCTTGCCGTATTGCGCCTCGATCTTGGCCAGGAAGCCGCGCAGCGTGGTGTTGTCGGCGGTGTTGCCGGCCATCACTTCGTAGGCCAGCGGCAGGCCTTCCGGCGTCACCACCAGGGCGATGACGACTTGGACACAGTCGGAACGCTTGTCGCGGCTGTAGCCGAAGCGGCGCTTGTCGGCCTCGTCCCGGGCGGATCGGATTCGAAATAGGTGCTGGTCAGATCGTAGAGCAGCACGTCGAAGCGGGCGTTGAAGAGATCGCGCCAGCGCTCGCAAGATGGGTGAAGAGCGCCTGCTTGTGGACGAGCAGAAGGTCGTGGCAGGCATAGAGCTTGTGCGCTTCGGCAAGGCTGAAGTCGGCGCCGAGCAGGTCGGCGAGCGCGCTCTTTCCGAACCACTCGCGGTGCAGGAACCATTCGCTGCCGGGCGCAATCAGCCGGTAGGCGACGAGGACGAACGGCATCTGATCCCAGCGCGTGCCTTTGCGGCTCGCCGGCAGGCGTGCGGCGAAGAACTCGTTCAAGCCGTAGCTCTTGCCACAGCTTCAAGGCCAGCCAGCAGGCGCCCCACTGGCGTGGTCGGCGAAGTTCGATGCGCGAGCCGTAGGCGGACGAGGCTGATCGTCGGCGCCACCGTCTCGCAGCGTTCCTCGGGGAAAGGGCCGATGTCCGCGGCTGGGTCGAGGCTCTCTCGTCGAGCACTTCGATCGACTTGCGCCAGGCCCGTTCCTGTGAGGAGTTGATCTCGCCGAGATACAGCACCGGCCGCTGCACGACGCGGCCGCTGCTCAACCGCTTATTCTCGACGACACTCCAGTAGCGGTGCTCTTTGCCGTTCTTCTTGCGAGTGGTGTCGGCGCAGAAACATGATGGCGCGACACAGTACACAAAAGATAGTCTCAGAAAATAGGGTAGGTCTTCACTACAGTCGATCTTTACTTCACGCGCCCCCTCGACCCTTCAGCAATCAAAGATTTGCCTTCCTCAAAAACCTTGAACCGAATACAAATCCGACGCGAATCCGCGAGGTCGGGCTAGCCCAACTTCCGCAGTTTGTGTGCCTAAGAATTTTTTTTGAGCGGTTTTGCGCCCATAGCGGCCCGGGGTCGAGGGCGGATGGGCGCGTTTGCGGAGATATTGGCTGGGCAGCGTGGGAAAGGCGCGTGTAGTGCCAACCTCCGGGGGTTGTTGAGACGCGGAGGTCGGTGCGAGTCTGCAATCTGGATTCGCGCCGATGTATCTGCGCCACACGACGGTTCGCAAGAACGGCAAGACGCACAGTTACTGGCGTCTGGTGCGCTCGGTGCGTCGCGGCCGCCGAGTGGTGCAGGAGACGGTGGCGCAGCTTGGCGAGCTCGACGGGCAGGGACGGGCGCGGGCCGGCGCTCTGGCCTTGCAGATCACGGGGCGGGAAGAGCAGTACGAGCTGTTTGAGGCGCCGTCGGGACAACGGAGCGAGAGCGAGCCGGTCGCGGTGCGGCTGGACCAGATCCGCCTGGAGCGCGCCCGCCGTTTTGGCGACGTGTGGCTGGGCTGGCGGCTGTGGCGCGCCCTTGCTCTCGATCGTTTCTGCGACGACCGTCTGGTCGAAGGCCGCGAGCGGGCGCCGTGGCCGGCGATCGCGGCGATCCTGGTGATTGCGCGCTTGTGCGAGCCGGCGAGCGAGCTTCACATTGCCGAGGATTGGTATCGCCGCACGGCGCTGGACGATCTTTTGGGCGTGCCGGCCGCGCGCGTCAACGATGACCGGCTGTACCGGGCGCTCGACCGTCTGCTGCCGCACAAGCAAGCCCTGGAGACCCACCTCAAGGAGCGCCTGGGAGCGTTGTTCGATCTCGACTATGAGCTGTTGCTGTATGATGTGACGAGCACGTATTTCGAGGGCCAGGCCGAGGGCAACGGGCTCGCCCGCCGCGGCTACAGCCGCGACCATCGGGGAGACTGCAAGCAGGTCTGCATCGGCTTGGTGGTGACGCGGGACGGGGTGCCGCTCGGCTACGAGGTGTTCGCCGGCAATCGCACCGACGTGACGACTGTGGAGGAGATCGTCACCACGATGGAGCGCCGCTATGGTCAGGCGCGCCGCGTGTGGGTGATGGACCGCGGCATGGCGAGCGCCGAGAACATCGCCTGGCTGCGGGCCAGCCAACGGCGCTATTTAATCGGCGCGAGCAAGAGCGAGCTGAAGACGTTCGCCGGCGCGCTTGCCGATCGGCGGGACTGGCGGCAGGTGCGCGACGGGGTCGAAGCCAAGGTCTGCGCCGGTCCGGACGGGAGCGAGACGTTCCTCTTGGTGCGCTCGGCCGAGCGACGGCAGAAGGAACAGGCGATGCACGCGCGCTTTTGCGAGCGCGTCGAGACCGCCCTGGCGAGCCTGCAACGCCGCATCGAGCGGGCGCGAAAGCCGATCGACCGCGGCGCCGCTGCGTGTTCCGGTCGATCGTGAACACCGATTCCGTTTGATCGTGAACACCGATTCCGTTTGATCGTGAACAGCCAGTCCAGTTGATCTTGAACGCCGAATCCGGTCGATCATGAACACCGGTTCCGGTGATCATGAACGGGATTTTGGCCGCCGTGGTGGGGCCGTAGCTGCCGACAGTCTTCAACCAGAGGTAGTGCCGATCCTTTGCTGAACAGCGAGGGACTGGGATGCCGGGCGAGAGATTGTCGATGCGGAAGATACGAGAAGTTTTGCGGCTGCGGTTCGGACAGGGGCTGAGCCAGCGGGCGATCGGCCAGAGCCTGCGGCTGAGCGTCGGCGCGGTGAACGGCTATCTGAGCCGGTCCCGGATGGCCGGCCAGGGCTGGCCGCTGCCGGCCGAGTTCGATGATGCGCAGCTCGAGACGCTGCTGTATCCGCCGCCGCGGGCGGTGGCGAGCGAGCGTCGGCCGGCGCCGGACTGGGCGGTGGTTCACCGGGAACTGCGGCGGCCGAATGTGACGCTGGCGCTGCTGTGGGAAGAATATCGCACCGGTCCCGGCGCCCAGGACGGCTTCGGCTATTCCTGGTTCTGCGATCTCTATCGGGAGTGGGTTTGCCGGTTGAAGCCGACGCTGCGCCAGGTGCACACGGCGGGGGAGCGAGTCTACGTCGACTTCGCCGGTCACACGATGGAGGTGATCGACGGGGCGACCGGCGAGATACGCCGGGCCGAGATCTTCGTCGCCGTGTTGGGCGCATCCAGCTACACTTACGCGGAGGCGGTCTGGAGCCAATCGCTGCCGGACTGGATCGCGGTCCACGTCGGCATGCTGGCGTTTCTCGGCGGCGTTCCCCGGCAGCTCGTGAGCGACAACCTACGCGCCGGGATCACGCGGGCCTGCTTCTACGAGCCGCTGGTCAACCGCACCTACGCCGACATGGCTGCGCACTACGGCGCCGCGGTGATCCCGGCGCGTCCGTACAAGCCGCGCGACAAGGCCAAAGTCGAGGTCGGGGTACAGGTGGTGCAACGCTGGATCCTGGCGCGCCTGCGCAACCGCCAGTTTTTCTCGCTGGCCGAACTGAACCAGGCGATCCGTGAGCTAGCCCAACTTCCGCAGTTTCGGTTGTGCGCGCGAGTGATTTCAAGCGGTTAACGCCAAGGGTTGGCACTACATTGTGCGCGCCGGGCGGGGCATGCGGAGTTTTTCTGGCAAGCGGAGACCGAGGCGCTCCAACAAGACCGCTTGGGCGCGATCGGGGCGCACGACGCAGCGCAATCGCAGTTCGCGGCCGGGAGGCGCAGCCGTCGGCAGGATGACGTCGGTGCTGGTGATGGCGGCGAGTTCCTGGAGGAGGGTGCGCGGACTGTTGCCGAGACCAGCCCGGCTCTGCCATTGCTCCAGCGTCTTCCACAGCACGTAGGCGAGAAAGCACACCAGGATGTGCGCCAGCACGCGATCCTCGCGCTGATGCCAGATGGGACGGATCGACAGCTCGCTCTTATGGATGCGAAAGGCCGCTTCCGCTTCGGAAAGCTGGATATAGGTTCGCCAGTCGAGATCGAACAACGCTCCCAGGCGCTCCTTGAGGTGGGTCTCCAGGGCTTGCTTGTGCGGCAGCAGACGGTCGAGCGCCCGGTACAGCCGGTCATCGTTGACGCGCGCGGCCGGCACGCCCAAAAGATCGTCCAGCGCCGTGCGGCGATACCAATCCTCGGCAATGTGAAGCTCGCTCGCCGGCTCGCACAAGCGCGCAATCACCAGGATCGCCGCGATCGCCGGCCACGGCGCCCGCTCGCGGCCTTCGACCAGACGGTCGTCGCAGAAACGATCGAGAGCAAGGGCGCGCCACAGCCGCCAGCCCAGCCAAACGTCGCCAAAACGGCGGGCGCGCTCCAGACGAATCTGGTCCAGCCGCACCGCAACCGGCTCGCTCCGTAGTCCCGGCGGCGCCTCAAACAGCTCGTACTGCTCTTCCCGCCCCGTGATCTGCAAGGCCAGAGCGCCGGCCCGCGCCCGTCCCTGCCCGTCGAGCTCGCCAAGCTGCGCCACCGTCTCCTGCACCACTCGGCGGCCGCGACGCACCGAGCGCACCAGACGCCAGTAACTGTGCGTCTTGCCGTTCTTGCGAACCGTCGTGTGTCGCAGATCCATCGGCGCGAATCCTGATCTCAGATTCGCACCGATCTCCGGGCCTCGACAACCCCAGGCGGTTGGCACTACACGCGCGTTTTCCACGCTGCGCAGTCAATATCCTCCGCAAAACCCGCCTATCCCCCCGCGGCGCCTCTCGGCACCCGCGGCTACAAGCGCAAAAAATCGCTCGAAAAATTCTTAACGCACACAAACTGCGGAAGTTGGGCTAGTCGGCCAGCTGAACGACCGGCCGATGCGCGGATGGGGCACTACCCGGCGCGCTCTGTTCGAGCAACTCGATCGGCCGGCGCTGCATCCGTTGCCGCCGGCGCCCTACGAGTACGCTGCCTGGAAGCGCTGCCGGGTGAGTCTCGACTATCACGTCGAGATCGAGAAACACTTCTACTCGGTGCCGTTCCGGTTGCTGCGCGAGGAGGTCGAGGCGCGCGTCACCACCAGGACGGTGGAGATCTTTCATCGCGGCAAGCTGGTGGCGGCGCATCTGCGCAGCCTGCGGCCGCACCGGCCGACCACGATTGCCGAGCACATGCCGACCTCGCATCGGCGATACCGCGACTGGACGCACGAGCGCATCCAGAGAGAAGCCGCGGCCATCGGCGACGACACCGCAGCCCTGGCCGAGATCATCCTGCGCTCGCGTCCGCATCCCGAGCAGGGGTTCCGGTCCTGCATCGGCATCCTGAGGCTAGCCCAGCGCTACGACGCCGAACGGCTCGACGGGGCCTGCGCCCGCGCGCTCGCCCTTGGCACGCGCTCATACAGCTCGGTGGCGGCGATCCTGAAGCGCGCTCGGGAAGACAAGCCGGCAGATCCCGAACAACCCAGCCTGATGCACGAGAACATTCGTGGGTCCGACTACTACAATTGAAAGGAGAGACGATGCTGATCCATCCTCTGGCCGAGCGCCTGCGCGCCCTCGGCTTGGCCGCCATGGCCGACACGTTCCTGCAGATGCAACTCGACCCGGCCGCCGCCGAGCTGTCGCGCGAAGACTGGCTCGGCCTGCTACTTGAGCGCGAGGTCACCGCGCGCGACAACAAGCGCCTCAGCCGACGCCTGAGCCAAGCGCGCCTGCGCCAGAACGCGCTGGTCGAGGACACCGATTTCCGCGCGCCACGCGGCCTGGATCGCGCCTTGTTCCACCAACTCGCCGGCTGCGACTGGATCCGCCACAGCCAGCATTTGGTGATCAGCGGTCCAACCGGGGTCGGCAAGTCCTGGCTGGCCTGCGCGCTGGGACACAAGGCCTGCCGGGAAGGCTTCTCCGTGCTGTATCGCCGGGCGCCTCGGCTGTTTGCCGAACTTGCCGTCGCGCGTGGTGAGGGCAGGCTGTCACGGATGCTGGCGATGCTGGAACGCACCCGGCTGCTGATCATCGACGACTGGGGGCCCGAACCGCTCGCCGCCGAGCAGCGGCGTGACCTGCTCGAGATCGTCGATGACCGCTACGAGAAGGGGTTTCGCTGCTGGTCACCAGCCAGGTGCCCGTCAAACGCTGGCACGAACTCATGGGCGACCCGACGATCGGCGACGCGATCCTGGACCGCGTCGTCCACCGCGCCCATCGCATCGAGCTGAAGGGGCCGAGTTTGCGTAAGCGCGGCGCCGTCACCACGGCAACCGAGAGCGACCCCGCTTGAATTGAATTGCGTGACGTCACGGAGATCAAGCATGCCAAGAGGCCGACTGCCCCAAGGCGACCACAAGCTCAGCGATGCCGAACGGCAAGCGCGCTACCGCGCCCGTCGCCAAGCCCAACAGCCTGCACCCATCGTCCGCTATCGGCGTCCCGCCGACCGCGCACCCGGCCACAGCGCTGGCGCGACGCGGTCGCCGAGTTGCTCACCCTGCAAGCCGAATACACGGCGTGGCTTGAGACGTTGCCGGACAGTTTGAAAGACACGGATACGGCAGAGGCGCTCCAGGCCATTGTCGAATTGGACCTTGATGCGCTGGCTAGCGCCGAGCCTCCCCGCGGCTACGGCCGGGACTGATCAGCCTGGCGCGGTGCTCGCCCCGGTCAAGCACCAAGCCGGCTACGCCGGTGGCCGCGGTGCGGCCTTGCTTGACCGCGCTGCGTGCGACGCCCGTGCGATGTTCAGGCCGGGACGAGAAAACGGCCCGCCCAGCCGAACAAGAAAACGAGAATGCTTGACGACAAGCCATCGAAAATGCGACCGAACAACTGTCGGTGGTGGCAGCTCACCATCATTTGGCGTCCACTCGCTCAAGCCCGATCAGGCCCACGCGAGCAGGTGTTCATGATCACCGGATTCGGTGTTCACGATCGAACGGATTGACCGTTCACAATCACCGGAATGCCTGAGGGTTCAAATAGGTCCCGCGTCGCAAGAGCCTACCGCGGGTGATGAAGCGGGACCTATTTGAAGCCGGATTGAACGAAGCTGCGGGGTCGTTAGCCGCGACCTATGGGCGTTGGTCGTTCGTGAGGTGCGTTGAGCGCGGCGCTCGCAGCGGGCGGCGCGGGCGTGGGCGACACTCTTGAGAAGGTTCGCAGCGCGATAGTCGCGAAGCTTGGATGCTCGACGACGATCTTTGCTGGGTTTATGGGCCGACATTGTCGTCGGCGGTCAACAATGCGCGAGCTTGCCGACGTGCAACGCTGGATCGCGCGCATGTCAACGCTGGTTGGACGCGAAGACATGGTTGGCGAGCTTGGCGTCATGAGCTGTCACATCGTGGCTTTGGACGTGGGGGCGAACGGGGCGGCCGTGAATCCATGTCGACCATGCGACCGCCGCAACAAGGGCAAATGTCGGGGCGCTTGCCGGTGAGCAGCGCATAACGCTCGCGGTAGTCTTTGGGTTTGACGCGTGGCTCGGGATTGGGAACGTCGAGCGCGGTGCGAATTCGAGCGAGCTTTTGGACGCAGCAAGCGTTGGCGAGGAAGCCGAAGTGGCGAATGCGGCGGAAGCCCTTGGGCAAGACGTGCATGAGAAAGCGGCGCATGAACTCGTTGGCGTCCAACGTCATCGCCTTGGACTTGTTTTGGGCGCGATAATCGTTCCACCGAAAGCTGACGCAGCGATTCTGGCAATCGAGAAGACGGCCGTTGGCGATGGCGACGCGATGCGTGTAGCGACCGAGATAATCGAGGATCTGTGAGGGGCCGGCGAAAGGACGTTTGGCGAAGAC
>CAWGBJ010000024.1:0-202491 GCA_963820795.1 uncultured Alphaproteobacteria bacterium
ATCGACCCGGAGGATCTTGCCGAAGACGTGCTCCTTGATCGCCGGCCGGCTGGGTCAGGTCGAGGCCGTCGAGGTCGATCTCGCCGCGGCGGAGCCGGTCGGAGGGGCGGACGAGCGTCGCCTTGCTTGGTGGCGAAGTCGAGCGAGGCGTACCCCTCGGGGCCGTAGAGCCGCATCTTGCGGACGGCCTGGAAGCTCGCCCGGCTGGCGGTCAGGTTGGCGACGCAGCCGTCCTCGAACTCGATCCGGGCGTTGGCCATGTCCTCGTGGCCGCCGAAGACGCTCACGCCGACGGCCGCGACCGACCGCACCGGCGCGGCGACCAGCGAGAGGACCAGGTCGATGTCGTGGATCATCAGGTCGAGCACGACGCCGATGTCGGTCGACCGGAAGGTGTAGGTCGAGAGCCGCTCGGCGGCGATGTACTTGGGCCGGAGCGGCAGGCCGTCGAGCGCCGAGAGGGCCGGGTTGAACCGCTCGATGTGGCCGACCTGGAGCGACGCGCCGCGTGCGCCGGGCCAGGGCGACGAGCTGCCTCGGCCTCGGCGAGCGAGGCGGCCAGCGGCTTCTCGACCAGCGTCGGCGATGCCCGCGGTCGAGGAAGGCGCCGGCGACCTCGCGGTGGAGGACGGTCGGCACGGCGACGGAGACGGCGTCGACCCGGTCGAGCAGCTCGCGGTAGTCGTCGAAGGCGCGCGGTGCCGACCCGCTCGGCGACGGCGCGGGCCTGCTCGGGCCGGGCGTCGGCGACGCCGACGAGCTCGACGCCCGGGCATCGCCGGCGAGGATCCGGGCGTGATGCTGGCCCAGGTGCCCGACGCCGACGACGCCGACTCGCAACCGGTCGTCATGACGCCTTCCTCCAGCGTCTCGCGGGCCCGGCCGTGCTTGCCGTCCTGCTGCGCCTCGATGAACTCGAGGAGGCTCTGCGACCTCGGGCGTGAGGTGGCCGTGCGACTCGAGGATCTCGGCCGCGTGCCGGGCGTTCATCTTGGCGCGGTAGATCAGGCGGTGGGCCTCGTGCAGCGACGTCGATCCCCTCGGCGCTGATGCCGTTGCGCTTCAGGCCGACGACGTTGATGCAGCGGACCTTCGACGGGTTGCCGTCGACGAGCATGTACGCGGGGCACGTCGTGGTAGATCCGCGACTGGCCGCCGACGAAGCTGTAGCCGCCGATCGTAGACGTAGTGGTGGACCGCCGACGCCGCCGGAGATGCTCGCGTGCGACTCGACGTGGACGTGGCCGCCGAGCATCGAGCCGTTGGCGATCGTGATCCGGTCGCCGAGCTTGCAGTCGTGGGCGACGTGCGACGTCGGCCATCAGGAAGTTGTGGCTGCCGACCCGGGTGACGCCGTCTTCCTTCTCGGTGGCGCGGTTGATCGTGACGCCCTCGCGGATGATGTTGTGGTCGCCGATCTCGACGCGGGTCGGGCGTCCCCTGGTAGGAGACGTCCTGCGGGTCGCCGCCGATGACGGCGAACGGGCTGATGACGTTGTACTCGCCGATCGGTCGTCACGCCCGTAGACGCAGACGTGGCCGATCAGCCGGGTGCCCCGGCCGATCCGTGACGTCGGGGCCGATGACGCAGTACGGGCCGATCTCGACGTCGTCGGCGATCTCGGCCCGGGGGTCGACGCAGGCGGTGTCGGCGATGAGGGTGGCCATTCGGGAGCTTCCTCGAATCCCTGAGGGGTATGTCGGCGTCGTCCGTGACGCCACGTGGGCCGCATCGGCGCGACTCGAATCCGTCCCGGATCCGACACCGCCTCGCCCTGCCCTGCCGTTTCCTGTTAGCGCGTTGCCACTCCGTTCAGGCGGCGGAACGGTCGGCGTCGAGCGTCGCGGCCAGGGCGCGGACCAGCGCGGCGTTGAGCTGGTGGCCCGAGCGGTCGGCGACCGACCCGCGCCGACGATGTCCATGCTCGAGCAGCGCGAGGTCGCCGACCATGTCGAGGATCTTGTGCCGGACGCACTCGTCGGGGAACCGCAGCGTGTTGCCGATCGGCCCGTCGCCGCCGAAGATGAGCAGGTCGACTCGGTCGTCCGCGCGCCGATCCCCGCCTGCCGCAGGGCGTCGGCCTCGGCCTCGAGCAGGAACGTCCGGCAGGCGGCCAGTTCGTCGCGCGAACGACTCGGGCGTGACGTCGACGAACAGGCTCTGGCGCCGATCGGGCGTCCGCGCCGTAGTCGAGCTGGTAGGCGAGGACCGTAGCCGGTCGGTCGCCGGGATGCGCCGTGAGGACCGCCTGCCCCTCGCGGACGGTGACCGGCCGGTCGATGACCAGGACGTCGCGAGGGCGGTCCAGCTCGACGATGCCCGGCGGCGGCGAGGGCCTCGACGAAGGCGCGGCTCGACCCGTCGCAGCCGGGCGTCTCGGGGGCGTCGATCTCGACCGGCAGTTGTCGACCCGGAGCCCGGCCAGGGCGGCCATGACGTGCTCGACCATCTCGACGACGGCCTCGCCCGTGCTCGATGGTCGTCCGCCGCTGGCGGGGGATGACGTTGCCGATGTGGGCCCGGACCGCCGGGTGACCGGGCAGGTCGGTGCGGACGAAGACGATGCCGGTGTCGGCCCCGGCGGGCCGGAACCGCATGGCGACGTCGCGACCCTGGAAGAACCCGACCCCGCGGACTTCCGTTTCGCGGGCGATCGTGCGCTGCAGGCGCCTCGCGGTGAGCATCCGTGCCGACTCCATCGTCCTTGATGGCGGTGAGGGTGAGTCGGGATGCGGGCCGCGAGCCGGCCGCGGCCGCGGCCGCGGTCCGGGCCCGTCCGGGTCGGCAGGCCCGGCGTCCGGCCGCTGCCGACCCGGTCAGGGATCGGATCGGCCGCCGGGGTCAGTTGCCCGCCGGGCTGGTCGGCCGCGGCGCCGGGGCCGGCGGCCTTCGGGGCCGACGCCGCCGGCCGGCCTTGTACGCGCTTGTTCAGGTTGTAGACGACGTCCTTGGTGATGTCGTTCCGGGCGTCGGCGTAGACGACGGTCTTGGCCATCGCGGCCATCACCGAGTTCGGGTTCGAGCCCGAGACCGGCTCGTTGGAGACCTGGACGACGTAGGTCATCTTCTTGTACTGGGCGATCCAGCCGACCATCTCCTGGACCTCCTTGTACAGGGTGGCCAGCATCTCCGACTCGCGCAGCGGCGAAGTCGCGCTGGGCCTGCTCGCGGCCGGCTTCGAGCTGGGCCTTGAGCTGGGTGATCCGGTCCTCGCACTTCTTGGCGTCGACGCTGTTGGGGGTCAGCTTCGGGAGCTTCTGGCGCTTCTTCCTGGGCCTCGGTCTGGAACTTCATCAGCTCGTTGTGCTTGGCCATGCGCGGCGGCCTTGAACTCTTCCTGCTGGGTCTTGACCTTGTCGTAGCCCTTGAAGACGGCCTCGATGTCGACGGTGCCGATGACGGCGGGCCGGCGGGCTTGGCCGGCGGCCGGCGGCCGCGGCGGGGCCTGGGTGCGCCGCCTTGCGGACGGTCGCGTCCTGTGGCTGCTGGGCCGAGCGCCGGGCCGACCAGGCGACCCGAGCCCGACGCAGGCCGAGCCCCAACGCCGCGACCGCGCGAGACGAGACGACCATCGGTTCAACTCCTTTTTCACCGGCCGCCGGGGCGGCCCTCGATCGTCAGACCGGAAACGCGATTTCCGGAGCCGGGGAAGTCCTGCGCCGGGCCCCCCGAATCCGGGACGAGGGAAACGCCAGATGCCCGTCGCCGTCGGCCCCCCTCCGGGCGGTCGGCCGCGGGCGAACGACTTTCGTTCGGCATTCTGCCCCGAAGCGCCTCCCCGGTCAAGCCGAAGAAAACCCACCCGTCCGCTCCCTCTCCTCGCTCTTCGATCCGGAGGACGGGCCCTCCGGCCCCCGCGGCGAGGCGTCCCGGGAATCCGTTCTCTCGGTCACAGGAAGGCCCGGCTCATCCCGGCCGTCGCTTTCCCCGGAATAGGCAGCACGAAGTTATGGAAACGGACCTTCCTGGGCGCATGTCCCCGGAGGCGGAGAAGAGGCTGACGAGGAGTTCCCGAAGTGTTCGGTCCGTACACTGTAGAAGTTGTGCTGGCCGAAAGTATTGAGCAGCGTGGACGCAGGCTCGACGAGGCATTGCTGGCGTTGGCGAAGGAGGCCGAGGGCCTCGAGGATGACCTGAGCGAGCTGAACTATCAGATCGGCTGGAAGTATCCGGCCCTCGCGAACTTCAAGGCAATGGTCGAGCGGCCCTTCTTCAGCGGGCTCATGTTCCAGCCGAGCGGCCGAACGCTTCAGAATGGCCAGCCTGCACCCGGAACGTTGAGATTGCGGCACCTGGCCCCTGGGGAAAGGACGACATTCGCGGAAATCGCCGACGGCTTCGCGGTATCGATAAGGCTCTCGGCCGGGAAGATTCTCGGCGACAAGGCGGAGGCTGCGTGAATAGCGCGCTCTCGTTCAAGAGGCAACTAACCAATCAAGATTAAGGGGTTACGATCATGACGACTGGATTTCTCGCCCGCTACAATGGCAAGATCAAGGTGGCGCAACTCTGGCTTGACCCTGCGGGAACATCGGGTCTCAACGGGATTGTTGACGCAGACAGCGGCCTTCGCTTCGGCGTTGGCGGCGGCATTGCGCTTGCACTCCCCGTGACGGCGACGGCGAACACAGATTTCACCATGTCCATTCCGCCGGGCGCGCGCATCGCCAGCATGACGGTCTATACGACGACGGCTTACGGCGCTGCGACGGACTGCAAAATCGAGATTGGCACATCGGCCGGCGATAATTCCTATGTCGCGCAGACCTCCATCAAGGCGGCGGGCATCGTCATTCTGACGCCCGCGACCTCTGCCGCTTGCGCCGCAGCGTTTCTGTCGATGCCGACGGGTGCGCCGAATCTCTGGATTCGTCTGGTCCAGACCGGAACGGCGTCGGCAACCGGCGCGGCGACGCTCGTCGTCGATTTCGACCTGACCTAAAGCCGCGTCCGATGACAATCCTCGCCAACAAGTCGGAGACTGCGTGATGGCGCTCATGTTCAAGGACGTCACGACCACGCCGGCGTCCACGCGCCAACCGCGCTCGGCTGGGCGCCGCGCCGCAGGATCATGCGCGCCTTCAGGATAGACGAGATCAGCGCGGTCGATCGTCCCGCGCAAGCGCACGCGAGAGTCTTGCTTCAGAAGCGCGACGATACACCGGTCGCGCCCACCAACCAAAGGAACATACAAAATGAATACTTCAACTGATTATCGCAATATTGATCTTGGCGCGCTGGCGATGCTCGCGCTCGAAGGCGCCGCCGAGGCGTTACGGAAGAGCCAGCCCGAGTTAAGTAAAGAGCAGGCCTTCGCCAAGGTCTATTGCGACCCGGCCAACCGCGTTGCCATGAAAGCAGAACGGCGAGCCAGCCGCGCGCCGAATATCTGGCATTCCGTGTCGCCCGCACCGAACCGGACGTGATGAACTCGCTCAGCGACGAGGACATCAAGCGAATGGTCGACCATGAGCGGCGTCTCAACCCGTACCTTAGCGATCGCGAGATTTACCAGATCATCAACGGGAGCAAGGCGTTTCGGATGGCGCGCGCAGACTTTGACGCGGAAATGAGCGCCGCCCGTAATGCGGAGCACGGTCAATCATCGTCAGTCCAATGGCAAAGCGCCTCTGGCGGCCGAGATCGGCAAGCGTGACGATGCGCTTGTCCGAGCTTCGCGACCAGGGCGACCGAGCTACGCGCGTCCGATCCCCGTCTGACGCCTGAAGGGGCTTTTGCCAAAGCGTACCGGATGTTCCCCGATTTGGCTCGTAGGGAGAGGCAGGCCGCGCGGGCCGCGCTGCATTCGGCGTAAGAGTTTCGGCGGCACTGTAGGCGCCGAAAAGCCAAGCACACCGTGGCTTCGTAACGGGCGCGGTGTATGGCGACCGCTTCCTCGCCGGTCGCCATACACACTCCTCAAATCGGGAATCGGCAGCAATGAAGCGCCTCAGCGACAGACAGGCCGCGCTCGACGAGATCAAAGCTTTCGTCCGCGCCAAGGCGGCGCCCGACACAATCGACATGGCGGCGCTCTCCCTGTCGGGCCTGTCGGACGACGCGCTCGAGGCCGGAATCGCGGAGCTAGCGCAGACCATGGCCGGGCATCTGGCAACGCTTGGCCGCGGAAGTCACATCCAGCTTGCGGCCTCGGCTACGCCTTCGCGGAGGTGGTCCGAGAGCGTGTCGCCGCACTCGAGGCTACGGGGCGCGGAAGAGCATAGCGATGGATTTGCTTGGGCTGGCGATGCGCATGGCGGTCGTGGAGAGCGAGCTAAGGCTGGCGCACGAAGCGTCGGTTGCGCAAGCGTGCGCGCTCCTCGCGGAGCAGTGCCGGCTGGTCATAGGGACTTACACGTACGGGTGGCCGCCCCTGCAGCCGACGACGATCGCCCGGAAGGCGACCGGCGACAGCCCGCTGTTCGAGACTGGCGAACTACGCGCTTCGATTGAGTGGAATGCGGATGAGCATCAGGGCTATGTCGGCTCCGACAACCCCAAGATGGTCTGGCATGAGTGGGGAACGTCGCGCGTGCCGCCGCGCCCGGTCCTAGGCCCGTCAATCGAGGCCGCCAGGCCAGCAGTAGAGAAGGTGCTTCGCGATATAGCCAAGGCAGTCGCGGCGGGTGACTTGGCTGAATTGCGCCATATTTGGCATCTTATCAAAGAGGTCGGGAAAGGAAGCCAAGGAATTCGTGAAAGAGTTTGCCCATGAGGAAGACGAGGACCGGCGGCGGCGATAGGCAGAGGGGTGCATGGCGCTGGCCCGGCTCGGGCCGGCGCTCGAGACAAACCGCCGCCTTCCGCGTTTGTTCACACGGGGTCGGGGCGGTTGGGGGTTTACGGATACACAACGAATGGCGATATATGAACAATCCGCTTGCTTCGGAGGGACGGCTATGAACAGGAGTTCTGTGTTCCTCACCGCTTTTTGGACCGGCTTGGCGGCGCCCGCCTCACTGTATTCGCCCATCCCGTCTTATCGCCCGCTAATTGCTGATCGACTTTCGCGGACTCGTTCGCGTTGGTTGGCATCCTTTTGAGCCGAGCCATGGCAGAAGCAGATTATGTCGAGCAATTCTCCACCAGAATCGCCGAAGAAGACCAACTCTCCTTCGAGTTCCCACACTCCTAATGCGACTCCTACGCAAGCACAGGCTGGTGATCCGCAAACCGCGATTCAGCCGCCACAAGTTCTAGCGCAGGTACTGGCTCAGGCCATGCGAGCAACAGCGTATCCGGGGAATTGGCCGTCCCTCGATCCTCGGACAGGCGGTTCCCGGATGGCTTCCCGCGCAAATCTCTGGAATGATGACGCAACAATCCTTTTGGCAGGGGCCTTACCCCCCTCCCGAGGCGGTTGAGCGCTACGAAAAAGTCCAACCGGGGGCGTATTGATCGCATCCTTTTGATGGCGGAAAGGATGCAAGCTGCGCAAATAGAACAAAGCGCGCAAGCTATGAGGTATCTACATCAAGATACTGGCAGAGGCCAGTGGCTCGGCTTCTGGGCGGGGATAATTGCGCTCGCCGCTGCAGGCGTTATCGGCGCGATGGGGCAGCCGTGGTTAGGGGCGGCGTTCTTGACAGTTCCTGTAATGGGCCTAGCGAAGGCACTGGTAGAATCGGCAAAATCACGCGGCTCGATTGCTGATCAGAATGTTCCGACGCCGTCTACCGACGTTGCCAATATCCCGTCCGCCGGCGGCTGACCGGATACGCCAGCATGGTGTTTACTCGTCATTGCTCGCGTTCAAGTCCTCGAGGAGACTTGGTGCGTGACACGGTATCCGGCGAGAGTTGACCCTCCCGGGAGAGGCAATTCGCCGCTGTTCAAATATGCAATTGAGAAAACGGCAGAGGCGCGAGCGAGGAATGCGGCAACCCTCCCAAACCGCGCCGAAAGGCGCGATTGGCGAAGACTTCGACCGAACTAGCCGGTCAAGGCCGGCTGCCAAGTTCGGCGCTTCAAGGGCGGTTGAGCAGGTTTCGTTTCGTGGTCTCAGTAATGGTAGTGGTAGTGATAGCCGCCGTGAGGGCCATAGTGATAGCCGCCGCCACCACCGTAGCGATAGCCGCCGTGATAGCCATACCCATAGCCGCCATGATAGCCATATCTATAACCCGGCACGCCGACCACAACACCACCCCCGCCATAGCCATAGCCATTCGGACGACAGCCCCCGTATGGTCCTCGATGAAAGCCAATGCCGCAGCCCCCGGCGACCAACGTGACATAGGGCGCAGAGGCTGATAGCGGCGCGATCTGCATCGCCTGGGCCGGAACGGCGGCGAGCCCGGACAGTCCTATCGCAGTAGCCGCAAGAGCTTTTTTCATGAATTTCCCCTGTCGAAACCGGCAACGCGGTCACTGGCGGTTACTTCAAGCATCTGAGGCAGTTTTTGGCAAGTGTGGCGGGATCCGCCGCCATATATTCAAAAACGGGCCCCGCTATGGCCCCTTCCTCATCCTCACGCCCGGCTGATCGCCGTTGGTGAACTCGACGCCGGCGGCCTCGAGGGCGGCGCGGAGGGCCTCAAGCGGCTGTCTGCGAGACATGACGCCCGGCCGCGCTCAAAATCGACAATCGTTGCAACCGCCAACGTTAGCCGCCGTCGCGAGCTCGGCCTGAGACCAATCCAACGAGGCGCGCGCAGCGCGGCACTGGCCGAAATCAATTCGTCAACCTATGCATTTCTGCTTGACATGGCATGCGCCAACGCATATCAACTTAAATGTTGATAGCACGACCCAAGTTCGATTGGAGGATTATCCACAATGCCGAACGCCACCGTTCGGGCAAACGCCCGACCTATGCCTGAAGCCAAACCCGATGAGTATTGGCGCCACGCCTACTTCGATCTCGAGGAAAAAATCCGCGATCGTCAAATATATGTCTTCGATTTCCGCGGAGTTCGTTTGTGATTTTGAGCTTAAGAAACAAGATGATGACGCTCGCATCGCGAGTGAGATGGCGGTGAGACGAACTCGAGCGTTTGGGGTTTGCGGCCAGCATGGCCTCCCGGCTGGCCGACGAGTTGCACGAGGTCTACCTAGCGACGATCGACGCCGCGCCCGACAAGGAGCCCGCCAATGTCTGAGATCGTCACCCACTCCCGCCGCGCCGCGCTCGGCGCCCTGGCCAGCGTTCCCGCGCTGGCGCTTCCCGCCCTCTCGATTGCCGAGCCCCTCGATCCGATCTTCGCGGTGATCGAGCGGCACAAGGCATCTTGGGACATCTATCGCCGCATCTCCTGGAAAGCCTTGGACGGACCAAAGATCGTACCAGCAGAATGGGACGCGTTCAAAGCTGCCGACGAAGAGCTGATGTCAACTCCGCCAACGACGCTCGCCGGAATGCGGGCGGTGGTCCAATATCTCGTCCGCTGGGACGAAGGCTCCATTCCGGAGGACAGCGGGGGGTACATGGCGATCTTGCTTCGATCTCCGGTCTTCGCTCGACTCGTCCAGCGCGTGCACTCACGGCCGTCGGGGCAACTCGGCGGCCGTTTCGTTTGGCGCGCGCCGCGTCTCTCTGGTGTGCTGCGCCAAAGTGGATTAGCGTGTGGGTGACGACGAGGTTGGATTCGGCGGCCGTCATTGGTGTGGCCCGCACACGCGCCGGCCGCCGCTGCCGCGCAAATCCAATTTCGTCGTCACCCAGGAGGGCGATAGGCACGGAGCCCAGCAACAGCAAGGCGGCCCGGACGCGATGCCCGAGCCGCCAGGGGGCAGCCGGGCGCGGGGAACGGGACGGCGCATCCCGCGTTCGGCTTTCCCATTGCCAAAGACGCAGAGCCGCCGGGTAGTGGGTCAGTCTGAAATTGAAGGCTTGACAATTCCTCGCGCAGCCACGAACTCCCAGCTATGCTTGGCCTTAAAGCATGGGAGCAGCGGAGATGCCAATCACGGCTTACCTTCCGACCTCGGGGGCCAGCTTTGGCCCAGATGCTGTGGCGAGCATGGGAAAAGCCTTCGAAGACGCGGTAGCCATCCTTGGGATTGGGCCGAGCGACGAAACCAAACGCGCAGTTGTCGCGAGGTTCATTTTCCACCTTGCCGAAATTGACGGAGGCTTGGATATGGCGACCTTGCGCGATAAGACCGTTGTAGCTCTAGGTAACTCAAGCCATATTGCCGCAATCTCAAAGGACGGATGACTTAATGCCAACTGGCCCTAAAGGCGAGAAGCGTCCCCGGGGACACAAACCAACTCGCCAAGCTCATGGTCGATATTCTGACCGGCGAGGTTGAGGATCGGGTGGCTCTCCCGATAAGCCGATCAGGATCGCTGATATAGAGGTCCCATGCTACGTCCTGGACGACAACTCCAGAGTAATTGCAACTAATAGAATGCTCGATAGCCTGACTATCGCTCGTGGTGTGGCGATGACGGGGGGTATAAGTCGACTTGAGCTTTTTGTGTCCGGGAAACTCATAAAGCCGTTCATTTCCAATGATTTACTAGAGCGAATTCCGGCACCCGATCAAGTTCCCGAATTGGCAACAATATTGCGTACGGGTACTCGTCGGATACTCTAATAGACATTGCGCCGTCAGCGTCGAGCACGCGCATGCTCACGGCGTGCGCCGGCCAGTCCGGTGACTACGGGGCATCTCGGAGGACAAGTGGACGCTTTTTGCGTTGCAGCCTTGACAATGACTGAGAAACGGTCGACCTTAAAGAGTCCCCGCGTGATTCGTGTGATTAACGAATATTTATTGGCGTTATGATACCGCTCAGAGTACAATGCCTTTTTAAGGGATAGCGAGTGTCATGAAAAGTCCCGGCCAAGCGGAGCAATTCGCGAAGATCAGGGTGACGATCGAACATAGGCCCGGAGGAGGACTCCGCGCCTACAGCGCTGACGTGCCAGGGTTCGTTCTGTCGCATCAAAACTCAGAGCTTCTGTTGGCCGACGTTCGACCCGCGATCGAAACGATCCTGTCGGCCATGTGGGGGATGAAAATAATCGCACAGCCTCTGAGGGCCGTTTCACAATTTGCCGACGATGATGATTCTGATATAGAAATTCCCGCTGCGCACATTTGTGAAAAGGAATACGTGGCCTACCACGCCCCGTAGAAAATCTCCTTAAATGATAGCCAATCGCCTCCTAGACAGAGAGGTTTGGGAGGCGAAATTGCGACGCCACGGCTGCGAACCTTTGCCGGGCAAAGGCCGTCTTAACACTGCCGAATGGTGGCATAAGCCGCCGGGTGGTTATCCTTTTACCGTGCCAATTATCGATGACGAGGGGCGCTGCGAGTTTTGGGCGATTTCAAAGACTTTGTCTTGATTTTGGAAGGCCTCCACCGCCGAACCCATTTCGTCCTAGACATCATTGACAGCCGGTCAGCCCGCCGCGCCGCCGTCTCGCGCTCCCCTTCCTTGATGACAGCCGCGCGCACACCGCCCAGATAAAGGAGTCTCGGAGAAGCGTCGGCGCTCTTGACCAGCGGATTGTTTTGCAACATAGTGTAGCGGCTGGAACCGAGAAGGAGCCGCCGCAAATGTCAGTCCGCAAGCAAATCTGGAAAACCTCAGACGGCGTCGAGAAAGAGGCGTGGGTTGTCGACTATGTCGACCAAGGCCGGAAACGCCGTCTGAAGTCCTTCGCAAAGAAAAAGGATGCGACAGCATTCGCGGCCACGGCCAACGTCGAGATCCGGGCAGGCGTCCACACAGCGGACAGCGCCAGCATAACGATAGCGGAGGCGGGCAAGCTTTGGATTGAGACAGGCGAGGCGCGCGGGCCTTAGAGCGCGCGACGACGGCGGCCTATCGCCAGCACTTGCGGCTCCATATCGAGCCCTATCTCGGCAACGTGAAGCTTTCCCAACTCTCGGCGCCGATGGTTCGCGAATTCGAGGACAAGCTTGCGCGCGGCGATATGCCGGCGGGCGCTGAGCCGCAGCCGCGCACGCAAGCGATGATCCGCAAGATTCGCGTTTCGCTTTCTTCGCTGTTGAGCGACGCGCAGGAGCGCGGCCTCGTCTCGCGCAACGTCGTGCGCGACCTTCGAAAGACGCGTCGCCGGGGCACCGAGCGGCAGGCCGAGCGTCGCCAGAGAGGCAAGCTCAAGGTTGGCGTCGACATTCCGACGCGCGAAGAGATCAAGGCCATTGTAGGGGCCGCTGAGGGCCGCTGGCGGCCGGTACTCTTGACGGCGATCTTCACCGGCTTGCGCGCTTCCGAACTCCGCGGCCTGCGCTGGGAGGACGTCGACTTCGAGAAGCGCGAGCTTCACGTCCGCCAGCGCGCCGATCGCTACAGCACGATCGGGAAGCCGAAGTCTGAGGCCGGCGAGCGCACCGTTCCCTTGACGCCGATGGTCTTGAATACCCTGAGGGAGTGGAAGCTTGCGTGCCCCAAGAGCGAGAAAGGGCTTGTGTTCCCGTCAAGCGGCGGCTTGGTCGAGCATCATCAAGAACATCGTCGAGCGCGGGCTCGCGCCGACTCAGATTGCCGCAGGCGTGACGATCAAGGGGAAGGGCAAGGACGGCAAGCCCGCCGAACGGGCGAAGTATCCCGGCCTTCATGCGCTGCGCCACTTCTATGCATCGTGGTGCATCAACCGGCGCGCCGATGGCGGACTAGAGTTGCCGCCGAAGGTGGTTCAGGAGCGGCTCGGCCATTCGTCGATCATGATGACGATGGACGTCTACGGCCACCTGTTCCCGCGCGGCGACGATTCCGCCGAATTGGCTGCGGCCGAGCGGTCGCTGTTGGCCTAACGGGATATTCACGCGACATGAGCAATTCGCTATTTTCCCTTTGCAACACGGACGCAACATGAATGCGATTTATCAAATAATTTCAATATATAGTAGAAGACTGTAAATCCGCTGGCTAAGCCTTCGTAGGTTCGAGTCCTACCTCCCCCACCACTATCCTCCGGATTCTTCGAAGCCAACGAAAAAGCTCATGCCGAGACCTCGCCCGGGGTGGCGCTCGACGAGCGAGCCTGCGTTGGCGGCGCGGCGCAGACGCTCTTCGATCCGGCTGTGGCCGGCGTCGGTCTCAGCCTCGCGCAGGTCGCAGCGCAGACGGGGTCGGCGAAGAAAAGCGCGGCGTTCGCGTGCAGGCTCGTCTGATCGCCTTTGAGGGCGAGCGCGTAGTCGGCGCTGATTTCTAGCTGTGCCGGCAAGGCGAAAGCCGATTTCTTCAGCCGCCCACCGCTAGGCGCTTCGCGGCGCGGCAGAGTCAACGCGGGATCGAAGGAATGCGCCGATTAGCGGGGTCGCGCGGCCGACGCGCTCGATTTCGGCACGCACGAGCCGCTCGACGATGCCCGGAAGGTTCTCGTCGAGCCAGGCTTTCAGCATCGGCGGCAGGAGTTCCCGGATCAGCCCGTCGGCGACTTGGGCGTTCCGGGCGGCAAAAGTTGCGGAAAGGGCGTCGAATGCCGAAGCCACCGCCTCTTCGGTCGCGGGGGAAAGCAATGGCGCTCCGTCGCGCCGTTCTTCTCGCGGCGTTTCGGCAGCGGCGGCGGAACTCGCCGGCTCCGGCTGGCTCCAGACCACCTTCGGGGTGGTCGGCTCAGGCGTGGGAGCGTCTTCGCGCTGAGGCTCCGGGGCGCCTTTCGAGTGGATGATTTGAGGTCCGGACGCAGCAGCCGGCGGCCGCTGCGGGGCGGCCCGAAGCGAATCCGCCTTCAACGACGACTTTTCGTCCGCGATGATGCTTCGGATCGAGGCGAGGATTTCGTCCATGCAGGGCTCGTGCGCCGTGCGAAGCGCTTCGAGTTCGCGATCGTTGTAGTTCGAACTGATTGCACTCATTCCCCCAACTCGGCCATTTCGCTGGACCCGCCATACCCTGTTGCACCGGTTACTGGTTCGTCCTGGCGCCGGAGCCGACGCCAATCCCCAGCGCGATGAAATCGAATCAAACTAAACGCCTGTGCGAGGTTAGTCCCTCCGCGCTCAAGCGAGCAAGTTGCGTCAGCCCTTACTTGTCGTCGGGAGTCCTTTCCGTCGCCAATTGCCTTTGACTGGATCAAACTGGACGCGCGGATCGTATCGGGTGGCCGCGATCGACGAGCGCATGACGTCACCGCGTTATGACGTCCGGAAGAAACTTTATCATTGTTGTATTTTACGCCTACGCCGAGACCGTATTTAAGTATTACGGCCGCCGATTCGTAACTGGAAAAGCCTTTACGAGTTCGGATATTGGCACAATAGTTTGGACATTTGAAGAAAGAAGCAATGATTTAAGTCAAGCGTCGCAGGCAGATTGCTTAGCTGAAGCGTCGCTCGATGAGATGAACAAAATTAACAATTTTCCATGGGCCTTTATCGATGTCGAAATCAACGGTCTGACGCAGATAGGAAAAATAATAATCACTTTACCCGCTTCGTCAACTGGCCAATTCAATTGAAGCGACAAAGAGATAAATTGTGTAGAACGCCGCAAAGTTATATGAACGTCTCGTATACAGTTAATCGACTGTCCTTGCCGTATCGGAAAGCAAAAAATCTGTCAACGACGCGAAAAAGTCACGAAAAAGCTACATTAATACAGAATTAATCCAAAAGGTCCTTGCGGGTGTTAACTATGATCGAAGGATTTGCGCTTGGCTTGGCGGCCGCACCGGCGCTCGTCTCATTGGCGAGCGCCGTGATTGTGAACAGAAGGCAGAGTGCCCAGTCTTGCTATCTCACTCTTCTGACAAATAACCGTCGTGAAGCCTCGGTCAGCCTGTCGCCGCCCCAGACACAGTTGGCCGAGCAAGACTTCATCGGGCGCGGTCCGATTTTTCGGACCCTTGTCATTCGACGAGCTGAATTGCTGACTTCCAACGCGGCAAACATCTCCGCCAACAAAGTCATCCAAGAGCTACGTCAGACAGATTGCCGATCCCGCTTCGACAAGCGGGATCGCTCTGCAGTTTAGGGGCAAAATAGGGGAGCTGACTGTGGGGATGTTGCCTTGGACGGAAGAGCAGGAAGCAACCATCGTCAAACACTGGGAGCGAGGTCTTTCGGCGCAAAAGATCGCCGTCGAATTGAGCCAAATATTAGGTACATCGGTCACCCGCAATATGGTGATGGGGAAGGTGGACAGGCTGCGAAAAGACGGATTGATCCGAGCGCGCGACGGAACGATCCATATCGTCAACACCCGTTGCCGAACGAACAATCCTCGACCGCCGCGCCCAATAAAGCAATTTTGCCCCGAGGTCGCGAAACCAAGGTTAGTTTGCCGCACCGAGGAATTGCCGGAGGTTGATCCGCTGCACGTTTCCATGGAGGCCCTGACCGAAAATTCCTGCACATGGTCCTTCGGGGATCCGAAGGACGAGGACTTCAATTATTGCGGCCTCCCGATTGAGCGGCGTTCGTTCTGCGCACAACACGCGGCGCTTGCTTATCGGCAGTCTGCCCCGCGACCCCCCCAGCAAAACAAAAGGAGCGGCCCGAAAGTGGTGACCCTTTTTTGCAGTTGAGCGTTCTTCGAGGCGGCTACGCGGCGCTTTCCGCCGCCGCTCGGCTCATCGGCGAGCCTTTTTCGTCGCCGTCAGATGCGCGTCGAGCGCGGTCGGATCGGCCAGGAGTTCGACGCTCGCCGCGGCATGGGCGATCGCGCCGCGGTCGAGCACGATCGCCTGGTCGGTGAAGGGCAGGATCTTCTTCGGCTTCTGCTCGACGATGATCATCGAGAGGCCGGCGCGCGCCAGTTCGCGCAGCGCCGCCATGAGTTCGTCGACAATGATCGGCGCTAAGCCCTCCGTCGGTTCGTCGAGCAGCAAGAGACGCGGATTCAGGATCAGCGCCCGGCCGATGGCGAGCATCTGCTGTTCGCCGCCGGACAATTGCCGCCCCATGTTGCCGCGCCGCTCCTCGAGCCGGGGAAAGAGCCCGTAGATGCGCTTCACCGTCCAGGCGCCCGGGCGGGCGACGGCGGTCAGATTCTCCTCGACCGTCAGCGAGCGGAAGATGTTGCGCTCCTGCGGCGTCCAGCCAACGCCGCGGCGCGCCCGCGCGTGCGGCGGCAGCTGGGCGATGTCTTCGCCGCCGAGCCAGATGCGTCCGCCGAAGCGGGTGGTGACGCCGATCAGCGTGTCGATCAGCGTTGTCTTGCCGACGCCGTTGCGGCCGAGCAGCGCCAGCGACCGTCCGTTCTCGAGGGCGAAGCTGAGTCCCTGGACGACCTGGGCCTCGCCGTAGCCGGCGCTTAGGTTTTCGACGCGCAGCAGCTCAGCCATGCGCGTCCTCGCCGAGATAGACTGCGCGCACCCGCTCGTCGGCGGCGATCGCGTCGGGCTCGCCCTCCGTGAGCAGCCGCCCGGCGACCAGCACCGAGATGCGGCTGGCGAAGGAGAATACGAGGTCCATGTCGTGCTCGATCAGGAGAATCGCCACTTCGGCGGGCAGCGCGGCGAGCGCGGCGAGGATGTCCTCGCGCTCCTCCTCCGGGACGCCGGCCGCCGGCTCGTCGAGCAGCAGCACGCGCGGGCGGGTCGCCAGCGCCAGCGCGATCTCGAGCAGGCGCTGTTTGCCGTAGGCGAGTTTTCGCGTCGGCTCGTCCATCTCGGCCTCGAGGCCGAAGCGGGTCAGAAGCTCCTCGATCTCGGCCACGATCTCGGGACGGGTCCCGGCGACGCGCCAGAAGTCGGCGCCGGAGCGGTTGCGCTCCGAGATGGCGAGGCCGAGCGACTCGGCCGGCGTCAGATGCGGAAAGAGCTGGTTGATTTGGAACGTGCGCGAGAGGCCGAGCCGCACGCGCTCATGCGGCGCGAGCGCCGTCACATCGCGCCCGTCGATGAGGACGCGCCCCTCGGATGGCTTGACGACGCCCGTCAGCAGATTGATCAGCGTCGTCTTGCCGGCCCCGTTGGGGCCGATCAGCGCCTGACGCGCGCCCGGCGCGATGGCGAAGGACACGTTGTCGGTGGCGAGAAGCGCGCCGAACTGCTTGACGAGTCCCCGCGCTTCGAGCGCAGGCGCGCTCACGCCGTCCTCCGGCGCGCCACCTTTGGCGTGAAGAACGCCGCGGCATGGACGACGGCGTCCTTGATCCGTTCGCGGCCGATCAGCACGAGCGCGACCAGAAGCGCGCCGATCCAGAATTCCCAGTATTCCGGCGTCGCCGCCGAAATGACGTCGCGCAACATGATGAACACGGCGGCGCCGATAATCCCGCCGTAGAGATAGCCAGCCCCGCCGATGATCAGCATCAGCATGACGTCGGCGGAGCGATGGAAGTCGAAGAGGTCGAGGGAGACGATCTGTGTCGTCTGCGCGAGAAGGGCGCCGGCGGCGCCGGCGTAGGCGGCCGAGATCGTATAGATCGCGATCATGCGGCGGCTGGTGGCGATCCCGAGCGCCCCGGCGCGCAGCCGGTTTTCGCGGATCGCGGCGAGCGCCAGGCCGAAGGGGGATTGCGCGAGGCGCCGGGCCATGGCGAACAGGACGAAAAGGACGGCGAGACTGTAGAGCGCAGCGTTGCGCTGTCCGGTGAAGTCGATCGGGAAAAGGCCGAGCACTTTCCCAATCGAGAAATTGAGGCCGTCCGTGCCGCCGGTCAGCCAGCTGTTGCGATTGGCGAGCTCGCCCAGCATCAGCGAGACGCCCAGCGTCACCATGAGCCGGGTGAGATCGGCGCCGCGCAGGACGAGCGGAGCGGTGACGAAGCCGAGGACGGCGGCGAGCGCGGCGCCGAAGAGGAGCCCGAGCGTCGGGTCGGCGAAGCCGTTGCTGGCGAGGATCGCCGCGGCATAGGCGCCAAGGCCGAAGAACGCCGCCTGTCCGAGCGAGACGATCCCGGTCAAGCCGAGAATGAGATCGAGCGAGAGGGCGAAGAGGCCGGCGATCAGGATTTCGTTGACCAGGGCGGCGCGGGAGGGAAAGGCGACGATCGCCGCCAGCACGGCGAGCCAGAACGCGATCTCGGGCCAGCGCCAGCGCGCCCGGCGGGCCAGATGCGCCTCAATGTGGCGCGCCGTCGGCGAAGCCGTCGTCATCGTGCGTCCCTGCGCGCGAACAGGCCCTGCGGGCGGACAATGAGGGTGACGACCATCACGCCGTAGATGATGAAGGCGCCGATCGACGGGACATAATATTTGCCGGCGACGTCAAGGACGCCGAGCAGCAGCGCGCCGAAGAGCGCGCCCAATATGCCGTTTGAGCCGCCGATGGCAGCGACGATGAGGAACGTCACCAGGAACTTGACCGGGAAGGACGGGTCGATGCCGCCGACGACATCGGCGGCAAGAGCGCCGCCGAGCCCGGCCAGGCCGCTGCCGACGGCGAAGGCGATGGCGAAGATGCGGTCGACGTTGATGCCGAGACCGTCGGCGACGCGGGCGTCGTCGACCGCCGCCCGGAGCTGCGCGCCGAAGCGGGTCCTGACCAGAAAGAGCTGCAACGCTCCGGCGATCAAGGTGCAAACGACAACGATGAAAAGGCGGTAGCGGCTGATGCCGACGCCGTGGAACGAGACGCTGCCGGAGAGCCAGCCCGGCAGATTGACCTGTTGCGGCTCGTCGCCGAGAAAGAAGGCGGCGATCGGCATCGCCATCAGGACAAGGCCGATGGTGAACAGCACCTGGTCGAGCGGGCTTGCGCCATAGAGCCGGCGGTAGAGCGTCCGTTCGAGCGCCACGCCGAGAATCGCCGGGACCAGGAAGGCGATCGGCAGGGTCGCAAGGAACGGGACGCCCGCCCGGTTCATCATCAACGCCGTGACATAGCCGCCAACCATGGCGAAGGCGCCGTGGGCGAGGTTGATGAAATTCATCAGCCCAAGCGTCACGGAGAGCCCGCTGGCCAGCACGAAGAGGAGCATGCCATAGGCCACGCCGTCGAAGAGGATGGTCAGCATGTCCGGCTCGAGAAGGTCATAAGGTTTCGTACCTCGGCGCTGACGACCTGGCGGCTTCGAACTTAGGGGAAAACCTCCCCGCGGGATCCCTTTCTCCCGGCTTGCGGCGAGAAGGCCGGGATGAGGGGATGGTCGCGCGGAGCGCGACGGCTTCCGCCAGGCTCTGCTTTCGTCAAGACCTCACACATCGCCTCTTGAACCATGAGCCATCGCGCTCACGCGATCCCCTGATCCGGAGCTTCGCGCCGCCTTCTGGCGCAAGGGGAGAAAGGCCCATCAGCGCTTTGCCGCCTTGTAGGGGTCCTTCACATTCGGGATCGTCTCGAATTCGACATTGTAGAGCGAGCCGTTCTTTTTCTCGACCTTGCGGACATAGATGTTCTGCACGATGTCCCGCGTCTCCGGATCGATCGAGACGGGCCCGCGCGGGCTCATCCAGCTCATGCCCTTCATCGCCGCGATGAGCGCGTCGCCGCTCGCGTCTCCCTTTGTTTTCTCGAGCGCATGATAGACGAGCGCCATGCCGTCGTAAGCGCCGACCGCCATGAAATTCGGCCGCATGCCGCTGTTGGCCTTCTCGAAGGCGGCGACAAAAGCCTTGTTCTCGGGTGAGTCGTGGTCGGCGGAATAGTGATGCGTCGTCACCGCGCCGAGCGCCGAATCGCCGATGTCGGCGAGAAGATCGTCATCGGTCACGTCGCCGGTGCCGATCAGTTTGATGCCGGACTTGTCGAGCCCGCGCTCGACGAATTCTTTCATGAAGATGGCGCCTTGACCTGACGGCACGAAGACGAAAACCGCGTCGGGGGCGTCGTCCTTGACGCGCTGCAGGAAGGGGGCGAAGTCCGGGTTCTTCAGCGGCACGCGGATCTTCTGCGAAATCGTGCCGCCGCCCTTCACAAAGGTGTCAGCGAACCATTTCTCCGCGTCGGCGCCAGGGCCATAGTCGGTGACGATGGTGACGACCTTCTTGATGCCGTTCTTCAGCGCCCAGCCGGCCATCGGCGCCGCGGCCTGGGGCAGGGTGAAGGACGTACGCACGACATAGGGCGACTTCTCGGTGATCATCGCGGTCGCTGCGGCGGTGACGATCTCGGGAACCTTCGCTTCGGTCGCGACCGGAGCCGTCGCCAGCGCCAGCGGCGTCAGCCCGAAGCCCATCAGCACGCTGGCATGATCGTTGGCGATCAATTCCTCGGCGAGGCGCTTGGTGACGTCCGCCGCGCCGGTGTCGTCCTTGACGACGAGGTTGATCTTCTTGCCGGCGACCGTGTCGCCGTGCTGCTTGATGTAAAGCTCGGCGCCGGCCTGCTCCTGCTTGCCGGTCGAGGCCTGGGGGCCGGTCATCGGCAAGATCATTCCGACCGTCACGACATTGTCGGCGGCGAGCGCGGGCGCGGCGAGCATGAGCGCGCCCAGCGCGCAAAAGAGCATCGATCGTCTGGAAACCATTTCTTCCTCCCGTTCGGCCATGAGGATGGCCTGAATTGCGGCGTGACGCCAGCCCTGTCAAACCGCGGTCACAGGTCCTTCGGCTCCAGGCGCGCCAGGATCCTGTCGGCGAGGACTCGATAATCCGGGACGTCCTCCGGGCTTGCGCGGAGACCCAGTTCGCCGATCCGCTGCTGCCAGCCGACCGAAGCGCGCGACATGGCCCCGTCGAGCCGAAGAAGATCGACGGTCAGCGCGACCTCGCGCATCTCCGCGGCGCGTCTGACCCCGTGCGTCATCATACGCTCGAGCATATAGGCGGAGCGCTGCCGCCAGCCGAAGCCCGGATAGGTGGCCTCAAGCGAGTCGAGCACGGTCTCGATGACGCCAGCCTTCTGGCCGGCAAGCACGCACTCGCAGACCAGCGCCTCGAGCCCCTTCATCATGATCGAGCGGATCATCTTGACCGACGAGGCCGCGCCGACCGGCCCTTCGTACTCGGCGGCCGACATTCCGAGAGCTGAGAGCAGGGGCCGGGCCGCCTCGATGTGCGGGCCGCTGATGAGAAGGGGCGTCCGGTGCAGCCGCGGATGCACCGGAGCCATCACGGCGACGTCGACATAGCGCCCGCCGACGGCCTCGACCTGCGCCGCCGTCGTCGCCTTGGTCTGCGGCGCGCAGGAATCGCAATCGAAGACGACAGCGCCTTTGGCCAACCCCGGCAGGGCGGCGAGCGCGGCTTGATGCGCCTGGTCGGCGGTGACGACGAGGAACACGGCCGCTGCCCCGGCAACCGCTTCGGGCGCGCTCGAGGCGCCGATCACGTTCGCCAGGGCGTAGTCGGCGCGCTTGCCGGCGCGAGTCTCGGCCTCCGGCGAATCGGTCTTGATGTCGTAGGCCGCGACCCGGGCGGCGAATCCGGGTTCCAGGCGCCAGCCGTCGAGGAAGGCGCGCGCCGCCTCGCCGAAGCCGATGAAGGCGATCGAACCTTGCGCGATCGTTTCGTCCGCCATTGGCGTCGGCGCCCTTATCCTTGCGTTTCCGGCATGTGCACGACCAGTCCGTCGACCGCAAGCGGCGCGGTGCGCAAGGTCTACAGCAACTACCATATCCCGATCAGCAATGCCGCCGCCGGCATGATCGCGCTGGAAGCGGCCTAGAGGACGTTGCGCCCGCAAGCGCCTGGGCTAATATCAAGAGCCCGCACGGAGCCTCGACCTCCACCGGGCTCCAGGCATTTCTGGGGCCGTCTGCGGCGACAAGGAGGAAACGGTCTTCGATGACCGAGACGTCCCACACGGCCATTCCCCTCTTCCTCATGCGCGTCCGGCTCGGCGGCGCGCCCGCTTCCCGCGTCCTGATGCGGGGACACGCATGAGCGCCCGGATCACCGGCCTGTCGTCGATGGCGACCCGCCACATCCTGGCTGATCTGGCCCGGGACTATGAGCTGCGAAAGGGGATAGGGGTCGAGATCCGCTCGATGGGCGGCGTCGAAGCGGCGAAACTGGTGCGAGCCGGCGAACCGGCGGACGTCGTTGTGCTGGCGTCGAAGGTCATGGAGGGTTTGGAGGCCGAAGGCCATATCGCCAAGGGCAGCCGAGTGGATTTTGCGCGATCGGAGATCGGCGTCGCCGTCCCCGTCGGCTCGCCGCGGCCCGGCGTCGCAAGCGAACAGGCTGTCAGGCAGGCCATGGCCGGGGCGAGAAGGGTTTGCTACTCGACCGGTCCGAGCGGCGATCACCTGAAAGCGCTGTGCCAAAAATGGGGCCTGACCGAAACTGTCATAGGCCGCGCCCTCGTGGCTCCGCCGGGCGTTCCGGTGGCCAGTCTGGTGGCGCGGGGCGACGCAGATCTCGGTTTTCAGCAACTTAGCGAATTGATCGCCCAACCCGGCATTGAGGTCGTTGGGCCTCTGCCGCCGGAGATTCAGGCCGTAACCATCTTCTCGGCGGGCGTCTCCAAGGCCTCTGCTGACCGCGAGGCGGCGGACGCCTTCATCGCCTATCTCGCTTCCGCTGAAACCGGCGCCGCGAAACGGCGCTACGGCATGGAGCCCGCATGAATCGGTTTGGAGGGCAATTTGCCCGTAAGGAAGCATGCCAATGATCATCGACTGCCACGGCCACTACACCACCGCGCCCAAGGCGCTCGAGGCGTGGCGCAACCAGCAGATCGCCGGGATCAAGGACCCGGCCGTCATGCCGAAGGCCGCCGATCTCAAGATCGGCGACGACGAACTGCGCGAGTCGATCGAATTGAATCAGCTCAGGCAGATGAAGGAGCGCGGCGCGGACCTGACCATCTTCTCCCCGCGCGCGAGCTTCATGGCTCACCACATCGGCGACTTTTCGGTCAGTTCGACCTGGGCCTCGATCTGCAACGAGCTCTGCTACCGGGTGTCGAAGCTCTTCCCGGACAACTTCATCGGCGCGGCGATGCTGCCGCAGAGCCCAGGCGTCGATCCGAAGACCTGCATCCCGGAGCTCGAGCGCTGCGTCAGGGACTACGGCTTCGTCGGCATCAACCTCAACCCGGATCCGTCCGGCGGCCACTGGACGAGCCCGCCGCTTACCGACCGCCACTGGTATCCGATCTACGAAAAGATGGTCGAATACGACATCCCGGCGATGGTGCACGTCTCGACCAGCTGCAACCCCTGCTTCCACACCACTGGCGCGCATTACATCAACGCCGACACGACGGCGGTCATGCAATTCATCCAGGGCGATCTCTTCAAGGATTTCCCGACGCTGCGCTTCGTCGTCCCGCACGGCGGCGGCGCGGCGCCGTACCACTGGGGCCGCTATCGCGGACTGGCGCAGGAACTGAAGAAGCCGCTGCTGAGCGAGCAGCTGCTCAGGAACGTTTTCTTCGACACCTGCGTCTATCACCAGCCGGGGGTCGACCTTCTGACCAGGGTGATTCCGGTCGACAACATTCTCTTTGCCAGCGAGATGATCGGCGCGGTGCGCGGAATCGATCCGGAGACCGGACATCATTATGACGACACCAAGCGCTACATCGAGGCGACGGCGAACCTGACGCCGGAGGAGCGAGGCAAGGTCTACGAGGGCAACGCGCGACGGGTCTATCCGCGCCTCGACAAGGCGCTGAAAGCCAAAGGACGGTAGGAGAGAGCCAATGACCGAACTCGGCGTCGTCCGACGCGCCATCAAGCGCGCGGAGCGCGGCCTCATCGCGAAACTTGCGCCGTTCGGGGTCGCGACCGTGCACGAGGCGATGGGCCGCGTCGGCCTGATGAAGCCCTACATGCGGCCGATCTATCCCGGCGCCCAGGTCTCCGGCACGGCGGTGACGGTGCTGCTCCATCCCGGCGACAACTGGATGATGCATGTCGCCGCCGAGCAGATCGAGCCCGGCGATGTCGTCGTCGCCGCGATCACCGCGGAATGCACCGACGGCTATTTCGGCGACCTCCTGGCGTCGAGCTTCAAGGCGCGCGGGGCGCAGGCGCTCGTCATCGATGCGGGCGTGCGCGACGTGAAGACGCTGACCGAGATGGGCTTCCCGGTCTGGAGCAAATGCGTCAGCGCCAAGGGAACGGTGAAGGCGACGCTGGGCTCGGTCAACATCCCGGTCGTCTGCGCCGGAGCGCTGGTCAACCCCGGCGACGCGATCGTCGCCGACGACGACGGCGTCGTGGTCGTGCCCGCCGACCGGGTGGAGCAGACAATCGCCGCGGCGGCGGCGCGCGAAGCCAACGAGGGCGACAAGCGCGCCAAGCTCGCCGCCGGCGTCCTCGGCCTCGACATGTACGGAATGCGCGGGCCGCTGGAAAAGGCCGGCCTCAAATACATCGACTGAGGCGGAAAAATGAACGCCATCGCCAAGCCCGTGACCGGGCCGTTCGAAAAGACCAAGGGCTGGCTCGACTGGTACGACGGGCCGAGCAAGCCACGCTTTCGTGTACCCCCCGGCAGCGTCGACGCGCATTGCCACGTGTTTGGACCGGGGGCCGAGTTCCCCTACGCGCCCGAGCGCAAATATACGCCCTGCGACGCCAGCAAGGCGGAATTGTTCGCGTTGCGCGATCATCTGGGTTTCGCCCGCAACGTCATCGTTCAGGCGACCTGCCACGGCGCCGACAATAGCGCCATGGTCGACGCGGTCCTGGCGAGCGGCGGCCGGGCGCGGGGCGTCGCGACCGTTCGGCGAAGCGTCACCGATGACGAACTGAAGCGGCTCGACGAGGCCGGCGTGCGCGGCGTGCGCTTCAACTTCGTCAAGCGTCTCGTCGACTTCACGCCCAAGGATGAATTGATGGAGATCGCTGGCCGCATTGAAAGGCTCGGCTGGCATGTCGTCATTTATTTCGAGGCGGTCGACCTGCCCGAGCTCTGGGATTTTTTCACCGCCTTGCCGACGACCGTCATCGTCGACCACATGGGCCGACCAGACGTCAGGAAGCCTGTCGACGGTCCCGAGTTCGCGCTGTTCCTCAAATTCATGCACGAGAATCCCAATGTCTGGGCGAAGGTGTCCGGCGCGGAGCGGCTGTCGGTCTCCGGGCCTCCGGCGCTGAACGGCGAGGGCGCGCCTTATCGCGATTTCGTTCCGTTCGCCCGGCGCGTCGTGGAGGAGTTCCCGGACCGCGTGATCTGGGGAACAGACTGGCCGCATCCCAACCTCAAGGACCACATGCCCGACGACGGTCTCCTCGTCGACGTCATCCCGCATATCGCGACGACGCCCGGGCTGCAGAAGAAGCTCCTGGTCGATAATCCTATGCGGCTCTACTGGCCCGAAGAACGGAGGAACTGATGTCCCTGGACAAGGAGTTCAAGGAGATTCCCGGCACGATCGTCTTCGACGCCGAGCAATCGCGCAAAGGTTACTGGCTCAACCAGTTCTGCATGTCGCTGATGAAGGCCGAGAACCGCGCGAGGTTCAAAGCCAACGAGCGCGCCTATCTCGACGAGTGGAAGATGAGCGAGGAGCAGAAGCAGGCCGTGCTCGACCGTGACCTTAACCGCATGATGGCGCTCGGCGGCAACATCTACTTCCTCTCGAAAATCGGCGCGACCGACGGCAAGAGCTTCCAGCAGATGGCCGGCTCGATGACCGGCATGAGTGAGGAAGAGTACCGCGCAATGATGGTGAAGGGCGGCCGGAAGATCGAAGGCAACCGCAGGATCGGCGAGGACGGCGACGCTCAGCGTCCCCAGAAAGACTGACGGTTTCTCGACGTCTCACCGCCAAAGGACTGTTGAGCATGGCCCGCATCACCGCCTCCCTCTACACATCGCACATCCCCGCCGTCGGCGCGGCTTTCGACCTCGGCAAGACCAAGGAGGATTACTGGAAGCCGGTGTTCGCCGGATACGACTTCGACAAGGAATGGCTGAAGACCCACATGCCCGACGTGATCTTCCTCGTCTACAACGATCACGCCACCGCCTTCAGCCTCCAGATGATCCCGACTTTCGCGATCATGACCGGCCCCGAATTCAATCCGGCGGACGAAGGCTATGGCGCCCGCCCGGTGCCTAAGGTGATCGGCGATCCGGAGCTTGCCTCATACATCGCCTCGGAGGTGATCCAGCAGGATTTCGACCTCACCATGGTCAACGAGATCGACGTCGATCACGGCCTCACGGTGCCTCTGAGCTGCGTTTTCGGCAAGGTCGACGCGTGGCCGTGCAAGATCATCCCCTTCGCCGTCAACGTCGTGCAGCACCCCGTGCCTTCGGGAGCGCGCTGCTTCGCGCTTGGCCAGGCGATCGGCAAGGCTATCAGGAGCTACCCCGAGGATCTCAACGTCCATATCTGGGGCACCGGCGGCATGAGCCATCAGCTTCAGGGGCCGCGCGCCGGCCTGATCAATAGGGAGTGGGACAATATGTTCCTCGACCGGTTGATCGACGACCCCAAGGGCCTCGCGCAGATGCCGAACATCGAATACGTCCGCGAGGCGGGTTCGGAAGGCATCGAACTCGTGATGTGGCTGATTGCCCGCGGCGCGATGGCGGATGTCGCCGGCGGCCCGAAGCCGAAGGTGGCGCACCGGTTCTATCACGTGCCGGCGTCGAACACCGCCGTCGGCCATCTCATTCTGGAGAATTCGCCCTAGGGCAGGAACCTCGTCCTGAGCTTGTCGAAGGACGATCCAGCCCGGACGATCGGTCGCGCGCTGGAGCATCTTTCGACAAGCTCAGGATGAGGTCATGAGCAGACCGGACAGCATCGCGCGCCTTGTAGGAAGCCTCAATGACCAAGACCATCAAAGTCGCGCTGGCCGGCGCCGGCGCCTTCGGCCTCAAGCATCTCGACGGCATCAAGCTGATCGACGGGGTCGAGGTCGTTTCGCTCGTCGGCCGCGAACTCGACAAGACGCGGGAGGCGGCGGCGAAATACGGCGTCGGTCATGTCACGACCGATCTGGCCGAGACGCTGAAGCTGCCGGGACTCGATGCGGTGATCCTGGCGACGCCGACCCAGATGCACGCCGCCCAGACGATCCAGTGCATGGAAGCGGGCAAGCACGTGCAGGTCGAGATTCCGCTCGCCGACAGCCTGAAGGACGCGGAGGCGGTCGCCGCGATGCAGAAAAGGACCGGCCTCGTCGCCATGTGCGGCCACACCAGGCGCTTCAATCCGAGCCACCAGTTCGTGCACAAGCGGATCCTCGCCGGAGACTTCCACATCTATCAGATGGATGTGCAGACCTATTTCTTCCGCCGCACCAACACGAACGCGCTCGGCCAGCCGCGCAGCTGGACCGACCATTTGCTCTGGCATCACGCCGCGCACACCGTCGACCTCTTCGCCTACCAGTGCCGCTCGCCAATCGTTAAGGCGAACGCGCTGCAGGGGCCGATCCATCCGACGCTCGGCATCGCGATGGACATGAGCATCCAGTTGAAAGCGGCGAACGGCGCCATCTGCACGCTATCGTTGTCGTTCAACAACGACGGGCCGCTCGGCACCTTCTTTCGCTATATCGGCGACACCGCGACCTATATCGCCCGCTACGACGACCTCTTCACCGGCAAGGACGAGAAGATCGACGTCAGCAAGGTCGACGTGTCGATGAACGGCATCGAACTGCAGGACCGCGAGTTCTTCGCCGCCATCCGCGAGGGGAGAGAACCCAACTCCAGCGTCGAGCAGGTGCTGCCCTGCTACCGCGTGCTGGACGGGCTCGAGCGGCAACTGACGTAAAGCAAGCGTTAACACCGGTTGACTTCGCGCGCCGTCGGAACCATATCCGCCTCTTGACGATTGGTAGCCAAGGCTACATCTTAGAGGCTGGGCTGCAAACAGCACGGCCCGGAGCGCACGGATGTCCAACGCCACCATGACCGAGCGGACGCTCGCCGCCATCGAGGAGACTCTGGCGGGCCGCGGGCGTGCGTTTTCCTCGCTGCTGTTCGTCGGGCCGGCGGTGATCGCCTCGATCGCCTACATGGACCCCGGCAATTTCGCCACCAACATCCAGGCGGGCGCGCGCTATGGCTACGCCCTTCTGTGGGTCGTGCTCATCGCCAACGTCATCGCCATGCTGTTCCAGGCGCTGAGCGCCAAGCTCGGCATCGTGACCAGGCGCAACCTCGCCGAAATGTGCCGCGACCAGTTTCCGAGACCGCTCGTCTACGGCCTGTGGGGGGTCAGCGAATTCGCCGCGATGGCGACCGATCTCGCCGAGTTCATCGGCGGCGCGGTGGGACTCTCGCTCCTGCTGCATATTCCGATGATGCTGGGCATGGGCGTCGTCGCGCTCATCACCCTCGGCATCCTGTACTTCGAGCGCTGGGGCTTCCGGCCGATCGAGCTCATCATCGGCGGCTTCGTCGCGACGATCGGCGTTTGCTATGTGGTCGAGCTTTTCATCGCGCCGGTCGACTGGGGCCAGGCGGCCTGGGGCGTCGTGACGCCTTCGCTGCCCGACGCGGCCGCGCTGACGATCGCCGTCGGCATCATCGGCGCGACCGTGATGCCGCATGCGATTTTCCTCCACTCGGGCTTGACCAGCGTGCGCGGCGCGGCGCGCAACGACAAACAGAGGCGCATGCTGCTCGGCTTCTCCAATCTCGAGGTCGTTGTCGCGCTGACCGCCGCCGGGCTCGTCAACATGGCGATGGTCATCATGGCGGCGAGCGCCTTCCACGCCGGCCATAGCGACGTGGCGGAGATCGAGACCGCCTATTCGACGCTGACCCCGATCCTCGGCGCGGGCGCGGCCGGGGTGTTCCTGACGTCGCTGCTGGCTTCGGGCGTTTCGAGCTCGGCGGTCGGCACCATGGCCGGCCAGATGGTGATGCAGGGCTTCGTCGGCTTCCGCATTCCGGTGCTGGCCCGCCGGCTGATCACCATGATCCCGGCGTTCGTCGTCATCGCGCTCGGGGCCAACGCGACGAATGCGCTCGTCTATTCGCAGGTCGCGCTGAGCCTGGCGCTGCCGGCCCCGATGATCCCGCTGATCCTCTTCACCGGCCGGCGCGACATCATGGGGGCGTTCGCCAATTCGCGCCTGACCCAGACGGCCGCCATTGCCGGCGCCGCCGTGATCCTGATCCTCAACGTGATCCTGGTGCTGCAGACCTTCGGCGTCCCGATCCCCGGCCTGCCGGCGAGTTGAGAAACGCGGAGGCGCGGCCGAGGCGGCGAGCCGAGCCCCGCCCGCGCCCGTTCTCGGCAGAAGGCGCTCGTATCGGCGTTGGGCGTCGCGTGGTTCAGGCCGCCGTTCCCCAGAGGTCGTAGGCGTCGGCGCGCTCGATTCTGACGGTCACGATGTCGCCCGCCCGCAACGGCCGGCGCGAGGCGATATGGACGGCGCCGTCGATCTGCGGCGCGTCGCCCTTGCTGCGGCCCTTGCCGCCGGTCCGCCCGCCCTCGTCGACGATGACCTCGAGCCGCCGGCCGACTTTCCCCGCGAGCTTTTTCGCGCTGATCGCCTGCTGCCGCAGCATCAGGCGCTTGTGGCGCGCCGCCTTGATCCCGTCAGGCACAGGGGCAAGTCCCAGATCGTTGGCCGCCGCGCCCTTTACCGGCTCGTACTGGAAGGCGCCGACGCGGTCGAGCTTCGCCTCATCGAGCCAGTCGAGCAGGAGCTGGAAATCCTCCTCGGTCTCGCCGGGAAAACCGACGATGAAGGTCGAGCGGATCGTCAGCTCCGGGCAGAGCGCGCGCCATCGCCGGATTCGCTCGAGCGTCTTTTCCTGGTTTCCGGGCCGCCGCATCGCCTTGAGAATGGCGGGCGAAGCGTGCTGGAACGGCACATCGATGTACGGCAGGACATTGCCGCCGTTCATCAGCGCGATAACGTCGTCGACATGCGGATAGGGGTAGACGTAGTGCAGCCTGACCCAGGGGCCGAGCCCGCCGAGTTCGCGCGTCAGATCGAGGAAGCGCGCGGCGACCTGGCGATCGCGCCAGGGGCTCGCCGCATAGCGAAGATCGCGACCATAGGCGCTCGTGTCCTGGGAGATGACGAGCAGCTCCTTCACCCCCGCCTTCGCCAGCTTCTCGGCTTCGCGCAGCACTTCGCCGGCCGGGCGCGAGACGAGATCGCCTCGGAGCTTCGGAATGATGCAGAAGCGTGCAACGGTTGTGGCAGCCTTCGGCGATCTTGAGATAGGCGTAGTGCCGCGGCGTCAGCTTGACGCCCTGATCGGGAATGAGGTCGACGAACGGATCGTGCGGCGCGGGCGCCGCCGCATGCACCGCCGTCATCACGCTCTCGAACGCCTGCGGTCCGGTGATCGCCGAGACGTTGGGGAAAGCCTCGCGGATCGCCTGCGGCTCGGCGCCCATGCAGCCGGTGACGATGACGCGGCCGTTTTCCCGCATCGCCGCGCCGATCGCTGCGAGCGATTCCGCCTTGGCGCTGTCGAGAAAGCCGCAGGTGTTGACGATGACGGCGTCGGCGCCCGCGTGCGTGCGCGCGAGTTCATATCCCTCCGCCCGCAATTGCGTCAGGATCCGCTCGCTGTCGACCAGCGCCTTCGGGCAGCCGAGCGAAACGAAGGAGATGCGCGGCGCGGTGCGCGGCTCGGCGGTTGAGATGTCGGTCATCGGCGGTCGATTGGCATGACCGGATCGCCGCGGCAAGCTCACTTTTTCAGCGGCCCGATATAGGTCACGCTCACTTCCGAGGGCGTGTTCGAGCAGTGGATGGCGTCGCTGCTAACGATGACGGCGCGCGGATTGAGCGACACCTCGAAGCTCTTGGCGCCGCCGCAGATCGACCATTTGGTGACGAAGCCGCTCGCAACGTCGATGCCGTCGATCGCCTTGTCGCACTGGTCGAGCTTTATCTTCCAGAACGGGTCGTCCGGCGACTCGGCGACGGCGCCGGTGCAGGTCGCCATGCCGAGGGACGCTTGCGCCGGGTTCGCAGCCGGCCCTGGCGCGGGGGCGGGCCGCGAGGAGATCGCCGCAAAGAGGGCCACCGCAAGCGCCGCGCCGGCCGTCGCCAGGGCGACGATGCCAATCGCCGGCGCTCGGTTCACGGAAGCGTCCGGTCGAGCGATCATGAGGTTTTCCTGCCGGCGCCGGCGACGCCGTTCACAGCGCCAGCTCCGGTCCCAGCGGCACGATCCCGGTCGGATTGATGCGCAGATGGCTCGCGTAATAATGATGTTTGATGTGGAAGAAATCGACCGTCTCGGCGACCCCGGGCCAATGGTAGAGTTCGCGCAGGTAGCGCTGCAAGGCGGGATAGTCGGCGATCTCCCGCAAATTGCACTTGAAGTGGCCGAAATAGACCGGGTCGAAGCGGATCAGCGTCGTGAACAGGCGCCAGTCCGCCTCGGTCAGCCGCTCGCCGCAGAGGAAGCGCTGGTTGGCGAGCCTCGCCTCGAGCCAATCGAGCGTCTCGAACAGAGCGCGGAACGCCTCCTCATAGGCGGCCTGGGTGGTGGCGAAGCCGGCGCGGTAGACCCCGTTGTTGACGGTCGCGTAGATACGCGCGTTGAGCGCGTCGATCTCGGCCCGGAGATCCGGCGGATAATAGTCGCCCTCGGCCGCGCCCAGGCGGTCGAAAGCGCCGTTGAACATGCGAATGATCTCCGACGATTCGTTGCTGACGATCGTGCTGGCCTCTCTGTCCCATAGGACAGGCACGGTGATGCGTCCGCTGAAGTCGGGCCTCGCCTTGAGGTAGAATTCGCTGAGCCGCTCGGCGCCGAAGATCGGGTCGGGAATGACGCCTGCCCCTGGATCGAAGGTCCAGCCACGTTCGCCCAGCAGCCAGTGGACAACGGAGAGCGAGATCATGCCCTCGAGCCCTTTGAGCTTCCGGAAAATCAGCGTCCGGTGCGCCCAGGGGCAGGCGAGCGAGATGATGAGATGATAGCGCCCCGGCTCCGCTTTGAAACCGCCGGTTCCCGTCGGCCCCGGCGCGCCGTCGGCCGTCACCCAGTTGCGGAACGGCGCGTCGGGGCGGATGAAGTGTCCGCTTCGATCGTGCGGGAAATTCTCTTCGGCGCGCCAGACGCCCTTCTGCATGTCGCCCATCTGGGCCTCGTCTCCGCGTCGCGATCCGCCGTTGCCGGCCATAGCACGAAAGCTGGCGGCTTTCGAGAAGCGCTGCGAACCGGGCGGCGTCGGCTGTGTTGTCTCCGATTTTTGCCTTCCACGCTCCTCAGCTGGCGATGCGGGCCGCAGCGATTGCCGCAGCCGAGAAAAGTTGCGACGTTCGATGCGTCGGAATTGCCAACCCATCGGGCGCCCATGCTGACCTTTGACGACATCCGCGCCATTCCTCTGCTCTCGCTGTTGGCGGAAGAGCAATGGGAGGCGCTCGAGCAGACTTCGTCAGACATTCATCTCGCGGTTGGCGAATTCGCCATTCCGGAAGGCGGCGAACCGGCGTTCTATGCGGTCCTGTCGGGAAAGATCGAAGTCGTCAAAATGATCGACGGCGTCGAGCGAAGGCTCGGCTGGCGTCTTCCGGGGTCGATCTTCGGCGAGGTGCCGCTCGCGCTTGGGACCTCCTTTCCCGCCGGCTACCGCGCTTCGGAGCCGTCGCGGGTGATGCGCGTCGAAACGCCCCAGTATTACGCCCTCGCGTCGTCGTCGCCTGATTTCGCCAAGAAGATGGGGGCGCTGGCGCGCGAGCGGCTCGGCGGCCTGCAGGCGATTGCGGCGGAACCGCACCAGCCCCGACTCCTCATGGTCGCGCCGCGCTGGGATTCCGTTTGCGCCGAGTTGCGCCGCTTCCTCGACCGCAATCAGGTCCATTTCCAATGGCTGACGCCTGACGCCCCGCAGCTTGCGTCCCAATGGGGAGGTCCGCCCCCGAAGGAAGAGCAGTGCCCTGCAATACGCTTCTCCGATGGCGCCGTGCTCCATCAACCGACGGCTCGCGAAGTCGCTCGAGCCGTCGGCTTGCAGATTGCTTCGCGCGCCACTGAGTATGACACGATGGTGATTGGCGGCGGTCCGGCCGGCCTGGCTGCCGCCGTGTATGGCGCATCGGAGGGTCTGCGCACGATCGTTGTCGAGCGGGAGGCGCCGGGAGGCCAGGCCGGCACCTCCTCGCGAATTGAGAACTACCTGGGATTTCCCAATGGAGTCTCAGGCGACGAACTCGCCAGTCGCGCGCTGCAACAGGCGCGAAGGCTCGGAGCGGAGATCCTGGTCACGCGATCGGTCGATGAGATCGACACGGAGGCGATGGAGGTTGTTCTCGACGGCGCCGAACGGATTCGGACGCAAACCATGATCCTCGCGACCGGCGTCGCCTGGCGACGTGTGGCGATCGAGGGCGCCGATCGCCTGATCGGCAAGGGCGTCTACTACGGCGCTGCTCGCAGCGAAGCTGGCGCGACATACGGCCTGGACATCCACCTCATCGGCGCGGGCAATTCAGCCGGGCAGGCGGCGCTCTATTTCGCCAACCACGCGCGGTCGGTGACTTTGGCAGTGCGCGGCGACGCGCTCGAAAAAGGCATGTCCCAGTACTTGATCGAACAGCTGCGTCGTCAATCGAATGTCGCCGTCCTTTTCAATTCGGAAGTCAGCGCGGTTTACGGCGGCGCGAATCTCACGGCAATCGACGTGCGCGATTGCGTGAGCAAGGAGGTTCGGCGCGTGGCGTGCGGAGGTCTCTTCATCTTCATCGGCGCCGATGCGCAAACGGATTGGCTTCCCGCCTCGATCGCCCGGGACGCGCGGGGCTACGTGCTGACCGGCGCCGACGTGGTCAAGGCCGGCCGGTGGAAGCTCGACCGCGATCCCTTCCTGCTGGAGACCAGCGCGCAGGGCATATTCGCCTGCGGAGACGTCCGCCTCAGCCCGGTCAAGCGCGTGGCCTCGGCCGTCGGCGAAGGCAGCATGGCGATCGCCTTCATCCACCATTTTCTGCATGCTGCGGGACGCCGAACGGCCTGAGGTGTGCGGCGGCAAGAGCGCCGCGGCGCTCTTTTGTGCGGCCGTCGGACATTGTCGGTTACACACGCCCCGAGACGGGGATCAGCGCGCCGGTCACCGCGCTGGCCTCGTCGGACGCCAGGAACAGCATGACCGCGGCGAGCTCGGCCGGCTGCACCCAGTGGTCGAAAGCGGCCTTCGGCATGTCGCGGCGGTTGGCCGGCGTGTCGATGATCGAGGGCAGCACCGCGTTGACCGTCACGCCTTTCAGCTTCAGTTCCTCGGCCAGGCTTTCGGTCAACCGATGCACGGCCGATTTGCTGGCGGCATAGGGGCCCATTCCCGACGCGGCCTTGAGCGCCGATTGGGCGCCGACGTTGACGATGCGGCCGGCGTCGCTCTCCAGGAGATAGGGGAGCGCCGCCTGGCAGGCGTTCAGCGCGGTCTTCAGGTTCAGCGCGTAGAGACGGTCCCAGGTCTCGGGGCTGCCGCCCTCCACCTTTTCCCATTGAAAGCCGCCGGCGATGTTGAGGAGCGCGTCAAGCCGCCCGAATCGCTCCTTGACCGCGGCCATCGCCTTCTGCGCGCCCTCGGGCGACGAGAGGTCGACGCGGCCCATGAGCAGCGCGTTCGCTCCAAGACGCTCGGCGAGCGCGGCGGGCGCGGACGCGCCAATGTCAAGCACGGCGACCGAAGCGCCGCGCTCGATCGCCGCCGCCGCCACGCCGCCGCCGAGAGCGCCGAACCCGCCAGTCACCACGATCGTCTTGCCGCGCATTGGCTTTTTCCCTCTGAAGCGTCGCCCGTGCGGGCGGCGACACGTTTGACAACTTTACGACCCGCCCAAGATAACATGGACCGTGTCGCGCCGCCGCTCAGTCGGCGCCGGCCGAAGGCGCCATGACGCGTCGCTCGAAGGCGGCCGTCTCGGCGTCGCGCAGCCGCCGCTCACGATCGCCGACATAGTCGCGCGTCATCGGAACCGTCTCCTGGCGCGCCGCCAGCTGGAACTGGAAAACCATGTGTCCGCCGGCCCTGAACGATATTTCGGATCCAGCCAGGTAGAATTCCCACATGCGACAGAAGCGCTCGTCATACATCGCCCTGGCTTCGTCGCGCCGCGCCATGAACCGGCTGCGCCAGAGCTTGAGCGTTTCGGCATAGTGCAGACGCAAAATCTCGATGTCGGTCAACTTGAGGCCGGCGCGTTCGATCGAGGCGGAGACTTCTGAAACCGGCGCCAGATGACCGCCGGGGAAGATATATTTCTCGATCCACGGGTGCGTCGGCCGCGGCGGCTCGTTCCGCCCGATGGCGTGCAGCAGCATGATCCCGTCTGCCGCCAGAAGCCGATTGGCGTGCGCGAAGAACTCATCGAAGCCGGCAAGGCCGACATGCTCGAACATCCCGACCGACACGATGCGATCGAAACGTCCACGGACGTCGCGATAGTCCTGCAGCCGGATATCGATGCGGTCGGAGAGGCCCGCCTCCGCGACGCGCCGCCGGGCCGTCTCGAATTGGTATTGCGACAGCGTGACGCCGGTGACACGGGCGCCGGCGACGCGCGCCAGATAGAGCGCCAGACCGCCGAAGCCGCAGCCGATGTCGAGCACGTCCTGCCCGGGCTCGACGATCAGCTTGGCGGCGATGTGGCGCTTCTTGGCCAGTTGCGCGCCTTCGAGCGTCTGCCCGGCATGATCGAAATAGGCGCAGGAATATTGCAGGTCCGAGTCCAGAAACAGGGCGAACAGCCGCTCGTCGAGATCGTAGTGATGCGCGACGTTTCGCCTGGCGCGCCGCCGGTCGTTGAGCGGCGCCCATTGCTTGAGCGTGCGGCGCACGCGCCCGAGCCCGCGCAGGAACGCCGGCGTATCGAAGCGCGCCAGATTGTCCGCGCCGAGCGCCAGAAGGTCGTAGAGATCGCCCTCAACGACGTCGAACCGGCCGTCCATGTAGAGTTCGCCGAGCGCCAGGGCCGGATTCGCGATCAGCGCCATGACGGCGGGGGAAACGAACCGCTCCGCCCGGCCGGTATCTCGGATCGCCACGACGATATGCGGGCCCGTTCCGTCGCCGAACACATGCCGCGAGCCGTCGACGAAGCGAACCTCGACGCTGCCGACCTTGATCAGCCGCGTCAGGAAATAGACGAGGATGCTGGCCACTGGCGATCCGGGAACGGGTGAGACATTGTCGGCCCCATTACGAAGCAGCCCCGCACGTGTCGTTTTTCCGCTACGCCGCCAGCTCCATCGGCGTCTTCTGCTCCTGCAACAGCTGGAACGCCGCCTCACGCGCCTTGGCCGCCTCGGCGGCGCTCGCTTCCTTGACCCGTCCGTAGCCCCTTATGCTCTCCGGCAGGCCGGCAATGCGGACGGCGGTCGCGTGCGTCGCCGGCGACAGCAGGGTCAGGAGCTTCTCGACGTCGGCCTCGTACTCCGCCCGCAGCCGCCGCTCGAGCTGGCGCTCGGCGCTCCTGCGGAACGGGTCGAGCCATGTGCCGCGCAGGAAGCTCAGCCGCGCCATCGCCCGGAACGCCGTCATCGTCCACGGACCGGTCTCGCCCTTCTTCATCGCGCCGGTCGACGGATCGACTTTGGCGAACGGCCAGGCGCCGATATGGAAATGCAACTTGTAGTCGCCCTCGAACTCGCGCCCGAGCGCCTCCTGGAATTCCGGCGCGGCGAACAGGCGCGCGACTTCCCATTCGTCCTTGACGGCGATCAGCTTGTGATAGGAGCGGGCGACCGCGGCGGTCAGCGCTTCGCCGAGGCCGGCGTCCTTCTCGACCCTGCGCGCCCGCTCGACGAGCGCGCGATAGCGCTTCGCCTCGGCTTCGCCGCGCGACGCCCTGATATGCGCCGAGCGGCGCTCGATCAGCGCGTCAAGCGTCGGCGCCGGCTGAGGCGCCGGCTCTTCCGGGGCGACCAGCGCCTCGACACCGGCAAGGTCGTGCGCGGCCCGCCGGCCCCATTCGAAGGCCTGTTTGCTCGCCTCGATCGCGACGCCGTTGAGCTCGATCGCCCGGTCGATCGCCGCGCGGCTCAACGGCAGGAGGCCCCTCTGCCAGGCCGCGCCGAGCATGAACATGTTCGAGGCGATCGCGTCGCCGGTGAGGTCCTTGGCGAGGCGCTGCGCGTCGATGACGAAAAGCTTGTCGCCGAGCGCCGACTTCAGCCGCTCGATCAGCGCCTCGGCATCGACGCTCCAGTTCGGGTTGCGGGCGAAATCGGCGGTCGGCGTCAGATCGGCAGAAATGACCGCCCTGGTTTGCGGATTGAGCTTCAAGGCGCATTCGTCGCCCGCCGCGACGATGAGATCGCAGCCGATCAGCGCGTCCGCTTCGCCCGAGGCGATGCGGGTCGCGTGCAGGGCGTCGGCGTTGCGGGCGATCCGCACGTGCGAGGTGACCGCGCCGTATTTCTGGCTAAGGCCGGTCAGGTCGAGATTGGAGCTGAAAAGACCGTCGAGATAGGCGGCGACGGCGAGCGTCTGGCTGACGGTGACGACGCCCGATCCGCCGATGCCCGCCACCAGCACGCTGTAGCGCGCGCCGATTTCGGGCAGCGTCGGCTCCGGCACAGGCGGCAGATAGGGGTCGAGCGGCGTCGCGACGTCGACCTTCCTGAGCCGGCCGCCGTGCACGGTGACGAAGCTCGGACAGAAGCCGTCGACGCAGGAGAAATCCTTGTTGCAGCTCGACTGGTTGATCCGCCGCTTGCGGCCGAACTCGGTCTCGAGCGGCTCGATCGCCATGCAGTTGGAGACGCGCCCGCAGTCGCCGCAGCCTTCGCAGACCTCTGGATGAATGAAGGTGCGGATGGCGGGGTCGGCCCATTTGCCGCGCTTGCGCAACCGCCGGCGTTCCGTGGCGCAGGGCTGGTCGTAGAGGATGACGGAGACGCCCTTGAACTCGCGGAAGTCCCGCTGGACCTCGTCCATCGCGTCGCGGTGATGCAGGGCGACCCCAGGCGGCAGGGCGACGCCGAGGTAGCGGTCCGGGTCGTCGACGACGAGCGCCATTTTCTTGACGCCCTCGGCGGCGAGCTCGGCCAGGATCTGGATCGGCGTCATGCCGCCTTCGATCGGCTGGCCGCCGGTCATCGAGACGAAGCCGTTGAAGAGAATCTTGTAGGTGATCGGCACGTCGGCGGCGACCGCCTGGCGCACCGCCAGCATGCCGGAATGGGCGTAGGTGCCGTCGCCGAGATTGGCGAACACATGGCTCTGGCGGGTGAACGGCTGCTGGCCGAGCCACATCGCCCCCTCGCCGCCCATGTGCGAGACGGTCGTCGTCTGCATGGGACTCACCAGCATCGCCATCGTATGGCAGCCGATGCCGGCGAGCGCCCGGCTTCCTTCCGGCACGCGGGTCGAGCGGTTGTGCGGGCAGCCGGCGCAGAAACCTGGGTTGCGCGCCGGCGCCGGGCGTCCGCCGAGCTTGCGTTTCGGCGCTGCGGCGGCGCTGAGCGCGCAATTCGGATCGTGCCGCCTGAGCGCCTTGACCAGCACCTCGGCGACGAGTTCGGGGCTGCTCTCGCCGAAGTTCGGAATGGCGAGCGGCCCATGGGCCGGATCGAAGGCCTGCCCGTCGAAGAATTTGCCGACGATCTCAGGCGCGCTCGGCCCGCCATAGAGGATGGCGCGGATCTGGTCTTCGACCAGCGGCCGCTTTTCCTCGATGACGACGATGAGGTCGAGGCCGGCGGCGAAGTCGCGCACGACGACGGGGTCGAGCGGCCAGACCATGCCGACCTTGAGCAGGCGCAGGCCCAGCGCCTCGCCGGCCTCAACGAGGCCGAGATTGCCGAGCGCCTGCAGGAGGTCCTGCCAGGCCTTGCCGGCCGCGACGATGCCGACGCGGGCGTTCTCGCCGCCGCCCAGGATATGGTTCAGCACGTTGGCGCGGGCGAAGGCGAGCGCGGCGGGAAGCTTGTGCTGGTAGAGCCGCTCTTCCTGCGCCAGCGGCAGGTCGATCGCCCGGGCGCCGACGCCGCCGGGCGGGTTGCTCGGGCGATCGGGAATGACGATCGCCGGCGCGTCGGGGCCGACATAGACGGTGCCGCCGCCCTCCGCCACGTCGGTCACCACCTTCATGCCGACCCAGCAGCCGGAAAAACGCGACATGGCGATGCCGATGAGCCCGAAGTCGATCAGCTCTTGCGTGTTCGACGGATAGAGGACGGGCATGCCGACGGCGACGAACGAGGTGTCGGAGAAATTGACCGCCGTCGAGGACCGCGCGCCGTGATCGTCGCCGGCCAGCGCCAGCGCTCCGCCCTGCGGCGAAGCGCCGGTGAAATTGGCGTGACGGAGGACGTCGCCCGACCGGTCGACGCCCGGACCCTTGCCGTACCAGATGCCGAAGACGCCATCGACCGTCGCCCCGGGGAAGCTCGTCAGATGCTGCGCGCCCCAGATCGCAGTCGCCGCCAGATCCTCGTTGAGGCCGGGACGGAAGACGATATTGCGCCGCTTGAGGATGTCGCCGGCGCGCCAGAGTTCGATGTCGAAGCGCCCCATCGGCGAGCCGCGGTAGCCGGAGATATAGCCGCCGGTGTTGAGGCCGGCCGCTTCGTCGCGCAGGCGTTGCTGGATCGGCAGACGCACCAGCGCCTGCATCCCGGTCATGTAGAACCAGCCTTCGGCGGCGAGCCAGCGGTCTTCCAGCGCTGCCTCCGAACGGGCAAGCGCGGCGGTCATGCGAACGTCCTCCTCGGCCGGCGGCCTTGCACGCTCCAGCTGGCTCATCCGTTAATGATCCTCGAGATAGCCGGAAATAGCCTCGTCGAATTCGGGAAAGTATCGCCGAACGACGTCGATGTCGAACGCCGCGAGAATCGATTCCTTCGGCTCCCGGTCGAGGAGAAAGCGCATCGTCGCCGCGACGCCGGCGGCCGGATCAGAGCCGAGCTTTGCGAAGCGCGCCGCGTCGCGCTCGGAGACGGTGACGCGATGGCGGCTTTCCTCCGCTCTGTCGCGCACGCTCACGGCGAAGGTCGACGGGCGTCCGGGATCGGGGCTGACGGCGATGATTGGCGGGGGGCCGATGTCCGACATTGGGCTTTCGATGCGCAACGATTTCGAGCCTTTAGCTCAACCGCCGGTCCTCACCAAGGGCAATGCGCGCCCCCTCCACCGCGCTTCGGGCGGCCCCCTCCCCCGTTTCGCTCAGCGAAACAGATCCTATGCGGGTGGACGGCGGCCGGACTTGGTAGGCTGAGCTTCCACACCAGCATGGAGGCAACCGATGCAGTCTGCCACCTCTGCGACCGTCGTGGCGACCGCCGCCCGGGCGCATGATATCACTTTGTTCGCCTCGCTCGAATTGAGCAAATCGAAATGGGTTGTGACGATCAACAGTCCGGGCAGCGAGAAGTTTTCCAGGCATGGGGTTGAGGGTGGAGACGGCGCCGGCCTGCTCGACCTTCTTTCGCGGTCGAGGGCGAAGGCCGAGCAGGGCTATGGCGTTCGGGTCAAGACGGTGGTCATTCAGGAAGCGGGATTGGACGGGTTTTGGATTCATCGCTTGCTGCTCGCCGAGGGGATCGAGAGCCACGTCGTCGATGCGGCTTCGATCGCCGTCGCCCGGCGGCATCGGCGGGCCAAGACCAATTCGATCGACGGCGAGACGCTGTTGCGGACGCTGATGGCGTGGGCTCGCGGCGAGCGGCGGGTCTGTTCCATGGTTCGCGCGCCCAGCCCGGAAGAAGAGGATCGCCGGCGGCTGACGCGCGAGCGCGGCACGCTGCTCAAGGAACGTTCCGCCGCGCGCCGCCGGGACGCGGAGCTTCGAGCGGCTGATCCCCCCGCCGTAGTGGACGTAGATCTCGCGCGCTCCGAGCCGTAGCGCCTCGCCTTTTTGTCCGGTGACGTTCTTGAGCGCGTCGGGACCAGGCGCGCCGTCGAGGAAGATCGCCACCGTTCGGTTCGGCTCTCCGTCGGGGAAGGGATTGGCGGCCAGGACCTCGGCCATCTCGGCCGCCGATCGCACGATGACGCCGACGGGATTGCCGGCATAGTCCTTAAGCTGCGCCTCGAGCGCGGCCCTGACGCTCCGCTTCCGCGCCATCGCTATCGAACACGACATTGCCGCTGGCGAGGAAGGCGCGGAATCCCGCCTCTTCGCACAGGCGCTCGAGATCGTTCATCGGCAGCTTGCCCGTCCCGCCGACGTTGACGGCCCGCAGGAGAGCAATGAAGACGGTCATGATCTAAGCTCTGTCGCCCGAACAGGTCGCAGAGGAAGCTCCGCGCTAAAAAGCCGCGATTGCGAGGGCGCCGGAGCGGCCTCTCAGAACGGGATGTCGTCGTCGATCGGCCCCGCGCTGCTCGCGCCGCCGCCGTTCGACAGCGCCGGCCGGCGCTCGCCGCCCGCAGCGCGGGGGAAGCTGCGGGCCCCGCCCTCGTCGGGGAAGCTGTCGCGCGCCTCGCCGCCGCCGCGCGAGTCGAGCAGGGTCAGTTCGCCGCGGAAGCGCTGCAGCACGATCTCGGTGGTGTAGCGGTCGGCGCCGCTCTGGTCCTGCCATTTGCGGGTCTGGATCTGGCCCTCGATGTAGATTTTCGAGCCCTTCTTGCAGTACTGCTCGGCGATCTTGCCGAGGTTCTCGTTGAAGATCACGACATTGTGCCACTCGGTGCGCTCCTTGCGCTCGCCCGAAGTCTTGTCGCGCCAGGTCTCCGAAGTGGCGAGCGAAAAGCTCACCACCTGATCGCCGGAATTGAGCCGCCTGACCTCCGGGTCCTTGCCGAGATTGCCGATGAGGATTGCTTTGTTGACGCTGCCCGCCATAGGTTCGCTCCACTCCGCCCGATAGGTCGGGCGCTTCTCTCCAAGAAATGCATAGCCGAAAGCAGCGGACGCAGGGCGTCCAATCGCCTGCCGGCGGCGGCTTGTCCACAAACGCCGGCGGCGGCCGCTTGGGAAGCCGCGCCGCAGCGCCTACATTATCGGGGCGCGGCCGGCGCGCGAGGCGCCTTCACCGCGTTCCTTATTTGTTCTAGCATCAGGCCAGGGATCGCGCAAGCGCGATTCGCGTTCGGAAAGCCTGTCGTTTCGAGGAGCCTCGATGGCCAGCGCCAATTCTCTCCCGGCCAAGTCTCTCCCGGCCAAGTCTCTCCCATCGACGGGGCGCGAGCCGGCGAAGGACGGCGCGGTCGAGGCCTTGTTCGGCGGCCGGGCGATCGTCATTCGCGGCGCCCGCGAGCACAATCTGAAGAACGTCGATCTCGTCATCCCGCGCGACAAGCTCGTCGTCTTCACCGGCCTGTCCGGCTCGGGCAAGTCGTCGCTCGCTTTCGACACGATCTACGCCGAGGGACAGCGGCGCTATGTCGAGTCGCTCTCGGCCTACGCTCGCCAGTTCCTCGAGATGATGCAGAAGCCGGACGTCGACCAGATCGACGGCCTGTCGCCGGCGATCGCCATCGAGCAGAAGACGACGTCGAAGAACCCGCGCTCGACCGTCGGCACGGTGACCGAGATCCACGACTACATGCGCCTGCTCTGGGCGCGCGTCGGCATCCCCTATTCGCCGGCGACCGGCCTGCCGATCGAGAGCCAGACGGTGAGCCAGATGGTCGACCGGGTGCTCGCCCTGCCCGAGCGCACGCGCCTCTATCTGCTCGCGCCGATCGTGCGCGGCCGCAAGGGCGAATACCGCAAGGAGATCGCCGACCTGATGAAACGCGGCTTCCAGCGCCTCAAGGTCGATGGGCAGTTCTACGAGATCGCCGACGCGCCGGCGCTCGACAAGAAGCTCAAGCACGACATCGAGGTGGTGGTCGACCGCATCGTCGTCCGGCCCGACATGGCGAGCCGCCTCGCCGAAAGCTTCGAGACGGCGCTGGAGCTCGCCGACGGACTGGCGGTGATGGAATTCGCCGACATGGCTGAGGGCGAGAGCGAGCCGCGTCGCATCCTCTTCTCCTCCAAGTTCGCCTGCCCGGTGTCGGGCTTCACCATCGCCGAGATCGAGCCGCAGGCTCTTCTCGTTCAACAACCCGCACGGCGCCTGTCCGGTCTGCGGCGGCCTCGGCTCGCAGCTGACCGTCGATCCGGCGCTGGTCGTGCCCGACCCGAAGCTCACCCTGAAGCGCGGCGCGGTCGCGCCCTGGGCGAAGTCGAGCTCGCCCTATTATCTGCAGACGCTGGAGGCGCTCGGCCGCCACTACAAGTTCCGCCTCGACCGCCCATGGAGCGAATTGCCCGAGGCGGGCCGCAACGCCATCCTGCACGGCTCGGGCGAGGAGGAGATCCGCTTCGCCTATGACGACGGCCTGCGCTCGTACGAGGTGAAGAAGCCGTTCGAGGGCGTCGTCGCCAATCTCGAGCGGCGCTACCGCGAGACCGAAAGCGAATGGTCGCGCGAGGAGATCCAGCGCTACATGAGCGCGACGCCGTGCGAGGCCTGCCACGGCTTCCGCCTCAAGCCCGAGGCGCTGGCGGTGAAGATCGACGGCCAGCACATCGGCGAGGTCAGCCTGCTCTCGGTCAAGGCGGCGATCGACTGGGCCGAGAACCTGCCGGCGAAGCTCGACGCCAAGCGCAACGAGATCGCCGGCCGCATCCTGAAGGAGATCGTCGACCGCCTCGTCTTCCTGCGCGACGTCGGGCTCGACTATCTGACGCTGGCGCGCGCCTCCGGCACGCTGTCGGGCGGCGAGAGCCAGCGCATCCGGCTCGCCTCGCAGATCGGCTCGGGCCTGACCGGCGTGCTCTATGTGCTCGACGAGCCGTCGATCGGCCTGCACCAGCGCGACAACGCCCGCCTGCTCGACACGCTGCGGCGCCTGCGCGACCTCGGCAACACGGTGATCGTCGTCGAGCATGACGAGGAGGCGATCTTGGCGGCCGATTATGTCGTCGACGTCGGCCCCGGCGCCGGCGTGCATGGCGGCGAGATCGTCGCCAGGGGGACGCCGGCCGAGATCGCCGCCAGCCCGAATTCGCTGACCGGCCATTATCTGTCGGGCGAGCGGACGGTGGCGATCCCGACGCGGCGGCGCGCCGCGACGCCCGGCCGCGAGCTTCGCATCGTCGGCGCGCGCGGCAACAACCTGAAGAACGTCACGGCGACGATCCCGCTCGGCCTCTTCACCTGCGTCACCGGCGTCTCCGGCGGGGGCAAATCGACGCTCATCATCGACACGCTCTACAAGGCCGCGGCGCGGCATCTGAACGGCGCGAGCGAGCCGCCGGCGCCGCACGAGCGCATCGACGGCCTCGACGAGCTCGACAAGGTGATCGACATCGACCAGTCGCCGATCGGCCGCACGCCGCGCTCGAACCCGGCCACCTACACCGGCGCCTTCACGCCCATCCGCGACTGGTTCGCCGGCCTGCCGGAGGCCAAGGCGCGCGGCTACTCGCCGGGCCGCTTCTCGTTCAACGTCAAGGGCGGCCGCTGCGAGGCCTGCCAGGGCGACGGCGTGATCAAGATCGAGATGCACTTTTTGCCCGACGTCTACGTCACCTGCGACGTCTGCAAGGGCAAGCGCTACGACCGCGAGACGCTGGAAGTGCGCTACAAGGACAAGTCGATCGCCGACGTGCTCGACATGACGGTCGAGGAGGCGGCGGACCTGTTCAAGGCGGTGCCGTCGATCCGCGACAAGATGGAGACGCTGAAGCGCGTCGGCCTCGGCTACGTCAAGGTCGGCCAGCAGGCGACGACGCTCTCCGGCGGCGAGGCGCAGCGGGTCAAGCTCGCCAAGGAACTGTCGCGCCGCTCGACCGGCCGCACGCTCTACATCCTCGACGAGCCGACCACCGGCCTGCACTTCCACGACGTGGCGCAACTGCTCGACGTGCTGCACGAGCTGGTCGACCAGGGCAACACGATGATCGTCATCGAGCACAATCTCGAAGTGGTGAAGACCGCCGACTGGATCGTCGACATGGGGCCGGAAGGCGGCGACGGCGGCGGCCAGGTGGTGGCGCAGGGCACGCCCGAGGAGATCGCCCGCAACCCGAAGAGCTACACCGGCGCAGTATCTCAAGCCGGTGCTGGCGCGGAAGGGGGCGAAGCGCAGCGCGGCGGAGTGACGAGTGTTGAGTCGACAATCGCAACGTTTGTCGTATCAAGCCGCGTCGTGCAGCGCCTTGGCGACGGCTCCCGGCATACGGGCGATGACCCGCAGGTAGCTCTGCGTCGCAGCGTCCGGCGCCCGACGACCCTGCTCCCAATCGCGCAACGACGCGGCCGGAATGCCGTATTGCGCCGCGAAGGCGGCCTGCGACAAGCCGGCAGCCGCGCGCGCCCGGCGCGCCAGCATGGCCCCGTATCCCCGGTCGAATTCCTCGTCGGTCAGCGGCGCGTCGGCATCCGCTTCACCGCGGGGTCTCGTGATATCGTCGCGCTTCGCGGTCATTGGCTTTCCTCACGCTGATGATACGGCGCGTCTCACCGCGCACGGTGAACACGCAAACCCAGATCCGATTTTCGACAGACCCGTAGCAAACGAAGCGGTCCTCGGCGTAACCAAACCGAATGTCCAGGAGGTCAAGCCGGTGGGCGTCGCCAAGGACATAGGCTCCGAATGCGAGCGAGACGCCGTGCTTTTTGAGATTGGCCGCATCCTTGCGGGCGTCAAACTCGATCTGCATGGATTGCTCTATACGGCATTGCCGTATAGTACGCCAGCAAGACCTTATAATCGGGGCGGAGTTGAAAGAAGAATCGTGACGGCCACATTCGCGAACCAGGCGCACGCGCGTTACACTCATGCGACATGCACAGTCCGCGAAGCCGCTCCGCTCACTCCGGCAGCGTCTCGAACGGGTTGATGAGCCGATCGCAAAGGTGTTCGAAATGGCGGGTGTTTCTCGTCAGCAGGACGAGTGCGCGCGCCGCGGCGATGGAAGCGATCGCGATGTCGGCGAAGCCCGGCGTATGCCCTTTCGCCATCGCCCGGTCCATGAGCGCGCCGGCGATCGTCGCGGCGTTGAGATCGAGCGGCAGGATCCGGTCGCCATAGAGATATTCGATTGCGTCCCACCAGGATTCGAGGCTTTCGGATTTGCGTTTCGCCCCGTCGCGCGCCGCTTTGGCGATGCCTGCGCGAATATCGACGGCTGTCACGACTGACAGAAAGAGGTCGTCCGACCTGCGATCAAGCCAGTCGATCAACGCGGCGGGCCGATCCGTCTTCGTTGGCGCGAGCGCCGAAATCACGTTGGTGTCGACGAGATAGGTCAAAGCCCGGCGTCCCGCGGCGGGATCTCCTCGCGTGCCGGAAGGTCAGCGTCCTCTAGGGGCGCGACCGCCAGAAGGCGGCCGAGGCTCGGAACGTTCGACAGTCGTCGCCATGTCGCAAAGGAAATGACGACGGCTTCCCTGCGGCCATGGCGGGTGATGACGATTTCTTCTCCGCGCAACGCATCGTCGACGACAGCGGAAAGCCTCGCCTTGGCGTCCCTCAGCTGAATCTCCCGCATTCGCCCGTCCTCATCTGACCACAGTAGTCATATAGGGTCAGCGGCCTCAAATGTCCAATTGGGGGGAGCCGCATGACCGGCAATCACGGCGAATTTGACCCCGTGGAGGGGCTGCGATGCGAAGACTGGGGCTGACGCTGGTCGGGCGGGCCGTCTCCTCTGGCTGAGACTTCGCTCGATGTTGCGCGCCCCGGCAATCTATCGCATCGTGAATCCCGAGGGGATTTCCAAGGACAAATCTCCGCTTGCCTGACGGCGGCGCCGCCGATGGAGTCAGATCCATTGAACACGTCCGGAGCAAAGGAGGGGCTGCCCGCCAGTCCACAGGCGGTGGTTCAACCCTTGACGCGCGCCGCGATCTTTCTGGTGGTGACGATCAATCCCGGCGCCGTTGCTCAGGGAGCAGTCCGATCCTTCTGCGGCGACCTCGCGGCGCTCCTGCGGGCGGTCGGCTTCCGCGATCTCGAGGGAAACCTTTCCTGCGTGATGGGATTTGCATCGGACGCGTGGGACAAGGTGTTTGGCTCGCCGCGACCGGCCGAGCTGCATCCGTTCCGCGAAATCAAGGCGGGATCGCGCCATGCGGTCGCCACGCCCGGCGATCTCCTCTTCCACATCCGCTCGAAACGCATGGATCTCTGCTTCGAGCTGGCGACGCAGATCATGGCGCGGCTTGGCGACGCGGTTTCGCCCGTCGATGAAGTGCATGGCTTCAACTATTTCGATGACCGCGATCTCATCGGCTTTGTCGACGGAACGGAGAACCCGACCGGCCAGGCGGCGATCGACGCGGCCCTGATCGGCCTGGAGGACGCGACGTTCGCGGGCGGCAGTTATGTGGTGGTGCAAAAGTACCTTCACGATCTGGCGGGCTGGAACGCGCTATCCACCGAAGCGCAGGAACGGATCATCGGGCGCACCAAGCTTTCCGACATCGAGCTCGACGACGCCGTCAAGCCGACGTCGGCCCACAATGCGCTGACCACGATCGTCGAGGACGGACAAGAGAAGAAGATCCTGCGCGACAACATGCCTTTCGGCAGCGTCGCCCAGGGCGAATTCGGCACCTATTTCATCGGCTACGCCCGGTCGCCGCGAACGATCGAGCAGATGCTGGTCAACATGTTCGTCGGCCGACCCGCCGGCAACTACGATCGACTGTTGGATTTCAGCCGCGCCGTGACCGGCAATCTCTTCTTCGTCCCGTCCGCGACCTTCCTCGAGAACGTCGGGGACGGCGAGCCCGCGACAGCCGCGGCGATTGCCGGCGCCATGATTTCGCCGTCGCGGCCGGATGCGCCGGCGCGCGACGGTTCGCTCGGCGTCGGTTCCCTCAAAGGAGGCCCCTCTCATGAATAACCTTCACCGGGAGCTTGCCCCGATCTCCGACGCCGCGTGGTCTCAGATCGAGGAGGAGGCTTCGCGCACCCTGAAGCGCTATCTCGCCGGGCGGCGCGTCGTCGACGTGCAGGGCCCCGGCGGCGTCGCGCTGCCGGCGGTCGGCACCGGTCACCTGCGGAATATCGAGGCGCCGGGAGACGATATCCTGGCGCGGCAGCGCGAGGTCAAGCCGCTCGTCGAACTGCGCGCGCCGTTCGATCTCGATCGCCAGCAGATCGATGACGTGGAGCGGGGCGCGAACAATTCGGACTGGCAGCCGGCGAAGGACGCGGCGCGACGGCTGGCCTTTGCCGAGGATCGCGCCATCTTCGACGGCTACGCCGCCGCCGGCATTCAAGGCATCCGCCAGGGAACCAGCAATCCGATCATGACCCTTCCCACCAACGTGAGCGACTACCCCGACGCGATCGCGCAAGCGGTGAGCCAGTTGCGTCTCGTCGGCGTCAACGGCCCCTACTCGGTGTTGCTGAGCGCCGACGCCTATACCGAGCTCGCCGAAACGCGGGACCATGGATATCCGGTGCTCGAGCATATCAAGCGCCTCGTGGACGGCGAGATCATCTGGGCGCCGGCGATCGCGGGCGCCTTCGTGCTCACGACGCGCGGCGGCGACTTCGGCTTGTACATCGGCCAGGACATATCCATCGGCTATTTGAGCCATACCGATGCGGTCGTCCGCTTGTACCTCCAGGAGACATTCACCTTCCTCTTGCTCACGACCGAGGCCGCCGTTGCGCTCGCCCCGGCTTCGAAGGCGTAGTCGAATCCTCGCAGGAGCGGTGAACGGTGCCGCGGGGTCGGGGAATGCATTTGAAATTCCGCCGCCACCTCGGCCAGGATAGCCATGTGCGCGGTTCCGGGCGGGCAAGGTTCGGTGGGTTGGGCCCTGTGTCACGGCATCCAGCCGAACGACGCTACTTTCCACGAGAGCTCAAAGGAACATCGTAACGATCGCAGCGGTTGTAGGCGAGAAAACTCCGATCCGCTCGGGCCGCTTTGCGCTCGCCGGCGTTCCGGGGCTTCGTTGCGATTTCGAAGCTTGGCCGCGACTCTCGCCATCGGAACCGGGAGCCGGCGGTCATCCGACAAGCGAAGTCGGAGACCTGGCGAGGGGCGGCAGCACTGAGAAGGGCTTGCATGACCAGCGCGCGCACGCTTTCTTTGCTCGCCGTGGCGACCGTCCTGAGCGGGTGGTTGGCCGGCGCAGCGCTCGACCGCTCGGCGGTCGGAACCCCCGTGTGGCAGGCGCTCGGCCCCGAAGCATGGGCCCACCTCAGTGGCCGCGCGATTTTCGGGACGGGTCTGACGATGGACGCCATTGTCGGCGTCGCGGCGGCGGCGCTGATAATCGCCGCTGCAGCGAGCGACACCTTCGACCGCAACAGCGACGAGGCGATGCCGGTTTCCCTGATCATCGCCGTCGTTTTCTCCCTGCTCGGGCTATTGTTCACCGCCAAGGCGGCGAACCTCGTGCAGCTGCTCGCGGCGCCCCAGCCCGCTGCGGATTTGCAGCCCATCTTCGATGAGTACTTGATTTGGGGCGTTGATTTTCGCGCCGCGGCCGACGCCGTGGCGTTTGTCGCCGTGGTTTGGGCGCTCTCGAGTCTGGGCGTCTTCGCTCCGTCAAGGACTTTCTGGGGCCGCCGAACCGGCGGCCCTCGGCCATGAGGGGGTGCTGGAGGCGCGGAGTACGCCGGCGGATTGAGCGTCGCCGCGGCTAATTAGTCCTTCAGCTCGTCACCTCCATGATCGTCACATGGCCGTCTTTCGCCGGCCAGGCCCGCGCGACGATGCGCTCCTGGTTGAATTCGCCGATGATCGGGCGGTCCTCGAGCGCCGCCAGTTTCAGCTTCGTGTGCCAGACGCCGGGCACGCCGTGCGGGATGTCGGCGGGCTCCTTGCCGTCGAGGAGCACGATGTCGCGCGGCAGGCCGAAATAGCCGCGCGGCCGGTCCATCCGCAGGAACGCCGCCGCGTCGGCGTCGCCTTTGTCGAGCGCCGCCGGCGCCAAATGAAGCTGGGCGAACGAGCGCGGGAACGGTGAGCGATAAATGTGGGTGACGGGCGCGCCGGGGGCCGCGACGACGAATTCGAGCGGCGTCGCAGAATCGACCGTCAGCGGCCCCCAGAGGCCGTCCGCCGCCGGTCGTCTTCGTCAGCGCCGCGCCACCCTGGCGCTCGCCCGTATCCGCCGAGACACGATAGATCTCGACGCGCGCGCCTTCGACCGGACGGTTGGTCGGCGTGCCGTCGACGACGCCGGTGACGCGGCCGTTCAGCACAACCTCCGCCTCAGGCGTGATGGCGATCCTCTGCGGCGCGCCGCCGACCAGGAACCTGTAGATCACGGCGAAGGCCTGCGGGCTTGTCGCCGTCTCGCGATGATCGACCTCGCCGAGCATAATGTTGGTCGCGCCCTTCAGCGCCGGGCCCTCGGCCGTCACGTTGGTCGCCATGTCGGGACGGCCGATGAAACGACCATTGGGCTGCGCATAGAGGTCGAAGCCGTCGCTGCGCAGCGTCAGGAACGGTACGCCCGGCGTCACTTCGCTTTCCCCCGAATTGAGCTTCTGCAGAAACGGCCCGCGGCCGTTGTATTCGCTGCCGAGCAGCCAGTCGGTCGCCCAGACGCCGTGGTTGGGCGTGCCGCCGAGCGCGGCGGCGACGACGCTCGCCGGGTTGGCCGCGACATAGCGGCGGGTCGAATAGCCGCCGCGGGACAGCGCGACAATGGCGACCTTCGGCGCCCCGGTCTTATCCTTCACCCCGTCGATGAAAGCCGTCAGCTCGCGCAGCTGGTCGTCGGTCGAGGACCGATTGGGCTGCGGAACCGTATCGATGTCGCGCGCCTGCGGGTCGGTGAAGCTGATGGCGAACAGCCGGTCTCTGGGGTAGCCGTTGCTCTCGAAGCGCCAGATCGCCGTCTGCCAGATCGAGGCGGCGTCGCTGTCGCCGTGCACGAAGACGATCGGAACGGCGGCCGCCTGGGCCAGGGCGGCCCCGGACGTCGAGACGAGAGCAAGCGCGGCGGTTCCCTTAAGCATGCGGCGGCGGTTCAGCATTGGGCGTTCTTCCTCCATTTGCGTGCCCCTTTGGCCTCGAGGGCAGTGTATGCGGAGCTCGCGCCAGGACAAAGACCCGGCCGCCGAAATCCGATGAGCCCAAACCGGCCGACCTCACCCGAACACCGGCTCGCAAGCAAAGGCGCTTCCGTTGCGGAAGCACATCTCCGGCATACCCTCAGATAACGTTAGCATTAATGTGAGCGGTTCTAGTTAAATTTGTTGACACCCGATCCGCTTTGAAGCACAAGGCGTTAGGTGCGGTGAGGACATTCCAATGAGAGTTAATCGGGTACTTGTCGGCTTGGGCATTCTTGGGCTCGGCTTGTTGGCCTCGCCGGCGAACGCCCGGACCTACACTTTCGCGTACAGCGGCGGTATTGACGACCCGGGCGTTTCCGGCAGCGGCACGTTCGCCACCAACGCCGCCAACGACATGGTCGTTTCGGGCAGCGGCACGTTTTCGTTCGCTCCCTTTACGGATGAATCCGCCACGCTGATTCCGGGAAGCGGCGTCGTGCAGTCCCTGAGCTACGACAATGTGTTTCCCATCGATGACGCGAACGGCCTCCTGTTCAAGGGCACAACCGACCCCAGCTTCATCGTCAATATTTTTGCCCCCACCGGCAATGCTTTGGGGGTCGGCGCGAGCGACGCCTGGTCAGCGGCCCAGGACGGCGGCAGTTTTCTGCGCGGCAGTTTGGGCTTCGGCGGCTTCTGCAGGAACTGCGTCGCCGACGGACGCTTGACGATCGCCAGCGTCCCAGAGCCGGCCGCGTGGGCTCTGATGCTGCTCGGCTTCGCCGGCCTCGGCTTTGCCGGATACCGGAAGTCGACGAGCGTCGCTGCTTTCGCCGACTGAACGCCCACTTCGGCCGCGACAGAGAAGGCCGCCGCGAGGCGGTCTTTTTCTTTGCCTCGGCAGCGCCGGTCAGGCAGCCTTCAGGCGCGCGATCTCCGCCCGGAAGAGCGGGATTTCAGTCGCCAGCGCCGCGGCGACGCTGGGCCGCTCCCGCAGGCGCTCGAGATAGGCCTTCACGTTCGGATACGCCGCAAGGTCGATCTCCGGCGTCGCCCGGGTCCAGTTGAGCACCGTCGCCAGATAGGCGTCGGCGACGCTGAAGCGGTCGAGCAGGAACTCCCGCCTGGCGAGCTTGTCGTCGAGATAGGCGAGGCGCGACAAATATTTCTCCGCGGTCCACGCCTTCACTTCAGGCGGCGTCTCACGGCCGAGCAGCGGCGTCATCAGCCCCTTGTGCAGTTCGCTGCCGATGAAGCTCAACCACTGGCGGAGCCGTGCGCGCCCAAGGCGGTCCGATTCCGGCGGCGCCAGGCCGGCGGCGGGAAATTCGTCCGCGACGTACTGCAGGATGGCGCCGTTCTCGGTCAGCACCGTCCCGTCGTCGAGCCTCAGCGCCGGCACGTAGCCGAGCGGGTTGACCGCCCGATAGTCCTCGCCGGTCGTCAGCACCCGCTTGGTGTGCGGATCGACCTCCATCAGAGTCGCCTCGGCGCCCGCCTCGGCGAGCGCGATGCGCGTCGACATCGAACAGGCGAGCGGCGAAAAGAAAAGCTCCATTGCGATCCTCCTTGGCAATTTGTGTACCGTGTCGCATATAATGTGTCGTGTCAAGAGTTTTATACGGAATGGTACAAAAATCAGCAAGCGCTCAGACCGCAAGTTCGCCACGCCGGCGCGGGCGTCCGCGCGCCTTCGTGCCGGAGACCGCGCTCAACCGGGCGATGGACGTCTTCTGGAAGGAGGGCTTCGCCGCCACCTCGCTCGACGAACTCAGCGCCGCGACCGGGCTCAACCGGCCGAGCCTCTACGGCGCCTTCGGCGACAAGCGCGCCCTCTACATCCAGGCCTATCGCCGCTATCGGCAACACGTGCGCGACACCTTTTCGCCGCTCCTTGCCGAAGCCGCGCCGCTGCGGGAAAAGCTCCGGCGCGTTCTTCTCGCCGCGCTCGATCTCTATCTCAGCGGCGACGACGGCCCGCGCGGCTGCTTCACGGTGCTGACCGCCTCCTCCGACGCCATCGCCGATCCGGAGATCCGGGCGATCGTCGGCGAGGCGATCGAAACCACCGACCGCGCTTTCGGGCGCCTGTTCGCCGACGCAAGCGACGCGGGCGAACTGCCCGCCGGGGCCGATCCGAAGCGGCTGGCGCGTATGGCCTCGGCGACGATCCACACGCTCTCGATCCGCGCCCGCGCCGGGCTCCCCCGCGCGGAGATCGAGGCCATCGTCGAGGACGCCGTCCTGACGATCTGCGGACCTACGCAAGGACCGCGCTAACCGGGCGCGGGCCTCGAACGCCGTTTGTGAAGGGCTTATTTTCACTCCCGGCGCCGCGCCTTGCCCGGCCCGGGGGCGATGGCTATAAGCCCACGCGCATTTCCCTTCAGCAATCTGTCCAGAGACCTTGCTCCATGGCCGTCCAGCGCACCTTCTCGATCCTCAAGCCCGACGTCACCCGCCGCAACCTGACGGGCGCCGTCAACCAGCGGATCGAGGCGGCGGGGCTTCGCATCGTTGCGCAGAAGCGCGTGCAGATGACCAAGGCGCAGGCCGAGACCTTCTACGGCGTGCACCGCGAGCGGCCGTTCTTCCGCGAGCTCGTCGAGATGATGATCGCGGCGCCGGTCGTCGTGCAGGTGCTCGAGGGGGAGGACGCGATCGACCGTTATCGCTCGGTCATGGGCGCGACCAACCCCGAAAAGGCCGATTCCGGCACGATCCGCAAGGACTTCGCCCTGTCGATGGGCGAGAACTCCGTCCACGGCTCCGACGCGCCCGCGACGGCGGCGCAGGAGATCGCCCAATGGTTCTCCGGCAACGAGATCGTCGGCTAGCTTCCTTCTCCCGCATCCGGAAAAAGGTGGCGGTCTGAGCCCGCCGGACGAGGGGTCCTCTCCCCGTCATTGCGACCCCCGGGTCAAAGCCCGGGGGGAAGCAATCGATGCCGCCGCGTCGCTGCAGAATGGATTGCTTCGTCGCTGGCGCTCCTCGCAATGACGGCGCAGCAAGCGACTGTCGATTGCTTCCCCCACGCTACGACGCGGGGGGCGCAATCACGAACGCATGCATTCTCGCGGCAGCAAAGGCGCGAAAAGCGCGTTGCCCTTCAAGCCGCACGCCGCTAGGTCTTTCGCCCGGTGGCTCTCGAACTCTCCCCTCTCGATCGCGAACTTCTCCGCGGCGACCATGGCGCCGGCGCCGCCTTCGCCATGCGCCTCATCGTCCGCTTCGCCGAGGCGGTCGACGCGCGGCGCTTGATCGCCATCGAGGCGGCGCATGTCGACGGATGCCTCTACCTCGGCCGGGCGAGCCTCGACTTCGTCGAACGGATGGCAGCGCTCGGCGGTAAGGTTCGCGTTCCAACGACCCTCAACGTCGGCTCGCTCGATCTCATCCATCCCGAACTCTTCCGCGGCTCGGAGGAGGTGCGGGCGAATGGCGCAAGGCTGATGCAGGCGCATGTCGAGCTCGGCTGCGCCCCGACCTTCACCTGCGCCCCCTATCAGAGCGCCTGGCGGCCGCGGTTCGGCGCGCAGATCGCCTGGGGCAAATCGAACGCCATCGTCTTCGCCAATTCGGTGATCGGCGCCAGGACCAACCGCTACGGCGATTTCATCGATCTCTGCTGCGCGATGACCGGCCGGGCGCCGGAATACGGTCTGCACCTGACCGAGAACAGACTCGCGCGGGCCGTCGTCGAGATCGCCTCGATCCCGGCCGGCTGGGATATGGAGCAAACCTGCGTGGCGGTCGGCCATGCGATCGGCCACCTCTGCGGCAGCCTCGTCCCGGCCATCGTCGGCTTGCCGGCCGATGTCGAAGAGGACGATCTCAAGGCGCTCGGCGCCGCCGCCGCCTCCTCGGGGGCGGTGGCGCTGTTTCATGCCGTCGGCTTCACCCCGGAAGCGCCGGACCTGGAAACCGCCACCGGCGGTCTCGCCCCTGAACGTGTTTTTGGCGTGAGCGCCGACCATCTGCGGAATTCGGCGCGCTCGCTCTCCAGCGCGGCCGACGGGACGCTGCTCGCGGCGGTGAGCCTCGGGACGCCGCACTTCTCCCTGCGGGAATTCGAGAGGCTCATGCCCCTGCTCGAAGGGCCGCGTCCCCGCGTCGCAATCTGGATCAACTGCAGCCGGGCGACGCTGAAGGCGCTGAGCGAGCGGGGCTGGGAGACACGGCTGGCGGAGGCCGGCGTCACGGTGGTCGTCGACACCTGCGCCTATGTCACGACGCTGATGCGGCTCGAGGCCGGCGCGGTCATGACCAATTCCGGCAAGTGCGCCTGGTATGGCCCCGGCAATCTCGGCGCCGAAGTCGCCTATGGCTCGCTCGCCGAATGCATCGCCTCGGCGCGCGCCGGCAAGGTGGTGCGGCTGTGAGCGGGCCCGTGTTCAAAGCCGAGGCCCTCGTCGCCGGCTCCGCCAGCGGCGCGCCTTTGCGTCTCGACGAGCCCTTAAGCTTTTGGGGCGGGCTCGAGCCGGCGACCGGGCTCATCGTCGATCGCTGGCATCCGCAGCGGCAAGCCAATGTCGCCGGCCGGATCCTGATGATGCCGGCCGGCCGCGGCTCGAGCTCGGGCAGCGCTGCGCTGGCCGAAGCCATCCGCCTCGGCATGGGGCCGGCGGCGATCCTGCTGCTCGAGCGGGACGCCATCGTCGTCGTCGGCGCGTTGGTCGCAGCCGAGCTTTACGGCGGCCAATGCCCGGTCGCGCTGGCGCGCCCGCAGGACTGGGATCGGCTCGCCGCGGCATCCCGGCTGGCGGTGGAGGCGGGGACAAACGGGGCAAGGATCACGGCCGAGGCTTAGGATCAAAACCCAACCAGCTTGACCGGTTCGACCCGATCCGGACACTCGTCGCGAGCGTTGAACCGCCGGTATCGACGTGAAGCGGTCCTTGCGACTCGCGACGGCGGACACTACCGCGGACATTGCAATTTGGGGGGAAAGCCAGGGCAATCGGGCGAAGGCGATCTCCGCCCCCCTTGTGGGCCCGCAAGGGGGGCGGGAGTGCGCCCAACCGTCTGATCTTCGCTTCACCCGATTGCCCTGGGGGGAAAGCCGCATTCGCTTGACCGTCGCTTCAAGTCGCGGTCATCCCTCAGGCACGCCGGCCTTGCGCAGGCCGTCAAAGTAGCGCTCCCGAGCGGCAACCGCGGTCGGATGGTCACTCCATGCGCTCGCGCGAAATTTCGAGATGGTGAAAGTCGGGAAGAGCGCCAGTCCCGTGCGGGCTTCGGAGCGCGCTTCAGGGAGCCGACCGAGACGCGACAAGGCCCCCGCCAGAAGGAAATGCGAGCTCGGGAAGGCCCTGTTAGTTTCGATGGAGCGGCGCGCCCACGCGATCGCTTCTTCCTCTCTCCCGAGATGAAAATTGGCCACACCGGCAAACAGACACCACAGATGAACATTCGCATCGCGGGGACTGAGGCGCAGCGCCTCCTGGACGTGAGCCTCGGTCTCCTCGGCTTGGCCGAGCTGAATCTTCCCGTTGCCAATGACCGCATGGGCGTTGGCCAGATTTCGATCCAACTGTAACGACCGCTGGCATTGCCTGATGCCCTCAGAGGCGCGGTTGGTGTGGATTTCGACCACGCCAAGGCAAAGATGGGCGGCTGCGTTTTCAGGAGCGAGGGACAACGCCTTGATTGCAGCTGCCTCAGCAGTGGCGAGACGCGCAGCTCGATCGTCAGGAAAGAGATTGAGCGCGACTGCCGTATCCACGGCAGCGACGCCGATCAACCCAAATGCGCTGGCAGGATTGAGCGCTACCGCGCGCTCAAACAAGCGGCGCGCTTCCGCGAGGTTGTCAGCGGTGAAGCCCTTGTTCCACAGAGCCCGGGCCTGAAAGCAGAGATCCATCGAATTGGGATTTGGCGTTCGCTCCACGCGCCGGGCCTCAGCGGCAACGAGCGGTGCGCTGAGCGCATTTGCGAGCCGCGCGACGATCTCATCCTGCATGTCAAAGAGATCAGCCAATGGCTTGTCGAAGCGGTCCGCCCAAAGGTGATTGGCGCTCTCCGCGTCGATCAGCTGGACATTGACGCGCATGCGGTTCCCGCCGCGCTGAACGCTGCCCTCGAGGACATAGCGCACGTTCAACTCGCGCCCGATCTTCTTCAGATCGACGGCCTTGCCTTTGTAGGTGAACGCAGTGCTGCGTCCAATCACGAGGAAGCCGCCGATGCGCGACAGATCTGTGGTTAGGCTCTCGGTCACCCCGTCGACGAAATAATCCTGCTCGGGATCGCTCCCCAAGTTGGCGAAGGGCAGGACCACGATAGAGAGACGGGGCGGCCCTCGCGTGTTCGACGCCAAGGCAGAGACGGCGGGCGTTGCGGCTTCTGACCTGGTCGTAATCGCATAGACCCGAACCAGCCGCGCGATATTCTTGAGATCCTTCTCGCCAAGATCGACGAAATGCGCATCGACCCTGCCGCGCACATGTTCGTAAGCCGATCCCGAAATGCAGATGCCGCCGGGCTCGCAGATGCCTTCTAGCCGCGCCGCGATATTGACGCCGTCGCCGACAATATCGTCGCCCTCGATCAGCACGTCGCCGAGATTGACGCCGATGCGATAGAGGACGCGCTTCGATTCAGGAGTTTCGGCGTTGCGCTCTACCATCAGCTTTTGAATCACGATTGCGCATTCGACGGCGGCGACGACGGAAGGGAACTCAAGCAGCAGCCCGTCGCCAATCGTCCTGACGATGCGGCCGCCGTGGCTAGCCACGATCGGACGCGCCGCCTCGCGGTGCTGGCGCACGGCGCGCGCTGTCCCGGCCTCGTCCTCGCCCATGAGCCGTGAGTAGCCGACGACATCGGCAAATAGGATCGCTGCAAGTTTCCGGGTTTCGGACATAGCCCGTCCTCAGGCGCGATGCAGGGTAGCACAAAACGGCGGGGCCGGTCTGTCAGTCGACGGGGAATGATTTTAACGAGGAACGGGGACCACTTGCCGAAAGGCTGTTTCGGTCGATTTGACGCGTTTGCCACATCGGCGGAGATGGCCGTTATTCCAGCGCTGCCGACGTCCATCGGTCGTGTTCGGACGGCTGCTGCCCGAAGAGGGTCACCAACATAACGCATCGATCGGATTTCACCTGAGGCGTCCCTTCGAACTGAATGGAAGGGATTCCGCTGGTCGGTTTCGATTTCGATAATTACTGCGACAATCTCTTGGATAAAATCAGAAATTCATGTACAATCCCGTCATGAGTTCCAGAAGCGTCCGTCGTCGTTATCGTTGCATCGGGCGCCGCACAATTCGACCGAGCGCGGTTGCTCGACGGCGGAGGCGCCCTGGAGATTTTTTTTTCAGCGACTCGCGCCCGCAAGCCTTTGATAAGTCCCGAATCCGGGTAAGAAATTGCAATCTTTGGCAGGAAATTGCAGGCCGTTTGCAAGCCGTTGGCAGCAAAATGAAGGGTTTTGGAAGCTTCCTGAAAGAAATCGAACAAACGCGCCGCCGGCGGCGAATAAATACGCGTCCTCTAAGTTGATTAGAGGAAACGATCTGCGTCGAACCGCCGTGGCGCGCGACTTCCAAAGCCAGCAAACAGCCGACTTGCTCCGCAAGCCGTCTCCTTCGCCCAGGCCCCCCGCGCGCGGTCCGCTCGAAATGGCGGATCGAGGTCAGCGGGGCGGCTTCAGCGCTCCACGCGCCGCGTCGGGCGGAAGGGTTGGCGCTGTCCTCGCGGCGAGCCCGCGGCGGTCCCGCGGCCGGCGCTTCGGGCGTCCCGGTGCGGCGAGTGGTGCGGACGCTGAGCCGGCGCCGGGGCGCTGGCAGCCGCCTTGCGCACGAGCGGCGCGGGCTTGGGGCCAGCGGCGCCGCGGCGGTCGGTCTTCGGCAGGCTGAGCCGGGTCAAACGCTCGATGGCGCGCAGGAGGTCGCGCTCCTCGTGGTCACAGAGCGAGATCGCCTGGCCGGCGGCGCCCGCCCGCGCGGTGCGGCCGATCCGGTGCACATAGGCCTCGGCGACCTCCGGCAGTTCGAAATTGACGACATGCGTCACGCTGTCGATGTCGATGCCGCGCGCGGCGATGTCGGTGGCGACCAGCGCCCGGGTCTTGCCGTCGCGGAACGCGCCGAGAGCGCGCTCGCGCTGCCCCTGGCTCTTGTTGCCGTGAATGGCGGTCGCGTCGACGCCCGCTTCGTCCAGCGCCTTGGCGACGCGGTCAGCGCCGCGCTTGGTTCGGGTGAAGACGAGGACGCGGGACATCGCCGCGTCTTCGAAGAGCTCGACCAGCATGTCGCGCTTCTTGGTCGCATCGACGAAGACGACGCTGTGCTCGACGCGATCGGCAGTCTTCGCCGCAGGCGTCACCGCGACCTCGACCGGGTCATGAAGCAGTTCGCCGGCGAGGGCGCGAATGTCGGCGGGCATCGTCGCCGAGAAGAACAGGTTCTGCCGCTTCCTCGGCAGTTCGCGGACGATCCGGCGGATCGGCTTGATGAAGCCGAGGTCGAGCATCTGATCGACCTCGTCGAGCACCAGGAACTCGACCGCGCCAAGATGGGCGACGCGCGAGTCGAGGTGATCGATGAGGCGCCCGGGCGTTGCGACCAGCACGTCGAGGCCGGCGGTCAGCGCCCGGATCTGCGCGCCGTGCGGCACGCCGCCGAAGACGACCGCGATCTTGAGCGGAAGCCCGGCGGAGAGATCGCGAAAGCTCTGCGCGATCTGGGTTGCGAGTTCACGCGTCGGGCTCAGGACCAGCACGCGCGCGCCGCCCTTCGGCGCGGGTCGCCGGTCGGTCGCGAGCCTATGCAGGATCGGCAGCGCGAAGGCCGCCGTCTTGCCGGTGCCGGTCTGGGCGATGCCGACGAGATCGCGACCTTTCATCAGCGGCGGAATCGCTTGCGCCTGAATCGGGGTCGGACGCGCGTAGCCGAGTTTGACCAGCGCGGCGGAAAGGGGCGCGGCGAGGCCGAGCCCGTGAAAATTGTCCAAGGAGATGTCTTTCAAAACGCCGCCGATCCCCGCGAAAACGCGTGAGGCGGCTTAAGGATCATTAAGGGAACGCCCCGCGTGTCCGGGCGTCGAGAGCGAACGTCTTTGCGCGCGGCAGGAGGGCAAGAAGCCCTTCACGCGGCCAGCGCGCCTTTGGCCGCAGCAAAGCGGCGTGCTGGATATGGACGGGCTGGGTCGCGAAGTCAAGGACGCCATCCGGGTTCGCAGCGGGGTTGGCTACGCGCTGACCGCCAGATGCCCATGGAAGCGTTGGCGCAGTTCCGTCTTCAGGAGCTTGCCGGTCGCCGTATGTGGCAGGCTGTCGACGAACGCGACATCTTCCGGGACTTGCCACTTCGGCAATTTGTCGGACAGGAAATCGAGGATCGACGCCTTGCTCGGCGTCCGTCCTTCGCGCGGGTGAACAATCAGCAGCGGGCGTTCCTGCCAGACGGGATGGGCGACGGCGATAACGGCGGCCTCGAAGACGTCGGGGTGGGACATGGCGAGGTTCTCGATCTCGATCGATGAGATCCACTCGCCGCCCGACTTGATGACGTCTTTCAGCCGATCGGTCAGCTGCACATAGCCGTCGGGATCGATCGTGCCGACATCGCCCGTGCCGAGCCAGCCGTCCTGGTCGACGACCTGGCCGCCCTCGCCCTTGAAATAGCCGGAGATCACCCAGTTGCCGCGCACCTTCAATTCCCCGACTGAAACGCCGTCATGCGGCAGATCGCGCCCGTCGCCGCCGACGAGCTTGAGCTCGATCCCGTAGACCTGCCGCCCCTGCCTGACCTGCATGTCGACGAGTTCGCTTCGGCTGGCGCCTTCGTGCTTGGCGAGCGGCGAACCGGTCGTGGCGATCGGGCTCGTCTCGGTCATGCCCCATGCGTGCTTGACGAAGACGCCAAGGAGATCGTGGAACTTCTCGATCGTGGCGCGCGGCGGCGCCGAGCCGCCGGACAACGACTTCCTTGAGCTTGAGGCGCTCGAGATCGAGGCGCTGGCGATTGGCTTCGACCCAGGCGAGGAAATTGAGCCAGATCGTCGGGATGCCGGCCGCCTTGGTGCATCCCTCCTGATCGAGCAGCATGTACAGGCTCTCCGGATCGAGCCTGGGACCCGGAAGCACCAGCTTCGCCCCGCACATCGCCGCTGAAAACGGCAGGCTCCAGGCGTTGGCGTGAAACAGCGGCACGACGACGAGGAAGGAATCGCTCGCCGACAGCGCCATGCAGTCCGCCGCGCAGGCGCCGAAGGCGTGCAGCACCGTCGAGCGGTGGCTGTACATGACGCCCTTCGGATTGCCGGTGGTGCCGGAGGTGTAGCAGAGCGTCGAGGCGGTGTTCTCGTCGAAGGCCGGCCAGTCGTACTCGGCCGAAGCTTTCGCCAGCAGGTCCTCGTAGCAGAGAAGCGTCCCGACTTTGATGGACGGCAGGCCCTTCGGTTCGCAGAGCGCGATCCAGCCTCGCACCAGCGGCAGCTTCGGCGCCAGCTCCTCGACCAGCGGGGCGAAGACCGGGTCGAAGAACACATAGGCGTCCTCCGCATGATGCATGATGTATTGAAGCTGATCGGGGAACAGCCGCGGATTGACGGTGTGGAGCACGCGCCCCGAGGCGGTGACGCCATAATAGAGTTCGAGATGGCGGCAGCTGTTCCAGGCGAGCGTGGCGACGCGATCGCCCGGGCCGACGCCGAGCGCGCCAAGCGCATTGGCGACCCGCTTCGATCGCGCAGCGACTTCCGCATAATTCGAACGATGGACCGCCCCTTCGGGATCCCGCGAGACGATCTCGCGTCCGCCGTGCCACGTCGAGGCGTAATCGATGAGGCTCGATATCAGAAGCGGACGTTGCTGCATCAATCCGAACATGCCTTCCTCCCCGGGCTCGGTCGGCCAATGTTTAATTGACTTTATCCAAACTGGATACGCGGCTCGGTTGGCGCGCCCTCGGATCTAATTGGAAAGTCCGCCACTGCAATCGCAAACGCGCTTCCATCCGGTCGAAAATAGGCCAAAAACCAATGTTACCGGTGTGGTTGGCGGAGAAAAATGCCGGGTCGTTGAGGGGAGGCTGGCGCACGTTCGGAGGCGCGCCCTCTTGTCTTCGCTGCTCGACGTCGTCGCCCTGCATAAAAGCTTCGGACCGGTCAGCGTTCTACGCGGCGCCGACCTTTCGCTTCAGGCGGGAGAGGTGCTGGCCCTGGTCGGCGACAACGGCGCCGGCAAGTCGACGCTCATCAAGCACGTCGCGGGGGTCCACAGGGCCGATTCCGGCGAGATCCGGCTGAATGGAGTCGCCCTCGACCTGCATTCGCCGGCGGACGCGCGCGGGCTCGGCATCGAGACCGTCTATCAGGACCTCGCGCTGGCGGACGATCTTTCTGTCGGCGCGAACGTGTTTCTCGGCCGGGAGCCGATCAGGCGCTGGCTTGGCCTTCCCGTCATCGACAACCGCAGAATTCGCGACGAAACCGAATCCCTCCTGGCAAGGATCGAAAGCCGCATCCCGCCAAAGGTGCGCACCGTTTCGCGTCTTTCCGGCGGCCAGCGTCAGGCGGTGGCGATCGCCAGGGCGCTCTACTGGCAATCCAAGGTCGTGATCCTCGACGAGCCGACCGCGGCGCTCGCCGTGATGGAGCGCGAACACGTGATCCAGCTCGCGCGCAGGCTGGCCGCAGAGGGCCTCGGCGTCATCTACATCGGCCACAACCTGATCGAGATCCTCGAGGTGGCCGACCGGGTGGCGGTGATGTTCCGCGGCCGTATCGTCCATGTGACGCCGGCGGCCGCGACCACGCAGCGGGACCTGATCAAATACATGACGGGGTACGAGGAGGCGGCGGCCGACTGAGGGGCAACACTAGGAAAGGAAGCACTCATGTTGAAAATTGGACTGATGGCCGCAACGGCGCTCGCCCTTGCGGCGATTCCGGCCTCGGCGGCGGACTTTTCCGGCGTCCGCATCCCGGTGATCGTCAAGGCGACAACCTCGCAGTATTGGGCGACCGTGTTCGATGGCGCGGACGCGGCGGCGCAAAAGCTCGGCGTTTCGATTTCCAAGCTCGGCGCGAGCGCCGAGACGGACGTCGCTCAGGAGGTTTCGATCATGGAGAACGCGATCCAGTCGAAGCCGACCGCGATCGTGATCGCCGCCACCAACGCCCAGGCGCTGGCCCAGCCGATCGCCCATGCCACCGACGCCGGCATTCCGGTGATCGTCATCGATTCCAACGCCAACACCGACAAATACGTGACCTTCCTCGCCACCAACAATGTCACGGGCGGCGTCAAGGCGGCCGACGAGCTTGCCTCCTGCGTCAAGGCGCGTACCGGCAAGGAGGAGGGCGACGTCGCCTATATGACCGCGCTCGCCGGCGCACAATCGTTGAACGACCGAGACAAGGGGTTCGTCGACGAACTCAAGAAATATCCCGGACTGAAGATCGTCGATCATCGGACCGGCAACAACGATCCGGCGCGGGCCCTGTCGGACGCCGAGGACATCCTGACGCGGCACCCACAGCTCACCGCCATCTTCGCCGACAACGAACTCGAAGGCGACGGGGCGGGCCGCGCCCTGCAGGAGAAGAACCTCGGCTCGAAAGTCTGCGCCGTGGCCTTCGACACTTCCGACCAGGAAATCGGCTTTCTCCGCAACGGCATCCTCGACGGCCTGATCGTGCAGAACCCATTCATGATGGGCTATGCCGGCGTCTGGTACGCCCTTGCCGCCGCGAATGGCGTCGTTCTGCCGCACTATGTCGATTTCGGGCGTGCATGTCGCCACCAAGGCCAATATCGACAGCCCGCAGATGATGGGCCTCCTGAACCCGAAGAAATATCAGCTGACTCCCTTCCTGGGCAGCTGACGTTGATGACGCCGCGCCGGGCAAACTCTATGCCCGGCGCGAATAGGAGATATCGGCAATGGCGACGATCACCGCGCCGACCTCAAGACCCAGCCGGTGGGCCGCGTTCGTCGCCGAGCTCCGGCATGGACTCCCGGTCGAGACCTGGGTGCTCGGGTGCACTTTTCTGCTGTGGATCGGGCTGGCGCTCGCTTCGCCCTATTTCCTGACATCGGGCAACATCTTCAACATCATGCGCCAGGTGTCGGTCGACGCTATCATCGCCTACGGCGAGCTTTTCACCATCATCACCGCCGGCATCGATCTGTCGGTCGGGTCGGTCGCGGGTTTCACCGGAGTGGCGTTCGCCATGTTGCTCGCTGGGGGCCTCAACGTTGCGCTGGCGGGTCCGTTGACGCTCCTCATCGGCCTCGCGATCGGGCTCGTGAATGGCCTCGGGGTCGCCCGGCTCGGCATTCCGGCCTTCATCGTCACGCTGGCGGGCCTTCAGGGCTACCGCGGCCTCACCATGCTGATTTCGGGCGGCATGACTGTCGCCGGCCTTCCGGATTCGCTGGGAAACTTTGCCAATTCGACGGTTTTCGGCATACCGACGATGTTCGTCGTCATGCTCGCCTTCGCCGCCGCGTCGCAATTCCTGCTCGGGGCGACCCGACTCGGGCGTTACATGTACGCGCTCGGCAGCAACATCGAGGCGGCGCGCCGAGTGGGTATCGACGTCACGCGCGTCACCCTTGTGGCGTATGCGCTGTCTGCGCTGTTCGCCACGGTGGGCGGCATGCTGCTGGTCGCCCGCCTGACGATGGGCAACCCGAATGCCGGCATGGGCGCCGAACTGCAAGCGATCGCAGCCGCGGTGGTTGGCGGCGCGAGCCTCTTCGGCGGACGCGGCACGATCGGCGGTTGCTTCATCGGCGCAATCCTCTTCACTTCCATCGGCAACGGCGCCAACCTGCTCGGCGTGAGCTCCTTCTGGCAGATGGTGATCGAGGGCCTCCTGATCGCCGGCGTCGTCTATCTCGACAACCTCCAGAAGCGGCGTTCGCAAGGGCAGTAGGCGGCCGTCGAGCGTCTTTTTCCTTTTGCCCGCGTGAGCTACCGTACGGCGGGATCGAACCCAGGAGGAGACCGGATGAGCACGCCGACGGGGAAATTCGTCTGGTACGAATACATGGGCGACGACCGCAGGGCGGCCGCGGAATTCTACACGAACGTCGTCGGCTGGAGCGCCAAGGACGCCGGCATGGCGGGCTTCCCCTATGAGATTCTGTCGACGGGCGACCACATGGTCGCCGGCATGATGGACATTCCGGCCGACGCCAAGGCGATGGGCGCGAGGCCCTCTTGGATGGGCTACATCTGGGTCGAGGACGTTGATGCGGCGCTGCCGAAGCTCGTCGCCGCCGGGGGCAAGGTTTTCAAGGAACCCGCCGACATCCCGGGGGTCGGCCGCTTCGCCGTCGTCTCCGACCCCTACGGCGGCGTCTTCATGCTGTTCCGCGACCACGGCGGCACCCCGCCGCCGCCTCCGCCGCCCGGCACGCCAGGCCTCGTCGGCTGGCATGAACTGCACGCCGACGACGGCGCCAAGGCGCTCGATTTCTATTGCGACTTCTTCGGCTGGAAGAAGACCGGCGAATTCGACATGGGCCCGATCGGCGTCTATCGCATGTTCGAAACCGAACACGGCGAACAGGGCGGGATCATGACCCGCATGCCGCAGACGCCGATGTCGTTCTGGCTCTACTATTTCAACGTCGACGGAGCCGACGCGGCGGCCGAGCGGATCAAAGCGCGTGGGGCCCAGATCATCAACGGCCCACACGAGGTGCCTGGCGGACAGTGGATCGTGCAGGCGACCGATCCGCAAGGCGCCATGTTCGCCCTCGTCGCGCCAAGCCGATAGACCGCGTCGATCGCCTGGGACCGACGCTCGTGGTCGCGATCCAAGTCTATCAGGCGCTTGGGTGTAAAAAGCTGTCACTATTTCACTTTGCAACCCAAGGCTCCCGGGCTGCCGCCTGCCTTGCGCCGTAAGCAAGGTGACGATGCGGCCGTCACGCCGCAAAGGCCGATTGACATCATACCGACCAGTCGGTATGTAGGCGTATGTCGACCACGCAAAGCCCAGCAATTGCGACGGCAAAAGCCCCGGCTTCGGGTGACAAGCTGCTCGACGCGGCCGTCCACGTAATCCGCTCGAAGGGCTATTCGGCCGCCCGGGTGGAGGACATCTGCGCCGAGGCCGGCCTCACCAAGGGGGCCTTCTTCCATCACTTCGCCAGCAAGGAAGCCTGCGCCGTCGCCGCGGCGGCCCATTTCGCCGCCCGCGCCGACGGCATATTCGACGCGGCGCCCTACTCGCGCCTCGCCGATCCGCGCGCGCGGGTGCTCGGCTACGTCAAGTTCCGGAAGGCCATCCTTCAGGGCGACCTGCCGCAGTTCACCTGCCTCCTCGGGACGATGACCCAGGAGGCCTACCAGACCCACCCGGCAATCCGGGACGCCTGCGACCGCTACATCAGCGAACATGCCGCCCGGGTGGAGGCGGACCTGACGGAGGCCAAGGCGCTCTACGCGCCAGGCGCGGAGTGGGCGCCGGAGAGCGCCGCGCTGTTCTCGCAGGCCGTGCTGCAGGGCGCCTTCGTGCTGGCGAAGGCGAAACGCGGGCCGCGAGTTGCGGCCGACTGCCTCGACCACTTGCGGCGCTATTTCGAGACGCTGTTGCCCGCCGCCCCTGGCGCCGCAAACGAGGAGACAACGCCCTGAGCGACCAGAAGATCACACCCTGCCTATGGTTCGACTTCAAGGCCGAGGAGGCAGTCGCGCATTACCTTGCGATCTTCGCGAACGCGCGCATCGTCTCGACGACGCGCTATGGCGAGGCCGGCCCCGGCCCGAAGGGCGCGGTCATGACAATCCTGTTCGAACTCGACGGGCAGCGCTTCCTCGCGCTGAACGGCGGCCCGCAGTTTGCGTTTACCCCGGCGATCTCGCTCGTCGTCGATTGCGCCAATCAGGCCGAAATCGACCGCCTGTGGGACCGGCTAGGCGGGGGCGGCAAGCCCGGCCAGTGCGGCTGGCTGACCGACAAGTTCGGCGTGTCCTGGCAGATCGTGCCGAGTCTCGTCCCGAAGATCATGCAGAGCGGCGACGCGGCCGGCATGGAGCGCGTCATGCGCGCGGTCCTGTCGATGAAGAAACTCGATATTGCGCAATTGCAGCGGGCTTTCGGCCCAAACTGAAGGAGGATAATTGTGACCGATCCATCCGCTTCGAATCTACTCGGCAGCTTCGTCTGGTACGATCAGATGTCGAACGACCTCGCCGGCGCGGAAGCGTTCTACAGCAAGGTCGTCGGCTGGACGCTTGCGCCCAACACGATGAACGACCAGCGCTACACCTTGCTCGAGGCCGCCGGGACCATGGTCGGCGGTCTGATGCCGATTCGCGAGCACGCCAGGGGCGTGCAACCCGCGTGGATGGGCTATATCGCCGTCGACGACGTTGCCGCGTACGCCGACAAGGTGAAGGCCGCGGGCGGGGCGATCCACCGTCCGCCGACCGACATTCCCAATGTCGGCACGTTCGCGGTGGCGGGCGATCCCTACGGGGCAGGCTTCCTGTTGTTCAAGGGCGCCAGCAGCGAGGCGCCGACGCAGGACCCGATGGCGCCGGGCCACATCGGCTGGCATGAGCTGCACGCGGGCGACGGCGAGCGGGCCTTCGCCTTCTATTCCGGCCTGTTCGGCTGGGAGAAGCGCGAGGCGATGAACATGGGCGCGATGGGCGTCTACCAGACATTCGGGACTCGGAGCGGCAATCAGGGCGGCGGCCTAATGACGAAGACACCCCAGGAACCCGTCCCCTTCTGGCTCTACTACATCAATGTCGACGCCATCGACGCGGCGGTCGAGCGGGTAAGGGCAGCAGGAGGGCGGATCGTCAACGGACCCATGCAGGTCCCGACTGGCCGCTGGATCGTGCAGGGGATCGATCCCCAGGGCGCGATATTCGCGCTGCTCGCACCGACGAAGTGACGGCCGGCGAATCACGGAGGCGGGGCCCGACGGCGTGGGTCAATCCCTGCGGAAAGCGCCCCCGACCCGGCGGAGCCCTGGTCCAATGTCTCAATCCTTACGGGAGACCCGTCTCATGAACGCAAGTTTGCAAGCTTTGACCCCAGCTGTTGAACTCGCCGGCATAGACCCGGTGCAGTTCCCGAACGAAAGCCCCGAGTACCGAGCCGCTCGCACGGCGCTGCTCGTCGAGGAGATCGAGCTCCGCCGTCACATCGAGCGCGTCGCGGCGCAGCGCCGGGCGCTGCCGCCGGGCGGCCCCGTCATCGGCGACTATCGATTCGAGGGCAAGGACGGCCCCCTCGATTTCGCCGGCCTGTTCGAAGGCAAAGAGACGCTCGCGATCTACAGCTACATGTTCGGGCCTGAGCGCCCCCGCCCCTGCCCGATGTGCACGAACACGCTCGGCGCCTGGGAGGGCAATGCGGCCGATATCAGCCAGCGCATCTCGCTTGCGGTGGTCGCCCGCTCGCCGATCGAGCGGCTAATCGGCTGGACGCGCGAGCGCGGCTGGCGCAACCTGCGCCTCTTCAGCGACCTCAACGGCGCCTATTCCCGCGACTATTTCGGCGTCCTCCCGAACGGCTCGGAAGTCCCTTCCTTCAACGTGTTCACGCGCCGCGACGGGACGATCCGGCACTTCTGGGGCGGCGAGATGACGGCGGCGACGGTCGACCCGGGACAGGATTCGCGCGGCGCGCCCGACCCCGCGCCCTTGTGGACGGTGCTCGATTGCACCCCGGAGGGCCGCGGCGCGGACTGGTATCCGAAGCTCGAATACGCTGCCTGACGGGCCCACCAAGGGACGGGCCTCCCTAACCTCGTCATTGCGAGAGTGAGCGATGCAATCCAGCCGGCGGTGCATGTGGATTGCTTCGGCTTCCGCCTCGCATTGACGGGAGAGGGAACTCCGCACTTTTGCGGTCCCAGCGCTCCGCAGTCATTGTGAGCGCGGGCGATGCAATCCAGCCGCTGGGCAACACGTAGATCGCTTCGGCTTCACAACGACCCTGCCATGCGGACCGCTTGAATGAATTGCAACGAACCTCCATCCATCCGGAGAAGCAAGAATGCGCGTCATGGTGATCGTCAAAGCGACCGAGGATTCCGAGGCCGGCAAACTGCCGAACGCGGAGCTCATGAAAGACATGGGGGCGTTCAATCAATCGCTGATCGAGGCGGGGGTGATGGCGGACGGCGGCGGCCTCAAGCCGACCAGCAAGGGCGCGCGCGTCGCCTTCTCCGGCAAGGACCGGGCCGTGACAAAGGGACCTTTCGGCAATGTCGGCGAACTCGTCTCTGGCTACTGGATCTGGAGGGTCAAAGACCTCGACGAAGCGATCGGCTGGGTCAAGCGCTGCCCGAACCCGATGCCGGGCCCATCGACGATCGAGATCCGCGAACTTTACGAGATGGACGACTTCGCTTGATCGCGTGAGATTGTCCACGCCGTCGCTGTCCGCGTCTGGCCGCGATCGACGATCGCGGCTACAGTCGAACCTTCCGACGGGAGGGATACGGTGGTGACTTTGCCAAAGCGCAAGCTCGGCCGTCAGGGCCTCGAGGTTTCGGCGATCGGTCTCGGCTGCATGGGCATGAGCCAATCCTATGGCCCGGCCGACGAGACGGAATCGATCGCGACCCTGCATCGCGCGATCGATCTCGGCTGCACGTTTCTAGACACGGCCGAGGGCTATGGCCCCTTCGCCAACGAGGAATTGATCGGGCGCGCGCTCGAGGGCCGGCGCGATCAGGTGACGATCGCGACCAAGTTCGGCTTCCGCATCGAGGGCGGAAAGCAGGTCGGCGCCGAACGCGACAGCCGGCCCGGGCATATCCGGGAGGCCGTCGAGGGCTCGCTGAGGCGGCTCAAAACGGAGACGATCGATCTCCTCTATCAGCACCGCATCGATCCGGCCGTTCCGATCGAGGATGTGGCCGGCGACGGTCGGCGATCTCGTCAGGCAGGGCAAGGTGCGATATTTTGGTCTCTCCGAAGCCGGCGCCGCCAACATCCGCCGCGCCCATGCGGTCCATCCGGTGTCGGCGCTGCAGAGCGAATATTCGCTCTGGGAGCGCAATCTCGAGGCCGACGTCCTGCCGGTGTTGCGCGAGCTCGGCATCGGCCTCGTGCCCTTTTCGCCGCTCGGCCGCGGCTTCCTGACGGGCGAGGCCAGGCGCGCCGAAGACTATCCGGAAGGCGATTACCGGCGGATGGATCCGCGCTATCAGGGCGACAATTTCGACGCCAATATGCTGGCGGCCCGGATCGTCGGCGACGTCGCGGCGCAGAAACGTGCCAAGCCTGGACAAATCGCGCTCGCCTGGCTCCTGCACAAGGGCGATGACATCATCCCGATCCCCGGCACGAAGCGGCGGACCTACCTCGAAGAGAATATCGCGGCCGCGGCCATCCGGCTCGATCCGGATCAGATGAAGGCGCTCGACGAGGCGATGGCGCCTGGAACGATCGCCGGGCCGCGTTATCCCGAGCGGATCATGGCGACGATCGACCGCTGAGCGGCCGGGACGGCGTGCCTTTCGTCACAAAACTGTCGTCAAATCGCTTGTCGACCCGCCAGCGCCTCTTGGCCTGCGCTGCGCCAGCGGATAGCATGCATTCGGTACGCGGTCCCTCCGACCTCCGGCGCTCGGGTTCGCGTGATATTGAAAGCGCATTGCAGGTTCATTCCATGGGCAAGGTTCCGACGACCGCGGCTTTCGTCAGCCAGAAAGGCGGCGTCGGCAAGAGCACGCTCGCCCGGTTGCTCGCGGTGGGGGCGCTGCATCGCGGACGCAAGACGCTGCTCGCCGATTTCGATCTCGATCAGCTGACCTGCGTCGAATGGAGCGCGGCGCGCATGCGCGCCAATCTCCAGCCGGAAGTCGACGCGCGCGCCTTCAAGAGCCTGAAGAGACTGCGGAAAGGTGACGGCGTCGCCGACTTCATCGTCGCCGATACGCGCGGCATGGCCGATGATCTTTCGACCGAGATTTCCGAGGATAGCGATGTCGTCTTCCTGCCGACAGGCGTATCGCAGGACGACTTGAGGCCGACCCTCAATCTGGCGCGCAAGCTCGCCCGCCGCGGCGCGGAGGGACGGCTCGTCATGGTGCTGTCGAAGGTCGGCCGCTCCGAGACCCAGTTCGCCCACGCGGTCGAGACGATCGAGGACGCCGGTTTCGAATTGCTGGCGGAGCACTGGCCGCAGCGCGACGGCTTCCAGAGCGACCTCGACGCCGGCCGCGCCGGCCGCGAAGCCCGCAACCCCTATCTGCGCGAGATCGCCGAGCGGATGGAAGCGGCGCTCTGGGCGCGCGCGATGAAGGCGAAGCCGCGCAACTGAGCCCCTTTTCCCGCCGCCACAGCATCGCAAGGACATAGGGTCTTCCTCGCCACCCGTCGCAAAAACGGCCTGTCATAGACATGAAAACGCAATGTCCAAAACCACGATCGGCGCGCAGATCCGCGCGATCTGCCTCGCGCTTCCCGAAGCGCACGAAGAAACGATGCGGCGCGGCCCGTCGTACCGCGTCCAAGACAAGATCTTCGCCGTCGAGCGGTCCTGGAATGACGGGGTTGGGCTCTGGTGCAAGGTTCCGGCGGAGACGCAGGCGCTCATCATCGGCGCCGACCCGGCGCGCTTCTTCATACCCCCCCTATTTCGGGAGCAAAGGCTGGATCGGCGTCGCGCTCGGCGACAGCGCCGACTGGGTGGAAGTCGAGGCCTTCGTCCGCCGGAGCTACCGGCTGGTCGCGCCGAAGCGGCTGGCGAAACTGACGCGTTGAACGCAACTCGTAAGTTGCAAGGGCGAGCCAACCCAGTCATAATTCACCGAAGCGATAAGCCTTGGAGGAACGCTGTCATGTCACCAGCAGCGTACATGCGTCGGCCGGTAGCCGAAGTTCCGGTTTCGCCGATCGATCCGTTTTCGATCGACTTCCTCAGCGATCCCCATCCAGCGCACGAGGCGTTGCGCGAGGCGGGGCCGGTCGTGTGGCTGGAGCGATACCAGGTCTACGCCGCGGCGCGGCACGCCGAGGTGAAGCAAATTCTCGACGACCCGGCGACGTTCTGCTCGAGCCGCGGCGTGGGCTTGAGCGACTTCGCCCGCGAGACGCCCTGGCGGCCGCCGAGCCTGGTGCTCGAGCGCGACCCGCCCGAGCACGGCCGGGCGCGCGCGGTGCTCAATCGCGCGCTGTCGGCGACGGTGATGCGGGCGCTCCGCGCCCGCTTCGCCGAGGCGGCGGAGTCGCTTGCCGGCGAGCTCGCCCGAAGAGGTCGCTTCGACGCCGTCGCCGATTGCGCCGAGGTCTATCCGATGGCGGTGCTGCCGGACGCGGTCGGCCTGTCGAAGGAGGGCCGCGAGCATCTCTTGCCCTATGCAGCGACGGTGTTCAACATGTTCGGCCCCGACAACGATCTGCGCCGGGCGGCGCTCGCCCAGATGGCGCCGCATGTCGAGTGGATCGCTCAGCAATGCAAGCGCGAGACGCTGACGGGCGACGGCATCGGCGCGATGATCCACGCTGCCGCGGACGCGGGCGAGGTGACACGGCAGGAGGCGGAGCTGCTGGTGCGTTCGATCCTGAGCGCCGGGTTCGACACCACCGTCCATGGCATCGGCGCGGCGATGCGCTGTCTCGCCGACAATCCAGACCAGTTCGCCGCGCTCCGCGCCGACACGACGAAAGCGCGGGCAGCCTTCGAGGAGGCGGTCAGGCTCGAGACGCCGGTACAGACCTTCTTCCGCACCACAACGCGGGAGGTCGCGCTCGGCGGCGTGACAATTCCAGAGGGCGCAAAAGTGCTGATGCTGCTCGGCGCCGCTAACCGCGATCCGCGGAAATGGCCGGCGCCCGACCGCTACGACATCGAACGCCCGATCATCGGCCATGTGGCGTTCGGCAGCGGCATCCACATGTGCGTCGGCCAGTTGCTGGCGAGGCTCGAAGGCGAGACGCTGCTTGCCGCGCTGGCGCGCGCTTTCGCAACGCTCGAGCCTGACGGGAAGCCCGAGCCGCTCGCCAACAACACGCTGCGCGGCTGGGTGCGAATGCCGGTGAGGGCGGCGGCGGCCTGAGCCTTGAGACGCGCTTGCTGACCGCGTCAGACCCGCTCACCGAGCGCGTCCGCAAAGGCCTGGTGCGGTCAGCGGCCGCGCCTCCGTTTACATCCCTGCATTGCCTTCCTAAAAAAGCGTGGGCCCCGACGCGCTTTGGCGAGCGGGGCCCTGTTTCGCTTTCTGCGAAACGGTCTGGAATGCTTCAGATGATAACTCGGCGAATCCGCGCTTGGCCTTCGCGCCTCACCGCCAATGACGTTTGACTAGCCTTTGTTGGAGCGCCCTTCCGCTCTGGCATTTGGAGCGGGGACGACGCTTTGATCCCACGAACCCTGGGATCAAGCTTCTTGGTCCGGTGGCGTCATTCCCACCTCGACTTTCCACCGCCCTTTCGCTCCCGGGGGCGGCCTCCGCGCACCGCCTTCCGGGCGAACCCTGCGTGACGGCTTGATGACATTGTCTCTCGGACGACGCCGGTGTCAAATTAAATTTGCGCCTTATCCAGGCCGGGCGATGCGGCAAAAGCTGGCGCCTATCCGCCGGCCGCTTCGACCGCGGCGATCGCCGTCATGTTGACGATGCCCCGCGCGGTCACGGTCGGGGTCAAAACGTGCGCGGGCTTGGCGGGCCCGATCAGGATCGGCCCGACTGGCAGGGCGTCGGCGATGACGCGGGTGAGCTGAAGCGCGGTATTGCCGGCATCGAGATTGGGAAAGATCAGCACGTTCGCCTCGCCCTTGAGTCGCGAATGCAGCATCACGCGCTCGCGCGCGACCAGGGACAGCGCCGTGTCGGCCTGCATCTCGCCGTCGACTTCGAGGTCGGGCGCGCGGCGCTCGAGCAGCCGCAAGGCCTCGCGCATTTTCCGGGCCGAGGGCGTGTCGGCGGAGCCGAAATCGGAATGCGAGATCAGCGCGATTTTCGGCTCGATGCCGAAGCGGCGCACGTGATGCGCGCAGGCGATCGCGGTATCGGCGATTTCCTCGGCGCTCGGGTCGTAGCGCACATGCGTGTCGGCGAGGAAATAGGCGCCGGTCGCGGCGATGACCAGCGAGAGTGCGGAGAAGTCCTTCGCCCCCGGCGCGAGGCCGACGATGTCGCGTATATGGTCGAGGCGTGAGACGAAGCGGCCTTCGAGGCCGCAGATCAGCGCGTCGACCTCGCCTCGATGCAGCGCCAGCGCGCCGATAACACTGGGCGACGTCCGGACCACGGTGCGCGCAACGTCAGGCGTCACGCCCTTGCGGCCGGCGACCTTGAGGTAGGTCGCGACATAGTCGCGGTAGCGCGGATCGCTCTGCGGATCGACAATCTCGAAATCGACCCCGGGTTTGATCGTCAGGCCGAAGCGCTTGATGCGATCCTTCATCACGTCCGGGCGGCCGATCAGCACCGGGCGGGCGATCCCCTCCTCGAGAACGACCTGGGTCGCCCGGAGCACCCGCTCGTCCTCGCCTTCGGCATAGATGACGCGCTTCTTCGCCGCGCGCGCCTTGGCGAAGAGCGGCTTCATCATGAAGCCCGAACGGAAGACGAAGCGGTTCAGCTGATCGGCGTAGGCGTCGAAATCGACGATCGGTCGCCGGGCGACGCCGCTCTCCATCGCCGCGCGCGCCACCGCCGGGGCGATGCGCAGCATCAGGCGCGGATCGAACGGGCTCGGGATGAGGCAGGTTTTGCCGAACAGCGTCGACTGGCCGCCATAGGCCTGCGCCACGACCTCCGAGGGGGTCTCGCGCGCCAGCGCGGCGATCGCCGAGACGGCCGCCTTCTTCATCGCCTCGTTGATCTCGCTGGCGCCGACGTCGAGCGCGCCGCGGAAGATGTACGGGAAGCAGAGGACGTTGTTGACCTGATTGGGATAGTCGGAGCGGCCGGTGCAGATCATCGCATCGGGCCGGGCCTCGAGCGCGAGCTCGGGCATGATCTCCGGCGTCGGGTTGGCGAGGGCCATCACCAGCGGCTCCGGCGCCATGCGCCCGAGCATGTCCGGTTTGAGCACGCCGGCGGCCGACAGTCCGAGAAAGATATCGGCGCCATCGATGACCTCGTCGAGCCTGCGTGCGCTGGTCTCGCGCGCGTAGACAGCCTTCCAACGGTCCATCAGCGTTTCGCGGCCGGTATAGACGACGCCTTCGATGTCGCAGACGACGATGTTTTCCCGCCTGGCCCCAAGGGCGACGAGGAGATTGAGCGAAGCGAGCGCAGCCGCGCCTGCGCCGGAGCAGACGATCTTGACCCGGTCGATGGTCTTCCCGGTCAGTTCGAGCGCGTTGGTGACCGCGGCTGAGACGATGATGGCGGTGCCGTGCTGATCGTCATGGAAGACCGGAATCCCCATGCGCGCCTTCGCCTTCTCCTCGACCTCGAAGCATTCCGGTCCCTTGATGTCCTCGAGATTGATGCCGCCGAAGGTCGGCTCGAGCGCGGCAATGATGTCGACGAGCTTGTCGACGTTCGTTTCCGCCACCTCGATGTCGAAGACGTCGATGCCGGCGAATTTCTTGAAAAGAACCGCCTTGCCTTCCATGACGGGTTTCGCGGCCAGCGGTCCGATCGCGCCAAGACCGAGAACGGCGGTGCCGTTGGAGAGGACGGCGACGAGATTCTGGCGGGCGGTGTAGAGATCGGCGGCGTGCGGGTCGGCGGCGATGGCCTGGCACGGGAAGGCGACGCCAGGCGAGTAGGCGAGCGCCAGATCGCGCTGGTTGGCGAGCGGCTTCGTCGCCACGACCTCGAGCTTTCCCGGCCGGGGGGCGCTGTGGAATTGCAGGGCGTCCGCCTTGAGGTCGGCGGCGTTTTCGTGGACCATTGCCTGTCTCCTCCCGGTCGACGGCGACTGTTGCCGCATCCGGTCGCCTTGAACAAGGGCGGCGCTACGAGCCTTCGGGGGCGGTTTCGTCGCCGCGTCGGGGTTGGGCGACCGCAACAGCTCTGGCTAGACGAGCCTACCTCTTCGTGGACGACAAAGCTCAGCCGGCGCGTCGCTCAGTCAAGCTATTTCCCCGCCAAGAAGGCCTGCCACTGCTCTGGGGTGCCGTAGAAGACGTCGCGGTCGACGTTGCCGTTGATGCCGGGCGTCTGGCCGTCGGACTGGTATTGCCAGAACTGCCAGGCGCGCGAGCCGTACCTGACCGCCGGATGGTACTTCGTCGAGCGCACCCAGATGGGATAGTCCATGAAGGCGCCATCCGAAAGGATCGCCTCGTAGAAGTCGACAGTCGTATAGATGATCGGCCGCTTGCCGTAGTGGCGCTCCATTTCCTCCAGCATCACCTTCATGTCGGCGATGGCGCCCTCCTCGGTGAGATGGCGGTGGCAGGTCCTGGAGGTCGGCGTCGCCTCGACGTCGAGCACCGGCGGCAGGGCGTCCTGCTCGACTGGTGCGTTCTGCTCGAAAAAGCTCATTTCCTCGAGCGGCGGCCGGCACCAATAGACGAAGTGATAAGCCCCGTGCGGGACGCCGGCCTCCTTGGCGCCCGTCCAGTTCGCCTGGAAATGCGCGTCGGCGCGATCGCCGCCTTCGGTCGCCTTGATCCAGGCGAACTTGACGCCGCTGCTGGCGACAGCGTTCCAGTCGATGTCGCCCTGGAACTTGGACACGTCGATCCCATGGATCGGGTAGTCCCTGGGCTTCGGAAGATTCTGCGAGGCGGTCTGGTCAATTTCCAGCGGGCCGCCGCCGCAACCTGAGAGCAACGCCGCGAGCGCCAGCGCCGCGCCGCTGGGAATGTGCCGCTTGACGATACGCATCATCCGCCTTGTCATCACCCTGCGCCGCACCCGTGGCTCGAAGGCCCCCGACGCGGCAGACAAATTAGAGCGATCCTGGTAATGCTTCGTTACCGTCCCACCCCGGAAGACGTGCTGGCGGCTTGACCTCCCGTCGGTCCGCCTGCAAACAGCAGGCGGTTTCCTTCAGCCTGCGGGAATTGTCAATGCGCACCTGTTTGGCGCTGATCGTGCTCACGCTCGGCGCGAGCGGCCCGGCCTCGGCGACAGCGTGTCCCCCCGATGCGCTTGGCACGTCACGCGTCGCGAAGGTCGGAACCGAGGGCGGACTTGAGGTTGGCCTGAAGACGTATTCCCAGACGATCCCGCTCGCCGATCACGAGGTGATCCTGACCTTCGATGATGGCCCCGACGCGATCAGCACCCCGAAAATCCTCGATGCGCTGGCGTCAGAATGCGTGCACGCGACCTTCTTCGAGATCGGCCGCAACGCCGAGAGCCTGCCGCAGATCGCCCGTCGCGAGGTGCTGGACGGCCATACCGTGGCTCATCACACCTGGTCGCACCCCCAGCCGACGCTGCGCTACATGCCCGATGCGGTCGCCCGAGCGGACGTGCTGAGAGGCATGATCGCGGTCGAGAAAGCCGCCTACGGCCGCGACTTCAGCGGCATCGAACCCAAGCAGCCGAAGGATCTGAAGCTCGAGGCGCCGTTCTTCCGCTTTCCCGGCTTCGCCGACACGCCGGACCTGCGCCAGTGGTTCGCCGCCAACGACGTCGGCATTTTCGGCGTCGACCTTTGGGCCTCCGACTGGATCAAGATGACGCCCGAGGCAGAGCTGAAGCTGGTGATGAGCCGGCTCGACAAGAACGCCCACCGGGGCATGCTTCTCCTGCACGACAATCATCCCTGGACGGCGGAAATGGTCCCGATGCTGCTCCGCGAATTGAAGGCCAAGGGTTACAGGATCGTGCACATGGTTGCCGGGCCGGGCAACGGTCCGACCGTTCCGGCGCCGGCCGGCTGGAGGTCGGAGACCGAGCGGATCATCGGCGCCCTGAAGCCGCGGCTCGAAAAATCGGCCGCAAAGCTCGTTAGCGGGCCGATTCCGGTGAAGCCGGCGCCGACGGAATAACATTGCCGGTCGGATCGAGGCGACGCCAAGAAACGCGCCAATGCCGCCCTCAATCCGTCATTTTGGAGGCGGATAAGGCGCCAGGGACTGCGGGCTGCGACGCGAAGCCGAAGAAACGGGTTCCGGCAGCCGGCGCCGGGAGATTGACGACCATGCCCACTCTGCCAGCCGATGAGGATTATGCGCGGGCGCTTCTCTCCATTTTCCAGAGCGAGCGCCTCAAGGCGCGGCAAAGCCTGCGAGAGAGCGACGTGCGGAAGGCCTTCCTCGCCGGAGGCATGGGCAAGCCGTTCGATTTCGAGGCGGCCCTCGACTACGCAATCCGCCAGGGATGGCTCTGGCGCGGGCTCGGCAGTCTCCGCCTCACCTCTCCGGGCGACGAAGAAATGCTCACCATCCCAGTGGGCAGGGGGATGCAACCGAGGTTGGCCGGCAACCGACTGGGGTCCGGCGCTCAGCCGGCTGCTAAATCGAGGGCCTAGAAGGAAACTGGTGCGGTCAAGAGGACTCGAACCTCCACTCCGGTTAAAGAACTAGCACCTCAAGCTAGCGCGTCTACCAATTCCGCCATGACCGCACGGACTCCCGGGGGAGGTCCAAACCGAAGGCGGCCCGTTTATCAAATCGCTCCGCAGGTGACAAGACTTGCGCCTGCTGTGGCCTGCTGCGGGCTGCGTCACATCGACCGCCGCGAAGGCGCCTCTGCGCATTGCGCCGTTCCGTGAACTCGTGTTCCTTGTCGGCTCGCGTCGTCCGGGGCCCCTGCCATCGTCCCGGGTCCTGACGCGCGGGGATCCCTGCGGCGCAAGCCGCGCCGCTCGAAGGGCGACAGGCGATGCTGCGCAACCTCTTGTTAGCCCTCGCGCTCGCCACCGCCTCGAGCCTCTGGGCGTCATGCCCCGCGACCTCCCAGACGGGGGCCCCGGCCTGTCCGCCCGGCCAGGGCGTTTACGCCGGCCGCTGCGAACCGATCCACGGCCTGATCTGCCCGCTCGGCCAAGTCGAACGCAGCGGCCGCTGCGAGCCGCTCGGATCGGCAGCCTGTGCAGCTGGCGAAATCGAGACCGATGGGCGCTGCGAGCCCGTGCGCCCCATCGTCTGCGCGCCCGGAGAGATCGAGAGCGGAGGAGGGTGCGCCCCGCTCGCGCCCGTCGCTTGCGCGGCCGGCGAAGTCGAGCGCTCGGGAAACTGCGAGCCGGTACGGGTCGCGGCTCCGGCCTTGATTTGCGCGCGCAGCGCCGTCCGGAGCGCCGGACGATGCGTCCGCATCGAGCCGGCCGCGCCGCGAGCGGCCGCCGCGCCTCGACGCGCAATGATCGTGCGGCGGGTCCGTGTCCAGCCGAAGACCGGCGTTCGGCCTCAGAGGCCGGCGCACTCGAGGAACGCCTGCCCGAGAGCCCACGGTCCGCGGCATTGCTGAGCTTGGAACGGAGCACGTTTTTGCGCACCGCCGGCTTCAGGCGAGCGGCGCGTCCGGGCCGGGCGCTCCGTCCGATAAATCAGCCGCTGGTCGCGTCCTTGACGCACTTTGTCATGAACGACGTTTCGGCCGCGCCATGCAGCTTCTTGTCGGCTGCCTGGGCCTGGCAGGCGGTCTTCTCGCATTTGTTCATGAAGCTGGTCTTGGCGGCGCCGGCGAGCTTCTTGTCCATCGCCTGGGTCGTGCAGGCGTCCGCAGCGAAGGCGAGCGTTGGCGCGCCGGCGATGCAAAAGGCGAGCGCCGCGAGCGCGAGAGTTTTGGTCATGGGTTGATCTCCCGAATGAGGCCTGTCAATGCGGCCCTCATGACCTTAGCCGGGCGGAACCGCGGTGGCGAGTGCCCGGGCTACGCACGCTCGTAATGTCCAACCAGCCGTGCTCGGGCGAGGACCGCTCCTGACATCGCGGCGACGATCGCCGAAAGATCCGGCGGTCGTTCAAAACGGAGCCGCCTGGCGAGGGCGAACATCTGGAAGACATAGCGATGCGGGCCATGCCCGGAAACCGGTCTCGGTACCTGATAGCCGACCCGCCCGAACGATCCCTTTCCGAGCAGGATCCCCTCCCGGCCTCCGGCTTCAAGTGCGCCTTCCCGGATCCCGCCGGCGTTCGGATCGATGCCGAAGGCGATGAGGTGGGTGATCGGCCAGGGAAGCGGCGCGTCGGGATCCTGGACGACGAGCGCAAGCTCGCCGGCGGTCGGAGGAACCCCGTCCCACCGAAGCCCCGGCGAGACATTGTCGCCGATCCCCCTGGCGGCGCACCGCATGGGCATCATGCCGCCGTCGGCGAAGTCGGGGCTCGAGAGGCTGAAGACGCGGGGCGCCGCGAGACCGCTATCGTTCCAGACAAGACGGCGCTCGCCCGCCCGTACGGGGCGCAACAGATTGCCAAGCGCGCTCTCCGGGGACATCCGAGTTCTCCATCTGGGAGGCGACGGGCGCTCGCGCCTCTTTTGCGCCTCTCAGATACGCCCCCATCTTGACGCGATTCGGGGCCAGGAGGTTCCCGCGCCGGCGATGGCTGGCGCGGCACGAAGCGGCTGATTAAGATCAACATCATGCGGAACGCTGCGACGCGATCCGATCGACCCCGCGAGCAGCGATGAGACGCGTAACCACTTGGCTGCTGTTTTTCCTGGTGCTCGCGGCGCTCGCCGCAGCTGCGGCGGAGCGGTTCGGCTATCTCCATGCAACCGTTCCGCCGACGGCATTCGCTGTCGCCGCCGCGGTTTTCGCGGCTCTCATCCTTATCCGCGCGCTGCCGTTGAAGATCCGACGTCCTGTCGTTTTCGTCGTGACCCTCGCCGTTCTGGTCGCGCTGACCGGCGGGCTCGCCTATTTCCAGTTCGTCATCAAGCCGACCATGGTCAAGGGCTTCATGACCGCCGCCTTTGCCCCGAAGCCGACCTCGGTGGCGGTGGAGGCGGCTCGCCTCGAGACTTGGCCGCCGCAATTGACGGCGATCGGCACGCTCAGGGCCTACCAGGGCATCAGCATCGCGCCGCAGGCCGCCGGCGTCGTAACCGCCATCCATTTCGAATCGGGGGCAGACGTCGAAGCCGGCCAGCCCCTGATCAATATCGACGATTCGGTCGAACAGGCGGACCTCGCCAACGGGCTTGCGCAGCTCAAGAACGCGGACGTGACGCTGATCCGGCAGAAGATGCTGGTCGCGGGCGGCAACACGCCGCAATCGACGGTCGACACGGCGCTGGCGACGCGAGATTCGGCCGCCGCGACTGTTGAGCGGACGCGGGCGATCATCGCGCAAAAGGCAATCCGGGCGCCCTTTTCCGGCCGCCTTGGCCTACGCAATGTCGATCTCGGCCAATACGTCGCGGTCGGCGCCGCGCTCGCCACTTTGCAGCAGCTTGATCCGATCTACGTCGACTTTCCGGCCCCGGAAGAGGCGCTGGCCGCGCTCGCCTCAGGGCAGGACGTCAGCATGACGGTCGACGCCATCCCGGGCCGGACCTTCGAGGGCAGGATCAAGGCGATCGACGCCCGCGTCAGCGCCGAGTCGCGCAACGTAACGGCGCGGGCAGAATTCGCCAACCCGGACCGCAAGCTCTTGCCGGGGATGTTCGCCAATCTGACCGTCACCACCGGCGCGCCCGCCGAAGTGCTGACCGTGCCGCGGACCGCAATCATCTTCAGCCTCTACGGCGACAACGTCTTTGTTGTGAAGCCGGCGCCGGCGCAGCCGTCCGCCAAAGAAACGGTTGAGGCGGCGCCGGGCGCCAACGCGGCGCCGGCGCCGGCGGCCGCGGCGGAAGGACTTGTCGTCGAGCGCCGCTTCGTGCGGGTCGGGGCCGTCCGCGGCGAACGGATCGCGGTCGAAGACGGGCTGAAGCCGGGCGAGCGGGTCGTGACCGCGGGCCAGATCAAGCTGCAGGCCAATTCGCCGGTGGTCATCGACCGAGGGGTCGCTCTGCCGCCGCCCGCCGTGACGCCCAAGCCGTGAACGCAACCCCATGAACGCGTTCACGGACCTCTTCATCCGCCGCCCGGTCCTGGCCAGCGTCGTGAGCCTTCTGATCCTGCTCGTTGGCGGCATGGCGGCGTTCAAGCTGCAGATCCGCCAGTTTCCCGAGACCTCGAACACCACAATCACCATCACCACCACCTATCCCGGCGCCGCCGCCGACGTGATCAAGGGCTTCATCACCACGCCAATCGAACAGGCGGTGGCGAGCGCCGACGGCATCGACACCCTGGTCTCGACCTCGCAGCAGAATGTCTCGACCATCACCCTCAATCTGAGACTCGACGCCAACCCGGACCGGGCGATGGCCGACACGCTATCCAAGGTCAATCAGGTGCGGGGCCTCCTGCCGCGCGAGGCCAACGATCCGGTCATCGTCAAGCAGACGGGCCAGGGCTATGCGCTCATGTACCTGTCGTTCAATTCGAGCGTGATGAACGCCTCGCAGATCACCGATTATCTGACCCGCGTCGTCCAACCGCGCCTGCAGACGGTGGACGGCGTCGCCAACGCGCAGATCCTCGGCGGCCAGGTGTTCGCCATGCGCATCTGGCTCGACCCCGTCCGCATGGCCTCGCTCGGCGTGACGGCAAGCGACGTGCGCACCGCCCTTGCCGCGAACAACTTCACCTCCGCCGCTGGCGAGGTCAAAAGCGATTACACCCAGATCAGCGTCAATGCGTTGACCTCGCTCGACAGCGCGAAAGCCTTCAGCAAGCTCGTCATCGCCGCACACGGCGACGCGCTGGTGCGCCTCGGCGACGTGTCGAAGATCGAGCTCGGCCCGCAAAGCTCGGATTCCTCGTCCGTGTTCGACGGACTGAAGGCCGTTTTCATCGGCGTCTACGGCACGCCGGAAGCCAACCCGCTGACCGTCATCGACGGCGTCCGCGCCATCATGCCGAGCATCGAGAGCCAGCTGCCGGCCGGCCTCAACACGACGATCGCTTACGACTCGACCAAGTTCATCCGCGCCTCGATCTACGAGGTGGCGAAGACCCTGATCGAGGCGGCGGCGATCGTCATCGTCGTGATCTTCCTCTTCCTCGGCAACCTGCGCTCGACCTTCATCCCGATCGTCACCATTCCGCTGTCGCTGATCGGCGTGATGATCGCGCTGCTGGCGCTCGGCTATTCGCTCAACCTTCTGACCCTGCTCGCGCTCGTGCTGGGCATCGGCCTGGTGGTCGACGACGCGATCGTCGTGGTCGAGAACATCTACCGCCATATCGAGGACGGGATGACGCCGTTCGACGCGGCGATCCGCGGCGCGCACGAGATCGCGCTGCCCGTCGTGGCGATGACGATCACGCTTGCCGCCGTCTATGCGCCGATTGGCTTCGTCACCGGGGTGACCGGCGCGCTCTTCCGCGAATTCGCCTTCACCCTCGCGGGCGCGGTGATCGTCTCCGGTTTCATCGCGCTGACGCTGTCGCCGATGATGTGCTCGAAGCTCCTGCGCCACGACATGGGGCAAGGCTGGTTCGGCCGCTTCATCGACCGCAGCTTCGAGCGCCTGCGCAACGCCTACCGGCGGCGGCTCCACAGCACGCTCAACTTCCGCGCGCTGACGATTCTCATTCTTGTCGGCGTTCTGGCGCTGACCGGCGTCATGTATGTTACGACGCCGCGCGAACTCGCGCCCGAGGAGGACCAGGGCATCCTGCTGGCGCTCATCAAGGCGCCGCAGGTCGGCAATCTCGACTACACCCAGAAGGCGACGGAGAATCTATTCGCGGAAACGCGCGACGTGCCCGAGGTCGAACATCTCTTCGTGATCAACGGCTTTCCGAGCGTCCGCAACGCCTTCGCCGGTCTCCTGCTCAAGCCCTGGGACGAGAGGAACTCACAACCAGAAGCAGGTGCTGGCGGAGCTCCGGCCGAAATTCCTCGCCGTGCCGACCGCGCAGATTCAGGCGTTCTCGCCGCCGGCGCTGCCCGGTTCGACCGGCGGGGCGCCGATGCAGTTCGTCATCCGCACGACCGGCGACTACGCGACGCTCGCCGACGTCGGGCTGAAGATGCAGCAGGCGGCGCGGGAGAGCGGCCTCTTCCTCTTCACCGACCTCGACCTCAAGTTCGACACGCCGCAGTACGTGTTCAAGATCGACGCCGACAAGGCGAATCGCATCGGCGTCAACATGGCCGACGTCGGCACGGCGCTCGCCACCATGCTCGGCGGCAACTACGTCAACCTCTTCAATCTTTATGGGCGCAGCTATCAGGTCATTCCACAGGCGCCGCGCGAATTCCGCTTCTCGCCCGAATGGCTGACGCGCTACCAGCTGCGCACCAGCAACGGCGAGCTCGCTCCGCTCTCGGCGGTGGCGACCGTGACCGAGCAGGTGCAGCCGAACGCGCTGACGAGCTTCCAGCAGCTCAATTCCGCGACGCTGTCCGGCGTGCCGTTTCCCGGGCGCACGCTCGGCGAAGCGCTCGACTTCCTCAAGGCGAAGTCGAAGGAGATCTTCCCCGAGGGCTATTCCTACGATTTCCAGGGCGACTCGCGCCAGTTCGAGCAGGAAGGCAACGCGCTCGTCTACGTCTTCGTCTTCGCCCTCATCGTCATCTATCTCGTGTTGGCGGCGCAATACGAGAGCTTCCGCGATCCATTCATCATCCTGATCGCGCTGCCGACGGCGCTGTTCGGCGCGCTCTTGCCGCTCAACATCGGCGGCTTCCTAGGCTTCACCAGCATCAACATCTATTCGCAGATCGGCCTCGTCACCCTGATCGGCCTGATCTCGAAGCATGGCATCCTGATGGTCGACTTCGCCAACCGGCTGCAGGAGCGCGACGGCGTGCCGCGGCGCAAGGCGATCGAGGAGGCGGCGGCGGTGCGGCTGCGCCCCATTCTGATGACGACGGCGGCGATGGTCGTCGGCATGGCGCCGCTGATCCTCGCCTCCGGCGCCGGCGCCCGCTCGCGCTTCGACATCGGCCTCACCATCTTCGCCGGCATGGCGATCGGCACGCTCTTCACGCTCTTCGTGACGCCGATGGTCTATACTTTCGTCGCCCGCGACCACGCCGCAGCGATGGCCAAAGAGCGCGCCGCGGGGCATGTGCCCGAGGGCGATGCTCAGGCCGTATGAGGTTCAGGACGGGTCGGCGCCGATCGCCTCGAGCCCGGCCTTGGCGCATTCCATGTCCTGCGAGTAATGGCCGCCGCTGACGCCGATCGCGCCGACCATCTCGCCTTTCAGCATGATCGGATATCCGCCGCCGAAGACGACGAGCCGCGGCGTGTGGGTGATGCCGTGCAGGAGCGGCGGATCGTTCTTGATGAATTCGAACCAGGCGTGGGTCGGCATGGAATAGCCGGCGGCGGTGTAGGCCTTGTCCTGCGAGATCTGGATCGACAGTTTCGGCGCGCCGTCCATGCGCAGGAACGCTTTGAGATCGCCGCCCTCGTCGGCGACGGCGATGCACATCTTGAGCTTCATCTCGTCCGCCTTTCTCGCAATGGCGGCGACGGCCTTTTCCGCGGCGGCGGCGTCGATGCTGTGCTTGACGATCGTCATGCGTTTGCCTCCCTCGAACGATGTCGCCGCTGGCGCAAGCCGCGCTTCCCGGCGGCAAGGAAAATGATCCGCCGCCGACGAGGCGTCAACTCGGCCCCGCGCCTCACCCGTCTCGCCGAAGCGAGGTCAAAGCCCATGCGCCGTCTTTCTGACATCCTCGCTGGCCGAGGGACCGGGTCATCGCCGGGCCGGCGTCTACGACAGGATCTCGCTGCCGCTCGCTCCCCGGGGTCTGAGGCGGCGAGCGCCGAGCGGCGCTGATCCCCCCACGAGTTCCGCCAAGAGCCGCTCCCGCCGCGCGAACCAGGCGTCCAGACGGGCGAAATGCGGCCCGCGCCAGTTGGAGCCGGGGCTCGCATCGCGTGAAAGGCGTCGCGGGCGCCGTTGGCGCGGCTCCGGATGCGGGCTCTTTGGATGCAGCATCGGCGTTTCGACCATGGGCCTCTCCCTTTTTTCGGAGCGTGCAATTCCGCGGGCGCGGAGCCAGAATCAAGGCGTTAGGCGCCTTTTTCTGCAACTTTCTTCACCGATTGCGCAGGGAAGAGCTTTCGTTGCAACGTGCCCTTCGGGGGTTTCGATCGAGCCGACCTGTAGCCGCGCTCGCTAAGCGCGTAGCCGCGGTCATCGAGGCGGCTACAAATGCCCGCAATGGGTCGGTCAGATTTTCGGTCACCGACTGGGCTCGCGGCGCTGAAGAAACCATCATATCTGATAATCGGAAATATGTAAAGAAATAATTCTCTTTTTGCGGAATCAGTCTTCGCCACGGTCAATGGGAACGCGCCAACGAGCTTCCCATTGTCTTCGCCTTGCGGTTCGGCGAGGCTGCTCGCTACTCGCAGCCCGAGGAACCCCCGATGCTTCTGCGCGCCATCCTTTTCTGCCTGCTCCTTGCGGGCGCCGCCTTCCCGGCGCGCGCAGACGAGGCTTTCGTTATCGGGGTCATGAACGACGAGTCCGGTCCCTACGCCGATCTCGCAGGACCGGGTTCCGTCGAGATGGCGCGCATGGCGATCGAGGATTTCGGCGGCAAGGTCCTCGGCAAGCCGATCGAGCTTCTCGTCGCCGACCATCAGAACAAGGTCGACGTCGGCCTCGAGATCGCCCGGCAATGGTACGACGAGCGCGGCGCTCGCGCGATCTTCGACATCACCAATTCCGGCGTGGCCCTGGCGATCCAGGGCCTGGCGAAGGCGCGCAACCGGCTGGTCATCTTCGACTCGGCGTCGTCTTCGGATCTCACCGGCAAGGCCTGCTCGCCGAACGGCATCCAGTGGAACGCCGACAACTGGTCGAACGGGGTGGCGCTGATGCGCCTCCTCATCGCCAAGGGCCTCGACAGCTTCTTCTTCATCACCGCCGACTACGCCTTCGGCGCCTCGCTCGAGTCGGACGCGCGCGACGCGATCGCAAAGGCCGGCGGGACGGTCGTCGGCGGCGTCCGCTCGCCGCTCAACACCGCCGACTTCAGCTCCTATCTGCTCGCCGCCCAAGCCTCGAAGGCCAAGGTCATCGTCTTCGCCATCACCGGCGCCGACCTCTCGAACGCGCTCAAACAGGCGAACGAGTTCAAGCTCGCGCCGGCGCAATATCTGGCGACCCCGATCACTTATCTGAGCGACGTGAACGCGCTCGGCCTCGACGTCGCCCACGATCTCACCTTCATGCAGTCCTGGTACTGGGACCTGAACGATGAGACCCGCGCCTTCGCCAAGCGCTTCTTCGCTCGCCGCCAGCGCATGCCGAACGACAACCAGGTCGCGCTTTATTCCTCCGTCCGCCATTATCTCGAGGCGGTGGCAGCCGCCGGAACCGAGGACGCCCAGGCGGTGACCGAGGCGATGCGTCAGGCGCCGATCCACGACATCTTCACCGATCGCGGAACCATCCGCCCCGACGGGCGGGTGCTCTACGACCGCTATCTCATGCGGGTGAAGGCGCCGGCCGAGTCGAAATATCCGTGGGACTATCTGGCGGTCGTCGCCAAGATCCCGGCCGCGCAGGCTTTCCGCCCGCCGGGGGCCGGCGGCTGCACGCTCGGGGCGCCTTAGGGCATGATGTGATGGGATCAAACAATGTCGTCATCGCGGGCGCGAGCGAAGCGATGCAGAGATGAAAGGCAGTTGCGGCGGCTATGGATCGCCACGTCGCTGCGCTCCTCGCGATGACGGTGGCTGGCGCGCCACGTCGCTACGCTCTCGCGATGACGATGGGCGGCGCGGCACGTCGCTATGCTCCTCACGATGGCGGGGCGGCGCGCCACGTGGCTACGCTCCTCGCGGTGACGGGCTGGCGCGGTTTACGAAGGAAGTCGAAGCCATGAGGAAACGCTGACGAAGAAAAAGATCATTGTCGCCTGGTCGGCGCTCGCTTCGCGAATGACCGACAAGTTGACGGCGGCTCGGCAGCGGTTGGCGTCAAAGTCCATGACGACGGCAGGCCGCCTCAAGATAAGACCCGGGCGGCGGCGACACCCTGAAGTCCCGGCTCAAAACAGAATTCCAAAGATGGACTGCTCTCGTCTGGTTCGTCAGCTGGCTTTCGACAGATTCTGGCGGACCACAAATTAACTTGGCTTGCCGATGCCTGACCGGGTAAAACACGGAACGTTCCTTGGCTAATTTAGAGACGCCATACTTCTTCGCCAGATACGTCAAAATCTTTGGCCCGAATGTGCCCCAACTGTAATTTTCCGGGCGAATGTCGCCCTCTCTAAGCCGCCTCCAGTAGAAGACGGCAGTTTTCCTTAGTCCGTAGAACGGCGGTTTCCAGTTGATGTGGGATATCTCGCAGAGCTCGCGAACCATGGCGGAATCCGACGGAAGCCGCAGAACCGTGCCGTTTATCGACGTTTCGTGCTCCCAGCCGAAAACATATTCGTCGTGGAAATCAACGGGCCTCAGGAAATAAAGGTCGAGATCGACCCAATAGCCCAACCCCTTAGCTTGCATGGCATAGCGGAAAAAATCCGTGCCGAGCGTGGCCCAACCACCGTCGAAGTATCTCGCGAGCGTTTTGTACGGAACCACCTCGTTGGCGTCGCGGACTTCCACGCCGTTCGGAACGCCGCAGAGTTTTTCCGCGGTATAGGAATAGAGCGTGAACGGGTGACCGACCGATAGCGCCGAGACCATCGTCAGCCGCTCAACATAGCCGAGCTGCGTGCCGATCCAAAGCGAATGCAATCTATCGAGCAATCTTTCCCCCAACGCCCGCCATTTTGATTGTCGACTCCGACTTCCTTTGCTTACGCCCCGCGAACACATCTATCCCGGCGTCAATTGCCGTTGTCGCTCGATATGCCGTCACCGGCCGTTCCCGCCCGGGTCGATCCGCCCTATCCATCACGACGCGTCGCTCTCGGCAACTTCACGAGCGCAACTCAAACAGGATTCTGATCCTTAGCCGCGGCCCGTGCGCGCGCCGGCCTCGAGACGCAGCGGGCGACGTAATCCTCGAGCGCCTTCGTCCTCTTCTCCCCCAACAGGGGCGAGTCCATGAAAAGAGCGAAGGCGCCGGCATAGAGCACGTCCGCCGCGGTGAACGTCTCGCCCGCGATATAGGGCTGTGCAGCGATGCGCGCGTTGATGAACGTCATCGCCTCGTCGGCATCGACCCAGCCTGCCGTCCCGCGCGGCGCCACGAACTTCATGAATTTCGACACGAATGCGGGCTCGATCACGCCTGAATAATAGGCGAGCATGGTGAGAAACGTCCCTCGCGCGGGATCGACGATGGTCGGCCCGAGACGCGCGTCAGGGAATTTGTCCGCCAGGTAGAGCGCAATGGCTGTCTGCTCGAAAACCGTCGACGCGCCGTCCTGCAGGACCGGGACCTTGCCGTGAGGATGCGGATTGCTGGAATCGAGCGCGCCCGACCCATCGCTGCGGCGGATGGAGACATATTGGATGTCATAGGGCTGCCCGATCTCCTCGAGGAGCCACAGAAAACGTGATGAGCGCGAGCGCGGCGCGTGGACGAGTGTGAGCACGAGCTTCTCCTTCTGACCGCGCGATCCGGGAGGCGCAGGAGCTTGCCTCGCCCCATGGAATTCGCTGCTTTTCGAGAATGCGTTCGCCGTTTCCGAGCATTGCCATGAACCTAGCCAAAACCGCGACCGAACAAAATCAGAGTTTCGATCGATGATGCCGGGCGATCCTCAACAAGACCACCGTCAACCCTGGAACGCCGCGCGATCGTCCCCGGCGGTTTCGGCCGGCTTGGGCTGAGGACGCGCCAGCAAATAGAATGCGGCAACATGCGTGATCATCAGCGCCGGCACATAGACGATCGGGATCGCGTATGCGGCGCCCAACTCCCCCGCCAGCGCGGGAAGGCCGACCTGGTTGCCGTGATAGTAGTCGACGATGATGTCGGCCGCCCCGACGAGATTGAAGGCGACAACGAACGGCCAAAAGAGGACGCCTATCCTAAAGGTGAGGAGAGCCAGCATAGCCAGAACCCCGGTTGCGAAGTCGCCGTAAGCGGAGAAGACGGCAAAGCCGGACGGCAGATTAGCGCCGACGACGCCCGGCACCAGGAAGACGAGCCCGAAGAAACGGAAGCTGTGCAGCGTCGCGATGGCGCGCTGCGCTTCGGCCCGCTCCATCGCCATGAGCGCCGGCCAGACATACGCGCCAAAGCAAAGCAGCCACGGAACGTACCCCAGAACCAGATGGATCTGGAAGATGGTTGCAGGCGACATTTCGCTCCTCCTGTCAGGGGTTGATTCACGCGGCCTCGAAGACCGCGGTCAGAACGCCGATCCGACCTTCCATGAGACTTCGTCCCAGGTTGGCGGCGAGCTGCGCGAAATCCGCCCCCATCACGACGCCGAGATTCGGCGAAGGCGGCGGCCCCGAGGCGCGTAATCCCGCGATCCACGCCCTGGCGGCCTCCGAATCGTCCTGCCACGCGAGCGTCGCGAAGCCCGCCGGTTCAATCGCCTCGCGGGTGGCCGCGGCGGTCAGCAGAAAGCTGGTCGCCGGAGTTCGCGCCCAAGGGAGGGGATAATGCGGCTCCTCGCCGTTCGACACGATGTCGAAGGTCGCAAACCTGCCGCCGAATTTCACCACGCGCCGGATCTCGCGATAGAGGCGCGCCCGGTCGGAGATGTTCATGGCCACATGCTGCAGCAGGACGACGTCGAAACGGCCTTCGTCAAAGGGAAGCTCGAGCGCGCTTGCGATCTCGAACGACGCCTGCCCGGTCAGTCCCGTGCGCTCGGTCAGATAGCGCGCGGCCTCCACGAAGGGTTCGCTGAGATCGACGCCGACGACCCGGCAGCCATAGGCCGCCGCCAGAAAGCGCGCCGGCCCGCCGACGCCCGAGCCGACATCCAGAACCGTCATGTCGGCGGCGATCCCTGCCAAGTTGGCAAGCTCGGCCGTCGCGGCCAGCCCGCGGGTGTGAAACTGATCGAGGCCAGCCAGTTGCTGGGGCGTGAGGCGCCGATCCTCCGGCCCGAACGCCGCGAGCGCCGTCTTCAGCCGCTCGGTGAGGCCAGTCGCGCGATAGTGGTCGCGCACGTCATCAAGGACATCGGTCATTGCAGGTTCCCCTGAGGCTTCGAGCCGCTATCGCGGATCTTCCGGGTTCGCGTCTGTGCGCCCGATCTGCAGGCCGAGTGTACGACCGCTTCCGGCGTGCGACTATTCGCGATAATGTCGATGAGGTATGAAGCAGAACTTCACAGTCAGGCATGGCGCGCTCGACGGCGTGGAGACGTTCCTGAGCGTTGCCCGACGGCGCAGTTTTCGCCGTGCGGCGGCGGAGCTCGGCGTCACGCCGTCGGCGGTGAGTCAGGCGGTGCGGGCGCTGGAAGCTCGGGTCGGCGCGGCGCTTTTCGCTCGCACGACGCGCAGCGTCGGCCTGACCGAGGCCGGCCAGCGCTTCCTCGAACGGGCCGCGCCCGCCTTTGACGAACTCGTCGCCGCCGGCGAGGCCGCCCGGGACCTCGGGCGACGTCCCACCGGGCTCCTGCGTCTTTCCGTTCCACGAGCGGTCGTGCCGTTGATCCTGGAGCCGCTGATCGGCTCGTTCCTCCAGGCCTACCCCGAGATCGAACTGGAGATCGCCGCGAGCAGCGAGATGGTCGATCTCGCCACCGGCGGGTTCGATGCCGGCATCCGGCTGGGCCAGTTCATCGCGCCCGACATGGTCGCGGTGCGATTAACGCCGCCGTTCCCTTTCGTGGTCGTCGGCAGCCCCGATTATCTGGCGCGCCGCGGCCGCCCGGAGCGCGTGGACGAACTCCACGGTCACGCGTGCTTGCGCATGCGCCGCTCGAACGGCGCAATCGCCGCCTGGCCCTTCGTCGATGGCAACAAGACCATCCAGGCCATCGTCTCGGGCCCGCTAATCGCGCATGACTACCCGACGCTCCTCGGTGCGGCGATGCAGGGCCTCGGACTTGCACAGGCGCCCGGCCCGCTCGCGAAAGCGCCGATTGCGGACGGTCGATTGCAAGAGCTACTGACGCCCTTCGCCGCCATGACGCCAGGGGTCTTTCTGTACCACCCGGGCAAACGTCAGATCTTGCCCAAACTGCGTGCATTCATCGAGCACGTCAAACGCCGGAGCGCCTGACGCTCCGCGGGCGCGCTCTGGGAGAAGCAGAGGCTGGACCCATCCATCCGCAACTCAGGAAGGCGCGCGGCTCCTGTCTTCATCAGAACGAAGCGGCGCTCAGCGGGTCTCAAGGGAAGCCCGCTCGCTCACACGCGATCAGGCTTTGCCGAGCTGACTATCCATGTCGCCCTCCAGCATCTCGATGGCGGGGCGGTCGTGCCCGTCGGTCAGATAGAAGCAGACGATTTCAGCAGGCTCGGCCCCGGACGCGTTGTCGAAGCGGAGTATGGGACGGCCGGCCGGCTCGAAGAAGCTGTCGCCGGTCCGCAGCCGCCGTTCCTCTTGTCCTTCGGCCTGGAAGACGAAGCTTCCCGCGGTCACGACGCCGACGGTCGATACGGGATGGCGATGAAAGCCGGTCGGCTGCCCCGGCGCGAAACGGATGCGCGCGCCCTTGATGAGCCGCACGGGAGGGTTCTCCGCAGGCAGCGCCTCCTCCAGAAGCGGCTCGCGGCGGAGCGGCGCAAAACCTAACTCAGCCATCGCGTCTCACCAATTGTCGGGACGTGACTGAAACCACGGGTCCCGTTGTTCGGTTCCCGACGAGGAAGTCCGCAGAAGCGAGAAGACGTTCACGGCGCGGTCGGTCACGATGTTGAAACCGGACGCCGAATCGACGTCATGCCGACAGGAGGCGGTGTTCGTCCCTTCGCTTGCCTTTGCGGGAATTCCTGCTTCAGGTGTCGGAGACGTGCAACTTTTCGAGATCGGCGATCAACCCCGGACCGATCGGTTCCCATCCCAGCTTTCTCCGCGTTTGCTCGCTTGAGGCAGGCATGTCGTGTCCAGCAAACATCGCGAGCCAGCCGAAAAAGGCTGGAGACTGTTCCGGGGCGATGGATTTGACCGGCAGTTTCAGCCGTCGACCAATAGCTTCCGCGATATCGCGCAGCGGCACGCCTTCCTCCGCAACCGCGTGATACTTTGCATTCGGCTCGGCCTTTTCGATCGCCAGCCTGTAGAGGCGGGCGACGTCGAGGATGTACGCCGCCGGCCAGCGATTGAGTCCGTCCCCGATATACGCGCACACGCCCTTTTCGCGGTACGTCAGGATCGCAGGGGTGACGAGGCCCTGCCGGGCCGTGTCGTGAACCTGCGGAAGGCGCACCACCGACACGTTGACTCCTTTCGCGGCGACCGAGTTGGCCGCCTCTTCCGAGGCTGCTCGAGGCACCGCCGCGGAGCTGGCGGCCACGCCGTCTTCCGTGGCCAGCTGGCCGGGCGCGGCTCTCGCCATCCCGGTGCCGGAGGTGACGATCAACGGTCGGTCGGAGCCGGCGAGAACCGAGCCGAGCGCCTCGATGACGCGGCGATCGTCCTCGCAATTCGCCACATATTTCGAGAAGTCGTGGTTGAAGGCGAGATGGATGACGCCATCCGCTTGGGCGGCGCCGTCTTTGACACTGCCGGAGTCCTCGAGCGACCCGCGATAGACTTCCGCGCCAGCGGCAGCCAAAGCCGCCGCTTTCTCCTCTGATCGACTGAGGCCAAGCACCCGGTGGCCCGCGGCGATCAGCTCCTTGACGACGGCCGAGCCGATGAATCCGGTGGCGCCGGTGACAAATACGCGCATGACTTCGATGTCCTTCTTACAGAGTGAAATAGGCCGGATGATCGATGTCGGCGATAAGCCCAGGCTGCTCGGGCTTCCAGCCGAGCAGCGACCGGGTTCTCTCGCTCGAGGCTGGGCAGTCGATGCCCACGAACCTGGCGAACCAGCCGAAATGCCCTCCCGCCTCTTCCGGCGACTGCGAGACGACCGGCACGCTCAGTCGCCGGCCGATCACCTCGGCGATCTCTTTGAATGGCACGCCCTCGTCAGCGACCGCATGGAATGGGCCCCCTTCCGCGCCGCGCTCGAGGGCGAGCCGAAAGACGCGAGCCGCATCGAGCCGGTGCACGGCCGGCCAGCGGTTGAGACCATCCCCAATATAGGGGGAGACGCCCTTCTCGCGGGCAAGACGGATGACGCCAGGGACGAAGCCGTGATCGCCATGGCCGTGAACCGAAGGCGGAAGCCGCACGGCCGTCACCCTTACGCCGCGAGCGCTCAGCGCTGCGGCTGCGGCTTCCGGGTTGCGAGGGAAGGACTCGGAGGCGGGGCGGGGTGGGGTCTGTTCCGTCGCGACGCTCCCCGGCATGAGCAGTGCGATCCCTGAGGTGACGACCAGCGGCCGATCGGAGCCTCCGAGCGCCGCGCCGATCGCATCGATGGCGCGCTGCTCGTCCGCGCCGTTCTCCGCGAATTTCGAGTAGTCGTGGTTGAAGGCCAGGTGTATGACGCCATCCGACCGCGCCACGCCATTTTTGAGACTTTCCAGATCCTGAAGGGAACCGGGATGAACCTCGGCGCCGGCGGCCGCGAGGGCCCTCGCTTTGTCGTCCGAACGGCAGAGGCCAACCACTTGATGTCCGGCGGCGATGAGGTCCTGCACGACGGCGGAGCCGACCCACCCCGTCGCGCCACTGACAAACACGCGCATGAACAAGTCTCCGGATTTTTGCTGGAGACAAATCTCGTCCCTGGGCGTATTCTTGTAAAGACGTGCCTTTATCATAGTAAGATGGCTAACAGGATGAGCGAGCAATTTGCCGCCGAGAGCCTGCTCGGGACCTATCTGCGGGACCGCCGCAACAAGCTCGACCCGGCCGCGTTCGGCTTTCCCTCGGAGCGCCGCCGCACTCTCGGCCTGCGCCGTGAGGAGGTTGCGCAGCGCGCCAACATCAGTCCCACCTGGTACACATGGCTTGAACAGGGGCGCGGCGGAGCGCCCTCGGCAGACGTGCTCGATCGGATCGCGCGCGCGCTCATGCTGACGGATGTCGAGCGCGAGCATCTCTTCCTGCTCGGCCTCGGCCGCCCGCCCGAAGCGCGCTACCGGAAGAACGAAGGCGTCTCGCCGCGGCTGCAACGCGTGCTCGATGCGCTGGACCCGACCCCTGCGGTGATCCGGACTGCGATATGGGACGTCGTCGCCTGGAACCGGGCGGCGACCGTGATGCTGATGGACTACGGATCGCTGCCGCCGGAGCAGCGCAACATCCTGCGCTTCATCTTCCTCGACCCGCGCGCACGCGCGGCGCAATACGACTGGGAAAGCGTGGCGCGGTTCGTGTTGGGCGCTTTCAGGGTGGACGCGGCCCGCGCCGGAGCCGCGGCGGAGGTGGAGCCCCTCGTCGATGAACTCTGCCGGCTCAGTCCCGAGTTCACGGCGATGTGGCGTGACAACGACGTTCGCGGCGCCCATGGCGAGGCCGTCAAGCACATTCGACACCCGGTGCTCGGCCCACTCGCCTTCGAATATTCGGCCTTTTCGGTCGACGGGCGGACGGACCTCAGCATGGTGGTCTACAATCCGGCGACCCAGGCCGACGCCGAACGGATCAAGTCGCTGATGGAAGCACAGTCATCCGGGGCACGTATTGAAGCTGCGTCTCGCGCAAGCGCTGATTGACCGGCGCCGGCTCCAATAAAGCTTGAGCGACGGCGCTTGCGATCGCCGCCGGAGCTACTCAGTCCGGGCGGACATCCTGGCAGCTGCCGAGGCTTTCATCCTGATCAATCCTTCAGCATGATGCGCGCGGTCTCCACGGCGGCGTCGATCTGCGGCCAATGCCCCGCCTCAAGCGCATGCAATGTACCGTTTCGCATTTGGGACCGCAGGGCTTCGGCCGTCGAGACATGCAGGTAGGGGTCGTTCCTGCCCCAGATCAGCCGGAAGGGCACGGAAGAGCGGCGCAGTTCGACGAGGCGCGCCGTGTTGGCGGCGATCTCGTCCATCAGCTGCGACGTCATCTGCGCGAAGGCCGGCGCGGCGCTCGGCTGCTGGCGGAAATTCTGGTCGATCAGCGGGCCAAGCAGGTCCTGGTAGCGCGCCTTCTGCGCCGGCGCTGCGTCCGCCAGCATCAGTTCGCGCTGGAATTCGATGAGCCAGGCGAATTGCTGCGGACTGGTCAGGAAGTGGCGCGCGAGAGGAGCGAGCGGCTTATAGGAGAACAGCTCGATCAGTTCCGGCACCAGCAGGCCGGGGGCTTGGCCGTAGAAGACATTCATCAGGACGACGGCAGCGGTACGATCCGGGTGTCGCAGGGCGAAGTTCACCGCGGCTGGGCCGCCCGCGTCGTGGCCGACCGGTACGACCTTGTCCAGCTTCAGCGCCGCGACGACCGCCTCTACGTCCCCGAGCTGCTGCGAGAAGCTGTACTGGGCGCCTTCCGGTTTGTCGGACGAACCGAACCCGAGGAAGTCGATTGCGACCGTCCTGCGCCCGGCGGACACCACGTGCGGAATCAGATCGTCGTAGATGTGCGAGTTGTCGGGGAAGCCGTGTAGCAGCAGGAACGCAGGCCCGCTCCCGGCGAAGTCGCGGACGTGGACATTTCCGCGATCACGCGGGATCCGATGCTCGGTGCAAGCGCCCAGCGCCGCCTTGGTCGTCATCGTCTTTCTCCTTTCAATGTTTTGGGAAACTGCCAGTCTTCATCAGTCCTCCGACGATCGGCGTGCGAACCTTAATGCGCGGACGCGTGCGCGGCGCGGCGATAGCGCGCGGCCGCGCACTGGCGCGAAAGGTTCGGGCCGAGCTTGGCGCGCGGCGCGCCGATCCGCTGGCAACGTCATTCAGGCGAAATCAGCCGCACCTTCGGAAAGTAGCCTGCATATCGGCGAGCATCACGCGTGAGGAGGCTGAGGCCCGATACAGCTGCGTGGGCGCCAATGTAGAAATCCGGGAGCGGTGAGGTCCTAAGACCGCCACGCCGACGATATTCCACGAACGCCCGGCCGGCGACAAATGCCGCTTCATAGGGAAGCGCGAGCCTTCGAAACGCGTCAGCGCCAAGGTGACGATCAAGATCGCTCATCGTGGCGAACCCCGAGGCGATCTCAGCGTATATGATTGGGTTGATCGCGACTTCGTCACGGTCAGCAGCGTCGCTCAAGGCCGCCTCAGACCACGCCCGCCATAATGGATCGCCGGTCATGACATCAATGATGACGTTGGAATCGACCAGGATCATGGCTGCGCGGCTCAGCCTTCTTCGGCCGAAGGGCCTCGCATCAGCGCGACAATCTCATCGGTGGTCATCTTAAAGTCGCCGCGACCGCCCAGGCTCTCGACGAGCTTCTGGCCCCGGGTCCGGCGACCGCCTCGAGGCGTCGCCTTGACCAGGCGGACAACGCCAGCCTCGATTTCGAACTCGACATCCGTCCCCGGCATGAGACCCGCGCGCTCTCGCACGTCCTGAGGGATGGTGACCTGGCCTTTGGTGGTGATCCGCATAGCGACCTGCCTTTCTTACCACACGTGGTAAGAATAGCGTTTTCGTGCCCCGAATTCAATTCGATTCCCGATCGCTGAGGACCGAGCCTCGACGACGAATCGTTCTATCTGGAGGCAGACGCTCCGAGTTTCGGTCGCGGGCGAGACTCTTGCCCTCGGGCCGAGCGGTGTTCGTATTGACATTGTGGATACAAGAGACCATAGTCTCGGGGCATGTCAAAAGCTCGCTCCCGACCTTCGGAAAGCCCGGGCGCCGGGAACGTTGCGTTCGCGGTGCGCTCTCCGGCGGCCGATGCCAAGGGGAGCATCAACCTGCGCATTGAGGCCAAAACCCGGCTTCTCATCGACGACGCGGCCGCGATCCTCGGCAAGACGCGCACCGAGTTCATGATCGAGAGCGCTCGACGGCAGGCCATCGACGTGCTGCTGGACCAGCGGCTCTTCCTGCTCGACGCCGATCGCTACGACGCCTTCATGCACGCCCTCGACAATCCGCCGGCGCCGGGGCCGAAGCTCAGGTCGCTCATGCGCCGGGTTCCGGCGTGGCGGAAGTAGACGACAATCCCGAGCGCCGTCACTCCCGACTGTCGGCCCCCGTACCCCTGACTCCCGAGCACGATTGTTCGGGCTTCGACTGTGGCGAGCCGGCGTTGAACGACTGGCTGCGGCATCGTGCTCTGAAGAACGAAGGCCGCTTCTCCCGTACCTATGTCGCCTGTGAGGGCGACCGGGTCGCCGCCTATTTCTGCATCGCGTCGGGGGCGGTGGAACGGACGGCCTCGCCGGGAAAAATCCGCCGCAACGCCCCCGACACGATCCCGGTCTCGGTGATCGGGAGGCTCGCGGTCAGCCGCGACCATGCCGGCAAAGGCCTCGGCGCCGACATTCTTTCCGACGCGCTCCGCCGCATCGCGGTCGCCTCGCAGAGCATCGGAATCGCGGCGGCGCTGGTCCATGCGAAAGACGACGCGGCGAAGCGCTTCTATCTGAGATGCGCCGAGTTCATCGAATATCCGGCCGACAGCCGAACCCTGTTTCTCCCCATCGAGACCGTGATCGCGGCCTTCGGCTAGACCACGTCGTGCTTTGACGGCATCGTCATCGCGAGGAGCGAAGCGACGAGGCGATCCAGGGGATCGTAGGCCTGCGGCGGTGGCCCCTGGATCGCCACGCTATGCTCGCGATGACGACGTTGGCTCCGTCTAATTGGCTCCTGCTCTAACCTCCGCGCCGGCAGGGAGGCGCGGCTTGCAGGCGCGCTCTCTTCAGCCTAACGAGGCGGGGCACGCGCCTCACCTATGCCGGAAACGAAGGCGACAGCGATCCTGGAGAGTGAAGAGATGGTGGAATGGGACCGCGTCACTCCTGCCGACGTGTTGCGGGCGATAGACGAGTAAAACGCCGGGCGCCGCGGCGCCCGGACAGGCGGAGGCCGCGCGGATATGAGACGGCGCTAATAGGTTGGCGTTGGTAGACCCCGCCGCGCCCCCTACTGCCGCGCTATGTCCCGCCTTTGGCTCTCACTCTTGGTTTCCTTCAACTCGCACGTTCCCTTTGCACTCTTCGGAGATGTCAAACGCACCTCTGGTATTGTCTCTCAGGTCATTTTTGATAATTTGCCCGCGCCCGCCATCATTGATCCACACAGCCTCACATAGGTTTTTGGTTATTACGTTGCGGCGGAGCGCCGGATTGCCGCCGGACTTGATCCGGACGCCCGCGTATGCGTTGCCGAAGATCTCATTGTCTTCCAGCGTGCCGAGGCCGCTCCCCCAGACGTAAACTCCGGCTTTCTTGCCGTCGTGAATGCGGTTGCGGCGGAGCGTCGGATTGCCGCCGGACGTAACCTGGACGCCCGCGTTTGCGTTGCCGAAGATCTCATTGTCCTCCAGCGTTCCGAGGCCGTTCTCGTAGACGAGAACTCCACCTTGCTTGCCGTCGTGAATGCGGTTGCGGCGGAGCGTCGGATTGCCGCCGGACCTAACCTGGACACCCGCTCTTGCGTTGCCGAAGATCTCATTGTCCTCGAGCGTGCCGAGGCCGTTCTCGTACACGGACACTCCACCTTGCTTGCCGTCGTGAATGCGGTTGCGGCGGAGGGTCGGATTGCCGCCGGACTTGATGTCGACGCCCGAATACGCGTTGCCGAAGATCTCATTGTCCTCGAGCGTGCCGAGGCCGTTCTCCCAGACGTAAACCCCACCTTGCTTGCCGTCCTGAATACGGTTGCGGCGGAGCGTCGGATTGCCGCCGGACTTGATCTGGACGCCCGAATACGCGTTGCTGAAGATCTCATTGTCCTCGAGCGTGCCGAGGCCGTTGTCGTAGACGAAAACTCCACCTGCTTGCTTGCCGTCGTGAATGCGGTTGCGGCGGAGCCGGGGATCGGCGCCTCCGTGTATTGCCACGCATGCGTTGCTTGTACTCGTAATATCGCAGCCCTCCAGGTCGAGCCGGCCTTGGCTGATGTCGACGGCGTACCATTTATCCCCTCCCGTTCGGCGGACGGTAAGATTTACGACCCTGCCCATATTGGCCCGAAACACGATCACATTTTGGCCCGTTGCTTCGATAACAACGTCTCCTGGTTCGCCGTCTCCGATGATTTCGACGGCTTTATCGATGGTAATTCCCTCTCTGTAGAGCCCGGGCCGGACCAGGATCCGATGACCCGGCTCTTCCGCCTGCAGTGCTCCCATTAAATTGGAATGATCGCCACGGTGAAGCGCGTCCACAATGAGGGTTGGGGGCTCACTCTTGCTCGCGCTCGCTCGCTGTCCTTTCCCGGGAGGAGTAGACTCTTGAATTTCGCTGCTTTCATCTGCTCGCCTCTGATCGCCTCCAGATTTCTTGCGTGATGTGGTCTCACTGCCGGAAGAGCGTTCCGATGGCGCGGTATCGAGCGCCCGGATAATCTGTGCGGCCAGCACGGCCAGCATTTTGCCTACTGATGGACTCGTGAATGGCTCAAACCGAAGGTCGCGCCAGTCAGCATGTTGCCGAGCGGCGATGATCTGCGCGATCTTATCTCCGTCGCGCAGCATTTCGTTGCCTAGCGCAGGGCAGTTCACATAATAGATGGGTAGGATTAGACCGGATCGTCCCAAGCGATTTTTCGCGATCTAGGAAACGCTCAACTTCGTCTCGGCATGCTGGCTTCTAAAAAAACCAGGGGTGATAATCGGAATGAGGAATGTCGTAGCGTCAATCGTGTCTTCTATGCGCTGCTTCCACTGCTGGCCCCACGAGATATCGTTCCGATCCTGAAAGATTGTAAATTCCTCTCCAAGCTGCATTCGGACTTCGCCAGAGAGGCGGGAGCGTAACTCCGTGAGCCGCCCATTTTCGTGCTGGTCGTCTACGCGGACATAGCTCATGAAACCGGCAAATGTTCGAGCCACGATTTCTCTCAGTATCAAGGTCCGGGTGCGTCGTTAGATTACACTTTCGCGCGCCACGTTCCATGATCTAAAAGCCGCCACTAGCGAATAGCTTGCGACGCTACAGCTCCCTCACTCCCACTCGATCGTCCCCGGCGGCTTGCTCGTCACATCGTAAACCACCCGGTTGACGCCCTTGACCTCGTTGATGATGCGGGTCGCGGCGCGGGCGAGGAAGCTCATGTCGAAGGGGTAGAAGTCCGCCGTCATGCCGTCGACCGAGGTCACGGCGCGGAGCGCCACGACGCTGTCGTAGGTGCGCCCGTCGCCCATGACGCCGACGGTGCGCACCGGCAGGAGCACGGCGAAGGCCTGCCAGATCCTGTCGTAGAGGCCGGCCTTGCGGATCTCGTCGAGATAGATGGCGTCGGCCTTGCGCAGGATCGCGAGCTTCTCGCGCGTCACCGCGCCGGGCACGCGGATGGCGAGGCCCGGCCCGGGGAACGGGTGGCGGCCGACGAACTTTTCCGGCAGGCCGAGCTCGCGGCCGAGCGCCCGCACCTCGTCCTTGAAGAGTTCGCGCAACGGCTCGACGAGCTTCAGGTTCATGCGCTCGGGCAGGCCGCCGACATTGTGATGGCTCTTGATCGTCACCGACGGGCCGCCGGTGAACGACACGCTCTCGATGACGTCCGGATAGAGCGTGCCCTGCGCCAGAAACTCGACCGGCCCCTTGCCGTCGTCGGCGATCCGCCGCGCCTCCGCCTCGAAGGTCTCGACGAACAGCTTGCCGATCGTCTTGCGCTTGGCTTCCGGGTCGTCGAGCCCGTCGAGCGCGCCGAGGAACGCCTCGCCCGCGTCGACATGGACGAGCGGAATGTTGAAATGGCCGCGGAAGAGGCCGACCACGTCTTCCGCTTCGCCTTGACGCAAGAGGCCGTGATCGACGAAGACGCAAGTGAGCTGGTCGCCGACGGCCTCGTGGATCATCACCGCCGCGACCGCCGAATCGACGCCGCCCGAGAGGCCGCAGATGACCCGCGCCTTGCCGACTTTCGCGCGGATGCGGGCGACTTCCTCCGCGCGGAACGCCGCCATCGTCCAGTCGCCTTTCAGGCCCGCGACCTTATGCAGGAAATTGGCGATGAGCTTCGCCCCGTCGGGCGTGTGGACCACCTCCGGGTGGAACATCGTCGTGTAATAGCGGCGCTTCTCGTCGGCCGCGACGGCGTAGGGCGCGTTCTCGGAGACGGCGTAGACGCGGAAACCGCCCGGCAGCCGGGTCACCCGGTCGCCGTGGCTCATCCACACCGGATAGCGGCCGCCCTTCGCCCAGACGCCGTCGAAGAGGGCGCAAGCTTCGAGGATCTCGACGTCCGCCCGGCCGAACTCGGCCGCATGCCCGCTCTCGACCTTGCCGCCGAGCTGCTCGCAGAGCGTCTGCTGGCCGTAGCAGATGGCGAGGATCGGAACGCCGCTCGCGATGATCGTCCTGCGGGGCGCGCGGGCTGCCGAGCTTCGGCACGGAGGCCGGCCCGCCGGAGAAGATCACCGCCTTCGGCCTCAGGCGCTCGAAGGCTTCGCCCGCCGTCGAGAAGGGATGGATCTCGCAATAGACGCCGGCCTCGCGCACCCGCCGGGCGATGAGCTGCGTCACCTGGGAGCCGAAATCGACGATGAGGACGAGGTCGTGCTGCATGCGTCTCGTTTGGCGGAAAGCGTGGCGAGGCGCAACGGCGAGCGCGAGGTGGGGTCACGCGTCAGGCCAGCCAGTCTTCGCCGGATCGAAACGTTGCGCACCAGGATCTATGACCGTGTTGTGTCCCTGTGCGATGCGCCATTGCCCGCCGTGCTTTGTCAGAACGAGCGAAAGGCGATTGTCGGCCTTCGGGCGCGGGATCCCGTCGGGCGGCGTGAACGGCCCCACTTTCAGAAGGACAACGGCCGCAGCAACGCCCGGGGCCAGCGCCCGGATTTGAGTTTCAGCCAGCTCGATGTCCGTCGTTTGGAAGAACGTGCGGTGATACGCCTCGTGGCCTCGGACGACCGCCGCCTTCCCGGACCAGTGCATACCCACGATGTTGACCCAATTGGCGTCGTCGGTGAAAAGTTCCGCCAACGCTTTCATGTCATGGCGATTCCAGGCGTCGCCATACCTATGAAGCACGTCCTTGATCGCTTGTTCGTCCAAGTTCGTCGCCGAAGAACCGTCGACGCTCGCTGCGTGACTCGCCATGTGAGCCCTCCGCTCCTGAGGAAATGACGGCGCGAGGCTATCGAGGGACGGATGGCGCCCGATAGTAGAAGACGCGACATCACATCCAAGATTGGCTGCTCCCGGCGATCCGACGCATGACCGCCGCGGGATTCTCGCCGGCAAAGCGTTCGAAGTCCCGTATCATATGCATCTGGTCGTAATATCCGAACTCGTGCGCGATCGCTGTCCAGAGGCGCTGCGGCGCGATCGTTTTCGCCCGGAGCGCCGCATTGAATCTGATGATGCTTGCGTATGGTTTGGGCGGGAGACCAACCTGCTCGGCAAACCGCCGCTCGAATTGCCGGACGCTCAATCCGACGCTCTTCGCCGCATCGCCAACGCGAAACGCTGCGGGGACCCGGAATAACCGGTTTGCCACCGCGGCTACGCCATCGATCACGTCCGGTTCCCGCATGCGTTGCAGCAGGAAGTCGTTGGCGACCTGAACTCGTCCCTCAAAGCCCGCCGCGTCGCCGAGCTTCTGTTCGATCTCCGACACGCATGGACCGATAACCGACCGCGCGTCGTAAGCGCGGTCCGCGAGTTCGGTCATCGGCGCACGAAAGAGCCTGTGAAAACCCGACGCGTTGAATTGGATGGTGAAGACGTCAAAGTGACCGCGCAACACGAGTTCGGCGCGGCGATATGTGCAAGGGCCCACCACAACCGAGCAGGGAGCGAGGTCGTAGACGCCAGATTGGCGCTCGCGCACGAGGTAGCGCTGTCGAAGATAGAATTCCAGGAACATATCCGGGCGCGCGGCAAGCGGGTACACGACCGCCGCGCCGCCAATGCTCGCTTTTCGTTGCTCAAAGCAGCGGACGCAATTGCGAAGCGCTGCTGCCGGAGAGGCTCGATCGAGCTGCATCGCCGCCGCCGCCTTCACTCAAAGCGTAACCCGCCGCGCGTGATCTTCGCCAGCAGTCTTGCTATATCACCGAGACATCACCGACCCCAACGCGGGCTCATGCGCCTGCCGCTTCGGCTCGAAGGCGAAATGGCGGGCGGCTAATTCCGCCGCGCGCTCGCTCTCGATCTTCCCGCCGAACTGGTCAAAGAGCCCTGCTGGCCTTAGGCGGGGACTTGGCGCGCCTCGCCCCGGGGATGACTTTCTGAAATAAACGACTATGGTCGGTTTTAACCGCGATTTCTGGAAAGTCGACATTCTCTTGCCAAAGGCCGAGTTCTGTGCTCTGCTTTTCCAGAATGTCATAGCCGCGTATGCCGGGTGAGAAGGCCTTGGCTGTCGAGGCATGTCGGTGGAACGGAAAAGGCGCCACAAGCCTTTGAAATCGCTCAAAATGGCGATCGAAAATGGCGCCCGCAACTTGGGGTCGAGATCGCTGCAAGGTTTGAAGGGACAAATGTTTTAGCGCCCTCCTTCGCGGGGCATGACGACAACAGAACGACCGGGGCGTTGAAAGGGACAGAAAAAGGCGCCTAAGCCTTTGAACAGGCTTCTGCGGAGCCAAAAGTGCACGGCAGGCGCTCGAATCGCCTCAGGCTTGCTGCAGCGCTCCGACCAGCGCCTCCAGCGACTCCTTGAGCCGCCTCACGCAGCCGGCGTCCTTAAGCACGTCGTCGGCGGTGACGGCCTTGCCGGTCAGCATCAGGGTGGCGAAGGCCTCGGTAACGAAACGCGCGGCCATGGTCGAGAGGATCTCGCGCAAATCCGCCTGCGCGTGAAAGGCGCGGGGCGCGGCGTTGATCAGGACGATGCGCTTGCCGGCGAAGGTCTCGCTCGCCACCAGCCAGTCGAGCGCGTTCTTGAAAACGCCCGGCAGCCCATGCGCGTATTCGGGCGCGGCGATGACGACGGCGTCGCTGGCGCCGACGAGCTGGCGCAGGGTCTCGACCGGCTCGGGCTTCGGCCGGTCCTCGACGTCGTCATCCGGGCTGAACGGCGGCAGCCTGGCGAGATCGCGATAGAGGAGCACCCGCACGCCCTCGGGCGCGAGCCGCGCCAGCGCCTCGAGCGCGGCGGTGTTGGTCGACACCCGGCGAAGGCTGCCGGAGATCGCCAGCACCCGGATCGGCGCTCTGGCGAAAGACTGGTCGGTCTCGGATGTCGGCATTGGAGAAATCCGCCGCCTACGCTTCGTCGCCCGGCCAGACGATCGGCCGCTCCATGATCTCGGCGTATTCGAACGGGCGGTTCTCCGGGAACGCGCGTAACGCTAAGCCTGTCTCGCTGGACGCCTCGAGCCGCGCGTCTTCGTAAGCCGCAACCAACGCCTCCTCAAGCTGCGATTTCAGCCCTGGGTTTCTTCGCAGCCGGCGCAGGACTCTTCGCCGCTGCTCCAATACCGTCAAGGTCCATGACCGGCTGCGCCGGTCCGGCTGGCGGTCCCATTTGAGAAGATGCAGCATCAGCACCCTAAGGGCGCTCTCGAGCCGAAGGTATTGCTCTTCACCCACGTCGTCGATCTCCTCCGCGATCGCGGCGGGATCGATCTCGGAGAGCCTGCCGGCGCGCAACAGCTCCGCCTGGCGCACCGCCCAGGAATAGAGATCGGTCTCTTTTGTCACCGGCGCTTCGACCTTCTCGGGAGCAGCGTTGCGGCCCATCGTCGGCGTCCTCGTGCGACCCTCAGCTCAGCGCGACATTGAGCGCGCTTTCGGGCAGTTCCTGGCCGAAGCAGCGCTGGTAGAACTCGGCCACCAGCGCGCGCTCGAGCTCGTCGCACTTGTTGAGGAAAGTCAGGCGGAAGGCGAAGCCGATATCCTTGAAGATGTCGGCGTTCTCGGCCCAGGTGATGACGGTGCGCGGGCTCATGACGGTCGAGAGGTCGCCGTTGACGAAGGCGTTGCGCGTCAGGTCCGCCACCCGCACCATCTTGTTGATGATGTCGCGCCCGTCCTTGCGCGCCCGATGCGAGGGCGACTTGGCGAGGACGATGTCGACTTCCTTGTCGTGCGGCAGGTAGTTGAGCGTCGCAACGATCGACCATCGATCCATCTGACCCTGGTTGATCTGCTGCGTGCCGTGATAGAGTCCCGAGGTGTCGCCGAGGCCGACGGTGTTGGCGGTGGCGAAGAGCCGGAAGGCGGGATGCGGGCGGATGACGCGCCGCTGGTCGAGCAGCGTCAGCCGGCCCGAGACTTCCAGCACGCGCTGGATGACGAACATCACGTCCGGGCGGCCGGCGTCATACTCGTCGAAGCAGAGGGCGATGTTGTTCTGCAGCGCCCAGGGCAGCATGCCGTCGCGGAATTCCGTCACCTGCATGCCGTCCTTCAGCACGATCGCGTCCTTGCCGACGAGATCGATGCGAGAAATGTGGCTGTCGAGGTTGATGCGCACGCAGGGCCAGTTGAGGCGCGCGGCGACCTGTTCGATATGGGTCGACTTGCCGGTGCCGTGATAGCCGGTGATCATCACGCGGCGGTTGAAGGCGAAGCCTGCGAGAATAGCGAGCGTCGTCTCGCGGTCGAACAGATAGTCCGGGTCGAGATCGGGGACGTGCTCGTCGGCCTGCGCATAGGCCGGCGCCTCCATATCGGAATCGATGCCGAACGCCTGGCGCACGGAGATGCGCATGTCAGGAAGACCGGTCGCAGGTTCGGCCGCCGTCCGCGTCAGTAACGAGTTCATGGATCCTCCACGCTCTCTCCGTGGGGAAAAGAGCGGCCTCTCATATTCGGACCTCTCGTCCGAGGCAAAAATCGGTCATTCAACCTACGGGCAGGCGGAATGGTTGCGCTTTCAGACCAGCTTGTTGGCGCGAAGATAATTATAGGCCTGAATGATCTCGCGCAATTTGTCTTCAGAAGACCGGTCGCCGCCGTTGGCGTCCGGATGATGGCGCTTGACCAGCTGTTTGTAGCGGGCCTTGATCTTCGCCGGCGTGGCGTCGCCGTTAAGCTCGAGCGTCAACAGCGCCTTGAGCGCAAGGGCGTTATAGCGAGGCGGATCCTCCGCCCGGTTTGCGCCGCGCACGCCGCGGCGGCGAGCCGCGCGCGCCTCGGCGAACACCGACTCGTCCACGTGGCTCGCCGCCGCAGCGCGCGCGCCGAGCTTCCAGGTCGGCCGGTGGCCGATCGCGTCCGCCTGGCGAAACTTCGCCATCGACTCGTCGTCCATGCCGCGAAAATAGTCATAGGACGCGTTGTATTCGCGCACGTGATCCTTGCAAAAGCTGAAGTACTCGCCTTCCCGCTCGCGTCCCTTGGGGGCGCGGAACACCCCTTCAGCCGTGCAGCCAGGGTGGCTGCAGGGCGTCGTCGGTCCGGTCTTCTCCGGCGCGCGCCCAGCAGGCTTCACCCGGATGCGATCGAACAGGCGAGAATTCAAGTCCATGTCCTGTCCTTTATGGGGGCAGCCGCCGCAGGGCAAGCCCGAACGGGCGATCCGTCGCCGCCCATAGGGGCGCGTCCGTCGCCCGACCAAAAAAACACATTCAGCCGGAAACCCCTAATCGGTTATTTAGGCGCAAAGAACGCCAAGCGGGAGAGCGGCCGGTGACCATGCAAGAAAGAATCGTCAGCCGTTTGACGGAGGGGCTCGAGCCGCTTCTCCTCGACATCGTCGACGAATCCGACCGGCACGCCGGCCATGCAGGCGCGCGTCCAGGCGGCGGCACTCACTACAGGGTGAAGATCGTCTCGCCGCGATTTGCGGGGCTCGGCCGGGTCGGGCGCCATCGGCTTGTCTATGGACTCCTGCCGGCCGAGTTCGCCGACGGGCTGCATGCGCTCGCCCTCGACGCCAAGGCCCCGGGGAATGACGACGGCGGGCGACGCCGATTCGTTCGGGCCCTACGCCTTCACTCTTGCGCCGGCGGAGGCCGAGGCCGCCGCAGCGCGTTTCGGACTGCGCGTCGCGCTGCGCGGCGGACTGACCGCGAGCCATCTCGCGCCGCTGGCGGTCTTCGCGCTGATCGTGGCGTTCGCCTCCATTCTGGCGCTGACCGGTTTCATCAGCCGCAGAGCGGGCGAAGCAACGCTCCTCCTCGCCGCCGCCGCCTTCATGATCCAGCGCGCCGCGACGCGCTGGCGCATCAGGCAGGCGCGCCGGCGCGGAGTGGCTGCGATGGCTCGGATGCAAAACGAGGGCGCGCTGACGGCGACGGTCGACGCCAACGGCGTCACGCTCAAGGGAACCGGGCATGCGCTGCGCGTCGATTTCGGCGATTGCGAGGATGCCGAGGACGCGGGCGGCCTGATTTACCTCTGGCCGAGAGACGGCACGCCGGTCGTGCTGCCGATCCGGGCGCTTCCCGAGGGCGATGCGGAACGGCTTGTCGCCCGAATCAAGGCGCGCATGGCGCTGACGCGATCCTGAGCGCGGCGGTCGCTATTGCGCGGAGGCGCCGGAGGGCGCAGTCGCCGGGTCGGGCGCCTCCGGCTTGGCCGTCGCGTCGCCTGGCTTGGCCGGCGGCGTCGGCGGCGTGTGAAGGGCGAGACGCGCCGGCTTCTCGTTCTGCCCGAGCAACGCGTCCCGCCGCGGCGGCAGAGGCACGTCCGTGGGAATCGGCTGATCCGGTCCGTCGGCGATCGGCGCCGGCGGAGCCGTTTCCTGGCCGCCAAGATGGAGCCACTTCTTCACGTTCTGCGTGCTCGCGCCCCACAGGCCGCCGGCGACGCCGGTCGTCGTCGACGCAAGCGCGACGGCCTGTGGCTGCGGCTGAGCCGCCGCCTGCGGCGGCGCCGGCGCTGGCGAGGCCGCCACCTGAATGTGCGACGCCGGAACGCGCCGCCTGGAGGCGTCTGCCGTCGCGACCTTGACCGCGGCCGGGACAGGCTTTGCCCGATCCTCAAGTACGATGTCCTGCGGGCCCGACGCCAAGGCGTCGGGGTCGCTTGTATCCTTGTAGCCAGCGAAGACCGGGTTCTGGCCGCCATCCGCGTAAACCGTCTGGATCGGCTTGACCCCCTTGGCGACGAGTTCGGCGACCTTGGAATTGTCGTCGCTCTCCTTCTCGGCGACCGCCGCCTCGACTGATTCGTCGCGATGCAGCGCCGGACACGGAGCGGTCGCGGAAACGGATTCGCTCACGTTCGCGCCGAACACGTAGTGCTTGGCGCAAACCACGACCGAGGGCTCCGTCTTCGTTACCTCGAAGTGGTCCGAGCCATTCTTGAGCTCCTTCCAGAAATCGATATTCGGGTCGAGACGGTACTTCGCCAGGTTCTCCGCCGTCATGTGGAAGGGATAGGACTGCAGTTGGATTTCGCGCTGCCCGCCGCGGAAGGCGTCACGGGCGATGGCGTAGATGTCGTTGATCTGGTCGTCGGTCATGGAGAAGCAGCCGGCCGACGAGCAAACGCCGTGCACCATCACATTGCCGCCAGTGCGGTCATAGGCGCGGTCATAGGCGTTGGGGTAGCCGACGTTGAAGGCGAGGTAATAGTGGGAGTTCGGGTTCATTTGCCCGGGCGCGATCGTATAGAACCCCTCGGGCACCTGCATGTCGCCCTCGCGTTTCTTTGGACCGAGCTGGCCCGACCAGCGGCACATCGGATAGGTCTTCAGGAGGGCGAACTGCCCATCCGACTTCATTTTCCAGACTTCGAGCTCGGCCTCCTTCTTGTAAGTGCGAATCAGCACGGGAGAAGAGGGGGTCGTGTCGATCTTCGACATTTCCGCGAGCGTCGCACTGGAAATCGGATGCTCGGAACGACCCGGTCCCGCATCGAGATAGGATTCATCGCATCCGGCAAGGCCCGTCGCGATCGCGCCCGTCACGGCTAGCGCCGCAAGGCGCCCGAACGGCAAGCTCATTCATCACCCCGCGTTTGCCCGATCGGCCTTAGCCGATCCGGCCGAAAAAATCCACGCGACGGAGTGAAGCGCTCGCCGGCTTACCGACTCGTTAACGCTAATCCTTCGCGCTCGATCCTTTCAATCTGAGAATCAAAAATGAATGGGGTGAAATTGCGGCGCCTGTGCCGCAATCCCTCACCAATGCGCCGGGATCGGTTCAGAGTTGAAGATCTCGGCAATCCGCGCCCGTGTGCTGACGGTCGTCCCTTCCGGCAGGCCATCGCGCGGAAAGAACCGGGCTTCCTTGATCTCCCAGTCGGGCGCGCGCTCACCGAGGATCGCGAAATCGCGGACGACGTAGACCGCCACATGGTCACGCCGCGACACCTTCGCGTTGAAAAAAAGGCCGTGCAGAGCCGGCACGCCGTTGAGCGCGACCCTGGCCTCTTCCTCGAGTTCGCGCGCCAGCGTCTGCAGGCATGTCTCGCCGACCTCGACGCCGCCGCCCGGGAAGTGCCAGCCCGAGACGTAGCCGTGCCGGACGAGGAGAACGCGGTCGGCTTCGTCGATCACTACGCCGCGCACCCCGAGCGTCAACGGCCGGGTCATCAGGAAGCTCCAGTGGGCGACACGGGCCGGGAGTCGGGTTCGGAACGACGTCATCTTCGATGCATGAACCTTCAGATCGGCATTCAGCGCCAGGGTTGTCTTTCGCTTGAAGCGCCCTTATTGCCGCGCGGTCAACGTCGGCGCGCCGCCGCGCTGAAGAACCCAGGCCCATGGTCTTCACCTTCGCGCATATCACCGACCCGCACCTCGCTCCCGCGCCGATGCCGGGGCTCGCCGATTTCCGGCTCAAGCGCTTCATGGGCTACGTCAACTGGAAGCGCGGGCGCGAGCGGCTCAACGACATGGGTCTGCTCGAACGGCTCGTCGAGGATTTGCGCGCGCAAGTCCATGACCACGTGGCGGTGACCGGCGATTTGGTCAATATCGGCATGACGGCCGAATTCCGCCGGGCCGCGCTCTGGATGAAGACGCTCGGCCATCCTCGCGACGTCAGTTTCGTGCCGGGCAACCACGACGCCTACGTCCGCACATCGATGGCGCCCTTGCATGCCACCTTCGCGCCGTGGACGACGGGAGATTCCGGATCGGCTGCCTTTCCCTATCTTCGGGTGCGTGGCGAGGTCGCGATCATCGGCCTCGCTTCTGGCGTGCCGACGGCGCCACTGATGGCGACCGGGCGACTGGGGGCAAGGCAGCTCGACGCCTTCGCCGAGCTTCTCGATGAAACCGGCTCGAAGGCCCTGGCGCGCGTCGTCCTCATTCATCACCCGCCGTTGGCCAAAGGCGAGCCGCCCTTCCGCGGCCTGACCGACGCGGCGGCCTTCGAACGGGTCATCGGCGAGCGCGGCGCCGAGGCGATCCTGCACGGCCATACCCACAAGCAGCTCGTCCGTTCGCTGCCCTCGGGCGCCGCCCGCACCGTTGGCGGGGCCGTCCCGGTCCTCGGCGCGCCCTCGGCCGCGGCGGCGGCGCACGACCCGCGCTACCGCGCCGCCTACCATCTCGTTCGGCTCGAGCGCGAAGGCGGGCTCTGGCGGGTCAGCGCCCGCGTGCGCGGGCTCGCGCTCGACAGCGAGGCGATCGGCGAGCGCGGGGCGCTCGCGGTGTGAACGCGGGATCGTTCCGGAGCGCTTGCGTCGCTTAGCGCCCGGCTGCGGCGGCATCGTGGCGTTGCGGTCGATCTCCTGCCGGCGGCGATGTTGGGCTGAAAAGACATGACGCGGCGGCGGTCGCCGACCTGCTGCGGGTTACGGACTGTGACGTACGTCACTGCAAATCGCCGTCGGTTAGGCTTAGTCTTCCGTTGTGCGGTGAACCGCCAGCGTTTTGGCAAGCGACCGGTTCACGCGGAGATGGGAAGATGTACGGAATTACACAGCAATCGGGCTCGTACGCAATTCTGGTCAACGACCGGAACGAGCGGCAATTGACGATCGCTCTTGCGGCGATCCTCGTCGTCTGGTCGATGGCGTTTGCGCTGACCTTTGCTTCGGCTCATTTCGGCCCGCATTCGGCGCGTTGGTCTGAGAGCCCAGTGGCCACCTCGACGATTGCGCAGTGACGATTGGGGGACGGTCCTCCCGTCGGCGAAGCAGCCGACCTCGAGCGGCGAGCGCCAGAGGGCGGGCGCGGTTAAGTCGCCCGCGGCGGAAGATGTCCTAGCCGCCTCACGGCAGGGAGTGCACGATGACCGGCCCGGCCGTCGCCGTGGCTTGGCCGACAACGAAGGGCGCGAGGTTCTTTTCGATCCAGGCGAGCGCGCGGCGATTGGATTCCTCCGCCTCGTCGACCTTGTTGAAGATGCTCACCGCCGTCACCGTGTCGTCCGGGGCGTAGATCACGTAATAACCCATGAAGCCTGAGACGCCGCTGATGATCGGCACGGCGCCCTTGATCTTTTCGGCGAGCTCATCGGCCATCCCGGGCCGGGCCTTCACCTGACGGATTGCGGCGTACATCATATCCTCCCCTGGCTAGGGCGATTTGCAAACACGAGCGGCCCTTTGATTGGCTCGCGCTGACCGGCCTGCACATTACGCCGCTGCCGCGCCATGCGCCACCGTCGGCGGCGCTCGGGCTTAAGCGCTTTCGCGTCCCTCCGGCGCCGGCAGAGCGGACGCGGCGGCGCCGAGGGTTCGTCCGCTCGGCAGCATTCGCTTGACCGCGCTCGAGGCGACAGCGACGCCCTGGTTGGCGTAGGTCTCGTGATTGCGCTCGATTTCGGCAAGATCGTAGCGATAGTTGACCATCACGCCGTAGGACTCGAACAGGCCCTTGACCGACAGATCGCCCATCCAGTTGATCCGCTCGAGCCGCGCGCCATTGCCGAGATGGAAGCGCGCTACCGAATCCATCACCCGCCCGTCCGGGCGGCGCGCCTTGAGGAAATAATAGGCGGCCAGCGGCTCCAGCACCCGCCGCATGCGCTCCGCGCTTTCCGCGTCGGACGCCCAGCGCTCGTCGCGTCCGCGTTCGCGCGCCTGCCTGACGAGCGGCTCGACGGCCGGGTCCTCGTTCGTCTCGATCCAGGCGCGCAGGCCTGGGACGGGCGACAGGGTGACGAAGGTTTCGATCCGCGGCAGTTCGCGGCGGATCTCCTCGACGACCTGCTTGATCAGGAAGTTGCCGAAACTCACACTGGAGAGACCCCGCTGGCAGTTCGAAATCGAATAGAACGTCGCGACCCGCGCCTGATCCTTGGCGACATCGGCGCGCTTTTCCGCCAGGAGCGGCGCGATCGCGTCCGGCGCCGCCAGGGTCAGCGCCACCTCGACGAAGATCAGCGGCTCGTCGACGAGCGCGGGGTGGAAAAAGGCATAGCAGCGCCGATCCGCCGGATCGATGCGTCGGCGCAAATCGTCCCAGTCGCGGATCTCGTGCACCGCCTCGTAGCGAATGATCTTTTCCAGGATCGCCGCCGGGGAGGACCAGTCGATGCGACGCAAAACCAGAAATCCGCGGTTGAACCACGACGCGAAGAGATGCTGGAAATCGCGGTCGACAACGTCGAGCGAGCGGTCCTCGCGCGCCAACTCGAGGAGGTCCGCGCGCATCGCGACCAGCGCCGCCGTGCCGCCCGGCGCGCGATTGAGCCGCCGGAACAGCTCCTGCCGGCGCGGCTCGGTCGCATAGTGGATGTCGCTCGCCGCCAATTCGTCGCCTGTCGCGACAAAGCGTGCAACCGCGTCCTCGACGCGTTTCGGATCGGACCCGAAGCCATTCGCCAGCGCGCCAAACAGCGCGCTCTTGTCGGCCTCCGAAAGGCTGCGGTAGCGGGCGAGGATTTCGCTGGCGAGCGCCACGCCCGAGGCTTCGCCGCGCCCGGTCAGAAGCGCACCGCACATATCGATGAGCGAGCCGGTCCGGTTCTCCCCGTCGCGCGGCCAGGCGGTCAGCTTCAAGACCGACCGGCCGCGTTCGGCGATCGAAGCCAGAAGATCGGAAAAGAACGCGCTGTCCATCTCGCCGCCCTGCCCGCCACGCAACGATTCGCGGCATGGAAACCGCCCCGGATGTCGTGGCGGCGCATCAAGAATTAAGCCGATCAGCGCCAGCCGGTCATGACGACGCCAGCCCGCCGACACACGGATGCCCATGTGACCGGACAATCTTGACCCGCGACTTCGGCGCAAATCCGGCGGGGAGGCTCGCAAGCCGCGCTCGCCCCGCCAAACTCCGGGCAAATCTCTAGAAGGGCGCTGCGCCCCCCATCCAATGCGTCCAGACATCGTGCAGGCGGAACGTCCAGGCGAAATAGCCGGCGATGGCCATGAGACAGATCAGCGTAATCGAGCCCAGCGTCATCACGACGAAACTCAGCGCGTCGCCGAGGCCCTGGACGAATGTCCGCCGGGGGGGCGCGGCAGCAGCTTGCGGCGCAAGCGACGGGGCCGCCTCCGGGGAAGACGAGGCGGGTTCCGGCTCGCCGACGCCCGATCCGGCGCCGCGCGCCGGCCAAGTGGCGGGATCGCGCTTTTCCGGGTCCGCGCTTTCCGCCGCAAGCGCGCGTTCCCGCTCGACGAGCCGGCGCGCGACATAGTTGGTGACGGCGGCGACGACCCTGTCGATCTGCTGGCTCTCGGCGATCAGCACGCGGCCGTGCAGCGTGTCCTGAAAGAAGCGGTAGGTCCGCCGGTCGCGCCCCATGTCGACGAACGCGACCATGTCGAGAAAAAGGCGCGGATGCTCGCCATGGCTCAAGGTCAGATCGAACATGTCGACGCCCGGCGGCGCCTGCCGGACGACGGGCTTGAGCGCGCTTTCGAGCAGCGCCAGTCGTCCCGCTTCGATTTCGCGCAATTCCGCGACCGCTTCGGCGCGCTCGGCGTTTTCGATCCGGGCCCGTCTGACCGCGGCGGCCAGGTCGATCTTCTCGACCTTCGGCGCCTGAGGAACCTCGGGCTTGTCGTCCATCGCGTCGGTTCCCAAACTCACCACTTGGCTCCCCGTGGCCTCGCCTTTAATCCGGGAATCGCTGACTTTCCATGGGAAAGCTAGCGATTCGCGTGTCTGACTTCAAATTGCGGCGGAGATTGACGTCCGGTGCGGCGGCTGTACGGTTATTCCTGGTCGGAACGGCAGGCGACGGCTCGGCGCCATTGATCCGGGCGCAGCGCCGGCCGCGGCCTGATGGCGGCCCATCGGGAGCGTCTGAACCCAATGAGCCCTACGGATCTAATGGATTTCTCGCCCGAAGTCGCGGACGCACGGTCGCGACACAGGCCGATCGTCGCCCTCGAATCGACCATCATCACGCACGGCATGCCTTATCCGCGCAATGTCGAAACCGCGCGCCTGGTCGAGGAGGCGGCGCGGGCGGCCGGCGCGGTTCCGGCGACCATCGCGGTCGTCGACGGCCGCTTCCGGGTCGGGCTCGAGGGGCATGAAATCGAAAGCCTCGGCCAGCTCTCGGGCGGAGTCGTCAAGGCCTCCCGGCGCGATCTCGCGCCGGTCGCGGCGCGGCACGGCTCGGCGGGCACCACGGTCGCGGCGACGATGTTCATCGCTGGGCTGGCGGGGATCGAGATCTTCGCCACTGGCGGCATTGGCGGCGTCCATCGCGGCGCGGAGGAGACCTTTGACATTTCCGCTGATCTTGTCGAACTGTCGCGCACCCGCGTCGCCGTCGTCTGCGCCGGGGCGAAATCGATTCTCGACATCGAAAAGACGCTCGAATTCCTGGAGACTCAGGGGGTGGCGATCGTCGGCTACCGCTGCGACGAATTCCCCGCCTTCTACGCCCGCTCGTCCGGCTTCAGGCTCGACCACCGCTGCGACGGCCTCAAGGATCTCGCCCGCATGATCCGCCTGCAGCGCGAGGTCGGCCCCGGCGGACTGTTGATCGCCAACCCGATCCCGCAGGATCAGGCGCTCGAGCAGGCGATGATCGAGGAGCGCATCGGGGAGGCGGTCAAGGAGGCGAAGGAGCAGGGCGTCGCCAAGAAGGAGGCGACGCCATTCCTTCTGCAGCGCGTCGTCGAACTGACCGGCGGCCGCAGCCTCGAGGCCAACATCGCGCTGATCAGGAACAACGCCGTGCTCGCCGCGCAGACGGCGGTCGAGCTGGCGCGGTTGTAAGCGCGCGGTCTGTGTCGGCGACATCGCGAGGGGTGGGCGCGCATCAGCGCGCCGCATGGCGCGGATCCCATGATGCGCTCGGGTTGAACCGTCGCCGCAGGGCCAGAAGCGAAGGACCGGATAACGAAATCTTGCCGATCCTTTGCCCGCCGGCGATCCTGACGCGTTGGCGGAAACAAGGCCATTCCCCTGTTCCTGCCTGCCAACAGGGCGAATCGCTCCCGCCGCTCCTCGAGCGATTGCACAAATCCATGGTTTTTATGTCCCTGAGCGGATGCGCTCATGTGGAAGGGAAAGACAGAACAGGGGGACTAATCCCCCTGTTGAGCCCCTTGACAGGAGGGGCCGATGGGGAGAGCGCGAAGCTGAAAACCGACTTGATCGTCAAGAAAATCTAAACGAAGGCGCCGGGAGCCGCCGCCACCGCGCGTTTTAAGTGAGGATAGCGCCATATCTGATTGATTTTGCGAATGTAACCGGCCTCACTACCGGGTTTCTGTGGAGTCTCCCCGCTTTTTTACAGGAGGCTATAATGCCAAAGGCCCTTCTTCATGATTCACGCTTGGCGCAAACTCATTGCCCAGCCGGCCATGATCAACTCCATCGGCATTCCAGACTGGCCCCCCATCGGTCAAACCCCATGACTCTTGGTATAATATAATTGTGCAGAGTCCCTGCAAGAGGGGCAGGGAGAAAGCGGCTGCAACACTGAGCGCTTCGACAACCCGCGTCCCCCGCATCCTGGTCATCGGCGATGTGATGACGGACGTCATCGTTCGCCCGGAGGGGCCGATGGCGCGCGGCTCCGACCGGCGGGCGGCGATCGCCATCGAACCCGGCGGATCGGCCGCCAACCAGGCGGCCTGGCTGGCGTCGTTCGGCGCCGCGGTCGATTTCGTCGCCCGGGTCGGCGCAAGCGACGTCGCGGCCGAATCGGCGCGCCTGGGAGACGCCGGCGTCACGCCGCATCTCGCCGGCGATCCGGACCGGCCGAGCGGCCGCCTCGCCGCGCTGATCGACCCCGGCGGCGAGCGCAGCTTCTTTACCGACCGCGGCGCGAACGAGGCGCTCGCCGCCGCCGACATTCCCGACGCCCTGATCGCCGGCGCTTCGCTGATCCATCTCTCCGGCTATTGCTTCTTCGCGCCTTCGTCGCGCGCGGCGGCGCTCGACGTCATGCGCCGCGCGGGCACGACGCCGGTCAGCGTCGATCCGGCCTCGGCGGAATTCCTGCGCGAAATAGGCCCGACAAAATTTCTCGAATGGACGAAGGGCGCTGCGATCCTCTTCCCCAACGCGGAGGAAGCGGCCGTCCTCACGCAAGCCGACGATGCGGAAATCCAGTGCGCGCGCCTCGCCGCGCTCTACCCCCTTGTCGTGGTCAAGCGAGGCGCGGCTGGATGCGGGGCGGCTCAGGGTCAGCGGCGCTGGCGTGTTCCCGCGCGCAAAGTTGAAGCGGTCGACGCGACCGGCGCCGGCGACGCCTTCGTCGCTGCCTTTCTCGCCGCCCGGCTTCAGGGCGCGGAGATCGAAGCGGCGCTGAAGGGCGCGGTCGCCGCGGGGTCTGACGCCGCGACGCGGGTCGGGGGAAGGCCGAAGAGATAGCCGTCATCGAAAGGGATCATTGTAACTTCCCCGGGCGCTTGTGGGTTATCTGTTTGCGCTCGCCCCCTCCACACATCTCAAGTCGCCGCGCGGACCCCTTCCCCAGCTTGCTGGTAGCTTGCTGGGGGAAGGTGGCGCGGAGCGCCGGATGGGGTGTGGGCCGCAGCTTCGACGCCGGCATGATTGCACAAGCGGCGCCGCGAACTTTCGTCGTCGCGAACCTGCTTTCCACACCCCATCCGTCGCCTTCGGCGACACCTTCCCCACTTCGTGGAGAAGGGGACGCCGCGACGACCAGCGGCAGGTCCGATGACCTGTGTGAATCTGTCAGCGCTTTCGCGTGGGAGGAAATCGGCCGCCGCACCGTCGGCGGTTGCCATCCTCCCCTGCCGAATACGAAGCGGCGGGGCAGGGGGAGCGCGCGATGAGCGCGGTGGAGGGGGCGGGCGCAACAGATAACGCGATAAGAGACTTCGCCAGGGGCTACGCCCCTGGACCCCGACCGCTGCTCTACTCGGCCTTGTCAGGACGTAAAGAGTTAAAGATCACAGATTTAACGTTCTGGCCAACCGGACGCCGATATTGCTGTACCGGTCGTCTGGGTCGTACCTGTCGCGATACGCGGCGCGGAGGTTCCTGGGATCGATGTACCAAGAGCCGCCGCGGAGGACCCGAGTATCACACTTTCCCTCCGTCCAAGCTCTGCCGTCGCCCGGGGCTCCTTCGTAGGTATCGCGGTAGCAGTCCTCGACCCATTGCCAGACGTTGCCATGCATGTCGAATAGACCGAACGCGTTCGGCCTGAATGAGCCCAACCGGCGACGTGTAGGCGTAGCCGTCGCTGCATGGCAGGACCGTCCAGTGCTTGGCCCCCGGAATTTCCTTCTTACCGGTCTGGTCCATGCCATTGCCGTATTTGCAAAAGTCGGCCTCCGAATCGCCGAAGAAATAGCGTGGATAGTTTCCCGGCCGCGTCTGGCCGCGCGCGGAATATTCCCATTCCGCCTCGCTCAGCAAGCGATAGGCCCTGCCCGTCTTGGCCGACAGCCATTCCGCATAGGCCTGTGCATCGTGCCAGTTCAAACAGGTCGCCGGATGCGCCCCCGTCTGCGCGAACCCCGGATCTCGCCACGAAGGACCTTTTTGCAGTTCCCATTTCTTGCCGTTCCAAACGTGGGCGGCCGATCCCGCATCATGACCGGTCTCCGCCACGAAGGCCTTGAACTCATCGACCGTCACCGGAAATTTGCCGACCGCGAAGGGCTTTGCAATCCGCACGTCGTGTTGCGGCCCTTCGTCAGTAAAGCGACCTTCCTCTTTTTCTGGCGAACCCATCGTGAAGGTCCCGGCGGGGACGACGACCATGACGGGAAAATCGACGCCTTCCCGGAACTCGTCCTTCGGCGCGAGCGCACGTTCCTCGGCCGGCGTCAGAACGGCGGGAGACCGCGAAGCTAGCAGAGCCAAGCGCGCTTCCGACCCGCCGCCGGGACGACCTCTTCCACACTCCGCTCGACAGCGGCCATTGCCCGTTTGGCGGGCGGCGAACGCCGCATCGCCTGCATGACGCCCTTGGCAAAATCGCCCGCCCATCGGCGAACGTCGGGCGAATTCGGCTCGGCATAGAAATGCGGCCGGAAGTCGATCCATTGCGAGCTCAGCAGCGCGGCAAGGTCGTCGCCGAAAATCGTATCTCCCGGCCGAATGTGGTCCACGTCGACGTTGTGCACGGGAAAGATCAGGCCGTCGCGGCCGAGCGCGATCATGCGCCGCTGATACGACCTGAATTCGTCGAGGCAATATTGGCTCTTGAGGAAGCGCGGCGTGACGATCGGAATGTAGAAAGTCGTTTGGGCGATCGCCCGCTCGATTTCGTCGGCCCAATTCGCGCCAAAGGGAATCGCCGTCACGTCCTGCCAGAGAGTGACCGCCTCACCACTTCGCAAGCCTATCTCGTTGCCGACCATCGCCCGCAACTGGCTCAAATGCCCGCCGGTCTGCTGCTCGTCCAGACGCGCGTAGCTCCAGAAGCCGATGGGATCGAGCATCGATGAGTCCCCGGACGCGGAAATGCGGCGCGGCGTCGGCGCCGATTCGGCTACTCGCGAAAATGCCCGGACGCCCAAGGGAAACAAGCCGGTTTTTGTACAGGCTTTCAAACCTGGCGATGCAAGTCCGGGGCCGCCGCCGCCTGCGTGATCGCGGCGAAGGTGGGAAAGCAGCCCAGGGGGCGATCCCTGCTAGATTCACACATCTCCAAGGCCGCGGATTCTCCTTCCCCAGCTGCGCCGGGGAAGGTGGCCGAAGGCCGGATCGGGTGTGGCCTGCTGCATGAACCTCAGTCCGATTGCACGAACGTCACCGCGAAGCTTTCATCGAGGGATTCCTGCTCGCCACACCCTATCCGTCGCCTTCGGCGACACCTTCCCCACTTCGTGGAGAAGGGGGGCCGCGCGCAAATCGACAAAGACTTGTGTGAATCCGGGTAGGGGCGATCCTTCGTCCCAACTGATACGATCGTTCACTCCTGCTGATATACTTGCGCTCTTGTCCCCCTATTCCTATGTTTGCGCAGAACACGGTTTCTGCCAAAGAATTTGTTGGGGTTCGTCATTTCTCGACAGGGAACGGCGGCAGTATTCCGGAAACCGAATCCACCTGCTCTTTCCATCTGGAGGCTTTCCATGTCCATTCGTCCCGTCAAGCGCGTCAACCTGTCGCGGCCGACGCTCGAGGGCGCCGGGGTGCGGCTGCGCCGCGCCTTCGGCTTCGGCGACACGTCCGATTTCGATCCGTTCCTGATGATGGACGATTTCCGCGGCGACAGGCCCGAGGATTATCAGGCCGGTTTCCCCTGGCATCCGCATCGCGGCATCGAGACGATCACCTATGTGCTGGCGGGCTCGGTCGAGCACGGCGACAGCCTCGGCAATCGCGGCAAGCTCGGCTCGGGCGACGTCCAGTGGATGACCGCCGGCAGCGGCATCATGCACCAGGAGATGCCGGCGGGCGACGCCAAGGGCCGCATGCACGGCTTCCAGCTCTGGGCGAACCTTCCCGCGAGCCTCAAGATGACGAGGCCGCGCTACCAGGACGTGCCCTCCTCCGCCATCCCGGAAGTGACTGACGACGACGGCACGACGGTGCGGGTGATCTGCGGCGACTTCTGGGGCAAGAGCGGTCCGGTCGACGGCGTCGCCGCCGAGCCGCGCTATCTCGACGTCAGCGTGCCGGCCGGCAAGAGGAAGCGCCTCAAGGTCGAGGACTTCCGCCAGGCCTTCGCCTATGTCTTCGAAGGCTCGGCTGACTTCTCCGACGCTTCGGAGCCCTTTGGCGTCCTGCGCGAGGCCGAGGTCGACGGCCAGGACGTGCTGGTGCGCGACCGGGTCGGCAACCGTTCGCTCGTCGTCTTCGGCGCCGGCGACGAGATCAGCGTGCAGGCGGGCGAGGAGGGCGTGCGCTTCCTGCTCGTCTCCGGCCGGCCGCTGCGCGAGCCGATCGCCTGGCACGGACCAATCGTGATGAACACGCAGGACGAAATCCGCCAGGCGATGATGGACCTGCGCAGCGGCGCGTTCATCCGACGCGCCTGAACCTTCGAGGGGTCACGGGCGCGCCAAGTCCTGTGAATCGTCGACAAGGGCTGCGGGACTCGGAACGGCCGGATTGCTGTCCAGATTCGGTCAGCCGAGGCTCCGATGAAGCTTGCGGCAAAACGGCGAAATCCGTTGCGGCCAATATAAAGCGCCCGCAGACCGTTACAGTCTGCGAGCGCCTACCCCCGGCCTCGGCTGTGTTGAAACCGCTGCCTTTCGTTTAGTCCCCAAAGCATGTGATCGTAGACCGAGCGGCGGGCGTCTTGCTATTTCGAGCCAATCGGCTGTTAGCTCGGAGCGAGCTTCCCCGCCGGGGCATGGACGTGGCCGAGGAAACATTCGGACGGGCTCTGCCGACCATATCGGGCTTCGGCGCCAGGCTCGCTATTGGAGCTCTGAAGAAGCAGAATGTCGCCATAGCGCCACTGCTCCGGCGCGCGGGGCTATCGGAACGCGACCTCGACAGTCGGCATCCTCCCATCGCGGCCACGGCACAGTTCAAGTTTTTCGAATGCGTGGCGGAGGCGATCGATGACAGCGCGTTCGGACTTCACTTGGCCGAAGGGGCCAATCCACGGGCGGCAGGGTTGCTGTTCTACGTCATGTCCGCTGCGAACGACGTCGGCGAAGCGCTGGCGCTCTTTGCTCGCTACAGCCGGATCGTCAACGAAGCGTTGCACGTCAAGCTCGTGCGCGCCTCGGAGGGGGCGGTTGTCGAGACAGGCTTCCTCGGCCTTTCCAGATACGACGCTAAACAAGCCACCGAATTTGGCGTGGCCCTGACGATCAAGGCGCTACGAGAAATCACAGGTCGGAATATCCATCCGATGAAGGTGAGCTTCATCCACGGGCGCAACTCTAAGCTCCGCTCGTTCGAGCGGTTCTTCCGTTGCCCAGTCGAGTTTGGCGCGTCAAGCGATCAATTCGCATTCTCGCATGATACGCTGGCCCTTCCGCTGATCACGGAAGATCGGTACTTGCTCGAGACGCTCCAGCCCATATGCGATGCGGCTGCAAAAGACCGCCGCACGCCGGTCGGGACGCTCCGAGCCAAGGTTGAGAACGAGGTCCAAAAGCTGCTCCCTCACGGCAAGGCGAAGAGGCACAACGTCGCCAATATATTGGGCCTCAGCGAGCGAACGCTGTCGCGCAGGCTGGCCGACGAAGGCGCGACTTACCACCAGGTTTTGGATGAGTTGCGTCGAAGTCTCGCGCGCGAATACGTAAGGGAGCCAGGCGTGTCGCTTTCACAAATGGCGTGGCTCCTCGGCTACGAAGGGACGAGTTCTTTCAATCACGCTTTCAGGCGATGGACGGGCCGCTCGCCGTCCGAAGTTCGAAACGAGAAGTTGCTTCCGACGCGGCAACGCTACGTCGCTCCCGGTGTCGGGCCGAGCCAGCCGTAGGCTCAGGCGCGACAAACCCGACCAATGCTCCACTTTCCTGCGAAGCAGGCGGTCAGCGTCGTGCTATTCGTGGCCAATCGGCTGTTACTTCATGCCAAACGTAACAAATGCCAGTGGCCCAACAACCGATTGGCCCAAAATAGCAAGACGCTCGATGCGCCCTGTGCGATCCGAGCGGCTGGAAGGAGTCACCAATGACAGAGATTGACGACGCCTTGTTTGTGGAGGCGGAGATTAAGGACCATCACGCAGCGCTCATTCGACAAATGGTCGTGGTTGGAATCATCATTTGCATTATGTTGATATTGGTGGGACTGCATCGTTGATCCATCGAACACGGGACACGTGGAACGGCGATGTGGCCCCGAAAGTTTCGAAGCGGACGGCGATTTCGTGGGCTAGTCGGTTGGCATCTTACGCTGGAAGGACCGCGCATCAGCTTAAACACGTAAGCAGAAATCATTCAGCAGTGAATTCTATGCATGGGTCGGGATTCCCACAATGTTGACCCGTTCCGAATTTGAGATGTGAACTGCCTGCCGGAATTGTGTCTGACATTCCCAGTAATTTCAGGCCGACAAGCAAGGGAGCCTTGTCAATACGTTCGAGTTTAACCTGATATTTGTTTCCTAGGTACGAACAGACGCTCATGGCGCCACTGATCCAAGTGCTTCCGTCGGGCTTCTTGCCCACAAATTGTAGTTCGTCACCTTGCCCACCGCTTATGGTCAGATACAGCGGCTGGTTGTCTTTTTGATGTAATTCCTTCCACCTGTCGCTCATCTTCTTTTCTAATAGCTGCTGACGCGTCGTTAGACATTCTTCCGCGAAAACAGATCCAAATAGGGAAGGCGCAAGCACCATCCAAAACGTAAGAACGGCAATTCGATACGCGAGCATAATTCAACCGACATCCAGTGGAGGGCCGCCGGGTTCAATCCCAACCTGCGCCCGTTTCGGGCTCATGGCAATCTGTCGTCGTGTCACAGGACAGCGCCAACGGCGCATCTTCACTCCCGCTGAAGGATCGGAAACGACCTGCCCCCCATTTATGCCAGTTGTCCGCAGCCCTGCCCCTGCCGCTACGCTAGCGCCGCCAGCGCGCCAAATGTGACCTCCCTCAGGCGTCGCGCGGCGTCACGCGCTCGGGAATTTGTCCCCATTCCCGAAGCGCGCCCTTGCCCCGCACCGGTCCCCCATCACGGTGCGGGGCCTCCCCTGGACGTTCATCTCGAATTGACACTTAATCGAACCCGCCGCGCTGCGGGCTTGAATGTGGAGGCGCGGTAGTGGCGACGGGAGGCGGGCCTTTTCTCGCCCGGCCATGCGTCGCTGCGGCGCGGCTCAGGATCCCCCGCCTGAGCCGCGTTGTTTTCAACTCTTCAGAGGCGGCATTGGGGGTGGCGTTTTCGTGGGGTTCCATCGTCGAGGGTGGATCAATTCGGCGGATTTCCGGGGGCTGTAGCGCCGCCATAGCAACGACGCCTTCTCCCGGTCGCGACCGCCCGGCGGGAGAAGGGGCGACGATGTCATAGCCGCGCGGCGGGGCGGATCATGCGGGTCATCACGTCGTCGCGCACGACGGCGGCGTGCCAGAGCGCGCCGGCGACATGCAGCGCAAACAGCACGAAGAGGATCGGGCGGACCATCAGATGATGCAGCCCGGCGAGTTGCGGCAGCCAGAAATAGGCGATGAGGCCGACCAGGGCCGCGCCGATGAGATCGACGTAGAGCCCGACGTGCACGGCGCTCGCGAGCCATTGCAGCGCCCAGAACTGATTGGCGGCCGGCGGCGCGCCGACTGTATGGCGAAGCGCCAGCCGCCACAGCATCGCGGCGAGGATCGCCAGGCCGACGGCGATATGGATGGGCGCCCAGACCGAGGCGACCTCGGCCGGCCTGCCGCCGTGGGCGGCGTGAAAGAGATGGGTCATGTTGTCGCCGGTCAGGAACTGGTACGCGACCAGGACGAAAACCATCCAGTGCAGCGCGATCTGGCGCGCGCTGTAGCCGACAGACGCCATCATCGCCCCCCCATCTCGAGCGCTTCGGCATAGACGGCGAGGGTGTCGCGCGTCATGCGCTCGAGCGAATAGAACTCGCCGATCCTTGCGCGCGAGCGGCGCCGGATCGCTTCGCGCGCAGACGCCCCCAACGTCAGCGCCGATTCGATCGCGGCGGCGAGCGCCGGGACGTCGCGCGGCGGGACGAGCCAACCCGAGCGCTCCTCGGCCGGGACGGACGGCGGCGCGGCGACGATCTCGGGCGCCGCGCCGACGTCCGAAACGACGAGCAGGGCGCCCGTCGCGGCGGCTTCGATCGCAGCGCGCGTCAGGCCTTCGGCTTCGCTCGCCGGAAAGACGACGACACCGGCGGCGATGAAGGCGGCCGCCCGGTCGGTCGGGGCGCCGACGCGGGCGAACGCCGATCTGACCCCCTGCGCGACCGCGTAAGCGTCGAGCTCGCGGCCGAAGGCGGCCTTCGCCGCCTCGCCCGCCAGAACGAAGCGGACGTCCGGGAGGCCGCCTGCGCTGATGAGCGCAGCGGCTTCGATCAGCGTCCGCTGGCCGCGCGCCGGCGCGAGGCGCGCCGGGGCGAGAACGACGCGCTCGTGCGGCGCCGCGCCCCAGCTCTCGCGGATTTTCGCGACGCGGAGACGACTCACCGCTTCGGGGGCGAAGCGCGCAAGATCGACGCCGGGCCGGACGATCCTGAGACGCGTCTCAGTCCCGGAGAGGGCGCGCGCGGCGCGTTCGGCGACGAATTGCGAGGCGACGATGATGCGATCGCCGTCGGCGACCGCCGATTCGAACCTCGACCCCGGCTGGGTCGTGCTCTCGCCCGCCATCGTCGTCACCAGGGTGCGCCTCGCCCTGCGGCAGGCGGCCCGCGCCACCCAAGCGGCAGCGCGCGAGCGCGCATGGACGAGATCGACCCGCTCGGCGTCGAGAACGCGCGCCAGCCGGCGCGCATTGAACGGCATCGCCAGCGGATTCCGGGTCGAGGCAGGAAAGGGAAGATGCAGGCCGCCGAGCGCCTGCACCTCGCTCGCCAGCTCGCCCGGATCGGAGGCGACCAGCGCCCGCGCGCCGGCCTCAACCAGCGCCGCCGCCACGGCAAGCGTCGACCGCTCGTCGCCGCCGGCGGCGAGCGGGGGAACGATCTGCAGAATCGTCCGGCCCGCGAGCGGCGCCTTCGTCCCGCGCCCGAAGGGAGAAAGCGCGCTGACGGTCACGGGCCGCTTCGCCGCGGCGAGTCGTTGACACGGGACCGAGCCTCGGCCAAGTCCGCGGCCTCCGGACGGCTCAGGGGCGCAGCGCATCGCGGCGCTAGCGCCGGGCCGCGTCATGAGGCGAGCCGTGTCGAACGAAGAGCCGCGGTATTTCACGGTCGGGAATCCCCCGGATCAACGACGTATCGCCTTTCGCCGCCGCTGGCCAGCGCGAAGCGGCGCCCCGGGCCTCGTCTGGCTTTGCGGCTACCGCTCCGACATGCTTTCGACCAAGGCGGCGGCGCTCGACCAGGAAGCGGAGCGCCTCGGGCTTGGCCTCCTGCGCTTCGACTATTCGGGCCACGGCCGCTCCGACGGGCGGCTCGAGGACCAAACGATCTCACGCTGGCTCGAGGAGACGCTGGCGATCGTCCGTGCCGAAACCGAGGGGCCGCAAATCGTCCTCGGCTCCTCGATGGGCGGCTATCTGGCGCTGCTGGCGGCGCGGGCCTTGAACCCATCGGGCGAAGGCGGGCGGATCGCCGGCCTCATCCTCATCGCGCCGGCCGTCGACTTCACCGAGACGCTGATCTTCGAGCGCGCGCCGGAAGAGGCGCGCCGCGCGATCATGGAAGAGGGCGCCTGGCGGCGGCCCTCGCCCTATGCCGACGCGCCGGACTGCTTCACCCGGGCGCTCATCGAGGACGGGCGCAACCACCTCATGCTCGGCGGCATGATCCGCACCGGCTGCCCGACCGTGGTGCTGCAGGGCATGCGCGACGAGGACGTGCCATACCAGCACGCGCTCCAGCTGATGCAGCGCCTCGGCAGCGACCCGGCGACGCTGACCCTGATCAGGGACGGCGACCACCGCCTGTCCCGCCCGGAGGATCTGCGGCTCCTGTTCGATGCGCTCGAGCGGATGATCTCGCCCTAAGAGCCGCTCGTTGACGCTTGGCGGCGGCCTATCGCCCGCGGCGCGTTTCCGGGCGGGATCGATATCCTTCTTCCGCCGTTGGCGTCACGCGTCGTCTACAGCCGCACGACCTCGCCGGTGCGCACGCTTTCGTCGGCGGCGAAGACGATGCGGAGCGAATTGATCGCGTCGGTCCAATGGTCGGAAAGGTCGACCTCGCCGCGGATCGCCTTGAGGAAGAGCCGCTGCTCGCGCTCGCAGAGCTCCTGGTGGCCGGGCTCGTCCTCGGTCGACTCGATGGTGTCGGGGGTCACGAAGCCGCCCTTGGCGTCGAGCGCGGCGTGGTGGATGCGAAGCGCATTGGTGCGCGTGTGCGCATCATGGTCGGATGACGCGACGCCTTCGCCGGCGCCCTCTTTGGCGACGATCGACACCGACCCCTTGGGCCCGATCATGTCTTTGACGAAGAAGGCCGTCTCGCTCATCATCGGGCCCCAGCCGGCCTCGTACCAGCCGACCGAGCCGTCGTCGAAGACGATGTCGAGATGGCCGTAATTGACCATCGCCGGCGCGATCTCGTCGGTGAGCCTCGCCCCGACTGCATGCACGGCGACCGGCCTCGCCCGCGTCGCCTGGCACATCACGTCGACATAGTGGACGCCGCAATCGACGATCGGCGAGGTCGAGCGCATGAGGCTCTTGTGCACCTCCCAGAACGAGCCGGAGGATTGCTGGTTGAGGTTCATCCGCATGACGAGCGGCTTGCCGAGCGAGCGGCCGATCTCGATGAAGCGGATCCAGGACGGATGCACGCGCAGGATATAGCCGACGAGCAGCGCTTTCCTCGCCCGGCGCGCGCCGGCGACGATCGCCTCCGCCGCCTCGAGCGTGTCGGCGAGCGGCTTCTCGCAGAAGACATGCGCGCCCGCGGCGAGCGCCTCGAGCGCCATCGGCGCATGATGCTCGGTATAGGCGCAGATCGCCACCGCGTCCGGCTTCAGCGCTTCGAGCCCCTCGCCGAGCCCCTCGAACCGCGGCACGAGGGCGAATTCCTGCTCGAGATCATGGCGGGCGGCGGCGTTGCGGGTGCAAAGCCCGACGAGCTCGAAACCGTCGATCGCCCGGTAGGCGCGCGCGTGGCTCGTCCCCATCGTGCCGAGCCCGACGACGAGAACCCGCACCGATCTTGCTCGTTCGCTCAACGTCTGCAGTTCCTGGTTTGATTTAGGGCACCGCCGATAGGCGGCCGGCGCCCTAGGCTTGTCAAGGCGCGACCCTGCTGGGCGGAAGCGAACGCGCGCGAATTTGGGGCGCGCTCCACGGCATTCACGCCGATTGTCAGTTCGGTCGAACGTGATTGAGTCCATCTTCATCGCGCGCGGAAATCGTCGTTCGAACCATCAGCCGCGCCTGCGTTCCGGGCCAGGGACGCCCACGATGCATTGTGGCGCGGTTATCCCAGATGACGACATCGCCAGTGCGCCAACGGTGCAGATATGTGCGACCGTTCTCGGTCGCGTCCTCGATAAGCCGGGCAAGCAGCGCCCGCCCCTGCGCGCCGTCCACGCCCTCGATTGCGCCGGCGTGAGACGCGAGGTAGAGTGCGTCGCGATTGTTCGCCGGGTTGCGCCAGACGAGGCGCCAGCGCACCGGCGGCAGCGCGGCGCGCTCTTCCGGCGTCATCAGCGCCGGGTCGATCTGATCGCGGGAATTGGCGTAAGAGTGCACGGCGACGAGGTCGCGCAGGTCTTCCTTCTGCGCGTCAGGCAACTGGTCCCACGCGAGCCGCGTCGAGGCGAACTCGGTTTCTCCGCCCTCTTCCGGAATGATCCGGGCCGAGAGCACGGACGCCAGCGCCGGCGTCGCCTTGAACGAACTGTCGGTGTGCCAGAGCTGGTTCGCCCGGTTGACCAACGCCTGGCGGTGGGCTTCCGGGAACAGAGCGCCGTCAGCCGAAATATTGGTGGCGCGGACGTACAAGGTCCCGGCCGCGAGCGAGCCGACCTTGGTGCGCTCGAGCGGCCCGAAGGCGCGCGAAAAGGCGACCTGCACGTCGTCGCTCACATCCTGGTTGCGGAAGACGACGACGGAGTGCGCCTCGAACGCTTGGCGCACCGCGCGATAGCCGGCCTCGCTGCTCACGACGTCGATCAGATCGACGCCACGCAATTCTGCGACAAACCCCGCCCCCAAAGGAACCAGTTCCATCGCGTTGCTCCCGAACAGCCGGATTCCCGAAGCTTAGCACAGCCGGGCAGACGAAGGGCGCGATCCATAAGACTGCGGCGGGGCTCGACGCATCTTTCGCAGGCGTCTGTCGGCGGCAGGGTTGGCCTTTCGATTCTGCGAGCCAGCCGGACGTCCCGAAAGGGCGGACACCGCCCTACGCTGCGCAGATCTGACGCCCGAACTGGCGGCGCTCGCTGATAAAAACGATGCCGAATGCTTCGCCCACCTATCCGACAGAGACCGCCGCGCCATGCGGCGAATTCTGAAAGTGACAGTCACCCGGCTGGGCCTCACCGCCATACCTGTTGACTGACAAGTCCCACGAATCGAAAGTAGCCCTCGTTTTCCGCAATAGATGCCGTTCTCGCGCCCATGGCACTTTATGCCTGCGGAGTGGAAATGATCGCTGAATACGTTGGCTTCTTTGTGCGCAACCTCCCCGCTCTACTCTTCGTCGTCGCGCTAGGAGTTGCGACGGCGCGTCGTGCTCACGGGTCCATGGCCGAGCAGTTCCTTTCGTGGATTCTGCTACTTCCTATTGGCGTCACGGGTCTGTGGGCGGGCATTTCTCATGTCTTTTTTCCGGCTACTGCTGCCGCCCATATCGGTTGGGAAGTGAGTCCGTTCCAGTTCGAGGTCGGCATGGCCGATTTGGCTGTAGGCGTGACCGCTTGCGTAGCTTTCTGGCGTGATCTGAATTTTAAGGCGGCGGCCGTCCTCACCGCTTCGATCTTCCTGTTGGGCGACGCCATCGGACATATCAGGCAAATGTTGCTCGTGGGCAACTTCGCGCCGGGCAATGCGGGCCTGCCATTCTATATGGACATCATCTGCCCTCTGCTCGCAATCGCACTCTTGATCGCTGCAAAGCGGCCATCCGGCGTGTTGCAAAATTCTTGATTTCTGCGCCAACGGCAATGACCCTTCAGAGTCGGATTTGGCCCATTCGCCACGCCCTCGGCAAACGGCCGCCGTTTGTGCAGGTTTCCCGCCTTTCATTGGTAGGAATTTGAACGGGAGCAACAGGTCGATTCCGGCCCTCCGTCGGGGGGCTCTGGCTGGCGCGAAGTGTTGGATTTTCGCTGCTTGCGCCGCTGCTTGGGCGTCCCGCTCCGTCTCGGGACGCGGGCGATCACCCCGCTTTCATCAGCCACTCGTGCGCCGGATCGTTGTGGAAGCGCCAGACGCGCTTCGGGCCGGCCATGACGTTGAGATAATAGAGGTCGTAGCCGTGCGGCGCGCCGACCGGATGGTAGCCGCGCGGCACCAGCACGACGTCGCCGTCGCCGACCGTCAGCGTCTCGTCGAGCGAGCGGTCGTCGGTGTAGATGCGCTGGAAGGCGAAGCCCTGCGGCGGCTTCAGGCGGTGGTAGTAGGTCTCCTCGAGATAGGATTCGTCGGGCAGCGCGTCGCGGTCGTGCTTGTGCGGCGGATAGCTCGACCAGTGGCCGCCCGGCGTGATCACCTCGACGACGAGCAGGCTCTCGGCCTCGGCGTCCTCGGGCAGGACGTTGCGGATATAGCGCGCATTCGTGCCCGATCCGCGGGTCAGCGTGCCGACGTCGGCGGGCTTGATCACGCGCGGCTTCAGGCCGCCCATCGCCGGCGCCGAGCCAGATCGCCAGCTCGCAATCGCTCGCCGCCTCGATCGTCGCTGCGCTCCCCGGCGGCAGATAGACCGACCAGGGCAGGCCGTCGAACACGCTGGCGCGCTCGCCGATCACGCCGGAATCGAAACCCTCGGCCGTCACCCGCGCCTTGCCCGACAGGACGACGACGCAGACCTCCCGGCTGTCGGTCGCGAGCTTCGACGTCTCGCCCGTTTTCAATGTCCGGGTCTCGAAGCCGACATAGCGCCATCCGGCGCTTTCCGGCGTGATCCGATGACCGACGCCGTCCCCGGCGCGGCGGGCGTGAACGAGCAGATTCGATTGCGGCATGACGGCGGCCTCCTCAACTCAACTCCCTTCTCCCCCTGCGGGAGAAGGTGCGCGGCGAAGCCGCGACGGATGAGGGGTCGGCGCCGAAAGGCGCGTCTAAGGCGCGTACGCGCCAAACCCTCACCCCACAACCCCGCTCCCCACGGGGAGAGGGGTTATCCTACACCAATCCCGCCTGCTTGAGCGCGGCGCGCAGATGCGCCACGCCCTTCCTGGCGTAAGGCAGGGCGGGCGCCTTTTTCGGATCCTGCTCGGCCTCGAGCACGACCCAGCCGGAATAGCCCTCGAGCGCCCTGAACACCGCGACATAGTCGATCATGCCGTCGCCGGGCACGGTGTAGACGCCGATGTCGCCGCCCATGCCCAGAATGGAATCGAGGAAGCTCCAGTCTTCGGCGTTCGCCTGGCGCATCCGGGCTTCGCGAACGTCCTTGCAATGGACGTGGCCGATGCGGTCGCGATAAGCGCGGGCCAGCGCGGCGGGGTCGGCGCCGCCCCAGCGGGCGTGGCCGGTGTCGAGCAGCAGATGGACCGGCGGTCCCGTGTGCGCCATGAGCGCGTCGATGTCGCGCTCCGACTGGACGATCGTTCCCATGTGGTGATGATAGCAGAGCTTGAGGCCCTCGTTGGCGAGACGCTCGGCGAACTCCGTCATCCTGGCGCCGTAGCCCGACCAGTCGGCCTTGCCGAGCCGCGGCCGCTCCGACAACGGCCGCGAACGGTCGCCGTGGATGGCGTTCGAGGTTTCGGCTGCGATGACGATCGTCGCGCCCGCGCCCTTCGTCATCGCGATGTGGCCTTTCGCCGCCGCGAATTCGTCCTTGGCCGACCGCTTCAGCAATTCGGTCGAATACCAGCCGCCGACGAACGTCAGGTCGAACTCCGCCAGCTTGTCCTTCAGCGCGGCGCCGTCGTTGGGCAGCTTGTGGCCCTTCTCCATCCCGACCACGCCCGCCTCGCGCGCTTCAGCGAGACAGGTTTCGAGCGGCGTGTCGCCGCCGATCTCCTGCAGATCGTCGTTGGTCCAGCCGATCGGATTGGCGCCGATGCGTATGCTCATTTCAGTCTCCGAGACGCTGGATCTGCAGCGCGTCCTCATAAGCGCGGCGGGCGGCGCCGACCTCCGCCCGGGTCGAGACGGCAGGCACGGCGACCTGCCACCAGAAGCCGCCGGCGTCGGTCGAGCCGGCGGGGTCGGTGTCGATGACGATGACCTGGGTCGATTTCGCCGCGCGAGCCTTTTTGAACGCCGCCTCGAGCTCGGCGATCGAGGCGACCTTGACGGCGTCGGCGCCAAGCGAGCGGGCATGCGCGACGAAATCGACCTCCGGCAGAACATCATGCCGCGCGTCGCGCCAGAGATTGTTGAACGGCGCCCCGCCGGTCGCCTGCTGCAGGCGGTTGATGCAGCCGAAGCCGCGATTGTCGTTGACGACAATGATGAGCTTCAAGCCGAGCATGACCGAGGTGGCGATCTCCGAGTTCATCATCAGATACGAACCGTCGCCAACCGACACGATGACCTCGCGGTCGGGCAGCGCCATCTTGACGCCGAGGCCGCCCGGAATCTCGTAGCCCATGCAGGAATAGCCGTATTCGACGTGGTAGCCGAGCGGCGCGCCGGGCCGCCAGAGCTTGTGCAGTTCGCCGGGCAGGCCGCCGGCGGCGCAGACGACGACGTCGCTGGCTTCACCCCCGCGCATGAGCGCGCCGAGCACTTCCGCATCGGTTGGCAGCACTGCGTTCGTCGGCGCGGTGTAGCGCGCCGCCGTCGCTTCCCATTCGGCCTTGGCCTTTGCCGCCGCCTCGCCCCAGCTCCTGGGCGCCTTCCAGTCGCCGAGCGCCGCATCGAGCGCGGCGAGCGCAGTGCGGGCATCGCCGACCACTGGGAGCGCGCGATGCTTCGCCGCGTCGAACGGCTGCACATTGACCGAGATGAACCGCCGGTCCGGGTTCCTGAACAGCGCCCAGGACCCGGTGGTGAAATCCGCGAGGCGGGTGCCGACGCCGACAACGACGTCCGCCTCCGCCGCGAGCGCATTGGCCGCGCCGGTTCCGGTGACGCCGATCGCGCCCATCGCCATCGGATGCTCGTTCGGCGTCGCCGATTTGCCGGCCTGCGTCTCGCCGACGGGAATTCCGCGCCTGGCGCAAAAGTCGATCAGCTCGCGCTCGGCCTCGGAATAGAGGACGCCGCCGCCGCAGATGACGAGCGGTTTCCGCGCCGTCCGCAAGAGCGCGGCGGCCTCTCGGACCTCGTCCGGGTCGGGCGCGAGGCGTCGGAGCCGGTGCACGCTGGCTTCGAAGAACGAGAGGGGATAATCGTAGGCTTCGGTCTGCGCGTCCTGGCAGAAGGCGAGGGTCACCGGACCGCATTCGGCCGGGTCGGTCAGCACCGCCATTGCCCGGCTGAGGGCCGGGACGAGCTGTTCGGGCCGGACGATGCGATCGAAATAGCGCGAGACTGGGCGGAAACAGTCGTTGGCGCTGACGGTCCCGTCGCCGAAATCCTCGACCTGCTGCAGAACCGGGTCTGGCCTGCGGCTGGCGAAGACGTCGCCGGGGACGAGGAGCACCGGCAGGCGATTGACATGCGCCACCGCGGCGGCCGTGACCATGTTGGTCGCGCCGGGCCCGATCGAGGTCGTGCAGGCCATCATGCGCCGGCGGCGCGAGGCCTTGGCGAAGGCGATCGCCGCATGCGCCATCGCCTGCTCGTTATGGGCGCGGTAGGTCGGCAGCGTCTCGCGCGCGGCGTAAAGGGCTTCGCCGAGCCCGGCGACATTGCCGTGGCCGAAGATGGCGAACACGCCCTCGATGAGCCGCTGCTCGCGGCCGTCGATCTCCACCTTCTGCGCGCCGAGGAAGCGGACCATCGCCTGCGCGGCCGTCAGTCGGATTGTCTTCATATTGGCGGACCTTCCTCAGGCATGGCGCGCGCGGGGCGGGCGCAGCGCGCGCAGCAATGACGGCAGATAACCGTCGACATAGGCCGCAAGGGCGCGACGGCGGCGCTCGAGACCGACGCCGGCGACGAGTATGGCCAGTCCGATCGCCGACAACGCGAAGGAGAAGGCGACGGCGCCCGGGAACACGTCGGCGGCGAGACGGCCGTCCTCGAGCATCACGAGCCTCCGGGCAGCGTCTCGCGCCAAAGCGAGCACAACCGCTCGAACGCCCCGGCCATGCGCTGGACGGCCTCGCGGTCGGAAATCCGCCCAGCGAACCATTCCACCGCCGGCTCCATGAAAATGGTCCGGCCGACCGCGAATCCCCTAACGATGCCGCAGGCTCGGGCAACGGCAAAGGCCTCGGCGAGGTCCTCCTCGGGCGCCTCGAGCCCCAGCAGAACCACGCCCCGGCAGAACGGATCGCCCTCGTTCACCGCCCGCGCGATCTTCGTCCAGGCGGCCTCGCTCGGCTGCCCTTCGAGCTTCCACCAGTCCGGCTTGATGCCGATCGCGTAAAGCCGCTCGATGACGCGGGCGGTGGTCTCGTTCCCGATCGGGCCATTCTTGCTGGCGATGATCTCGAGCAGGAGCTCGCGCCCGAGCGTGCGCGCGGCGTCGTAGAGCCGCAGAAGCTCACGCTCCTGCCGGGCCTTGAGCTCCGCCGGGTCGTCGGGGTGATAGAAGCAGAGGCACTTGATCGTGTGCGCGACCGGCCATTCCTGCAGCTTGGCGCCGAGCGATCCGCCGGATTCGAAATCGAGCGGCCGGGAGCCGGGCTCCTCGACCGGTCGTCCGATCCAGAAGTCGTGATCGACCGCCCGGAACAGCGCCTCACGGCCGTACTTGCCGTCGAGCAGCATGCCGTAGCCCGGCCGGCCGGCGGCGACCTTGGCCGCGGCCTCGACCGCGAGCAATTTGAACGCGCTGATGCGTTCGCGCGGCGCGCCGGCGTCGTCGGCGATCTTTTCGAGCTGCGCGCGATGGTCGATCGCGAGCGCCATGATCGTCGCCGGCTGCGGCCGCCGCGTCGTCGCCCAGTGGGTATGGTTCAGGGTCTCGTCCCGTCTGAGCGCCCGATGAGGCGAGCCGCGCTTCAGGAACTGGCTGAGCTCGGCCCATGTCGGATATTCGGCCGAGCACAGGAGGCGGGACACGGCGAAGGCGCCGTTGGCGTTGGCGTAGGCTGAGCAGGTTTCGAGCGGCTCGCCGCGAAGCCAGCCGCGCAAGAACCCGGACATGAAAGCGTCTCCGGCGCCGAGCACGTTGTAGACCTCCACCGGGAAGCCCGGACCCTTGATCCCCTCCTCCAGCGTCGCGGGAATCGCCTCGGGGAAGACGACGCAGCCCATCGGCCCGCGCTTGAGCACCAGCGTCGCCCCGGAGGCCGCGCGGACGGCTTTCAAGGCGTCGAGCGGATTGTCCGCGCCGCCGGCGATCATCATCTCCTCTTCCGTGCCGACGATGAGATCGCATTGCGGCAGAATGGCGCTGAGGCTCCGCGTCACCTCGCCCGACTTGATGTAGCGCTCCTCCCCGGCGCCGTGGCCGGCAAGTCCCCAGAGATTGGGGCGGAAGTCGATGTCGAACACGATCCTGCGCCCGGCCGCTCGGGCGATGCGCATCGCCTTGAGCTGCGCGGCGGCGGTGTTGGCGCGGGCGAAATGGGTGCCGGTGACCAGAAGCGCGCCGGCGCTCTCGATGTAGGCCGGGTCGATGTCGCTTTCGTCGAGCGCGCTGTCGGCGCAATTGTCCCGATAGAAGATGAGCGGAAAGGTTTTTTCGTCGCGGATGCCGAGCAGCACCAGCGAGGTCAGCCGGGCCGGATCGGTGTGAATGCCCGCGACATCGACCCCCTCGCGCGCGCATTGCTCACGGATATAGCGCCCCATGTGCTCGTCGCCGACCCGGGTGACGAGCCCGCTCTTGAGGCCGAGCCGCGCCGTGCCGATGGCGATATTGGTCGGACAGCCCCCGACCGCCTTGGAGAACGTCGTCATGTCCTCCAGGCGCCCTCCGACCTGAACGCCGTAGAGGTCGACCGACGAGCGGCCGATCGTGATGACGTCGAGACGCGGTTCCGACACGGGGGACCTCGGGCTCGGTTCAGGGCTCGATCGGCGGATCGCCCGTACCGACGACAGTTTGATCGAAGTCGATGTTGGACCCGGTCATCAGCCCCGATTCGCTGGAGCAGAGATAGGCGCAGGCGCGCGCCACCTCTTTCGGATCGATCAGGCGTCCGAACGGCTTCGTCTTCGATGCCGCATCGAGCCATCCCTCCTCGGCGCCGTGATAGGTCTTCATGATGCGATCCTCGCCCGGGGTCGACATCCAGCCGATGTTGAGGCCGTTGACCCGGATGCGGAACTTGACCAGGGCGTGGGCGACGTTGCGGGTCAAGGTCGCCAGCGCGCCTTTCGATGCGCAATAGGCCGCGATGAACGGCTGCCCGCCATGAGCCGACATCGACTGGATGTTGACGATGGCGCCGGCGATCTTCTCCCGGCGCATGACGCGCACGGTCTCCTGGATGAGGAAGAACGGCGCCCGCACGTTGACATCGAAGATCTCATTGTAGCGCTCTTCGGTCGTGTCGAAGATGTCGCCGCGGTCGGTCAGGGCGGCGGCGTTGACCAGCGCGTCGACGCGGCCAAAGCGCCGGTCGGCTTCCCTGACGACGTTCCGGCAGTCGGCGACCTTCGCGAGGTCGGCTTTGACAAACGCCGTCGGACAGCCGGCGGCTGAAATCTCCTCCGCCACCCGCGCGCCGTTCTTGGCGTTCCGCCCGCAGATGACGATGCCCGCCGCTCCGCGTTCGGCGAAAAGCCGTGCGATCGCCTCGCCGAGGCCCTGCGTGCCGCCGGTGACGATAGCGATCTTGCCGCTGAGACTGGCCGGGCCGCGGTAGCCGTCGCCCGCATGAGTCCCGGCTGCGGGGGCAGAAGTGTTGGCCATGGGCGATTTTCTCCCTCGGGTCGGACCGGCGGCTTCGCCTTCGCCTTCCCGGCCGGAATGAAACAAAAATTCTATTCCCAAGTCAATATGGAACGGATATTCTTTTTTCTCGGCCCTTCGGACCCGACCGGAGGCCTGATTCGTGGGAGGAATACATGAAATTCGGCATCATCGGCGCAGGGCGGATCGGCAAGATCCATAGCGGCAACGTCGTCGCCCGCCGCGACTGCGAGGTTCTTTTTGTTGCCGACGCGGACCCGGCCGCAGCCGAAAGTCTGGCCGGCGCGACAGGCGCGAAAGTCGCCGCGGTCGACGAAATTCTCAGCGCGAAGGCGGTCGACGCCGTCGCCATCTGCTCGCCGACCGACACCCACGCCGATCTCATCGAGCGCTCGGCCCGCGCCGGCAAGGCGATCTTCTGCGAGAAGCCGATTGCTCTCGACGTCGACCGGATCCGCGCCTGTCTCGACGTCGTCCGGCAGACCGGTGCGACGCTGATGATCGGCTTCAACCGCCGCTTCGACCCGAATTTCGCTTCCCTGCGCCGACGGGTCGCCGATGGCGCGATCGGCACGCTCGAAATCGTCTCCATCACCTCGCGCGATCCCGGACCCCCGCCGCTCTCCTACATCGCCCGCTCCGGCGGGCTCTTCCGCGACATGATGATCCACGACTTCGACATGGCGCGCTTCATTCTGGACGAGGAGCCGGTCGCGGTCAGCGCCATGGGTTCGGCGCTCGTCGACAAGGCGATCGGCGAAGCCGGCGATATCGACACCGCCGTCGTCATCATGGAAACCCGATCGGGCAAGGTGGCGCAGATTTCCAACTCGCGCCGCGCCAGCTACGGCTACGACCAGCGGGTCGAAGCGCACGGCGACAAGGGGATGATCCACGCGGCCAACGTCCGCGAGACAACGGTCGAAGTCGCCGGGGCGAACGGCTTTACCAGCGACAAGGTCCTGAACTTCTTCCTCGAGCGCTATGAAAGCCGCCTATCGCGACGAGCTCGCTGCGTTCGTCGCCGCGGTCCGGAACGGCGTCAAGCTCCATCCTGATGGCGAGGACGGCCTCAGGGCCAACCTGCTCGCCGATGCCGCGTATAAATCCTGGCAAACGAAACAGCGGGTCGCGGTCGGCTGAGGCTTTTTGCCGCTTTTCGGGTTCGGCCGCCTCGGCTTGCGCGCAACGCGCCCAGGGCCTATAGGCGGCGCCCGAGCCGACAGGAACAAGGCATGGCGCAAACGCAGCAACGACGCCCGGCTGCCAAGTCGGCGCCGGGCGGCGGCCCGCGGCGCCCCCCGGATCCGCCCCATATCGTCACGCGCCTGATCGTCCTCTTCAGGCGACATCGACGAACGCTTCGGAAGCTTGGCGTCGCTGCGAGCGTTCTCATCATCGCGCGTCTCCGCGACGATCTTCGTGCGCACGCTCTTGCACATCGACATCAACAAGTTCCGCGCGGCGATCGCGGCGACCGGCGGCGACCAGATAACCCTCGCCTTCGCCTTCACCGCGTTGAGCTACCTGGCGTTGACCGGCTACGACGGGCTGGCGCTCCGGCATCTCGGGATCAAGGTGCCCTACTGGCTGACTGCGCTGGCTTCATTCGCCAGCTATGCGGTCTCGTTCACCCTGGGCTTCCCGCTGGTGACCGGCGGGGCGGTCAGGTATTGGCTCTACGCGCCGGCCGGACTGACGGCGGCGAAGGTCGCCAGCCTGACGGTGGTGGCGGGCGTCACCTTCTGGCTCGGCATGGGCACGATCGTCGGCGTCGGCTTCATCAGCGCTTCCGATGCGGTGGCGGAAATCAACCACTTCAATCCCTTCGCCAATCGGCTGATCGGACTGAGCGTGATCGCCGCGCTGGTTCTCTACCTCGTCTGGGTCGGCAGCATGCGGTGGCGCCGCTCGGCGGTCGTCGGCGATTTCAAGTTGCCGGGGCCGCTGGTCACGCTCGGGCAGATGGCGCTCGGCGTGGCGGACGTATGCTCGGCCTCGGCCGCGCTCTATGTTCTGTTGCCGAAAGGCACGATCATCGGCTTTCCGACATTCGCCACGCTCTATTCCTTCGCCGCGATGCTCGGCATCGCCAGCCACTCGCCGGGAGGCCTCGGCGTGTTCGAAGCGACGATCCTGCAAGGCGTTCGGGGTTCGGACGACGCCTTGCTCGCCTCGCTGCTGCTGTTTCGCGGCATCTATTATGTCGTGCCGTTCGTCTGCGCGATGGCGCTCCTCGGCGGGGTCGAGGCGGCGCGGCGCTGGCGCTCGATCCGTGAAGCCATGTCGGCGCCGTCGGATGAGTAGCCGAGACGCCGCGATGAAAGCCGCGCAGGCCCTGCGGCTCGGGGATCTCATCCGGTCGCAATTTGCAGCCCAAATCGTCGGCGCAATGCCGGAACCGGCGGTGATCGTCGGTCCGGACGGACGGGCGGCGGTCGCCAACAAGCCGGCGCTCGATCTCTTGCCGGCGCTCAAGATCGGCGAGCCGTTCGTCCTCGCCCTGCGCGCCCCCGACGTGGTCGACGCCCGCCGCCGGGTGATGGCGACCGGCGAAGCCGAGACCGTGCAGTGGAGCGAGCGGGTGCCGGTCGAGCGCCTGTTCGATGTCCGCGTCGCCCCGCTGGCCACGGAGGCGGGCGACGTCGTGGCGACCCTGCTGACGCTGCGCGATCTGACCGAAATGCGGCGCGTCGAGCGGATGCGCGTCGACTTCATCGCCAACGCCAGCCACGAGCTGCGCACGCCGCTCGCTTCGCTCCTCGGCTTCATCGAGACGCTCCAGGGCTCGGCGCGGGACGACGCCAAAGCGCGCGACCGGTTCCTCGCCATCATGCGCGAACAGGGCCTGCGCATGAGCCGGCTGATCGAGGATCTGCTGTCGCTCTCGCGCATCGAGCAGAAGCAGCACGTCCGGCCGGAAACCATTGTCGACCTCGCCCAGACCACGCGCACCGTCGTCGACTCCTTGTCGCCGATGGCGGCGGAATTCGGGGTCGAGATCCGTCTCAGCGCACCGCGGCCGGTGCTGGTGACCGGCGACCGGGACGAACTGGTGCGGGTCGCGGAGAACCTGATCGAAAACGCGATCAAATACGGCGTCCGGCCGAACGCCGGGCCGCCCCTGGTCGAGGTCGCCGTGGCGACGGCGGAAAAGGACGCGACGCTCAGCGTGCGCGACTTCGGCCACGGCATTCCGGCCGAGCACATCCCGCGCCTGACCGAGCGCTTCTATCGCATCGATGCGGTCAACAGCCGGGCGAAGAACGGAACCGGCCTCGGCCTCGCCATCGTCAAGCACATCCTCACCCGGCACCGTGGACGATTGACCATCACCAGCCGCGTCAACCAGGGATCGTGCTTTGTCGCGAGCGTTCCGCTTCATTCGGCGACGAAATAATCATGCGGTGCACACCAATCAAATTTCTTCGGCCGCCCCCAAAGAAATGAGCGAAGGACGGGTGAGGAAATCTTGCCGATCCTCGCCGCCGGCCGATCCTGATGCGTTCGCGGAAGGCAAGGCCATTCCGCCTGTTACTCCCTGCCAACAGGTCGAATCGCGCCCCCGCGCCTCGAGCGATTGCACAAATCCATGGTTTTTCACTTCGTTGAGCGTATGTGCTCCTACGGAATGGAAAGACAGAACAGGAGATTGTTCTCCTTGTTAAGCCCGATTACAGGAAGGGCAGGGAGGGGAGCGGGAAGCGGAAAACCGGCTTCATCGGTCCGGGTGAGCGCGCGATCGTCAAGAAGATCTAAACCAAGCCGTTGGCAACCGGCACCGCTATGCGGTTAAGCGAAGATAGCTACATATCTATTTGATTTTGCGAATGTAACCGACAGGCGATGCGCGCGGCGCCCTGGCCGCGGATTTGGCGCACGTTCATCCACTACTTCGTGCGGTTGCCGACGTCGGGCTCCGGTTTGCAGTCGCACGTCGGCGCGGGTGAGAATCCCTGGAGATCGCAGAGTTCGGCGTGGCCGCCGCAACAATCGCTGACAAGGAAGGAGATAAGATCGCGCATGCCCCCGATATGGGCGCGATAGATGATCGAACGCCCCTCCCTGGCGCCTTTCACTAAGCCGGCGCGCGCCAGAATGGCGAGGTGTGTCGAGAGGGTGTTGTGCGGCGCCGCAACGGCGTCCGCGATGGCGCCGGCGGCGAGGCCGTTAGGCTCGCGTCTAATCAGAAGCCGAAAAATTTCCAGCCGCGTCGGCTGACCGAGCGCCGCCAACGCGGCCAGCGCGTGGGCGGGCGACATGCTGTCCCCGTCCGGGACCGGCCCGACATGGCCGACGACGGGCAACGAATTCTTCGGCATCCCGCTTGCCTCTCCCGTGAATCAACGAGTAGCGGCGATTTCTAGTTGGCGCCGCGCACAAATTTGACTACTACTCGATATGTCGATAAGTCTCGACATATCTGGAATAACATAACGGCCTGCCATGACGATGTGATGAATAGGCCGCAAAGGCCAGGCCGGATCCTCGAACTCGCAGTTCGGGATCGAAACGGCCCACCATGAGGGAGGAAGCCCATGAAGTCTTGCCCGACAATGATCGACGTCGGCCGCCGAAAATTTCTGACCGGGGCCGGGATCGCCGCGGCAGGCGCCGCGGCAGCGACCGTCGTTCCGCAGAAAGCCGCAGCGGGCCCGCAGCTTGCGAGGCTTAGCTATCCGTCCAACCGTCTTGCGAACGTCAGCGACCTGAAGCCTGACGCGCCTTTTCGGGTGACCTATCCCGACGATCAGGCGCCGGGCGTCCTCCTGAAGCTCGGCAAGAAAGTCCCTGGCGGGGTGGGGCCCGACGGCGACATCGTCGGCTTTACGACGATATGCCCGCACAAGGGCTTTCCGCTCGCTTACAATTCGTCGGACAAGACGCTCAATTGCTCCGGCCATTATTCGCGCTTCGACTGCGAAAACGGCGGGCAGGAAATCTGGGGTCACGCGACCCAAAACCTCCCTCAATATCTTCTGCGAGTCGACGCCAAGGGCGACATCTACGCTGACGGCGTCGATGAGCTCATCTATGGCCGGCTCTCGAACGTTCTGGAGGCTGCATCATGACATTCAAGCGCCATATTGACCGGCTGCCCATCATCCCGGCCGACGCCAGGGAGCACAATGTCACATGCCAGTTCTGCATCGTCGGCTGCGGCTACAAGGCCTACAGCTGGGCCATCAACGAGCAGGGCGGCATGAGCCCGAGCGCCAACAAGTTCGGCGCCGACCTTTCGAAGCAGCAACTGCCGATGACGCCGAACTGGTATGCGCCGTCGATGTACAATATCGTCAAGCAGGACGGAAAGGACGTCCACCTCGTCGTCAAGCCCGATCCGAGCTGCGTCGTGAACTCGGGTCTCGGCTCCATTCGCGGCGCGCGCATGGCCGAGGAATCCTTTTCCGAAGCGCGCTCAACCCAACAGCAACGCCTGACTGAACCCATGGTCTGGCGCTACGGGCAAATGCAGCCAACGAGCTGGGACGACGCGCTCGATTTGGTTGCGCGCGTGACCGCCGGGGTTATCGCCTCCCAGGGCGAAGATGGGCTCTTCGTTTCCGCTTTCGATCACGGCGGCGCCGGCGGCGGCTACGAAAACACCTGGGGCACGGGCAAGCTTTATTTCGGAGCGATGAAGATCAAGAACATCCGAATTCACAATCGCCCGGCTTACAATTCCGAGGTGCATGCGACCCGTGACATGGGCGTCGGCGAGCTCAACAATTGCTACGAGGACGCCGAACTCGCCGACACGATCGTCGCGGTCGGAACGAACGCGTTGGAGACGCAGACCAACTATTTCCTGAACCATTGGGTGCCGAATTTGCAGGGCGCCTCGATTGACAAGAAGAAGGCCCAGCTTCCCGGCGAAGCGCATCCGCCGGCGCGTGTTATTTTCGTCGACCCGCGGCGCACCGTGACGGTAAACGCCTGCGAGGTCGAAGCGGGCAAAGACCGGGTGCTGCACCTGCCGATCAATTCCGGAACCGATCTTGCGCTCTTCAACGCCTGGCTCACCTACATCGCCGATAAGGGCTGGGCCGACAAAGACTTCATCGCCGCCTCGACCAACGATTTCGACAAAGCGGTGACGGCCAACAAGACGAGCCTCGAAGACGCCGCCAAGATCACCGGTCTCAGCGTCGATGACATCCGTAAAGCCGCGGAGTGGATCGCCGAGCCCAAGGACGGCCGCGCGCGCCGGCGCACCATGTTCGCCTACGAGAAGGGCCTGATCTGGGGCAACGACAACTACCGGACCAACGGGGCCCTGGTGAACGTGGCGCTCGCCACCGGCAACGTCGGGCGTCCCGGCGGCGGCTGTGTGCGCATGGGCGGCCACCAGGAGGGCTACGTGCGGCCCGACTATCCGGGCGGACGCCCGGCTCCTTACGTCGACAAGCTCCTGATCGAAGAAGGCAAGGGCGGCGTGCACCACATCTGGGCCTGCGACCACTACAAAACTACCCTCAACGCCGACAAGTTCAAACAGGTGTACAAAAAGCGGACCGATTTGGTGAAGGACGCAATGTCCGCCGCGCCCTATGGCGATCGCGTTGCGCAAGTCGACGCGATCCTTGGCGCCATTAAGCGTGGCGGGCTTTTCGCCGTCGATGTCGATATCGTGCCGACGAAGATCGGCCAAGCATGCCACGTATGGCTGCCGGCGGCGACAGCGGGAGAGATGAATCTCACCTCAATGAATGGTGAACGCCGGCTTCGCCTGACCGAGCGCTATATGGACCCGCCCGGCCAGTCGCTGCCCGACTGCATCATTGCCGCCCGACTCGCCAATAACCTAGAGAGCGTGTTCCGCGAAATGGGTAAGACGGACGTCGCCGACAAGTTCAAGGGATTCGATTGGAAGACCGAAGAAGACGCCTTCATGGACGGCTATCACGCCAACGCCAAGGGCGGCGAATTCGTCACCTACGACCGACTGCGCGCCATGGGAACCAACGGCGTCCAGGAACCGGCGACCGGATTTGAAAGCGGCAAACTGGTCGGGACGAAGCGTCTCTACTCGGATGGCAAGTTCGGCGGGAAGGACGGCAAAGCGACGTTCATGGCGACGCAATGGCGCGGGCTCGAGGCGCCGGGCAAAGAGGAGGAATCGCAGAAATTTGCGTTCCTCATCAACAACGGCCGTGCCAACCACGTCTGGCAAAGCGCCTATCTCGACCAGCAGGAAGACCTCGTAATGGATCGCTGGCCCTATCCTTTCATCCAGTTGAATCCGGACGACATGAAGGACCTGGGTCTTTCAGAGGGCGACCTCGTGGAAGTCCACAACGAAAACGGCGCGACGCAGGCGATGGCGTATCCGACTCCGACCGCCAGACGCAAGCAGGCCTTCATGCTGTTCGCCTATCCGATGGGCGTGCAGGGGAACGTCGTCTCGCCCGGCGTCAATGAACTCATTATTCCCAACTACAAACAGACCTGGGCGGACATTCGCAAGATTTCCTCCGCGCCGGGAGCGGCGCGGGGCACGAGCTTCAAGTCCTGGGAGTACAAGGTCTGACGAATGTAGACCTCGGCGACATCGGCTCGGGCGTTGTCTGCGCCCGAACCGGCAAGAGATTGCGCCGGCCAAATGACGCGTTGCCGCGCTTTATTTGCGCCCGCAATTCAGGACGCGGAGCCGCATCGGAAAGCAAATGAGAACGAACGTGACGGATCAAGGCTCCGTCGGGACGCACGACGGCTCGACCCTCGTCGACCCTTTTGGACGGGCCATCACTTACGTTCGCGTGTCGGTGACGGACCGTTGCGATTTTCGCTGCGCCTACTGCATGGCGGAAGAGATGACGTTCCTGCCAAGGCGCGAGCTCTTGACGCTTGAAGAACTGGATCGGCTCAGCTCGGCTTTCATTGCGATGGGGACGCGCAAGATCCGGATTACCGGCGGCGAGCCCCTCGTCCGCCGCGACATCATGGAGCTTTTCCGCTCGCTGTCGCGACATCTCGACGCGGGAACGCTTCAGGAAATCACGCTGACCACGAACGGCTCGCAACTGGCGCGGTTCGCCGGCGAACTCGCGCGTTGCGGCGTCCGCCGAATCAACGTTTCGCTCGATACGCTCGATCCTGGCCGATTCAAGGCGATTACCCGGCGCGGCGATCTCGGTCGCGTGCTCGCGGGGCTTGACGCTGCGCAGCGCGCCGGCCTCGCCGTGAAAGTCAACGTCGTTGCGCTCAAAGGGGTCAACGAAGACGAATTCGAACCCATGGTGCGCTGGGCGCACGCGCGCAGCATGGCAATTACGTTCATCGAAGTCATGCCCCTCGGCGAGATCGAAGCGTCGCGCTTCGAGCAGCACCTGCCGCTGACCAAAGTTCGCGCAGATCTGGCTCGGCGCTTCAGCTTGTGCGAGACGAATCATCGCACCGGCGGACCGGCGCGTTATGTGCGCGCGAGCGAGACTGGCGGCTTGATCGGTTTCATCACGCCGCTCAGCCATAACTTTTGCGAGAGCTGCAACCGCGTGCGGGTCACTTGCACCGGCACGCTTTATATGTGTCTCGGACACGAGGACGCCGCCGACCTCCGGGCCGCTCTGCGGTCCTCGGAGGGCAACGATCTCCTCGATGCGGCGATCCGCGGCGCCATCGGGCGCAAGCCCAAGGGCCATGACTTCATCATTGAGCGGACCGATCGTCGGCCTGCCGTGGCGCGGCATATGAGCGTGACCGGCGGCTAGCCGGCCGCCGTCCAGCAATATAAGCGAGTTGCAAGCAAAACTGATTTTTACGTCCGGCGGGGCTTTGCCGCGCAACGGCCGAATCTCCTTATGGTTCCAAGCGACTGCGAGCCGCGGACAGAGGACCTGTCGCCGCTGTCGTAAAACTGTCGTCTCCCCGTCGCAATAGACTTATGGGGCGACCCTATAAGGCAGGTGCGCGCGCGTCGATCATGATGACGCGACGTCGCCGCGGAATTCGACCCCAACGCTAGAGAGGCGTTCAATGAAACTCATAAATATCGCTCGCATAACCGCGTTCGCCGTTTGCGTGGCGTCCGCGACTTACGCATTCGCCGCCAGCGTTTCCGGCGCCGGCGCGACCTTCCCCTATCCGATCTACGCCAAATGGGCCGACATGTATAACAAGGAGACCGGCTTCCGCCTCAACTATCAGTCGATCGGCTCGGGCGGCGGCATCAAGCAGATCAAGAACAAGACCGTCACCTTCGGCGCCTCGGACATGCCGCTCGAGCCCAAGGAATTGACCGCTGCAGGGTTGCTCCAGTTTCCGACGGTGGTCGGAGGCGACGTGCCGGTCGTCAATCTCGACGGCATCGGTCCGGGTGATCTGAAGCTCGACGGCGCCGACACTGGCCGATATTTTCCTTGGCAAGATCACCAAGTGGGACGATCCGGCAATCAAGAAACTCAACCCGAACGCCAAGCTTCCTTCGAGCGCGATTGTCGTCGTGCATCGTTCGGACGGTTCGGGGACGACGTTCATCTTCACCAACTATCTGTCCAAAGTCAGCCCGCAATGGAAATCCGACGTCGGCGCCAGCACATCCGTCGAATGGCCGGTCGGTATCGGCGCCAAGGGCAACGAGGGCGTCTCGAACAACGTCACTCAGACAAAAGGCGCGATTGGTTACGTCGAATACGCCTACGCGCTCGAGAATAAGATGGCGTCTGTGAACATGATCAATAAGGACGGCAAGACTGTCGCACCGAACTCCGCTTCATTCCAGGCGGCTGCAGGAAACGCCGATTGGGCCCATTCGGATCAATATTATGTCATTCTGACGGATCAGCCAGGCGCGGAGACCTGGCCGATCGCCGGCGCGACCTTCATACTTATGTACAAGGAGTCCGCCGATCCCACCGCTTCGGCCGAGGCGCTGAAATTCTTCGACTGGGCCTACAAGAACGGCAAGAAGGCCGCCGAACAACTCGACTATGTGCCGTTGCCGGACTCGGTTATCGCCCAGATCGAAAAGACCTGGCAGGAAATCAAAGGCCCAGATGGCAAGCCTGTGTACACCCAGTGACGCCTGACAGGATCTCCCGACTTGCGCGCAAGGCGGTCTGGCTGGGCGGCGGGTTGTCCGCAGGAGTTTCGAAGCAATGACTGAAACCGCGATGCCGCACATCAAGATGGCCGGCTCCACGGTTCAGAACCGGCAGCGCGCGATAAAGCGCTTTGCGCTTCAGCGACAATTTCTTTCGTCGCCTGACGCAAAGCGCTGCGCTCGCGGTTCTGTTGATCCTTGGCGGCGTGATCGGATCGCTGGTCAAGGGCTCGATCCCGGCGTTTCAAGCGTTCGGCCTGGGTTTTTTTACGACTCAGATTTGGAATCCTGTCACCGAGAAATTTGGCGCCCTTGCGCCGATTTATGGGACTGTGGTGACCTCGGCCATTGCGATGGCGATCGCGGTGCCTCTCGGCATCGGAGTTGCCGTCTTTCTCACCGAGCTGTGTCCGCCCTCCTTGCGGCGACCGATCGGCACTGCGATTGAATTGTTGGCGGGCATCCCAAGCATTATTTACGGAATCTGGGGCTTGTTCATCTTCGCGCCTTTTCTGCAGCAATACCTGCAACCCTTCATCATTGCGCTTTTCGCCAACGTCCCGGTGATGAATTCGCTGTTCGCGGGACCGCCTTACGGCATCGGGATACTGACCGCATCGCTTATTTTGGCGATCATGGTTCTGCCCTTCGTCGCCTCCATTTCGCGCGACGTGTTCGACACCGTGCCACCGATGCTGAAGGAATCGGCTTACGGGATCGGCTGCACCACCTGGGAAGTGGTCTGGAACGTCGTCCTTCCCTACACGCGCGTCGGCGTCATCGGCGGCGTCATGCTCGGACTTGGACGGGCGCTCGGCGAAACCATGGCGGTGACCTTCGTGATCGGCAACGCGCACAAGATATCGGCGTCGCTGCTCGCGCCGGGAACGACAATCTCCGCCAGCATCGCCAACGAGTTCACGGAGGCAGTCGGCGATCTCTATACCTCGTCGCTGATCGCACTTGGCCTGATCCTGTTCATGATCACCTTTGTCGTGCTGGCGATCGCCAGGATCATGCTGATGCGCCTCGAAGTCCAGGCGGGGAGATAAGCGCCATGGCCTCCTCCCTCTATCCCGCGCGCCGCCGGCGAAACGCGATGTGGCTCGGCCTCAGCACCGCCGCCGCCGGCATCGGCCTGGCGGGTTTGTTCATGATTCTCGTGGTGCTGCTTTGGAAGGGATTTGCGGGGCTGTCGCTCGCGGTCTTCACGGAAAATACGCCTCCGCCGGGCAGCGCCGGCGGTCTCTTGAATGCGATCGTCGGCAGCCTGATCATGACCTTCCTCGGCGTCGCAATCGGCACGCCGCTCGGCATGCTGGCGGGCACCTATCTGGCGGAATACGGCAAGTACTCGAGGCTTGCCTTTGTCGTCCGCTTCATCAACGACATCCTGCTCAGCGCCCCGTCGATCGTCATCGGTCTTTTCGTCTACGAGATCATCGTCGCGCCGATGGGTCACTTCTCAGCCATCGCCGGCGCCATTGCGCTGGCGGTCCTGGTGGTCCCGGTGGTGGTTCGGACGACCGAGGACATGTTGAACCTCGTTCCCAACGCCCTGCGCGAAGCCGGCTCCGCGCTTGGAATGCCGCGCTCCCTGGTGATCCAGCGAATCGGTTATCGCGCCGTGAGAGCCGGTCTGATCACCGGCGTGCTGCTCGCGATCGCGCGGGTCAGCGGCGAAACCGCGCCGCTCCTGTTCACCGCGCTGAACAATCAGTTCTTCAGCACGCAACTCCTTAAACCGATATCGAGCCTGCCGACCGTGATCTTTCAATTTGCGCTGAGCCCGTACAAGGACTGGCAACAATTGGCTTGGACCGGGGCTCTCATCATCACGCTGGCCGTCCTGGCGCTGAGCATCGCAGCTCGCGCGCTATCCGCGCAGACACAGCAACGATAATCCAAGAGGGTTCAATGAGCAGCCAGGTTGCGACACAGAGGCCTGCCAAACCGGCGAACGCTGACAGAGACAAGGTCGTCGTGCGTGGTCTCAATTTCTACTATGGCCAGGCGCATGCGCTGAAAGAAGTGAACCTCACCCTTGTCGAGGGCCAGGTCACCGCCTTCATCGGTCCGTCGGGCTGCGGCAAGTCGACCCTGCTGCGCGTCCTGAACCGCATGTACGATCTCTATCCGGGCCAGCGCGCCGAAGGCGAAGTCCTGCTCGACGGCGAGAACATCCTGTCCAAGGACCTCGACCTCAATCTGCTGCGCTCCAGGGTCGGCATGGTGTTCCAGAAGCCGACGCCCTTCCCGATGACGATCTACGACAACATCGCCTTCGGCCTGCGTCTGTACGAGAAGCTGCCCAAGTCGGAGATGGACGGCCGCGTCGAGTCGTCGCTCAAACGGTCGGCGCTCTGGGGCGAGGTGAAAGACAAGCTGAACGCCAGCGGCCTCAGTCTGTCGGGCGGACAGCAGCAGCGCCTCTGCATCGCCCGCACCGTCGCGATCAGTCCGGAAGTGATCCTGTTCGACGAGCCGTGCTCGGCCCTCGATCCGATCTCGACCGCCAAGATCGAGGAGCTGATCGACGAATTGTCCGGCGAGTACACGATCGCCATCGTCACCCACAACATGCAGCAGGCGGCGCGCGTCTCGCATTTCACCGCCTTCATGTATCTCGGCGAACTGATCGAGTTCAACGAGACGAACACCGTCTTTACCGCGCCGCGCGATAAGCGCACCCAGGACTACGTAACCGGCCGGTTCGGCTAAGGAGTGGACGCCGTGGTCGAACATACCGTCAAGGCCTACGACAAGGAGCTCGACACGCTCGAGCGCCGCATTGCCGAAATGGGCGGCGTCGCGGAGAAAATGGTGATCGACGCCATGGACGCGCTGGCCAACGCCGACACGACGCTCGCCCATGAGGTCGTCGCCACCGACCCGCGTCTCGACGCGCTGCAGCGCGAAATCGAAGATCTGGCGGTCATGACGATCGCGCGCCGCCAGCCGGTGGCGGTGGACCTGCGCGAGCTGATCGGCGCCATTCGCATCGCCGGCGATCTCGAGCGGGTCGGCGACCTGGCGAAGAACATCGCCAAGCGCACGGTCAAGGTCGGCGCGGAAGCCCGAGTGCCGCGGGCGATCGTTGGCCTGAAGCACATGAACGACGTCGCCACCGAGCTCCTGAAGGATGTGCTCGACTCCTACGCGCAACGCGATGACGAGCGCGCCCGCGAAGTCTGGGAGCGCGACGTCGATCTCGACGCGCTGGAAGATTCGGTGTTCCGCGATCTTCTGACCCATATGATGGAGGATCCGCGCAACATCTCGTTCTGCGCCCATCTTCTCTTTTGCTCCAAGAACATCGAGCGGATCGGCGACCACGCGACCAACATCGCCGAGACAGTCGTCTATCTGGCGACGGGCGAGACCATGCCTTCGGACCGCCCCCATCGGCGACCGGAGGAAGCAATCGACATCGACGTCGAGGCCGCCGGGGGCGATGTATGAACCAGTCGCGCAAGGATATCATCCGATCCGGCGCAGCGTCGGCGCCCCGCATCCTGGTGGTCGAGGATGAATCCGACCTGGCCTTGCTGCTCGCGTACAATCTCGAGGCGGAGGGCTACGTCGTCGAGAGCGTGGAGCGGGGCGACGAGGCGGAGCTCCGCCTCGCCGAGAACGTGCCCGACCTCATCATCCTCGACTGGATGCTGCCGGGCGTCTCCGGCCTCGAAATCTGCCGGCGGCTCAGGGCGCGCGAGACCACCCGAACGCTGCCCGTCATCATGGTGACGGCGCGCGGCGAAGAGGCCGAGCGGGTGCGCGGCCTCTCGGTCGGCGCCGACGATTACGTCGTCAAGCCCTTCTCCGTACCCGAACTCATGGCGCGCGTCCGCGCGCTCCTGCGGCGGAGCCGTCCCGAGCGCATCGCCGACCGCCTGAACGCCGGCGATCTCGACCTCGACCGGGAGACGCGGCGCGTGCGCCGCGGGGCGCGCGACATTCATCTCGGTCCGACCGAATTCCGTCTGCTCGAATATCTTCTGGAGAAGCCCGGCCGGGTCTTTTCCCGTGCGCAGCTGCTCGATGGGGTCTGGGGGCAGGCGGCCGAGATCGACGAGCGAACCGTCGACGTGCATGTCGGGCGCCTGCGCAAGGCGCTGTCGCGCGGGCGCGAGCGCGACCCGATCCGCACCGTGCGTGGAACCGGCTACGCCTTCGACGAGACCTTCGGCAAGGCCTGACCTTCGGCAAGCCGCAAGGCGACCGTCCGCAACTCCCTTCGAAAGCTGCTATCGGACGAGCGTGCGACGGTCGCGGATCGGGTCTCGATCGCGCCGGCGTTCGTGCGCCGGCTGGTAGGCCAGTCGGCTATGATGCGCGCAATAGGGGCCGGTCGCCACAGGCGAGCCGCAATAGCGGAATTCGGGGCTCGCCGGATCGCCGAGAGGCCATTTGCACATCGCCTCTCTCAATTCGATGATCGTCACCCTCAGCGACATCGGCAGCACGACGCCCTCGAACGTCTCCGGCTCGGGTTCGGCCAGCGCCTGTGGGGCGATCGCCAGCGCCGTCGCGCCGCGCACCATCCGGTGGGCGACGGCCGGCTGGGGCGCGGCTTGCCTGCGCGGCGCGTGCGATGCGGTCTGGCGGGGATGCGAGCCTGCGGAAGAGGGCGATTTCGCCCGGCCGGCGAGGCCAAGCCGGTGAACCTTGCCGATCACCGCATTGCGGGTCAGGCCGTGACCGAGAAGATTGGCGATCTGGCTCGCGCTCTTGCCCTCCATCCAGTGTTGTTTGAGCTGCTCGACTCTTTCATCCGTCCAAGACATCGTCGCCTCGTTCGTCAATTCCTTGGCCAAAGCAAGAAGCGCACGCAGAATCCCATCCCCCTCGCCGATGGCGGACGCCGCCGGCGAAAACGCAGGAGCAACACTCTCTTTTGAAGCCGCCGCCACGACATCTCGTGGTCATCGAAGATAAAAATACACTAGTCCTTGAATCGGGCGCAAGAGTCGGAAGGGTCGGAGAGGGCCGCTTTTCAACAGCTCTCCACATTCCGGCGGGCGCCTGGCGCAGCCAATTGAGACGATTGCGTGAGTCTCATCAAGATTTTAACCCGCGCCGAGGAGGAAGACGGAGGGCCAAAAATTCTTTGCCATGACCATTCGTCATTGACCAAAACCGGGCGTTTCCGCTATAGGTTGCCTGCTCTTCGGCGGCCGCCCCAGCGGGGCGGCGTTTTTATTTTGCGCTTCGCAGCGCCGCCGCCGAAGGGCCAAAGCCTGAGACAAGGAGTTGGAAGGTGGTTTCCGCTCAAGCGACTTCAGCGATCGTGCCGACCTATGCGCGCGCCAACGTCGCCTTTGAGCGAGGAGAGGGCTGCTGGCTCGTCTCGACCGATGGCGAGCGCTATCTCGACTTCGGCGCGGGCATCGCGGTGACCTCGGTCGGCCACGCCCATCCGCATCTCGTCGAGGCCTTGACCCGCCAGGGCTCGAAGCTTTGGCATGTGTCGAACCTCTATCAGAATCCGGAAGGCGAGCGCTACGCCCGGCGCCTGGTCGACGCGACGTTCGCCGATGAGGTCTTCTTCGCCAACTCGGGCGCGGAAGCCAACGAGGCGGCGATCAAGATGGCGCGGCGCCGGCAGACCGTCGGCGGCCATCCGGAGCGCTATCGGGTTCTGACCTTCGAGGGCGCCTTTCACGGGCGCACGCTCGCCACCATCGCCGCCGGCGGCCAGGCGAAATATCTGGACGGCTTTGGGCCCAAGGTCGACGGTTTCGATCAGATTCCGCTGACCGATCTCGACGCGGTCGAGGCGGCGATCGGGCCCGGAACGGGGGCGATCCTGATCGAGCCGATCCAGGGCGAGGGCGGCGTGCGAATGATCCCGTCGGCCTTTTTGCGCGGCTTGCGCGACATCTGCGACCGGCACGAGCTGCTCTTGATTTTCGACGAGGTGCAAACCGGCATGGGCCGCACCGGGCGGCTCTTCGCCTATGAACATTGCGGCGTCCATCCGGACATCTTGACCTCGGCCAAAGGCATCGGGGCGGGTTTTCCGATGTCCGCGTGCCTCGCGACCGCCGACGCGGCGCGCGGCCTCACCGTCGGCGTGCACGGGACGACTTTTGGCGGCAATACGCTCGCCATGGCGATCGGCAATGCGACCCTCGACGTCATCCTCGCGCCGGGCTTTCTCGAGCGCGTCGCCAGGCTTGGCCTCGACCTCAGGCAGCGGCTCGCCGAACTCAAGGACCTCCGCGGCTCGGTGATCGAGGAGGTGCGCGGGGAAGGGCTGATGGTCGGCCTCAAGCTCAAGCTGCCGCCGGCGAGCTTCGCCGAAGCGGCGCTGGCGCAGAAGATCCTCGTCATTCCGGCCGGTGACAACGTCGTGCGGCTCCTGCCGCCGCTCGTGGTGACCGATGAGGAAATTGCCGAAGGCGTCCGGCGTCTCGACGCGGCCTGCGCCGCCGTCGAGGAACGCCTGATGGTCGCCATCAACTGATCGAACGCATGAACGCAGCCGTTCAGACCGCCCCCCGGCACTTTCTCGGTCTCCTCGACCTGTCGACTGCCGAGCTCAGGCGCATTTTGGACATGTCGGCGACGATGAAGAAGGCGCGCGTCAAGGGTTATCCGGCCGCCGTACGCCCGCTCGCCGGCAAGACGCTCGCCATGATCTTCGATCGGCCCTCGACCCGCACTCGCGTATCGTTCGACATCGGCATGCGCGAACTCGGCGGCGAGACGGTCATGCTGACCGGCGCCGAAATGCAACTTGGCCGGGGAGAGACCATCGCCGACACCGCGCGCGTGCTGTCGCGTTATGTCGAGGCGATCGTGCTTCGCATCCTGAGCGAGGACGACTTGCTGGACATGGCCGCCGCCGCGACCATTCCGGTCATCAACGGCCTTACCAAGCAGTCGCACCCGTGTCAGGTTCTGGCCGACCTCCTGACGTTCGAGGAGAAGCGTGGGGCGATCCGCGGCTGCAAGATCGCCTGGTCGGGCGACTACAACAACGTGCTGTCGTCCTGGATCGACGCTTCCGCCCGCTTCGACTTCACCCTCGACATCGCCTGCCCACCCGAATTGCAGCCGACAGGGCAGCATCTCAAGGCCGCCCTTTCGGCCGGCGCCAGGATCATCCTTCGGGAGGAGCCCGAGGCGGCGGTCAAGGATGCCGCCGCCGTCATTTCCGACTGCTGGGTGTCGATGGGCGACGAGGACGAGGGCCGGCGGCAGAATCTGCTCGCGCCCTACCAGGTCAATCAGCGGCTGATGCGCCAGGCGGCGCCCGACGCCATCTTCATGCACTGCCTGCCGGCGCATCGGGGCGAGGAGGTGACGGACGAGGTCATCGACGGTCCGCAGTCGGTCGTGTTCGACGAGGCGGAAAACCGCCTGCATGCCCAGAAGGGCGTGCTGGCGTGGTGCTTCGGAGTCGAGCCGTGAGCGTCGCCGAGCGCGCCGCCTCCGCCCGCGTGGTGGACGACATCGTCCTGCCCTTCTCGGTCGAAGGGCTCAGCACGCGCGGCCGCCTGGTCCGGCTGGGTCCGGCCATCGATCGCCTGCTGGCGCGGCACGCTTACCCGGAGCCGGTCTCAAAGCTCCTGGCGGAGGCGGTGGCGCTCGCGGCGCTCCTCGGTTCGACCCTGAAGCACGAGGGCCGCTTCCAGCTGCAGACGCAGAGCGACGGGCCGGTCGGCATGCTGCTCGTCGACTTCGATGCGCCGTCGAACCTCCGGGCGCTCGCGCGGTTCGACCCGGCGCGCCTCGAGGGCGTCGCTGCCGGCCACGATCTGCTCGGGGGCGGCCACATGGCGTTCACCATCGATCCGGGCGGGGAAATGACCCGCTATCAGGGCGTCATCGCGCTCGAGGGGCAGGGGCTCGAGGGCGCCGCGCACAGCTATTTCGATCGGTCCGAGCAGATCCCGACGCTGGTGCGCCTGGCTGTCGGCGAGGCGATCTCGCAAGGGACGCGCGCCTGGCGGGCTGGCGGACTGATCGTCCAGTATCTGCCGGCCGCCCCTCGCCGGCGCGCCGATTTCCATCCGGGCGACGCCCCCGAAGGCACGGAGCCGCACCGGGTCGAGGAGGACGACGCCTGGAGCGAGGCGCAGGCCCTGGCCGCCACGACCGAAGCGCACGAACTGCTCGATCCGACGCTGTCGGGCGAGCGCCTGCTCTACCGTCTGTTCAATCAGCGCGGCGTGCGCGTATTCGGGCCGACGCCGCTGGTCTCCGTCTGCCGCTGCTCGGCGGAAGGTGTCGACGCGATGCTGCGCAGCTTCTCCGCGGAAGAGGTGAGAGACATGGTCGGCGATGACGGCGTGATCGGCGTCACCTGCGAATTCTGCTCGACGAAGCGGGTTTTCGATCCAGCCGACTACGGCGCCTGAGACGGAGGCGCTCGCGTCATGGACGAACGCGCATTCCTGAGGCGGCTCGCCGAGGTCGCGGCGACGATCGAGAACGAACTCGAAGACCTGCTGGCGCTCGATCGTAAGCCGGGCGAGATCGCGCGCCCGCGGCGGCTCGTGGAGGCGATGCGCTACGCGACGCTCGGCGGCGGCAAGCGGCTGCGGCCGTTTCTCGTCGTCGAGACGGCGCGGGCGCTCGGCCGCGCCGACCGGGGACCGGTCCGTGCCGGCGCCGCGATCGAATGCGTGCACGCCTATTCGCTGATCCATGACGATTTGCCGGCGATGGACGACGACGATCTGAGACGGGGCCGTCCGACCGTCCACCGGGCGTTCGACGAGGCGACCGCGATCCTCGCCGGCGACGGGCTGCAGGCGCTTGCCTTCGAGATTCTGGCCGACCCGCTGACCGACCGGGACGCGGGAACTCGCGCGGCGCTCTCAGCCGGGCTCGCCCGCGCCTCCGGCCTCGCCGGCATGGTCGGAGGCCAGATGTTCGACCTCGCGGCCGAGACGGCGAAGGCGCCGCTGCCGCTGGATGAGATCAGGCGCCTGCAGGCAATGAAAACCGGCGCGCTCCTGCGCTTCAGCGTCGAGGCGGGCGTGCGGCTTGCCGCCGCGGGCGCCGCCGCGACCGCCGCGTTTGAGATCTACGGCCGCACGATCGGGGCGGCGTTCCAGATCGCCGACGACATCCTCGACGCCGAGGGCGACACGGCGACGCTCGGCAAGCGGGCCGGCAAGGACGCCGAACGCCATAAGGCGACGCTCGTCGCAGCGCTCGGGATCGACGGCGCGCGCCGCGAGCTCTCCGGCCTCGTCGAGGAGGCGAAAGCCGCGGTCGAGGCGTCGGGCATCGGCGAAAAAGGCGAAGTCTTGCGGGCGACGGCCGAGTTCGTCGCCTCGAGAAAGAGCTGAACCGGGGAAATTGGGCGGGGGCCGCCGGAACCGGACGCTCTACCGTCCTGTCGCGGTCTCCTCCTCGGCGCCGACGACATAGCCAAGGCCGCGGGCAGTCTTGATGATGTCGACGCCCAGTTTCTTGCGCAGCCGGCCGATGAAGACCTCGATCGTGTTCGAATCGCGGTCGAAATCCTGCTCGTAGAGGTGCTCGACGATCTCGCTGCGCGAGATGATGCGCCCGGCGTGATGCATGAGATAGGAGAGGAGGCGGTACTCGTGGCTGGTCAGCTTGACCGGCGCGCCGCCGACCGTCACCCGCCCGGCGCGGGCATCGAGCCGGACCGCGCCGACCGAAAGATCGCTGGTGGCGCGGCCCGCGGCGCGGCGCAGAAGCGCGCGCAGCCGAGCCAGAACCTCCTCCATGTGGAAGGGCTTGCCGACATAGTCGTCGGCGCCCGCGTCGATGCCCTGCACCTTGTCGCTCCAGCGGTCTCGCGCCGTCAGGATCAGGACCGGCATCGTCCGTCCCGCCTTACGCCACGCCTCGAGCACGGAAATGCCGTCCCGCTTCGGCAGGCCGATGTCGAGCACGACCGCGTCGTAGGGCTCGGTGTCGCCGCGAAACCATCCCTCCTCGCCGTCGAACGCCCGGTCGACCGCATAGCCAGCCGCCTCGAGCGCCGAGGAAACCTGACGGTTGAGATCGCGATCGTCTTCGACAACCAGGAGACGCATGGGGAGATTTCTTTCGTTTTTCCGTTTCGGCTACTTCGGCGGATCATGCGCCTCATGCGCCGTGCGGGAAACCGGCTTGCCCGTCCCCGCGTCGATCTGGACATGCACCAGACGGCCGTCGCGATGCAACAGGGTGATTTCATAGATGAATTCGTCGTCGGAATGGCAGAGTTTCGCCGACAAAGCTTCGGCCTTGCGCTGCGCGGCGGCGAACTTGAGCGCCGCGAACGGTTCGAGCAACCGGCGGGCCTTCACCTCTTCCCGCGTTTCGGCCGCGGTCAGGCAGACCGGCTTGACCGCCACGGGGTGCAGATCGGCTTCGGCGGCGCGCGCGCCGGGCGAGGCCATCGCGAGGCCCAGCACCGCGGCGCGGCTGGCGATGGCGAGCGCGGCCATGACGACAAAGCCCTTGTTCATATGGCGACACCATGCTCGCTGGAAGCGGCTGAATGAAGTGTGAATGGTAAGCTCCAAACGCGCGTCCGGCGCGGCGCGATTGAACCCCTTTGGCTTTGGGCGCATGAAAAGCCCATGCGCTTGTCTTCGGATATCGTCGCCTTCGTCGCCGTCCTTGCCGCCCTCGCTTCGCCATTGGCGCCGGCGCGGGCGCTGGTCGGCGCGGCTCCGGATGGGCGCTTTGCCGACCGCGTGGCGATGCTGCTCATCCGCGGCGGCTCGTCGGCCGGCTTCTGCTCGGCTCTCGTCCTCAATTCGCGCACCGTGCTGACGGCGGCGCATTGTCTGAGGCCGCTCGACGACATGGCTGTCCACTATCGCGACGCCTCAGGATCGCCAGTCATCGTTCCAGTCGAGGCGGCGGAGCGCCATCCGCTTTATCGGGCTGACGCCATCAAGGCCCGCGTGCAATCGATCGACGTCGCGCTCGTCCGGACCGCGAAGCCGCTCGATCCGCGCTTCGTCGGCGCGACCATCGCCTCCGGCGAAGGGCCGTCGGTCGGTGAGACTGTCGTCCTCTCGGGCTACGGCATCGCCCGCGAGGGCGACTGGAAGTCGGGCGGCACGCTGAGGAGCGTTGCGCTCGCCATCAGCCCGCCAGCCTCGACGGTGCTCATCTGGGCGGCCGCGCCGGACGGCGGAATCGCCGGCGCATGCGCCGGCGATTCCGGCGCGCCGATCTGGTCGGCCGACGGAGAGACGGCAGTCGCCATCGCGGCCTGGGCGCAGGCGCCGCACCGGCGTGGCTGCGGCGGCCTCACGCAAGGCCCGCGGCTCGCGCCCCTCAGACGCTGGATCGAGGAGACGCAGCGGAAGTTGCGCAGCGAATAACGGCCCGCGCTTACGCCCTCGGCACGCTCGTTGGTCAAGGGTCGCCTTGAAGAACGTCTCGGGCGCGGTCATGCCTACGGCCTGTTGACACGGGAAGGAAGAGCCCGGAGGTCCTGACGAAGATCCGCATGGCTCTTCGCCAATCACCGAAATGCCGGTAATAACGACACAAAATAGCAATTCTACTCTTCTGCCCAATTTTTTGGGGACAGGAGCGCCGGACGCCAAAAGCTGAATAGACATATATACTTAGTACATTTGGCGCGAATGTTGCGGAAAAAGGCGTCCAAGCGTCTGAAAAGGCGCGTTCGCCCGCGGATCTGCACACCGACACGGGCTGCCCATCGTGACGTTGAGTCAGCCGGCCGAAAGGCGTCTTTTTATCCCGCCCGCGCGCCCAGCGCCTCCTTGATCTCGTCGAGCGCCTTCGGGTCTTCGATCGTCGCCGGCGTCGCCCACGCGTCCTTGTCGGCGATCTTCTTCATTGTGCCGCGCAGGATCTTGCCGGAGCGGGTCTTCGGCAGCCGCGGCACGACAAGGGCGGTCTTGAAGGCGGCGACCGGGCCGATCTTGTCGCGGACCAGTCTGACGACTTCCTTCTCGATCTCCTCCGTCGGCCGGTTGACGCCGGTCTTCAACACCATGAAACCGCAGGGCGCCTCGCCCTTGATCTCGTCTTTGACGCCGACGACGGCGCATTCGGCGACGTCCGGATGCGAGGCGATCACCTCCTCCATGCCGCCGGTCGAGAGGCGGTGGCCGGCGACATTGATGATGTCGTCGGTGCGCCCCATGATGTAGAGGTATCCGTCCTCGTCGACGAAGCCCGCGTCGGCAGTCTTGTAGTAGCCGGGAAACTCCTTGAGGTAGCTATCCCGCATGCGCTCGTCCTGCCGATAGAGGGTCGGCAGGCAGCCGGGCGGCAGCGGCAGCTTGACGACGATCGAGCCCATCTCGCCTAGCGGCAAAAGACGGCAGGCCTCGTCGACGACGTCGATTGCGTAGCCCGGCATCGCTACGGTCGGCGAGCCGAGCTTGACCGGCAGGATGCCGAGGCCGACCGGGTTGGCGGCGATCGGCCAGCCGGTCTCCGTCTGCCACCAGTGGTCGACCACCGGCACGCCGAGGATCGTCTGCGCCCAGGCGACGGTGTCCGGATCGGCGCGCTCGCCGGCGAGGAAGAGCGTCCGCATCGAGCCGATGTCGTAGTTCTTGAGCAGCGCCGCCTGCGGGTCCTCCTTGCGCACCGCGCGGAAGGCGGTCGGCGCGGTGAAGAAGGCGGCGACCCTATAGTCCTGGATTACCCGCCAGAAAGCCCCGGCGTCGGGAGTGCCGATCGGCTTGCCTTCGTAGAGGACGCTGGCGCAGCCATGCAACAGCGGCGCGTAGACGATGTAGGAATGGCCGACCACCCAGCCGATATCAGAGGCCGCCCAGTAGGTCTCGCCGGCGTCGACGCCGTAGATCGCCGACATCGACCATTTGAGCGCGACGAGATAGCCGCCGATGTCGCGCACCACCCCCTTGGGCACGCCGGTCGTTCCGGAGGTGTAGAGGATGTAGAGCGGGTCGGTCGCGGCGAGGTCGGCGCAGGCCGCCCGCCTGCCGGCCGCCTTGGCCGCGTCGACCAGCGCGTTCCAGTCGTGGTCGCGGCCCTCGCTCATGCGCGCGGCGATCTGCGGGCGCTGGCAGACGATGCAGGCTTTCGGCTTGTGTTTCGAAAGGCCTATCGCCAGATCGAGCAGGGGCTTGTATTCGACGATGCGGCCGGGCTCGATGCCGCAGCTTGCGGTCAGGATGACCTTGGGCTCGGCATCGTCGATGCGGGTCGCCAGCTCCTTGGCGGCGAAGCCGCCGAACACCACGGAATGCACCGCGCCTATGCGCGCGCATGCCAGCATGGCGACGATCGCCTCGGGAATCATCGGCATGTAGATCAGCACGCGGTCGCCCGCGGCGACGCCGAGATCCTCGAGCGCCGCGCCCAGCACCGCCGTCTCGTCGAGGAGTTCGCGGTAGGTGATCGTCCGCTTGGTTCCGGTGACGGGGCTGTCGTAGTAGAGCGCCGCCTGGCCGCCGCGGCCGGCTTCGACATGGCGGTCGACCGCGTTGTAGCAGGCGTTCAGGCGGGCGTCGGGGAACCAGCGGCCGTACACGCCGGCGTCGGGGTCGAAGATCCTTTCGGGCTCCCGGGTCCAGGAGATCTCGCGCGCGGCCATAGCCCAAAAGGCTTGCGGATCGGCCCGCCACTGGTCATAGGTCTGCCTGTAGCCGCTCATCGTCTCGCTTCCTCCGCCGCCCGTTCGAGGCGGCGGGACTTTCGCGCCGGGCGGGCGCGAAGGCAACGGCCCGGGCGCTTGGACTATCGGCCAATGGCCTTCAAGGGGAGCCTCAGCCGCGCAATGTCGGGCGAACTCATGTTCTATCTCGTCGCGGTCCCGGCGGTGATCATTCTCGGCCTGTCGAAGGGCGGATTCTCTGGGCTGAGCTCGCTGGCGATGCCGCTGATGTCGCTCGCCATCTCGCCGGTGCGAGCGGCGGCGATCGTACTGCCCGTGCTGATCGTACAGGACTGGGTGAGCGTCTGGGCGTTCCGGCGCGACTTTTCGCCGCGGAACCTCCTCATCCTCATTCCGTCCTCGATGATAGGCGTCGCCGTCGGCTGGCTCCTCGCCGCGCGCGTGACGGAGGACGCGGTGCGGCTCGCCGTCGGCCTGATCTCGATCCTTTTCGTCCTCTACATGCTGGTCCGCGACCGGATGGGGCTTGCGCCGGTGGCGGCCCCGGGAGTGCCATCCGGCTTCCTCTGGGGCTCCGTCGCCGGCTTCACGAGTTTCATCAGCCATGCCGGCGCGCCACCCTTTCAGGTCTATGTGATGCCGCAGAACCTGAAGCCGCGCGTTTTCGCCGGAACGGCGACCATGTTCTTCGCCGCGGTCAACCTTCTCAAGATCCCGCCGTATTTCCTGCTCGGCCAGTTCAGCCGCGACAGTCTCACGGTCTCGGCCGGCCTCATCCCGGTCGCGATCCTCTCGACCTACGCCGGCGTGTGGCTGGTGCGCCGGGTCTCGGCCGACCGTTTCTACGCCATCATTCTGCTGCTCACCTTCCTCATCGGCGTCAAACTGACCTACGACGCCCTCCCGGCGCTCATTTGAGTCCGCGCATGCCTGCCGACGGAGCCCTGGCTCCCGAACGAACTGCGCCTGCCGGACGCATCGCCTCCCAGCTGCCCGCCTTCGCGGCGATCGGCCTTGTCGGCTACGTCATCGACGCCGGCATCACCTACGCCTTCGCGCGGTATCTCGGCCTTTCGCCGGAGCTCGCCCGGCCGCCAGGCTTCATCGTCGCCACGATCGTCAACTTCGCCCTGAATCGCGCCATAACCTTCCGCCGTTCGGGCGCGCCGATGATGCGCGCCTTCCTCCGCTACTGGCTCGTCGCCGGCACGGGTCTGGCGATCAATTTCGCCGTCTATTCGGCCTGCGTCGTGCTTGCGCCCTCGGCCGGGGTCGCGGTCAACCCGGCGATCCTGCCGCTCTTCGTCGCCGCCGGGGCCGGCGCCGCGATGATCGTGACCTTCATCGGCTTCCGTCACTTCGCCTTTCGTCCCTGAAGCCGGCCGCCCTTCCCTAAGACGGGTTGGCGCTTCTATGATGCCGAAATCCGGCCTCGAGAAGCCCATGTCCCAGTCGCCTTATGATCGCGATCTCGATCGCAACGCCGCCAATTTCCAGCCGCTGACGCCGCTCGCCTTTCTCGAGCGCGCGGCCGAGGTGTTTCCCGATCGGCCGGCGGTCGCCCATGGGCGTCTCCGCCGAACGTACCGCGACTTCCACGCGCGAGCCAAGAAACTCGCCTCGGCGCTGGCCGGGCGTGGCTTTGCCCGCGGCGACACGATCGCTGTCATGCTCGCCAACACGCCGGCGATGCTCGAATGCCACTACGGCGTGCCGATGTGCGGGGCGGTGCTCAACACGCTGAACACCCGGCTCGATCCGCCTGCGCTCGCCTTCATGCTCGACCACGGCGAAGCGAAAGGCCTGATCGTCGACCGCGAGTTTTCCGGTGTGATGGCGCAGGCGCTGAAGCTCGCCAAGGTTCGTCCGCTGGTCATCGACTACGACGACGCCGAATACGAAGGGCCCGGCGATCGGATCGGCGGGATGGAATATGAAACGCTGGTGGCCGAAGGCGATGCAGATTATCGCCGCACCGCGCCGAGCGACGAATGGGACGCCATCGCGCTCAACTACACTTCCGGGACGACCGGCGATCCGAAGGGCGTCGTCTACCATCATCGCGGCGCTAATCTGCTGGCGATGGGCAATGTCGTCACCGCCGACATGGGGCGCCATCCGGTCTATCTCTGGACGCTGCCGATGTTCCATTGCAACGGCTGGTGCTTCCCCTGGTCGATCAGCGTCAAGGCCGGCCTGCATGTCTGCCTGCGCCAGGTGCGGGCCAAGGCGCTCTACGATCTCATCGCCGAGCACAAGGTGACGCATCTCTGCGGCGCGCCGATCGTCATGTCGGTGCTGCTCAACGCGGCCCCCGAGGAACGGCGGCCGCTTCCGCATCTGGTGCGCTTCTTCACCGCCGCCGCGCCGCCGCCGGCGGCCGTTCTGAAGGCCATGAGCGAGGCGGGCTTCGAAGTGACCCATCTCTACGGTCTGACCGAAGTTTACGGACCCGCCGTCGTCAACGACTGGAAGGACGAGTGGAATGCGCTGGACGGCGAGGAACAGGCGCATCTGAAGGCGCGCCAGGGCGTTCGCTACCACGCGCTCGAGGCGCTCGACGTGCTCGATCCAGAAACGATGGCGCCCGTGCCGGCCGACGGCGAGACGATGGGCGAGGTCATGTTCCGCGGCAATGTCGTGATGAAGGGCTATCTGAAGAACAGGCCCTCGACCGACAAGGCCTTCGCCGGCGGCTGGTTCCATTCCGGCGATCTCGCAGTCAAGCACCGCGACGGCTACGTGCAGCTGCGCGACCGCTCGAAGGACATCATCATCTCCGGCGGCGAGAACATCTCCTCGATCGAGGTCGAGGACGCCCTGTTCGAGCATCCGGGCGTGCAGCTCGCGGCGGTGGTGGCGCGCCCGGACGAGAAATGGGGCGAGAGCCCTTGCGCCTTCGTCGAAATGAAGCCAGGCGCCAGCGCCACCGCCGATGAGCTGATCGCCTGGTGCCGCGAGCGGCTGGCGCGCTTCAAGTGCCCGCGAACGATCGTGTTCGCCGAGATCCCGAAGACGTCGACGGGGAAGGTGCAGAAGTTCGCGCTGCGCGAGCGCGCAAAGCGCCTGGACGAGCCGCAGGTCTAGCGCCGATGCCTGCGGACCCGTGGCCGCTCTATTGCCGAGCCCTGCTTGCCGCCTCGGTCGGCGCCGCCGCCAGGCTGTTTCCGGGCCGCGGCGAGGCGGCGCCCGAGCGGGTCCATAGCGTTCGCAAGACGCTGAAGGAGGCGCGCGCGCTGGCGCGGCTCTTTCTGCCGTCGATCGGCGAGCCGGCGCGTGTGACGATCGCCGCGCTCGCGGTCGTCCGGCGCCGGGTCGGACGCGCGCGCGACCTCGATGTGATGGCGCTTCGCCTCGAACGTCTCGCCCCGCCGCCCGAGATTGCGACGCCGCTCCGCGAGGCGATTGCGGGCGAGCGTTCGGCGGCGGCGCGGGCGCACGGCGGCTTCGCCACCAGCGCTTCCCGGGCTCAGCTCGGCGCCATCGCCAAGCGGGTCGAAGCCTGGGATCTGCACGCGGTCCGCGAGGACGATATCGTCGACGCGGCGGCGCACACCTACAAACAGGCGCGGCGGCGCGGGCGCGCGGCCTTCGCCGGCGACGATCCGGCCGCCCTGCATGCGCTTAGAAGCCGCGTCGTCGACCTGCGCTACCAGCTCGCCGCGCTCTCGCCCGCCTGGCCCGCCGCGCTAGGCGCACAAGCCGAGGAACTGGACGCGCTCCGCGACGCGCTCGGCGACTTCAACGATCTCGTCGTGCTGGCGAGATTCGCCTCGGAGCGTGGCGGCCTCACCCCCGAGGCGGTCGGGATCCTGATGGAGCGGGTCGCCGCGAAGCAACAGAAACTCAGGCGGCGCGCCGAAACCGAGTTCGACCGCCTCTTCGCCGAAACTCCTGACGCCTTCGCCGGCCGCCTTTCCGCCTACCTGAGGCAGCCGATGGAGAAGCCGACGCTTGCGCAAGCCTCATCAGGCGAACGCCCAGCTTGATCAGCCGAAAATCGCAGTTTCAGCAGGCGGGACCCGACGCGCAGCGATTCGAGTCGAGCGATGGCCCGACCCGATCATCGCCGCCGCCCCAACCAGCGGCTTGGTTAGAACTTGAAGTCGCTCACGTTGGCGGGGGTCACGATCTGCGCGGGGCCAAGAACCACTTCCCCCTTCGCGCCCACTTTATAGTCGCCCAGGCGGCCGGCTTTGAAGGATTCGCCTTCCTTGCCGGAGATCTTGCATTGAGCAAGCAACTGTGCGCCGTAGTAGGTCAAGTAGCCGAGGTCCTTGACGTTCCACCAGATATCCTGCACCGAGCCGTTTTGGATGTATTTCTTGATTAAAGTCGCCGGCGCCAGGCCCGTCAGTTTGACCTTGCCGAGGCTTCCGGCCTGCTCCATCGCGCGGGCCGCGGCGGGGAGACCGATACCGGCCGGAATGATGATCCCCTTGAGGGTCGGGAAAGCCTGAACCAGCGCCAATGCCTGTTGCTGATTGACCTGCTCGCTTTCCTGGCCGTAAGCGACCTGAACCAACTTCATCTTGGCAAACTTGGGCTCCTGCATCTTTTTCTTCATGAAGTCGATCCAGGCATTTTGGTTTGTCGCAGTCGGCGTCGAAGAAAGGATGGCGAAATCGCCTTCGTAGCCGATCATTTGGCCCATGCTTTCGAGCATCATCTCGGCCAAGCTGTCGCCCTTTGCCTGGTTGAAGAAGAGGCTGCGCGCGGATTCGGCGACGTCGGAATCGTAGGACACGACCCTGACGCCTTGCTGAGCGGCTCTCTTCAACGCCGGCGCAACGGCGTTGGCGTCATTACCGGCGATCGCGATCACATCAACCTTCTGGGAGACGAGATTGTTGATGAACTCGATCTGGGCTTCCGCGGTTGCCTGCGACGGCGCCTGCTGGACGACCTTGCCGCCGATTTCGCTCTGCGCCTCCTCAGCGCCGGTCCTCGCGACCTGAAAATACGGATCCGTGTCGAGCTTGGGGAGGAAGCCAACCGTCACTGGCCCCTTCGCGCACGCCTCCGCCGCGAGGGCGCCGGATGCGGCCAGAGCCGCCCCGAGCGCTGTGCCGAGAGCAAGCGCCGCCAGTCTCACCGTGAGTCGCCTTGTCATGGTCGTTTCCCTTCTTTCGAGTGACTTTGGTGGTCAGTCCAGGAGAGCTCCTACAGATTCCGGAGGTCCCGCCTGGTTCGGGCCGCCGGTTTTGCGCGAAGGAAGGATCGACTGTAGCGCGTCATAAAAGCGCTGCGCAGTGGCGCTGACGAGAAGCGACAGGATGAGGAGCATTCCGATAACCGTTCCCTGCGCGTCACCGCCGATCTGACTGAGGCCGAGGACATTGCGGAGCGAGGCGATCAATATCAGCGCCAGGAAGACCCCGCTGAGCTTACCGCGACCGCCAAACACGCTCACTCCGCCGAGAAGCGCGATGGTGATGACGTCGAGTTCGAGGCCAACCGCGTTGTCGGCGCGAGCGTTGGCGAGCCGCGCAGTAAAGACGACGCCGGCGATCGCGCAGACCAGTCCGCTGATCACGAACAAACTCAAACGGATTTTGTTGACCTTGACGCCGGCATATCGGGCGGCGTCTGGATTGCCGCCAATCGCGTATATGCGCCGGCCGATCGAACTATATTGGAGGACGATGACAAAGATCGGCGCCAGTAGGAGAAACGGCGCGATCGTCCAGGGCAGCGGCGTATGGCCGATCGTATTGATGCCAAAGTCGGTGAAAGCGTCGGGAAATTCGTTCACCGATCCTGAGCCCAGTATTATGTAGCCAATTCCTCGAAACATGGCCATCGACCCGAGCGTCACAACGAGAGATGGCAGGCCAAGCCAAGTGACAAGGACGCCGTTGATGGTCCCCGCCGTCGCGCCGGTCAGCATCGCCAAAACGATGGCGACTTGAATGGGCGCGCCGTCTCGAATGGCTGCCCCAAACACGACACTGGAAAGCGCCAGGATGCTCGCGACAGAAATGTCGATTTCCCGCGCGATGATCAGGAGCGTCATCGGCAGCGCGATGAGCGCGCGCTCAGAGGCGCCAGCGATCGTCTGCGACAGATTGAAGGTCGTAACGAAATTCGGCACGGCAAGTGTCGCGTAAGTCAGCGCGGCGACGGTGAGGGCAAGAAGAAAGCTCTCCCAGGTGGTCAACCGCTCGAGGAGACTCCTCTTCATGGCCGCCGCAGCGAATGCCGGGCTCGATGCCCAACGAAAGTGTCGATGCCGACGGCGAGCAGGATGACGAGGCCATATACGCCCTGGAGCCAAAGCGGATCGACTCGAACCAGGGTGAGACCGTTCTGGATCACCAGCAATGTCAGCGCGCCGAGCGCAACCCCAAGCACTGTGCCGGCCCCGCCGCGGATTGCGACGCCTCCGACGACGACGGAGGCGATCACCGTCAGCTCGAAGCCGAGCGCCACTCGGGCGTCTATCGTCGCGTAGCGGGACGCCCACAGCGCGCCGTCAAAACCCGCGAGCATGCCGGCAAGCATGAAGGCGCCAAGCACCAGCGTCTTCGCGCGAATCCCGATCAGCGCAGCGCCTTCCGGATTCGATCCGATCGCGTAGAGTTCGCGGCCGAAGGGCAGGCGGCGCAAGGCTATTCCAATGAGAACCAGCGTCGTTAAGGCGACGAGAACGACCGCCGGAACTCCCAGGATCCTGGAACTGGTCAGATCGAGCCACGACTGCGGCACCTGGTCGGCGCTGATTTGCTTTCCCCCCGCCCAAAGGCTGTTCACTCCGCGGAATACGGACAGCGTTCCGAGTGTTACGACGATGGCGGGGACTCGGCCGACAGTCACGACCAGGCCATTCAGACTGCCGCACGCAAGCCCGATCAGGATAGCCACGCCGACGCCGACTAGCACCGGGCTGTGCGGGTGCACATGTACGAAGCGGGCTGCGCCATAGGCGGAAAGGCCAATGACGGAAGCAACCGAAAGATCGATGTTGCGCGTCAGCAGCACCAGCATCTGGGCCACGGCGACAATCATCAATAGCGCCGAGTCCATCGCGATCGCTGTGAGGTTCTCGGCACCGATCATGCGAGGATTGAGCAGCATGACCGGCAGACCAACCGCGGCAATGGCGCAAATGAGGCCGAACTCACGCTTCAGGAGCAAACGTTGCAGGAGCGAGGCGTATCCGAGTTTTTGGTCTGAGCTGACCGGATCCGCGGCAGCGTCGATTGTCGAGGTTTGCGCCTCGCCAATCTGTTGCGTCCGTGCAACGGTCGCCGAGCGTTCCGCATCGGTTGCGGCGCGAATCACTCGCTCTGGATCGACTTCATCGGCCGAAAACCGCGCCGTCACACGCCCCTCGCGCAGCACCACGATGCGATCGCACATCCCCACGAGCTCAGGCAACTCGGATGAGATGAGGATGATCGCCATGCCTTGCCGCGCGAGCTCGGCGATCATTGCATGCACCTCGGATTTGCTCTGGACGTCGATGCCTTGTGTGGGTTCGTCGAGGACAAGGACGCGCGGGAGGGTCGCGAGCCATTTGGAGAGCACGACCTTTTGCTGATTGCCTCCGGAAAGCGTCTTCACCAGCTGGTCGAAGCTTCGGAACTTGAGGCGTAGCCGGAGGAGGTGCGGCTCAACCAGCGCCCGCTCGTGACGCCTCACCACGAGGCCTGCCACCGTCGCTTTGCCAATGACGGGCAGGGACGCGTTGGCGAGGATGGAAAAATCCAGCACGAGGCTTTGGCCCAGCCGGTCTTCCGAAAGATAGGCGAAACCCGCGCGCATCGCCGCCGCAGGGTCTGCGAAGCGGACGTCTTCCCCGTCGAGCCGAATGCAGCCTGCGCTCGGCTGGTCGATGCCGAACAGCACGCGTGCAATCTCGGTGCGCCCGCTGCCCACCAATCCCCCGAGGCCAAGAACTTCTCCCGCGCGAACCTTGAAGGACACGTCGGCGAAGGCCCCATCGCGCGTCAGACCTTCTACCGCCAGGACTTCCTCGCCCGGCTTTGTCTGCCGCGGCGGATAGATGGAGTTTAGCGATCGGCCGATCATCATCTGGATCGCCCGATCGCGATCGAGCTCGGCGGCTGGCTGAACGCCGATGAGCCGACCGTCGCGCAAGACCGCAATGTGGTCGGCGAGTCGATAGATCTCTTCCATTCGATGGCTGACGAACATCATCGCCACTTGGCGCGCCTTCAACCCGGCTACGACGGCGAAGAGCCGCTCGACTTCGCGTTGGGACAAGGCCGCCGTCGGCTCGTCCATGATCAGCACCTTGGCGTTGACAGAAAGGGCGCGGGCAATCTCCACGAGCTGCTGCTCGGATGTGCGCAGCCGCTTCAAGATGTCCTCCGGGCGGCAAGACAACCCGACGACCCCCAGCAGACGCGCAGTTCGTTCGCGCATGGCCTCATAGTCGACGCCAAGCGGGCCGCGGGGCATATGTCCGATGAAGATATTCTCGAACACCGTTAGGTCGGGGAAAAGACCTGGATGTTGATGCATCACGGCAATCCCCTGCCGCTGCGCTTCGAGCGGGGACCAGCGCTCGACAGAGACGCCGCCGACGAGGATATCGCCGACATCGGCCCTGTAAACTCCCGCCAGCAGCTTTACGCACGTGCTCTTGCCAGCGCCATTCTCGCCAAGCAGAGCGAGCACCTCGCCCCGCCTTAGATCGAAGGAGACGTCGCTGAGCGCGATCGTCCCTCCGAAGCGCTTGCTCACGCGACGCAAGCCGGCCACAGAGATTGAAAGGATGGGATCAGCTGCGGGCGGCGGGTTCGTTGAGGTCGCGCCGATTGTCGGCATGCCGTTCACGCTCTCCGACTCCGGAACGGCTGCCGACCCAGCGTCTTTCTTCGCTTGCCGGAGCCAAACCGTCGATTGATCGCGACCTGCATCTTGATCCGCCGGCATCGAGCCTGGATCGCGGCGATCTTCACGCCACAGCCTCCCGTCGCCTTTGTTTTGTCGGACTCACCCTCGCAATTCGCGCGGCCGTTTGCAATACAGCGGCTAACCCACAAATTTGGCTTGGTCGGCACGGCTTATGGCCGTGCCCGCAACGACGAGAACGACCGCATCAACGGTCTCTTCACACACTGACGGATCGGCTGGGACTTGAGCCGGATCGCGACGACTTCCATGGCGCGACTTGCTCCGTTTTGGCGTTCACCGACGAGCGCGGCGGGCGCATCGAATGCCGGAAGCTGGGGCGTCATTCACCCTATCGAACCACACCCCGGTCGGCTTCGGTCGTCTACCCTCGAGGCCGTCCGATGTCAGACGGCTCGCCGCCCCTCACGCCGCGCGCTTCACCTCGATCGTCAGATGCGAGAGCGAACGGAAGCGCGCCAGTCTGGCGCGGTAGTCGGCCTCGCTTCGCCCGCTCGGCGTGACCACGGAGACGATCGCGCCGAGGTGGCCGGGGCCGAGCCGCCAGAGGTGCAGATCGGCAATGCGGTCGCCTTCGCCTTCGATCGCCTGGCGCAGGGCGCCTGCCATGCGGCGGTCGGGGTTCATGTCAAGCAGGATCGCGCCGGTGTCGCGGATCAGCGTCGCCGCCCAGCTGGCGATCACCAGCGCCCCGACGATGCCCGCGACCGGGTCCATCCACATCCAGCCGAAGGCGCTGGCCAGCACGAGGCCGACAATGACCATCACCGAGACGGCCGCGTCGCCCATGACATGGAGGAAGGCGGCGCGCAGATTGTTGTCGCGCGCGGCGGCGCCCTCCGCGTGCTCATGCTCCTCGAACACGACAGCATGGGTCTCGCCGTTGATTGCGACATTGGCCCGGAATGCGTGCGGCTCGGGGATTTCGTCGATCAACTCGAGAAACTCGCCGCGGTCGACGAAGGCGAACACCTGCCGCGCGCCGTCCGGCCGCATCGTCTCGACCGAGGCCGCGGGCGCGTCGAGCGCCAAGCCGCTTTCGGCGCGAAGCCGGAAGTGCGGCGGAACGCCGTCTTCGAACACGTCGAGGACAATCCCGCCGTTCCGCGTCTCGATCCGCTTCAATTCGTCGTGGTCGTGCGCGGTCCCGTGTCCGTGCGCGTGGCCATGCCCATGCCCATGCCCATGCCCATGCCCATGTCCATGGCGATGATCGCCGCTGAGCAGCCAGACGCTGGCGATATTGACGGCGAGCCCGACGACCGCGATCGGGATCGCCTCGGCGAATTGGATCGTGACCGGCGCAAACAGGCGCGAGACGGCTTCATAGCTGATCAGGAGCGCGATCATCGCCAGGATCAGGGCGCTGGCGAAGCCGGCCAGATCGCCGAACTTGCCGGTGCCGAAGGTGAAGCGTGGATCGTCGGCGTAGCGCCGGGCGAACATGTAGGCGAGCGCCGCGAGCATGAGCGCGCCGGCGTGGGTGCTCATGTGCAGCCCGTCGGCGATCAGCGCAATCGAGCCGAACAGCCATCCGCCGACGATCTCGGCCGCCATCATGGCGCCGCAGAGAAGGATCACCGCCCAAGTCTTGCGTTCGCTGGCCTCGTGCCCCTCGCCGAGGAAGACGTGCCTATGAAAGGCGGAAGCGGCGTAGCTGTCTTCGGTCATGGCGGGGCCTCATCTGAGATAGGTCCGGACGACATCGAGGAGCTGGTCGGCGGCTTCGGCGTTCAGCGCGCCGGGATGGCGCTCCGTGTCAACGAGGTGAGTGCGCACGTGGTCCTCGACCACCTCGGCCATCAGGCCGTTGGCCGCGCCGCGCACGGCGGCGATGAGATGCATCACCTTCTCGCAGCCGGCCTCGCCGTCGAGCGCCCGCTCGATCGCCTCGACCTGGCCGCGAAGGCGGCGCACGCGGGCGACCAGTTTCTGCTTGTCCCGGATGGTGTGGGTCATGCCGGGCATATAGCATACCCGGGTACCCTATGGAAGCAGCTCGACCCGGGCGGCCCACGATGCTTGCAACGGCAAACGCCGAAATCGATTATGCCGGGGACGCCGGCGGCAAGCCAATCGCTGGAACGGCGGCTTCATCTGGGACGAGCACCATGCTGAAATCTGCCGGCGTAGCCCTGTTGAGTATCACCGTCCTCACGAGCGCGAGCGCGGCGAACGCCATGACGCTGACCAGCCCCGACATCAAGCCCGGCGGAAAGATCGCCGCCGAGCAGGTCTTCAACGGCTGGGACTGCACCGGCAAGAACGTCTCTCCGGCGCTCGCCTGGTCGGGCGCGCCGAAGGGAACCAAGAGCTTCGCCGTCAGCATCTTCGATCCCGACGCGCCGACCGGCAGCGGCTTCTGGCACTGGTGGGTGGCCGACCTGCCCGCAAGCACAACCTCGTTGCCGAAGGACGCGGGCAGCGGCAAGGGGCTGCCGGAGGGGGCCGTTCAGGTGCGCAACGATTTCAGCCTGTCGGGCTATGGCGGCCCGTGTCCGCCGAAGGGTTCGACCCATCACTATCAGATCACGGTCTACGCACTCGACGTCGACAAGCTCGATATCGACGCCAACGCCTCGCTGGCCGTTGTCGGCTTCAATATACACGGGCACACCCTGGCCAAGGCGACGCTGACCGGCGTTTACGGGCGGTGACCGGCCCTAGCGACTGGAGCAGATTCACGAGCGGCTGCGGGCCCTCGTCACGGCCGTCCCGGGTTTAAACCTGGAGATCCCCGACCAACTGCGCGGGTTCCGCGATGGAGAGGTTGGAGGGCTGCTGCAGAGCTTCCTGCCGCGACAACAACGAACAAAACGGGGCTAAATCGGAGGGGGACTTCGCAAGTTCAAACGGCGCCGCGCGCGCCGAACATGAGCGCGACGCCGAGCGCCAGCACCGCGAGCGCAGCGGCGAACTCGAAGCTCCTGGCAACGAGCGCGGCGCGGGAATTCTCCGCAGCCGCCAACCGCACCGCGACCGACTTGGCGAAAACGGCCAGCCAGGCGAGCGCCGCGGTCGTCGCCGCCGTCCCGAGCGCCATCGCCACCGTCGCCTCGACTCCGGCTGCGAATAGCCCCTGGCTCAGCGCGAACACCAGCACGAGGATGGCGCCCGAGCACGGGCGGACGCCCGCGGCGATCACCGTTGCGGCGGCGTTCCGCCAGGAAAACGCGCCGTCGAGCGTCTCGGCGGCCAGCGCAGGCGGGCAGCCGCAGTCGCCAGCCAGCCCGCCTCCGTCGGGCGCCGCGGCGCGGAACAGCATCGATGGCAACGCCAGCATCGGGGCGCTCCACTCGGCGCCGGCGAAAGCGGGGGCGGAGGATAGCGCGCGGCCCTGCTCGAAGTGGCGGCGCAGCGCCGTCGCCAGCGCGCCGCCCTTGCGCCAGACGAGCCAGAGGCCCATCGAAGCGACGCCACAATAGCTGCCGAGTACGATCCAGTCGGCGGCGCGGTTCATCTCGGAGGCGGTGGCGTTCAACAGGATGCCCGCCGTCCCGACCAGAGCGATCGCGACGCCGGCCTGCAGCAAGGACGCCAGCAGCGAAAGCAAGGCTCCGCGCTTGAGCGAGCGCTCGTTGGCCAGCATGTAGGAGGCGATCACCGCTTTGCCGTGGCCGGGGCCGGCGGCGTGAAAGACGCCGTAGGCCAGGCCGAGCGCGATCAGTCCCCAGGCGGCGCCCGAGTCGGTGTGTAGTGCATGGACCTTGGCCGCCATGAGATGAGTGAGAACCGACTGCTCGCCCATCAGCCAGCCGGCGACGCCGCCGTTCCCCCCGCCGCCGCCTTCGCCGCCGGCGACGGCAAACGGACGGTGCGCTATCTGCGCGAGCGCCGCCGCAACGGAGGCAAGCCAGAAGCCGGAGGCTGCGGCGATGCTGCGGGAGATCCTGGTCATGGGCACGCGATGATGGCGGCGCTCGCCATCTTAAAGCCAAAATTGGTCCCGGGCGACAGATTGGTGAAGAAGGATTCTGTCAGCTTGCTTTTGTCGGCCGCCTCCAGCGGCTTTGGCTTGGCGACAGAGACGGAGCAGCCTGGCGGTGGCGAGAGAAGCTTCACAGGATCCTTGTCGTCGAATTCGAAGTCGATGAAATACTCGGGGTCGGCGACGCGCAAGGTGAAAAGCTTCGACGGCGGGGTTGGCGTCTTCAAGGGCAGCGTCACGTGAAACTGGACGAGATGATCGGGCCGCTCCTCCATCCAATAGTCCGTCACGGAGCCGAAGTCGACCGACTTGCCGCCGATCCTCAGTGTGGTGAAATAGCCGATATCAGCCAGGCTCCCGGCGTTTTCCCGGGCGAGCGGGGCAAATTGCGCGCGCTTGACCAGTGCACCCGGGCTGGCCAGGCCCTGGGTGGCGAAGGCCGAATACATCTCGTCGAACACCCAGTCATGCACGACGGCTGACACCTTGCCGTCGTGGTTGAAGGCGATCTGGCTCTTCACCGTGATCCAGACGTGGGGATGCGCGCTTGCGGAAGTCTGCGCAGCGAGCCCGGATACGAGCCCGAGGAAAACCGCCCGCAACTTGTCCTTTCCCCAGAGCAACGAATCCCGTCTCCCTTGAACCTCTCCAGCGCCTCTTGCGGACAAAGTGCGGCGGCTCGATGGCGGCCGGCAGGAGATGCGCCGTTCATGGTCAGAATTGTGATTTCTAAAGCTTTTCTTAATACAGAGGGTGCAGCTTGAGGCAATGGCGCGTTGCGTCCGCCCGGTTGTGCTTGTGTTATTCGCGGCGTCCTCTCTTGTGGGCTGCGGCTTCTTCAACCGTCCGGAACGGCCGATCTGGCGAACGCAGGCCGAGAACGCGTGTTTTGCGCGCAAGCTGGTCACCCCTTCCGAATATATCGTACCGGCCCCGGAGATCGACGGGCCAGGCGTCTGCGGTATGACCCGCCCACTGAAAGTCTCGGCTCTGGCGAACGGAAGCGTCGGGCTGGACAAGACGCTCACGATCGACTGCCCGATGATTCCGGCGCTCGAAGCGTGGCTGAACGACGTCGTGCAGCCGGACGCGATGGCGCGTTTCGGGCAGCGGGTCGCAACGGTCAACGTCTTCGGCGCCTACTCTTGCCGCTCGGTCGACAACATCGCCGGCGCGAGGCTGTCCGAGCACGCCTTCGGCAACGCGGTCGACGTCTCCGGCTTCACCCTCGCCGACGGCCGGACGCTCGAATTCGTGCGCGACTGGAAAAGATCCGACACGCAGGAGGCGGCCTTCCTGCACGAAGCCCACGCCGGGGCCTGCGGGTATTTCACCACCGTGCTCGGACCCGGCGCGGACGTCTTCCACTACAATCACATCCATCTCGACCTCGCCAATCACGGCGCGACCAACACCGGCCCTCGCCGCATCTGCAAGCCGACGCCGGCGCCGAACCTCACGCCGGCGCCCGCCGCGCCCGACGGCCTGCCGCCCGCGCCCGAAATCGAGGAGCCGCTCGACGCCGCTCATTCGGGCGACAAGCGTGCGGTGGCGCTGGCGCCGACGTCGTTGACCGGCCCGGGCGTGGGGCCGAACGGCGCACTGCCGCCCGCGGCGATCGGCGAGGCCGACCCCGCGCCGCCAATTCTCCCGGCCGGCGCGGGACCGAGCGTCGATCCCGAGCCAACGTCGTCGCTTGGCGAGCATGACGAATAGGCTCGGCTAGGAAGTGACGGACCGGTGGTCGCAAGCCAGGGCGATCGCCCGAAGCGCCGGTTCTGCGTTGGTCCGCCTCTCTCGCAGGACCGTCGAAGACAGTTCCGAGCGCGGCCCGTGCAGAAACAGGAAAGCCGGCGGCGGCAGCGTGGCGAAGCGCGCCGCATCCCGCTCGCGCACGCGCCATTGCGCCAGCGCGATCGCCGCCCGGCTCGACATCGACCGCAGCGTCGAGCCCGGCCGGTCGATGACAGCGATCGGGGTCAAGTCCGCTATCGCCCGCCAATGGCGCCAGAAATGAAACTGCCGCAGATTGTCGGCGCCCATGAGCCAGACGAACCGGACCTGCGGCGCCCGCCGCCTCAGCCAGGCAAGCGTGTCATGGGTGTAGCGCGCTCCGATCTGGGCCTCGATGTCCGTCACGGCGACGCGGGGACCCCCGACGAGACGCCGCGCCGCCGCGACCCGCGCCTGCAGGGCGGCGAGCTCCGCCTGCGATTTCAGCGGGTTTCCCGGCGTCACCAGCCACCAGACCCGGTCGAGGCCGAGCCGCGTAAGCGCCAGCCGGGTGACGAGAGCGTGACCCTCGTGCGGGGGATTGAACGAGCCGCCCAGCAGTCCGATCCGCATGCCCGGCGCGAAGGGCGGCAGGCGGGGAACTCCGCTCACGCGGACGCCTGCTGGGCGAGCATTTCCGCCTGGCGCTCAGCCGTCAGCGCGTCGATGATCTCGTCCAACCCCTCGCCTTCCATGATGCGGTCGAGCGAATGGAGCGTCAGGTTGACCCGGTGGTCGGTCACCCGCCCCTGCGGAAAATTGTAGGTGCGGATGCGCTGCGAGCGATCGCCCGAGCCGACCTGCGAGCGCCGATCCTGCGCCCGCTCGGCGTCGAGCTTCTGATTGCGGGCGTCGAGGATGCGCGAGCGCAGGAGCGCCATCGCCTTGGCGCGATTGCGGTGCTGCGAGCGTTCCTCCTGCATCGCGACGACGAGGCCCGTCGGCAGATGAGTGATCCGTATCGCCGACTCCGTCTTGTTGACGTGCTGGCCGCCGGCGCCGCTCGAGCGCATCGTGTCGATCTTGAGGTCGGCCTCGTTGATGACGAAGTCCGCCTCTTCCGCGATCGGCAGGACCGCCACGGTCGCCGCCGAGGTATGGATGCGTCCTTGCGTTTCGGTCGCGGGAACACGCTGCACGCGATGGACGCCGCTTTCGAACTTGAGCCGGGCGAAGACCCCGCGCCCGGAAATCTCGGCGACGATTTCCTTGTACCCGCCAGCCGTCCCCTCGCTCATCGAGAGCACCTCGACCGTCCAGCGCCTCCGCTCGGCGTATTTCGCGTACATGCGGAACAGGTCCCCGGCGAAGAGGGCTGCCTCGTCGCCGCCGGTTCCGGCTCGCACCTCGAGGATCGCGCCGCCCTCATCGGCTGTGTCCTTGGGCAAAAGCGAAACGCGGATCGCCTTCGCCATATCCTCGGCCTCGGCCTCGGCCGCCGCGAGCTCGGCATTCGCCATCGCCGCGCATCTCGGGATCGAGAGCCGGATCCTCGAGCAGGGTCTTGAGATCGTCGCGCTCCTTTTCTTTGGCGCGGAAGGCTTTGATGGCCGCGACAACCGGCTCGAGATCGGCGAGTTCGCGCGACAGCGAGGAATATTCCGCCCCCGCGACGCCCTCGGTTAGCCGAGCGCCGATTTCCTCGTAGCGTCGAAGGATAAGATCGAGATTATCGTTCGCGGCCATTTTCGTTGAACTCGGGGCAAAGGGAGACGGACGCCGGACGCCGGTTCGCTAGAGGCGGACCCTGCAGCGTGCCGCAAGCGCGAACAGAGCCTCCCGGAGCGAGGCGTCGTCACGGCCCTCCGCGAGCATCGCGTCGACCTCGCGCGAAATCTCCTCGATCCTGAGCGTCAGGATCATCGCCTTGACCGGGCCGATTGAGGCCGCTGACATCGACAGGTCGCGGTAGCCGATGGCGATCAGCGCCATCGCCTCGAGCGGCCTGCCGCCGATCTCGCCGCAAAGCGTGACGGGCGTTCCGCCGCGCGCCCCCGCCTGGGCGATCCGGCGCAGCGCGCGCAGGAATCCGACGCTCAGCGGATCGAAGCAATTCGCCACCCTGCGATTGTCGCGATCGACCGCGTAGAGATACTGCATCAGATCGTTCGAGCCGACAGAAAGGAAGTCGGCACATGCAGCGATCTCGTCGATTTGCCACAGAAGCGAAGGCACTTCGACCATCACCCCGAGTTTGGCGGAGCGCGGCGGCTCATGGCCGTGGCTCGCGCTCCAGGCGAGTTCGCGATCGAACAGGCCGCGCGTCGTCTTGAATTCCTCGACGGTCGAAACCATCGGCAGCATCACGCGAAGGTCGTTTCCGGCGCTCGCCCGGATGAAGGCGCGGAGCTGCATGCGCAAGAGCGCCGGGCGATCGAGGCCGATGCGCAGCGCCCGCCAGCCGAGCGCTGGGTTCTCCTCCTCGAACCCCTTCATATAGGGCAGGAGCTTGTCGCCGCCGATGTCGAGCGTGCGGAATGTGACGGGGCGATCGCCGGCGGCGTCCAGAATCGTCCGGTAGAGCTTTTCCTGCGCCCCCGGCCTCGGGAAGCGCGAGGCGAGCATGAACTGCAATTCGGTGCGGAAGAGGCCGATGGATTTTGCCCCCGTCTCCGCCAAATGCGGCATATCGACGAGGAGCCCCGCGTTCATGTGCAGGCCGATCGACACGCCGTCGAGCGTGATCGTGGGGACCTCGCGCAAGGCCCGATATTGCGCCTGCTTGCGGGCGCGCATGCGCGCCTTTTCGGCATAGGCGGCTTCGACGTCCGGCGGCGGACGGAGGTGGATCTCGCCGACGTCGCCGTCGACGATGATGGCGTCGCCCTGCTCGACGATTTCCGAAATGTTCGGAATGTCGCTGACCGCCGGCACGGCGAGGGCGCGGGCGACGATGGCGATGTGGCTTGCGGCCCCCGCTTCTTCGACCACGAGTCCCCTGAGGCGCGCGCGGTCGTAGTCGAGCAGCGCCGCGGGGCTCATCGAGCGGGCGACGAGGATCGCATTCTCGGGCAGTTCGTCCGGCAGAACGACGAGACTTCTGACCGGCGAGCTGATGCAGAAGCCGGTTGGCGATGTCGGTCAGATCGTGCAGGCGGTCGCGCAGGTAGGGATCGGTCTGCCGTTGAAGCTTGGCGCGGGCGTCGTTCTGGACGCGCTCAACCGCAGCTTCCGCGGTGAGGCCCGAACTCACCGCCTCGCGCAGCCGACGCAACCAGCCGCGGTCGTGGGCGATCATGCGGAAGGCCTCAAGCACGTCGCGATGCTCGCCGGAGACGCCGTCGTCGTTGCGGTCGATCAGGTCGTCGACCGAGGCGCGCATCGCGCCAATCGCCGTTTCCAGCCGGTGGAGTTCCAGTTCCACGTCGTCGGCGACGATCTTGGACACCGCGACTCGCGGCTGGTGCATCACGACATGGCCCAGGCCGAGGCCGTCGGCGATGCCGAGGCCCTTGAGCGACATCGGCCGGCGGATGGCGATCGGCGCGCCCTGGGCCGCGATCGCCTGCAATTCGCCCGACGCGATCATCTCGGCGAGCAGCATCGCGGTCGTCTGAAGCGCCTCGACCTCTTCTTCCGAATAGGTGCGCCGGGCGCGATTCTGCACCACGAGCACGCCGATCGTGGCCCCGCTGCGCAGCACCGGCACGCCGAGGAACGATTGATAGATCTCTTCACCCGTCTCGGGCTTGTAGGAAAACGACGGATGATGCTGCGCGTCGGAGAGCGCCAGCGGCTCGGCGCTGGCGGCGATGAGGCCGACCAGGCCCTCCCCCGGCCGCATGGCGGTCAGATGCACGGCTTCCCGGTTGAGCCCCTCGGTGGCGAACAGCTCGAGCGCCCCGTCCGCGCGCACGACATAGAGCGAGCAAACCTCCGCCACCATGTTCGAGGCGATCAGGACCACGATGCGGTCCAGGCGCGCCTGTGCGGTGACGGGCTCCGCCATGACCTCGCGGAGCCGCCGCAGCAACAGACGGGGGCCGCCCGGCGCGCGCATTAAAAACTCATCCTCTCGTCTCGCACGACCGGCTCGTCGGCGTTTCGAACCATGCAACGAACGGGCCGAATGGGAGCCGCCCGGCCGAACCGGCGCCTCTGGCGCGATCGTCTTCCGGCTTCAAGGCGGTATAGAAACGATTTTCCGCTCGGGCAAGGGTAGGAGCGGGGATGGCGGAGATGGTAGCCTCTCGCGTTCGCCTTCAGGGCGCGCGCAGCAAGGCGGCGGTCGTCGCCGCGCCGGTGGCGCGCCGGGCAAGGACCTCGTCGAGCCAGTCCGGCCGCATCTCAGGAACAGAAGAGAGCAGGAGTTCCGTATAGGGATGATAGGGCGGAGCGAACACCGACGCGGTGTCGCCGCTCGCCACGACCCTGCCCTTGAGCATTACGGCGACCTTGTTGGCGATGCGCTTCACCGTCCCGAGGTCGTGGGTGATAAAAAGATAGGCGACGCCCAGCTCGTTCTGCAGCTTCTTGAGAAGACGCAGGATCTCTTCGCCGACGAGCTGATCGAGAGCGGAGGTGACCTCGTCGCAGATGATGAGGTCGGGTTCGGCCGCGAGCGCCCGCGCGATCGATACGCGCTGCTTCTGACCGCCCGACAGCTCGCTGGTCTTCCGTGTGATGAAGGATTCGGGCAGGTCCATCTGCCGTAGGAGTTCGGCCACCCGGTGGCGCACCTCGTCGCGCGACCGGTTGAAATAGAAGGCGACCGGTCGCCCGATCGTCTGCAAAAGCGTATGCTGCGGGTTCAGCGCGACGTCGGGCATCTGGTAGATCATCTGTACCCGGCGCAACTGGTCCTTGGTGCGGTCCTTGAGTCGCGGCGGCAGGCTGACGCCGTTGAAGCGCACGTCGCCGGCGATCCGCGGCAGGAGCCCGGTGACGACGCGGGCGAGAGTCGATTTGCCCGATCCCAATTCGCCGACGACGGCCACCGTGTCGCCCCGGCGCACGTCCAAAGTAACGTCGTCGATGACCTTCGGCTTCCCGGGATAATTGGCGCTGACATGCTCGATCGCCAGAATCGGGACCTGGTTCCCCTCGTTCGCTTCGACGAACGCATGCCCGGCGACCCGCTCGCTCACCAGGCGGCGGGTATATTCCTCTTTCGGTTCTTGCAGGATTTGGCGCGAGTCGCCGAATTCGACCATCTTGCCGCGACGCAGCACCATGATCCGGTCGGCAATCTGCGCCACGACGGCCAGGTCATGGGTAATGTAGAGCGCGGCCGTGCCGTGTTCGCGGATGAGCTTGCGGAAGGCGGCCAGGCACTCGACCTGCGTCGTCACGTCGAGGGCCGTCGTCGGCTCGTCGAAGATCAGGATGTCGGGCTTGGCGACCATCGCCATCGCCGCCATCACCCTCTGCAACTGTCCGCCGGAAACCTGGTGCGGATAGCGCGAGCCGATGGTGTCCGGACTGGGCAGATCGAGCTCGCGGAACAACTGCACCGCTGCGGCGCGCGCTTCCGCGCCGCTCAACACGCCATGGCGGACCGAGGCCTCGCAGACCTGCTCCATAAGCGTATGCGCGGGGTTGAACGAAGCCGCTGCGCTCTGGGCGATATAGGCGATTTTCGGCCCGCGCAGCGCGCGCCGCTCGTCCGGGCTGATCGCTCGGATGTCCAAGTCGCCGTAGATGATGTTGCCGCCGACGATATGGCAGTCGCGGCGGGTATAGCCCATTGAGGCAAGCCCGATGGTCGATTTGCCTGCCCCGGATTCGCCGATCAGGCCGATCACCTCGCCGCGCCTGAGCTGCAGCGAAACGTCGTCGACGAGCACCGGGCCCTCGCCAAGGTCGGTGCGCACGGCGACCCGCATGCCGCGAACGTCGAGAATGATGGAATTGTCCTGCAGCTCGGCGGACCGCGTCTCGGACTCGAGGCTCATGCGCCTTCTCCCTGACCTCTGGAGTGAATGGAGAGCATCCAGTCAACGACGAAGTTGACGCCGATGGTCAGAATCGCGATCGCCGCGGCGGGATAGAGCGGCGCGGCGAAGCCAAAATTGATCATGTCGCGGTAGTCCTTGACCATGCTGCCCCAGTCGGCGGCCGGCGGCTGCACGCCGAGCCCGAGGAAGCTCAGCGCGGCAATGAAGAGAAAGGTGAAGCAGAAGCGCAAGCCGAACTCGGCGGTGAGCGGGGGAATCGCGTTGGGCAGCACCTCCCGTGTCACGATCCACCACCATCCTTCGCCGCGCAGGCGCGCCGCCTCGACGAACTCGAGGCTGACGATGTTCACGCCGACCGAGCGCGCCAGGCGGAAGACCTTGGTCGAATCGAGGACGGCGATGGTGACGATAAGGACCGGCAGGGCGGAGCCCAGTACCGACAAAATGACAAAGGCGAAAATCAGGGTAGGCATCGACAGCAGGAGATCGACCAGCCGTGACAGCGCCAGATCGACCCATCCTCCGGCGACGGCAGCCGCGAAGCCCGTGATAATGCCGAGCAGGAAGGACAGCGCAGTGATGATCAATGACAGTCCGATCGACATTCGCGCGCCATAGATGAGGCGGCTCAGTATGTCGCGTCCGAGATTGTCCAGTCCGAGCCAATGCTGCGCGCTCGGATCCGCCCACGCGTCGCCGACCGGCGTCGCCTGGTCGAATGGGGCGATGAGCGGCGCGAACAGCGCCACCAGCACGTTGAGGAGAACGACGACGATGCCGATCTGCGCGGTGACGGAGAGTTTGTGGCCGAAGATCCGCATGGCGTTCCTGATCGATCTCCCGTCAGCGTGGCTGGCGCAGCCGCGGATTGGACAGAATGGCGAGGATGTCGGCGGTCATGTTCAAAAGAATGAACGTGGCGGCGAAGATCAGGCCGCAAGCCTGAACGACCGGCACGTCGTGCTTGGAGACCTCGTCCACCATGAGCTGGCCGAGGCCTGGATAGACGAACACGGTCTCGACGACGACAACGCCGACGATGAGATAGGCGAGGTTCAGCGCAACGACCGCGATGATCGGCGCGAGGGCGTTCGGCAGCGCATGACGGACGACAATGCGGGTCTTGGTCAGGCCCTTGAGGATCGCCATTTCGATATAGGGGCTGGCCATGACCGAAAGCACGGAGGCGCGAGTCATCCGCATCATGTGCGCGATGATAACGAGGACCAGCGTCAGCATCGGCAGGAACGCGAAATAGAGCCGGTCGGGGAAGCTCATGTCCGGCGTCACATTGGCAAGCGAGGGAAACCAGCCGAGATTGACCGCGACATATTTGATCAGGAGATACGCCAGGAAGTACTCGGGCACGGAAATCGTCATCAAAGTGAAGATGTTGACGAGCCGGTCGAAGGCGCCGCCCTGCCGGATCGCCGCCAGGAGTCCGAGACCGATGGCGAGCGGAACCGCCACGACTGCCGCATAGGCGGCCAGGAACATGGTGTTGGCGAAGCGCGGCGCGATCTCCGTCAGGACATCGCGGCCGTTGGCCAGCGAATGGCCGAAATCGCCCCGCAATGCGTGGAAAAGCCAGTCGAAGAACCGCACGATCGCTGGACGGTCGAGCCCGAGATCGAGGCGCAGCTTGGCGAGGCTTTCGGGTGTGGCGTTGTTTTGCAGGATCGCCGAAGCGAGATCGCCCGGCAGAATCTCGGTGCCGATGAAAATGAGCACGGAGGCGGCGAAGAGCGTCAGCAGGCCAAGACCGAAACGCTGGAGCACAAGTTTAAGCACGACGCCCGCCCTTCAACCCGATTTGCTTGGGACGCTCTCTAACGACCTTCGGCTAGGCTGGCGCCTTCGCCGAAGGTCGGGGATTTCGCAGAGCCGCGCGGCCCGCAGGCGCTTTTGCCTCGACCGGGTGGCCCACGCCCGCGTCTCGGGCGGCCGCGGCCGAGGTCGGTCAGGTCTTGATCCAGGCCTTCTCCATGATCATGCCGTTGTCCATGTCGAACCCGCCATGCGGGGTATGGCCGCCGACCTTCACGTTATGGGCGTCGAGCCAGTCCTTGAACACCGGAATGATGGCGCCGCCCTGGTCGTGCAGCATCGCCTGCATCTCCCAGATGTAGGGCCTGCGCTTGTTTTCGTCGGTTTCGCCGCGCGCGTCGGCCAGCAGCTTCTCGAACTTCTCGTTCTTCCAGTGGGTTTCGTTCCAGGGCGCGTTGGCCGCGTAAGCGACTGAGAGCATCTGCGTCGCCGCGGCGCGACCGCCCCAGTAGCTCGAGACGAACGCGCCCTTCAGCCACACGTTGTCCCAGAAGCCGTCGGCCGGCTCCTTCTTCAGGTCGACCTTGATGCCGGCCTTGGCAGCGCTTGCTTGCAGCAGCGCGCCTTCGTCGACCGCCCCGTTGAAGGCCGCGTCGGAGGCCTGCAGCAGGATCTTCGGATCGGCGATGCCCGCCTTCTTGAAGGTGGCGGCGGCCTTCTCCGGATCGTATTTGCGCTGCGCCAGCTCCTTGTTGAAATAGGGATCGGTTGGCGGGATCGGGTGGTCGTTGCCAAGCGTGCCGTAGCCGCTGAACAGCGCCTTCAGGATCTGCTCGCGGTCGGTCGCCTGCTTGAGCGCCAGGCGGATATCCGGGTTGTCGTACGGCGCCTTGTCGCATTGCATCGCCATCACCGCGTGCCAGCCTCCCGCCGCGCGCACGATCTGGATTTTCGGCGTCTTCGACAGAAGCGCCACCGCATTGTGGTCGACGCGGTTGATGGCATCCATCTGGCCGGAGATGAGAGCGTTCAGGCGCGCCGAGCTGTCGTTGATGACGGTGACTTCGATCGCGTCGAGATGGCCGCGCCCCGGCTTCCAATAGTCGCGGGTCTTCTTGAGCGCGATCCGAACGCCCGGATCGAATTTGTCGAGGCTGAAGGCGCCGGTCCCGACGGGTTTGGCCCAATCCTTGAATCCGTTCGGCACCATGAGGATATGATAGTCCGTCAACGAGTAGGGCAGGTCGGCGTCCGGCGCGTCGAGCGTGATCTGGATCTGATATTTGTCCAGCTTCTTGATGTCGGTGACCGATTTGAGCGCAGGGGCGCCGCCGGACTTAGTATCGCCCCGGTGCAGGTTCAGCGAGTAGATGGCGTCGTCGGCGGTGAATTCCTGGCCGTTCGAGAACTTGACGCCTTTGCGAAGATTGAAGATCCAGTCTTTGGCGCCGCCCTTCGGCTCGAAGCTCTCGGCAAGCGAGGGATGCGGTTTGCCGTCCTCGCCCCATTCGACGACGCCGTTGAAGAGGCCGTGGCCGACGTCGATCATGACGGAATCGTTGTACGAGGTGACGTCGATGCTGTCCGTCGTGCTGCCGCCGCCGAGGCCAAGCCGCAGAAGGCCGCCGTTCTTGGGCGTCTCGGCGGCGAATGCATCGGCGCTCGCCAGCATGGTGGAGATCGCGAGGCTCGAGGCGCCGAGCGCAGCGGCGCGGCCCATGAACTCGCGCCGCGAAACGCTGCCCTTCAGCAGCCGTCCATTCCAATAATCCAGCTCACTCATTTCTTCGATTTCCTTCCTAGTGTGCGCCCTTCCCCGGGACAACGATCCGCTGGCCTTTCGGACGGGCTGACATGGATCGACTAGTCGACAGTTTTGTCGTTCTGTCAATTGCGCTGCGGAACGCGCGACGCAAGGATTCGCCGCGGGACTGCGGCTGTTTTTGCTTTAAACTCTCTGACGGCGTTTAATTCATCGTGTTCTCGCCGCTCGGGCGCACGCGGCCTTTTGCGCTTTTGCCGCAGAAACATCGCGACGGCCCCTTCGGACAGGCTTCTTGGCCGCGTTGACTTGCGCAAGAGCGGCGATTAGGGGTTTCCGCCTTGAATTGCCGAGCATGCGCTCGATCGGTGGGAGTTGAGCTCGCCCATGAAGATTCTCGTGCCCGTCAAACGGGTCGTCGATTACAACATCAAGATCCGCATCAAGGCCGACGGGTCGGGCGTCGAGCTTCAGAACGTCAAGATGTCGATGAACCCCTTCGACGAAATCGCGGTCGAGGAGGCGCTTCGCCAGAAGGAGGCGGGCAAGGCGACCGAAGTGATCGTCGTCTCGATCGGGCAGGCGCAGGCGAGCGAGACCATCCGCACAGCGCTCGCGATGGGCGCCGACCGCGGCGTTCTCGTCAAGACGGACGCGCTCGTCGAGCCGCTGGCCGTCGCCAAGATCCTCAAGGGCGTAGCGGAGGCCGAGCAGCCCGGCCTCGTCATCATGGGCAAGCAGGCGATCGACGACGACTGCAACCAAACCGGCCAGATGCTCGCCGCGCTGACCGGCTGGGGCCAGGGCACGTTCGCCTCGAAGGTCGTCGTCGGCGACGGCTCGGTCGAGGTCACCCGCGAAGTCGACGGCGGCATGCAGACGGTGTCGCTCAAGCTGCCCGCCATCGTCACCACCGACCTTCGCCTCAACGAGCCGCGCTACGCTTCGCTGCCCAATATCATGAAGGCGAAGAAGAAGCCGATCGACGAGAAGACGCCGGCGGACTACGGCGTCGACGTGGCCCCACGGCTCAAGGTGCTGAAGACGGCCGAGCCGGGCGGCCGCAAGGCGGGGGTGAAGGTGAAGACGGTCGCCGAGCTCGTCGCCAAGCTGCACGACGAAGCGGGAGTGATTTGATTATGGCGACCCTTCTTCTGGCCGAGGTCGCTGGCGGCGCCCTGAGCGACATGACCGCACGCGCGCTGACTGCGGCGATCGAGCTCGGCGCGCCCGTCGATGTGCTGGTCGCCGGGCAGAACGTCGCCGACGCTGCGGCGAGCGCCGCGAAGCTTTCCGGCGTCGCCAAAGTGCGCGCCGCCGATGACCCGGCTTACGCCCACGCGCTGGCCGAGCCGCTCGCCGGGCTGATCGTGTCGCTCGCGCCCGGCTACGACGCCATCGTCGCGCCCTCGACCGCCAGCGCCAAGAATGTCATGCCGCGGGTCGCCGCGCTCCTCGACGTGATGCAGGTTTCCGACATCACAAAAGTGCTCGGGCCCAAGACCTTCGAGCGGCCGATCTACGCCGGCAACGCTATCCAGACGGTCGAGTTCGAGCGATCCCAAGATGGTCGTGACCGTCCGCACCGCGGCCTTCGCCGCCACGGGTGCTGGCGGCGCTGCGGCGCCGGTCGAGCCGGTCGCGGCCGCCGCGGACCCGGGCGTGTCTGCGTTCGTCGGCGAGGCGCTCGCCAGGTCCGACCGGCCGGAACTCACCTCTGCCCGCATCATCATCTCGGGCGGACGGGCGATGCAGAAGGCGGAGAACTTCAAGACCTATATCGAGCCGATCGCCGACAAGCTCGGGGCGGCCATGGGCGCTTCGCGCGCCGCGGTCGACGCCGGCTACGCCCCGAACGACTGGCAGGTCGGGCAGACGGGCAAGGTCGTCGCGCCCGAGCTCTACATAGCGGTCGGAATTTCAGGGGCAATCCAGCATCTCGCTGGCATGAAGGACTCGAAGATCATCGTCGCCATCAACAAGGACGAAGAGGCGCCGATCTTCCAGGTCGCCGACTACGGTCTCGTCGCCGACCTCTACCAGGCGCTGCCAGAATTGGACGCGGAATTGGCCAAGATCGGCCGATAAGGTCCGCAAGTTTCGACAAAAATCAGGTGTCCGACTGGACGCCTGTCATCGCTCGTCTATGATCCCGGCCCGAGATCCGGGCGGCTCGCGGGATTGAGAAGTATCATGGCACTCAAGATCGACACGGTCGGCGTCATCGGCGCAGGACAGATGGGCGCCGGGATCGCTCAGGTTGCGGCCCAGGCGGGACTGAACGTCTATATCAACGACCTGGCCGAGGAGCGGGTCAACGCGGCGCTGGCCACCATCAACGGGCAGCTGTCACGCCAGATCGCCAAGGGTCAGCTCGACGAGACGGCACGCAACTCGGTTCTGGAGCGCATCCAGTTCGCCCCGACCCTGGACAAGCTCGCGCAATGCGATCTCGTCGTCGAGGCGGCCTCCGAGAACGAGGAGGTCAAGCGCAAGATCTTCACCGCGCTGCGCACGTTCATGAAGTCCGACGCGATTCTCGCCTCCAACACCTCGTCGATCTCGATCACCCGGCTCGCCTCGGTGACCGCCAATCCCGAGCGCTTCATCGGCATGCATTTCATGAATCCGGTGCCGCGTATGCAGCTCGTCGAGCTCATCCGCGGCATCGCCACCAAGGACGACACCTTCGAGGCGGCGAAAGCCTTCGTTACCCGCCTCGGCAAGACGGCGACGATGTCGGAGGACTTCCCCGCCTTCATCGTCAACCGCATCCTGCTGCCGATGATCAACGAGGCCGTTTACACGCTCTACGAGGGCGTCGGCTCGGTCGACGCGATCGACACCGCCATGCGGCTCGGGGCCAACCACCCGATGGGCCCGCTGCAGCTCGCCGACTTCATCGGCCTCGACACCTGCCTCGCCGTCATGCAGGTCCTGCACGAGGGCCTGGCCGATTCGAAGTACCGCCCCTGTCCGCTCCTGGTGAAATACGTCGAAGCCGGCTGGCTCGGCCGCAAGACGCAGCGCGGCTTCTACGACTACCGCGGCGAGCACCCGGTGCCGACGCGCTAAGGCGTATTCGGTCGTGGTTTGTTCGCGGGACACGGATGGCGCCGCCTCTGCGGGGAATCACGGTGGATAACGAGCCCGCGGATTATTCGCATCGAAGCTTCCGCCTAACCTAACCTAACCTAACCTAACCTAACCTAACCTAACCTAACCTGACCTAACCTAACCGACATTGACCGGATGCCGCGCTGAGCCCGCCCCGGGCGCTGTCGCGGCGTTGGCAACGACCATCGCGGTGAACTCCATCCGGTCCGCTGGGGGGCGGGATGAGCGTTCAGGCGCCCTTTCCGGGAGCCTCGGCCCGCAGCAGCGTCTCGGCCGCGGATTTGAGCGCTTCGATGAACTCTGCCGGCGAATAATGCCGATTGGCGGTCAGTTCGCTTCGCGTCGGCGCGAGCGGGATCACGATGTCGGCGTGCGAGCGCGATTTCGATTTCAGCCACAACGCGCGGACGCCCAACGCAGAAATCTGCAGGAGCCTCGGCTCGTAGGATCGGCCGGCAAAGTCCCCGCCGGCTTCGGCCGCCGAACGGAGCTCGTGCTCGACCGAGCGAAACCTCGAATTCACGTTGAGCCCGGAGAATTGCGGGCGCCGGCCGGCCGAGACCTCGGCCGCGACGACCTCGCCGCCGCTCGTGAACTCGTGCCGCCAAGCCGAGAGTTTCGCTTTCCCGACGCCAGCTCCGGACGCGACGTCGGCCAGCCCAAGTGCATAGACCGGATAGGACAGGCCCGGGCTGGAGAGATTTCGCGGCGACGCGAGGACGCTCGCGGCGAAACTCGGCGCGCTCTGCCGAATGCCAGCGCTGCCGACGAGCGCCGGCAACATCGCTTGCAGGGCTTCAATCGAAGGTCTGGGCGCCTCGGGTGTCTCAATCGGCACGGCGTGTCTCCGGCGTCAGTGAGTGAAGTAGGTGTTGGTCCAGGTTCCGTTGCCTTGATAGGTTCCGCCGGTCAGCGTCGAGTAGCTGACCAGAGATTGGCCGTAGATCGGGTCGGTTACCCAAAGCAGGTTGGTCGGCTCGATGCCAAACACGCCAATGAAATGGCCGCCCTCCGCCGGACCACCCGATGCGGATGCAGGGCGGCGTCCCGGCGTCGACCGCCGCGGACGTGGCGGCGTAGGTCGCGGCCGAGCCCTGTTCGGACGAAAGATGACCGACAAAGGTCAGCCCCTTGTCAAGATAGCCGGTGACGTTGCAGTTCGAAGAGCTGGGGTTGTTGCAACAATCGGTTCGCCCGAGCTGCGCGTTGACCACCTGGCACTGGGTGACCGTGCTGGCGCTGTTGTAATAATGGGCGACGCCGGTCGAGACCGCCGCCCAGCACCAGTTGGATTCTGTCTGCGCCGGGACGGTGAAATTGAGCAGGTGCGCAGTCGGCTGCCCCGCGAAGCCGTAAGAACAGCCCTGGAAGCCCTTTCCTGCGGCGCCGGGCTGCAAGAGAACGATGGTCCAGTCGGCCGACGACCGGCTCAGCGTCGCGGCGTTGAAAGGATAGGCCGCGTTGCAGCCGGTATTATCCGAATAGCATTGATCGAAAGCGGCGTTGTGCGGGATTGCGTACCAGTTATGCGCGGGGTCGCCTGACCAGCACGGCCCATCGGCCCAATCGGCCTGAGCGAACCAGGCGAAATTCGGGTCCGGAATCGATTGCAGGTTTGCGCCCACGATCTCGATCGACGATCCGGACGCGACCTCATACCAGCCGCTCTTCCGCCAGGGCTCCGCGCCGCAGCCCGGATCGTACCACAGGATGGCAATGTATACTGGATCCGTATAGCCGTTCTGGAACCAGAGACCCATGGAACCGTCCTCCGTCGGCGCTCGAGGTCAGTGGGCGCGGCGCTTCTTGCCGGGTTGCGGCTGCGATCCCGCCGGGAGCCTGTGACCGCCTTGCGTCTCATCCGGCGGCCCGCGGCCGAGCAGCAACGCCGAAATTTTGGCGGCCATGTCGTCCCGGGACCGGATCGGAAAGGCCGAATCCGGCAGCAAGTGCAGCCAAGCCAGGGCGAAAGCCGGCGTCAGCCGTCTCGTTTTCGTTTGCGTAGGAGGCGCGGCGACGCGTGGAGCTGATGCCCGTATGGTCCGCGGCTCGCGAGACGCCTTGGCGGACATTTCCATCCTCCCAGAAAGTTGACGGGACGATTACGATATTTCGTTAAAATTGTCCATAAGGCTGAACGCTACGGAAGTGCGGCAGTTTGTGATGGCGTCGAGACGGGAAAGGAACGGTGCGGCGCGAGAGGACGCCGGATCGCTTCAACGGCCGACAGCGCCGACAGCGCCTTAGTTACTCCCCCTTTTTAAAGGCTCGAACCTGATTTCGCATCGGCGGCGTTCTCGAAAAGATAGATCTGGAGATGCTGGGCAGCCTCGCTTTCTTTCGAAATCAACACCCCAGCTCCAGCCTCGTATCGTTCAGCCCCCACATATTGGTGGTCGACGAGCGAGGGGATTCCTTCCCCGAAGCCGTATCCGTACCGTCGAGCGTCGTCGACGAATTGCTAAGTCAGGAGAATGTCCCCTGGTTTGGCAAGGGGCTCGATGCGCGCGGCGACGACAACGATGTCGGAAATCTCCGGGTGCAGCACGCCCTCAAGAGCGGGATTGAGTTTCCAAAAGCCGCTATGGGCGCCCATTCTGATCTGCAGGTTGTACCCGGAGGCCAACAATTGGGCGCTGAGCCCGCGCGCTGCGCGCAACAACCTCCCGGGGCTTCGATCGGCCAAGATCAAATGGTCGCCGGCAGATGTATTAGCATAGTCTAAATCACGCGTGAACTGCCTGAACAAATCGCGCCAGTATTTGTCGAAGGTTTGCGATTTTCCGGCAATCTGGACGACGTTTTCCCTGTAGCCGCGAATATCGCCAACCGCGACAAACCGGATGCTTTCCTCGGGTCTCCATTCCAGCTCATCGCCGATGACGTTGTGCTTATTGAGTTCTTTAAGAAACCCAACGTTTCGCCGAGTGATGAAGTCGCTTAGCGACGGATGGATCAAATATGTCTCGGCGTGCGGCAAGACATGAATTTTGCCAAAAGCGATTTCTCCGACCGGGGCGAACTTTTGGACTAACCGAGCGGGATCGTCCCTGCTCTGTTGGACAATTCCGACCAGCCCCAACGCATAGAGGGCGCAGAAAGGATGTCGCGCAGCCTCGGTTTCAATCTCGTATTGTCTTGCGGCGATATCTGTATAGGCTGAGGACGCCTCAACGACCTCGTCATACGTCAGCACGTTGGATTTGATGACCTGGGGGAAGATTTCTGGATACAATCCGCTGAAGAAAGGCGCGACCTCATTGAAAAGCGTTTCGACCCTCTCCGCTGCCGCGGAGTTGATCGCGTTGCGAATTTCCTGCTGATTTCTCCTTTTGACGCCAATCAGACTGATCTCCTTGCCGATCACTATGGCGTCTCGAGGCCTGAGCGAGCAGTGGCGAGTCCAATAGTCGATCGCCCGCTCTTGTCGGGCCGTTCCGCTATTCGAAACAAATTCATTTTTTGGCCCGAGGAAACGCAACACGGGATCTTCATTGTTCTTGTCGACCAAGTCATTCTTAGGCATGATCGTTATGTTGTTTTCAATGATTTGCTTTATATCTTCCATCCTGTAGCGCAATTCTCTTCGGAACGACCTCAAGTTGGAGAATTGAGGTTCGTTCTGCGCGGCGTGCTGGTAGGCCTCCTTTCTGATCGACACGAATATTCGTACATGGGGATTGATCCCGTGCAGGCGCCTCAAGGCCAGCCAGGCGCCGATCTGGCCAGCGTGCCAGATTCGGACAAATCGTTCGTGGACTTCATTGCGACGGAGATAAGAAAAATTGATATAATGGATAAGGTATTCATCGATGTTATCGACAAATATTCCCGCCTGTTTATGAATTGTGGCAAAAATACGCGTCACTTTTTGCGCCGCCCGCATGATCAGAAATAGCTCGTTGCGTTGCGCCGCCAGACAGTCGTGCACGATGTCGAACGGTCTGATGATGTGCGGATGGGTTAGGATCGTCAGCAATGTCGACGGCAGGTCATTCGACTCCAACAGATCTGTGAGCTGTTCATGAACATCGCGATCGTCCTGGAACCCCTTTATCAGGCATATCGAGAATGCGATATTCCACAGAGTCTCCCAATTGTCGCTATTCTCTAATACGTTTATAATTTCGTTCGGCAATATTGGCGGCTTGTTGCTCGGACGATCGAGAATGGGTGAGAATGGAAAGCAGCGATAGTCGTTCTCCTGCAATGAAATCCGTTTCAGTTTCAGCACGAAAGTCTTCCCGAATCCCTTCGGGGCGACCAGAGCGTGGGAAGATAGATTCAAATTGGATAGAAACTCTTCGACTTCAGTTGTCCGGAGTAATACTGAGCTCTGCGAGTTGCTTAAGTCTCTTAACTCGGTCAGCTGTTGCGCGTCTTCTACCCACGCCGGCATGCCAGCCTCCCAAAATCTATGTCTATGACGGCCGATCCCAAATCCCCTACGGAATATGGTGATAGGGGAGAACAAGTGCACACCCAGGTCGAATTTGGGCGCCCCCAAAGCTCCGTCAAGTCCGGCCTCCTTTGCCGCGTGATCCGCCCGGCCGCTTGCCGCCGCTCGGCGATCTTGGCGAGATCGCCCACGCCCTCGAAGCGCGAGCAGACGATGACGAGGCCTGGGGGCCCCCCCCGAGAGCGCGGAAAGCCGGAACAACAATTTCTTGCCAAACTCGGGGGTGCGTTCTATCTTTGTTCTACCGCCGCCGCAACGGAGACCGCCCCCTTGTCCGATCCTGTCGAATCTCCAACCCCACCCCGATGCAGGGTCGCCGCGGAAGGAAGCCCGAGCGCGAGAAAGGGATCGTCGGCGTCGCTGCCGTTTTTTTCTTACCTCCGCCCGTAAGTCCTTGATAAGTCCCAATTCCGGGTAAGGAATTGCAATTTTTGGCAGGAAATTGCAGCGTTTTGGAAGTCTTCGGTAGGCCAATGGCAGCGTTCGGAAGGCTTTCTGAAAGAAATCGGACCCAGCGCCGGCTCTTCCCGGCCGCGACTGAGCCGTCGAGGCGCGCGCGGCAGGCGCCGGAAGCCAATGACAGACGCGAGCGGCGCATGCTCGGATTGTCGTGGGAATTCCGGCCGCCGCCCAAAGTGGAAGTCGGCTGGAAATGGCGGTCAACGGCTTCGGGCTCAGGCGGGCTTCAGGTCCGGCCGTCTCGCATGCGTGATCCGCTCTGCTTCCGCCCGCCGCCATGTCGCGATCCGGGCGTGGTCGCCCGAGAGCAGCACGTCGGGAATGGCGCGGCCTTCCCATTCGCGCGGGCGAGTATAGTGGGGATATTCCAGCAGGCCGGACTCGAAACTCTCCTCAGCGCTCGATTCCTCCTTGCCCATGACGCCCGGGATCAGCCGCACGCAGGAATCTAGGACTGCGAGCGCCGCAATCTCGCCGCCCGACAGCACGTAGTCGCCGATCGACACCTCGATCAGCGAGCGCGCCTCGATCACCCGCTCGTCAACGCCCTCGAATCGCGGGCAGAGAATGACGAGGCCCGGCCCCGCCGCCCATTCGCGCGCGGCGGATTGGGTGAACGGGAGGCCTCGCGGACTCATGAGAAGGCGCGGGCGCCGTTCGTCCGGGGCAAGCGCCGCGTCGAGGCTCGCCGCCAGCACGTCCGCCCGCATCACCATGCCCGGGCCGCCGCCCGCCGGCGTGTCGTCGACGGCGCGATGGCGCCCGAGCCCATGCTCGCGGATGTCGCGCGCCTCGAGCGACCACAGGCCGCGCGTCAGCGCCTCGCCGGCCAGCGACTGGCCGAGCGGCCCGGGGAACATCGTCGGAAAGAGGGTGAGGAGCGTCACGCGGAACATCGGCAACCGCTCGCCTTTCGCGTCGACACGCTTACAGACGATCGGGCCAACGGTGAGCGCCATGATAGACGCGGAGCACTTCGACGATTCCGTGGCGCACCCGATAAGGGACGATATAGGGCGTGTGCGCGACGACGAACTCGCGCGTTCCGGGCACGCGCCCCGACCGGCCAATTCCGGGATTCTCCGGGATCATTGTTCTCGACGGACTCGATGATGTACAAGGCAATCTTTGTCGCCGCGGTGGGATTGTCTTTCTCGAGAAAGATCCGGATAGCACGAAGGTCGTCAATCGCTCGTCGCGACCAGAAGAGCTTCACGACGCGCCTGGCGGCTCGAGCTCGCGCTCAGAGCCCCAGGACTCGACCCACTTGCGGACGGATTCATGCTCGAACCGTTCGCCGCGATCGAGGTCGTCGATCGCCGCGATGATCCCCGCAATCTGCCATTCGTTGACCGCAAGATATTCGGCAATGGCTTCGGCGGCGAGAAACGAACGACTGCGGCCGGTGCTGCGCGCGAGCGCCTCCAGCTTGGCCTTGTCGGCTTCGTCGACTCGAATGGTGAAGGCGGACGACGCCATCTCCGGGACCGCGCGTGCGAGCTTGTACACATGAACATACACGCTTTCAGGCGACGTCGGGCAACCTCACACCTGCAGGATCGAGCTGAAGTTGTAGGTCTGCCCGGGCGGGTTCTGGCCGATGCGCAAGGTCTTGTCGTCGGGGAAGTGGTAGGGCGGCACCGGCAAATTGTACGGCGCAGGCACGCCCTGAAACACGCGTGCCGAGAGATCGTATTTCGACCCGTGGCACGGGCAGAAAAAGCCGCCGAGCCAATCGGGGGCCGGGTCCGTCTTATTGGGATTGGGCTCGTAGAGCGGGACGCAGCCGAGATGGGTGCAGATGCCGACGACGACGAGGAATTCCGGCTTGATCGAGCGGTGCCAGTTCTTGGCGTATTCCGGCTGCTGCCAATTGTCCGAATTGGGATCGCGAAGCTGGCTCAAGAGCTTCGGGTCCTGCAGCTCCTTCAGGGCCGACGCCGGCCGATGGACAATGAACACCGGGCGGGCGGCCCACAGCGTCACCATCCGCTGCCCCTCCTGGACCTGGCTGATGTCGATGTCGACCGGGCCGGCCGCCGCGATGGTCGCCGCGTCCGGGTTCATCTGGTCGATGAACGGCCAGAGCGTCACCGCCGCGCCGACCGCCGCGACCGAGCCGGTCACGAGATAGAGAAAATCACGCCGCGCCGGCTCGTGCAGGGTCGCATCCGGCGCGTCCGGAGCGGCCTCGGAAGGGGTATGGGCCATCGATGCGCCTCCGTCGCGGGTGCGGGCCGATAAAACCAATCGGGCGGCTCGAGCGACTCTGCGGCGCGCCGATCAAAAGCGAAATTCAGGACCTTCATCCGCCTTCAAACGAAGGCGGAAATGACGGCCGCGCAACCTTCTGCGGCGCCGCCGAAAAAAAATCAATGCGACCGATGCGGGGCTCAGGGCTCAATCTTCGATCAACTCGGGCGGCTCGATCACGATCTCCCCGCGGTCGAAGTCGATGACCGGCGCGACCGCTCGGGTGAACGGCATCAGCAGCGTCTCTCCGCCCCCGTCCGGCGCAATCTCGAGAATGTCGCCAGCGCCGTAGTTGCTGACGCTGCTGACCCGCCCGAGGCGGGCGCCCTCGCGCGTCACTGCCTCGAGGCCGACGAGGTCGGCGCAATAGAATTCCTCGCCCATCGTCGGCGGCAGCCGTTCGCGGCGGGCGAAGAGTTCGACCCCGGTCAGCGCCGCCGCCGCCTCGCGCGTTTCGATGCCCTTCAGCTTCGCCGCCAGCATGTCGCCCTTGACCGGGCGCAGGCGCTCGATGGCGAAGACGCGCTGGCCCGCGGCGTCAGTCAGCGGGCCGTAGGCGCCGACCGCCTTCGGATCGCCGGTGAAGGCCTTGATCCGGATTTCGCCGGCAATGCCCTGCGGCGCGCCAAACACCCCGAGGAGCACCAGGCCGCCCGGACGCACTTGTTCGGTCCGGAGCGTCAGGCCGCGGCGGCGTCGGCGGCCTTGGCGGCGGCGGCCGCGGCCGCGGCGGCGCGCTCCTGCGCCTTCTTCCTCGGCTTGGCCTTCTCCGGATTGACGCGCGCTTCCCGCGTGGCGATCCCGAGACCGTCGAGGAGCCGGAGCACGCGATCAGTCGGCTGTGCGCCCTTGGCGAGCCAGGCTTTCGCCTTCTCCTGATCGAGCGCGACGCGGCCCGCGTCGTCCCTGGCCTTCAGGGGATCGAAGGTGCCGATCTTCTCGACGAAGCGGCCGTCGCGCGGCATGCGCGAGTCGGCGACGACGATCCGATAGAACGGGCGCTTCTTGGCGCCGCCGCGCGACAGGCGGATTTTCAGGGACATGCGCTTATCTTCCTTTCAGTGGATTGCGTTCGATGACGACGCAAGGCCTCTCGCGGACGGATGGCGGTAGATGGCGAAATCCATCCCGAGGTATTGAGTGACACGCTCGAAAGTCGCGCGGAGCCGTTCGGCGACGCGGATCGAGCGAAGGTTGTCCTGGGCGATGAGGCTGATCGCGGTCTCCCACCCGAGGGTTTCGTAAGCGTAAGTCCGTGCGCGCGTCGCGGCTTCGGCGGCGTAGCCGCGCCCCCGTTTGAATCGCATCAGGCCCCAACCGACCTCGCGCTCGGGAAAACCTTCCGGGAACCAGAGGCCGCACCAGCCGACGTAGTCCCCGGTCGCCTTTTCTTCGAGCGACCAATTCCCGAAGCCGCAGAGAACCCAGTGGCCGCGGTTGAAGGCCATGCGCCCCCACACGTCGTCCCGGTTCAGCGGGCCGCCGACAGAATTCGACAATTCCTCATCGGCGTAGAAAGCGGCCAGTGGATCGAGATCCGCTTCGCACTCCTCCCGAAGAATGAGGCGCTCGGTTTCAATCCTGGGAATCATTTCTTCTTCCCCCCGAACGGATTGAAGCCGCCTCCGAGGCCCGGCAACTTCGGCGCGCCGGAGCCGAAGCCCGGGAACTGCGGCGGCAGGTTGAAAGCGCCCGGCGGGGGAGCCGACGGGATGCCGGGCGCGCTAGGCCCGCGGCCTGGTCCGCCGGAAAGTCCGCCGCCGACCTTTTTCTGCAGAGCGTCGATCTCTTCGGGCGTCGGCATCGGCATGCCGCCGCCCATCCCCATCATCTGCCCGAGCTTGCCCATCATCCCGCGTTTGGCCCCCGCCCCGCCCATCGCCTTCATCATGTCGGCCATCTGCCGGTGCTGCTTCAAGAGCCGGTTGACCTGCTCGACATTGACCCCCGATCCCGCGGCGATGCGCTTCTTACGCGAGGCCTTCAGGATATCGGGATTCCGCCGCTCCTTCGGCGTCATCGAGGAGATGATCGCCCGCTGGCGCTTGACGAACTTGTCGTCGAGATTGGCCGAGGCCAGCTGATCCTTGATCTTGGCGACGCCGGGCAGCATCCCCATGATGCCGCCCATGCCGCCGAGCTTCTCGATCTGCGCCAGCTGCTCGGAGAGGTCGTTCAGGTCGAAGACGCCTTTGCGCATCTTCTCGGCCATCCGGGCAGCCTGCGCCGCGTCGATCGTCTCGGCCGCCTTCTCGACCAGGCTTACGATGTCGCCCATGCCGAGGATGCGGTCAGCGAGGCGTGCCGGATGGAAGTCCTCGACCGCGTCCATCTTCTCGCCGACGCCGAGCAGCTTGATCGGCTGACCGGTGACGGCGCGCATCGACAGCGCCGCGCCGCCGCGGCCGTCGCCGTCCATGCGAGTGAGCACGATGCCGGTGAGCCCGACCCGCTCGTTGAAGTGCTTCGCCAGATTGACCGCGTCCTGGCCGGTCAGCGCGTCGGCGACGAGCAGGACCTCGTGCGGCCGCGCGGCCGCACGGATCTCCGCCATCTCCGCCATCAAGGGCTCGTCGATATGGGTGCGGCCGGCGGTGTCGAGCAGCACGACATCGTAGCCCTGCAGCCGCGCCGCCTGCTCGGCGCGTTTGGCGATGGCGACCGGCTCCTGGCCGAAAATGATCGGCAGCGTGTCGACCCCGACCTGCGTCCCGAGCACCGCGAGCTGCTCCTGCGCCGCGGGGCGCTTGACGTCGAGCGAGGCCATGAGCACCCGGCGCCGGTCGCGCTCGAAGAGGCGTTTGGCGATCTTGGCCGCCGTTGTCGTCTTGCCCGCGCCCTGCAGGCCGACCAGCATGATCGCGACCGGCGCCGGCGCGTTGAGGTCGATCGCCTGCGACTCGCCGCCCAAGGTCTCCACCAGGCAGTCGTGGACAATCTTGACCACCATCTGCCCCGGCTTGACCGACTTGATGACCGCGGCGCCGACCGCTCGCGTGCGGGCGCGATCGACGAACGAGCGCACAACCTCGAGCGCGACGTCGGCCTCGAGCAGGGCGCGGCGAACCTCGCGTATGGCGGCATTGACGTCCTCTTCCGAGAGGGCGCCGCGGCCAGTGAGCTTATCCAATATGCCGGAGAGCTTTTCGGACAGGCTCTCGAACATGCGTTACTCCTGTTCAGACAGCGGACGACCGATAACGGACGACAATATAATCATCCTTTCCGCCCTCTGTTCTCCGATCTCCGTGTTTCGAGACCAACGCCAATCGCGCCCGGGGGCGCGACGCGCTGCCGGACGGGAACCGCCGATCGCAAAGCGGATCGGTCAGCGGATCGACGAGGCGAGAACCTGACGAAGGCGCGCCTCTTAGGCGTGCGGGGCGACGATGTCAAATGCCCAAGGGCCTCGTTTGGGCGTCGGTCTGGCGACGCCGCGGGCCGCCCGTTCGCTTATCCGCCGACTGCGTGGTAAACATAAGCAAGCTCCGGCGGTCGGAGCTGATGGAACCCGCCGCGCGCCGTCGCTGCTGGGTCGGAGCCTGCCATGCTTCCGAAAGCGGAATCGGCTTGTTTCGTGATCGCCGACATCTCCGGCTACACGACCTTCGTCTCCGGCGTCGAGCTTGATCACGCCCAGGACATCATCGCCGACATCATGGATACGCTGGTCAGAGCGCTCCGTCCGCCGTTCCGCCTCGCCAAATTCGAAGGCGACGCGGCCTTCGTCTATGCCGTCACGGAAAATGTCGACGGTTCGCGTCTGCAGGATTCGATCGAGGCCGCCTACTTCGCCTTCCGGCGGCGGCTCCGCAATATAAGGCAGGCCACCAGCTGCGAGTGCCGGGCTTGCAGCCGCATGCAAGACCTCGACGTGAAATTCGTCGTTCACTACGGCGACTTTATCAAACACAAGATGGCCGGGCGGGAGGAACTCGCCGGCCGCGACGTCATTCTGATCCACCGCCTGTTAAAAAACGACGTCAACAAGAGGTTCGGCGCGCACGCTTACGCGCTCTATTCCGACGCCTGCGTGCGTGCGATGGGGATCGATCCCGTAGCGCAGGGCCTCGTCGAACATACCGAGTCGATCGACGTCATCGGCGAAACCAAGTGCTGGGTTCGCGACCTCGAGCAGGCTTGGGCGCGGGAAACCGAGACGACCCGGACCGTCGTTGAGCGTGCCGACGCCTTCGCGGTTATGGACGCCGATTTCGCCGCGCCCCGGTCGGCGGTCTGGGAAGTCGTCACCTCGCCCACTAAACGCCCGCGCTGGCAGCGAAGCGACGGCGTCGTCGAGAACGCCGTCAAAGGCCGGCGCGGCGCCGGCACGCAGAACCACTGCCTGCACGGCAAGGACGCCATCATCGAGGATATCGTCGACTGGCGCCCGTTTAATTATGCGACCGTCACGACCCTGCTGCCGATCCCGGGGGCGCCGAAAATCCTGATGTCCTATACGTTCGACGAACGGGAAAACGGCGGCACGCATTTCGAGTTTCGGGTCGCCAGGCCGAAGCCGAAGGACCTGCCCTTCTATGAGCAAATCTGGTCGACGGTTCACGGCAACTATACCGTCGGATTCGAGATCTTGCATTCGATGTTGGCGGAAGAGACCGGATCTCCTGCGGTCGTCGACGAGCCGCCCATGCCGCTTCGGCCGAGCGCTTCGTGACGCAACCGGTCCGCCCCATCTTGCCCAGTAAAATCAAGCAGATACGGCATTATCCTCGCGCGAAACGCACGCCGGGACCGGCACCCGGCGGCTTCGTTGGATATTCTTGACGGTCGCGCTCTCCAGCAGACCCATGAAGTCGGTTTTCCGCTTTGCGCTCCCCTCCTGTTCATCGGCCTAACAGGCGGGATAATCTCCCTGCTCCGTCTTTCCCCTACACGAGCAAATTCGCTCAACCAAATGAAAGGCGAGGGATTTGTGCACTCGCTCGAGAGCGGCGGGAAGCGATTTGCCCTGTTGGCAGGGAGTAACAGGCGGAATCTCGTTTTCCGCGAACGCGCGTCGCTCGTGGTGAAAGTTCAGTCGAACCGCGCCTTCATCGGTCCATTCGTTGGGGTCGCTGAAGAAATCTGCTTAGCCCCTGCAATTGTCTGCAATCTCCCTTGTCGGGAACCCGATTTCAGACGCCCGGACTCGAAAACGCGACATCCGAAGACTATGACTTCGCCATGAGCGATCCTGCCCTCGGCCGCCCCAGCCGGCGCGATCTCCTTTCGCTGATCGGCGCGGTCGCGGGCGGCTCGGCGATGTATCAGGCGATGTCGAGCCTCGGATTCGCGGCCGAGTCGCCGTACCGCGGTCCGATCAGGCTCGAGGGCGACCCGAAGGGCGCCTCGGTCCTCGTTCTCGGCGCCGGCCTCGCCGGCATGACCGCCGCCTTCGAGCTCCGCCGCGCCGGCTACAAGGTTCAGATCCTCGAATACAACAGCCGCCCCGGCGGCCGGAACTGGACGCTGCGCGGCGGCGACGTTTATGTCGAGCTCGGCGGGGCGATGCAGCGCTGCGCCTTCGACGATGGCCTCTATCTCAACCCGGGGCCGTGGCGCATCCCCTACCACCACCATGCGATCCTCGATTACTGTCGCAGGTTCGGCGTGGCGCTCGAGCCGTTCATCCAGCTCAACCACAACGCCTTTCTCCACGCGACAACGGCTTTCGGCGGCAAGCCGCAGCGCATCCGGGAGATCAAGGCCGACTTCGACGGGGCGACCGCCGAACTTCTCGCCAAGGCGACGCGCCAGGGCGCGCTCGACCAAGCGGTGTCGAAAGAGGACCAGGAGATCCTGCTCGAGGCGCTGCGCGCTCATGGCGCCCTCGACGACGACTTTCGCTACAAGGCCGGCGACATCGCCTCGGCGTTCCGCGGCTACGCGAGGGATCCCGGCGGCGGCCTCGACGCCGAGCCAATCGACAGCGAGCCTATCGGCCTGCACGATCTCCTGACGTCGCGCCTGTGGCGCAGCCTGCAGAATTTCTCGCTCTACGACTTCCAGACGACGATGTTCCAGCCGGTCGGCGGCATGGGCAGGATCGGCGAAGCGTTCGCCCGCCAGATCCCGAACGTCATCCGCTACGGGGCCAAGGTCATGGAGATCCATCAGGACGAGAACGGCGTCGCCGTCGTCTTCGAGGCTCTCGACCGCGGCGCTGGCGTCGAGGAAGCCAGAGCCGACTGGTGCGTCTGCGCCTTACCGCTCTCGATCCTGAGCCAGCTCGACATCGACGTCTCCGCCCCGATGAAGGCGGCGATCGACGCCGTTCCCTACGCCTCCGTGGTCAAGACCGGCCTGCAGTTCAAGCGCCGCTTCTGGGAGGAAGACGAACGGATCTTCGGCGGCGTTTCCTACACCAACCTGCCCATCCGCCAGATCGCCTATCCAAGCGGCCGCCTCAATGCCGGCGGCAAGGGCGTGCTGCTCGGCGGCTACACCTGGGGCGGCCCGAATGCCTACGAGCTGACCGCGATGTCGCCGGCCGATCGAATCGAGGCGGCGCTGGCCTGCGGCGCTGAGATCCATCCGCAATATCGAGCCGAGTTCGAAACCGGCATATCGGTCGCTTGGCATCGCGTGCCCTTCACCCTCGGTTGCGCGGGCGAATGGACGGATGCGGCGCGCCGCGATCACTACAACGATCTTTGCCAGATCGACGGCCGGATCGTTCTGGCGGGCGAGCACGCCTCCTACATCCCGGCCTGGCAGGAGGGCGCGATCCTGTCGGCGCTGGACGCGATCAGCCGACTGCACAAACGGATCCTGGCGACCCGATGAGCGCGCTCCGCATCGTCCTAAGCAACGCCCGACGCGCCCTGCTCCTCTTCCCGCTCCTTACCCCCTCCGAGGCGGCCTTCGCCGAGGCGCCTTCGTCGGCTCCTCGTTTGAGCCACGGCCAGGTCTTCGAGGAGCAGGGCGGGGCCGCGCTCTACGCCAGTGTCTGCGCCGGCTGCCACCAGCCGGATGCACAGGGCGCCAAGGGCGCCGCCGATTATCCCGCGCTCGAGGAAAACAAGAGCCTCGCCTCGGCGGACTATGTGGAGGGATTGCTCCTCAACGGGCAAAGAGGCATGCCGCCGGTCGGCCAGATGATGAGCGACCAGCAGGCCGCCGACGTGATCAACTACGTCCGTACCCACTTCGGCAATGCCTACGGCGACGGGGTGTCCGCCGCTGATGTCGCGACGGCAAGGCGGAAGACGGGAGCGACGACTCGGTGAGGCTCACGTCGGCGCCTCAGCCGAAGCTCTGACTTGCGTCAACCCCGACCGCTCACGCCCTCGCCGCGTCCGCGGGATGAAATCTGGACGTCGCCCATGCGCCGAGCGCTATGAAAACCAGGAGAACGACGCCCTGGGTGACGACGAACGGCGGCTCCGACTGCGTCGGCGCGAGCGCCTTGAGGAACGGCACTTTCAGGAACGCCTGCACCACCAGGACGAAGACATTCAGATAAAGCGCCGCCACCGCGCAGCCGATATAGACCCAGCGCCAGGCGCCAACCAGGCGATACGCGTAATAGGCGACGACCGCCCCCGCCAGCAGCGCAAGCGAAATCACTCCGACGGCGCGCGGCGGGTCGAAACCGTAGGGCGGCAACGGAAAGCCGGTCAGGCTGGTCAAAATCGTCGTGACGAGAAAAACCGCGGTCGAGGCGCCGGACGGTCGACCGAACAGCAGGCCGTACAGGACGACAAGGCCGGAGAGGATTCCGATCACGCTCAGGATGACGTGGATTTGAAGCATCGCGAATGCGCTCTCCGGCGGCCATGCCGGCCGTCCGCTGACGCTAACCCTGATTCCCGCTTCGGATCAAACCTTCGTTGCTGGTCCTCGAACTTCATGCAGAGGTCGGAATTCCAGTCCAGGACCGGCCGTCGTTCGGAGAGGGCGTGCGAATCCACCGACGAAAGCTCGATCGCCGGCGAGAGCCGGCGGAATCCATGGAGCGGACGCTAGTTGAGTTGGCAAAGCCAGTCAAAAATGCGGCGCACGCAGAAGCGGGCGCGAGAGACTTCCGTTTGGGCGCCCGCCGTGTGACGCGCGTCACAGCGGAAGCGCATGTCCTGTGGTTAGTGGCGCCCGGTGTTGAACCTCGGGGAGCCGACCGTCGGATAGCGGAAAGGGATCGGAGTGATGGAGATCGCCATGGACAGGATCGGAAAGCACGCGGGTTACTACCGCGGATATCTGACCGACGACCGCAGCGCGCTCCCTCTGACGATCGTGCTGCTGACGGGCGTCGCGCTGTGGTTGCTCGTCTACCTCGTCGGTTCGATCGGGCCGGTTCCCACCGCGCAGACGGCGCTGCGGCCGTCGCCCCAGCACGCCGCTCCAATTGTCGTCCAGTCTCGGGCGCCTTGATGCAAGGCGGCTGTCAGCCGGTCTGACTTGGAGAATCGCTCACCCATCGACGAAAAAGAGCGCGCCGCCGTTTCCGTGACAGAGCCTGTCGGGCGACAGCGTCAGGGGGGCGGCGGCGCTTTCCAGACCCTTGCGGCCTGGGCGA
>CAWGBJ010000025.1:0-72358 GCA_963820795.1 uncultured Alphaproteobacteria bacterium
GTCATGCAGTACGACAATACGCCCGTTTCCTCCAACATCGAAGATCGCCGCGGCCAAGGCGGAGGCGGCGGCGGCCTGGCGATGGGCGGCGGCGGCCTCGGCATCGGCGCGATCATCATCATTTTCGCGATCAGCTATTTCACCGGCATCTCCCCGCAGGTGCTGATGAGCGGCGCCGAGATGGTGACTCACGGCAACGATGCCGGCTCCTACAGTCAGCCGGCGACGACCGGACCCGCCGCCGATCCGAACGACCCGATGCGGAAGTTCCTGTCGCACGTGCTCGGCCAGACCGAGGACGTCTGGAAGACGGTGCTGCCGCAACAAACCGGCGTCCAATATGTGCCGGCGACGCTCGTGCTCTACGACGGCGCGACGCGCTCGGGATGCGGCGGAGCGCGCGCGGCGATGGGTCCCTTCTATTGCCCCATCGACAAGAAGGTCTATCTCGACACCTCCTTCTTCCGCGACATGAAGGACAAATACGGCGGCGGCGGCGATTTCGCCTATGCCTACGTCGTCGCCCACGAGATCGGCCACCACGTGCAGGACCTGCTCGGCATTCTCGACAAGGTCGATGCCGCCAAGGAGCGCGTAAGCCAGACCCAGGCCAACGCGCTGTCGGTCCGGGTCGAGCTTCAGGCCGATTGCTTTGCCGGCGTGTGGGCCGCCAACGCCAACCAGAAGTGGCGGATTCTCGAGCAGGGCGACGTCGAAAAGGCTCTGGCGACCGCGCAGGCGATCGGCGACGACCGCCTGCAGACGGCGGCGCGCGGTTACGCCGTGCCCGACAGTTTCACCCACGGCTCCTCGGCCCAGCGCGCCAAATGGCTGACGGCCGGTTTGAAGACCGGTCAGATCAGCTCCTGCGACACGTTCGCGCAGTGATTGCCTAAAGAGCGGTCCCGGAAGGGAGCGCTCGCCCTGATGAATATCGTCGGTTGCGCTCTCCATAATCGGCGCGACCGGGATGAATGCGCGTGGCGAAGTCCCAGTCTATCCTGCCCGCGCCGTTGAAAGATGGAGTTTGAGGGCGCATTCTTCGCTGAAGGGCATCCAACCCAACCGGTGTTTTGGCGGCCCCGGGGAGACGCCGACATGAACGGATCGCCATCGACCAATTCCTATCTGTCCGGCAACTTCGCGCCGGTGCGCAGCGAGGACGATTACGACCTCGAAGTCGCCGGAGAGTTTCCGTCCGCCCTTAGGGGCGCGTTCTACCGCAACGGGCCCAATCCGCAGTTCGAGCCGCGGGGGCATTACCACTGGTTCACCGGCGACGGTATGATCCACGCCTTCTTCGTCGAGGGCGGCAAGGTCGCTTATCGCAATCGCTACGTCCGTACGCCGAAATGGCAGCTCGAACACGCCGCCGGAAAAGCTCTGTTCGGCGGGTTCGACCCGCGGGCGGCCGACCCTTCGGTGACGGGCAAGGACAGCGGCGTCGCCAACACCAACATCGTCTGGCACGCCGGTCGTCTGATGGCGCTCGAGGAAGCGCACAAGCCCTTCGAACTCGATTCCAGAGAGCCTCGAATCGCGCGGCTATGTCGAGCCCTATAGGGGTCGCGTCACCGCCCACCCCAAGATCGATCCGGAAACCGGCGAAATGGTCTGGTTCGGCTACTCGGTCGGGGCTGGGTGGTTCTCGAAGACCATGTCGTACGGCGTGACGGACGCGCAGGGCTGCGTGACGCGGCGCGACGATTTCGAGGCGCCGTTTTCGAGCATGGTGCACGACTTCCTCGTCACCCGGCGGCATGCGCTCTTTCCGATCCTGCCCTTGACCGGCGATCTTGATCGGGCGATGCGCGGCGGCCCGGCGTACGCCTGGGAGCCCGACAAGGGCGCGCATATCGGGGTGATGGCGCGCGACGCCGGCGTCGAGACGATGCGCTGGTTCACCACCGACGCCTGCTATGTCTTCCATCCGATGAACGCCTGGGAAGACGACGACAACATCTTCGCCGACGTGATGGAATATCCGGTCGCGCCGCTGTTCCCCAACGCCGACGGCTCCATGCCCGAACGCCCGTCCGCGCGCCTGGTCCGATGGACCTTCGACCTCGCCGGGGCGTCCGACACGATCAAGCGCGAACCGCTCGATGACCTCGCCGGCGAATTTCCGCGCTTCGACGAACGGCGGTCCGGTTCCAGCTACCGGCACGGCTGGTTCGCCGCGAGGACCGGCGGGCGCGATGGGAGCGCCTTCGACGGCATCGCCCATGTCGACCTCAAAACGGGAAGGCGGGCGACCTATGTCTTCCCGGGCGGCGATGCGCCGGGCGAGCCGGTCTTCGTCCCCCGCTCGGCCGATGCGCCGGAAGGCGATGGATGGGTCGTCGCGGTGGTGTATCGCGCCGCGGAGGATCGCAGCGATTTTGCCGTCTTCGACGCCGGCGCGATCGAAGCGGGGCCGATCGGGGTCGCCAAACTGCCGCGTCGGGTTCCGTTCGGTTTCCACGGAAACTGGCGGCCGGCCTAGCGCATTTCGGAACGCGGCCCTGGTTTTCATCGTGAGACGGTCTTGACGGGCCCCGGAGCGAGCGCTATCTGTTTGTTCATGTTTTGTTCTGCGGAACCTCGTCATGAACGCCAGAGCCCAATCCGCGGTCGATCCGCGTCATAGCCCCTCCGCCATCGCGGAGCGCATCCTCCCCGGCGAGCGGCGGCGCGGGCGCGGCGCCGCGACCAACGCCTCCGGCCGCTTCGAGATCCAGATACGCGAGGAGTTCGACGACGGCTGGACGCGCGAGGAGGCGCCCGAGCCGCTCGTCACCGAGGTGACCTTTGAGAAGCCGAAGGCGATCATCACCCGCAACGATTCGCCCGACATATCCTTCGACCGGTCGATCAACCCTTACCGCGGCTGCGAACACGGCTGCTTCTACTGCTTCGCGCGCCCGACCCACGCCTATATGGGGCTTTCTCCCGGGCTCGATTTCGAGAGCCGGCTGTTCGCCAAGGAAGGCGCCGTGGCTCTCCTCGAACGGGAGCTGGCGGCGACCAAATACACGCCCGCGCCCATCGCCTTCGGAACCAACACCGATCCCTATCAGCCGATCGAACGGCAGTACCGGATCACCCGCTCGCTGCTGGAGGCGCTGCAATGCGCCCGCCATCCGATCAGCATCGTCACCAAATCCAATCTCATCCTGCGCGACCTCGACATCCTGCGCGACATGGGCCGGGACCGTCTCGTCAAGGTGTTCCTCTCGGTGACGACGCTCGACCGCGAGCTCGCGCGCAAGATGGAGCCGCGTGCGCCGACGCCGCAAAAGCGGCTGGAAGCGATAGAGGCGCTGAACGACGCCGGCGTGCCGGCCGGGGTGATGGTGGCGCCGGTCATTCCGGCGATCAACGACTCGGAAATCGAAATGATCCTGACCCGCGCGCATGCGGCAGGCGCGCGCGAGGCCGGCTATGTTGTCCTTCGCCTGCCGCTCGAACTCAGGGACATGTTCCGCGAGTGGCTCCAGGTTCACTTCCCCGACAAGCTCAAGCGCTCGGTGTCGCTCATCCACTCCATGCACGGGGGCAAGGACTATGAAGCCCATTGGGGACGGCGCATGGCGGGCTCCGGACCTTATGCCTGGATGATCGGACGGCGCTTCGAGATGGCGGCGCGACGGCTCGGCTATGGCGAGACGAAGACGAGCCTGCGCACCGACCTCTTCCGCAAGCCTGCGCCCGCGGCGCCCCGGTTGGAGGCGCAGCTCAGTTTGTTCTGACCGGAGCGCTTCAGCAGAATCTCAAAAATAAAACATGATACTTTAGGTTATTTACCCGCCACAAGTTTCGAGTGTTGCGGAAAAGGGCGCCTAAGTCTTTGAAAGAGGCCGATTGCAATTGAATCGGTACGGGGTCGATTCAGCCTCTGGTCCGCCCGCCCTGAAGAGGGGGCGTTCGGGCAGATTTGTCGTCGCGAGATCTGAGGCCCTGACGAGCGGGGTTCGATCCCGTCGCGTCACGCTCTATCCGTCCAAGCCCTCGCCGCGGCGCCACTCGCGCAAGAGCGTGCGGCGCGCTCTCGGCAGCCGCTCCTCGAGCGCCTCGACCGTCGACATTCGGTCGAGGCGGAAATGGCGAAATGCATTGCGCGTTTCGCACCAGGCCGCCAGCATACGGACAGAATCGAAGAATCCGATCGCGACCGGCCACACGACGCGGACCGAAGCGCGACCGTGCTTGTCAGCGTATGCGAAGCGGAGCTTCTGCTCCTTGTTCAGCGCCTGGCGGACGAGCGGCAGCGCCGCCACCTCCGCTTCGCTCGCAGACGTCGAACCCGCCAGCAGCGTGGGCCAGTCGAGGGATGCAGCGCGCTCGGGCGGGAGCGCCGCGCCGATCTTGCCGAGCGCGTCGCGCGCCGACCGGGCGAGCCCGGCGTCAGAATGCCCTTCGACCCACCGGGCTCCGAGCGCCAGCGCCTCGACTTCGTCGACGGTAAACATCAGCGGCGGCAGGATGAATCCCGGTTTCAGCACGTAACCAAACCCAGCCTCGCCCTCGATTTCGGCGCCCTGAGCCTGAAGCGCGGCGATGTCCCGGTAAAGCGTGCGGAGCGAGATGCCGAGTTCCTCGGCCAGCGCCGCCCCGGCCGCCGGCGCCCGCCGCCGACGCAAACTCTGCATCAGACCGAGAAGCCGTTCCGCGCGGGACATGATTTCCGCTCGCTTATCGGGGCGCTACAGCAATTGCCTGCGTCGCGCGCAGGCCTGGACGGTGAAAGAGCATTGCCGACCCGAAGGCAGGCCACGACCGTCGGGCATGACGTAACCCACCTGGCTGACCCGCCCAGCGGTCAAGACGACCTGAACGTCGCAAGGGGCCGGCGGGGCCCACGCGCTGAAGTTTAGGCCGACGGCCCACGGGGGCGTATCGGTCGACGTTCGCCCGTTCGCATAGGTCAGGATCTCTGTGCCCTCGCCGAGCGACCGGCGTCCGACGGGTTCGCCCATGCAGGCGAAGATGTCCTGCCTCGAAAGGCCGATCATCGCCTGCTGGGCGATCGGATCGACATCCGGCGCCTCGGCGCACCCCGCGAGGGCCAGCGACGCGATGGCGCCGAACCGGAGCGCAATGCACTTGCCCATGCCCATTCTCCGAAGCTCTCGTCCGCGCACGTATTAGCCTCGCAAAGAGCCGGGCGCTTGACAATGAGTCCGACGCGCCGGCGTTCTTGCCTCGCCGGGGCCGACGTTAGATCAAGGATCTCGAGTCAGACGGAAACGACAAGATGACGGTCAAACCGATGGCGGCGGCTCTGCTTGCCGTGCTGTTCGCCGTGCCTTCGGCTGCCGCGGCCGAGGTGTTCACTCTCAGCTCCACGACCTTCAAGGACGGCGCGCCCCTTCCGAAGGAGACCGGCGACATTCCCGCCCGCGGCCAAAACTGCAAGGGCGACAACGTCGCCCCGCAATTGTCATGGTCCAACGCCCCGGCGGGAACACGGAGCTTCGCCTTTGTCGTCTTCGACCCGGACGCGGGTTTTGGAGCGGGCTTCGTCCACTGGGTCGCCTACGGCGTACCCGCCGACGTGACCTCGTTTGCGGAAGGGGAAGTCAGCAAGCAAAGCGACAAGTTCGTCGGCGGAAAGAGCGGCAAAGGGCTCGCGTACTTTGGCGGCCCCTGCCCGCCAGTTGGATCGCCGCATCATTATCTGTTTCAGATCGTGGCGACGGATCTCGATCCGAAAGAGTTGCCGCCCGGACTGACCGTTGCCGAATTGCACGCCAGGCTGAACGGTCATCGGAAGGGTGAATCGAGCCTCGTCGGGACCTATGTCAACCCCTACCCGCAGTAGGCGGAACCGGTTCAACCGACTGCTCGAGAATTGCGATCCGGGTGTCCCCATAGACGCGCTGATCGATGAGCAAGAGCCCGCGCGGCGGAACGATCTCCGCCTTGGCGGCCTCCTCGACGACGCACAGAGCGTTCGCCTCGAGCCAGCCGCCCCTGACCAGAGAGGCGAGCGCCGGCCCGGCGAGGTCCTGCCCGTAGGGTGGGTCAAGGAAGGCAAGCCCGAAGGGCCCCCCGGCGGGCGCGGCGCCGAGTTTGGCTGCGTTCGCTCGCCAGATGCGGGTAACCCCTCCGAGCGCCAGCGCTTCGACATTGGCGCGCAGCAGCGCGCGCGCTTCCGGTGCGTTGTCGATAAACAGCGCGAATTGAGCGCCGCGCGAGAGCGCCTCGATCGCCAGGGCGCCAGAGCCGGCGAAGAGATCCACGACCCGGGCGCCCTCTACGTGACCCGGATAACGATGCTCGAGAATGTCGAACATGGCTTCGCGCAGTCGCTCCGAGGTCGGGCGTACGAGCCGCGACGATGGAGCGGCGAGAAGGCGGCCCTTCAGCCGGCCGCCGACAACCCGCATCATTGTTCAGCGTTTCGGCGGAGGACGTCGCGGCCTGCCGCCGGGACGATTCGAGCGGTCGTCGCCGGGCCTTTGCCCGCCAGGCCGCTGGGGCGACCGGTTTGGCCGCGGGCCGGCGCCCCCGCTACCGCCGCCACGCTCAGCCGGGTTCCGGTGGAAATTGCGCTCGGGCGCCGGCTCGTCGCGAGAGGCGCGCTTGCCCCGAGCCTCGGAATTCTCCCGCGCCGATCGCGGACCCGTTCGCCGATGCGGCTCGTCGAACTCGATCGGAGCGGCGTCGGGGCGCGCCTTCGTGACGCCTCTTGAAATCCGGGCTGCGCGGATTGAATTCGGCGTGAGCGCTGCGCTGTGCGCGATCCGAACGGGGCTTCCACTCCCGGCCCTCGCGGTCTCGCGTGGGTCTTGCTTCCCGGGAGTCGGGCCGCCTAGGCCGTTCGTGCGCCTCGTGCGACTCGCCGGCCATTGACCTCCGTCCGCGGCGACTTCCCGCCGCATTCGGAACCTTCCCGCGCGTCTCGGCGCCGCCATCGCGCCCCGCGGCGCCGGCCGGCTTGACGCGCTCGACGGCGATCGTCCGGCCCTTGCGGTCCTTGGTCGCGCTCCGCTCGACGCGCTTGCGCTGGCTGCCCGCGTCGGCGGCGATTTCCGCCCGCAACGCCGACACGTGCTTGCGGCGGCGCTCCGGCGCGGAGGGCGCCATCGGTTTGCGGGGCGACGCCTCCGCCCGCTCGAACCGGCGCTCGCGCCTGTCGTCGCGGGGACCGCGCTTTCGCGTCGGCGTGCCGCCGCGGCTCAAAGGGGCCCGCTCTCTTTGGCCCTTGTCCTTGGTCTCAGGCGCCGGCGGCGCCCGCTCAATCAGCGGCCCATCGAAATCGACGCCGGCCTCTCGCGCCAGTTTCACACCCAACTGGTCGCGCAGCACGCGGGAGCGCACTTCCGCCACCTCGCCCTCGCCCAGGTCGCCCAGCTCAAACGGGCCGAAGGAGACCCGGATGAGGCGATTGACTGTCAGGCCAAGATGCTCGAGCACTTTCTTGATCTCGCGGTTCTTGCCCTCGCGCAGGCCCATGGTGATCCAGACATTGGAGCCCTGCTCGCGATCGAGGCGGGCTTCGATGCCGGCATAGTGGACGCCTTCGAGCGTGAGGCCGTTGCCCAGCGCGTCGAGCTGGGCCTGATCGATCGACCCATGCGCGCGGACCCGATAGCGGCGCAACCAGCCCGTCGCCGGCAGCTCCAGAACCCGCGCCAGACCGCCGTCGTTGGTCAGCAGCAACAGGCCCTCGGTGTTGATGTCGAGCCGTCCGATCGCCACGACGCGCGGCAGGACCGGCGGCAGGGCGTCGAAGATCGTCGGGCGGCCCTCCGGGTCGCGCGCGGTCGTGACGAGGCCGCGCGGCTTGTGAAAGAGAAACAGCCGGGTGCGCTCGGGCGCGGCCAGCGGCTCGCCGTCGACCCGCACGTCGTCGGCGGCGCTGACGTTGTACGCCGGGCTGTCGAGCGCCTGCCCGTTGACGGTGACCCGGCCAGCGGCAATCCACGCTTCCGCGTCGCGACGCGAGCATAAACCCGCGCGGGCCATGACCTTGGCGATGCGCTGGCCCTCGCGAATCTCCGCGGCCGCCTTAGTCTCCTCGCTCATCGTCGGCCACCATCCGATCCAGGGTCGCGTCCGGTTGCCCGAGGCGAGCCCATGTCCTAAGCCTGAACACGTCAGCCCGCCAAATGAAAAAGCGCCGATAAGGCGCGGGTGTCCGCGAGCAGGGTGCGCCATGGCCTCGAACGAAGCCGCTACGGCCGGCGACGCGATGAGCCTCGCTTTCGAGGAAGCGCGCGCAGCCGCCGCACGCGGCGAATCCCCTGTCGGCGCTGCGGTCGTTCTCGACGGCGCCATCATCGCGCGCGCGGGCAACCGAATCCGCGAGCTTGCGGACCCGACCGCCCACGCCGAGCTCCTCGCCATCCGGGAGGCGGCGGCGAAGCTTGGCTCCGAACGCCTGGCCGGCTGCGATCTCTATGTGACGCTCGAGCCCTGCGCCATGTGCGCCGGGGCAATGTCGCATGCCCGTCTCCGCCGCCTCTATTACGCGGCTCCCGATCCGAAAGGCGGCGCCGTCGACCACGGACCGCATTTTTTCAGCCAGCGCACCTGCCACCACGCACCGGAGGTCTACGGCGGCATTCGCGAGAGCGAGGCGGCGGCGATTCTGAGGACGTTCTTCGCCGCCAGACGCTGAGCGCCTTCGGGTTGCCAAAGCCTTGCGTGACGTGACAATGATCCTAGGACTAGCCGCCCGGAGGAAACAAAACTTGCCCCGTCCGCCCTTTCGCGCCGATCATGTCGGCAGCTTTCTTCGTCCAGAGCGTCTCCACGAGGCGCGCGAGAAGTTTGCCGCCGGCGGGCTCGCGGCGGGGGAACTGCATGCGATCGAGGACGAGTGCATCCGCGAGGTCGTGCGCGCGCAGGAGAATGTCGGCCTCAAGGGCGTCACCGACGGCGAGTTTCGCCGCACCTATTTTCATGTCGATTTCCTCGAGCGGCTCGAGGGGGTCGAGACGCGTTACGGCGAGTTCGCCGCCACCTTCCGCAAGAGCGACGGCACGGAAGTCGGCTTCAGGCCCCCGACCATGCATGTCGGCAGCAAGGTCCGATGGGCCGGGCCGATCCAGGGGCCGGACTTCGATTTCTTGAAGTCGGTGACGACGCGGATGCCCAAGGTGTGCATCCCCGCGCCTTCGATGCTGCATTTCCGCGGCGGCCGCGAAGCGATCAGCGAGGCGGTCTATCCGCGCCTCGAAGATTTCTACGACGACCTGACGGCCGCCTACCGCGCGGAGGTCGGCGACCTCGCGGCGCGCGGATGCCGCTATCTGCAGTTCGACGACACCAACCTCGCCTATCTCTGCGACCCCGAGATTCGCGCGCGGACCAAGGCCCGCGGCGACGATCCCGACGCGCTGACGCGGCTCTACTGCAAGCTCGTCAACGATTCGATCCGCGACCGCCCCGCGGACATGACGATCTGTGTTCATCTTTGCCGCGGCAATTTCAAGAGCGCCTGGGTGGCTCAGGGCGGCTATGAGCCGGTCGCCGAGATCTTGTTCAACGAGATGAAGATCGACGGCTTCTTCCTCGAATACGACGACGAGCGGTCGGGCGATTTCGCGCCGCTGCGCTTTGCGCCGAAGAGCGCGACGGTCGTGCTCGGCCTGATGAGTTCCAAACGCGCCGCCGCCGAGCCCAAGGACGAGATCAAGCGGCGCATCGAGGAGGCGACGAAATACATACCGCTCGAGCAATGCGCGCTGAGCCACCAGTGCGGCTTCTCCTCGACCGCCCATGGCAACGACCTCAGCGAGGCCGATCAATGGATCAAGCTTGCACGCCTGGTCGAGATCGCCGAGGAGGTTTGGGGCGGGGTGTGAGGTTCCCCTCGCCCCAGCCTCTCCGGTAAACCGAAGCGAGCGCGACCCCCTGGTTTCTGGATAAGGTGGCCAGCGCCAGCCGGATGAGGGTGCGACAAGAGATGGCCTTCAGGCTCGCCTGGTTCGAGACCGATAAGTGCTTCATCGACGGGCGCTGGGTCGCGCCCCGGTCGGGCGAGCGTCTGCCGATCGAGGATCCGTCGCGCGGAGTCGAGATTGGCGCGATCGCACGCGGGAGCGCCGCAGACGTCGATGCGGCGGTCGCCGCGGCGGAGCAGGCGCTCGCCGGTCCGTGGGGTCGGATGATGGCGGCCGAGCGCGGACGCCTGCTGATGAAGCTCGCCGTCCTCATTCACGAGCGGACCGAGGAGCTGGCGCGGATCGAGGCTCTCGACGTAGGCAAGCCGATCAAACAGGGCCGCGCCGATGCGCTAGCGATGGCGCGCTACATGGAATTCTACGGCGGCGCGGCCGACAAACTGACGGGCGAGACGATCCCCTATCTCGATGGCTACACGGTCTACACGCTGCGCGAACCGCATGGCGTCACCGGCCATATCGTGCCGTGGAACTATCCCATGCAGATCGCCGGCCGCACCGTCGGCGCGGCGCTGGCGATGGGCAACGCCTGCGTCCTGAAGCCCGCAGAGGAGGCCTGCGTCACGTCGCTCGCGCTCGCCGATTTGGCGCGCGAGGCGGGCTTCCCCGCCGGGGCGCTGAATGTCGTGCCGGGGCTCGGCGAAGAGGCGGGGGCCGCGCTCGCCGCCCATCCGGGCGTCCGGCATCTCTCCTTCACCGGCTCGGTCGCCGTCGGCGCTTTGGTCCAGGCGGCGGCCGCCCGCCATGTCGCGCCGGTGACGCTTGAACTCGGCGGCAAGTCGCCGCAACTCGTCTTTGCCGACGCCGACCTCGAACGCGCCCTGCCGTTCCTGGTCAACGCCGGCATCCAGAATGCCGGGCAGACCTGCTCGGCCGCCTCGCGCATTCTTGTCGAGCGCTCACGCTACGCCGAAGTCGTCGACCGTATGGCGGAACGCTACCGGTCGCTCAGCGTCGGGCCCGCCGAGGCCGATCTCGACGTCGGCCCGCTGATCTCGGCGCGGCAGAAGGCGATCGTCTCCGCCTTTCTCAGGGAGGGCGCCGATCTCAGAACTGCAGCCGAGGGCGTGATCGTCGAGGACGCGCCGGGCGGCGGCCACTATGTCGCACCGACGCTGTTCGCCGACGTGAGGCCGGACCATCGGCTGGCGCAGGAGGAAATCTTCGGGCCGGTGCAGGTGGTCATTCCTTTCGCCGACGAGGCGGAGGCGGCGGCGATCGCCAACGGCACGGGCTACGGGCTCGTCGCCGGGGTCTGGACAGCCGACGGCGGAAGGCAGATGCGGCTCGCCAGGACGCTTCGCGCGGGGCAGGTGTTTCTCAACAATTACGGCGCGGGCGGGGGCGTCGAGCTGCCGTTCGGCGGCGTCGGCAAATCCGGCCACGGGCGCGAGAAGGGCTTCGAGGCGCTGTACGGCTTTTCGACGCTGAAGACGGTCGCCGCCTGGCACGGCTGAGCGCGTGCTGGCCGCCGAAAGAGGGGGCAAGGGCCATGAGGGCAGGCGCGATCGTCGCGGGCTTCGTCGCGTTTGCGCTCGGCGGTTGCGCGCTCGCGCCCGAGTTCAAGACCTTCTATCTCGGTCATGAGGACTGGCGGGGAACAGCCTTGAGCCCGCGCGGGCGGCTGGTCGTCTCGGATATCGTCGCGGGCGCCGCGCCCTATACGATCACACAGGTCGAAATCGGCGGCGTCCTCGGGCTGCCGGACAATCCGGCGCGTCGCATCCCCATTCTCAACCAACGGGCGCAGACCGCCATGAGGGAGCTCGAGCGCGATGGCATTCCGGCGCGCCAAATCGCTGTCGAGGTCTTCCCGATCGCGACCGGCCTCGACCGGGAGCCGGCGGGACCGCTGCTCGACTACCGCATGGTCATCGTGGTCCACTACTACTGAGAGGCGATGCCAAGCTCCGTTTCGGCAGAGGCGGCGGCTTGGTCGCGACTTCTTTCTTTCAATGGGTTAACCGGCAGAATTTGTCACTAAATCACTTTTAATAACTTCGTGTATCTGTATTTATCAATGAAGCTTTGCGCATGCGCTGCTCGCGGCCGCGGCAATCTTTCGGATTTGCGCCCGCGGACATCCGGGTCCATTCAGGCTATGTCGTCGCGGCGTGGACCGCGGCCAGTGACCCCCATCAGGCCGCCAAGCCTGTCGAGCGCCACCCGGAGGCGGTCGGCGACGACGGCGTCGGCGCGCCACGGGGTCGCAAGTTCGGGAACGAAGCCCCGGCATTCCCGCACGCCAGCGCCCTCGATGATGATGCGGGTGATGATCGGCCAGGCGGCCGGACCGACGCGGTCCTCGGCCTCACGAAGCTTGTCGCGCGCATGCAGCGCCGCCTCCGATTGCGGCAGGCCTGGACGCGGGCCGAAGCCGGTCGAACCCAGCCTGTCGGGGGCGACAGCCCGCAGGGCGTCGAGCCGGGCGCGCTGATGGGTGCGGCGGAGCGATTCGCCGACCAGCCAGCGGATGTCGTTGAGCCTGGGATCGTGCGGCGCAAGCACGCGGTTGGCCCGCATCACGTCGAAGGGGTCGAGAATGCGGCGCACCCGGTCGGCGTCGCGAGTCGGCGATTCGCCCGCGTCCCTGGCGCGCGCAAGGCGCTCCGGCGTAGCATCCAGCCTTTCCTGCACGGCGTCGACAAGTTCCCGCGGCGAGCGCCGCGCGCTCCTTAAGGGGGGACGAGAGGCCTTCATGATTTGACGAGCTCGGCGCAAAGCGCCGCCGGCGAGGTGCAATACGAGGCCTCGAGAATAGGGGCGACGAAGCGCGGGGTCCGGCGCATATTGACAGCGACATCGGCCGGCGGGACCCCATGCGCGCGCTTCAGATCCTTGAGATGGCGGCCCGAGGCGCGCATCAACGCCATCCGTTCGGTGTCCTGCTTCGGCGGCTTGCGGGGCGGGCGAACGGGTGCGGTCATGAAACCAGTCCTCGTCGTTGGAAAAGCGGCGTGGCAGAGTGTTCTTGTTTTGTTCATATTGGGAAAAACGCAATCTCATGTCAACTTTCTGTATTTCGGTATTGCTGTTTTTCGGAAATCGTGGTTAAACCGGAACGGCGTCAATTTACTGAAGCCGAGAGTCGGCGCCCAAGGCTCATCTGCTCCTCGGCTCAACCAGGGGTTTGCCAACATTGACCGTCGATTGGATTCGCGCCGGACTGAAGCACACCGGCAAAACGCGTAGCGGCCTCGCCAGGGCGCTTGGCCGCTCGCCATCCGCAGTCACTGACCTCCTCAACGGCCATCGCCGTTTGAGGGCTGATGAGATCGCCATCGTCGCCGAATATCTCGGCATAGAGCCGCCGCGACTCGTCGGCGGCGGCAGCGGCAAGATGATCCCGAAGGCGCCGCTGATCGGCTTTGTCGGGGCCGGCGCAGTGGCGCATTTCTATGCCGACGGACAGGGGCCGTTCGACGAAGTCGAGGCGCCGCTCGACGCCAAGCCAATGACGGTCGCGGTGCAGATCCGCGGCCATTCGCTCGGCGCGCTGTTCGACAACTGGCTCGTCTTCTACGACGACATCCGCAACCCGCCGGATGAGAAGTCTTATTGGCCGCATGTGCGTCTGCGGCCTGAGCGACGGGCGGGTCTTGATCAAGGCGCTGAAACGGAGCCCGAACACCGGCCTGTGGAACCTGCTCTCCAACACCGAGCCGCCGATCTACGATGTTGGCCTCGACTGGGCGGCGGCGGTGCGCGAGATGCGGCCAAGGTGAGAGGCGCCGGCGCCTTTCCTCACCAGCGAAGCGGGGGAGGGGGACCGCGCGCGAGCGCGGTGGAGGGGGGAAGCCTGAAGCTAAAATGAGAGCGCCGCCAGCAACCATCGCCGCGGCCCGCCGTTTGCGCCGCGGTCTCTCGCCGCCGGAGGCGATGCTTTGGAGCCGTTTGAGAAACCGCGCAACGGGAATGCCGACATTCCGGCGACAGCATCCGATCGGGCCTACGTGCTCGACTTCTACTGCGCCAGGGCGCGGCTCGCCGTTGAGGTCGACGGCAGGGTCCACGAAACAGGCGACCGACCGCAACGCGACCAGCGCCGCGGCGCGTTTCTCGAATCGCAGGGCGTGACGATTGTGCGAATTGCCGCCGCCGACGTATTGACGGCGCTCGATGAAACCGCCGACGGCGTCGTTCGGATGGCTGCCGCGATGATCGAGAGCGGCGCAGCCCCCTCCACCATGCTTCGCATGGTCCCCCTCCCCCGCTTGCGCGGTGGAGGAGAACAGCCCGCTTCATCGACGAGTCGACCTTCGGCGCTCGGCATCGGCGCGAGTAAGAGCGCCGCCTTTCCTCACCCGCGCAGCGGGGTAGAGGGGGACCGCGGGCAAGCGCGGTGGAGGGGGGGAAGCCTGAAGTTAAAATGAGAGCGCCGCCAGCAACCATCGCCGCCGCCTGCCGTTTGCGCCGCGGTCTCTCGCCGCCGGAGGCGATGCTTTGGAGCCGTTTGAGAAACCGCGCAACGGGAATGCCGACATACCGGCGACAGCATCCGATCGGGCCCTACGGGCTCGACTTCTACTGCGCCAGGGCGCGGCTCGCCGTTGAGGTCGACGGCAGGGCCCACGAAACAGGCGACCGACCGCAACGCGACCAGCGCCGCGACGCGTTTCTCGAAGCGCAGGGCATGACGATTGTGCGAATTGCCGCCGCCGAGGTATTGGCGGCGCTCGGCGAAACCGACGACGGCGTTGTTCGCGTTGCTGCCGCCATTATCGAGAGCAGTGCTGAGGCCCCCTCCACCATGCTTCGCATGGTCCCGCTCCCCGCTTGCGCGGTGGAGGAGAACAGCCCGCTTCATGACGAGTCGACCTTCGGCGCTCGGCATCGGCGCGAGTAAGAGCGCCGCCTTTCCTCACCCGCGAAGCGACGCGAAGCGGGGGAGGGGGACCGCGCAAGCGCGGGGGAGGGGGGAAGCCTGAAGCTAAAATGAGAGCGCCGCCAGCAACCATCGCCGCCGCCCGCCGTTTGCGCCGCGGTCTCTCGCCGCCGGAGGCGATGCTCTGGAGCCGTTTGAGAAACCGCGCAACGGGAATGCCGACATTCCGGCGACAGCATCCGATCGGGCCCTACGTGCTCGACTTCTACTGCGCCAGGGCGCGGCTCGCCGTTGAGGTCGACGGCAGGGTCCACGAAACAGGCGACCGACCGCAACGCGACCAGCGCCGCGGCGCGTTTCTCGAAGCGCGGGGCGTGACGATTGCGCGAATTGCCGCCGCCGACGTATTGACGGCGCTCGATGAAACCGCCGACCGCGTCGTTCGGATGGCTGCCGCGATGATCGAGAGCGGCGCAGCCCCCTCCACCATGCTTCGCATGGTCCCCCTCCCCCGCTTGCGCGGTGGAGGATGACGGCTTCCCCGCCTTCGGCGCTCGACATCGCGCGCGCGCTCATCGCTTTTCCCTCGGTGACGCCGGTCGACGGCGGCGCGCTGCCCTGGCTCGCCGATCTTTTCGCTAAGGCCGGCTTCGCCGTCGAACTCGTGACCTTTACGGCGCCCGGGACGCCGGATGTTCTCAATCTCTACGCGCGCTTCGGCGCGGGCGCGCCGAACCTGGCTTTCGCCGGCCATACCGACGTCGTGCCGCCGGGCGATCTTCAGCGCTGGCGCTTCGATCCGTTCTCGGCGACGGTCGCCGACGGCCTGCTCTGGGGCCGCGGCGCCTGCGACATGAAGGGCGGCCTCGCGGCGGCTGCCGCGGCGGCGCTGGGCTTCGTCGCCAGGGGCCCGTTTCAAGGGTCGATCAGCTTCCTTGTCACCGGCGACGAGGAAGGCCCGTCGGTCAACGGCACGGTCAAGCTTCTCGACTGGGCGCTCGCCCGGGGCGAGCGGTTCGACCATTGCATCGTCGGCGAGCCGACCAGCGTCGAGGCGCTCGGCGACACGATCAAGCACGGCCGGCGCGGCTCGCTGACCGGCCGTCTCGTCCTCTACGGCCGCCAGGGCCACGTCGGCTATCCCCACATCGCGGATAATCCGATCCGGGCGCTGGCGCCTGTACTGACCGCCCTCCTGTCGCCGCCGCTCGATCATGGCGCAGAGGACTTCGATCCCTCGAATCTCGAGGTCGTCAGCGTCGACGTCGGCAATCCGGCGGCGAACGTCATTCCGGGCGAGGTGCGGCTCGTCTTCAATATCCGCTTCAACCCGGCCTGGACGGTCGAGACTCTCAGCGCCGAGATCGACCGCCGGGTCAGAACCGCCGCGGAAGGCAGGCGCTTTGCGCTTGCCTTCGATCCAAGCAATGCCGACGCCTTCCTGACGCCCCGCGGTCCGTTCACCGATCTCGTCGCCGCGGCGGTCGAGGACGTGACCGGACGGCGCCCGGCGCTCTCGACCAGCGGGGGCACTTCCGACGCCCGCTTCATCAAGGCGGTCTGCCCGGTCGTCGACCTCGGCCTGCCGAACGCCACGATCCACGCAGTCGACGAGCGCGTCGCGCTCGAGGATCTCGAGGGGCTCGCGCGCATCTATGCCCGCGTGCTCGAACGCTATTTCTCGACTGCGCTCGCTCCAGCCGGCTAACTTGCGGCGGCGCAAATGAGGGGAATGCCGACATGTCAATCAAGGTGATCGGACCCGGATTCGGGCGGACGGGAACGGATTCGATGCGCGAAGCCCTGACCATCCTCGGCTTCGGGCCGTGCCACCACATGAAAGAAGTGATGGCGAATGAGGATCAGAAACGTCTCTGGCGCGCGCTTGCACAGGGCGCGGCTCCGGATTGGGACCAGGCGCTTCAGGGCTACTCATCCTGCCTGGACTGGCCCTCGGCGCACTATTGGCGCGAACTCATCAGTTTCTATCCGGATGCGCGGGTTATCCTCACCTATCGCCCGTCCGAGAGTTGGTGGGCGAGCTTCGAGCAGACGATCCTGGTTGGCGTCAACAAGAGCGTCGACCCCGAATCGCTCGGCCTCGCGCTGATCGCAAGGCAGGTGTTTGGCGGACGGCCTGGCGAGCGCGCCCATGCGATCTCCGTCTACGAAGCCAACGTGAGGGCGGTGATGGAGACGGTTCCGCCGGAACGCCTGTTGGTGCATAAATTGGGCGATGGCTGGGAGCCGCTTTGCGCTCATCTCGCCGTGCCGACGCCAAGCGAGCCCTATCCAAGCCGCAACAGTTCGGGCGATTTCCGGGAAGCCTTTTTGACAAATTGAAGCCGGCGGCGCCGCGGTCCGTCGCCGAGGGCCAGGTGGTTTGGGGCGTGGCGGCGCCCGGTCGTCAAGGGCTTTCCGTGAGGAGGGCGGCCTCACGATTTGACTTCTCCAGCGAAAGCGCCTGACCTCTATTCGTGTGCAACGAGGGCGTGCCGCATGAGTTCGGGCCCTGGAGACCGGGACGATGACGACGCGCTGAGGGCGCGGCTCCACAGGCTTGCCGGCGACCTCAAGGGCCGCACGCCGCCGCCTCCCCCGCCGCGGCAGGAGCGGCCGCCTCAGGCCGACGGCATGGGATCGGCGATGTCGATGGGCCTCAGGGCAGGCAGCGAGTTCGTGTCGGCGATCCTGGTCGGCGCCGGCATCGGCTGGGTCCTCGACCGCGCGCTCGGCACCAAACCGGCCTTCATCATCGTATTTTTCCTGATCGGCGTCGCGGCCGGGGTCTGGAACGTGATCCGCGTGACTTCGCCAAAAGGCGGCGCTTCCGCCAACAATTCGCCCTTGTCTCGCACAGAACCGCCGGATAAAGACGTGCGGCGCTCGGCTTCGGGGGGAGCGCTGGACGTCTCGCAAAGCAGGCGGCAAGGCTCCAACGGGTCCGTCGGACCTCCGGGCGGGGCTGACGATGACGAGGATTAAACGTGGCCAGCGAACCCGCACCGGCGATCGATCCGATCCACCAATTCTCCATCCATCCGGTCATCCCGATCGACGTTGCGCATGTCGACGTCTCGCTGACCAATTCCGGCCTTTTCATGCTGCTTGCCGTCGGCCTGACCTGCCTGCTCGCAGCGATCGGCGCGCGCGGCAATTCCGGCGTGCCGTCCCGTATGCAGGCCATGGCGGAGATGGCCTATGAGTTCGTCGCCGGCATGGTGCGCTCGGCGGCCGGCGAAGCGGGGATGCGGTTCTTCCCCTTCGTCTTCTGCATCTTCTTCTTCGTCCTGCTCTGCAACCTGCTCGGCTATCTGCCCTACTCCTTCACGGTGACGGCCCAGATCGTCATCACCGCCGTGCTGGCGCTGCTGGTGTTCCTGACCGTCGTGTTCTTCGGCATCAAGGACAACGGACTCCACTTCTTCAGTATGTTCGTGCCGCCCGGCGTGCCGATCTACATTCTGCCGCTGGTGGTGGCGATCGAGATCGTCTCTTTCCTGTCGCGCCCGGTCAGCCACTCGGTGCGTCTCTTCGCCAACATGCTGGCGGGACACATCACGCTCTACGTCTTCGGCGCCTTTGTCATCATGCTGCTCAGCGCGAGCGCGGTTATGAAGGTGTTCGCCGTGCTGCCCTTCGCCATGGCGGTCGGGCTCGAAGCCCTCGAATTGCTCGTCGCGTTCCTGCAGGCCTATGTCTTCGCTATGCTGACCTGCATGTATCTCAACGACGCGCTTCACCCCGGCGGTCACTGACCGGCGCAAAGCCCAGGCAAGCAGCCTACGAATCGGAACAGGAGTTACAGAATGGATCCCGTCGCAGCCAAATATATCGGCGCTGGCCTCGCCGCCATTGGAACCGGCGCGGCCGGCATCGGCGTCGGTACGCTGTTCGGCCAGTTCCTGAACGGCGCGCTGCGCAATCCGTCGGCTGTCGACGGCCAGTTCGGCCGCCTGATCTTCGGCTTTGCGGTCACGGAAGCGCTGGGCATCTTCGCGCTCCTGATCGCGTTCCTGCTCCTGTTCGCCGTCTAAGCCAGGACGCGAGCCTGCTGATGCCGGAAGGAGCGTTTTCCGCGACCCGTCGTTTTTCAGGGACCGCCGATGGCTGAGCCCGCTACAACGCACGCCGAAGTCGGCCACGAGGGCGTCGGCCATGAGGTCTTCCCGCCCTTCGACCCGCGCACCTTCCCCTCGCAGATCGTCTGGCTCTTCATCGCCTTCGGCATTCTGTACTGGTACATGGCGAAGCGCGCGCTGCCGCAAATTGGGACGGTGATCGAGAACCGCAAGGCGCGTATTGCCAAAGATCTCGACGACGCGACACGGATGCAGCACCAGGCCGATGAGGCTGCCGCGAAGCATGAAAGGATGCTGGCCGAAGCCCGCGCCAAGGCGCAGAGCACGGCCCAGGCCGCGCGGGACCAGCTCGCGGCCGAGTCGGAGGCCAAGCGCAAAGCGCTCGAGGACCAACTCGCCGCCAAACTAGCCGAGGCCGAGCGTCAGATTGCCGAGACCCGCGCGCGGGCGATGACCAATGTCGCCGATATCGCCCGCGATGCGGCTGGCGCGATCGTCGAACGGCTCGGCGGTCGTCCCGCCGATCCCAAGGCCGTCGCCGCCGCGGTCGAAATCGGTCAAGTCGCTGGGAGCCGAGGCATGACAGGCGACGCCGAAGTTTTTGTCCTGCTCGCCTTTCTCGTCTTCGTCGGGATCCTCTTCTATTTCGGCGTCCATCGCATGGTCCTGAAGGGGCTCGACGCCCGAGGCGAAACGATCCAGGCCGAGCTCGATCAGGCCGCCAGGCTGCGCGCCGAGGCGACGGCGCTGCTCGCGAGTTTCGAGCGAAGGACCGCCGAAGCCGAGGCCAACGCCGCCGCAATCGTGGCGGAAGCGCGCGCGCAGGCGGAACAGCTCGCCAAGGAGGCGGCCGAACGCATGGGCGACTTCATCGCCCGCCGCACCAAACAGGCCGAAGCCAAGATCGCCTTCGCCGAGGCGCAGGCCGCAGCGGACGTGCGCGCCGCCGCCGCAGATCACGCCGCGAAGGCGGCCGAGATCGTGCTGCGCAACCAGATGCAGGCCGGGGCCGGAGCCGAACTCGTGGCGCGCGAGATCGCCGGAATTAAGAACCGGCTGAACTGAGACGCCGGAGGACGAGCGCCGGGTCAGCGCGCTTGATTTGCCGTGGGCCGCGCCGCATTGTCGGCCTGCCGGTCGCGGAAGGCTGCGTTTGGCGACTTCCGGACGCGGGAAGGGGAGCACCAATGGTTCGCGCGATCCTCGGTTTGCTGCTGCTCGTCGCCCTGCCCTCGCTGGCTTTGGCCCAAAGCGGCCCGGCCCAGGATTCGATCTATGGAACGCCGGCCGAGGCGCGCTGGGCGCCGTTCTTCGCCATCCTGCCGAAATGCGACGATGCGGACGTCCTTAACCGGATCCAGTCCCGCTTCGGCGAGACCGAACGGACCTATTGGGGCGGCGTTCACGCCATCGGCGGGTTCGACCAGGTGAGGGAAATCGGCTTCCGCGCCAACGGCCTCTCCTACATCCCGCGCCGCTATTGCATGGCTCGCGGCGAAATGGTCGATCCGAACACGGTCATCAGGGATCGTACGCAAACGCGCAGCGTCGTCTATTCGATCGCGGCCAATGCCGGCATTATCGGTGTGAGCTGGGGGGTCGAATGGTGCGTCGTCGGCCTCGATCGTATGCGCGCCTATGCCCCCGACTGCCTCGTCCTCCGGCCGATCATCGAACGGGTGATCGGCGAGTACAAACCCCTGCGCAAGCTCGGCCTCAAGGCGCGTTATTAGAGGCGGACAAGACGCCGATGAATATGCGCGCAATGTCGAATTCGACCGGGCTCGGCGCGGCGGTCGCCCTCGCGCTCCTTGGCCTGACGGCGTCGGCCGCAGCGCAAGTCCCTCCCGCCGCCGCGACCTTGCCGTTCGACTATTATGTCATGACGCTCTCGTGGTCGCCGGGCTTCTGCGACCTCGGCGGCGACGAGAAGTCGCCGCAGCAATGCGCTCCCGGATCAGGCGACGCCTTCGTGGTGCACGGGCTCTGGCCCAACGATCGCATGAGCCAGAACCCCGAGGACTGCGACCCCGATGCGGAGGTCGCGCCCGCCGACCTCGCCGCCGCCGACGCGCTCTATCCAACCCGGGGCCTGGCGCTGCACGAGTATCTGACGCACGGGACCTGCACGGGCTTGAGCGCGGCGGACTATTTCGCCACCGTCCGCTACGTCCGGAGCCAACTCAACATTCCGACGATGTTGCAGACCCCGCGCGAGCAGCAGCGCGTCTCGCCGGACGACATCGAGCAGGCCTTCATCGCGGCGAATGCGAATCTCACGCCCGACAGCATGGCGGTCACCTGCGCGCACGGCGAACTCGTCGATGTTCGCGTTTGCCTGTCGAGGGACCTCAAGGCCTTCGCCACCTGCCCGAAGGTCGCGGGCCACACGTGCCATCGCGGCTCGATCGTCGTCGCGCCGGTCCGCTGAACCGCTCGCCGGCGCAATCCGATACGGCGGGGCGGGACTGAAGAGATGAATTACCGCCACGCGTTCCACGCCGGCAGTTTCGCCGACGTGATGAAGCACGCGATCCTCGCCCGCATCCTCGTCTATCTGACGCGGAAGGACGCGCCGTTGCGCTTCATCGATACGCACGCGGGCGCAGGCCGCTACGATCTTCAGAGCGCCGAGGCGCGGCGGTCGCCGGAATGGCGCGACGGCATCGGCCGCCTCTTCGGCGCCTCGCCGCCCGCGCCGATCGCGGCGCTCATCGAGCCCTATCTCACGGCGGTCGGTGGGCGCGACGCGAGCGGCGCGCCTCTCTCCTACCCGGGATCGCCGGCGATCGCGCAGGCGCTCCTCAGGCCTCAGGACCGCATCGCGCTTTGCGAGGCTCACCCGGAAGAGCGCCAGAAGCTGGTGACGGCGCTCGGCCGCGACGCGCGCCTCAGCATCGTCGGCACGGACGGCTTCGTTGCGCTCAACGCCTATGTTCCGCCAAAGGAGCGGCGGGGCGTCGTTCTGATCGACCCGCCGTTCGAAGAGCCTGGTGAAGCGCAGCGCGTCGAGCAGGCGCTCATGGGCGCGCTCCGCAAATGGCCGGGCGGAACCTATGTCGCGTGGCGGCCGATCCGCGATGCCAGGGCCGACGCCCATGTCCTGAATTCGGTCGCGGCGCTCGGCGCGCCCGACATCCTGAGGCTCGAACTGGACGTAGGGCCAGGAAAGCCCGGCGCGCATGGCCAGGAACCGCTCGGGGCCGCGGGTCTCCTCGTCGTCAATCCGCCCCATACCCTCATCGAGGAGGCCCGCGCGCTTCTGCCCTGGCTCGCCACGCTGCTGGCGCGCGACGGACAGGGAAGGTCCCGCTGCGAATGGCTGACCAAGCCGCGATAGCCAAGCCGGAGCCGCGGCGCTTGCCGAGCCGCGGCGCTTGCTGAAGCCGCGGCGCTTGCCGGGCCGGCGGCGATCGGTTTAAGCCTGAACGAATGCAAGAGAGGGACCAAAGATGGCGCTGCCGGCCATTCTCGAGGACAGGCTTCGGCTGCCAGCCGTCGGCGCGCCGCTCTTCATCATCTCGCATCCGGCGCTGGTGATCGCCCAATGCAAGGCCGGAATTGTCGGCGCCTTTCCGGCGCTGAACGCCCGGCCGGTCTCGCAGCTCGACGAATGGCTGCACGAGATCACCGAGGCGCTCGCCGCGCACGACCGCACGCATCCGGAGCGCCCTGCCGCGCCCTTCGCCGTCAACCAGATCGTGCACAAGTCGAACGCGCGGCTCGAAGAGGACATGGCGCTGACGGTCAAGTGGAAGGCGCCGATCGTCATCACCTCGCTCGGCGCGCGCGAGGACGTCAACGCCGCGGTGCACGGCTATGGCGGAACGACGCTGCACGACGTCATCACCGACCGCTTCGCCCACAAGGCGATCGAGAAAGGCGCCGACGGGCTGATCGCGGTCGCGGCGGGCGCCGGCGGCCACGCCGGCTCGATCTCGCCCTTCGCCCTCGTCCAGGACATCCGCGCCTGGTTCGACGGGCCGCTCCTGCTCTCCGGCGCGATCGCGACCGGCCAGGCGATCCTGGCGGCTGAAGCGATGGGCGCCGACCTTGCCTATATCGGCTCGGCTTTCATCGCCACCAAGGAAGCGCGGGCGATTGACGCCTATAAAGAGGCGATCGTCGCCGGCGATGCGTCCGCTGTCGTCGGCTCGAGCCTCTTCACCGGGATCTTCGGCAACTATCTCAAGCCATCGATCGTCAACGCGGGGCTCGATCCGGAAAACCTGCCGGCGGGCGACAAGTCGACGATGAGCTTCATCTCGCGCGGCGCCGCCGAAGCCAAGGTCTGGCGCGACATCTGGGGCAGCGGACAGGGCATCGGCGCCGTCAAATCCGTGCAGCCGGTCGCCGAACTGGTGGCGCGCCTGAAGCGCGAATACGCGGAAGCGAAAAAGCGCCTCTGCAGATAGCGCCCGGCGCCCGCCGGGCAGAAGATCGGGTCTCTTTCCTTTGCGACGCAGCGATCCTCCTGGATTCTACGCGCTGGAGCTTTTGGCGCGGGGTCGCGCCAACTCCATATTCTCCAGGCTTTCGACAACGCCAGGCGCAAGCGCCGGCGACGGTATTGCAGATCGGCTTCGGCGCCGCGAATCACCGCCGCTGTCAAGCGCAACGATTCTCAGCGGGTGGATATCGGGGACAAGCTGCATTCCCGTGGCTGCAGCTCTTGGCGGCGCGGGCTCGCCGCGTTAGATCAGACTTAGGGATCGGCTCCTCTTCACAATGGCGCACGAAAACGACGCGGGCGACTTTCTCGCTCGCGCCCGGCGGCGTATTCTGATGGGAAGCGCCGATTCGCCTCGTGCATGCGTTTCGCGTTCGCTTCCAGACCCATTCGAGAGACGCGTTCAACGCCCATGGCGACCATCGAGGCATTTCCGCAACGCCAGACCGAGGCCCGCCTCTACCGAACGCCGCCGCACAATCTCGAGGCCGAGCAAGCGCTGCTCGGCGCGATCCTGATCAATAACGACGCGTTCGACCGCGTTTCCGATTTCCTCAGGAGCGAGCATTTCGTCGAGGAGATCCACCGGCGCATCTTCGAGATCATGGGATCGATGATCCGGGCGGGCAAGCTCGCGACGCCTGTCACGCTGAAGACCTTCCTCGGCGAGCACGATCTCGGCGGCGTCAGCGTGCCGCAATATCTTGCGCGCCTCGCCACCGAGGCGACGACCATCATCAACGCCTACGACTACGGGCGCGGCATCTATGATCTCGCCATGCGGCGCGAGCTCATCTCGATCGGCGAGGACGTGGTCAACGTCGCCTATGACGCGCCGGTCAATTCGAGCCCGCGCGACCAGATCGAGGAGGCCGAGCGGCGCCTCTACCAGATCGCCGAGACGGGACGCTACGACGGCGGCTTCCAGCGCTTTTCCGACGCCCTCAAGACCGCCGTGGACATGGCGGCCAAGGCCTACGAGCGCGACGGATCGCTCTCCGGCATTGCAACCGGCCTCTCCGACCTCGACCGCTACATGGGCGGCCTGCAGGCGTCCGACCTGGTCATTCTCGCCGGACGCCCGGGCATGGGCAAGACCGCGCTCGCCACCAACATCGCCTTCAACATCGCCAAGGCTCATCAGGCGCGCACCCGCGCCGACGGCGTGGTCGAGACCGCCAACGGCGGCGTCGTCGGCTTCTTCTCGCTTGAAATGTCGGCCGAGCAGCTGGCGACCCGGATCATCGCCGAGCAGTCCGGCGTCGCCTCCTACAAGATCCGCCGCGGCGACATCACCGAGAGCGATTTCCGTCGCGTGGCCGACGCTGTCGCCGAAATGCAGCAGATCCCTTTCTACATCGACCAGACCGGCGGCGTCTCCATCGCCCAGCTCGCCGCCCGGGCGCGGCGGCTGAAGCGGCAGAAGGGACTCGACATGCTCGTCATCGACTATCTGCAGCTGATGACCGGTTCGAGGAGCCGCGCCGAAAACCGCGTGCAGGAACTGACCGAAGTGACCACCGGCCTGAAGGCGCTGGCGAAAGAGCTGAACGTTCCGATCCTTGCCTGCTCGCAATTGTCGCGGCAGGTCGAGCAGCGCGACGACAAGCGTCCGCAGCTTTCGGACCTGCGCGAATCGGGCTCGATCGAACAGGACGCCGACGTGGTGCTCTTCGTCTTCCGCGAGGAATATTACCTGAAGAACAAGGAGCCGCGCCCGGGCACCGAGGAGCACATCGCCTGGATGGTGGAAATGGAGGCCGCGCACGGTCGGGCCGAAGTGATCATCGGCAAGCAGCGCCACGGCCCGACCGGCACGATCGAACTCCAGTTCGACGCGGAAGTCACCCGCTTCAGCACGCTCGCGCGGGAAGACACGATCGCTGAAATCCGCTAGAAGGCTCGAACGGACACAGGAAAGTTGCAATCGTCAGCCTTAAGGCGGCGTTTGGATCGTCGTCGGAAAATGCGCCGCGACCGAGCTCGGAGACCTTGATGAGACTGTTTGCCCTCGCTTTCGCCGCCCTCGCCGCCGCCGCGACGATGGTTGCGCTTCCGGTCCGCGCCGACGAGTTCACTCCGGCGCAGAAGCAGGAACTCGGCGTCTTCATCCGCGACTATCTGGTGAACAATCCGGACGTGCTGAAGGAGGCGATCGAGGCGCTCGACAAGCGCGACAAGGCGACCGCCGAGGCCGAGCGGCAGAAGGTGGTCGTCGGCGAGGCGGGGCAGCTGTTCAGCTCGAAATACCAGGCGACGGTCGGCAACCCCAAAGGGACCGCGACGCTGGTCGAATTCTTCGACTACAATTGCCACTTCTGCAAAGGGGCGCTGCCCGACGTCACGAAGCTCATGAAGGACGATCCGAACCTCAAGATCGTGCTGAAGGACTTCCCGGTGCTCGGCCCCGGGTCGGTTGAGGCGGCAAAGGTCGCGAGCGCGGCGCGCAACCAGCTTCCCGGCGACAAATTCTGGGCTTTCCACACCAAGTTGCTTGCGTCGCACGGGCCGGTCGGCAAGGCGGAGGCGCTCGCGGTCGCCAAGGAGCTCGGGCTCGACATGGACAAGCTCGCCAGGGACATGGAAAGCCCCGAGGTCAAGGCAGGACTGCAGGAAGCGATGCAGCTCGCCGATGAGCTGCAGATCAACGGCACCCCGACCTTCGTCGTCGGCCAGGACCTGGTGGTTGGCGCAGTCGGCTACGATCAGCTGAAGGAAAAGATCGACGCCGTGCACAAATGCGGGCACGCGACCTGTTGATCGTCAGGTGAAAGTGGTTCGAGCGCGCCCGTCCAGCGTAAGTCCACTTCGACCAGGCGAGGGCCGTCAGTGACCGCCGTCCAAGCGATCGTCATGGCTGTGCTGCAGGGCGTGACGGAGCTCTTTCCGATCAGCAGCCTCGGCCATGCGGTGATCCTGCCGCGTCTCCTGAACTGGAACGTCGACCTCCGCGCCCCGGACTGGCTCGCCTATCTCGCCGTCATGCACCTCGGCACGGCGATCGCGCTCTTCGCCTTCTTCTGGCGCGACTGGCTCGGTTTCGGCCTGTCGCTCGTCGGCCTCGCCGGCGCGCGGTCGGCCCTCGATCGCCGGTTGTTCTGGCATGTCGTGCTGGCGACCATCCCCGCCGTGCTGGTCGGCTCGGTGTTCCGCAAGCTGCTCGGCGACGCGTTCGCGACGCCGGCGATTGCCGCGGCGTTTCTCATCATCAATGGCTTTATCCTGTATTTCGGCGACCGGATCGGCGGCGACTCGATCGGCAAACTCGACCAGCTGAATTGGAAGGGCGCGCTCGCGGTTGGCTTCGCCCAATGTCTGGCGCTCATTCCCGGCATCTCGCGCTCGGGCGCGACGATTGCGGCCGGCGTGGTCGCTGGCCTCAAGCACGAGGAATCCGCCCGCTTTTCGTTTCTGATGGGCACGCCGATCATCCTCGCGGCCAACGTCTACGAAGCGCCGAAGCTTTTGAAGCAGGGAGCGACGCTCGGGCCGATGGCGCTGCTCTCCGGCGTCGTGGCGGGCGTCGTCGCCTATCTCAGCCTCGCCTTCCTGATGCGCTATTTCCGGAACCACGAATTCGAAGCTTTGAGCCCCTTCGCCTATTATTGCTGGGCGGCGGGCGCGCTGTTCGTCGCGATCATCACGTTGGCGTAGCGCTTTCCCTGACCCTGGCCCTCCGCGCGTCTTCCGGCTGGGCTTGGCCCTCGATCCGCGCACGCTATATTGCGGCCAGTGGCGCGACAGCGCGCCACAGCGAGGATGTCATGTCGACCGTCGAGGTCATGCCGGCGCGGCTCAGCCGCGAGGAAACCGAGGATCTGAGGCGCGCCATCGGGTATCTCGAAGGCGGGAGCTTCGCCCGGCGCCTGACCGAGTCTGTCGGTCGTCCGGTCGAAGCGCTGAGCCGCAGCCTGCCGGTCGCCGCCCGGCGGATCGTCGCGCATGCGAGCGAGACGGCGCTGCGCGGCGCCTTGAGGCTCGCGCTCAGAACCATCGATCTCAGTCGCTCGGCGCGCCCCTCCGATCGCGCGCACAAGTTCGCCGCCGCGGCGTCGGGAGCGGTCGGCGGCGCCTTCGGCCTCGCGGCATTGCCGGTCGAGCTGCCGCTCTCGACCACGATTCTGTTGCGCTCGATCGCTGAGATCGCGCGCGAGGAAGGCGAAGACCTGAGCGCGCCGCAGGCGGCGCTCGCCTGTATCGAGGTGTTCGCCCTGGGCGGCAAGGAGGACGAGGACGCCGTACACGAAAGCGGCTATTTCGCTGTGCGGGCCGCCCTCGCCAAGTCGGTCACCGACAGCGCGCGCTTCGTCGCCGCTGAAGGCGTTGGCGCACATTCGGCGCCGGTCGTCGTGCGGCTCATTTCGCAGATCGCGGCCCGCTTCGGCATCCTGGTCAGCGAGAAGGTCGCGGCCCAGGCCGCGCCGGTGCTCGGCGCGATCGGCGGCGCCGCGGTCAACGCCGCCTTCGCCGACCATTTCCAGACGCTGGCGCGCGGACACTTCATCGTGCGCCGGCTTGAACGCGAGCATGGGCCCAATCTCGTCGCTTTCGAATATCAGCGGCTGCGCGGCGAAAGCCGGAGCAGGCATGAGAACGACGGGCTGGATCGGGATGCTCGGCAGCAGTGAATGATATTATTGCGTAATCGGATCAGGCCGCGCGCGGGACGCCGGCCGACGACGCTGCGGTCGATCCTCGTTGTCCTCGTCTGCCTCATCGCGGCGCCGTGGGGCGCCCTGGCCGACCTCAGGTTGCCGCCGCGGCGGCACGGCGAGCCGCCGATGCGGATCGTCCGGGTGATGAGCGTCGACCCCGAATGCGGGTTCGATTGCCCCGAGTGGATCTCGGCCGAAGGCATGATCCGGCCCGGAACGGCTGATCTTTTCGCCCGGGCGATCGGAGCGCTGGGCGGCCGGCGCCTGCCGGTTCTGCTGTCCTCGCGCGGCGGCTCGGTCGCCGATGCGGTGAAGATGGGCGCGCTCATTCGCGAACGCCATCTTGCCGTCGCGGTCGCGCGGACATTGATCGCCAATTGCCCCGAACGCTCCCCGCAATGTCCCGGGGCGAAGGGCCAGGCGACGACGACCGGGGCCGTCTGCGCCTCCGCTTGTCCGCTCATCCTGGCCGGCGGCGTCGAGCGTCTTGTGAGCGCCGCGCCGGAGGTCGGCGTTCACCAGATGATCACCATCGCCAGAGAACTCGAAGGCGCGGCCCATCTGCCGACGGTCAAGAAGATTTACGAGGAGAGTTCCGCCGACTTTGCCGTTGAGGCCTATCTGACCGCCATGGGGATCGGCGACCCGGTGATGACGCTGCTGCGCAAGACACGGGCGTCCGGCATCCGCTGGCTGAGCCCCGAAGAGATCGCCGCATCGCATCTGGCTACGCTGACGCTTGGGGCCGAGCCGATCCTGGCGAGCGGCGCCAACGGACTGAACGGCCATGCGGCCGGCGCCGCAGGGCCCGAGCTGATCGCCATCGCGAAGGGATCCGCGGGGTCCGGCGACGACGAAACCGTCGAAGCGAGTTTTTCCTATCGGCCGGGCGGCGGGACGATCGAGGCCGTTCTCATGGCCAACGGCGCGGCCGAGACGGCGCGTCCAGCGGCGGGCGACTGGACGCTGACGGCGGCCGGCGGAGACGCCGTGCCGCTGAGAGCGGCGGGGCCGGGCGCGGCGCGGGCGATCCTGACACGCGCAAGCTTCTGCGCCCTCGCCCATGCCGGCAAGTTCGCCATCGAGCTCGCCGCCGCGCCGGCTGGGGGCTCGGGGGCGCAGGCGCCGGTCGCGTTTGACTTCGCCGGGTTCCAGGGCGCGGCGGCCCTCGTCGCCGAAGCCTGCGCCTGAGCGCCCGACACACATTCGCCGCGACCCGACGCCATGACCGTGATCTCTTCGGCAGGAATGTTTCATGGGACGCTTCGCAACTACCGTCGCCTATTATGAGAGCGCCCGCGCGCCTTACGGCGAAGCCTTCTTCGCCGAGGTTTCGGGGCGCCTCGGCTTCAACTCCGGCCTGCGCCTCCTCGACGTCGGCGCCGGGCCGGGGATTCTGGCGATCGGCTTTGCCCGCTTTTGCGGCGAGGTCGTCGGCGTCGACCCCGAGCCGGCGATGATCGCCGCCGCCCGCGAGGCTGCCGATCGGGCTGGCGTCGCCGCGCGTTTCATCGACGGGCGCTTCGAGGACCTGCCGGACGAGCTTCCGCTGGACACAGCCCCATTCGACATTGTGACGATCGGCCGGGCGATTCATTGGCTCGACCCGCAAGCAGGCCGCATCGCGCTCGACCGGCTCGTCACTCCGCGCGGACGGGCGCTCATCTGCCACGCCGCGAGCGTTAAGGACGGCCGCAATCCCTGGCTCGACGCCTTCGACGCCGTTCGCGATCGGTGGCGGGGCGAACGCCCAACCTACGATCCGAAGTCGTTTTTCGCCGGCACGCGGTTCACCCGGCGCGAGACCATCAGCGTCGAGACGCTGTATCCGACGCCGATCGACCGTCTCGCCGATCGCGTGCTGTCGATGTCGACCTCATCGCCGGAGCGCATCGGCGAAGCCGTTCCCGAGATGCGGAGCGCCATGCGGGCCGCGCTCGCGCCCTTCGCCCGGGATGACACGGTTATCGATGTCGTCGAGGCGCGGGCGGAGGTTTTCCAGAGCGCCGAATGACGCGGAGGCATCCCGCTGCCCGCAGGCGGACGAGAGCAAAGATCGGCCGGCGCGCTCTTTTACGCAGCTTTGCGATTAATCTACGCCGACGCGGCTCTCGCGCTCGCCCAGATTTGTGCGCTCGCTCTGATCGTCCTTCCCTATGGCGAGCGACGTCAGAGCAATGCCGTCGCTTCCCTGCCGCTTGAGACGGCGCGCTCGAGGTGGTCGACGAAGGCCCTTGCTCTTTGCGACGGCTTCCGGCCCGCGGGAAAGACCACGTAAGCGGCGATCGGATCAAGAACGAAGTCGCCCAGGAGTTCCACAAGGGCGCCCGAAGCGAGTTCCTCGCCACACATCCAGGTCGTTGCGATGGCGATGCCCAGCCCAGCCGTCGCGCAGGCGACGACGCCGGCCGCCGAACGCGCATGGACGCGCGGATTGACGGGTTGGACCTCCGTCCGGCCGTTCGCGCGGGCCATCCATGCCTGCTCGCCGACGTCGGTGGGGCCGCCGATGAGGTCGTGGGCCGCCAGGTGGGCGAGTCGCTTCGGGGCGCCTCTTCGCGCGAGGTAGGACGGAGCGGCGACGAAGAGGCGCCTTGCGCTTTCAAGCTTGCGCGCGACAAAGCTGGAATCCGGCTGCTCGCCAATCCGCAGAGCGAAGTCGGCGCCCTCGGCGATCAGATTTTCGTAGCGGTCCGACATCATCAAATCGATCTTCAAGAACGGATGGCGAGCGAAGAACGACGGAAGCAGGGGGACGATGCGGCGGGCGCCGTAGGTTGGCGGCAGGGCCACCCGCAAGATACCGGAAAGACGATCCGCCCCCCGCGCCGCACTCTCGGCGTCGTCGATCGCGGCAAGGGCTTCGCGCCCCCGCAAGAGCAGCGCCTCGCCGGCGCCGGTCACGGAGATTTGCCGCGTGGTCCTTGCGATGAGCTTCACGCCCAATCGCTGTTCGAGCGCCGCGACCGCTCGCGAAGCGGAAGGCTGGCTGAGCCCCAATTCGCGGGCCGCCTTGGAAAAGCTGCCCGTCTCGACCGTGCGGACGAAGAGAGCGAGTTGCTGAAGCCGATCATTCATTCAGGTCCAGCATATATCATATTCGGATTGCCGCCCTACCCGTCACCCCGCGCATGATCAAATTCACGTGCATCCGCCGCACTCAGGCGGATGCCAGTGAGATAGAGAGGAACGCAGTCATGGGCGAACTGACCGGAAAAGTGGCGATTGTCACCGGAGCGTCGAAGGGAATTGGCGCCGCGATCGCGCGAGCTTTCGCCAGGGCAGGAGCGGCGGTGGCGGTCAACTACGCTTCGAGCAAGGCCGACGCGGATCGGGTGGTCGGCGAGATCGTCCGAAGCGGGGGCAAGGCGATCGCAATCCAGGCGAATGTCGCCAACCGCGCGGATGTCGAGCGTCTGTTCGTCGAGACCGAGGCGAAGCTTGGCCGGCCGAACATCCTCGTCAACAACGCCGGCGTGTTTGGCTTCGGTCCGCTGGAGGCGGTGACCGAAGAGGACTTTCATCGCCAGTTCGACACCAACGTGCTGGGCGCCATTCTGACCACGAGGGAAGCGGTCAAGGCTTTCGACGGCTCGGGCGGCAGCGTCATCAATCTCAGCACCATTTCGAGCGCGAACCCTGTCCCGAACTCGTTGGTCTATTCGGCTTCCAAGAGTGCGGTCGACACGCTCACCCGCGCGCTCGCCAACGAGCTTGCCGGCAAGAACATCCGGGTCAACGCGATCGCGCCCGGCATGACCGAGACCGAAGGGGTGAAAGCCATCGGCCTCAACCTGGAAGCGGCGAAGGCGATGGGCGCCGTGCTGCCAATGGGGCGCTTGGGCCAGCCCGAAGACATCGCGCGGGTAGCGTTGTTTCTCGCATCGGACCAGTCGTCGTGGCTGACCGGCGAGCGCATCACCGCGTCCGGCGGACAGCGATAACGCCCCGCCTCCGGCGTGGTTCGGAGCCCAACCAGCGGTTCCGGACAGCACGACCGCTCGGCGGTCCGCCAACGCAGACGCGTCAGCGATGTTGCGCGAGCACCCGCTCCACTGGATTGCATCGAGCGTCTCTGACGGCGCGGATCATTTGCACGGATTGACCCACCGAAGGCCGGCAAACCGGGCGAAATCGGCGTCCGTCGAGTAGAGGACATATCCGCGTTCCATCGCCAGGACGGCGAGGTGGGCGTCTGTCGTAAGGTTGGCGGCGGTCCCCAGGCGTTCGAGTTCCGCGCGCAGCCTCGTGAAATGGGTTTCCGACGGCTGTGCGATGTGAACCTGCGGCAGGGCCAGCCACGCGTGAAGCCTCTCCAACACCTCCTGAACCGGCAGCGGACGCGCCACCACCTTGCGATTTGTGGTGATCCGCACGAACCCGAGGATGACGGCCCAGGCCAACCCGACGCCTTCGGCGCCGGACAGACACGCGTCCCACCAGCGGCGAGCGCGCTCGTGAACGACGGAATCGGCGTTATGCGCGTGAACGAGAACGTTGACGTCCGGCAGAATCATGCACTTTGTCCGCGAAAGCGTCCGCCTCCAGTTCGTCGGCGAGCTGCCCGAGCTTGTCGACATCGACGCCCGGCCGAAATCCGAAAGAATGCGGGATCGTCTTCGGCGCCGGATGGCGTCGAATTGCGGCGGCCTCGGCCAAGCCGGTGCGGATCGTTCGATTGACGACTTCCTTGAAGGGGAGGCCAAGCTCCCGCGCGCGCTGCTTGAGCAGGCCGGCCAGGTCGTCGTCGAGCGTCAGGGTCGTGCGCATGGCCGACATCATCGGTGTGTCGGCTTCTGATGTCAAGACATCAAGCCCGAACCTTTATATTGCTGCGCAGACGGACCAGGGGGCGGCTGACGTTCCCGCCAGCACGATCGCGCCGCAGTCCATCACCGCGTAGTCGTCGGCGATGTCGGCGGCCATTCCAAATATTGCCGCGACCACCAGGATCGCCATGTCGCGCTTCCCTGTGCGCGTTGGGCGACATCGCCTAGACATTCGGTTAACGTAAAGGGCGTGGCCAAGGTGGCGAATTATGACGTTGAAAATCATCGGGGCCGGATTTGGCCGAACCGGCACGTGGTCGACATTTCATGCGCTCAATCAATTGGGGTTCTCCTGCTACCACATGTCTGAAGTCATTCTCAACAAGGCCAACAAGTCGCATCTCGATTTTTGGCGAAAGGTCGCCAATTCGCCGCCAGGCGCGCAGCAGGACTGGGAGCAGGTTTTCGCCAAATATTCAGCGACCGTCGACAATCCCGGCTGCTGCGTCTGGCGCGAATTGCTCGTCGCCTATCCCGACGCCAAAGTCCTGCTGACCTTGCACCCGCGCGGCGCGGAGGCCTGGTATGAGAGCACGATCGACACGATCTACTTCACCGAAATCATGTGGCAGTTCAAGGTCCTGGAATGGCTGACGCCATTCGCGCGAAAGTTCGGCGACATGTCGCACAAACTGATTTGGCAAAGGTCGTTGCAAGGAACGATGAATGACAAAGCCAAAGCGATCGCGCGCTACAATGCCTATGTCGGCGAGGTCAAGGCGGCGGTTCCGGCGGACAAGCTGCTCATCTTCAGAGTCGATCAGGGCTGGGCGCCGTTGTGCGCGTTCCTGGGCGTACCCCAGCCGGCGGGCGACTTTCCCAACGTGAACGACCGGGCGCAGTTCAAGAAGACGCTCGGCGGCATCATCAAGGGCATGTACGTGACGGTGGCGGCCTACGTCGTCGGCGCGGCCGCGCTGCTCTATGGAGCGTACCGGTTCTTGCTGTAGGGGCGGACGGATCGGGCGGCGCGCGCCCTCACACGGTCATCCGGCCCCTGACTGCGGTCTCGTCCATTTCGGACCGCGTTCCGGCCAGCACGATCGCGCCGGGGTCCATCACCGCGTAGTCATCGGCAATGTCGCGCGCCCATTCGAAATACTGCTGGCCTGCCAGGATCGCCCATGTCCCCTTGCGGCACAGACAAGCGCGCGGCCGATGTCCTTGATGATTGAGGGCTGGCGCCCTCGGTCGGTTCGTCGAGAGTGGCCCGTGCAAATGACAAGACGACCTTGAGATGCTAGCTGTTGACCATGGCAACGCTTGAAGACATCGAAAAAGCCGTGACCGAATTGCCGTCCGATCAGTTCGCGAAGTTCCGCGCGTGGTTCGAGGCTTTCGAAGCGGCGCGCTTCGACCAGAAGATTGAACGGGACGCCGCTGCCGGCAGACTCGATCGCATGGCCGAGCAGGCGCTTGCTGATTTCCGCGCCGGGCGCGCGCGCGAATTGTGAAACATTTCGCAAGCTCTTCGTTCTGGGAAGCATATGAGAAACTTCCGAAAGATATTCGAGCGCTGGCCGACAAGAATTATGCCCTATTGAAGGACAACCCGCGCCATCCATCCCTGCGGTTGAAGAAGGTCGGGCGGTTTTGGTCGGCTCGAATCGGCGGGCGTTATCGTGCGCTCGCCGTCGAGGTCGACGCAGGCCTGCTCTGGTTCTGGATCGGTTCCCACGCCGATTATGACGCGATTGTATGATCGGTCGCGTCCTCTTCGAAGCGCCCGAAGCTACCGCGCCTTCCTACACCGTCATCCGGCCCCTGACCGCGGTCTCGTCCATATCGGCCCGCGTTCCCGCGAGCACGATCGCGCCTCTGTCCATCACCGCTTAGTCGTCGGCGATATCGCGCGCCCATTCGAAATATTGCTCGACCACCAGGACCGCCATGCGCGCTTGTGGCGCAGACGACGGCGGCAAGGTCGCGGGCATCGCCGTCATGCCCGCGCCGCCCCGCGCCGCACAAAGGGCGGCTTTGCGCGATCGACACTTTTCACATGCCGCGCCACGTGCCTATATCGCGCCGGCGAATCTATCCTTCGAGGCGGAGTGTCAAAATGAAGATCAAGGTCGTCGTGCATGAGGCGGAGGAAGGGGGATTCTGGGCCGAAGTCCCTGCAATTCCGGGATGCGCTACGCAGGGCGAAAGCATGGAGGAGCTCTTGCGCAACCTGCACGAGGCGATCGAAGGCTGCCTGTCGGTTGATGTCGCCGAGCCCGAACCGGACGATAAGAGTCGCATTCTTGAAATCGCCGTATGAAGGCGCTATCCGGCCGTGACTTCGCTCGGCTTGTCGAGCGGCACGGCTGGCGACTATTGCGGGTCAGCGGAAGTCACTATGTCTACGGCAAAGCGGGAACTGTGGCGCGCCTTTCAATTCCGATACACGGCAATCATATACTGAAGATTGGTCTGTTGCGGCATTTGGCGAAACTCGCCGAAATCCCCGATGATGAGCTGGAATAATCGGCGTCGCTTCCCCAGGTCGATTCGGTCGGAAGCCGGCGCATGTGATCTTTCGCGATTGCCGTCCTAAGCGTACTCAAACTCAATTGCCTTAAGTCACTTCGCAGTTCACACGGTCATCCGGCCGCGCACCTGCCCCTCGTCCATCTCGGCCCGCGTCCCGGCGAGCACGATCGCGCCGCGGTCCATCACCGCGTAATCGTCGGCGATGTCGCGCGCCCATTCGAAATATTGCTCGACCACCAGGATCGCCATGTCGCCTCTGCTGCGCAGGTGGAGAAGCGCGCGGCCGATGTCCTTGATGATCGAGGGCTGGATGCCCTCGGTTGGCTCGTCGAGGATGAGGAGCTTCGGCTTCGTCACCAGCGCCCGGGCGATGGCGAGCTGCTGCTGCTGGCCGCCGGAGAGATCGCCGCCGCGCCGCCCAAGCATGTCGGAGAGGACGGGGAAGAGCGAGAAGATCTCATCGTCGATAATCCGGTCGGCGCGCGGCCGGGTGGCGAACCCGGTCATCAGATTCTCGCGCACGGTGAGCAGCGGGAAGATCTCGCGGCCCTGCGGCACGTAGCCGAAGCCGGCCTTCGCCCTGAGGTGGCTCGGCAGCCGGGTCATGTCCTCGTCGCGCCAGCGCACCGCGCCGGCGGCGACCATGTGCTGTCCGACGATCGCCCGCAGCAGCGATGATTTTCCCACCCCGTTCCGGCCGAGAACGGTGAGGATCCGCCCCATCTGCGCCTTCAGCGACACCCCGCGCAGCGCCTGCGCCGCGCCGTAGAAGAGATCGATGCGCTCGACGCTCAGCATGGGATCGTCTCAAAGCGATCGAAAGGCGGTCGGCAACGTTCCCCTTCTCCGCGAAGCGGGGAAGGTGGCCCGAAGGGCCGGATGGGGTGTGGAATGCAAGAATGATTGGACGAAAGCTCGCTCTGGCGCCGGAGCAATCCGAGTCGGGTATCAGGCGGCGGGCCATACCCGATCCGGCGCTTCGCGCCACCTTCCCCAGCGGAGCTGGGGAAGGGAAGACCGTGGCGCTCGAGCGCCGGGCTGGCAAAGTTGAACTTCATGGCGCTCTACCGCCCCAGATAGACTTCGACGACGCGCGGATCGGCGCTGACCTGATCGAGCGTGCCCTCGGCCAGAACCGACCCTTCGTGCAGCACCGTCACCTTGACGCCGAGCTCGCGCACGAACGCCATGTCGTGCTCGACGACGACGACCGAATGATCGCGCGCGATTTCGCGCAAAAGTTCGGCCGTCGCCGCCGTCTCGGCGTCGGTCATGCCGGCGACCGGCTCATCGACCAGAAGCAGCTTCGGGTCCTGCGCCAGCAGCATGCCGATCTCGAGCCATTGCTTCTGCCCGTGCGATAGCGAACCGGCGACGCGCGCGCGATGCTCGGCGAGCCGGGTCGTCACGAGAATCCTGTCGATCGTCTGGCGTATGCTCGGCTCCTCCCGCCCGAACAGCGTCGTGAACACGCCGCGGGGCGCCTTGGTCGCCAGAAGCAGATTGTCCTCGACGGTGTGGTTCTCGAACACGGTCGGCTTCTGGAACTTGCGGCCGACGCCGAGGGTGGCGATTTCGGCTTCGTCGAGCTTGGTCAGATCGTACTTGCCGTCGAACATCGCGTCGCCCTCGTCGGGTCGCGTCTTGCCGGTGATGACGTCCATCATGGTCGTCTTGCCGGCCCCGTTCGGGCCGATGATGGCGCGCATCTCGCCGGGCGCGAGCACGAGCGAAAGGCCGCGCAGCGCCTTATAGCCGTCGAACGACACGTTGATGCCGTCGAGATAGAGCAGCGACGAGGTGAGGCTGAGATCACCGTCCTCCGTCATGGGTCCGCACCCTCTTCGACGGCCAAAGCCGGCGTTTCGGCGAGCGGCCGCTCGCGCTTCGGCCGAAGCACAAGCCCAAGCAGGCCCTTGGGCAGGAAGAGCGTGACGAGGACGAACAAAAGGCCGAGCCCGTAGAGCCAGTATTCCGGAAAAGCGCCGGTGAAATAGGTCTTGGCGAAATTGACGGCGATGGCGCCGATCGCCGCGCCGACCAGGGTGGCGCGGCCGCCGACTGCGACCCAGATCGCCGCCTCGATCGAATTGGCGGGCGCAAATTCGCTCGGGTTGATGATGCCGACCTGCGGCACGTAGAGCGCGCCGGCGACGCCGGCCATCACCGCCGAGACGACGAAGGCGAAGAGCTTGTAGTTCTCGACCCGGTAGCCGAGGAAGCGCATCCGGCTCTCGGCGTCGCGCACCGCCATCAGCGCCTTGCCGTATTTCGAGCCGACGATCGACCGGGCGACGAGATAGGCGACAATCAGCGCGATCGCGCTCGCCGAAAACAGCGCCGCCTTCGTCGAAGCCGCCTGCAGCGAGAAGCCGAGGAGGTCCTTGAAATCGGTGAGGCCGTTGTTGCCGCCGAAGCCGAAATCGTTGCGGAAAAACTCCTTGAACAGCGCAAAGGTCATCGCCTGGGTGATGATCGAGAGATAGACCCCGGTCACGCGCGAGCGGAAAGCGAACCAGCCGAAGGCGAGCGCCAGCAGGCCGGGAACGAGCACGACCATCAGCATGGCATAGGGAAACCAGTTGAACCCCCACCAGGCGACCGGCAATTCCTTCCAGTTCAGGAACACCATGAAATCGGGCAGGATCGGATTGGCGTAAACGCCGCGCGTGCCGATCTGGCGCATGAGATACATGCCCATCGCGTAGCCGCCGAGGGCGAAGAACGCGCCATGCCCGAGCGACAGGATGCCGCAATAGCCCCAGACGAGATCGAGAGCGACGGCGAGGATCGCGTAGCAGAGGTATTTGCCGAAGAGCTGCACCACATAGGGCGGGATGTGGAGCGCCGAGTCGGCCGGCGTCGCCAGCGACAGCGCCGGGACAAGGATCGCCGCCGCCACGAGGATGGCGACGAACGCCAGGCCGAGCCGGTCGAGTTCTGCGCTCATGCTTCCACCGCGCGTCCGCGGAGGGCGAAGAGCCCTCTCGGACGCCTCTGGATGAAGAGGATGATGACAATCAGCAGCACGATCTGACCCTGAACCGCGCCGATCAACGGCTCGAGCAGCTTGTTGGCGAGCCCGATCATCAGGGCGCCGAACGCCGTGCCCCACAGGTTGCCGACGCCGCCGAAGACGACAACCATGAAGCTGTCGATGATGTAGCCCTGCCCGAGATTGGGCGAGACGTTATCGATCTGCGACAGCGCGACCCCGGCGATTCCGGCTACGCCGGAGCCAAGCCCGAAGGCGAGCATGTCGATCCGCGCAGTCGATATGCCCATCGCCGCCGCCATGCGACGGTTCTGCGTCACGGCCCGCATTTGCAGGCCGAACGGGGTAGCGCGCAAAACCAGCTGCAATCCGACGAAGACGAGGGCTGAGAGGACGATGATCCACAGGCGGTTGGTCGTGATCTCGAGTCCGCCGACATGGAACGCGCCGGACATGAACGGCGGATTGCTGACCAGGCGGTTGTTCGCGCCGAACAGGCTGCGGACGCCCTGCTGCAGGATGAGCGAGATGCCCCAGGTCGCGAGCAGCGTTTCGAGGGGACGCGTATAGAGATAGCGGATCACCAGACGCTCGATGGCGATGCCGACAATGCCGGAGACGACGAAGGCGAGCGGAATGGCGAAGGCGAGCGACCAGTTCTGCAGCGACGGCGGCAACAGCGTCTGCACGACGTAGGTCGCATAGGCGCCGAGCATCACCATCTCGCCGTGCGCCATATTGATGACGCCCATGACGCCAAAAGTGATCGCAAGGCCGATCGCCGCCAGGAGCAGAACCGAGGACGCCGAGAGCCCGTACCAGAGATTCTGCGCCACGCGCCACATGGCGAGCCGCGTGTGGATCGAGGCGAGAGCGGTTTCGGCGGCAGTCTTGACCGCTGGCTCCGTCGCCTGCCGCGCCAGGTCGTCCATGAGGCTTTGCGCGTCCTCATTGCCGAGATCCTTCAAGGTCGCGATCGCCGAGAGCCGGTCCTGCGGCGAGGCGCTGGCGCTGGTCGCGAAGATCGAGGCGCGAGCAAGCCTCAATGCGGTGGCGACCCCCGGGTCGCTTTCCTTCGCAAGCTGCGCCTCGACCGCCGGCAGCGCCTTGGCGTCGCGCGTCTTGAACACGTCCCGTGCAGCCGCAAGTCGCTTCTCGGGATCGGAACTGGCGAGCGTCAGCGACCCCATCGCGCCTTCGATGGCGACGCGAAGCGCATTATTGACCCGGACCTTCTTGAAGGCGGCGACGCTTTCGGCCGGAATCGGCTTGCCGGTCTTGGCATTGAGGATAGCGCCGGTCGTCGTTTTGTAGGCGACAAGATGATCAGCGGCGTCGAACAGCAATCGGTTGTCGCCCAAAGCTTCGAGAATCTCTGTCGCCTGCGGCGGCGCCTCGGCGGCCAACTCGCCGACCGCTTTCTCGCTCTGCGGGAACTTGTCGGCGAGGAAGCGGGAGAGCGTATCGTCGAGCGAATCGGCGCGCGCGGCGACGGAGAACAAGAGGCACGCGAGGAGCGCGAGCACGCCAAGCGCGAACGCCGAAGTTCCATTGCGATCGGCGCGAAGCGTTTTGGCGTCTGAAGGCATCGCAACGCAGTTCCTGGTTGATTTCACCTTCGCGCCCCTCATCCGGCCCCCGGATCAAGTCCGGGGTCGCGCCGCCTTCTCCCGCATAGCCCGTCGAGAGACGGCAGAAGGGAAGGCGCGCCTCCCTCCCGTCCCCGGCCTGACCCGAGGATCACGGAGAGAGGCGCCGGGGTGAGGGGTCAGCCCCGCGTCAGCCGCCGCACTTGCCGGTCTTGACGTTGAAATTGCCGCAGGACATCGGCTTGCGCCAATCGGAGATCAGGTCCATGGACCCCGGCAGATAGTCGGACCATGCGTCGCCAGGCACTGTGCCAGGCGTTTGCCAGACGACGTTGAACTGACCATTGCCCTGGATTTCGCCGATATAGACCGGCTTGGTGATGTGATGGTTCGGCATCATCGTCGCGATTCCGCCGGTCAGATTCGGCACGGCGACGCCGATCATCGCGTCGATCACCTTGTCCGGATCGGTCGTGCCCGCTTTCTCAACCGCCTTCACCCACATGTTGAAGCCGATGTAATGCGCTTCCATCGGGTCGTTCGTGGTGCGGTTGGGCTTCTTGATGAACTCGTGCCACTTGTCGATGAACGCTTTGTTTTCCGGCGTATCGATCGATTCGAAATAGTTCCAGGCCGCCAGATGGCCGATGAGCGGCTTGGTGTCGAGGCCGGCGAGTTCCTCTTCACCGACCGAGAAGGCGACCACCGGAATGTCGGTCGCTTTGATTCCCTGATTGCCGAGCTCCTTGTAGAAGGGCACGTTGGCGTCGCCGTTGATCGTCGACACGACCGCGGTCTTCTTGCCGGCCGAGCCGAACGTCTTGATCTTCGACACTTCCGTCTGCCAGTCGGAGAAGCCGAACGGCGTGTAGTTGATCAGGATGTCTTCGTCCTTGACGCCCTTTGATTTGAGATAGGCTTCGAGAATCTTGTTGGTGGTGCGCGGATAAACGTAGTCGGTGCCTTCCAGCACCCAACGCTGCACGGAACCGCCATCCGGACTCATGAGGTAGTCGACGGCGGGAATCGCCTGCTGGTTGGGCGCCGCGCCGGTATAGAAGACGTTGCGCTCCGACTCCTCGCCCTCGTATTGCACGGGATAAAAGAGGATGTTGTCGAGTTCTTTGAACACCGGCAGCACGGACTTGCGCGAAACTGAGGTCCAGCAGCCGAATACAACCGCGACCTTATCCTTCTCGATCAGCTCCTTCGCCTTCTCGGCGAACAGCGGCCAGTTTGACGCAGGATCGACAACCACGGCCTCGAGCTTCTTGCCGAGGACGCCGCCCTTCTTGTTCTGCTCGTCGATCAGCATCAGCATCACGTCTTTGAGCGTCGTCTCGCTGATCGCCATCGTGCCCGAGAGCGAGTGAAGAATGCCGATCTTGATGGTGTCGTCCGCTCGGGCGGCGAAGGCCGCGAGCGCAAGCGCTCCGCCGGCCAGCGCGCCTATCGCGCGGGTTAACAATTTCCTTGCCAGAGACATGTGCGTGACCTCGTGCGAAACGGCCCTTCAAGGCAGGGCGAAGACAACCTGGCCCGTGCGAGCCAGGTCCGGCTTCGCAACGAGCGTGCCAGCGCTTTTTGCAGGCGATTGACGTTACGGCGCCCTGCCGGCGGCGCCTGGCGCCAAAGAAATGGTCAGTTGTAGCGCCGCCCTGCGCTTGGGCGCCTCAAGCCTCGGCAGCGCGATAGCCGACGCCCGGCTCCGTCGTGACGATCCTCGGCGTGGTCGGGTCGCGCTCGATTTTGGCGCGCAGCTGGCCGATGAAAACCCGCAGATATTGCGTATCCTCGCTATGCGCCCGCCCCCACACCGAGGAGAGGATCTGGCGGTGCGTCACGACGCGTCCGGCGTTGCGAAAGAGGATGGCGAGCAGGTCGTATTCCTTCGGCGTCAGCTTGATGGGCGCGCCGTCGCGGGTAACGAGCCGCTTGTCGAAATCCATCGCGACGCCGTCGATCTCGACGTGCTGGGGCGGCTGAGCCTGGCTCGCCCTGTGCCTCAGCGCCGCGCGAAGCCTGGCCGTCAGCTCGCCGATGCCGAAGGGCTTCTCGACATAATCGTCGGCGCCGAGATCGAGCGCCTCGATCTTCTCCGTCTCGCGGTCGCGGGCCGACAGGATGATCACCGGCGCCGTCGAGAACTGCCGGATCTCGCGCAAGACATCCTTGCCGTCCCGGTCGGGCAGGCCGAGATCGAGCACGACGAGGTCCGGCGCGCCGGTCGCGGCGAGCCGGAGCGCCCGGGCGCCCGAATCCGCCGTCATCACCTCATAGCCGGCGGCGTTGAGCGCGACGCTGAGAAAGCGCTGGATCTGCGGTTCGTCGTCGACCACCAGAATGCGCGGACCCTTCATTGCGCGGCGCCCAGCTCGGCGGGCTTCGCCTGGGCGCCGGGCAGTCGGATGACGAGGCGGGTCCCGCGACGCTTGACCGCCGGACTTTGCGCCGCGATCGTTCCGCCCATCGCCTCGATCAGGCCGCGGCAGATCGAGAGTCCGAGCCCGGTGCCGGGCTTGCGCCCGTCGGCGCGGCCGCCGCGATAGAACTTCTCGAAGATCCGATCGAGGTCGGTGGACTTCACCCCCGGCCCTTCGTCGGTGACCGTGAGGACGACCTCATCGCCCTCCTTGCGCGCATGGATGGTCGCGCCGCTGTCGGCCGCGTATTTGTGGGCGTTGTCGAGCAGGTTGAACAGAACCTGCTCCAGCAGCTTGCCGTCGCCGCGGACGAAGGGCAGATCGGGCGCGAGGCTCACGCGCACCGGCTGGCGGGGGAACGCTTTGCGGCTGCGATCCGCCGCGCCTTGGACGGCGTCGGCGACGTCGATGAGATCCCGGTTGACCTTGAGGCCGCCCGCCTCGATCCTCGACATGTCGAGAAGGTTGGCGACGAAACGCGAGAGCCGCGCCGTCTCCTCCTCGATCGAGGCCAGGAGCTCGAGCCGCTCCGCCGCGCTCATCCTGTCGCCAAGCGTGCGCAGCGACGTCGCCGCGCCGGCGATTGTCGACAAGGGCGTCCTCAGATCGTGAGAAAGCGAGGCGAGCAGCGCGTCACGCACCTTCTCGTTTTCCTCCATCGACGCCGCCTTCACCGCCTCGCGGGCAAGCAGCGCCCGGTCGAGGGCAATGGCGGTCTGGTCGAGGATCGCGGTCAGCGCCCGCTCGTGCTCGGCGCTGATTGCTTCGTCTCCCGCGTGGTGTTCGAAGCCGCAGACGGCGATCGGCCCGCGCGCCGCGACCAGCGGACGGAACTGGAAGCCGATGCTCGGCAGCGTGCCGGTCGCCCATCCGGCCGGCTCCTTCTTCTGGTAGGCCCAGCGCGCGGCGCTCATCGCGGCGGCGTCGAGCTGGACGTCGGGCGGCCAGGCGGCCCGGATCTGCAGGTCGTCGCCTTCCGCGACGAGAAGAACGGCTCGTCCGCCGAAGGTCGCGTGCATATGCGCCGCCGCCGCCCAAAGCACGTCGTCGGCGCTGGAGGCGCCGGAAAGCTTGCGCGAGAAGTCATAGAGCGACTGGGTGACCTCGGCGCTTTTGATCACGCTTTCCCGCTGGTCGCGCACCCGTCCGGTCAGCGAACCCGTCAGCACCGCGACAGCGAGAAAGATGAGAAGCGCAAACAATTCCTGTGGCTGCGCCACGGTGAAGGTGTAGATCGGCGGGATGAAAAAGAAATTGTAGGCGGCGAACGAGGCGAACGAGGCGATCACCGCCGCGCGCGTGCCGAAGCGGAAGCCGCTGAACAGCACCGCGGCAAGAAAGAGCATCGACAGGTTCGGAAGCCGTATGACCTCGGTGAGGCCCGCGCCGACCGCGACCGCGACGGCGACGGCGAAAAGCGCCGCCGCCGTCTCGACGCCCAGTCCCTTCGGATTGAGCTTCCATGCCGGCCAGGAAAAGAGCCGGCGCCGCGCCTCCTCGTGCGGCACGACATGAATCTCGATCGGCCCCGCATGCCGCAAAAGCTCGTCCGGAAGCGACCGGCCGAGGAGACGCGCCCACAGTCCGGCGTGCGACTGGCCGAGCACGATCTGCGTGACGTTCTCGCGCCGCGCGAGGCGGAGGATCTCGGCCGTATAGTCGTTTCCCTGAAGGCGCGTCGTATCGGCGCCGAGCCGTTCGGCGAGACTGAAGGTCTTGGCGATGCGCGCCTCCTTCCTGGCGTCGTCGGAGCGGCCCAAGGGCTCGATGGTGACCGCGGTCCAGGCGGCGTTGAAGCTGGTCGCCAGCTGGGCGGCGCGCCGGACGACCCGCTCGGAGACCTCGTCCGCGCCGACGCAGGCGAGCAGCCGCTCGGAGGCGGCCCAGGGGCCCTCGATCGCCTTCTCGCGCAGATAGTCGACCATCTGGTCGTCGACCCGGTCGGCGGTCCGGCGAAGCGCCAGTTCCCGGAGCGCCGTCAGGTTGCCCGGGGTGAAGAAATTCTGCGTCGCGCGGCGCGCCGTCTCGGGCACATAGACCTTGCCTTCGTTCAGGCGCTGGATCAGCTCCTCCGGCGTGATGTCGACGAGAACGACGTCGGTCGCCTCCTGCAGGACACGGTCGGGCACGGTCTCGCGCACGACGACGCCTGAGATGCGCGAGACGACGTCGGCCAGGCTTTCGAGATGCTGGATGTTGAGCGCGGTCCAGACGTCGATGCCTGCCGCCAGCAGTTCCTGCACGTCCTGCCAGCGCTTGGGATGCCTGCTTTCGGGGGCGTTGGTGTGGGCGAGTTCGTCGACGACGATAAGCTTCGGCCGGCGCGCCAGCGCCGCGTCGAGGTCGAACTCGGCGATGGCGCGGCCGCGATATTCGGTCACCCGCCGGGGCAACACCTCGAGCCCTTCGACGAGAGCGCTCGTCTCCGCCCGTCCATGCGTCTCGACCAGGCCGATGACGACATCGACGCCCTCCTCCTTGAGGCGGCGCGCGCCCTGCAGCATCGCATAGGTCTTGCCGACGCCCGGCGCGGCGCCGAGAAACACCTTCATCCGACCGGAGGTTTCCCTGCGGAACGCCGCCAGAAGCGCGTCCGGGTCCGGGCGTCCGTTGTCGGGTCGGCTCGATTGGACCATCTGGGCTCGTCGTTCGCTACGACGACTTTAACCCATCCAGCGCCAAGTTCAGCCGTAAAATATTGACCCGGGGTTCGCCGATGAGCCCAAGGAAAGGCGCCTCAGATCGACGCCTCGACGAGTTGGCGCACTCGGGCTTCATCAAGGCCGCGCGCCTTGGCGACCGTGCCGACCTGCGCAAGCGCCGTCTCAGGCGAGACGTCGGGATCGAGGCCGGAGGCCGATGTCGTCACCGCATCGGCAGGGACGGGGCCGGAGCGGCCCGCGGCGCGCCACGCCTCGACCGAGGCCTTCACCCGATCGACGAGCTTCTGCGACGTCGGACCGAGATTGGAGCCGGACGAATTGGCCGCATTATACGGCGCATCGATTGTCTTGGTCGCGTCGTTGGGGTCGGTGTCGGTGGTCGCGGACGGGCGCGGATGGAAATAGCGGTCGCTCTTGAAGTTCTGCCCGATCAGCGCCGAGCCGATGACGGCGCCGCCCTTCTCGATCAGGCTGCCGTTGGCCTGAGCCGGGAAGGCGATCTGCGCGATCCCGGTCACGGCGAGCGGATAGAGGAGCCCGGTCAGCGCCGAAAACAGGAAGAGCAGCACAACCGCGGGGCGCAGATGTTGGAGCATGGAATTGGCCTCCCGGCGTTCAGGCGAGGTGCAGCGCGGCGACGACGAGGTCGATCGCCTTGATGCCGATGAAGGGCAGGATGAGCCCGCCGAGGCCGTAAACGAGCAGATTTCGCCGCAGCAGCGCCGCCGCGCCGACCGGCCGGTAGGCGACGCCTTTCAGCGCCAGCGGGATCAGCGCGATGATGATCAGCGCGTTGAAGATGACCGCCGACAGAATCGCCGATTGCGAGGACGCCAGCCGCATCACGTTGAGCGCCCCGAGCGCCGGATAGGTGACCACGAACATGGCCGGCAGGATGGCGAAATATTTGGCAACGTCGTTGGCGATCGAGAAGGTCGTCAGCGAGCCGCGGGTCATGAGGAGCTGCTTGCCGATCTCGACGATCTCGATGAGCTTGGTCGGATTGGAATCGAGGTCGACCATATTGCCGGCTTCGCGCGCCGCCTGGGTGCCGGTCTGCATCGCGACGCCGACGTCGGCCTGGGCGAGCGCCGGCGCGTCGTTGGTGCCGTCGCCGCACATGGCGATCAGACGGCCGCCGAACTGCTCCTTGCGGATGTAGACGAGCTTGTCCTCCGGCGTCGCCTCGGCGAGAAAGTCGTCGACGCCGGCTTCGGAAGCGATCGCGGCGGCGGTGGTGGGATTGTCGCCCGTCACCATGACGGTGCGGATGCCCATCGCCCGCAGCGCTGCGAAACGCTCCTTGATGCCCGGTTTAACGACATCCTTCAGGTGCACGACGCCGAGCAGCCTGCCCGAATCGGCAACCGCGAGCGGCGTGCCGCCCGACATCGCGACCCGCTCGACCGCCTGCCGGAACTCCAGCTGAGTTTTGTCGAGCGGCATTTTCAAATAGCGCAGTATGGAGTTCGACTGCGCCCTTGCGGACCGCGCGGCCGGCGAGGTCGACGCCCGAAATGCGCGTCTGGGCGCTGAAGGGAATGACGGTCGTACGAGCCGGATCAAGCGTCGGCTCGGCGAGACGGTACTCGCCCTTGGCAAGCGCGACGATCGAGCGGCCTTCCGGCGTCTCGTCCGAGAGACTGGAAGCGAGCGCCGCCGCCGCGAGATCCTCGATCGGGGCCCCGCGCACCGGCAAGAACTCGGTCGCCATGCGATTGCCGAAGGTGATCGTGCCGGTCTTGTCGAGCAGAAGCGTGTCGACGTCGCCTGCCGCTTCGACCGAACGGCCGGAAGTTGCGATCACGTTGAAGCGGATCAGCCGATCCATGCCGGCGATGCCGATCGCCGACAGGAGGCCGCCGATCGTCGTCGGAATGAGGCAGACGAGAAGCGCGATCAGCACGGTCGCCGACAAATCGGTCCCCGAATATCTGGCGATCGGCCATAACGTGACGCAGACGATCAGGAAGATGATGGTCAGGCCTGACAGCAGAATGGAGAGCGCCAGTTCGTTCGGCGTCTTCTGCCGTTCGGCCCCCTCGACCAGCGCGATCATGCGATCGATGAAGGTCGAGCCGGGCGCGGCGGTGATCCTGACCTTGATGAAGTCGGAGAGGACGGTCGTACCGCCGGTGACCGCCGAGCGGTCGCCGCCGGCTTCGCGAATGACCGGCGCGGATTCGCCGGTGATCGCCGATTCATTGACCGATGCAACGCCCTCGATGATTTCGCCATCGCTGGGGATGATCTCCCCCGCTTGGACGAGAACGACGTCGCCCAGACGGAGATCGAGAGCGTTGACGCCCTCGACGAGGCCGGCGAGGTCATCCGGATCGATGTAGCGCTTTGCGGGTGTGTCGCTGCGGGTGCGGCGCAGAGCGTCGGCCTGCGCTTTGCCGCGGCCCTCGGCGACGGCCTCGGCGAAATTGGCGAACAGCACCGTGAACCAGAGCCAGGCGGCGATCTGGCCGGAGAACGCCGCAGTGCCGTTATGCGTGACGAGATCGCGGATGAAAAGCACCGTCACCAGAGCCGAGACGACTTCGGTCACGAAGATGACAGGGTTCTTGGCGAGACCCCGCGGATCCAGCTTGCGCACGGCATCGACCGCGGCGGCGCCGAGGATCCTGCCGTCGAACAGGCCTTGGGGTTGAGGTTTGGAGGCCATTGGAGCGCGTCTCCGATCAGAAGGTCTTGCCGTTGAGCATCAGGAAGTGCTCGACCACCGGCCCGAGCGACAGGGCCGGGAAATATTGCAGGAGGTAGAGAATGACGATGACGCCAACCAGCAAGCCGACGAACAGCGGCCCGTCGGTCGGGAAGGTGCCGGCGGAGGCCGGAACCTTCTTCTTCGCCGCCAGCGAGCCGGCGAGCGCCAGCACCGGGATGACGTAAGCGAAACGCCCGAGCAGCATCGCAATGCCCAATGTCGAGTTGAACCAGAGCGTGTTGCCGTTCAACCCGGCGAAGGCCGAGCCGTTGTTGGCGTTGGCCGAAGCGTACGCGTAGAGTATCTCGGAAAGCCCGTGCGGGCCGTTGTTGTTCAGACTGTCGAGCGCTAACTGGAGGAGGACGGAAGCGCCCGTGAAGCCAAGAACAATGAGCGGGTAGATGAGGACCGCCAGCATCGCGAACTTCATCTCGCGCCCCTCGATCTTCTTGCCGAGATATTCGGGCGTGCGTCCGACCATGAGCCCAGCGACGAACACGGCGATGATCGCAACGACGAGGAAGCCGTAAAGCCCAGCGCCGACGCCGCCCGGCCAGATGCAACCGGCCAGAAGGTTGAACATCGGCACCATCCCGCCCAGAGGGGTCAGCGAATCGTGCATCGTGTTGACCGAACCCGTGCTGGTGCCGGACGTGGCCGTCGCGTAGAGAACCGACATCGCCTGACCGTTGCGGACCTCCTTGCCCTCGAGGTTGCCCGCGGACGGGTCGACGCCTTGGGCTGTCAAGATCGGATTTCCCGCCGTCTCCGACCAGTAGGCGACGCCGACGCCGACGATGAAAAAGACCGCCATCGCCGCCAAGATCGCCCTGCCCTGGCGCATGTCCCCGACCACGCGACCGAACGCGAGTACGGAGGTTACGGGGATCAGCAGCAGCGCCCAGATTTCCAGGATGTTGGTCCAGGCGTTGGGATTTTCGAACGGGTGCGCCGCGTTGGCGTTGAAGAAGCCGCCGCCGTTGGTGCCGAGTTCCTTGATGATCTCCTGACTCGCCACCGGGCCGATGGAAATGACCTGCTTGGCGCCTTCGAGCGTCGTCGCATCGACGGCGCCGGCAAGCGTCTGCGGCATGCCCAAGCCGACAAAGACCAGCGCGCCGACAAACGAGATCGGCAGAAGGATGTAGAGAGAGATGCGGGTCACGTCGACCCAGAAGTTGCCGACCGTCGCCGCTGACGAACGCGCAAATCCGCGCACAAGCGCGAAGGCCATCGCGAGACCCGTCGCCGCCGACAGGAAGTTGTGCACCGTGAGACCGAGCATCTGGGTGAGATGGCTCATGGTGGTCTCGCCGCCGTAGTTCTGCCAGTTGGTGTTGGTGATGAAGCTCGCCGACGTATTGAACGCCAGATCGGGCGCGACCGCGTCGAAGCCGCGCGGGTTGAGCGGCAGAACATTCTGCAGCCGCTGCAGCGCGTAGAGCGACAGGAAGCCGGCGACGGAAAAGACAATCATCGCAATCGTGTAGGCGTACCAGTCCTGTTCGCGCGCCGGATCGACGCCCGCCAGGCGATAGAACCCGCGTTCGATCGGACCAAGCGCCGGGCTCAGAAAGGTCCGTTCGCCGGAGTAAACGCGCGCCACAAAGGCGCTCAATGGCATGGAGCACGCCACGACGGCGGCGAGCACCAAAATGATCTGCGACCAGCCGACAAGCGTCATCGCGTCAGTCCTCGAACTTCAGAACTTTTCGGGTCGAATGAGGGTGTAGAGAAGGTAAAGGCCGAGGCAGACGCCGACAGCCAGTCCAACGATCGGTTCGCTCATCTCGTGCCCCTCAAAGTCGCTGCAAGGCTGCAGCGTAGAGACCCATCAGAGCGATGACCCCAAAGCCGAGCGCCACGAATGCGAAATCGAGCATGATCGCCTCCTCAGGCGACCGTCCTAGGCTCCCTGGGCGTTAAATATCGATGGCGATTCGCTGCCGGCGCGTAAGGATTTCGTAAGGGCCCGCACCTCCCTATGACGGCGGGGCGGGCAATGTTAGGAGAGGCGCTTCGATGGGCCGCGCCTCTTTGCGCATAACGAGCCCGTTAAAAGAGGATCCCGCAATACCTTTCTCCAGTCTTCGCGGTATTCGCTGATGCCCTGCCGCTCGCCCATGTGCTAGCAGGAGTGGGACGCAAAATGCCGCGGCGAGCAAGCTTTCTTGCGAAGCGTCGCTGCGCGCGGGGGCTCGACATCCCTCGTCTGCACGGGCTCTTGCTCCTGCCTCAACTCTTAGGAGATCCGATCTTGTTGCATATCTCGGGAATCTCACGGCGCGCCTGCCGGGCCACCGCCATGATATGCGCCCTGGCCGCCGCGATCGCGCTCGCCGGCTGCGGCAAGAGAGAGGAACAGGCCGCCGTCGTCGGACAGGTCATCGCGCATGTCGGGCCTGACGACGTGACGCAGCAGGAGGTCGACAACGAACTTCGCCTTGCGGGGGTGCCTGCCGACAAGCGCAGCGACGAGGTGGTCAAGGCGGCGCTGGGCCGGGTCATCGAACGGAAGTATCTTGCCCAGCAGGCCCGGGCCGCCAAGCTCGATCGCGAGCCGACCGTTCATCTCGACATTTTGCGCGCGGACGAGCAGATTCTCGCCGGCGCCTTCGTGCAGCGCGATCTGGCGAACAAGGTGAGCGCCATCTCCCAGAGCGAGGTGGACGGCTATATCCAGGCTCATCCCGATCAGTTCGAGAAGCGCCAGCTGTACCAGATCGAACAGGTCTCCATCGCACCGCAAAAGGACATGGAGTCGCTGGCTGCTGCGACCAAGAACTTCAAGACGCTCGATCAGATCCAGGGAGAGCTCAACCAGCTCAACATCAGGTTCGAGCGCGGCACGGCCACGCTGGACGGCGCGACCATTCCGCCTGAGATGCGTAAGGCGCTGGAGGCGAGAAAGCCTGACGACATCTTCTTCATTCGTTCGCCGAGGGCGGCCAGTTTCTTCAAGGTCCTTTCGGTGGACAGCAAGCCGCTGAGCGGGCCGGAAGCGGATCAGTTCGCCAAACGGGAACTTCGCACCGATCTGGCCAAGAAGACCGCGACGGACGCCTATAACGGCGCATTGGGGAGCGCCAAATACGAGGGCGACTACGCGCGCATCATGGCGAACCCTCCGCCGAAGACGCCGGTCGCCGGAGAGACACAGACAGGAGAGACGCCGGGCACAGAGAAGCCCGGCGAGGCGCCGGCCGGGGAGAAATCAGGCAGCGAGAAGGAAGCGCCGAAGCAGTAGACCCGGAAAGGAGCGTCCGCCGGCTTCGACGGCGCAACCGGTCAGCGCCGGCGAGCCTCCCTCACGGGATCCCTGCCACGGTCGGGCTTTCTCAGCCCTTCGCCTGTTTCGGCCGCTCGTCGTCCCGGAGCCAGACGTAGATCGCCGGAATGACCAGCAGGGTGAGGGCCGTCGAAGAGGCGAGGCCGAACACCAGCGAGATCGCGAGACCCTGGAAGATCGGGTCGGTGAGGATGAAAGCCGCGCCGATCATTGCGGCCGCCGCGGTCAGGACGATGGGCTTGAAGCGCGTTGCCCCCGCCTCGATCAGGGCGGGGCGCAGCCCGATCCCCTGCGCCCGCCGCGTCCGGATGAAGTCGACCAGAAGGATCGAATTGCGCACGATGATGCCCGCGAGCGCGATAAAGCCGATCATCGAGGTCGCGGTGAACGGGGCGCCGAGCGCCCAGTGGCCGAGCACGATGCCGATCAGCGTGAGCGGCACCGGCGTCAGCACCACCAGGGGCAGCAGGAAAGACCCGAATTGTGCGACAACCAGTAGATAGATGCCGAGTATCGCCACGGCGAAAGCCGCGCCCATGTCGCGGAAGGTGACATAGGTCACTTCCCACTCGCCGTCCCAGAGCAGGGTCGGCTTCGACTCGTCGAGCGGCTGGCCGTGCAATGTGATGGCGGGCGGGCCGGCCTTGCCCCAGTCGATGGCGGCGAGTTGATCGTCGACCGCGAGCATGCCGTAGATCGGCGCCTCGTATCGTCCCGCCAGCTCCGCCGTCACCATCTCGGCATAGCGTCCGTTGTGGCGATAGATCGGGTACGACGACATTTCGTGTTTCAGCATGACGACGTCGCCGAGTTCGACGTTCGCGCCCTGGCGTGGTGTGCCGCCGGCCGGCAGCGGCGTCGACAGGACGCGTTCGCCCAGCGTCAGGCCGCTCTTCGGCAGAGCGACCGTGATGGCGATGGGCTTCAGGCCGTCGCCTCGCTGAGAATATCCGACCTTGGTCCCGCCGACGACGGCCGCGATCGTGTCGTAGACCGCCTGTTCGGACACGCCGTGGAACTCCAAAGCCTCCTCGTCGATGGCGAAGCGCTGGCGCTCGGAACGAACGCCGTAGCTATCATCGACGTCGACGACGAAATCGACAGCCTCAAATGCTTTCCGGACCTTTGCGGCTGTCTCCCGGCGGCTTTTCGCGTCGGGCCCGTAGATTTCGGCGAGCAGCGTCGAGAGCACCGGCGGCCCGGGCGGCGCCTCGACGACCTTGATCGAGCTGTGTTGCGGCAGCGGCACGCTCGCCAGGCGTTTGCGGATGTCGAGGGCGATCGCGTGGCTGACGCGGGCGCGTTCGCCTTTCGGCTTCAGATTGACCGAAAGATCGCCCATTTGCGGCTCGGAGCGCAAGTAGTAATGGCGGATGAGGCCGTTGAAATTGAACGGCGCCGCCGTTCCCGCATAGGCCTGGATCGACGTCAGTTCCGGAAGGTCCTTCAGCCGGTCCGCCGCCGCCATCAGAATGCGATCCGTGTCCTCGAGCGAAACCCCCTTCGGCAGGTCGACGACCACCTGGATCTCCGACTTATTGTCGAACGGCAGCAGTTTCACCACGACATCCTTCGTGCCGAACAGCGCGCACACGGCGACGGTCGCGAGGCCGACGGAAATCAGAAAAATCCTGGAGCGCGCCCGGCCTTTCAGCAGCGGCGTGGCGATGCGGATGTAGAAGCGCCCCATGGCGCCGACGTCGTGGCCGTGCTCCCCGTCGGCATGAACCGCCTCGAAACGGCGGCCGGCAAGCCGCATGAGCAGCCAGGGCGTCACCGTCACCGCGACGAAGAACGAGAACAGCATCGCGATCGACGCGTTGGCCGGGATCGGGCTCATGTAGGGGCCCATCAGGCCGCTGACGAACATCATCGGCAACAGCGCCGCGATGATCGCCAGCGTGGCGACAATGGTCGGATTGCCGACCTCGGCGACCGCCTCGACGGCGGTGTCGACGAGACTGCGCGAGCCGCGCATCGACCAGCGCCTGACGATGTTTTCGACGATGACGATCGCATCGTCGACCAGGATGCCGATGGAGAAGATGAGGGCGAACAGGCTCACCCGGTTGATCGTGTAGCCCATCATCCAGGAGGCGAAGAGCGTCAGCAGGATCGTGGTCGGAATGATGATCATGACGACGACGCCTTCCCGCCAGCCGATCGTCGCGGTGATGAGGATCACGATCGAAACGGTGGCGAGGGCGAGATGGAACAGGAGCTCGTTCGCCTTTTCGTTCGCCGTCTCGCCGTAGTTGCGCGTGACCGCGACTTCGAGGCCCGACGGAACGATGTGGCCCACGATCGTGTGCAGCCGCCGCACGACGTCGTCGGCGACGGCGACCGCGTTGGCCCCCTTGCGCTTGGCGACCGCCAGACTGACCGCCGGCCGCCGCTCCAGCCCGCCGGCCGAGTTCGGCGTCAGCGTCCAGGCGCGCCGGTCGACCTCTGCGGCGCCAACCACCACGTCGGCGACGTCCTTGACGTAAACCGGGCGGCCGTCGCGCGACGTCATCATGAGGAGGCCGATGTCGGGAACCCCCTGCAAGGTCTGCCCCGCGACCACCGGGACCGATTTGCCGCCGTCGCGGAACGCGCCCGCGAGGAAGGAACGGTTGGCGTTGGCGAGCTTGTCCGTCAGCTGCCCGAGCGTGATTCCATAGAGCGCCAGGCGCTCGGGATCGGGCTCGACGCGGATCTCGCTCGGCGCGCCGCCGACGATATAGGTCAGGCCGACGCCGTCGACCTTCGTCAATTCATGTTGCAGCTCCTCGGCGACCTGCTCCAGGCCGTTGGCCGTCCACTCGCCGGCCTTGTCCGCCGCGGCCGAGAGCGTGAGGACAAGGATGGCGACATCGTTGATGCCGCGCCCGACGATCAGCGGCTCGGGGATGCCCTTCGGCAGGTCGCCGATGTTGGCGCGAATTTTCTCGTGCACCCTGAGGATCGCGGTATCCTGGTCGGTCCCGACCAGGAACCGCGCAGTGACGACGACGCTGTCGTCCTCCGTCCGGGAGTAGACATGCTCGACCCCGTCGATGCTCTTGACGATGTCTTCGAGCGGACGGGTGACGAGTTCGACGGCGTCATCGGCCTTGTAGCCGTTGGCGGCGACGATGATGTCGACCATCGGCACGCTGATCTGAGGTTCCTCCTCACGCGGTAGCGAGGCGACGGCGATCGCTCCGGCGATCAGCGCCGCGATGAGCAGAAGCGGCGTCAGCGGCGAAGCGATGAACGTCCGGGTGAGGATTCCGGAAAGTCCGAGCTTCATGGCGCGGCCAGGACGTCGCCGTCGTGCAGGCCGGCGAGGATCTCGACGCCCGGGCCTTCGGCGAGCTCGCGCATCTCGCCGGGCTGCACGACGATTTCATCGCCGTTCTCCAACCGCACGTAGTTGACGCCGGCGCGCCGATAGACACAGGAGGCCGGCACGATGATCGTCCGCCGCGCGCCCGCGTCGATGTAGACGCGCGTGCGCTCGCCGACGAAATAATCGCCGAGACCGCCGACCTCCACGTCGGCGATGACGCGGCCGCCCTGAATCTCCGGGTAGACGATGCGGACACGACCTTCGCGGGTCTTGCCCTCGTCCTCGCCTTCGTCCTGCAGGCCGCGGGAGCCGATGCGCACCGCATCGCCCGCGCGCAGGAATCGGGCGTGCCGCTCCGGCAGCTCGAGCCGCAGAATGTACTGATCCTCGGCGAGCGTGGCGATCGTCTCTCCCGACAGGACGACGCGGCCGGCGGAAACGGGGACGGAGAGGACGCGGCCGGCGCCGGGCGCCAGCACCGCGCCTTCGCTGGCCTGTTGCGCGATGACGTCGCGGTCGCTGCGCATCGCCGCCAGATTGCGCTCGGCGACATCGAGGTTCGTTTTCGCCTGGTCGAGCTGGGTCTGCGTGCTGACGCCGCGCCGCGCCAACTCGGCGATGCGATCGTGGTCTGTTTTGGCCTGATCGCGCTGCGACTGCTGCGAGGCGATGCGCGCGTCGAGCGCCTGCATCTGCAGCGCGAGCTTCTCGTCCGCCACCAGGGCGATCTGCGCGCCCGCGGCGACGGTGTCGCCCTCCTTGACCGCCAGCGAAGCGATCGTGCCGCCGATGCGGGCGCGGGCGACGAGCTGATGCGCAGGCTCGACCGTGGCGATGACCGCCTTGCGGTCCACGACTTCAGTGGTGCGAACGACGTATCCCTCCGCCGCCAGGGCGGCAGGAACGCCGATAAGGCTCAGGACGAGGGTCAGGATCAGACGCAACGGGGACACTCCGGTCGGGGCTTGACCTATATATGCGAATGTTCTAAATAAGCAATCATGAATTTAGAGGAACTGCAATTAAAGGCGGGCGCGGCGGAACGGCTGCTCAAGGCGATGGCGAGCCGTCCGCGCCTGCTGATTCTGTGCGAGCTGCTCGGCGGCGAGCGCACGGTGACGGCGCTGCACGAGGCCGTCGGGCTGAGCATGTCGGCGATGTCGCAGCACCTCGCCCGGCTGCGCGCCGACAAGCTGGTTGCGACCCGCCGCGAATCGCAGACGATCTTCTATTCGCTGGCCGACGACGCCGCGGCGAGAATGCTCGAGACGCTCTATGAGATCTATTGCTCGCCGACCGGAAGTCGGGTCGACCGTCGGCCGAAGCGCCGGCGGAGCCTGGCGTTTAGCCGACGCGAGCGCATCCAGGTGCGGGAACGGCCTTGCTCGCCGCCCTTCGCGCCTAACGGCGCACAAATACACTTTTTGTACGTGTTTTAATTTAGATCGACGGGGAAAGTCCCGGGTTGCAATGTTGCGGAAAAGGGCGCCTAACGCCTTGAAAAGCCGTCCTCGCCCTTAGTTCTGCACGCCGCCCTCTCAGGCTGGCGTGAGCGCGCCGCCGACGCAGGCGAGGGCGAAGGCGTATGAGCGGGCGATGTCGTCGAGCCGGTCGAACCGGCCGGGCTGGCCGGCGTGGCCGGCCTCCATCGCCGTCCTGAGGAGAACCGGTCCCCCGCCGGTCATCGTCGCCCGCAGTTTCGCCACCCACTTGGCCGGCTCCCAGTAGGTCACGCGCGGATCGGTGAGCCCGGCGACGGCGAGGATCGCCGGATAGCGCCGCGGTCGGACATTGTCGATCGGGCTATAGGAGCGGATGGCTTCGAAGGCGGCGCGGTCGCGAATCGGATCGCCCCATTCAAGCCATTCCGGCGGGGTCAGCGGCAGGCTGTCGTCGAGCATGGTCGCCAGCACGTCGACGAAGGGCACGTCGGCGATGATCCCGGCGAAGAGTTCGGGCGCCATGTTCGCCGCCGCGCCGACCAGCAGGCCGCCGGCGCTGCCGCCGTGCGCGACGATCCGCCCTCCGCGGGTATAGCCCTCAGCAATCAGATATCGTGCGGCGGCGAGGAAGTCGCCGAACGTGTTCGGCTTCTTCATGAGCTTGCCGTCCTCGTACCAGCGCCAGCCCTTGTCCGTGCCGCCCCGCACATGCGCGATCGCATAGACGAAGCCGCGGTCGACGAGCGACAGGCGATTGCTCGAGAAGCCCGCCTCGACCGGATAGCCATAGGCGCCGTAGCCATAGAGAAGGAGCGGCGCCGATCCGTCGGGCTCAAAGCCGCGTTTCATCAGAAGCGACACCGGCACGCTTTCGCCGTCTTCGGCGCGGGCGAAGACGAGGCGCGTGACGTAGGAAGCGGGATCGAAGCCAGGCGTCTCCTGCTTCTTCACCAGCGTCCGCGTGCGCAAGGCGCAGTCGTAGTCGTAGACCTCCTCCGGCCGCGCCATCGACGAATAGCGGAAGCGGAGAAGCGGCGTGTCGAACTCGTAGACGGTTGCGAAACCGAGCGCATAGGTCTCCTCGTCGAAGGCGATGTCGTGCGAGGCGCCGCTGGCGAGATCGATGACGACGAGCCGCGGCCGGCTCATCTCGCGCATGAGCGCAACGAGATGGCTCTTGAATAGGGTGGCGTCGGCGATGAAGCGGCCCTCGCGATGCGCCACAACATCGCGCCAGTTCGCTTCTTCCGGAGCGTCGCGTGGCGCGGCGACGATCCTGAAATCGCGCGCGCCGGCGTTGACGCGAAGGTAGAAGCGGTCGCCGTGGTCCATCACGTCGTAGAAGAGGCCGGGCCTTCTGGGCGCGATCAGCCTCGGCTGCGCCATCGGCGCGCCGAGATCGACGACATGCGTCTCCGAACCGTCATGCCCATGCACGACGATGAGCGCAGACCGGCCGAGCCTCGTCGCCTCGAGGCTGATGAACCACGCCGGGTCCCTCTCCACGAACACTTCGACGTCGTCGCGCTGCGCCGTTCCCAGCCGATGCAGCATGACGCGGAAGGGACGATGGCTTTCGTCCTGCTCGACATACAGGAACGCCTTGGCGTCGGGCGTCCAGACGATGTCGTCGGTCGCGTTGACGATGCGGTCGGCGAGATCCTCCCCGCGCTCGAGATCGCGCACGGCGATCGTCAGGATCTCAGAGCCGAGGTCGTCGGCGCTCCAGGCAAATTTCGTATGGTCCGGTGAATGGGTGGCCGCGGCGATGCGGAAGAACGGCTTGCCCTCCGCGCGCGCGTCGCCGTCGATGAGAACCGCCTCCTTGCCCCCCGCGCGGAGTGTTCGGCAATAGATCCGATGCTGCCCGCCCTGGCGGAAGCGCGAGTAATAGGCAAAAGGCCCGTCGACCTGCGGCGGCTCGCTGTCGTCCTCCTTGAGACGGGCGCGCATCTCGCGCTTGAGCTCGCTCTGCAGCGCGGCCGTCGGCGCGAGCACAGCGTCGGCATAGGCGTTCTCCGCCTCGAGGAGCGCGCGGATGTCCGCCGGCAGCCGGTTCGGATCGCGCAGCACCTCCCGCCAGTTGCCGGCCCGCAGCCAGGCATAGTCGTCCGTCCAGGTCAGGCCATGGGCCGAAAGTGTGGACGGACGACGCTCGGCGCGCGGCGGCCGAGGCGGCGCCCATAGCCGGGAAGGGTCATCGATCATCGGCCCGCGGTTCTGCCACGGCCCGCCCCCGCAGCCAAGCGCCGGAAGGCGGCAGGGGCTTCGATTGGTCTTTCGCAGAGAGCCGCGGCGCCCGCCGCGCGAAGCTCGTCCTCGCCGCCATATCCCCAGAGCGCGCCAAGGGTCGGAATCCCGTGCCGGCTCGCCGCGACAACGTCGTGACCGCGGTCGCCCCACATGATGCAGTCCGCCGCATCGAGCCGCCGCTCGGCGAGGATATGGGCGATGAGGTCGCCCTTGTCTTCGCGCCGCCCATCGAGTTCAGCCCCATAAGTCGCTTCGAAGTGGCGGTCGATCTCGAACCGCCGCAGAATGCGGTCGGCATAGACGATGGGCTTGGCGGTGCAGAGAAAGAGGCGGGTTCCGGCAGCCTGCAAGTCCGCCAGGGCCTCTCTCACGCCGTCATAGACGATTGCCTGGAACAGGCCCTCGGCCGCGTAACGCGAGCGATAGTGCGTCAGCGCCTCCTCCGGGTCGGCGAACCCACCGAGGAGATCGGCGAAGGATCGCCTGAGCGGCGGTCCGATGATTGAGGTCAGATCGGCGTCCGCCGGGGCCGGCCGCCCCATCGCCTGGAGCGCGAAACGGAAGCAGCCGACGATCCCTTCCGCCGGATCGGTCAACGTTCCGTCGAGATCAATGAGGAGGACGTTTCGGTCGCCGCGGCTCACCAATCGCGTCTCGCCTACGGCGTTTCCCACGATCCGCGCTCGGCCGAACGGAAGAGCGCGTCAATGACACGCATGTTCGCCACCGCGTCCTCGATCGGGAATTCGAGCGGCGCCTGGCCGAGCACGGCGCGGGAAAAGGCGTCGCCCTGCAGCGTGTACTGATCGCAGACAGGGAATTCCTCGGTGCGCGCGCCGCCGCCGAAGAGGTCGGCGCCGGTGTCGATCGCGATCCTCGTCGGTCTGTCAGGCGGCGCGTTGAACGGAATGGCGATCTCGATCCGCCCCGCATCGCCGACAATCGTGACCCGCTGATGCGCCGACAATTGCGTCGCCACGCTGAACGTCAGATGCCTGCCGCCCGGGAACTCAAGGATCGCGCTGACCAGTCGGTCGGTGCCGAAATCGGGGTCGCGGTCCAGGGTCGCGACCACGCGCGACGGCTCGGCGTCAAAAATGTATCGCGCCGTCAGGACGGCATAGCAGCCGATGTCGTACAGTCCACCGCCCCCTGGCGGCCGATTGCGCACATTGGCCCGATCGAGAAGCCGGTAGGAGAAGAACGTCTGGATGGCGCTCGCCTTCCCGATCGCTCCCGTCGCCACAAGCTCCCGCGCGCGCCGCCATTGGGGATGATAACGGACCATGAAGGCTTCCGCGACCAGCTTTCCGGACCGCCTGCGCGCCTCGATGAGCGATTGCGCTTCGCCGGCGTCGAGCGCGATCGGCTTCTCGCACAATACATGCTTGCCGGCATCGAGCGCGCGAATCGTCCACGGGACATGCAGTTCGTTTGGCAGCGGATTGTACACTGCCTCGATCTGGGGGTCGGCCAGCAGGGCGTCATAGGAGCCGTAGGCAAACGGGATGCCGAGCCGTTCGGCGGCCTCGCTCGCCTTGCTAAGGTCGCGCGACGCGATCGCGGCGATCTCGGAGAACTGGCCTTGCTGCATCGCCGGAATCACCTTTTCGACGGCGATCTTGGCGACGCCCAATATGCCCCACTTCACCCTCTGCACGATAAACTCCCTGTCGGCCCTGCATTGACGCGTTCAGATCAGGCTTTCGGCGCCGGTACGCGCCCCTCGCTCTGCCGCGCCAGCATCCAGCCCGGATACTCGGGCCTCAGCGCGCTTGCCTGATCTAGCTTCGACATCTCCTCCACGCTTAAGGTCAAATCGGCCGCAGCCAGATTGTCTTCGAGCTGCTCGATGGTCTTCGCCCCGATGATGACGCTCATGACGCCGTTGCGCTGCAGGAGCCAGGCGAGCGCGACGCGCGCGACCGAGGCGTCGTGCGCCTTGGCGATCGCGCCCATGGCGTCGATGATGTCGTAGGCGCGTTCCTTGTCGACCGGCGGGAAGTCGAAGGTCGTGCGTCGCGAATCGTTGTCGCCGCGCTTGTCGCGGGCAAACTTGCCAGACAGAAAGCCGCCGGCAAGCGGACTCCAGACCATGACGCCCAGACCCTGGTCCAGGACGAGCGGCAGAATTTCGCGCTCGAGCTCGCGGCCAGCGATAGAATAGTAGGCCTGCACCGTCTCGAAGCGCGCCCAGCCCTGCTTGTCGGAGATAGCCAGCGCTTTCATGATTTGCCAGGCGGCCAGATTCGAGCAGCCGATCGTGCGGACAAGGCCGCGCGAAACGCAATCGTCCAGGGCCCGGAGGGTTTCCTCCATCGGCGTCGCAGGATCGAAACCGTGGATCTGGTACAGGTCCACATGCTCAAGACCCAGGCGCTTCAGGCTGGCGGCGATCTGGTCCATGATGTGGCCGCGCGACAGGCCGACCGAGTTCGGCCCGGCCCCCATTCGGCCGCGGACCTTGGTGGCGATGATGACGTCTTCGCGCTTGACCCCGAGATCGCGCAGCGCCTGCCCGAGCTGAATCTCGGACTGGCCTTCCGAATAGACGTTGGCGGTGTCGAAGAAATTAACGCCCTTTTCGATGGCCCGGCCGACGAGCGCCGTGGATGCGTCCTGATCGAGCGATCCGATGGCCCGCCAGAAACTGGCGCCGCCGTGAAAGGTCATCGTGCCGAGGCAGATTTCCGAGACGTATTGGCCGGTTCGGCCTAGCGGTCGATAGCGCATGTCCAGGGCTCCGGATTATCTTTGCGCGCCATGTAAGCCACTGACGGCGCCACGCGGAGATAAGCGACAGACGGTCGCGGGCGCAAGTCGCACGCCGGACAAACTCATTTTGTCCGCGTCAGACCGGCGCACGCGGAAGATCCCGCTCGTCTCCGCGGCTCGGACGTCAGGCGGCCTCGGCCTCGACCGGCGGCGCCATGGCGCCGGTCATCATCGCGACCGCGTCCGACATGGTCACCTTCTTTGGGTCGACGACGGTCAGCCGCCGTCCGAGCCGGTGGATATGGATGCGGTCGGCGACCTCGAACACGTGCGGCATGTTGTGCGAGATCAGGATGATCGGCAGGCCGCGCTTCTTCACGTCGAGGATGAGCTCGAGCACGCGGCGCGATTCCTTGACGCCGAGCGCCGCCGTCGGCTCGTCCATGATGACGAGCCGCTTGGCGAAAGCTGCGGCGCGGGCCACTGCGACGCCCTGCCGTTGGCCGCCCGACAATGTCTCGACCGGCTGATGAATGTTCTGGATCGTCATCAGCCCGAGCTCGTTGAGCTTCTCGCGGGCGAACTTCGCCATCTTCGTCCGGTCGGTCGCCCGGAACCACATTCCCAGGACGCCGGGCGCCGGAATCTCGCGGCCCAGGAACATGTTGTCGGCGATCGAGAGCGCCGGCGACAGCGCCAGGGTCTGGTACACTGTTTCGATCCCCGCCTCGCGCGCGGCGATCGGCGAGGTGAAATGCACCACTTCTCCGCCAAGGCGGATCTCGCCGAAGTCCGGGATCACGGCGCCGCAGATCGCCTTGATCAGGGTCGACTTGCCCGCGCCATTGTCGCCGATGACCGCCAGGATCTCGTTCGGGTAGAGATCGAAATCCGCGTGGTCGAGCGCGGTGACGCGTCCGTAGCGTTTGACGAGCTGGCGGCCGGTGAGAATGGGTTGGACGCTCACTTGGAAACCCTCCGGATCCACTGGTCGAGGGCGACCGCGACGATGATCAGCACGCCGATGGCGAATTCCTGCCAGAGCACGTCGAGGCCGGCGAGCGAAACCGCCGAACGGAACACGCCGACGATCAGCGCGCCGATCAGGGTGCCGATGATCGAGCCGCGGCCGCCGAACAGGCTGGTGCCGCCGATCACCACGGCGGTGATGCTGTTGAGGTTCATGTTCTCGCCCGCCGTCGGGCTGATGGCCCCGACGCGGCCGATCAGCGCCCAGCCGGCGATCGCGGCGATGAGGCCGGCGACAACGTAGACGCTGAGCAGGATGTGGTCGGTGTCGATGCCGGCGAGACGCGCGGCCTCCGGGTCGTCGCCCGTCGCATAGACGTGGCGGCCGTAGGCGGTGCGATTGAGCACGTACCAGACGACCGCGGCGACCAGCAGCATCAGGAACGTGCCCCACATGATGCGCGCGCCGCCGATCGCCAAAGGATTGCCCATCATGCTGAGGAACGGCGCCTTTTCCTCGATGTCCTGCATGCCGATGGTTTCGCTCTGCGAATAGATAGGTGTTGAGCGCGCCGATGATGCTGAGGGTGCCGAGCGTCACGATGAACGGCGGCATCCTCAGCCGGGTGACGAGCGCTCCGTTGAGGAAGCCGAAGGCGGAGCCGCAGATGAGACCGAGCGGGAAGGCGAGGATCGTCGGCACGCCGTCGAGCACGGCGAGACGGCCCATCACCACCGACGAAATGACCATGATGACGCCGATCGACAGATCGATGCCCGGCGGTGAGGATCACCAGGGTCTGACCGATGCCGAGAATGCCGGTGACCATCACCTGGGTCAGAACGGTCGAGATGTTGCTGGCGGTGGTGAAACGCGCCGGATTGACCGCCACTCCGAGCAGCAGGCCGAGCGCCAGCACGACGAATGGGACGGTCGTCGGGTAGACATGCAGGAAGCGCTGAAGGCGCTGAAGAAGGGTGAGACGCTCTTCGTCGAAGGAGGCGACCGTCGTCGTCGCCGCCGGTCAGCACCTTCTCGAATTCCTGCTGGCGCAGGACGGCCGGCTGGCGACGCTTCGCTCATGGCTTCCTCGCTCGTTTCCCGACTGTTCTTAGGCGTCTTTGTGAAACCGGCGCTCCGCAGTTTCCGTCCGCGAGCGCCAAGTCCTATGTTTGTCAGTCGATTAAGCTCCGAACGCCGGGCGAAATCAACCCCAGCAGAGCTTCATGCCCTCGTCGACGGTGATCGAGGGAACGCCCGGGCACTGGATGGTCGGTGATGAGCTTCTCGCCGGTGTCGATGCTGTGCGGCTTCTTGCCGGTCTTGATGTACTCGGCGATCGCCTCGACGCCGTCGGCGGCCATCAGCAGCGGATACTGCTGTGAGGTCGCGCCGATGATGCCGTCCTTGACCCACTTGACATCGCTGAAGCAGCCGCCGTCGACGGCGACGATCGATGACGCCCTTGTCCTTGCCCGCCGCCTTCAGCGCCGCATAGCCGCCGTAGGCCGACGGCTCGTTGATCGCATAGACGACGTCGATCTGGTCGGCCTTCTGCAGGATGTTCTCCATCGCCTTGCGGCCGCCCTCGGTCGAGCCTTGCGTGACGTCGGAGCCGACGATCTGCGGGCTGTCGCTCTGCGCGTAGTGCTTGGGATTCTTGACCGGGATGCCGAAGCCGGTGAGGAAGCCGTTGTGGCGCTAGTAGTCGACCGACGGCTGGTTGGCGGCGAGGTCGAGGGTGGCGATCTTGGCGGTCTCCGCCTTGTCGCCGAGCGTCGCCTTCGCCCACTCGCCGATCAGCTCGCCCGCCTTGAAGTTGTCGGTGCCGATATTGGCGTCGGCGGCGTCGGCCGGATCGAGCGGCAGTGTCGAGGGTGATGACGAGCGATGCCGGCGTCGCGCGCCTTCTTGACGGTCGGCACGATCGCGGTCGAGTCGCTCGGCACCAGCAGGATGCCCTTGGCGCCGGCGGCCATCAGCTGCTCGATCGCCGCGACCTGGCCGTCGTTGTCGCCGTCGAACTTGCCGGCGTAGGCCTGCGGCGTGAGGCCGAGCTCCTTCGCCTTGGCCTCGAAGCCCTGCCTTCATCTTGACGAAGAACGGGTTGGTGTTGGTCTTGGTGATCAGGCCGACGATGTCACCCGCGTACGCAGGCGCGGCGGCAAAGCCGAAAGCGAGCGCCGCAGCGGCGACAGACGCGAGAATTCCAGATATCTTGGACATGAAAGCTTCCTCCCTTGGGGTAAAGCGGCGGCGCCGCTGGCCGCAGTCTTCGCGCTCCGGCTTTGCTGCCAGCCTCGCGTCGCCGCGGCCGCCATTAGGGGCTAGTTTCAGCCGCGAGTCAAGGATAATTACATCCATATGATTTATTCTTGACATGGCGGCCAATCCCGCCCAATGTCGGGTCAGAAGAGAGCACATCGAGGAGGGAGGATGAAGGCCGCGCCTGCGGGTTCGCGCGCGCATCACGGCCAGGCGCCGGAGGGAGGTAGCAATCCGGGGTCTTTGTCCGTGGCGACGAACGCAAGCGGCGCCGACCAGGCGGGCGTGCGGCTGTACAACGAGCGCCTCCTGCTTTCGCTGGTGCGGCGATTCGGCCCCTTGTCGAAGATCGAGGTGGCGAGATTGACCGGGTTGTCGGTTCAGTCCACGTCGGCAATTATGAACCGTCTCCAGGCAGACGGGCTGCTTAAGCGCGAAGCGCCGCTGCGCGGGCGCGTAGGGCAGCCGACAATTCCGATGTCGCTGGATCCGAACGGCGCCTATTCCTTCGGGCTGAAGATCGGACGGCGCAGCGCCGATCTCGTCCTGATCGACTTTTGCGGTTTTGTCCGCAAACGCGCCCATCGCACCTTCGCCTTTCCAACACCGGAAATGATCCTCGATTTCGTCCGCTCGTCGCTGCCGTCGCTGGCCAATGCGCTGTCCGACGCGCAGAAGCGGCGGATTGCCGGGCTTGGCGTCGCCGCGCCCTTCCAGCTGTGGACATGGGAGACGGAGATAGGCGCGCCGACAGGCGCCCTTGCCGGGTGGCGTGATTTTGACATCGAGCGCGGCGTTGCGAACGTCTGCCCCTACCCGGTCACACTGTGCAACGATGCGACCGCCGCCTGCGCCGCGGAGTTCTTTTTCGGGCGGGGGTGGCGCTATCGTGACTTTTTCTATGTCTTTCTCGGCGCCTTCGTGGGCGGGGGCGTCGTGCTGGACGGCGCGTTGTGGGCGGGCCGCACAGGCAACGCCGGCGCCCTCGGATCGATGCCGGTCGTCACCAAGATCAATGGCGGCGTCCCGCCGCAGCTCATCGAGCGCGCGTCGATCTATCAGCTGGAGCGCCGTCTCGAAGGCGCTGGAATCGACGCCTCTTCGATCTGGGCGACCCCCGAAGCCTGGGCCGAGTTCGGGATCCATCTCGAACAGTGGATTGAGGATGTTGCTTCCGCATTGGCCTACGCGTCCGCCACGGCGATCTCGGTCATCGATTTTGAAGCGATCGTGATCGATGGCGCAATGCCGTCGACGCTTCGCAACCGACTGACGGAGCGAACCGCGCAAATTTTCGCAAGCCTCGATCGTCGGGGCTTGAGCGAGGTCAAGATTGTTTCCGGGACTGTCGGCGCCGATGCGCGCGCAATCGGCGGCGGCGCCTTGCCGCTGATCCGGAACTACGCCCGCGACCGTGAGGTGCTCCTGAAGGATGCTTCGGTCTGAGCACGTTCAAGCCGCGACCTGCGGTGCGTCATCGGATAGACAAACGGATCGTGGAAACGATCGTCATCGGATCGACAAGCCCGGCACTCGAGAGGCGCACATGGCCGCACGCATCGTCAAGGTTGAACCCTTCGATCTCGTCGTTTTCGGCGGCACCGGCGATCTGGCCTACCGCAAGCTCTACCCGGCCCTCTTTCATCGGGAGCGAAGCGAGCAGTTCTCCGAACCGACCCGGATTATCGGCGTTTCGCGCCGCCATCTGGAGCAGAACGCGTTCCGCGCGACCGTGAAGGACGCGCTGGTCAAATTCAATGCGGTCGATGATGAAGCGGGGCCGGCATTGGAACGCTTTCTCTCGCGCCTCAACTATGTCGCCGCCGATGCGATGAACGACTCGGGATGGCCGGAGCTGCGAACGCTGCTCGGACCGGATGAGCGGGTTCGCGCATTCTACCTGGCGACGAGCCCCGATCTGTTCCGTCCCCTGGCCAAGCGTCTCGGCGGCGAGGGACTGGCCACGCCCCGTTCGCGGATCATCGTCGAGAAGCCGATCGGCAAGGATGGCCCGAGCGCTGCGGAGATCAACGACGTCCTCGGGTCCGCGTTTCCCGAGGGCAGCATCTTCCGCATCGACCATTACCTCGGCAAGGAGTCCGTCCAAAATCTGATGGCGTTGCGTTTCGCCAACGCCCTACTCGAGCCCGTGTGGAACAACGCGCATGTCGACCACGTCCAGATCACTGTCGCCGAGACGCTCGGCGTCGAGGGGCGCGGAGGCTACTACGACGAGGCCGGAGCCATCCGCGACATGGTGCAAAACCACATGATGCAACTTCTCTGCCTGGTGGCGATGGAGCCGCCGAATTCGCTGGAAGCGGACGCCTTGCGCGACGAGAAGCTGAAGGTCCTCAAGGCGCTTGAGCCGATCGACGAATCCAATGCCTCGACGCTGACGGTGCGCGGACAATACCGCGCCGGCTTTGCCGATGGGGGGCCCGTTCCCGGCTATCTTCACGACGTCGGCAAGCCGCATAGCGATACGGAGACGTTTGTTGCGCTCAAACTCGGCATCGCCAACTGGCGTTGGGCTGGCGTGCCTTTCTATCTTCGGACCGGCAAACGCTTGCCGCAGCGCTTTTCCGAGATCGTTGTCGGTTTCCGGCGTGTGCCGCACGTCATTTTCGACATGCCTTCCGACTCCATTCCGGCCAATCGCCTGGTCATCCGGGTCCAGCCCGACGAGGGCATCAAATTGTGGATGATGGTCAAAGAACCCGGGCCAGGCGGCATGCGTCTGCAGCACCTGCCGCTCGACATGAGCTTCGCCAAGGCCTTCGGCATGGCCTCTGCCGACGCCTACGAGCGCCTGCTGATGGACGCGATCCGCGGAAACCCGGCGCTGTTCATGCGTCGAGACGAGGTCGAGGCGGCTTGGCGATTCATCGATCCGATCCGTGCGGCTTGGGCCCAGACGCATGAGGCGCCGCGACCCTACGCGGCTGGCACGTGGGGACCGAACGCCTCTGTCGCGTTGATCGAGCGCGATGGCAGAACATGGAACGAGGAATACGCGGATGGCGAGTGAGCGTCGGCGCGGCGCCGATCGCTCCCCCGGCCAAGCGATATCGAATTATCAGGTCTTCACAAACGGGCAGCCGCCTTTGTCGAGCGGGCGGAAGGCGTCCTCTGGCTTGATGGTGGCGACGAGCTCGAAATAATCCCAGTCGTATTTCGATTCGGCGGGTGTCTTGGCCTTGTAGAGATAGATCGGGTGCATCGTGCGACCGTCGATGCGGATAACCCCCTTGCCGAACAGCGCATCGTCGGTCGGGATCGCTTTCATCTGATCGACCAGCTTGACGCCGTCGGCCGCGCTCTTGGTCACGGCCATCGCCTTGAGCAAATGCTCGGTCGCCGCGTACATCCCGGCGTGCATGTCGTTCGGCATCATCTTCTTCGGGTGCGCTGCCTGGAAGCGCTTGCCGAAGGCCCGCGTTCCCTCGTTCAAGTCCCAGTAGAACGCGGTGGGGATCAAGGCGCCGCCGGCATTGTCGAGCCCGAGCGCTGGAATGTTGGTGACGTTGAGCGTGAAGCCGGCGAGACGCTGCTTCGGCGCGAGCCCGAACTCGTGGGCTTGCTTGAAGCACCCGTTGGTGTCGCCGCCGCCATTGGCGAAGGCGACAACCTCCGCGCCCGAGGCCTGCGCCTGCAGGAGAAAAGACGAGAAATCCGAAGTGTTGATCGGATGGCGCACCGAGCCGACCACCTTGCCGCCGGCGGCTTTCACCGCCGCCGTGCAATTGGCTTCGAGGTCCTTGCCAAAGGCATAGTCGGCGGTGACGAAGAACCAGGATTTGCCGCCATCTTCGGTGACGGCTTTGCCGAGGCCGACGCCCGAGGAGTAGGTGTCATAGGTCCAGTGGACGAAATTGCGCGAGCATTTCGGGCCCGTCATGACCGATGACCCGGCGCCTGAACCAATGACAGCCTTGTTCTTTTCATTGGCGACCGCGAGAACAGCGAGCGCCACGGCCGAATTCGGCAGATCCATGATGACGTCGACATCTTCGGTGTCGAACCAGCGCCGGGCGATCGCCGCGCCGACGTCGGGCTTGTTCTGGTGATCGGCCGACACGATCTCCACCGGAACGCCGAGCTTCTTCGAGAAATCGTCGACGGCGAGTTGAGCGGCGACCACCGAACCGATCCCCTGGTAGTCGGCGTAAACGCTCGACATGTCGTTCATGATGCCGATCTTGAGCGGCCGCATGGTCTGGGTGAAGCCGCTGCGCGACGCTGCGACCAATGCCACCCCCGCCAGCAGGACTTGCCGTCTGCTCGCCGCCATCTGCACGTCCATGAGCGTCTCCCTTTCGTCCGGATTGGCTTGCGGTGGCGGTTCCTTTGGCCGACGCGCCGCAGCGTATAATCGGAGGATAGTGGGGCAGACGATCGCCCGTGGCAACACGGCTGGCGTCAAAAAGCCCCGGACGGCTTGGCGTTCGGGGCTTTTTGGGTTGGTTGCGGGGGCGCGAAGCCAATGTGATTACGCCCATCTTTCCAGCATGTTTGTGATTCCCAAACTCACCCCGGCTGCCGCTTGAAGTTTGCCTCGCGCGGTGCCCCTGGCCAAAACGCGGATCCGCCCACCTGGATCCGAGCAGAACCCGGCTGTATGATCGGCGCGACAGGGAACATGGCAGAGAAGAAGGGGCAGGCAGCGCCTCTGGCGGGCTGCGCGGCAAAGCCGAAACGAAACAGCCGTGTCGATTTTCTCAGGCTCATCGCCGAGGCCTTGGTACCGGCATGACTTCGGCCCCTTTCGGCTGTAAGGCCAATGCGGTGGACTAAGCAATTTCTAACAGTAGCCGCTCAAGCACGAGGCCCGTTGGCCAACCGCAGCTAGGAATTTGGAGAATTCACAATGGGTGCCTGGAAGCTCGCAACTGCGATAATACTGCTTTCAATGACCTCTTCTGGCGCGGCTGCTAAGACAAAGCATCATTACGCTTTTGAACATGGCATTACAGGGTATACGCCAGCACAATTGCAAGAGAATGCATCAAATGTCAAAGCGAGGCGGAAGAGATAGGCCGAAGCGTGGGCGGATATTGCCCCAGCGATTGTGGGTACGTATACGCAAAAGAAATCTGCGACAGCAAGGGTCGCTGTCAACCGGGAGATTAACGGCCCGCTAACCAGATGCTTCGGGGCGTACAATTCCGAGAAGGCGGCCAGTTTCTCTGCAACCTACTGAGCATTGGGGGCGCGCTCATGCGCGGCACACGAAATCTCATCATTGCCCTGGTTTTTTCTCTGTTCATGCCGCTAACGGCGTTCGGCCACGGCATAAGTTGTTTAGACCAGTCCAGATTAAGGTCAACTGCGACTGGCAGGCCCGCGAGATTATAACATTTGTTAATAACTCACGCCATGCGGCCAATATATACTGGATAGATTGCGCCGGAAAGCATGGCAGAAATTCGACTGGCCCCTGGCTCAGAGATATCACGAAATACTTTAGTCACCCATCCATGGGTTATTACTGATAATTATGATACATATGGAGTCGCGTTTGCAAATCCGTCCACTCCCAACGTTGAAATAACTGATTCTGGTGTCGTTTCGACGGGCATGTTCGGGCCTGCGCACCCCAACAACCCTGCCCACGCGAAGCACCCTGCTGATGACCCCCACTCAATACAGGGGATGCATCATGACGAAGCCGGGACCGTCACCTATCGAGGCCATCAGGCGGCCGCAGCGGGGAAGTTTTCAGCCTCAAGATAGGCCCGGTGCATGAAGGCAAGTCCTGGGTTGCGGTGTATGTCGGTGCTAATGGCTGCCTCGGCGACATCGCCGGTCAAGCGACCGTGCGCGGAGACGTGCTTCAGTTCACCAGCGGATGATAGCGGAATCGACTACCGCGCCTGACCATTCATCGCAGCGCGACTGGCGCAACTATGGCCGAAGCAATTGCGTGTCAGGCCATGGCGTGACCTGCTCTTTCGACACTCAGGGCAAACCTCTACGCCCGGTGGAACCCTTGCCAGCCGCCTTAGTTGCTCACGCCGATCCTAACCAAGCGGGATGGCGATTACTTGCGGGAAACGGCGCGGTAACGGCACTTGGTTGGCCGAGCATCACGTTCTACTGTGGGACGAAAACACGCCCTGTCACTGTTTCATTTGACCTTCCAGAGGATCGTGAGCGCTCCCTGAGGAAAGTACTTGAGCTTGAGCAACCATTCATTTTAGAGGTACGAATGTGCCTGGTGAAGAACAAAAATTTCCAATTGCCGCATACCTAGCCGGTGACGGCGGTTGGACGACCGGAGAGAACGGCCTGACGGGCGGTAGGGCGACGGCATTTCTTGACGCGTTTGGCCGTGAAGGTCGCTTGAGTTTGCAGACCGGGAAGGGCGTTGAGCTCGCCTCCTGGACTCTTAAAGGCACATCGCAGATAAGAGAATCGATGCGGAAGGTCTGCAACCTTTGAATTCAGAATTCAGCTGATATTGAGACAGCTTAACTGCTAGGGCGAAGACACGTCCTGTTAGCGCCCGAAGCCGTTTTATTGAACGCCACGCCTTCGTGTTTCAGCGGACCTAGCTGGAGGATGGTCATGCGCCCTAAATTGATGGCGGCTATTATCTGTGGAGGTGCGGCGACCCACGGCGTCACAGCCGAAGCGGCGGAAAGGCTTGTTCCCAACGACAATTACTCCAACGCCGTCTCCATTGCTCATTCTGTTTTCGGATACAAAACTTGTTTTCTTGAGGCTTAGGCAGTCTTTGCCTTTGGTTCGGATCGCTCACAATGCGCCTATCCTGAATGGCAACAAGACATATACAGCGGATATTTACAAAGTGTCGGAGCCGAGGGTTGTTACGTATTCTAAAGGACTTTCTATTTGCAATTTGCCCGAGCCGCGCAAGGACGTGACTTACATAGCGAAGTGGCAAGAAAACAATCTCAACCTGGATTGCCCTGTTTATAGGCGCGCAAACACCGGCAGATACGAACACAGATGAGTGCACAGGTTTTACATATACTCCGCAGAGGTAAAAGCGGCGTTCGCAAAGAGGCTCGCCCAATTGGGCAGTGTGATAGTATCGTTGTAGCCATCTCCGCTACGGTGGCATCTTACGGAGCATCCGCTGAAAGCCTTTCTGACCCTCTTCAGCCACCTGGATCCGAGCAGAGCCTGAGTTGTATGATCGGCGCGGATACAAATCCGAGAAGGCGGCCAGTTTCTTTGCAATTTACCGAGCATCGGGGGCGCGCTCATGCGTGGCGCACGAAATCTCATCATTCCCCTGGTTTTTTCTCTGGTCATGCCAGTAATGGCATTCGGCCACGGCATAAGTTGTTTAGACCAGGCCAGATTAAGGTCAACGGCGGCTGGCAGACCCGCGATTATAACATTTGTTAATAACTCACGCCATTCGGCCAATATATACTGGATAGATTACGCCGGAAAGCGTGCGCAGAGTTTCGACCTGGCCTCTGGCTCAGTGATATCACGAAATACTTTAGTCACCCATCCATGGGTTATTACTGATGAACATGACAATTGTATTGGAGTCGCGTTTGCAAATCCCTCCACTCCCAACGTCGAAATAACTGGAACCTGGCGTCGTTTTTTCCGGCACGTCCGGGCCTGCGCTCGCCGACAACCCTGTCTATGCGAACCAGGCGAAGCACGACTACGACGAGGCTGGAGGCCCCCAGGCAATACAGGCGATGCACCATGACGAAGCCGGGACCGTCACGTATCGAGGTCAAATAGGAGGGCGCGACGGGGAAATTTTTAGCCTAAAGATCAGCCCGGTGCACGAAGGCAAGTCGTGGGTTGCGGTGTATGTCGGCGCGAATGGCTGCCTCGGCGACATCGACGGGGAGGCGACCGTACGCGGAGACGTGCTCGAGTTCACCACGGATGATGGCGGAAACGACTGCAGCCTAAACATTCATCGCAGCGCGACTGGCGCAACGATCGTCGAGAACAGTTGCGTGTCAGGTCATGGCGCGGCCTGCTCCTTCGACACGCAGGGTCAAAACGCTCCACCAGGTGGAACCGGTGCCAGCGGCATCAGGTGCTCGCGCCGGTCCGAACCAGGCGGTATGGCGATTACTTTCCGGAAACGGCGGGGTAGGCGCAACTGGTTTGCGCGACTCTGGTGTTCCGAACATCACGTTCTCCTGTGGGACGAAACCACGCCCTCTTGGTTTTTCATTTAGCCTTGCAGAGGATCGTGAGCGTACTCTCAGGAAAGTAATTGAGCTTGAGCAACCGTTCGTTCTAGAAATACGAACTGTGTCTAGTGAAAAGCTAAAATATTCAATTGTCGCGTACTTAGCTGGTGACGGTGGTTGGACGACCGGAGAGAGCGGGCTGACGGGCAGCGCGGCGACGGCATTTCTTGATGCCTTTGGCAAGGACGGTCGCTTGAGTTTACAGACCGGGGAGGGCGTTAAACTCGCTTCCTGAACTCTCAAAGGCACGTCTGAAATCAGCGAACTGATGCGGAAGACGTGCTCCGCAATCGCCATGCCGCCCCTAGCGGC
>CAWGBJ010000026.1:0-107125 GCA_963820795.1 uncultured Alphaproteobacteria bacterium
GTCGAGTGAGGCGACGCGGCGAGCAGCCGGGCTTTCGCCGTTCCGTTGAAGGCTATCGAACGCGAAGAAACCGGTCTTTGACGGCGCTCTAGGGTTCTGAAGCTTCCCAAGCTTCATAGGAGTGTCGATTTCCGTCGCCCGCTCCAAGACTTAGCTCAGACCACCGTATATATTGGCAAGGATTTGGCACCAAAAAGGCGGCGCTTTGGCGCGACCCTATCTGAACAGTTGCAGTCCGGGTCGCATGAGGTCGACCGCAAGAGGCTCGAACCGACCAGGATCACATGGTTGAGCCCCTGAGCGTCGTAGAGGTCGTGACGCACTCACCGTCAGAGAAGGCCGACCAAATTTATGATCCGCCCAGGAGATCTGCGAAATCCACGGCCTTGTCAACGTCGCCGATCAGCCCGGTTAGCATTGGCTCTTTGCCGATCGCTCGCCTGAAATCCTCGGCCGTCCGCTTGTCGACATAGGAGCGCCGCAACCAGCTCGCTAAAGAGATCGGGCTCATCAGCGAAAATCTCAAACTCGGACAGCAATCAATGCAAGGCTTCTACCGGAGCATCGAGAGCAACCTCGAGCTGGCGAAGCATGCGGAGGGGTGGGAGTGGAAAGTGGAAAGAGGTTGAGAGTGACAAGTAACGACATTGAACTAGATTAAGAAGCACATTCAGTGCGTTTCAGTCGTGATCGTAATGACCCTTGTGATCGCGTAGTAGCCAACTATCGTCGAAATTACTATGAACAGAAGTGTGACGGCCACGCTTGTCCAGCCGTTAAGAAAATATGCCGGCACGGTCGAGAACAGACCTAAGGCTGCAAGAACTACGATCAGCAACCAATTCGCCTTCATCTCTTTTACGATTTTGCTTATAGTCACGCGCGGCGGCTCGGCAGACATCCGTAGTTCGCCGGGCGGGGGCTGAATAATGGTGTTTCGTCTTGGTAGCCGCAGTTTATGCATCTGTAAGTGGACATACCGTGATCCTTTCTGGCACGCGCACTTAGCTTAGATAGGTTATGATCGGTTCATGCGCGTCCTACCACCCGTTGAGAAGGAATCCGCCGTATCGTCCGCGACTAGCGCGCCAAAGACCCGCTTATCACCATTAGAGCACGCGCTTGAGGAGCATTTCAACGCGGTTTCTCTCATCAATACGTCTCCAAGATCGCCGACAAGGTAGCACGCGAAGGGCTCATAGAAGCCGACCGCACGCGCATCGAAGAGCGCATGAACTTCACCCGCGATAACTATCGGCTCATGCGGGAGCAGCATTTTGAAAATCGTCTACTGGCACGACGGAGCTCAAGGGCCGCGACCGCGCGCACAGGACAAAATCGAAGCCGCCAAGAACGTCGTCATGATGGGCCTGGCCTTACTCAGCGCGGAGGTCGCTAACGGCATGTACAAGAAACCCATCGAAGCCATCGCGCGCGAGATCCACTACGACCCGCTTCCCGAGGACGTGCGGACGGTCATCATCGCGGCGTGGTCCCGTGGAGGATTGCTGCCGGCCGCGACTGTTGAGCGCATGGTGCCAACCCAGTCGGAATTGGCCTAACCTTTCTGCGAAACGGAGGTAGGCAACATGAGTGACGAAGAAATTGGAGTTCTACTTTAGTGATCCTGCCTACAAGCAAGGACTTAACGCGGAGGTCTCGGAGGAGTTCAAGCGTCAATTGGAGAAGGAATATGGTCTGCCATTTGACCGTACGAGCATTGGCACCGGCGCGGCGGAAGGTGCTTACTTTGCAAAATTGATCCTGGACCATTGGCCATTTGGAGTCCTGCTTCTAACCTTCTTTCAAGGCGAACGTATCAATAAGAATCTCGATGCGTGGATCGAGATCGGGAAGAAGATTGCTTTGCTTTTGGAAAAGGCAGACATAACAGATAGGGCCGGATCGGCAGTCCTTGCCGTCAACAAGTTGTTTCAGGCGGTAGGCAAAGTCGCCTCTTCGCTCCAGCTGAGGGGGTATACTCGCACGAGCTACTGGGATCGGTTTGCTGGAAAAGAGGACCCCGGCAACCTTGCCCGGATTGATCCACCCGACCCGCGACCGCAGAGAATATCCATCCATGTGTTTCAAATACAGTTTGAAGAACGAGTTTTCAGGGTTTTCGTCGAGGAGAAGAACGTATCGATTAAGGAGGTCGGCGATTTTGACGCGACCGACGGAAAAGTATAATACAAATAGTGTTATATCGGCTAAGCCGTTTGAGCATCCGCCCGGCTGAGCGGCAGTTGCACCGTTATCATCGCGGCGTGGTCGCGCGGGAGGTTGCCGCCGAAGGCGACCGTGGAGCAGCTGGTTCCAATTTCAGACTAAATATTGCCTTATATTCATCGCGAGCGCTATCTATCCATTCCATAGTTTCTTAGCGACTTTGCAATCCGATGCATTCCTCGACGTTCTAATACCAATTCCCGTTGATCAGCACTTGTGCGCCCAATCGCGTAGACCGATGGACATGACACGCCATGGTTGATTTCTGAGCTTGTTCCAGGCGTCGCAGCAGTGGTCGACGATGTCGTCGCAGTTGAGGAAGATGCGGTTTGAGAGCCAATTGTCGCGCATGAACTCCCAGACGTTTTCGACCGGATTGAGTTCGGGACATTTGGCTGGAAGCGGCAGGAGCGTGAGATTTTCGGGCATGTGGAGCTTTGGCGACGTATGCCATCCGGCTTTGTCGAGCATGAGGACGGCATGACGTCCTGGCTCGATGTCCTTTGCGATTTCGTCCAGATGCAGTTGCATCGCCTCGATGTTGCACCTGGGCAAGATCAGGCCGACCGCCTTGCCCTCTTTCGGGCAGATCGCGCCGAAGATGTAGGTCGAGGCGGTGCGCTGGTCGCTCGGGGCCGAGGGCCTGGTTCCCCGCTTGGCCCAGCGCCGGGTGATCTTGTTCTTCTGTCCGACCCGCGCTTCGTCGGCAAACCAGATCTCTATGGCGCTGGGATCGACGGCCTTTTCGCGCGCGATTTCCTCCAGGCGCGCCGGGAAGCTTTTTTAAAATCCTCGATCGCGTTCGCCGCCTGCGCGTGATGCTTTGGCCGCGCCGACAGCTTGCGATAGTCCATCGCCCGCAATTGCCGGCTCATCGTCTGGATCGAGACGACGACGCTGTATTCCTCGAACATCCATTGGCAGAGGTCGACAAGCCGCCAGCGCACGACGCCATGCACGGCGGGAATCGGGCCATCCTCGACCATGCGAGCCAACGCTGCGCGGTGCTCGGCTGTCAGGCGCGGCTAATTCCTCAATAAAAATAGCCCAAGGAGAGATATTGCTTCTATATGGCTGCGAGCAAGCTCCGTTGTACCTTCCTCCACCAGGACCAGTATAGAGACCTCAATCCCGGTCCGGTATACAATCCACCTCCAGGTCCTACGTACAATCCACCGCCGGGACCCGCGTAGAGACCGCCCCCGGGACCGGCATAAAGGCCTCCACCAGACCCCTGATACATTCCTCCTCCAACTCCGGCATAAAGTCCGCCACCTACCCCTGCATAGGCACCACCACCCACGCCTGTGTAAAGACCACCACCAACACCCCTGTACCGTCCGCCGCCAACACCTGCGTACTGATCACGCGGCCAAGTATTCGTCACCGAACTCTCCTGACGGCTGAAAATTATTCAATCACGTCAGGTAACATATTCTCATGCTATAATTCAACTGTTAGAGCTAGCCCGTTCGGGATTTTCGGTATTTTCGGTGACACTTACTTCAATTTTTAATTGATTGCCCAGTTATCGCGGATTTCGGCCTCGCGCTCGGCTCCCCAATACGGAAATGAAGCAATTGTCACCGTAAAGCCGTAAAGCCGCGTAAAGCCGAGCTCTTGGCCTTCCCCGCCGGCCGCCACGACGACCAGGTCGACTCGACCGTCCAGGCGCTGGCCTGGGCGAAGCGGCGGACCGGGATGAGCGCGGAGGATTGGTGCGAGTTCATTCGCAGGGGCTGGCGGTAGGGCGGGGTGAAGGAGGGCCCGGCTGGCCGTACTCGGGAAAGGGCAACCCTCGCTCCGGCCGTCATGGCCGGGACGGAGGCGGCGGCGGCGCTGTCGCCTCATTGCGAGGCCCGCAGGGCTGCGACTGCTCTCTGGACCCCCGCTTTCGCGGGGGTGACAGCCGAACTTTCGCGCGGGTGAGGGCTGCGATAGTTGTCATGCCCGCGAAAGCGGGCATCCAGATCACGGCGCAGACGCCTCCTCTGACGCCAGTCAGCAGTTCAGCATTTCATACAAGTCCGCCCAATCCGGATTGAATTGCTCGATCAGTTCGAGCTTCCAACGACGCTCCCACTTCTTCAGTTGCTTCTCCCGCGCGATCGCGTCCTTGACGTTGCCGTAGTGCTCGTACCAGACCAGCATCTTCACTGCATATTTTGCGGTGAATTGCGAACCGACGCCACTGCGGTGTTGGAAAGCGCGCGCGGCAAGATGGTTCGTTACCCCGACGTAAAGCGTCCCGTTGCGCCAACTCGCCATGATGTAGACGCTGTAACGGCGCTCGATCATCCGGCGATCCTCGCTGTCATGCCCGCGAAAGCGGGCATCCAGATCATAGCCGCCACCGTTTATCGTGGGGAAGCAGCTTCGCCGGCGGATGTCCGGGCTGCTCTCTGGACCCCCGCTTTCGCGAGGGTGACACCCGAACTTTCGCGCGGTGACGGCTGCGATCGCTGTCATGCCCGCGAAAGCGGGCATCAAGCTCATGGCCGCGGTCGTCTCTCGCTGGGACGCGGCATGAGCGGCAGAGGTCTGCGGCTGCTCTCTAGACCCCCGCTTTCGCGAGGGTGACACCCGAACTTTCGCGCGGTGACGGCTGCGATCGCTGTCATGCCCGCGAAAGCGGGCATCAAGCCCAGCCGCCGTCGTTTGTCGCTGGGACGCGGCTTGAGCGGCAGAGGTCTGCGGCTGCTCTCTGGACCCCGCTTTCGCGGGGGTGACGCCCGAACTTTCGCGCGGCGACGGCTGCGATTGCTGTCATGCCGGCGAAAGCGGCCATCCAGATCATGGCCGCCGTCGTCTGTCGCTGGGACGCGGCTTGAGCGGCAGAGGTCTGCGGCTGCTCTCTGGACCCCCGCTTTCGTGGGGGGTGGCGCCCGAACTTTCGCGCGGTGACGGCTGCGATCGCTGCCATGCCGGCGGAAGCGGGCATCCAGATCATGGCCGCCGTCGTCTGTCGCTGGGACGCGGCTTGAGCGGCAGAGGTCTGCGGCTGCTCTCTGGACCCCCGCTTTCGCGGGGGTGACACCCGAACTTTCGCGCGGGTTGCGATCGCTGTCATGCCGGCGAAAGCGGCCATCCAGATCATAGCCGCCACCGTTTATCGTGGGGAAGCAGCTTCGCCGGCGGAAGTCCGGGCTGCTCTCCAGACCCCATCTTTCGCGGAGCTTTCGCGGGGGTGGCGCCCGAACTTTCGCGCGGTGACGGCTGCGATCGCTGTCATGCCCGCGAAAGCGGCCATCCAGATCATAGCCGCCACCGTTTGTCGTGGGGAAGCAGCTTCGCCGGCGGAAGTCCGGGATTCCGGCGACACGCCCTCCTTTACCTAACGCAGTCTCGGATTGAAGGGGCAGCCGGTGCAATCAGAACGGAAAGGAGGCGCCGTAACTCACCGTAATTACGCAATCCTGCGATGTCGCGTTCTACGCCCGTTTTCTTGAGGTCATTGACGCAGCCTTTGCCTTCGCCGCCTTGCGCCGGGCGGCCACTCGCTTGGCATGGGCCGCGTGCTCATGCAGCGCCTCAAATTTGGCGAACCATTCGTCACGGGGCTGGCGTCGGCGAGCAAGTCGTATTCCGACAAATCGGCGGTCTCGACAAACCGCTCTGCTTCCGCGTCGGACTTGAACTTAGGAACGGGTTTCAATTTCTTGGCGGGGGCCATTTTCGGACTTCCTCTGCGGGAGCCTATCGCGCCGCTTCTCACCCGCGACAGCCGCCTCGTTCAGCGCCCGGACTTGGGGCAAGGGTGTCAAACGAGCCGGATCGGCCCCGGATACTTCGCCACCGCTCCATCGGTCGTCACCAGCGTCAGGCCGTCCGCCAGCGCCTGGGCGACGAGCATGCGGTCGAACGGGTCCTTGTGGAGGGGCGGCAGGGTCGCGAGCGCGACCGCGTGCGCGCCTGAGACCGCGAGCTCGGCATATTCGTTGTCCAGCAATTGTCGGCGAAGCGAGCCGACGTCGATGTGAAAATCACCGCGGCCGCGACCGGTTTTGATCGCCACCTCCCAGAGGCTGACGACGCTGAATGTGACTTCGCTGCCGGCGTCTCCGATCAGAGCGCGCGCGTCGGCGGAGAGCCTCCGGCTCTCGGCGATGGTCCAGAGCAGAATGTGCGTGTCGAGGAGGAGCCTCACTCGTCGTCGCCGTAGAACATCTTCTCGATTTCTGCTTGGTCCATCGTGTCGAAATCGTCCGGCACGGTGAACTGGCCGCGCATGAAATCGAAGCGCTTCGGCGCGGCGGGCGCGTCGATCGGCACGACCTTGACCAGCGGCTTGCCCGCCTTGGCGATGATGAACGGCTCGCCCTTCGCGGCGGCGTCGACGAGGCGGGAGAGGTGGGTCTTGGCTTCGTGAATGTTGACTGTGCGCATGGGCGGCCCAATAGACTTAGTTCATAGAACTTAGTTTATTATGACATGACCGTCAAGGCCAGTGCTCCGAAAGTTTTGTGACTCCCAAGCTTGGGTCGTGCCTCGTACCGACCTCGTCCTAAGGCGCCGGGTAGCGGCCGTGCGTCCGCAGGAATCAGGACTTGAAGAAACCGTTCAGTGCGGAAAGCGTTTCCTGTGGGTTCTCTTCGGGAAGAAAATGACCGCATTCAATTGCTTTGAATTGCATGTTTACGCCTTCGTTCCGCCAGGCCGCCTGAACGTCGAAGAGCGCAGCGGTCGTTGGCGATTTGCTTCCCCACAAGATGAGCGTCGGGCAACGGATCCGGTCTGCAGCGTCGCTCGTGTCATGCTCAAGATCGATCGAGGCGCCGGCTCGATAGTCTTCACACATTGCAGAAAAGGCGTTCGGACTTCGGATGGCGTTTGCGTACGCTGTTTCTATCTCGGGAGGCGACTTCAGCAAACGCGCCATCCCCTTGATCCACACATCTGCGTTGGGTCCCATCAACAACTCGGGCAGCGGCGCCGGCTGGATGAGAAAGAACCAGTGCCACAAATTGGCGGCAACCTGGCGAGTTACATTCGAGTAAATATGGGCTGTTGGGACGATATCCAGGATCGCCAGCTGGAGGACTTTCTCCGGATGGTCCTTGGCGAGCCTGCGTGAAACCCGCGCCCCGCGATCGTGTCCAGCCAAACAAAACTTATCGAACCCGAGCTTACGCATGAGTTCAACTTGATCCGCGGCCATCGTGCGCTTCGAATAGGCCGAATGATCCGTCCCTCCAGGCGGCTTCGCCGACAATCCATATCCCCGCAAATCCGAGGCGACAATTGTGAACCGCTCGGCCAGAGCAGGGGCAATTTCGCGCCACATGATGTGCGATTGTGGGGCGCCGTGGAGAAGGAGAAGCGGCGGGCCATTCCCACCAACGACAGCGTGTATGGAGGTCCCAAGGCAGTCAACCGAATAGGATCTGAATTCAGGAAAGAAGGGGGCCGCCTCGCCTGGAGTAGAATCCAACTTGCCCTCCAAGAGCTACCCAGTCACTGCTAGCACAAGCGCAGCTACTTCCGCCATCGGTCTATTACGTCGATTCACCGAGGTCCCAGCCCAGCGAACGGTGATGCCGCCCAATGCCGGCAAGGGCGATTTTTTCCGCGCTTGCTCGACAGCGAGACTCGACCAAGCGCGGCCGCCGGCGACATTGTAGCCGAGCTCGCTGCGCGCAGCGCCGCGGTCGCCTACCGCGGCTACAGACGCCCTAACTTCTGTATCCCCTCCCCAAGCCCAGAACCACGCTCGGCCGTAAAGGGCGCCAACGGATCCAGGGCGTCCGCGTCCAGCGTGTAGAGCTCCTGCGGCTTGCCGACCCCGCGCAATGCGAAGCGGCCGACCGAGGCGAAACCGCGGCGTTCTTCTCCCACCGAGGCGGCGAAGGACGACGAGATGAGAATCGGCTGGTCGACTGAGCGGCACATGGCGGCGATGCGCGCGACCTCGTTGACGGCCGGCCCGACGACAGTGAAGTCCAGCCGCTCCTTGCTGCCGATGTTGCCGTAGAAGACGACGCCTAGATGCAGGCCGAGATACATCTCGGTCACCGGCAGGTCGTCGGCGAGACGGCGCGCATTCAGCGCTTCGACGGCCGACCGCGCCTGCCGCGCAGCCTCGAGGGCGGCGGCGCAGGCGCGGGCCCGATCGTGCGCCGGAAAGATCGCGAGCACGCCGTCGCCGATCAGCTTGAGCACGTCGCCCGAATTCTGGTGGATGGCGGAGACGATCGCGTCGGCGTAGTCGTTGAGAAGGGGAATGATCTGCTCGGGCGGCGCGCTGTCTGAGATGCGCGTATAATTGCGCAGGTCGCTGAACCACAGCACCGCCTTGATGCGGTCGGCGACGCCGCGCTCGATGCGGCCTCGCAGAACCCGCCGCCCGGCGTCGCGTCCGAGGTAGGTCTCGACCAGCGTCTCGGCGATGCGGGCGAGCGAAGCGGATTTGATCGCGAGACCCAGAAAAGGCGTCAGTCGCTTGAGCGCTGCGATGTCGTCATCGGTGAATCCCTCCGCCCGGTCGGTCATCCATGAGGAATAGAAGCAGTCCATTTCGCCGATCACGCCATCAGCGGCGAAACGGTGGAGCGTTCCGACGAAATCGGTGATCGACGCCGCGCGTAGCTCGGAGAACATCGGGAATTCGATTTCCCCGTCGGCGGCGATACGACGGCGCATGATCGATTCGCCGTCGGCCAGCATGCGGAACCATGGGCTGGACCGCCAGCGTTCGGCCGCCTCTCCGTCCGTGCTGCGTCCGTACTCGGAAACGGTCGCCTCCGCCTTCTCGCGTTCCCACCGGAAGGCGCGCCCCTCGTGGATGGGATGAAGCGTGTCAATAAAGATAACCGTTCGTGCAAGCGGAAGCCCTGCGGCCGCAACGCGCTGGCAGAAACCCTCGACGAGGGCGGTTTCCGTCCGTCCTTCGAGCCCGACCTTTGCGAGCCAGCTCGAGAGCTTTGCGATCTCAGCTTCGATCATGGGTCGATGATACCGCACCCTCGCTCTTCAACCAAACCGCTGTCGGGGTCCCGATTGGGCTAGACTGGATGTGGATTGCTGCTACCAAGTGGGAAGCCAGAGAGCACGCCGGGCACGGAAGGATAGCGTGTGAGCAAGATCGCTCTCGTCGGATTGGGCCTTGTCGGCCGCGCCTGGGCGATCAGTTTCGCCCGCGCGGGTTACGAGGTCGCGCTCTGGGACGAGCGACCCCAGGCGGTCGACGAGACGCTGACCTTCGCCAACAAGTTCCTGCCCGAACTCGATGCGCACGGCCTGCTCGACGGCGAAGCGGCGCTCTATGTCCGCGCGCGCATGCGCCGCGCGGCGTCGCTTGCCGACGCGGTCGAAAACACGATTTACGTTCAGGAGAGCGCTCCGGAAGATGTCGAGGCCAAGCGCAGGATCTTCGCCGAGCTCGATCGCATCGCCGACCGCGACACGGTGCTTGCCAGTTCCACCTCGGCGATCCTGCCGTCACAATTCACCGAGACGCTGAACGGCCGCTCGCGTTGCCTCGTCGCCCATCCGATCAATCCGCCCTATCTCATTCCCGCCGTCGAGATCGTTCCTTCGCCATGGACCGACGTAAGCGTCGTCGAACGCACAGCATCCCTGCTTCGCTCGGCCAAACATGCGCCCATCGCGATGAAGCGCGAGCTGGACGGCTTTGTCGTCAACCGCCTGCAGGGCGCGCTGCTCGAGGAGGCGTTCCGGCTTGTCGCCGAAGGCTGGGCGGGCGTCGAGGATGTCGACATCGCGGTGCGCGAGGGGCTGGCGCTCCGCTGGTCCTTCATGGGCCCGTTCGAGACGATCGATCTCAACGCCCCGGGCGGCGTCCGCGACTACGCCGAGCGCTATGAGCCGATTTACAAGCGGATCTTTTCTCCGATGCAGCTGCGTCCCGACTGGACGGGAGCTGCTATGGAGCGGATCGAAGCGGAGCGCAGGGCGCGCCTCCCCGCCGATCAGCTCGGGGAGCGTCAAGCGTGGCGCGACAGGCGGCTGATGGCCCTCGCCGCCCATAAGCGGCAGGCGGCGGACGAGATCGGCGAGTGAGGCTCAGTGGCCAGGATTGCGACGTCCAACCTTTTCGACCTTTCCGGCAAGACCGCCCTCGTCACCGGCTCCTCCGGCGGCCTCGGTTTCGGTATGGCGCTGGGCCTCGCGGAAGCCGGCGCCGTGATCGTGCTGAACGGACGCGACCAGGGAAAACTCGCCGACGCGGCGAAGTCCCTCGAGCGCGCCGGCCATCGCGTCAGCGCGCACGCTTTCGATGTCGCGGACGACGCGGCGGTTCGCGACGCCTTCGCGCGCTTCGACGCTGAGGGCGTTGCGATCGACATTCTGGTCAACAACGCCGGCAACCAATTGCGCAAGCCCATGGTCGACATGACGAGCGAGGAGTGGCGGGGGATCATCGATACGCATCTGACCGCGGCCTTCCAGGTCGGCCGCGAGGCGGCGCGCCGCATGATCGCGCGCGGCCGGGGCGGCAAGATCATCAACATCGGCTCGCTCGCCAGCGAAATCGCCCGCGCGACGATCGCCCCCTATACGGCGGCCAAGGGCGGGATCAAGATGCTGACTCGCGCGATGGCGGCGGAGTGGGCGAAGCACAACGTTCAGGCCAACGCGATCGGACCGGGATACATCGCCAGCGACATGACGAAGCCCCTGATGGCCGATCCCAAGTTCGACGCCTGGGTCAAGGGCCGCACGCCGTCCGGCCGCTGGGGCGAGCCGGAGGATCTCGTCGGTGTGACCGTCTTCCTCGCCTCGGCCGCATCAAACTACGTGAACGGGCAGATCGTCTATGTCGACGGCGGCCTGCTCGCGGTCGTGTAGCAGAGAGTTTGCGATGGCAGGAGACGCGCCCGGGCTGATCGCCGTCGACTGGGGTTCGTCGAGCTTTCGCGGCTATCTGATGTCGCACGACGGCGCCGTACTCGACGAGATCGCTTCCGCCGACGGCGTCTCGGCCGTCGCGCGGGACGCTTTTCCTTCGACCTTGAAGCGCCTCGTCGGCGGCTGGATGGAGAGGCATCCCGATCTTCCCATCGTCGCCTCTGGCATGGTCGGCAGCCGGCATGGCTGGCGTGAGGCGCCGTACGTCAAATGCCCCGCCGGTCCGAAGGACATCGCCGCCGGCCTCGTCACGGTGGACGCCGGCGGGCGGCGGGTCCATCTCGCGCCCGGCCTTTCGACCGAAGACAGGGCCGGAGAGCCGGACGTGATGCGCGGCGAGGAGGTCGAAATCCTCGGCATCGCCGAATTCGGCGGACGCCTCATCGTTCTGCCCGGCTCGCATTCGAAATGGGCGGTCGTCGAGCGCGGTCGCGTGCTCGACTTCAAGACCTTCGTGACGGGCGAACTGTTCTCGGCGATCAAGGACCACACGATCGCCGGCGCCTTCGCCAGGGCGGCGCCGCCGGACGCGCCGGGAAAGGCGTTTGCGAATGGCGTTTCGCGGGGAGCGGCCGCCTCGCGTGGGGAGGCGAACGGCGGACTTCTCGGCGCGCTGTTCGGCGTGCGCAGCCTGCCGCTGATGGGCAAGCTCGCGGAGGACGAGGCAGGCGACTATCTGTCCGGCCTCCTCATCGGGGCGGAGATCGCCGAGGGGCGCCGCCTCTTTCCGGACGAGGCGCGGCTGGCCGGCGCCGAGCCGCTGGTCGCGCGCTATCTTGCAGCGTTCGCGGCGCTCGGCCTCGCCGCCCGCCCTGCCCCGCCACGCGCCGCGGCGCGCGGGCTCCATGTGGTGGCGCGCCAGGCGGCGCTCGTCTAATGCTCTTTCTCGCTCCGATCCCGCTCGTCGCCATCCTGCGCGGCGTGAAGCCCGAGGAGGCGGAGGCAATCGCGTCCGTCCTCGTCGAGGCCGGCTTCGGCGCCGTCGAAGTCCCGCTGAATTCGCCGAACCCACTGACCAGCATCGAGACGATCGCGCGAAAATGGGGCGATAGGATTCTTGTCGGCGCGGGGACGGTGCTCGCGCCCGAAGCGGTCGATCGCACGAGCGGCGCCGGCGCCAGGTTGATCGTCGCACCCAACGCCAGCGACTATGTGATCGAGCGGGCGGTCAAGCTCGGCCTCACGGTCCTGCCCGGCGTTGCGACGCCGACCGAAGCCTTTCGCGCGCTGGAACTCGGCGCCTCTGGACTGAAACTCTTTCCCGCCGAAGCGATGCCGCCGGAGATCGTGAAGGCGTGGCGCTCGGTGCTGCCGAAAGACACGCAGCTCTTCCCGGTCGGCGGCATCACGGCCGAGCGCATCGCGCCCTACCGCAAGGCCGGCGCCGACGGTTTTGGCGTCGGCGGAGCGCTCTACAAGCCCGGCGCTAGCGCGGCTGAAGTCGCGCGCGCGGCGACGGCTTTCGTCGCTGCGTGGCGCGCCGCCGGGGAAGCCGCGCCTGGAAGCGGGCGCGCGCGCGTGCCATCGTCCCCATGAGCGCCGGCCCGATTCGGAGAGAAGGCGAAGGGGGAGGGAATAATGGACATCGTCGTGCCGTCGAACGACCCGGCGGTCGCGGTGATGACCGTCTCAGCCGGCGAGACCTGGTCCTTTTCGGCGTCGGGTCGGTGGACGAACGGCTGGTGGATCAGCGGTCCGGACGGCTACCGCAATTTTCTCGCCGACGCCCTCGAGATCGAGCCGCGCGCCCGGGGACAGCCGTGGCTACGCCTCATCGGAAAGATCGAAGGCGAACCCGGCTCGATCTTTCCGATCGGCGCCGGATGCACGCGCGCGTTCGACCGCGCCGGGAAACTCGTCGTCTTCGCCAACGACACCGCGAAGGGCTATGGGAACAATCGCGGGCAGGTGAGACTCACCGCCGATCGCGGAGGCGTCGCCGCCGCGCCAGGCGCCGATAGCGGCTTTATCGGCCTGTGGCGCGAATTCGTCGATGTGTTCAGCCGAACCGCGGGCATTCCGGTCATCGCCGCCCTCACGCTCGGCGTATCCTTCATTCTGGTATTCATGGAGCAGGGACGCGACCTCGTCCGCGGCATCGGCGAGGACAATTTCCTGCAGTTCCCCTCGGGGTTGCTGCAGATCGCCTTCGCCATCGGGCTCCTGTTCCTCGCGCTGCAGGCCTGGAGCTGGTCCCGGATCATCGTCACCTCGAACTACGGGGCCAACCGCAAGCTCTGGCGGCCGAGATGGCTGCTCGAGTGGGCGCCGCGCCTTATCGGCGTCATGCCGTTCGTGGCGGTAGCGATCGCGCTCGCGTCGAACGCCGCCAGCAACACCTGGTTCGTCGGCGCTCTCATCGGGCTGGGTATCGTTTTTTTCGCCCTCGTGATCTGGCGTCAGGACATCCGCGCCGGGCTTGTGCGGCGCGGCGCGGGGGCGCGAATATCGGAATTTCAGCGAAACTGGGTCATCGGCAGCCTCGCCGGCGCGGCCGTCGCAATGGTCCTGGCGACGATCTTACCGGTCCACTTCGGCGTCTGGCTCGGCGCGCCGGCCGTGGTTTTCTTCGGCCTCGGCTTCATCATTCCGGTCATCGTCGTGGCGATCCAGCTGGGGACGAGCCTGCGGATTCCGGTCGTCGGCGCGCTGCTCGTCTGGGCGGTCCTCCTCGGCCTCTGGGTCGACAACCATGCTGTCGGACGGCGCGCCTTCGGCGTCGCGGCGACAGGTCCGATCGATCGGTTGACCTTGAAACAGGCCTACGAGCTTTGGAGGTCGGCGCAGCCCGGCGGTCCGGGCGCCAAGAAGACAATGGTCCTGGTCGCCTCCCAGGGCGGCGCATCGCGCGCCGGCTACTGGACAGCGGCGGCGCTGGCGCAACTGCATGAGGCCGCCGCGGCGATAGACGTCGACTTCGATTCGCACCTCTTCGCCATCAGCTCGGTCTCCGGCGGCAGCGTCGGCGCGGTCGGCTATGCGGCAATGCTCCGATCGGCCGCGGATGCGAAGGAGCTCAGGCTGCGACTCTTGCGTTTTGCCGGCGACAATGCGCTGGGGCCGGCCGTGACCGGCATGCTCTATCCCGACCTCCTGCAACGCTTTCTGCCGGTCGCCTTCCTGCCGGACCGTGCTGAGACGCTGGAGCGTTCCTGGGAGGACGCCTGGGCCTCGAGCGGCGCGCCGAACGCGTCAGCCCTACGCGAACCGTTCCTCAATCTCGCGCCAAGGCTCGGCGAGCCGTGGCGGCCGCTCCTCATCGTGCAGGGCGCGAGCGAGGACAACGGCCGCCGAGTGCTGACGAGCGGCGTCAAGTTCGCTTGCGACGAGGTCGACGCGGACGACTTCCTGGAGAGCCAGGGGCATGACGTCGCCGCTTCCACCGCCATCCTGAACGGCGCGCGCTTTCCGCTGATCAGCCCGGGCGGGACGTTCGCGGACCGCCGCTGCGCCATGACCGGAAACATCGCGGGCCCTGTCAAGGACCACATCCTCGACGGCGGCTATTTCGACAACGCCGGCGCGGAAACCCTGCGCGAGATGGTGCGCGCCATCCGCGCGATGCGCGCCGAGGCGAAGGAGCCGGACCCGCTCGACATCGTGTTCGTCCTCATCGGCTACCGCGACGCAAACGTCTCCAAGCCGACGTCGGCGCTGGCGGTCAACGACATCTCGGCGCCGCTCTTCGGCCTCGTCGCCAGCATGTCCGCGCACGAGACGCATTTGGCGCGCGAGATGAAGCTCGTCGGCCAGTCGAAGCTGGAAGCCGCTGACCCCTATACGTCGAGGATAGGCGGCGGCGGCTTCGATTACGCCGCCCTGGTGCTCTGCAAGGGGCAGATCGACAAAGGCGGCAGGCTCAAGGACTACGAGCCGCCGCTGGACTGGACGCTCTCCGGCGAAGCCAAGCGGTACATCGAAAACGCCCTCATCCCGGGGACGCACGCGTGCGAGGCGGACACCAATGTCGCGACGATCGGCGCGATCGTCAACCGGCTCCGGCGGTGAAGCGCGGAGCGACTTGAGGGGACGAAGAGTTGCGCGAAGGCGCGCAGCAGTCACATTCCAAACAGCCGCTCCGCGTTGCCGTGCGCTATCCTCTCCCGGTCGGCGTTGCTGACCGGCAGCCGGTCGAGAAAGGCGCGGCCCTCCGTCATCGGCTGGTAAGGATGATCGGTCGAAAACATGATGCGGTCGACGCCGACCTCGAGCATCAGATCGAGAAACGTCGGCGTGAAGTTGAAGCCCGAGAAGGTGTAGTGAACATTCTCCCGCAGGTAGGCGCTGACCGGCTTCTCGAGCCCGGTCATCGCCGGCGCCATAACGTCGACCCGCTGGAGCATGAACGGCAGCGATTCTCCCATGTGCCCGACGACGATCTGCAAGCGGGGATGCGCGTCGAAGACGCCGCCGAGAATCATCCTGAGCACATGCAGCGCGGTCTCGATGTGCCAGCCCCATCCCGGGCCAGCCATCATCTCGCTCACCATCGGCGCAAGGCCGCCGTACCAGGCGTCGATGACCGGCTGCGGCGATTGCGTCGGATGCAGATAGATCGGCAGGCTCAGCGCTTCCGCGCGCGCGAGAACCGGCCAGAAGAAGCGGTCGTCGAGATAGCGCCCGCGACAATGGCCGTTGACGACGACGCCCTTGAACCCGTGGTCCTGGGTCGCCCGCTCGAGCTCCGCAATCGCGGCATGTGGGTCGGCAACCGGTAGCGACGCCAGCCCGAAGAACCGGGCCGGATGGCGGCGGATCGCCTGCGCGAGAAACGCGTTCGATTCCCGCGCCAGGGCCGTCGCCGCCTCGACCTCAAGCTGCTCCACTCCCGGCGCCGTCAGCGACAGCGCCTGCACGTCGATTCCGGCGGCGTCCATCAGGGCGACGCGGCCGTCGCCGACGTCGACGAGTTGAGACACCAGAATTCGCCAGCCTGCCGCCGGATGTTTCCGCCCGCTGCTTGAGGTTGCGGCCGGGGCCGTCCAGAAAGCCGGGCGTGGCGAAGTGCTCCTCGAGGGCGATCGTCCGCATGGATTCGACCTTTCAAGCAGCGAAGCCGGCTCGGCGCCTGGAAGGCGCCGAGCGCATTTCGTTCGTCGCAGGGAGCGCCCTACTTCTTCTTCTGCCCCTTCACGTAGGCGATGTATCCCTCGACGTCCTTCGCCGGCTCGGCGTAGGCGTCGCCGAGCGCGCTCTTGACCGCGGACCAATAAGTCCCGAGCCAACCGGGGATCGGGTAGTCGACGGCATGCAGGAATTCGAGGCTGCACGCGAATCGAATGTCGGCGATCGACACATGATCGCCGCCGATGAAGGTCTTTCCGTGCAGATAGAAATTGCGGAACACGTCCAGCGTCTGGCCGACGGCTTCGGCCGCCGCCTTCTGCGCCTTGTCCTTCGCCGCCGGGTCGGCGTCGCTCGCGCCGACCTCGCCTGCGTATTGCGGGAAGCCGAGCGCGCCATAGGTTGCGCGGACGATATAGGGATAGAGCGTGCCGACGATATAGAACATGGCGCTGTCCACCATCGCGCGCTTCTCGGGGTCGGTCGGATAGAACCTGTCGAGGTGATGCTTGTTGCAGAGATACTGCATGATGGCGCAGCTCTCCCACACCACGCCCTTCGGCAGGTGCGGCGCCTCCATCATTGGCGTCAGATGAGCAGGATTCCTGGCCGAGAACTCCTCGGAGCGCGTCTTGCCGTAAACGTCGTCCTCGCTAAAATCGAGCTTTGCGGCGCGCACGAAGACGCGCACCGTCAGATTGTTCACGCTGGGCTTGATGATATGCAGTTTAATCGCGGACATGGGGCCTCCTCCTACTTGCTTTCGATGAGTTCGGGCGCGTGGCTTCGCCGATAGGGATCCTTCGGCGACCGGTCCGCCGACAGGCTCTTGGTCGACGCCTTGACCAGGCTTTCGATAGCGTCGGCGAGATGGATCTCGTTGATCGCCCGGTCGCCGCGGGCGACGCGCAGGTTATGCGCGGCGAACAGCACGTCCGCGTGCGCATAGCCCGCGGGAGCCTCGAACTTGTAACAGGCGAGCTCGATCAGGAGACCGAGCGGATCCTCGAAGTAAATCGAGTCCATGAACATCCGGTCGCGCACGGCCGGCTTGACCCCGTGCTCTTCGAGCCGCTGGGCAGCCTGCATCCAGACCGCGCGCGAGACGTTGAAGGCGATGTGGTGTACACAACCTATGTCGGTCGGTGTGCGGCGCTGCACGGGCTTGCGGTCCTCGCGGGTGAAGATGGTGATGAGCCGACCGTCGCCGGGATCGAAGTAGATGTGGCTCTCGCCGGCATTGTCGAGGTTGGGCTGCTCGAAAATGAAGGGCATGCCGAGCACCCCCTCCCAGAAATCGATCGAGGTCTGCCGATCGGCGCCGACCAGCGTGATGTGATGCACACCCTGTGTCTGAAGCTTTTGCATAGGTCTCCTCCTCATGCTTGTTCGACGAGTTTGGATTTGTATTCGCTGCGCGGCAAGCTTCCCGCGGGCGCGAGCTCGATCTCCGTGGCGACCAGAAGCTTATCACGCAGGCGAACGCGGATGCGCTCCGCCAGCCCTTCGAGTTCCGCCCCGGGCGCGACCTCCACGCGGACCGGCAGCGGCGGCTCCTGTCTCACGCCTTTGGCGCGCGGACGGATCATGACGACACCGGCAACGGCGGGCGCGAATTCGTTGACGATCTCGCGCACCGCCGAAGGAAAGACATTGACGCCCCGCACGATCAGCATGTCGTCGGTGCGGCCGATGCAGCGGACGCGTGGGCTCGTGCGCCCGCAGGCGCAAGGGCTCACGGTCATCCGCACATGGTCGCGGGTGCGGAAGCGTAGGAGCGGAGCAGACCGATTGACGAGATGAGTGAGCACGAGTTCGCCTTCCGCCCCGTCGACGATCGGCTTCTCCGCCGCCGTCGCGGGATCGATCAGCTCGAAATGGACGAAACCACGACCGCTGAAGTGCATCCCGGCCTTTTCTTCGCACTCGCCCCAAAGTGAGACGGAAATGTCGCCGATGCCCATCGCCTCGGTGACGCTCGCGCCCCATGCCTCTTCGAGCTTGGCGCGCATCGCAGGCTCGCCGCCGCCCGGCTCGCCCGCCACCAGCACCCGCCTCACGCTGGAGTTGGCGAGGTTCTTGCCGCGCTGGCGCGACCATTCGGCGAGATGGAAAGCGTAGGACGGGGTCATCACGACGGCGGTCGGCTTCAGGAGATCGACCGCCGCCATCAGCCGCTCGGTGTTGCCGGAGCCGACAGGGATATGACAAAGCCCGAGGGCGTCGAAAGCGGCAAGCGCAGCCCCGGCGACGAAGGGACCGGCGTTGTAGGTCGAGACGATGCGCTCGCCGCGCGCGACTCCGGAGGCCGCGTAGGAGCGCGCCGAAGTTCGAACCCAGACGCCGAGGTCCGATGCGACAAGCGGGATGTAGCTCGGGGCGCCGGTCGTGCCGCTGGTCGAATAGATGCGGGCGATGTCTTCGGGCCGCGCGGTCAAGTGCGTGCCGATCGGTTCGTCCGGCGTTCGCGTGGCGCGAAGTTCGTCCTTTTCGGTCATCGGCAGCGCGGCGATCGCCTTCAGGCCACCGACCGCGCCGTGCGTCGCGAAGCCCGCGCGCTCGAGCTTGCCGCGATAGAAGCGCGAATGCTCGAACAGATATTCGATCTGCTTGAGATAAATCGGCCCGTCCAGCCGCGCCTGCTCCTCCCAGGGCGCCTGCTCAATCTCGGGATCGACCATCGGCATCAGCCGGCTCCCGAATCTGCCACATGGGCGATCGCCTCCTCGCCCTTCGAGGCGAGCAGGAAGCCAATCGGCGTTTCCTGTTCCTCGATGAGATGGGCGATGAGCCCGGCCGTGCGCGCCAGAATCGGAACGGCCCGGATCAAGGCCGGCGGGACATCGGCGTCACGCAGCGTCGCCGCGATCGCCATCGAGACGTTCATCGGTAGCGGCTTCCAGGCTTCCGCCACCGCCTTGGTCAGCGCGACCGCCGCCTCCACCGAACGGCCGGCGACGCCGCGCTCCTGCGCGAGCGCGATCATCCGCTCAGCGCGCGGATCGACCGGCTTATGCAGCGGATGGCCATAGCCAGGGATCGGCCGGCGGGCCTCGCGATGCTCGCGCGCGACAGCGAGCGCCGCTTGGTCGAGGGAGCCCGCCACGGGAACGCGCGCCAGCACGTCGTCGATCAGCGCCCGGCAGAGACCGGCCGCGCCGAGGATCACCGTGCCGCAGCCGAGAATCCCCGCGGCCACCGCGCCCTGCAGCGCCGCGGGATCGGCGGCGTAGGTCATGCGCGCCGCCTGGACCGACGGCGTCAGGCCATGTTCGGCAATCGCGATCAGCGCGAGATCAAGAAAGAAGCGCTGGTCCTCGCTCGGCGGGCGGCCGGTCGCGGCGAGAAAGAAGAATTCGGTGAAGGTCGCCTTGCCCATGAGATCGCCGGCGAGGTCGCGGCCGCGGACGGAAATCTTGTCCGGAGAAGCCGCGGCGATCGCGGTCCTCGCCGCTCCCGGACTGCCGATCAGCATGCCTCTCCTCCCCGACAGCTGACCCGCGCCTTCACGCGGCGCGCGAATTGATGTAGGATGATTGTAGGACAATATCAGGGGGAGCCCGCATGTCAAATGGCGCGGCAAGATTTCGCGATGGGGGACCCCACCATGGACGGCGCGGTCGATGAGGCGGTTGAAGCGGCCGCGCCGCCGGCGCACGGCGCGACCGTCGCCTTCATTGTCGAGCGGCTGCGTCAGGACATTCTGTCCGGCAGCCTCGCGCCAGGCTTTCGCCTCATCGAATGCGACCTCACCGGCCGTTTCGGCGTCAGTCGCGGTCCGGTGCGGGAGGCCTTGCGCCGTCTCGCCGCCGAGGGGCTGATCGAGCACTGGCCGCATCGCGGCGCGCTGGTTCGGCGCCTGTCGGCGCGCGCCATCCGCGAGCTCTTCCAGATTCGCGTCGAGATCGAGCAGCTCGCGGCGCGTCTGGCTGCCGAATCCGACGACGCCGAAGCGCGCGCCCGCTTCGCCGAAGCGATCCGGCCGGTGCTGGATGAAAGCCCTCGCCGCGCGCCGGATTACCTTGCCGAGAACGCGGCGTTCCACGCGGCGGTGATGACTCTCTCCGGCAATCTTCAGCTGAACGATCTCGCGCTGCGCCTGCAGCTGCCGCTCATCATGGCGCAGGTGGGCGGCATCCTCACTCCTGAGGTGCTCAAGGCGTCGGTGCGCGAGCATCGCGCGATCGCCAAGGCGATCCTGGCGCGTGATCCCGCCGCGGCGCGCGGGCTTATGCGCGCCCACTTGGAGCGGGCCGCCGCGCTGGCGCTCAAGCGGCCGGCGCCTGCGGAAGGCGCCCGCAACGACAGCTAGCGAGACGCGAAGGCGCTGAGCTGCCGCATCTATTTCAGCGTGGGCCTTAGTCCCGCCGCCTCGCGCGCGAGCTTCTCGACCACGGCGTAGTCGCCGCGCGCCAGCGCGTCCTTCGGCAGCATCCACGAGCCGCCGACACAGGCGACGTTCGGCAATCTGAGATAGTCCGACGCCTTGGCGAGATCGATGCCGCCGGTCGGGCAGAAGCGGAGATCGCCCAGCGGCGCGGCGAGCGAAGCGAGGAGCTTCACGCCGCCGACCGCTTCCGCCGGAAAAAGCTTGAGCGCCCGGAAGCCGAACTCTCTCAGAGCCATGGCCTCGGAAGCGGTCGCGCAGCCGGGCAGGAATGGAACCGGCGATCCGGCTGCAGCCTTCGCCAGCGCCGGAGTGGCGCCCGGGCTGACGAGAAAGCGTGCGCCCGCGGCGACCGCCTCGTCGATCTGCGCGACTGAGACGATCGTGCCCGCGCCGACAACGGCGCCGGGGATCTGCTGGGCGATCGCCGCGATCGCCGCGATCGCGCTCGGCGTCCTCAGCGTCACCTCGATCGCGTAGAGGCCGCCGGCGACCAGGGCCTTCGCCTGGCCGAGCGCGTCCTCGACGCTCGCAACCGTCAACACCGGGATGACCGGCGCGAGCGCCATGATCGAGGCCGCCTTGTCGTCGCTCCGATTATCCGCCATCGGCCTTCTCCCATGCAGCTCCGCGGGCGCGAATGCCCGTCGGAGGCCATCGCCCGCCAGGGCGGAAGCGCCGCAGCAAGCGCCCTGACCTCTAATTAGCACGCGAGCCGCCGCGTCCGCGAGGCTCGCGTCGCAGTTCGAATGGATTAAGCTGGCCTCGACCATTCTGCGGAGACCGGTGAACCCTTGCGAGAGACGGCCGACCTTTCGGTGTACAAGGAGGCGTTGCTGTTCCTGGTGACGGCGGGCGTCGTTGCGCCGCTCTTTTTCCGTTTGCGGATCAGCCCGGTGCTCGGCTACCTGCTCGCTGGCGTCGCGCTCGGACCCTATGGCCTCGGCTCGCTCGGCGAACGGGCTCCCTTTTTGCGGGCGTTCGCGATTAATGTCGAAGCGATCGACAGAATCGCGGCCTTCGGCGTCGTTGCGCTTCTTTTCACGATGGGCCTCGAATTGTCATTCGAACGCCTGCGGCGCATGCGCCGGCTGGTGTTCGGTCTTGGCCTCGGGCAGGTCGTCGTCACCAGTCTGGCTCTCAGCGCCATGGCCTGGGCGCTCGGCCTCGCCCCGGTCTCGGCGGCGACGATCGGCGCCGCGCTCAGCATGTCCTCGACTGCGATCGTCATCCCGGTCCTCATCGAGAGCAAGCGGCTCGCGGCGCCGGTCGGACGGGCGAGTTTCGCTGTGCTCCTGTTTCAGGACCTCGCGGTCGCGCCGCTCTTGGTGATGGCCGGCGCGTTCTCGGGCGCGAGCGAGCGCGGGCTCGGCTGGGCGTTGCTGAGCGCGCTCGCGCCCGCCGCTCTGGCGCTTGCCGCGCTCATCGTCTTCGGGCGCCTGGCGCTCAGGCCCTTCTTTCATTTCGTCGCCGAGACGAAGAGCCCGGAATTCTTCATGGCCGCCTGCCTGCTCGTCGTGCTCGGCGACGGCCTGGCCGCCGCGGCTAGTCGTCTTTCGATGGCGCTCGGCGCCTTCGTCGCCGGTCTTCTGCTGGCGGAAACCGAATACCGGCGCGAGATCGAGGTCACGATCGAGCCGTTCAAGGGCCTGCTGCTCGGGCTCTATTTCGTTTCGGTCGGGGCGGAGATCAATCCGGCGCTGATCCTCGCCCGCCCCGGCCTCATCCTGGGCATCGCCGCGGCATTGATCGCAACCAAGGGGCTCATCATTTTCGGACTTGCGCGCGGCTTCAGGCTTCCAGCGCGGGTCGGCGCGGAAATGGCCTTGTTGCTGGGACCGGGGGGCGAGTTCGGCTTCGTCATGATCGGCGCGGCCCTTGCCGGCGGCCTCGTCGACCGGCCGCTGGCCACGACGCTCGTCACCGCGGTGGCGATCTCGATGCTGACCATCCCGGCGCTGGCCAGACTCGGCGCGGCGATCGATGCGCGTCCGCGGCCCCAGGCGGACGGACCGGCCGAGGAGGCGCCGCCGGAGAGCGAGGGCGCTCGGGTCGTCATCATCGGCTACGGCCGGGTCGGGGCGCTGATCGGCGACATGCTCGACATGCATAAGCTTCCCTTCATCGCGGTCGATTCCGACGCCCAACTCGTCGCCCGCGCCCGCGCCGCCGGCAAACCGGTCTACTACGGCAACGCCACGCGGCCCGATTATCTGCGCCGCTGCGGCCTCGAGACGGCCCGCGCGGTGGTGGTGACGATGGACTCTCCCGCCGCCAACGAGGCGGTGGTCGAGACGACGCGGCGCCTGCGCAAGGATGTAACCCTGGTCGCCCGCGCCCGCGACGCGGCGCACGCCCGCGCGCTCTACGAGCTTGGCGTCACCGACGCGGTGCCCGAGACGATCGAGGCGAGCCTGCAGCTTTCCGAGGCGGTGCTGGTCGACATCGGCGTGCCGATGGGCCTCGTCATCGCCTCGATCCACGAAAAGCGCGACGAGTACCGGAAGGCGCTCACCGCCGCCGGCGCGCCCGAACGCCCGCGCGAGACGCGAAAGCCGCGGCGGGTATGACGAGCGCAGCGGAAAAGCCCCAATTCCCTGCCAACAGGGAAAAGAAGAGGGGGTTTCGATATCTGCCACCGATCCGGGCGAAAATGCTCTAAATCGACTGGCCTCTCCAATGACTTGCGATGGAATTCCCTATGCCTCGGAGCAGGGAATCAATTCGCGGCAACAGGGAAGCGATTTGGCGAAAAATCCGCAGAACGGGGATTTCCCGCGTGCCGATCCGCCAAGAAGCCTCGCCCCCAGGAAACTTACGCGCTAGCCTCGGCTTCCTGAAGCGAGAGCCTTGCGCCATGGCGAACCTCGGCGGAATGACGGCGGCGGGGGTCCGCGATCCGAGGCGCTGGGCGGTGACGCTCGGCGGCCTCGCGATCTATGGGCTGGGGTCCCGCCTATGGCTTCCGGGCCTCGACCCTGGCGCTGCAACGGGCTTGCCAATTCCCCTTCATCCGGCGAATTTTTCGCTTTTCAGCGTCGGCGTGCGGCCGATCCTGTTCGGGCTCGCGCTCGCCGAAATCGCCCGCGTTTCCATGCCCCCGCTGGCCCGCTGGGCGGCGGCCAGCCGTGACCATTCGGAGCTTTTGTGGCGGGCGGCGCGAGCCTTCGCGCTGGCGCTTGCGGCCGTCCAGGCCATGGGCATTGCGCGGGCGATTGAGCGGTTCGGCGATATCGCGCCCTTTCCCGGCACCATGTTCCGTCTGGAAATCGTCGCCGCCATCGTCGGCGCGACCGCCCTCCTGATCTGGCTCGCCGGGGTGATGACGGCTCGCGGGGTCGGCGACGGCCTCCTCATCCTGTTCGCCGCGCCGTTCGTGGCGCATTTCCCCTACGACGTGGCGAACGCCTTCAATTCTGTTCGCGTGGGGCTCGTCCCCGCCTGGGCGCCGCAGGCGCTGGTCGCGCTCGCCGTCGCGGCCTTCGCGCTGCTCCTCGCCTCGGCCCGTAGGGCGGGCGGGGCGCGTGGTCTCGACATCTGGCCGCCGCTCATGGGAACGATCGTCTTCCAGTTTCTCGGCCTCGCCGCCCAGGCGGCTGATTTCCTCAGTCAGGGCCAGCTTTCGGCCGTCGCCGACGCCCTGCCGCCGGCGATCCGGCTCCTCGTCCTGGTCGCCGTGCAGGGGGCCCTGATTTGGCTCTTCGCCGTGTGGCGCGGCCGGGCGGAGGGGGCGGACGCGGCGCCGCTGGCCGCCGAAATCCTGGTCTGCAGCGGCGCGCTCATGCTGTTTCTTCTGCTTAACTTCGGCGGCCCGCTCAGCGGCTGCTGGATCATCCTCACCGTCGCCGCCGGATTGAGCCTGGCGAGCGGCAAGGCGCAAGCCGACGGCGGACTGTCCGGTCCGACGCCGACCGCGTAAGGAACCGAGGCGCCGGCGCCAAATTCCGCCCTGCCCGCCATTGCGACGCGCAGGCGGGAGAACTATTGTCCGCCCGCTTTCCGTGCCGGCCTTGGGCGGCTTTGCGGATTGGGGCGTAGCCAAGCGGTAAGGCAGCGGATTTTGATTCCGCCATACGGAGGTAGGGAAAACGCGAACGCTCTCATCGTCGAGCGCTCTAGGAAAGGTTGAAGGCGAGCGCGAACCAGTCGGCGATGCCTGCGGTCCGTCGAACGGATGGACGTAGGTCGTATCACACGTGACCGCGTGCATATCGGTCGCAGCCACCGTAGTAATCCTCGAATTCGGCGATCAGCGGCCGCGTCTTGGCGATCGGCACGAGACGAGAGACCAGGCCTTCGGCGGCGACCATGCGCATCAGCGCATGCGAAACTTGCGGGCGTTGTTCGGCATCTGGGCCGCAAACGCCGCGGGCGCAAGATAGGAGGCGAGACGCGAAAGAGGCGGTCGTGATCGGCAGGAAATGTAGCGCGCATTGGCGAAGATGAGTCTGGCTGCTCGTTCGGCTCCAGCGCGATGTGCGCTTGAGAAACGCGCTGCGCGCTGCGCGCGTGACATGTGAGGTTCGAATCCTCCCGCCCCAGCCAATAGATCAACCCTTACGGAAAGAGAGAGATAACCGGGGCGAATTTCCTGACAGCCCGCGGTCGGCAATCGAGGAGTTCGCGTGCTCCCGCGGCGTTCTGCAAGATGCTTGATTTGCTCATCTTTGCGCCGCGGAGCATTGGCGTCTGCGGGTATTTTGCAGCACTTCTGCCTGGAGGGCCGGGTCAAGCCGGTCGAGCCCGACGCCGCCGGGACGCCCCGAGCGCTGCCCGGGGCGGATCCGCCCGGCGCAAAACCGGGCCCCCGTCCGCATGATCCGCATCGCCATCACGCCCGCCGCCTTCGGCGTTCGCCTGTACGCTCCCGCCGCCGCCCCCTGGCTTGGCTCATTGACGAAAGCGGCCGGAGGCTTGCGGTGGCGCAGCGTCACGCCTGCCATCCGTTGCTGCAATAGAGCACCCAATTCCGCCCCTTGGGAACATCCACGACTTCCTCGTAGTGCTGCAACCCATACTGGCACGCCGTCCAAGTCATAGGCTTGGAGACGATCATCGTTGACTGTCCTATGATGTAGGCTGTGATGAACCAACTCATGGTAGTGTCCCTCGGATAGTAGACTTACCTATCCTAGGAAAAACGCTCACGGATCGCAATCGTCGCAGGGTCTCATCTCAAATTAACGTAATCAATCACGAGACGTCGTCCCGGTCGAGGTCCGTCCGCCTCGCCATTTTCGGCAAAAAGCCAAGCGCCCGCACGATGAGCGCGAGGCGGCGCCAGGATGCGGGCGTCCGGCCGGCGTGAGTTGAAGGGTATGGCGGCGAACCTCGCGTCAATATCCGGCGCATTCAAATAATGGGCTTCGTGGAGCGAAATCTATTGAGAATATTGGACGACGCTATTGCTGTTCAGGTCGACGATAGCGCGGTGGCCGTTGACGATCGCCGCGCCGTAGCCGGGTCGATCGGGGATCGGAGTTGGACTGACATCGTTAGGAAGTTGCGTGCCCTGACGGACCGTCCCAGAGACCGTGACAGCAGGACCGCCGCCCACGGGGCCATAGTTCGGCGGCTGCAACGTCGGTTGGCTCGCTTTGCCGGACTTGCCGGGCGCTGTGGGCCATGCCGGTCCCGGAGGCGCGTAAACGCCACGGAGCGTGTCCTGCGCAAATCCCGCAGTTCCCATTCCGAATAAGGCTACGAAAGAAAGCACAATCTTGCGCATATCCGTCTCCGCCCTTGGTGATGTTGACCGTTCGAAAAGCAGCAGCAGTTGGCCCGGACCTTCGCGTCGTGATCCTAGCAGGCCAGCTCGATCGGCGCCACCATGCCCGAAAAAAACGCCTGGCTCGACGCTACTGGACGTTGAATACGCGCAGGAAGTTGTTTGGACTGTCACACACACGCGAGCTGTTATCCGTGGTCCGGGCCGGCAGCGAATTCGGCGGGGACTTTCTGCTTGCGGGTGGGCGATCCGCATCTCTCTCTGCGAGGCATCATGCGAATGCAACCTGATGCTTATTTCTTAGAAGCACGCGCTCCGGAAACATGGATTTCCGCAGAACGAAATTTGGGCAGTTTCAACGCTTTCCCGAGCTGTAGCCCATTGACAACCTGCCGGTTGAGATCACAAACTTACGTTTGGGTTCGGCACGGCGAATTTCATTTCCGACGACGTTTGGGAATGCCGTCATGAGTTCAGGGAACGCGAGGGATGAGCATTCACGACGAAGCGACCCTGTCAAAACAGCGCAATTACTGATCCAGCGACATGGAAATGAAATCGCGCTCCGGAAGACGGTCCGCGAAAGAGCCAGGGCGCGGCGGGCTCGCGATCGCCGACGGTTCCAATTTTGGGCGACCATCGCGGCAGAGATAGAAGCCCTTGATTCCTCCCGACACTAACGCTCTGACGCTCAGAGCGTTCGGAAGGAACTCCCTATGCCGGCTCTCCTGATCATTTCGGCGGGCCCGGCGTTTTCGCCTGCGCCTCAAGATCGATCGCGCAATTGCGGACAACAGAGTCAGCGACCTGAGACGTTCATCTCCCAAGTTTGCCGGCGATCATGATCGTCTTGAGCGTTCGCGGTCTCCTCGATTGGCCATGACGCGGTGCGGTAGATCTTGGCGCGGTATCCTTCGGCCTCGAAGCCGATGACGCTCCGCTCGGCGGCGGCGCGGGACGCGAACACGTGATATTCGGGCGAGACGCCGTCGACCCCGAGAACGTGCACTATATACATCGCGGCCTCGCCCGAGGCGGCCTACTCGGCCCGACGCCAATCGCAGATCGGGCCTTGAGAACTGAGCGGCCCAGAACTGCGGAGCGTCTGAGCCGCCCGCTTGGGGACGGGGGAAAGGGCGTCTGTCCCTCGGGGGAGCTTGGGGGGATTGCCCCCCGGGTTCGGCTTCTTCCCTCCATCGGCCGCGATCCTTTTTTGCGGTACCCGCAAATCGCCCTGCGGCGTCCTCAATTAGGCACCGGGTCGAGGAGAGGGACAAGTGCGCGAAAGGATAAGCGCCATCCTTCTTTCGTGCGCGCTCGACCTGGACTCCTCGATCAAGGGCGACGCCAGAGGATTTTTTTAGGACGACCGACTCGTCAGGGATGACGCTCGTTGGCGCGCGGTCCCGCGGCGGGGGCCTCGGCTCATTCCCCCGACCGGCATCGTCCGCCGTGTGGCGCCAGCCGTCTGCTCCGCGAAAGAAGCCGTCCTTCAGCAGCATTTCGGAGAGAGGCTCCTGGGTTGCCTCTTGTTCGCGGAATATGGCGACTCTGAACGGTCATCCTGCTATTTTGGTTCTGTAAAAGGGCGCGATGGCGGAAACCCGCAAACTTGCAGCGATCCTGGCTGCCGACGTCGTCGGTTTCAGCCGCCTCACTGGTGCAGACGAGGATCGCACTTTGGCGCGGCTTCGGGCTCTGCGCAGCGATCTGATCGACCCCACGATCGCAGTCCACAACGGGCGTGTGTTCAAGCGTACCGGCGACGGCAGCCTCATCGAGTTCCGCAGCGTGGTCGACGGCGTGCGCTGCGCGATCGAAATTCAGAACGCCATGGTGGAGCGCAACGCCGGCGTACCGGACGACCGCCGCATCGAGTTCCGCGTCGGCATTCATTTGGGCGACGTGGTCGAGGAGAGCGACGGCGACCTGATGGGCGACGGCGTCAATATCGCCGCGCGATTGGAAGGGATCGCCAAGCCCGGCGCGATCTGTCTCTCCGAGGACGCCTATCGGCAGGTGAAGGGGCGGCTCGATCTCGCCGTGACCGATCTAGGGCCGACGCAACTGAAGAACATTGCCGAACCGGTGCGGGCCTATTCGTTGCAAGTCGGCGGTTCTGCGGCGGCGAAGGCCGCAGCGTTGGGTGCGACCGCGGCGCAAAAGAAGCGGCCATCGCGCGCCCTGCCAGGGTTGGCCGGCGCGGCGGTTTTGATCGCGCTCGCCGCCGTCGCCTGGCGTTACCTCGGCGTCGATCACGGCGCGTCTCAATTTGCCAGCGTCGACCACGCGCGCTCGATCGTCGTACTGCCTCTCAGCAATCTCTCGGGCGATGCGAGTCAGGACTACCTGGCGGACGCTTTGACCGACGAACTCACGACCTCGATCGCGCGGCTGCCCGGCATGTTCGTCATCGCGCGCAACACGGCCTTCACCTATGGGGGAAAGCCAATCGACCTGAGGGCCATCGGCAAAGAGCTAGGCGTGAAATATGCGCTGGAAGGTTCGGTGCAGCCGACTGCGAACCGCATCCGCGTCAACGCCCAGCTCATCGACGCCGACAGCGGCGCACATCTCTGGGCCGAGAGTTTCGACGAGGACCGCGCCAATCTCCTGCAGACGGAGGACGCCATCGTCGCGCGGCTCGCGCGCACTCTCGACCTGAAGATGAATGACATCGAGGCGGCAAAGGCGGCCCGATCGCGTCCGAACAATCCCGACGCCGAGGACCTCGCGCTGCGATGCGTCGCTCGCTTTTTTGCCAACTTTGCAGATGCCCGAGATCCGGTGAAGCATCCGGAACTCTATGAAGCCTGCGAGGAGGCGCTTCGCCTCGATCCCGGTAATACCCGCGCGCTCAAAGCTCTCGCCGTCCGATTGTCGTTCTTGTCTTCTGGCCCCGGCCGGACGGCAGAACTCGCGCGCCTGGACGCTCTCGTTCAGAAGGCGCTTTCGGTCGATCCAAACGACCTGCGCGCTCGTTTTGCCAAGGGTGTTCTCGACGTCATGCATGGCCGCAACGATGAAGCCATTGTCGAGTTCCAGCGGGTGATCGCTTCGGACGGCAGCGACATCGGGTCGTACGGCTGGCTCGGCTCGATTTACATGTGGGCCGGGGAGGAAGAAAAGGCGATTGCTGTTTTCGACAAAGCCATGCTGCTCAGTCCGCACGACCCCAACCTGCCGATTTTGCTGAAGGACAAGGCGCTGGCGCTCGGCGCTCTCGGACGGGATGCGGAAGCGTCAGCTTTGCTGACTCAGGCCCTGACCCTATCTCCGAACGACCGCGAGAATTTGGGGGCTCAAGCGGCCATGCTCGCCAATCTGGGCCGCGAAGGCGAAGCGCGTGACGTCTACCAGCGCTTCGTCGCGGCCGGCGGAGGCCAAAGAACGACCATAGCGGGTCTCAAACTCTACTATGCGGATCAAGCACGCGTTCCAGTCGTGGCTTCTTATCTAGAGCGCATCTTCGCCGGCCTGCGCAAGCTCGGGATGCCGGAGCAGTGAATTAGAGCTCGTTGCGCGCAGGGATTGATGTCGATGCGGGGGGAACGTCGTAAGCTGCCGTAAGGTCGATCTTTGCGACTGTCACTGATCTGCAGAATAGTCCGCTTCACGTCGACTCTGGCCGTTTGACCGAGAGCTCCCGCTTCTCAGGGCGATCGAGGTCAGCAACTCGAATGAGTTTGAAATGAGCGTCAGGGTCTTCGTCAGCTACAGTCATCGTGACGAGCGCTATCTTGCGAAGGACTCCCTTCTCGGCTTCTTGAAGGGGTTGGAGCGAACAGAGGACGTCCAATTCTGGACGGATCAAGCCCTGTCCGCCGGGGATCTCTGGGATGAAACGATCAAGAGCAAACTCCGAGACTCGGATATCGCGCTCGTGCTGGTCAGCCAATGGTTTCTCGACTCGCCCTATTGCACCGATACGGAGATTCGGACGTTCCTGCAGCTCTGCCGCGACCGCGGATTGGCGATCGTGCCCATCATACTGTCGCCTTGCGAATGGGACCGTCACGAGTGGCTGCGATCCCGGCAGTGCCTGCCGAGGGGAGGCAAAACTATTGAAGAGCACTATGTCGATCCCGGTCAACAAAAGCGCTTGTTTTTCGACATACGCCAGGATCTCAGGAGGCACATAGACCAGGCGCGCGGGCTGAGCCGTTCGCCTGAGGCAAGATCGGCCTCACTTGCCACTCCGCCAGCGATCCGAACCTATCGGCGAGAGGTCGATCGGGTGTTGCGTGCCCGACAGGGAGCGCTTCCGCCCGACGAGAGCAGGGTCCTGTCGGTTCTGGCGCGCAAGCTGGAAATGAGCGGGCAGGACGTGAGCGTCGTCGAATCCGCGGCGCGGGACGACTACCGGAGGCTCACGCAGGAATACGAACAAGCGCTGCGCAGCGAATTCCGCGAGAGTTATGCTTTGACGCCTCCTGCAGCGGAGCGACTGGCCCGGTTGAGGGAGTTTCTCGGACTGAGCGCCGACGAGGCGGCGGCGGTCGAGAAACGCCTGGCCGAGTTCCCCAAGAAGCTTGCGCGCTACGAGAAAGCCTTTGAGGCGGCTACCCGGGAGACATTTCCGCTAACGGAACGCCAATCGGCGGAACTGAGCCGGCTGCAACAGATTCTCGGTCTTGCTGACGAGGACGTGTTGCCCATCCGCGCGCGCCTGTCATCAGCCACGCCCGGGTGGTTCTTCGAGGAGATCCTGCCGAAGACCCTGGAGATTCAGCACGAACTCTGCGCTCTCATCGGCGGTCGCTACGGAGTTCGGCTCACCGGAAGCCAACCAGGCGAGTGGACGTTGGACTATACGAAGGCGACTGTAACGCCGACCATCGTCGATGACGTGGAGCTATACGTGGAGATGCCGAGCGAAGACTTCAGCCGTTTGCTACGGGGGGAGCTTGACGTTGATGCTTCGTTTGAGGCGGGGCGTTTCAAGGTTCTCGGCAAAGTGGAGCTTCTTGCCAACCTGGTCTTCGTGTTCGACGCAGGCGGGCAAGAGAACGTCACGCCGGTCTTCCTGAACGATCAGACGTGAGCGAGCCGAGTTGCCAAAACGTCCTTTGGCTTGGCCGGTTGGGCGGGCTCCGAGGGGCCGGGCCTTCCCAGCGCCCGTTGCGTCCCCCGCGCAAGCTCTTATAGGCGTTCGAAGGCCAGGGCGGTGAAAGCGGAACTGCCGCCAGAAATGCGCTATTATGGCTAAGGTTCTCGAGGCCGAACGCGGCGACAAGGGCAGGTGAAGCCATGGAGACGAATTTTCCGCGCTATTGGATGTGGTCGGAAGCGTTCGAAGCGCTGGCGCGCGCCGAGCGGATGCAGCGGCAGTTTTTCCAGCCGGCGCGCTCGTCCGCGACGTGGGAGCCGCCGGTGGACGTGCTCGAGACCGAGCGTGCGGTGCTGGTGCTGGTCGCGTTGCCGGGGGTCGAGATCGGCGAGGTCAAGGCGCTCATCGAGGGCGGCACGCTGACGGTCGCCGGGATCCGGACCTATCCGCCGGAGATGCAGACGGCGACCATCCACCGTCTCGAGCTTCCGCAAGGCCGCTTCGAGCGGCGCGTTCGTCTTCCGCCCGGACTCTATTCCAGCATTGAGCGATCCGCCTTCAACGGTTGCCTGCTGATTACGCTCCTGAAGTCGGAGGCGCGTCATGGCTGACGCGCAGACTGCGACCGCCCGCGAGGATACCCATGGCCCGGCGCCGTCCGGGCCGCCGCTGCCGCCCGACGCGCTGATCATCGTGCCGGTGCGCGGGATGGTCCTCTTTCCGGGCATGGCGCTGCCGATCGCGCTGGGCCGGCCCCGCTCGATCCAGGCGGCGCAGCGCGCGGTGAGGGAACAGAAACCGGTCGGCGTGCTCATGCAGCGAAATGCCGAGGCCGCAGACCCCATCCCGGTCGACATGCACCGCATGGGCACGGTCGCCAATATCCTTCGCTACATCACCACGCCGGAAGGAGCGCACCATCTCGTCTGCCAGGGCGAGCAGCGGTTCCGTGTCATCGAATATCTGAGCGGCTGGCCGTTCTTCGTCGTGCGCGCCGAGCGGATTCCGGAACCGCATCCATCGTCGGACGAGATCGAAGCACGCTTTGTCCATCTGAGAGGCCAGGCGATTGAAGCGGTGCGGCTCTTGCCGCAGGCGCCGAACGAATTGCTTGCCGCGGTGCAGGGGATCGATTCGCCCGGCGCGCTGGCGGATATGGTCGCGGCCTTCATGGACGCGACGCCGGATGAGAAGCAGGAGATCCTCGAAACGGTGGATGTCGGGGCCCGAATGGAGCGGGTCTCGCGCCTGCTGGCGCACCGGATCGAGGTTCTGCGGCTGTCGCAGGAAATCGGCCGGGAAACCAAGGCGTCGCTCGACGCGCGCAATCGCGAGGTGCTGCTGCGCGAGCAGATGGCGGCGATCCAGCGCCAGCTCGGCGAGGCCGATGAAGGCAAGTCGGCGGAAATCGCCGAACTCGAGAAGGCGATTGGCGCCGCCCACATGCCCAAGGAGGTCGACGACCAGGCGCGCAAGGAGTTGCGGCGTCTGCAGCGCATGCCGGAAGCCGCCGGCGAATACGGGATGGTCAGGACCTATCTCGATTGGCTGGTCGAACTGCCCTGGGCCCTTCCCGAAGAGGCGCCGATCGACATCGCCGTGGCGCGCCGCATCCTCGACGAGGATCACTTCGGGCTCGAGAAGATCAAGCGCCGGATCATCGAGTTTCTCGCGGTTCGCAAGCTCGCGCCGAACGGCAAGGCGCCGATCCTCTGCTTCGTCGGACCGCCGGGCGTCGGCAAGACGTCGCTCGGCCAGTCGATCGCGCGGGCGATGAACCGCAAGTTCGTCCGCGTCAGTCTCGGCGGCGTGCACGACGAAGCGGAGATTCGCGGCCATCGGCGGACCTATATCGGCGCCTTGCCGGGCAACATCATTCAGGCGATCCGCAAGGCGGGCGCGCGCAACTGCGTCATGATGCTGGACGAGATCGACAAGCTCGGCGCCGGCATCCAGGGCGACCCCTCCTCGGCCCTTTTGGAAGTGCTCGATCCCGAGCAGAACAACACGTTTCGCGACAATTATCTCGCCGTCCCGTTCGATCTCAGCCGCGTCGTCTTCATCGCCACCGCAAACATGCTCGACACCATCCCCGGGCCGCTCCGCGACCGCATGGAAATCATCAGCCTTCCCGGCTACACGGCGAGCGAGAAGCTACAGATCGCGCGGCGCTACCTGTTTCCCCGTCAGCTGGACGCGAACGGCCTCAGGCCCGATCAGGTCGAGATCGACGACGATGCGCTGCGGACGATCATCCAACACTATACCCGCGAGGCCGGCGTCAGGAGCCTCGAGCGGGAAATCAGCCGGGCTTTGCGCCAGGCTGCGATGCGGATCGCCGAGGGCGAAAGGGGCCCGATTGTCATTTCGGCCGCAGATCTCGCGGTTATCCTCGGTCCGCCGCAGTTCGAGGACGAAGTGGCGATGCGCACCAGCATCCCTGGCGTCGCGACCGGGCTCGCCTGGACGCCGGTCGGCGGCGACATCCTCTTCATCGAGGCGACCGCCACGCCGGGGCACGGCCGCCTGATCCTCACCGGCCAGCTCGGCGAGGTGATGAAGGAGAGCGCGCAGGCGGCGCTCAGCATCGTCAAGAACCGGGCCGTCTCGTACGGGATCGATCCCAATCGCTTCGAGAAGACGGACATCCACATCCACGTGCCGGCGGGCGCGACGCCGAAGGACGGTCCGAGCGCCGGGGTGTCGATGTTCATGGCGCTCGTCTCGTTGATGACGGACCGCACCGTCCGCAGCGACACAGCGATGACCGGCGAGATCAGCCTGCGCGGCCTGGTGCTGCCGGTCGGCGGCATCAAGGAGAAGGTCGTCGCGGCGCACCGGGCGGGGATCAAGCGCGTCATGCTGCCGGCCCGCAACCGGAAGGACTTCGAGGACATCCCCGAAGAGGTCCGCCAGCAGTTGTCGTTTGTCTGGCTCGAGCGGGTCGACGAGGCGGCGGCCGCGGCGCTCGAGCCGGCCCATGCCGCGGCCGCCGTCGATGAGCGGATAGCCGCGTCTTAGTTTAGGACCGTTCTCACAGCCGGCTGAGAAAGTCGTCGAGTTCGCGAAAATACGTCGCCCACGTCGGCGGGCGGAACCGCGCGGCTTCTTCGCGCTTGCGAGCCACGGTTGCCGGGTCCGTGGCCAGGCGCGACACCTCCCTTTCCCAGGCTGGCCCTTCGATCGGCGAGAGCAGAGTCGCGCAGCCCTGGGTCACCTCGCGAAAGACGGCGATGTCGGAGGCGATCACCGGCGTGCCGAGGGAAAGCGCCTCGACCAGTGGCAAGCCATAGCCCTCGTCGAACGAGGGCATCAGCAACGCCCGGGCGCCACGCAGGAGCGTGACGAGGTCGGCGGACCGCAGCCCGGCGATCTCGAGGACATGTCCCTTTATCGAAAGGCAGCGGTCCAGCATGTCGGCGGTCTGCTCGCTCTCCCAGCCTCGCGCCCCGACCAGCACCAGTCGCGGCGCGCCCGCCCGCTCGGCGACCAGCCGCCGCCAAAGGTGCAACAACAGCAAATGGTTCTTGCGCGGCTCGATCGTGCCGAGGACCACGAAATAGGGATGGCCGCGCCAGGGTTCGTCGCCCGCCTCCTGGGCTTTCGCCGCCGCTTCGAGCGGCGAGGGAAACGGCTGCACGTGGATCGGCCGCGAGCGCGATCCCTGCCGCGACAGCTCCAGTTGCAGGCGCGCCTTGACGGTCTCGGTCGAGACGATGAAGGCGCTCGCGTGCCGGAAGGCGGTGGCAAGGCGCCGGCGGAAGATCGGCAGATTGACCGGCAAAAAATATTCTGGGCAATCGAGCGGCAACAAGTCGTGGATCATCATCACATTGCAAAGATCCTTGCGCCGCTCGAGCCAGTGAAAGAAGATCGGGTGCTCGAACACGTGCTGAGCCACGTTGAGATAGAGGGCGCCCTGCGGAACAAGAAGCGTCCGATTGTCGAGGAGACGGCCTTTCCACTGTTGCGCCCGGCGCGTCAAAATCGACTGCAGGGCGGCCTTCGTCAGGGGCGCCCGCCTCTTCAGCGCCGCCTTCGGCGGCGATTCGAGCCATCGCAAAACGGCGGGAAACCATTCGTCCGCACCCTCGCTGGACCAGCGCGACTGCGAAAGCTGGACGAACGCCCGCGCCTCATCGAGGGACATCAGGTGTGGGCGGCGCAACCCGTAATGAACGCCGGCCGCCATCCGGCCTTCGCCGGAAAAATGCGCCGCATAGGCCAGATCGATCCGGTCGATGCCGGTCGAGGCCCGCGTCGGCAGCCGCGAAACCAGATGCGTCATGTCGAAAACAATCGGCCGCGGCAGCGGGGCCGCTGGCGCGGGGGCTGTCTCTGTTTGCGCCTCTGCCGCCGATCTGCTGTCCTGCGCCCGGAGATCGACGCCGCTCGCATGGAGGGGCCGATCGGCCGGGGGCGATTTGCCGGAGTCGATTTGCACGACGATGGCGCGGCTACGGATGGTGTCGTTGGCCAGCAGTCATGGCGCGGGGATAGCAAAGCGCGACGGGGAAGGAAACCGGCGCGGCCGCCGTGGGAATCGTTATCGAGAACGTCAGTTCATTCGATTGCCGATATCGGCTAAGAGGGGACGGGGTTTTGCGACGCATGCGCCCCAGCGCGCCACCGCCGAAATTCTGGGGTTTGTTCAGCCAGGGCGAGAAGATGAAGATCAGCGTCGATCTCACCGACGTCGCCGCTCACGCCGTCCTCAGCGAGGCGTTGACCGGTATCCAGCGCGTGCAGATCGAGTGTTCCAAAGCCTTATTCCAATTGGACCGCAGCTCTACCGAAATATTTGCGAACGTATACAATAATTATCATGGTCTCGATCAGCTGTTCGCCGCCGGAGGCCCAAAGTCGACCTCTGATATATTCAATGAGATCAGACGCCTTTATCGCATAAATTTACCCAGGAAGCTTCCGCTGCGAGTGCACGTGGCGAACGGATTGCTGAAGCTTAAGCGCGCCCGCGATAACGCGCCGGAAGGCACAGCCGCGGACTTTGCGTCTGGGCGCGAGCGACATTCTATATGTCGGCGGCGCTTTTTGGGCGCATCCGCGTTCGGTCCAGACCTATGAGCGGGCGGCCCAGCAGGGCTGTGATCTGGTGGTGCTTTTTCACGATCTGATCTCGGTCACTTTCCCTCACCTCACCGATGGCGGGGCGCGGCCTTCATTCGAGCGCATGTTGCGGCTGCCAGCGCGGGCGATTGCCGTCTCGCGCTACACCGCGGCGCAGCTCGAGGAGGCGCGACGCGTCGTCGGCGCGCCGCAGCGCTTGCTTCCGCCGACGATTGTGCCCCTCGCGCACGAGTTTTCCGGCGTGCCGCGCAATCAGCCGGCGCTGCGTGCGCCGAGCCGGCGGACCGCGGCGCTGGAGCGATTGCGGGCGTTCGTCCTCTGCGTCGGGACAATCGAACTCCGGAAGAATCACGCCGGCCTGATCCGGCTATGGGAGTCGCTGGCGCGCGAAGCCGGCGCCAGCTGGCCGAAGCTTGTCGTCGCTGGCAGGTGCGGCTGGGGAGCCGAGGAAACGTTTCGGCGCTTGAAGCGGGCGGACCCTCATTGCCCCTATCGGTGGATCGACGCGCCGACAGACGAGGAACTGGCTTGGCTCTACGGCCGCGCCTCGTTCACTGTTTTTCCCAGTCTTGCCGAAGGCTGGGGCCTGCCGATCGGGGAGAGTCTGTGGTTCGGCAAGCCCTGCGTCGCCTCCGATACAACCTCGATGCCCGAAGTCGGAGGCGACCTCTGCGCCTACGCCGATCCGCATCGGATCGATAGCTTCGCGCCTCCGATCATCCGGCTCGTTCACGACGACGCGTATTACGCGGCCTCTGTCGGGGCCATCAAAGCGCGCCCGTTGCGCACGTGGGCGGAGGCGGCAAACGACATCGCCGCATCGGTCTGCGGCTTCGACGCGACACGCCTCAGTGGATCGCGTCCGGCTTATATGGCCCACGGTCGAGACGAAGCCGGCCCATTCCGCCCGAAGGAGAATCGCGCCCCGGCGCGGGGCTAGCGCCCGCCCGCCCAACCGCGGCCCCGAATCCCGTCACGGCGCGCCCGTTCCAAGATTCGGCTGCCCCTTGCCAAGCGCAACCGCTCTCTGACATATTGTCCGACAGAGGCATCGGCATTGGGCGGCAAGGGAAGCTGATCTATCCGAAATTCGCATGACGACGATTGCGTGATTTCGAGGCGGCTTTTAGCGAAGTTATCGTTTGGTCTTGTCTCGCATTCAAGATGAACTTTAATCAACGCTAATATCGCAGCCGTGTAGAGGTTGCGAGAGGTTGTGGAGACGATGCCGCTTGCCGCGGGCGCGCGCCGTTTCGATCTTCGACTGTAGCAGTATGGGAGTTAACGTGGCGATTGAAGGTAAGAGCCCTGAGGATCTGGTTCAGATTGCCTTGGCCGGAGCGGGCCTGGAATTGGACGCCCGTCGTTATTCGGTGCAGGATCTGATCACGATCGCCCGCGCGCTCAGGCCGGAGTGCATCATGACGATCGCCAATTGCGAAGGCAAATCAACCAGCGAACTGGTCTCAATCGTCGACGCTGCGCCCGGAAGGGTGGTGGTTGCCTAACTCTCGCCGCGCGGTCGCGGTCCATTTGGCCCGTCCGGGCCTCCCAACTCGGCCAGCCCTGCTGCGTGGCGAGTAGCCCAGGTAGAAATGCGCAGCTTGAGCGTGAGGGTACAGCGGTGGCCGAACAAAAGACTGGGCTCTATCCAACCTTTGGTTTCCGCGCTCAACCCGAGCTTGGCCTCACTGCAATTCGGGCCCAAAATGTCGACCCGGAATTGGTCGATGCGGACCTGGAGGATGCAAGCGCCGAGACCGGCCGATCTTACGACCCGATCGCGGTCGAACGCGCGCTTGTGGCGAAAGCCGAACAGGCGCTCGAGAACAAGGACTATCGCCAGGCGGCCGAATGTTATGGGCGCGCCGTCGAGTTCGCGCCGGGCCGCATCGATTATCTCATGATGAGCGGCCATTGCCTGAAGGACGCGGGCGACCTGAGCGGCGCCTTTCTCGCCTACTCGGCGGCGCTTGCGGCACGGCCAACCGCCGACGCGCACGTCCAATTGGGACATCTGTTCAAGATCACTGGCAATCTGTACGAGGCCGAGGCGGCGTATCGCCAGGGGGCCCGGCTCGGAGAAGCGTCCGCGCAGAGCGAACTGGCAAACCTCGGTTCGGCATCCGAGGCGCAGTTGACTTTCTTCCACGCCTCGAAGCGGCCGGACGACGTTCCGATTGAGCTGTTCTGGAACGTCATGCTCTGCGGTCGTGATGAAACGTTGGACCACGCCGCGATCACGAAAGCTGGAAAGTCTCTCGCCCTTGCCGGGATCCAGGATATCGCCAAGGCGTTTTTCGAGATCGCCTACTTGTGCGACGAGGCGGGAGCATTTCGCCAGGAACACTATTCGCTGGTGCAACGAACCTCGATCTGGCCGACAACTCACCTTTCGGAGCTGGTCAGAGCGCGCGCAAGCCGGGCCGACCAGCGCGCCATGCCCGCCCGCGCGCGGCTGCAGCGCCTGATCGCGCTGACAGCGAGCGAAGGCTCCGATCAGGACGACGCGACGCCGAGCCCGCCATTTGCTCCGGAGCTCGCTTCGACATCGCTGCCGCAGGTTGTGGATCGTGATCGCTGCGAGGCCTTCTTGAAGCGATTGACCGGCGCTATCGACAGCGCCTACCGCGCCTTTTCCATCGAGACGCCGATCTCGGCCACCGCCATCGTCGAAGGGGTGCGCGGGCTTCGAGAGGCCGCGCCGCTGTCCGAGCGGGTCGTGACCTTTCCAGTCGGCGCGACTGTCGAGGATCTCCGCCTTGTCGCCGCTGGAATCCTGAACGGTCTGGTTCGCCGCTGGTTGCGCGACAATGTCAGCCGCTTTCTCGGCCCCTATGTCCGCCCGAGCCAGATTGCGGCCGACCTCATGCTTGGCGGCAACCCATTGAGCCACCTCGCCGCTGAACTCGGCCCGGCGTCCGCCGTTTTCGATGAAATCGAACGACAGCTTCCGCGTTCGGCCGCGGCGGTCGGAGATGACTCGAACGCGGCGCTCGACAATTTCTTTGCCCGGCTCGCCGCTACAGGGACGCCGGCGCTTTCCGAGCCGCAGCTCGAGGACTTTATTCAGGAGGCGATGAAGCGCCGATTGGACAGGTCCATGGCGGTCCTGGCCTGGAATTGGTTCGCGGCGCGGCCCACGAGCGGCAGGATCATCGCCTGCGCCCAGCGGTTGAAGGCGGCCGGTCACGCGGTCCTTGCCTATGATTTCATGAGCCGCGGCCTCGACGAGAAGGACGCGCCGAAGGAATACCTCGTGGAAAAGGCGTTGCTCGCCAAGATCAACGGCGACTTCGGCGTCGCCGCGCGGCTCTTCGAGAGGATCGCGGCCGCCGAACCGGGCGACACTTTCGCGCGTCAGGAACTCGCCGCGATCCTTCCGGAGGTCGAGCCGCTCGCCAGCCTTCTCAGCCGCTTTCAACAGGATGGGCTCTTTCTGTCGATGGCGAAAGAGCGGCGGTTTTTCCGTAGGGCGATGGGCGAGGACGGGGTCAACCTGGACGAAGCCTTTTGCGACGAGGAGACCCGCATCTCCGACCTTGCGCCGGAAATGACTTCCGAGTTCGCGCCGTGGGCCGATCTAGCGCTTCGCGAGGAGATCAAGGTTCTGGAGGTCGGGCGCGCCAGGCGTCTGGGCCTCAACGGCGAGATGCCGGTCCTGCACGCCTGCGATTTCGTGCGCGCCCGCGTTCAGTCGCTTCAGGATATCGCGTCGATGCGCGCGCGGATCGACGGCAAGACGGTTGGCGTCGCAATCCCTTGGCCGGTCGCGACCGGCCAGACCTTCGGGGCGGTGCGAGCATGGACGGTCAACTGCTGGATGGACCTGTCCGGGATAGCCTTTGGCGCTCACGAATTGCAGCTTTACTTCGAGGAACGCTCGGGCGGCTATCGGGCGACCGAGTTGCCGGTTTGGGTCGATCCGTCGCCCGCGACGCCGGGCGCTGCCGAGTCCGCATCCGTTTTCGACCTGCCCCCCGACAGTGAGGGCGCCTCCGTCGAGGATCGGGTCAATCGGCTTCCGACCGTGATCGTGCCGGCGGAGCGAAACGTCTTTCGCGGCCCGTTCAGGAAAGTCTTGGTGATCCGCGCTGACCAGCTCGGCGACGTCGTCCTCTCAGTGCGGGCCATGTTCGCATTGAAGGCGCTCTTTCCGGAGGCGGAGCTGACGGCTCTCGCGGCGCCGTCCAATCACGACCTGTTGTGGTCGACGGGCCTGTTCGCCGAGGTTCTTGCCGTAGAGCTGGTTCACGATCCGGCGGCCCGCCGCCGTTTCGTTTCGATCGCCGAGCAGCTACGGCTGCGAAAGGCGCTCGGCTCGAAATCCTTCGATTTGGCCGTCGATCTGGGCGGCGGCGAAGACACCCGATCGCTGCTTCGCCTAGCCGGGGCTCGCTACACGGCCGGGTTTTCGCCTGCCCGGTTTCCGTGGCTATCCCTTGGCGTCGACCTGCAGACCCGCGATGCCGGCAGCGGTCGCGAGGCCTCGCCCCATTCGGTGCGGCCGATGGCGCTGGTCGAGGCGATCGCCGGCGTTATGCGCCACTCCGTCTTCCGGCTCCCCAATCCGAACGCCGACAAGGGGCTGCTCGCCGGGCTCGGGCTGGACGCGACGCGCGCCTTCGCAACGCTGCACGCGGGCGCGCGGACCGAGAGCCGGAAGTGGCCGCTCGCCAACTACCTTGCGCTTGCCGAGCGGCTGATCAAGGCGCGCGGCCTGCAGGTCGCCCTGCTCGTCGACTCGCCGGCTGACCTCAGAGGCGTCGACGCCGAAGTTATCGCCAATCCCGATCTGCACCTCCTGGCCGAGCGACTTCGTTTCCCGCAACTCGACGCGCTGGCGTCGTTCTGCGCCGTGTTCGTCGGCAACGACACCGGACCGAAACACCTCGCCTCGCTGCGCGGCGCGCGCGTCGTCAGCATCCATATGGGCGCGGTCAACTGGCGCGAGTGGGGCCAGGAATCGGGCTTGATCGTCACCCGCCGCATGCCGTGTTATGGCTGCGGGGTCGAGCAAATCGACGATTGCGGCAAAGGCCTGCCCTGCCTCTTCAATATCACGGTCGAGGACGTATTTGGCGCGACGGAGCAGGCGTTGCAGTCGAGTTGAGGGAAGGGACGGCGGCGCCGCTTGCGCCGGGCGCCTTGTCGGATGGCCTAAACAACGATGCAAGCCTCGCGCGACAGTCGTTCATGGCGTCCAGCTGGACACCGACGGATGACCTGCCGGGCCGACCTTCGCGCCAATTTCCTGCGGCGAAACAGCATCTTCGGCAAAGGCCGGGTCTTCCGCCGGTGGCCCAACGCGCAAGATTTCGATGCCGGAAAGAGACATGGCGCGGGTGTTCGGGGTGCGGCTGCCGATGATTTCAAACCGCTTGACCTTCTCGTATAGATTGACGGTGATCGGAACTCCGAACTGATCCAGCGTCAGCTTCAGGAACTCCTGGTTGCCCGACTGCGCAGCGAGCTTGACCTTCAAGGTGCCCTTCAGCGTACCCCTTAGGGTGATCCTGTAAGAACCCGCCGGCAGAACCAGGTAGGGCCCGTGAAACAGGCCGAGAGCGGAGACCTTCCCGTGTACGCGCGAATCGAAGTGAATGAGCGCATTGTTCCGCAGCTCGTTCGCCGAGTTGGAACCGTAGGCCCGATCCACTTTCATGTCGTCCGCCGCCAGGACGAAATGTCGTCCTAGCGGACGGCCATCGCTACTCAGCACAATGGTTTCGGCGGGGCTCTTTTCACTATCCATGACGTCAAATTCGGAGGCTCGACGCCGTTCCAGCAGGATCGACCTGAAGGTCATGAAGTTCAAAGTCTCGGTCCTGAGCCCGATGATTTCGAAACCCTGAATTGCCGAAGGAGCGATAAAGGAAAAGGGTTCATCGAAGCTTCCAAGCCTTCCGGTCGCAAGAAGGCTCGCTCCGTTGGCGGCCGCGTGCAGTTCCAGTTGTCCATCCAGGGTTCCGTCGAACAGCAGATCGTAATGCCCCGGCCGCAGGGCAATCTTCGGGCCAAAAAACAGCACGTCGGATTCCACCTGGCCGTGGATTGCTTTCGAATAGCGTATCGCGGGATTGATGCGGACGGGCGTCTCCAGATTTTCGACGTATTGCGGACTTACGGTCAAGTCGTTTGCAGGTATGACGGAAAAGCGGGGACGAACAAGCGTCCCATTATGCGAGCTACGACGCTTGAGCGCAGGGAAGGAGGCGGTCGTTTGCATTGCGCCGATCGAGGCCGCCAGCCCGGGCGCGTCCTGGTCCTCCGACATCGTCATCGCGACCAGCTTCGAGACAATCTCCTGCGCATAATCCGCCCAGCTTCTCATTGGGCGATCCGCGATTTCTTTCAAGAGTTTGGCGTAGACCTCGCCGTCTTCGGCGAGCGTTTCAAAGGCAGAGGCGATCGCGTCCACATCGGTCGGATCAACGACGAGACAACCGCCATTGGCGGCGACCTCCGCGATCGACCCCGTGTTCGAGCAAATGCAAGGTTTGCCCTGCCACAGACTTTCGGCGACCGGCAGCCCGTATCCCTCAGCCAGAGAAACAAACACCGACGCCCGCGCCCGTTCTGTCAGACTTGCCAGCTCGTCATCCGGCAAGTGGCCATGCATGATGATCTTTCCTCCGCTTTGCCTGGCGAGAAGACTTCCAAGCACCGAGCAATCTTCGTCGACCGAACCGACAATGTGCAGACGCAGGTCCAGGTCCGGCCGCCGCGCCAGCGCGCGGTTGAAGGAAACCATCGCCGCAAGCTGGTTCTTCCGTGCGCATACCGTTCCGACGGCGACGAATTCAACGGGTTGTGTCGCGGGCGCAGCCAGTTGATCCAGAGGAATTTTCCGCTCTCGCTGACTGATCTCTTCCGGCAATGGAACCGGGGCGAGCAACGGCAGCTGTTGCGGGAGGTTTCCGTTGTCGACCAACCATTCCGACAGCAGCTTTCCGGTGGTCTGCGAGACCGGAAGCACGAGGTCTGCGTTGACAAGGGCCTGAGCGTAGAGAGCGAATCGCAGTCGGTTCGCTTCGCTTCCCGCGTCCTCGGCGGCCATGAGCGGGCCTGCCTTGGGAATGACGACGAATGCCCCAACGTGGGTGAGCGGCAGAATGTCGTGAAATACGACCGCCGTACGCAGACCGAGCCGGCGGGCGAAGCCGATGGGTTCAGCTATAGAAACGGGCGAAAAATCCGGACTATAGCTGTGCAGATGCGGAACCTCGGCGAAGAGAACCCATTCATCCTCCGCGGCCTTTATCGGATCTCCGGCGGCCTCGCTCTCGTGCAGTTCCGGACCGCAAAATCGCGCGAGATTACTCAGGAATTGCCTCTCGGCGTGCACAATAGCGCGGCGCTTGTGACACCATCGGACCGGGACCAGTTCGACGTCTGCGCGCGTTTTCAGCTCTCGTCCCAGGCCCTTGACCACGCGCGGAATGCCGCTGATTCCGATATCCGTTCCAGTAATATGCACAAAATAGTAAAGCCTCATTACGCCCCCATCGTTCTTCGTCCTCCAGCCAACCGTAGTTGCCGCTCCTCGCGAATACGGTAAAAAAGCCAGAAGATCTTTTCAGCTTCGAGACCTGACATACAGGCAACGCCGTTGGGACAAAAATCCCCGCCGACCGAGCAAGGCGCGCACGACAGGCTTCTGCTGATCGTGACCACCCGAGGGCCTCTCGGCATCCACTCGGTCGTCGCATGGCTTGCGGCAAAGACGCACAACGTCCACGCGCCGCGGGACGCCGCCAAGTGCCCAATCCCGGAATTGTTCGCGACCACATAGGGAGCGGAGTGAATCAAAGCCAACAAGTCGTTCCAGGCGAGAGAACCGCAAGCATTGCCGACTTGGTCGGATGACAGGCCACGGACAATTTCGTTCGCCCTGGGCCGCTGCGCGCCAGTTCCGACGACTGTGACGGGATAGCCTTCCAGCCTGAGAATGGCTTCGATGAGTTCGCGGAAACGGGACGCTTGCCACTCGCGCACCCGCTCGTTTGCGAAGGGCGCGATGACCACCGACGGCGGACGGGGGTCTGGCATTATGACACCGCTGTAAGGTAGGGGTCGCGCAACCTCAGCTGGATCAACTGCGCCAGCAACGCCATCGATTCCCTCTGGTGTAGGCCGGAATCGTTGCCGTAGCGGAGAAAACTGACTCCGGAGAAGCGAAACGGCCTGACGTCCTCGTTTTTTACGCTCAGGAGGCGCAACTCGAGATCGGGGATTTGCTCCGGGAGGTTCACCCATACTCTCTTGCGATTACGCTTGTCGACGTCAAAAGCCCCGGCCGCCAAAGTCGAGGTGCCCTGCCTGCCAACGATGTCAAACAACAGTTGAAACGGCTCGTCGATCGAACTCGATGAAGCACTCAAACTCATACTCGCCGGCCGGGAACCGCCGATACGGACCCCAAATCAGCGACTTACGCTCGTTAAATCGCGCCGTGGACTCGTGCCTGATCTCGAATGTCCGGTGGCGCCCAATGCTCTGATGGAAGGCGTCCGCCCGAATGAAACCTTGTTCCGGCCGTTTGTCCACGGTTGGACTGGGTATATTCAGCCGGATCGACAACCACGGGAACGCGTCAATGCGATCGAACCCGGCCTTGTGTCTTGCATTGACGACCTGCAGCAGGAACCTCGTGTCGTCGTAGAGCCTGAAATCAGCGGCGAGATCGTAGGACTCGTCGATCATCAGCACTTCGAATTCTTTCAGCAGGACATCCCGTCCCGGAGTGTTGAGACGTGCTGAATCGTCCTCCGGGAAGAAATCGAAAGTGACGACCTTGTCGCAATACCCGCTCATTTCGGCTTGCGCCCGGTTCCAGGACCCGCAGACGATAGTAATCTCGGATTTCGGAAAGTTCGCCCGCATCAAGGCGAAAGCGTCGTCTGTCATGAGAAAGTCGCCGCGGTGGTCCAGCTTGATCAAGAGAATACGCTGGATGCTGTCATTGTCCGGACGGATGACCTTGTATGTAACCTGGTCGAGCTCCTGTTGGGTGGTCTTCAATATTCGGGAGGAAAACTCAGAAGGCGGCTCGTAGTCCCATCTCTCTTGCTTGGCGAGTTGCTCGCGCCAGGCCGGACGCGGCAGCCGCTCGATGACGAGGATGATATCTTGCCCGCCCTCGGGGATTTGCCCGAGTTCTCGACCATAATTGTAGCCGAGATCGTTCTCAACGAGGCTTCGAACACGAAATTCCGTCGGATCGATTGCTTCTTCCACATCGGCGAGAAGCGTGTTTGACGTGTAAAATCTTCGGTGCAGCGGATTGAGCCTCGACGGCAAGCGCATCTTCCTCTCGTAAAGGAACTGATGCGGAACGATAATGACAAGAAGGCCCCGCTCGGCGACCTTCTCGAAACAAATCTGAAGGACCCGCCGGACCTCAGGCAGAAACTGAAGCGTATTCCGGATTATCAGTAGAGGGATGTTCGGGGTAAGTTTTGCCGCCTCGGCCTGGGCCTGCATTGCATTGGCCGGGTTCATCCGCACCACCGAGGAATAGGGCAGAAGAGCGGTCAGCCTGTCGTCCACGGCGGCTCGAATTTCTACGACCGCCGCGCCGGCTTCGCAGGCTCGACTGAAACTTTGGTCCGCCATCAACAGCGAAAGCAGCGATTTTTCGCGAGTATCAAACGGATCCGTCCCTTCCTGACCCAACTGCATCTCAGCACTCGCTCGCCGCAGCGGTCCCGGAATGGACCTCGGTTGTTTGGAAATCAAAAATTTAAGCTTCTGACTGGTGACCTACAACATCGGCTTTCGCAGGACAAGACGCGCATGAGCGCCAATTATGGGGGGCCGAAGCGGTCCGCGACGGCGAACCAAGCGCCTCCTTCCACGCGACAGATGCGTGATAACACTTCCCTCGTCCTGAGAGCGTATTTTCGGCAATGCGACGCTTGAAGTCCGGCAAGGAAACTTCGCATGCCATCCGTCGCTGCGGAGATCCTATCGCCTCCGTGGCCGGAACACACAGGTTTTCATTGCGCCGACAGTCGGAATCAACAATAACGGCCCTTTCGAAGTGGTTCATGGCCAAATTGAGCCAAACACCGCGGCGAGGGCTCGTATCCGACTGTCTCAAGGCCACGGAAAACAGGCGTTTGATACAAAGGTGGACGATGGGGAGAGAGGGGGAAAGGACGTGCTTGGGTGGGGCGCCCGCGAGTCCCGCCGATGTCTTCCAGCTCCTATCTGGATTTAAAGAGTTCGGCCGAATTCAAGCCGTCCTTGATCAGGTGGACTGGACGAGGTCCACCTTGGATATGATCGGGAATGCATTTCGGCTGGATGCGGCAAAGATTGATGGCGCACCCTCGGATATGCGTTCATTGGCGTTGTCAATCCTGACAAGTCGTGAATTTCAGGCAAACGTGATAGACTTTTCGTTGACAGCGTTTCCTTCGAAAGCTCGTCTCTTGTTTGTCCACATCCCGAAATGTGGCGGCACAACGATCAACGCTTTACTTGGCCGCCAACTCGCATCCCTGGATGATCATGTCTCCAAAGCGGAATGGACAAGCCAGAGCGAGCTTTTCCGCGCCATGGCGCGGTTCTACCAGAAAGTCCAAGAAAGTGAGTTCATTTTTGTCAGCCAACATAAGAGTTTGGGGTGGTTCCTGAGAAGCGGCTTACGTCGTCCTGGCGATAGGATTTTTACAGTCGTTCGGGATCCGTATGAGATCGTTCTTTCCCAGATCAATTATATCATTAAGCGATTTAGAGACGATCCAGCTTTTACCTCGCCCGATACGGCGTCGTGGGCCCGAAGCATTGGGCTTAGTCGATTCGATAAAAAGTGCTCTGGCGATGAATTGGAAGGAATTGCTCTACAATTGTTCGACAATACGAACGTTATTCACTTCAACTCGTTGTGTCGGTACCTCGGAGACGGCACCGCTGGCTCGGCGATCGACTTGATCAGGTCGTCAGACATCGAGGTTGTAAAACTTGAGCAAATGCACCAATGGCTCAAGGACAAATGGGGGATATCCTCAGAATTTATAGGTAATAAATCCGATGGGATTATTCAAATTGATAATCTTGACAAAGCCAGAAAGGATTTTTTGGTTAATGCCTGTGCCGAAGACCAAGTTGTCTATAATTTTGCGGCCAACCGTGGCGCCCCCAAGGCCATTGATCGACCCACCCCCAGGGCCATTGATAAACCAGAGCATACAATGCCGGCAGATGCTGCTACCCCTGAGAGCATGATCACAGGCCTCTATCGTGCTATTCTTCAACGCGATCCGGATCCGCAAGGATTAAAGAATTACCTTGATGCAATTGTTGGCGGAGCCACTCTGCAGTCGATTGTGTTGCGCCTGATCAGTTCAGTGGAGTTTCGGGAAAAGTACGCGGCAAAAAAAGAAGCAGCGCGCGAGATAGTCCAGTCGCACGACTCGGAGGCGCGGACTCCCCGTCATGCTGGCGCTGGGCCGCCAAAGCGAAACAACTGAGTTCACCGGCCGGCGGGACGCGGGATTCATAATGCGGAGGAAAATGCTATCGTGCTGAGCCATTTATTCGGTTAGCGCGAGATCCGTGCCAAACAGACGCGTGCCTCCGAGTTTTTTGTGCGCAGCCATCAATCTCTCGTATAGTTTGAGATCCTCCTTGCACAAATTATTAACAGCGGCGAGCTGAGATTTCGTCCAAATCTTTCAGCTTCAGCACTGGAGGAGATTGATTTGCTCGCGTATCTGACCCTATACTCCAGAATTTATCCAGCCAAGCATTGTAACTTTCGATGGGAACCAATTCGATATTCGACCTCACAATTAATTCAACCGCGGAATCACATGTTCCTTCTCCAAGCATGAATGTAGCAAGGTTTCTCTCCATCATCTCTTTATTCATTAACATTTGGATTCCTAGGCTGCGCTGGTCATCCGGGCTTAGCTTCTCTGGGAAGCGCTCAACCCGAAGATACCGAGCATAGGATCTGGTATCCGGTTTGTCGCAGGCGGGACTTTCTCAAATCCTCCGTAAGTAGTAATTCACAAGCGACAGCAATCCTTTTATAGGATGCCGAATGACAGAAAAGCTCCTATCTTGGAAACGACAAAGACCGCGCTGAAGGTACCACGACAACGGGATGTGGCCTGTTATCAATATCTCTGAGGATTGTTGCAATCTACGGGAAAGCTCGCCTACATGCGTGATTAGCTCCATCGCAGTCGTGGACTCGCGTCGGGTATGGTTGTAGTGCAGGTAAGGATATATTTTTGTTAAGTTGTTTCGTAGATCCACGCCTGCGCTCTTGGGAACATGAATATGAAACAGCCGCCTCTTCTCAGGATAGGCTCGAAGGGTTAGTTCAATTGCCCGGCTTTGGAACTCGGCGCTGCTCAGGAAGTTAGAAGCTAAATTCAGAGGGTCGGTACGAGAGTGTTGCCTAACCACGGCAACTGACTCCGGCAGCCGATCCAAAAATGCCGCGTATGTCTGATGAGTCGATATTCCGTTCCAATTAAAACCACCGAGGAACTGTCGAATGGACATGTCCCCGCGAAACTCGGAAAGCATGTCGAAGGTATCCCGAACTGTCACCGGCGCCTTGGTGCTAGTCATAATGCGGAGTTCTTCCTTATACATCTGTCCAGTTAACCAATACAATTATTGGCGGGGGAATACGCTTGCCACTCCATCGGCGTGATAGGACAAGGCGATCCAACCGGACAGGCGAACGGCGACCGCCGTTCTAGCGGATCGTCCATCTGTACGTCGTCGCCGGAAGTCGCCGCGCCACACGCGCAATTCAACTCTTGTTTCACCTCGCGGTTTGGCGCGTTTGCTTGGCTATTGTTCACCTTCGGGCCACGCAATTGCGTAAAAAATCATGACTGAAAGCGCTTCTTCATCGTTCCCGCGGCCTACCCCTTCCAGCCAACGCGAGGGTGAATAAGCCAGCGACGCGCCACGCGCAACAAGAGCATCGACGCGAGTCGTCGGCGCGTGGATCCGTCGCGCATGGCTCGTTGGCCCCATCCGGGCGCCTACGCGGGTCGTTGTCCCAGCAATGCGCCGGCCTGGCCGCCCGCCTTGCGTCGCGACGCTGAGACCATTAACTGCGGCACCCGCATTTTGCGCCCCTTTCGAGACCCGACATGCTGCAAACTCTCCTGGCCGAAGGTCGGCCGCTTCTGGCGGACGGCGCCACCGGCACCAACCTCTTCGCCATGGGCCTCGCCTCCGGCGAACCGCCGGAGGCTTGGAACGTCAGCCATGCCGACCGCATCGAGGCGCTGCATCGGGCCTTTGTCGAGGCCGGGGCGGATATCGTGCTGACCAACAGTTTCGGCGGCAATCGTCGCCGGCTCGCCCTGCACGGGCTCGAATCGCAGGTGCGCGAACTCAACCGGCTGGCGGCGGAAAACGCCCGCAAGGTCGCCGACCATGCGGGGCGGCCGGTCGTCGTCGCCGGATCGGTCGGGCCGACCGGCGATCTCATCGCGCCGCTCGGGCCGCTGACCGCGGACGAAGCGGTCGACGTCTTCGTCGAGCAGATCGAGGGCCTGCGCGAAGGCGGCGCGGACGTCGTCTGGATCGAGACGATGTCGGCCGCGGAGGAAATGCGGGCTGCGGCGGCCGCGGCGGCGAAAACGGGCATGACGCACACCGCCACCGCCAGCTTCGACACCGCCGGGCGGACGATGATGGGCGTCGCGCCGGAGGCGCTCGGCGCCCTCACTGCGGCGTTCGAGCCGAAGCCGTTGGCCTATGGGGCGAATTGCGGGGTGGGCGCGTCCGATCTCCTGGTCGCCATCCTCGCCATGAGCGCCGCCGATCCGGAGGCGGCGCTGATCGCCAAGGCCAACGCCGGCGTGCCGCAATGGCGCGGGGCCGAAATCCATTATTCCGGCACGCCGGAACTGATGCAGATCTACGCCGGTCTCGCAGTCGCCTGCGGCGCGCGCATCGTCGGCGGCTGCTGCGGCAATAAGCCTGCGCATGTTGCGGCGATGCGGCGCGGTCTCGACGCCTATGCCGCCCGGCCGCGCCCGAGCCTCGAGGCCATCGTCGCCGCGCTCGGCCCGCTGGTTGCGCCGCCCGCCGCCGAGACGAGGGGACGCGTGCGCCGTCGCGAGCGCCCATGAACGCCAGGGCCAAGCGCCGCGCCTGGAGCCGGGTCGAGGCGCCGGATGCCGACACCCCGGCGAAGCCTGGATCCCCCGGCCCGCTCGCCATGCCGTCGGGCCCCCAGACTTTCCTGGTCGACACGGCGGGGGCCGGCGAGCGGCTCGACTGGTTCCTCAGCCGGTCCGCGGCCGAGCGCCGCATCGCACTCTCGCGCACGCGGCTCAAGGCGCTGATCCAGGCCGGCGAGGTCCAAGTCGACGGCGCGGCGGCGCGCGATCCGGCGCTCCGCCTCGCCGAAGGCGCGCGGATCGTTTTCGAGGCGCCGCCGCCAGCCGATTCGGCCGTGGTCGGGGAGAATCTGCCGCTCGACGTCGTCTACGAGGACGAGCATCTTATCGTCGTCGACAAGCCGGCCGGGCTCGTCGTCCATCCCGCGCCCGGCCATGCCGGCGGCACCCTCGTCAACGCGTTGATCGCGCGCTGCGGCGACAGTCTCTCGGGGATCGGCGGGGTCAGGCGCCCCGGGATTGTCCATCGGCTCGACAAAGACACCTCCGGCCTCATGGTCGTCGCCAAGACCGACGCCGCCCATCGCGGCCTCGCCGAAACCTTCGTCGATCACGGCCGCAGCCGCCCGCTCGAGCGCGAATATCTGGCGATCGTCTGGGGTTCTTTCGGCGCCTCGGCCGGCAAGGTGGACGCCGCGATCGCCCGCCATTCGATCCACCGCGCGAAGATGGCGGTCGCGCAAGAGGATCGGGGCCGGCGCGCCGTCACCCATTGGCGGCTTCTGGAGGGGCTCGGCCCGGCCAGTCTCGTCGCCTGCCGGCTCGAGACCGGGCGAACCCACCAGATTCGTGTGCATATGGCCTCGGTCGGACATCCGCTTCTGGGTGATTCGGTCTATGGCGCGGGCTTCAAAACCAAGGCCGTCCAACTCGCCGGGGGAGCAAAAGCCGCTTTGGCAGCGTTGGGGAGACAGGCGCTGCACGCTGCAGCGCTCGGGTTCGAGCATCCGGTCACCGGCCACGCGCTTCGTTTCGAGAGCGCCCCGCCGGCGGATTTCTCCCGCCTCCTCAACGCCCTGCGGGCGCAGCGGCTGGGCGAAGCCGCCCCGCCGTCAACTTGATGCTGTGATCCAATGCCCCCTTCGCTTCGTTCTGTGTCTGCGTCCCGGCCCTTTTTCGGCCACGCTTTCTCGACCAAGATAGCCATCCGGCCATAGCGCCGACGGAGACGGTTTTACCCGGTCTCCGACTGGAGGTTTTCCATGGCCGCGTCGCTCCCTGTCATTGCAGGCGAGTCGGGGCTTGCCCGCTACTTGCAAGAAATCAAGCGGTTCCCCATGCTGGAGCCGCAAGAGGAATACATGCTGGCGAAGCGCTGGCGCGAGCACGGCGACCGCGAGGCCGCGCACAAGCTCGTGACATCCCATCTGCGCCTGGTCGCCAAGATTGCGATGGGCTACCGCGGCTATGGACTTCCGATCGGCGAAGTCATTTCCGAGGGTAACGTCGGTCTGATGCAGGCCGTCAAGCGCTTCGAGCCGGACAAGGGCTTCAAGCTGGCCACCTACGCAATGTGGTGGATCCGGGCCTCGATCCAGGAATACATTCTGCGCTCGTGGTCGCTAGTGAAAATGGGCACCACGGCGAGCCAGAAGAAGCTGTTCTTCAATCTCCGCAAGGCGAAGAGTCGCATTTCCGCCTTTGAGGAGGGCGACCTGCGCGACGACCAGGTGGAAACCATCTCGCGGCGCCTGGGCGTCGCCAAACAGGACGTCATCGAGATGAACCGCCGTCTCGGCGGCGACGCTTCGCTCAATGCGCCTCTGCGGGAAGACGGCGAGGGCGAGTGGCAGGACTGGCTGGTCGATGAGACCGCCGATCAGGAGTCGCTGCTGGCCGAGCGGGAAGAATTGGACGCCCGCCACGCCGCGCTCAGGAGCGCGCTGTCGGTGCTCAATCCCCGCGAGCGGCGCATCTTCGAGGCGCGGCGACTGGCCGACGATCCGATCACGCTGGAAGAGCTGTCGGCAGAGTTCGGCGTCTCCCGCGAGCGCGTGCGGCAGATCGAGGTCCGCGCGTTCGAGAAGGTGCAACAGGCAGTGAAAGCCGGGGTGGCCAAGACCCAACTGCCCAATCGGCAGGCCGCCGCGGCGCTGCCGGCCCGGTAACTTCCGGGTAACCTGACGGACGCGGACTTGACAAAGCGCAGGCCGGACCCGCGCGCCCGCTGCGAAAGTAGGGTAGGTTTCCCGCGCGTTGTGCCTTGAACCCCGAAAAAAGGTCCATCCATGTCCGCGACCCGTTTCCGCCGCCGGCTTGCCCGCGCGTCGTTGCTCACGGCCGTTCTCGGCGCCGCCCCGGCGTTCGCCGCCGACAAGCCGGCGACGCCGGAAGGCGCGCTTGAGCTCCGGGCGTTCTTCTCCAGGATGCTGCCGGCCGCCTTCGCCGGACCGCGCCCGCTGATCGCCGTGACGCCGGAAGGCTCGGACTATCTGGTGACGATGGATCTCAGCGCGGTCAACGATCTGATCAAGGGGACCGGAACCTCCTACGATCCCGCCACCATCCTCTACAAGCTCGTCGAGCAGGACGACGGGCGCTGGCGGACTGCGGTGGAGCAGCTTCCCAAGATCGGCTTTCGCGCAAGGGACTCGACGGGCAGCCTGGAGTTCGACGGCTTCCGGCAATCCGCCGTGATCGACCCGGCGATCGCCTGGTTTCTCGATGGCTCGACGAACGCGGCGAAAGGAACGATCAAACTCGCCACTCCGAAACTGGACCAGACGATCAATTTCGGCAACCTCAGCGCGGATCTGGCGACGACGGCGAAGGGCGACGGCTCAGTCTCCACCACGGCGAAGGAGGAGATCGCCGATCTCGCAATCGCCGCGAACGGCGTCGGCGAGAGGAACCAGCCCGTCAACTGGAGCGCGCGGATTGACAAGGCGCAGGTCGATATCGGCATCGACGGCTTGATGTCGCGCAAGGTCTTCGACGCCTGGTCTCTGGTTGCCGATCATCCCGACCGCGCCGACCTCGCCCAGCACGAAACCGAGTTCAAGGGTCTCTTGAAGGCGATCGCAGCCCCGGGGTTGAAGTTCGCCGAAGGAATCGAGGCTAAGCACGCCGTCGTCGCATCGGCGATCGGGGCCGTCGCCCTCGGCGATGTCAAATATGAGGTCGGCGCGGCCAACCTGGGCCCGCAAAGCTCGGTCAAAATCGGCGTCGCCGTCGACGGATTGAGCCTGCCTGCGGGTCTCGCGCCGGCCAACGCCGCCGATTTGATCCCGTCGAAACTGGACTTGGCCGTCGAGCTCAGGGGATTCGACCTGACCGCGGCCGCCAACGAGGCGATCGCCGACATGCATGTCGGCGGCAAAGGACCGCTCATTTCCGACCCGGACGGCGCCAAGGTGGCCGCGGCGCTTTTCGGCGCCGGTCCGCTGAGGATAGTCATCGCGCCGTCGCACGTCGTTTCGAAGACGCTCGCCCTGGACTTCAATGGGGTGGTCCAATACCTGGCGAACAAGGCCTCGGGATCGCTGACGATTCACGCGCACGGGTTCGATACGGCGATGGCGACGGTCAAGGGTCTGGAGCCGGACGTCCAGGAAAAGGCGCTCCCGGTGCTGGCGATGGCGAAGGGCCTCGCCAAGACGGAAAGCGACGGCGCGCTGACCTGGGTCCTCCAAGTGGACGACGACCGGTCGATCAAGGTCAACGGCATCCCGCTCGGCAAGGCGCCGGACTGATTCGGTCCGGCCGCCGCCTTGCATTCGAGGGTCTTGCGGCAAAAATCCTTGCGTGCGGGGGCGGCAAATTTTCTTGCCTCGCGCAGGGAATGCGTAGGGAATATTTTCCGACGCCGCCGTTTAGGGGAGTTTCGGCGCAACCCGCCTTGAGCCTGTCTCTTTGATGTTGAAGTCTGACCGCGCGATGAGGCGAGTCGAACGAAACGCGAATGCGACGAGGGTCAGCCGAAGGAGGGAGGAATGACCGAAGATCAAGCCGGGCCGGCCGGCCCCGATCTGGCTGGAGGAATCTCCTTCGCCGACCTGCCCGATGGCGGCAAGCTTCTCGGCCACGTCGGCGACGAGCCGGTGCTGCTGGCGCGCCGCGGCGCCGATGTCTTCGCGGTCGGCGCCCATTGCACCCACTATCATGGCCCCCTCGCCGACGGGCTCATTGTCGACGACACGGTGCGCTGCCCCTGGCATCACGCGTGCTTTGACCTTCGGACCGGGGAAGCCCTGCGCGCGCCGGCTTTCGCCCCCGTCGATACCTGGCGGGTGGAGCAGCGCGACGGCAAAATTTTCGTCCGCGAAAAGCGCCTGCAGACGCGAGCGCAAAGTCGCGTCAGGGCGGGCGCGCCGAACAACATCGTGATTGTCGGCGGCGGCGCCGCCGGGTTCGCCGCCGCGGAGATGCTTCGACGGCGGAATTTCGCGGGCGACATCGTGATGCTGAGCAGCGACGACGCCCCGCCGGTCGACCGGCCGAATCTTTCCAAGGACTATCTCGCCGGGAGCGCGCCGGAGGACTGGCTCCCCTTGCGCCCCGACAGCTTCTATTCCGACAACGCCATCGACCTTCGCCTGCGCGCGACCGTCGCCGGCATCGATGTCGGCGCGCGCGAAATCGCGCTCGCCGGGGGTGAGAATATTCCGTTTGACCGACTTCTTCTGGCGACCGGCGCTGAACCGGTTCGTCCATCGATTCCCGGCGCAAGGCCGTCCGACGCGCTCGTACTGCGCTCGCTCGGTGACTGCCGGGCCATCATCGAACGCGCGAAAACGGCGCGGCGGGCGGTGGTGCTCGGCGCGAGCTTCATCGGGCTCGAAGTCGCGGCCTCGCTGCGCGCCAGAAACATCGAAGTCCATGTCGTAGCGCCGCAAGAGCGTCCGATGCAGCACATTCTGGGGCCCGAAATGGCCGCGTTCATTCGTGCGCTGCACGAGGAGCACGGGGTCGTGTTCCATCTACAAGACACGGCGAGCGCAGTCGAAGGCGGAAAGGTGAAGCTCTCGGGCGGAAGCGTCGTCGTGGCCGATTTGATCGTCGCAGGCCTTGGCGTGCGCCCTCGAGTCGAGCTTGCCGAGAGGGCCGGCCTCAAGGTCGATCGGGGCGTCGCCGTCGATGCCTATCTCGAAACGACCGCGCCGGGAATTTTCGCTGCCGGCGACATCGCCCGTTGGCCCGACGCCCTGACCGGCGAGGCCATCCGCGTCGAACATTGGGTGGTGGCGGAGCGCCAGGGGCAGATCGCGGCGCTCAACATGATCGGCGAGCGCGAAAAATTCTCGGCGGTCCCCTTCTTCTGGAGCCAGCACTACGACGTCCCCATCAACTACGTCGGCCACGCCGAGACTTTTGACGAACTTGCGGTCGAGGGCGACATCGCCGGCAGGGATTGCCTCGTCCGCTATAAGCGCGCGGGACACACGCTCGCCGTGGCCTCGATCTATCGGGACGTCGCGAGCCTGGAGGCCGAAGTGGCGTTCGAACGGGCCGCGACGCGCTAAGCGAGTTGCAGTCCGGTCTGGCGCGCGCGCTTCGAAGCGTTGGGCGCGCCTCTGCCCGCCGCGCCGACGGCCTCGCCACTCCTCGAAGGGGCGCCGAATTTCGCCGATCTTCTCGATGCGGACCGCGATCGAGACTGGCGATCACTGCCCGACGGGCGCCGGCTTTATCGTCATGATCTGATCGTGACTCTTCACCCAAATATGGGCTGGCAACGGGACGAAGTGCGCCGCCTCCAGGTATTTCTCATTGGTTTCGTCCGGGGCGATCGCCCACAGCAGGAATTTTCGTATCGCCTCCGCGGTCGCCGCATTCGGCTGTCGGGTCGAGACGATCGCATATTCGTAATTGATGATCGGATAGCAATTTTCGCCCGGCGCGTTGACCAGGGTCAGGCGCTCGTCGGGCGGCGTCCGGGGGCTGAGCGATGCTGCCGCCGCCTCGATCGTCTCCCGCGTCGGCAGCAGGAATTGGCCCGAGTAGCTCTTCAGCGCCGCCGTGCCGAGCCCGGCCTTGGCGATATCGGCATAGTAGCTGATACCGACGTAGCCGCCGGATTGGCGAGTCTATGTTCATCCGGTTCTAGGGTAGCCTGCGGCTTCGGGCGAAGGGCCTGCGGCCGACAGAAAGGCGTCGCGCTGGGCGGCTGTCGGCAGGCCTTCCATCGCGCCCGAGACCGTCGCGGCGAGGGCGCCCGCAGCGCAGGCGCGGGCCGCCAACCTCGCCAGTCCGGCCGGGGACTCGAGATCCGCCTGCGACGCGGCAATATCGACGAGCAGGCTGGCGGTAAAGGCGTCGCCACAACCCACCGTATCGACGACGGCGACGGCAAAGCCCGGCGCCGAGGCCCGGGCGACCGAGGTCGCGAGCAGGGCGCCGCGCGGACCGAAGGTGACCGCGGCGACCCGTCGCCGAGGCCGCCAGAGGCGCGCAAGGCCCTCCTCGACATCCTCCACGCCGGTGATCAGGGCCAGCTCTTCCTGGCTGACCTTGAGGATATCGGCCTCCTCGATCGCTTCGAGGGCGACGGCGCGCATCTGCTGCCGGTCACGCCAAAGCGAGGGGCGCAGATTGACGTCGACCGAAACGAGTACGCCGGCCTCGCGCGCCGTCCGAACAGCGTAGCGCTGCGCGGCGGCGCAAATGGGCTCGCCGAGCAGCAGACTGCCGACGTGCAGGATGCGCGAGTCGCGAATGATGTCCGTCGCGACCTCCCCCGCCGAATAGGTCGATTTCGGCACAAGCCTGGCGATAGAGCGTGAAGTCGCGCTCGCCGTCTGGAGCCACCGTCACGACGGCGAGCGACGTATTGCCCTCGCGCGTCGTCAGCACGCCCTCCGTCGCGACCCCAAATCCGCCGAGGGTCGCGATCAGCAGCTGGCCGAAAGCGTCGTCGCCGACTTTGCTCAGCATCGCCGCGCGGCCGCCGAGCCGCGCGACGCCGACCGCAACATTACCCGGCGCGCCACCCGTCTTGGGAGCAAAGCACGGCCAGCCGTCGGCGCTGCGCGCCGGCACAAGGTCGATGACCAGTTCGCCGAGCGCGACGACGTCAAAACCTGGCGGCGGCATGATCGCCCAAACTCCCGACTGCCTCCGAAGAGCAGGAGTCGCGGACGACCAGAGCCGGCTCCATCACCTGACGCACCGGCTGCCCCGGAGGGGCTCCGGACAGCCGGTCAAGAAGCAGACGCACGGCCATGACGCCGATCTTCGACACTGGCTGGCTGACGGTGGTGAGTCTCGGAGAGAACGCGTCGGCCCAGCGGAAGTCGTCTATCGACACGATGGACACATCTCGCGGGCAGCGCAATCCGGTTTCTGCAATCGCGCGCATCACGCCAATCAGCATGTGGTTGTTGGCCACGAAAAAGGCGGTGGGACGATCGGGTTGGGCCAGGATATCCCGGCAGGCGTTGAAGGCCTCAACCTCCCTGAACTGTCCGTCGCGCACGAAACGCTCATCGTACGCCAAACCATGACGGCGGAGCGCGGCGCGGTAGCCCTGCGCTCGGTCGCGACCAGCCGAGAGGGTCATCGGCCCATTTATGGCGCCGACCCTGCGATGCCCGAATTCCAAGATATGGTGGGTCGCTAGCATGGCGGCGCGCCGGTTGTTCAGGGTCACGCTGTCGAACGGCAGCCCAGGAAGGACGCGATCGACCAGCACCACTGGCATCTGCAGGCCGAGCATCGCGTCTCGGTCGTAATCGTCGGGGCGGCCGGTCGGGATCAGGATCAATCCCTCAACCCGATAGGTGCGCATGAGACGGATATATTTCTGTTCCTTCTGCACGTCCTGATTGGTGTCGCAGAGCAGCACCGAATATCCTTGCGTCTGCGCTGCCGCTTCGATCACTTGCGTCAACTCGTTGAAGAACGGGTTGGTGATGTCGGCGACGACCAAGCCGATCAGATGCGTCCGGCCCTGCTTGAGACTGCGCGCGATCGCATCAGGAGCGTAAGCGAGCTCGCGGACCGCGGCTTGCACGCGTTGCTGCAGCGCCGGGCTGACAAAGGCCGTTCCGTTCAGCGTTGCTGAAACGGTCGCGGTGGACACGCCCGCGCGTTGGGCCACGTCCCGGAGCGTAGGCATCAGGTCGGCAGTCCTTTGCGCGGGTCAGGGGCCCGCCGAAGATCGAGGCGTCGTCGCGAACGACCCTTAGCCAAGGATGACTTTCCCTTCGCGCCTTGACGGGATGAGTTGCGGCGCCTAGTGTCGTCGGCGAAACGTTTAGCTCATCGTTTCGCCGACTTGTTGCATTCTGCCCTTCAGCCGATCTTCCGGCAAGGCTAGGCGAAATGTTCAGGGACGAACGGCCAGGTCATTTTAGCGCCTTCGGCGACCCGAAAGGAGGAAACCCCATGTACACAAAGCAGGCTTTGCGCGAACTGGGCGCCACAGAAGACCTGACCACGGCTCAGAAGCAGCAATTCGACGAGCAGGGCTTCTTCATCGTTGAAGGGGCTTTGTCGCGCGAAGACTGCAAGACGATGTCTGACGAGTTCGAGCGCATCCACGAATCGGAGCGGGACAAGGGCGGCCATGAGGTGCATGTCGAGCCGGGCGCGCGGCGTGTGTCCAACATCTTCAACAAGACACGCGCGTACGACCGATGCCTCGAACTGGGGCCCGTGCTTGCCGCCGCCCACTACCTCCTCGGCGAAATCAAGGTGCACGGAGCGAACCTCAGGGACCCGGTGAAGGGCTACGGAGCTCAGGACCTTCACGTCGACGTCCCCAAGCATTTCGAGGATGACTGGTGGGTGGTTAACGCCATGGTCCTCTTTGACGACATGACCCTCGACAATGGCCCCACGCGCATTGTTCCAGGCTCCCATCGTTGTGCGCCGATCAACGTGCCGGTCGTCAACCAGGGGGATTGGGAGCCTCAGCCGCTTTCGCCCGAGGACAAAGCTCGGGTCCCCGCCGATCTCGGAGCGCCGTATCCGGGCGAGGTCCTGGTCCAGGCCCCGGCGGGCGCCGCGGTCATCCTGAACTCGTCCATGTGGCATGCAGGAACGCGGAAGAACAGCGACGAGCCACGACGGCTCCTGCATCTCACCTACACTCGTCGCGACTTGCCGCAGCAGCTGGTTCAGCTCGACTACGTCACGCCCGAGCTCTACGGGCGCATGAGCCCGGCCCACCGTTACCTCCTCGACGTCGACAGGACCCACACCCAGGAGGTTCTCCGCCAGCCCAAGCGAGCGCATGCCACCTGGTGGAGATAGGGGAGGTTGATTTTTGGCGCCGTTGGGCCAGACTGACCGCGGGCCCGTAAAACGTACGGGCTCACGTCAGGTGACGGCCCACGTAGATCGACGGGCGGCGCGCCAGCCGACGACCAGGGAGGACAACATGCTCAAGCTTTGGAGTTTCACCAGTGCGGTCGCTGGAGCGGCATTTACCTTTGCCGCGATGCCTGCTGCCGCCGGCGAATTTGACGGCGTAACTGTCAACCTGATGACCCAGACCGGCGCTATTCAGGAACCGTTGCAACGGCGCGCCCCCGATTTCGAGAAGATGACTGGCGCCAAGATCAACATCATCGCCGTGCCCTTCTCGGACCTCTACCAGAAGGTGCTGACGGACTGGGCGAGCGGCACCAATTCGGTCGATGCCGCCGTCTTCGCGCCGCAATGGATGGTCGACTATGTCGCCGGCGGCTATCTCGAGGATCTTGGCCCGCGGGTCGCCAAAGACAAAGCCATCCAGTGGGATCAGATCGCGCCGTTCTTCCGCAACTTCTCGGCGACCTTCGGCGGCAAGACGTACCTCATTCCGCTCGATGGCGACTTCCACATGCTTTATTACAGGACCGATGTCTTCGAGAAGGCCGGGCTGAAGCCGCCGACGACGTGGGATGAGTACCTTGCTGACGCGAAGGCGCTGAACGGCAAGGACTTCAATGGCGATGGGACGAAGGGCTACGGCTCCTGCATCGCTAAGAAACGCAACGCCCAGAGCTACTGGTTCGTCACCGACATCTCCGGCTCGATGATCCAATCAAAAGGCACCGGCCAGGGCACGTTCTTCGACACCAAGGACATGAAGCCCCTGATCGATAACGATGCGTTCCGCAAGGCGCTCGACTTCCTCAAGGAGTCCGGCAAATACGGGCCGCCGGACGAACTCAACATGGACGTGAGCGACACACGGCCGCTGTTCGTCTCAGGCAAGTGCGCGCTCAACCTGGATTGGGGCGACGTCGGCGTGCTGGCGATCGACCCGAAGAGCTCCAAGGTCATCGACAAGACCGGTTCGGTTATCACCCCGGGTTCGAAGGAAGTGCTGAACTGGGAGACGGGCAAGCTGGAGGCCTGCACCAAAGAGACATGCCCCTATGCCATCGACGGCATCAATCACTCGCCCTACGCGGCGTTCGGCGGCTGGAGCGGCGGCATCAACGTCAAGGCGAAGGACAAGGTCAAGGACGCCGCTTACGCGTTCCTGTCGTATATGTCGCAGCCGAAGCAGTCGAACGAGGACGTGACGATCGGGGTGACCGGGTTCAACCCCTACCGTCTGTCTCAGTTCACCTACAATGACATTTGGAAGAACGCCGGCATGAGCAAGGTGGCCGGAGACAGCTATCTTGGCGCCATCAAGGACAGCCTCGACAGCCCGAACATGATCCTCGACCTGCGCATTCCGCAGAACCAGAAGTATCAACAGGTTGTGCTCGACGAGGCGATCGCTCGCTTCCTCGCGGGCGAGATCGACAAAGAAGCAACGGTCAAGGCGGTCTTGAACGGTTGGAACGATCTCAACGACCAGATCGGCGTCGAGAGCCAGCTCAAGTTCTACAAGGGCACGCTCGGAATCCAGCGCTAATCGGCAACGACGGGGCTCCCCGGCGCAAAAGCTCGCGCCGGGGCGCTTATTCGGATCATAGGATCACGGCGACGGCGCCTGGCGACGCGAACTTGAAGACTGTCGATAGAATGGCTGGAGCCGGCGCAGCAATCGCCGAGAGCGCCGCGCGCGAAAGCCGCGACGAGTGGATCGACCGCAACTCCGGCCGCATCATGGTGCTGCCGGCGGTCATCATTCTGCTCGCCTTTGCGATCTTTCCGCTGATCGTCTCCGTCTATCTCTCCCTGTGCCGTTTCGCGCTGGCCGGCGGCAGCTTCACCCTGACCTTCATCGGCCTTTACAATTTCAAGCGGCTGCTTTTCGGCGCGCAGCAATATCATTTTTTGGGCACGCTGAAGCCGCTGCAATGGCCGGAATGGGTGGCCTTCGCGGTCTTCGCCCTGTTGGTTCTCGGCTGGCTCGGCCGCTATGTCGCAACCGGGTTCACTGTCGCCGGCTTCATCGGGCGACTGATCTCCGCCAGCCTGGCGACCGGCATCGTCCTGGCCGCCCTTGCGACGATCCCGCCGGGCGCCTATGAGGGCACGCTGCTGACGACCTGCTTCTACGTTCTCGTCGGCGTCGTGGTGCAGTTTCTGCTTGGCCTCGGCCTGGCGCTGCTCTGCGCCCAGCCGATCCGGGCGCGCAATTTCTTTCGGGTCGTCTTCTTCATTCCACTGATGGTGACGCCTGTCGGCGTCGCCTACATGTTTCGCATGCTCGCCGACATGGAAAAGGGGCCGTTCGCGCCGGTCGCCGCCGTGCTTGGGTTCAGCGCCTGGTCGTGGGCGACCCAGGCCTGGTCGGCCCGAATGATGGTCCTCATCGGCGACACCTGGCAATGGACGCCGTTTATGTTCATCGTTCTGCTCGCGGCGGTGGAAAATCAGCCGCGCGACCAGCTCGAGGCGGCGCGCCTGGACGGCGCGAGCAATTTTCAGGTCTTTCGTGACATCACCTGGCCGGCGATCGCCCCGATCGCCGCCACCGTGGTGCTGATCCGGCTCATCGAGGCCTTCAAAATCATCGACATCCCCAACGTGCTGACGGCGGGTGGGCCGGGGTTGGCGACCGAGTCGCTGACGCTGCATTCGTTCATCGCCTGGCGCACCCAGGATCTCGGCGGCTCGGCGGCGGTCGGCTATCTCCTCCTGTTCGTTTCGACCATCACTTGCGTCTCCTTCTTCAACTACGTGGTCCGTTGGACGCGGAGACACCAGTGACAACCGACGCCGAAACCCGCACGCTGGCGCAGCGCCTGTTCGAGCCCGGACGGATCGATGAGATCGCGACCGCGCCGAAGATCGCCACCTATCTTCTGCTCGGCCTGTGGACGCTGGTCGTCCTCTTCCCCCTCTATTGGGTCTTGGTGACTTCGCTAAAGATCGAGGTGCAGGTCGACAGCGGTCCGTACTACCTGCCGTTCGTCGATTTCAGGCCAACGCTCGATGCGTGGAATTTCATGCTTCTGCAGAACAACACGCTTGGCCCCTATCTGAATTCGATCGTCGTCGCGCTCTCTAGCACCGTCCTCGCATTGCTGATCGGCTCGCTCGCGGCCTACGCGCTGGTGCGCATCCGTTTCCAGGTGAAACTCGCCGCCGTGCTGACTTTCCTTGTGCTGCTCGTCGCCGTGATCGTCGCGGTGGCGGCGCTCAGCGTGCCCTGGCAAGCCGCTATGGCGGTCGCAATCGCGCTGTTCCTTTTGGCGCTCGGGACGTTCGTGCGGCGTTTCAAGACTGCGGTCGGGAACAACGACATCGAATTCTGGATGATTTCGAACCGGATCATGCCGCCGATCGTCGCCGTGCTGCCAATTTATGTGATGTTCCAGCATCTGAGGCTGCTCGACACGCAGATCGCCCTCATCTCGACCTACACCGGCGTCAACCTACCGATCGTCGTCTGGCTGACGCGCGACTTCTTTGCTGGCATCCCGCTTGATCTCGAGGAGAGCGCAGAGATCGACGGCGCCTCGAAGTTCCGGGTCTTCTTCACCATCGCGCTGCCGCTCGTCCGCTCCGGGCTCGCGGCCACCTTCATGCTGGTGCTGATCCTCACCTGGAACGAGTTCCTGCTGGCGCTCTTCCTGACCAACGCCAACGCCCAGACGATGCCGGTGCTGGTGGCGGCGCAGAACACGACGCGCGGGCCGCAGTGGTGGTACATGTCGGTGCTGATCGTGATCATGATCGCGCCTGTCATCGTCATCGCCGCGTTCCTGCAGAAGCATATCGCGCGCGGCCTCCTTGTCGGCGCCGTCAAGGGGTAGTGCCGGATGCGGGTCAGGCTGGAAAACATCCACAAGTCGTTCGGGACCGTGGAGGTGGTCAAAGGGCTCGAACTCGAGGTCCAGAACGGAGAATTCCTCGTTCTCCTCGGCGCATCGGGCTCGGGCAAGACGACGGCCCTGCGGATGATCGCGGGACTCGAATCGGTCACCTCCGGCCGCATCAAGATCGGCGATCGCGACGTCACCAACGTGCTTCCCAAATACCGTGACATCGCGATGGTGTTCCAGTCCTACGCGCTCTACCCGCATATGACGGTGTTCGCGAACATCGCCTATCCTCTGAGCGTCAGGAACCGGCCGAAGGCCGAGATCGAGGACGCGGTCAAGGACGTCGCTCGCCAAGTGCAGCTCGACGCGCTGCTCGAACGCTATCCGCGGCAACTCTCCGGCGGGCAGCGCCAGCGCGTCGCTCTGGCCCGAGCGATGATCCGCCGTCCTTCAGCCTTCCTGATGGACGAGCCGCTCTCCAATCTCGACGCAAAGCTGCGCGGCCACATGCGCGCCGAGCTCAAGCACACGCAGCACAGGCTCGGCATCACGACAATCTATGTCACCCACGACCAGATCGAAGCTATGACCCTCGCGCATCGCGTCGCACTCCTGGAAAAAGGCGTGGTCCAGCAGCTCGACACGCCGGCCAACATCTACAATTCGCCGGCAAACCTGTTTGTCGCCGGCTTCATCGGGTCGCCGCCAATGAACTTGCTCGATGGCGAACTCTCTGACGGCCGCTTCACCTCCGCCGCGGGCAGTTTCACAACGCAGAAACGCGTTTCGCGACGCGCCGCCGTTGCCGGCGTACGCCCTGAGGATTGCCGCGTGACCGAACCGTCGAACAGCAAAATCGTCGGCGAAGTCTATGCGACTGAGCCCATGGGCGACCACAGCCTGGTCACTTGCCGCATCGATGACGGCACGATGATCGTCAAGGCAGACAAGTCCTTCAACCGCCAGGACGGCGAGGCCATCGGCGTCGATTTCGCCGACACCGCCGTTCACCTCTTCGATAAGACATCGGGCGAACGGATCGTCTGACTTCGTGCGCCTTATCCGTCCGTGCGCGCCCGAGAACCCACCTTTCGACAGGCCTGTTGTCGAGTCGGAGTTCCGCTCCGCTCGACCCGATGCTAAAGGGATCATTGTCCTTTCGTGGCATCGAGGGCGATCCGGCTCAGCCGCTCGAACGAGGGACCGAAGTCGGGAATGTCGATATCGAACACCTCCGCGATGACCCGCGTCCATCCGTGAATGAAATAGGTCCAGCCGTCAGCGACGATCAAAGGCGCGCGCGCCTGCGCCGCTCTCGCCTGCCTGAGGAAGGCCAGGTCTCCGCGATAGTTGAAATCCCAGGCGATTCCGTTGCGCGGAAAGACTGCCGCATCAGTCAACGGCGATCCCGGTCGGTCCTTGCCGAGCCCGGTCGCGTTCACCACCATCGACCCCTCGGGCAGATTGCCCAGCAGGCGGTCGGCCGCCGCAGGCTCCGGCGTCACAACGTAGTCGATCGGAAGGGCGAAGCCGATGCGATCGTGGACCTCACGGATATCCGCAAGCGCGCTGTCGGTGAGCCCGGTCACAACGATCCGCGCAGGGACGTCATCGTCTGCCTTGGAACTTTCGTGCAGGTAGAGCGTCAACGCCATCGACGAGCCGCCGGCGCCGAGAAGAAGAAGCTCGGCGCCCGTGCGGCGCCAATAGCCCTCATCAACAATCGCCTCCAGCGCCTTGCCGACGGTGATTGGATCTTTGGCATGGCCCCAAAGGCGCGGACCGCGCTTCGAAATGCTGCTGATCTCGCCGAGCGTCTCTGCGTAGCGATCGAGATCGTCGAAGAGATCGCGTGATGCTTTGAGGAGGTTCACCTTATGCGTCGTTACGAGCGCACCGAGAGAGAGAGGATCGGCTTTGATGAATTGCACGGCATCGCGGTATCGCGCAGGGTCGTCGTTGGGAAGGAAGTCGAACCCCTTGATGACTGCGTTGAGCCTCAGCGCCTCGACCCAGCGCGGAAACACTTTCATGATCGACGATTGCCTGGTCGTCGTGCCAATAAAGTAGATCGTCGGTTCCGTCGCGGGTAAGTAGAGCATCTTCCGGAAGTTCCATTGTCTGCAGGCGGCCGGGGATACGGACCGAAAACGGGTTTCTCGTGTACAGCGCGCAAGCTCCTCCGCCGGTCGAGACCGCAGTGCAAAGCCAAAAAGTATAAGCGATTTTCCGCGTCGAATGCTGCCGGGGCGAGGTAATTCCTGAACAAGAACGGTGGCGTTTTGGCGAACGAATCCCCCGCAATGCAGGCTACGCGAACGCCTGTGCAGGTCGCTCCAGCATCGGCTGCTACTGTCCTGATACATGCGCCGCGGCGGCGGCGTTCGCGAATTCCGCGGCTTCAGCCACCGAAGCGTTGCTCGCGACTTTCGCCGCGAGCGCGCCGACAAAGCAGTCTCCGGCGCCGTGAGACGACACGACTTTGACCCGCTTTGCAGCGATTGCCGAAATCGTCCCGTCCGCTGACTTGATGACGAGGCCATCGCCGCCGAGAGTCACAATGACGTTCTTGATCCGACCGCCGACCCTGGAGAGCGCCGAGGCAGCCTCCCCTCGATCCCCGATCGGGCCGCCCGACAGCATCTCGGCTTCGATTCGGTTCACCACCAGACAATCGACCCGATCGAGCAACGCCTCCGTCATCACCCTCACCGGCGCTGCGTTCAAGATGACGAGCGCCCCGTCCGAATGCGCCGCGTTCGCGGCCGCTAGATTGGCGGGTTCGGGAATCTCGTTCTGCAAAACGAGCACGCGCGCGCCGCCGATCGCTTTCCATTGCGAGGCGACGGCGGCATCCTCAAGTTTCAGGTTGGCGCCCGAGACGATCACGGCGCCGTAGTCGCCGTCATCGCGGACGATCGCCGCGCTCATGCCTGAGCCGACCAATTCGTCGACGAGAACCGCCCGGGAGTCGACGCCGGCGTCGACGAGACGTCTGCGAAGCCGGGCGCCGAAATCGTCGGCTCCCACCCGGCCGATCATCGCAACGCGCGCCCCCGCGCGCGAAGCCATTACCGCCTGGTTGCCGCCCTTGCCGCCGCATTGAAGCGCCCATTTTGTCCCGACCACCGTCTCATCCGCCCGCGGCAGGCGGGGCGAATAGACCATGACATCAAGATGCAGGCTGCCACAGACGATGACGTCGAAGGCAAGGGACCCGGAACCGTCAGGAACCATAGAGAGCCGCTTGCACGATCCTTTGACTCGCCACCGGATCCTGCTTGAGGATCGCGGACGCCAGAAACTCATTGTCTTTCAGCCGGTCGACGACGCGGCGAAGCGTCGACACCGCATCGATATTCGAAGCGCACTCCAAGATCGGATCGAGCCCGGTCGTGTCGGGGAACGTGTCGAAATAGATGACGCCGCGGTATCCCAAGCGATCGAGCGCATAGAGCAGCTCGAAAAGTCTGAATCGGATGCACCGATGCGACCATCAGTCCGTCGTCGCGTTTGGCGTAGCCGTCGTTGAGGTGGACGCCAAGCAACCGCGAATGGCGCGCGATCAGCGCCGCCGCATAGGCCGGCATCTCATCGGCGTAGAGGACATGCGCGAAGTCGAGCGTGACCCCAAGGTTGGGTCGATCGATTTCCCGAATCGCGAGCAGCGTCGTTGCGACATCGGGCATGAGGCTGAACGACCGAGGCTCATTGGGCTTATATTCGATACTGAGGTCTATCGACGGGTTATGGTCAGCGATCTCACGGATCCCGTCGATTGTGTGCTCCCAAAGCGCCGCATAGTCCGCCTGAAACGAATAATCGAACCCGTCCTGCCCCATCCAGAGCGTCATAAGGCCCCCACCATCCGCCGCCAGCGAATCCAGCCCCCGCTTGGTTAAATCGATCGCCGAACGCCGGACCGCCGGGTCAGGGTGGGTAAAGGCGCCTATCTTGTAGGCGTCGTCGTCGTAGTAGCGCATGGCGTAGCCGTTGAGCGAGATTCCGATTTCGCTCATTTTCTCGATGAGACCGGCCCTGGAGACCCCTACGAGATGATCGGGGTAGTTCAGGTCTACGCAGTTGAGGCCGGCAACTTTCGAGGCTCGGTCGAGGAGGTCGAGGGTCGTCGGTTTCCCATTGAGTTCGCGCCAATATTCTCGCTCGCCAACGCGGAACGAGTTGAGCCTGGCGGCGAATTTCTGCCTGGCCATGGGACCTCCGGCTATCGCATGTCACGTACGAGCGAAACCACGACTTTACAGAATCCTGTGAAGGCCAAAAGCACAAGATCGGCGGACGGCGTTTGGGCCCAGATCAAGCCAACCCAAAAAGATGGCCGCGCGCGGCTGACCGACGCGGGTCGCGCGGTCGGTCATAGAGAGAGCGCGCGTCGCCAGGCGCCGTAAAGCCTATTGACCGGCGGAATCCAGCGACTGGCAGAATTTCTGGAACTGAGCCTCCGACGCGTAGGCTTTTTGAGTGCCCCGCCGGGTGACCGAGTCGGCAGCGTATCGCGCCGCCAGGACAAGCGCCGCTTCGAGGGGAAGGCCGCCGGCCAAATAGCGAGCGAAGCTTCCGACAAACGCGTCGCCGGCGCCCGTGGTGTCCACCGGCTCGACGCGGACGGGATCAATGCGGCGAACGCCCTCGGCCGTTGTCAGCAGGGCGCCGCGCGAACCGAGCGTAACGATCACCGTTTCGACGCCATTCGCGACAAGGCTCCGCGCGGCGTCGCCTATCTCTTGTTCCGTGCTGACCGGCAGGCCGGTCAAGATCGCCAGCTCCGTCTCATTGGGGATGAAAAAACTGACGTCGCGAACCTTCTCCGCGTCAAGTTCCCGCGTAGCCGGGGCTGGGTTCAGGATCGTCCTGACGCCATGACGTTTGCCGAAGGCGATCGCCGCATAGACCGTCTCGAGGGGGACCTCGAGCTGCAGCAGGATGAGGTCGCAGGTCTTCAGAGCTTCAGCCGCGCGCTCGACATCGGCCGGCGACAGGTCGGCGTTGGCGCCCTTGACAATGAGAATCGAGTTTTCGCCCGAAGGCTCGACCATGATCGGCGCGACGCCGCTCGACTTGCCCATGACGCGCTTGACGTAAGTCGTGTCCACGCCGAGGCTGGCGAGGTTCTTGATCGTGTTGTCGGCGAACATGTCGTCGCCGACCGCGGTGACCATGACGACCGAGGCTCCAAGCTTGGCGGCCGCCACGGCCTGGTTGGCGCCCTTGCCTCCGTGCCCCATTTCGAAGCTCGGCGCTTCCACGGTCTCGCCCCTGACCGGCATGCGTTTCACGTAAGTCACGAGATCGACCATATTGCTGCCGACTACGGCGATGCGCGGCTTGGCCGTGGCGCTCATGGCTCGCTCCCTTCGATGTTTGCGCGCGGCTGAGGCAGCGGCTCCTCCCCCAACCGTCTTCTCCGTTCGGAGCGCCCGCCGCCGGCGATTGACCCGTCCTTGACCGCCACACGGGCGGAACGGGCAAGGGCGTCTCGACGCCATGCAGCCGATGCAATACGGTCGCGGCAACGAGCGGTGGCGCCGGCGCATCTCGAGTTAGGGAGGAGAAGAATGGCTTCGGTCGACGTTGTCAACGTCAGCAAGGCTTACGGCGCCGTCGAGGTTATCCATGGCGTATCGATTTCCATCGCCGACGGCGAATTTGTGACTTTGGTCGGACCGTCCGGCTGCGGCAAGTCGACGCTTTTGCGCATGATTGCGGGCCTGGAGTCGATCGGCGACGGAAAGATCAGGATCGGGAAGCGGGTCGTCAACAATCTCGCGCCGAAAGACCGAGACATTGCGATGGTCTTTCAGAACTATGCGCTCTATCCGCACAAGACCGTGGCGGAGAACATGAGCTTCGGATTGAAGCTGCGGCGCACTCCAAGGGCGGAGATCGAGGCCCGGGTGCGGCGCGCCGCGGGGATCCTTGACGTTGCACCTTTGCTCGCGCGCTATCCGCGCCAGCTCTCCGGCGGCCAGCGTCAGCGGGTCGCGATGGGGCGGGCGATTGTGCGCGATCCTCAAGTGTTTCTGTTCGACGAACCGCTGTCGAATCTCGACGCCAAGCTGCGCGTGCAGATGCGCGGCGAAATCAAGGAGCTGCACCAGCGGCTGAAGACAACCACGATCTACGTGACGCACGACCAGGTCGAGGCGATGACGATGGCCGACCGCATCGTTGTCATGCGCGACGGCGTGGTCGAGCAGGTCGGCGCGCCGCTCGACCTCTATGATCGGCCGGCGACATTGTTCGTCGCTGGCTTCATCGGGTCGCCGGCGATGAATCTGCTGAAAGGGTCGATCCGCGTCAATGGTCGGCCGTCGTTCCTGACCGAAGCCGGCGTGGAGCTGCCGCTCAAATCGGTTCCCGGAGGGGCAGACGGGAGGCCGTGCGTTTATGGAATTCGCCCCGAGCATCTGACGCTCGGCGGAGGCGACTTGCGGGCCGAGATCTCGGTGGTCGAGCCGACCGGCTCGGAAACTCAGGTTTTCGCCAGGCTCGGCGGCCAGCAGATCGTGGGCGTCTTCCGCGAGCGGATTTCCGCGCGACCGGGAGACAAACTCCCGTTCTCGCCGAACCTCGACGCGGTGCATCTGTTCGACGCGGAAAGCGGCAAGCGGATGGAGTAGCCGGCCCTGGCCGCCCCCCATCGAACCTCTGAGCGGTCCGGAGAGCGTCCGATGCGCTACGAAATGATGCTGCCTTACCAGATCCGCACCGCCATCGAAGCCCGATGGCCGGTCATCCTGCCGCTCGGGGTGCTCGAATACCATGGAGAACATATGGCCGTAGGGATGGACACGCTCGCCGTCACCCGCGTTCTCGAGATCCTTGCAAGAGGAGATGAACCTCGTCATCCTGCCGCCGTTCTACTACGGCGCCGCGAGCTACGCAGTCGAGCCGCCCGAACAGAATGGCACGTTGCATGTCGACGCAGAGGCATTGCTTCCGTTGGCCAAGGCGATGTTTCAGGGCCTGTTGCGGATCGGCTTCCGCAACATTCATTTGGTTATCCACCATCAAACCGAGAATTTTTCCAGCGGCATGCCGACGGACCTCGCGTTCAAGTTCGCCGCTCGGCAGGCAATCTTCGCCTTCCTTGAGAAGGAGCATGGCGAAGGCTGGTGGGGCAGCGAAAAGATGGCCGACTATTACGCCAGGCAGGCGGAAGGCGACGATCCGTTCAACTGGATTAAGGCGCATCCCCTGATGACCCCCGAAGCTATGGAGGGCTACCCGTTCGACCACGCTGGCGAGGGCGAAACTTCGCTCATGATGGCGCTGGCGCCGGAGGGGGTCGACGTTTCCAGGCTTTCCGAGGACAGGTGGTACGCCCGGTCGGCCAAGCTTGCGAGCGTCGAACTGGGCCTCAAGGGACGCGACCGGATTCTTGCGGGACTCCGCAAGGCGCTCGGCGGCTAGGGCGGGTTTGCCGGACTTTGCGCCGGGGGACGGCGACCTCGTTGGGGTGTGCGGCGGAGCAAGTCGACCGCCAATTGACTCGCTGCCGAACGGCCCCTTAGTCTTTGAGGCCACCGGACGCAGCGTTTGAGGACGGTTGGACTCGCGCCGAAGCCGATGCGAGAACGAGAAAAACGCGATCACGAGATGCTTCGTGAAGGGAGGAAGTCTTATGCGTGTCCATGTCTACGAACAACTGATGGCGATGCAGGCCAGCCGGCGCCAGCTGATGAAAGGCGCCGCCGGAGCGGCCGCCGCATTGGCGACGAGCGGGCCGTTGTCGCTCTCTCCAAGTCCGGCCTACGCGGCCGACAGCGTCGTCTCGCAGATCATGAAGATTCCCGGCGCCGGCAACGGATCGCCGACCGACGCCGACTGGCAGAAGGTTGGCGCGCTGTGCCTCGGGCCGACCAAGGCAAACGTGCAAGCCCGGCGAATTCAAGGGCGTCGAATTCTCCTTCATGGGCCTCAACAACCAGAACCTGCACAACTTCCTGTTCCGCGGCTTCCTGAAGCCGTGGGAGGCCTACACCGGCGCCTCGATCAAGTGGATCGACCTCGCCCAGGCCGACTACAACGCGCGCCTGCAGCAATCGATCGCCACCGGCACCGTCGACTATCGACATCATCGAGATGGGCGCGCCGTTCGAAGGCGACATGGGCGTCAAGGACCTGTTGTCCGAGATGCCGGACTGGGTGAAGAAGCAGGTCGATTTCGACGATTACGTCAATTACCTCAAGCCGCCGGTCGGCACGTGGAACGGCAAGATCCATCGCGTCACCATCGACAGCGACTGCCACACGATGAACAGACGCACCGACGTCTTCGCCGACCCCGATCTCGCCAAGCAGTGGAAGGACTGGAAGGACAAGGCCGACCTCGGGGAATGGGGCGCGCCGAAGACCTGGCAGCAGGTGCAGGCGGTCACCAAGTTCCTCAAGGGCAAGAAGGTCAAGGGCAAGGAGGTCTACGGCTTCCTCGACCAGCCGAAGCCGTGGGGCGGGTTCTGCTTCTATTTCCTGCGCAGCCGCGCCACGGCCTACGCGAAATATCCCGGCGAGAAGAACTGGCTGTTCGACGAGAACATGAAGCCGCAGGTCAACAACCCGGCCTTCGTGCGGGCGATCCAGGACGTCGTCGACGCGCTGCCCTATGAGCCGGCCGACCAGATCAACGCCGATCCCGGCACGACCGCCTTCCAGCAGTTCCTCACCGGCACCGGCTCGCTGCTCGAATGGTGGGGCGACATCGGCACCGTCGCGCAGGACGAGCGACACGGCGACGATCGGCGACGTGCTCGACTTCGACATCCTGCCCGGCCTCGGACGACGTCTACAACTTCCGCAAGAAGCAGTGGGAGAAGCTTGCCAGCGGGCCGAACGTCGCGCCCAACATGGCCTATCTCGGCTGGGGCATCTATGTGATGAAGACGGTCGACACCGATCCGCAAGCGCCACAAGGCGGCCTGGAGCGCGGCGGCGCATCTCGGCGGCAAGGACCTGTCGATGTGGACGGCGGCCTATCCGTCGGGCTTCCAGCCCTACCGCAAGAGCCACACGAATATCGACCTGTGGGTGCTGGCCGGCTACGACCGCAAGTACATCACCTCCTACATGAACTCGCAGTCGACGTCGTACAACCATCCGAACTCGGCGATCGAGCCGCGCATCCCCGGCATCTTCCAGTACTACAGCATCGCGGAAGACGAACTGCAGAGGGTGTTCGCCGGCAAGGAGACGGCGCAGGAGGGCGCCGACAAGATCGCGGCGGCATGGGAGAGCCTTGACCGACAAGCTCGGTCGGGAAAACCAGGTCAAGTACTATCGCATCGCGATGGGCTCTGACCTGAGCGCCATGTCCCGCTTCGTGACCCTCGCTCCGTCCGCGGCGTTGTCGCCGCGGACGGAGCCGGGCCGGCGCGATGATCGCTCGCATCATGATCGCCGAAACGGACATGAAGCTGTGACCGGCGGGAAGCTCGAAGCGGCGCACGAGGATGTCCTTCCCGGCCAGCCGCCCCTCGGACGATGGCTGTTCCGGCTGGCCTCGGCCCTGCTTGTGGTTGTCGCCGCGCTTCAGTTGGCGCACGCGCTCGGCCTCGTGCCGATCGGCTTCGCCAACTGGCGCCCGACGCTGTACGCCTTCCTCGTCTGGGGCGTCGCGCTCGGGATCAGCCAGGTTCTCGAATATGGCGACGTCGGGCGACAGCGGCTGTTCGTGCTGCCGGCGCTTCTGTTCACCGGCGCGATGGTGATCTTTCCGACGCTGTTCGGCCTCTACATCGCCTTCACCGACTGGAACCTCAACGCCGAGTCGGGCCATCACTTCAACGGTCTCGCAAACCTGCGCACCTTGTGGGCCGACCCCTACTTCTGGAACGCCCTCGGCAACATGGTCTTTTATGTCGCCACGGTGGTCGTCCAGTACGTCATCGCCTTTGGCCTCGCGTTGCTGCTGAACGCCGACATCCGCGCCCGCAAGTTCTTCCGCGTCGCCTTCATGCTGCCTTTCATGCTGAGCCCCGTGGCGGTCAGTTGGATGGTCGGCAAGTCGATCATGGAAAACCGTTTCGGGCCGCTCGCCACCTTCCTGAGGACCCTCGGATGGCAGGATCCCGCCTTCTTCAGCGATCCCTGGATCGCCCGCACCAGCATCATCGCGATGGACAGCTGGGTCTGGATCCCCTTCATGGTGATCCTGTTGCTCGCCGGGCTTCAGGCGCTGCCGCTCGACGTCAAGGAGGCGGCCAAGGTCGACGGGGCGAACGGCTGGCAGACATTCTGGGAGATCACCTTCCCACTCATGCTGCCGGTCAGCGTGACCGCAATTCTGCTCCGCATCATCTTTGAATTGAAGCTGGCCGACATCGTCATCAATGTCACTGCGGGGGGGCCGGGCGGGGCGACCGACACGATTTCGAGCTTCGTCTTCCGCGAGTACCGTGACCGCTCGAACGTCGGCTACGCCACGATGGTGGCGGAGGTCTACCTCGTCATCATCATCGTCTTCCTCACCGTGTTGCTGAAGTCGGTCAGTCGATTCATGCAGAGGATGACGTGAGCAGCGCGGCCATGCCATCGACCGGGCCGACTAAGGCGGAGCGAACGGGGTGACTTCCGAAGCAGCAGTGAGCGATGGAGTCGAAGAACGCGAGGGCGGAACCTCGGCGGCGCGCCGGATCCTCAGCGCCGGCCAGCGCTTTCTCATCTACGGCGCCCTGCTGATCTGGACGTTCATCGCGCTCTTTCCGCTCTACTGGACGTTTTCCACCTCGTTCAAACTGGGCAAGGACGTCACCCAGGGCCACCTCATCCCCTGGGTTGACTTCGTACCGAAATGGAAGGGATGGCAGTCGCTCGGTCTGTCCCCCGACACGATCTTTACGACCTCGGACGTGCGTGACGAGTTCCTCAAGAAATTCGTCAACAGCGTCATCTGTTCGATCGGCGCTTCGGCGCTGGCGGTGGTGATCGGCGCGCTGGCGGCCTACGGGCTCAGCCGCTTCGACTTGAGGTTCGGGCGCTGGCGCAACCAGGATCTGTCATTCTTCTTCCTGTCGCAGCTGATCCTGCCGCCGGTGGTCCTGGCCCTGCCGTTCCTCGTCCTCTACAAGGAGCTCGCGCTGCTCGACACGCGGCTCGGCCTCTCGCTGATCTACACCCTGATGGTGCTGCCGATCGTGATCTGGGTGATGCGCGACCAGTTCGACACCATCCCGCCCGAAATGGAGCAGGCCGCGCTCGTCGACGGCTGCTCGATCTGGGGCGCTTTCTTCCGGATCGTGCTGCCGATGGCGCTGCCCGGCATGGTCGCCGCCTTCATCCTGTCGCTGGTCCTGTGCTGGAACGAGTATTTTTTCGCTTCGCTTCTGACCGGCTTCGACGCGCAGACGCTGCCGGTGATGGTGGCGAGCCAGACGGGATCGCAAGGGATCAACTGGTGGACCATGGCCGCTCTTTCCGCCGCTGCGATCACCCCGCTCCTTGTGATCGGCATCTTCCTCGAGCGCTACATCGTGATGGGCCTGACGGCGGGCTCCGGCAAGTGACTTGTTCAAGAGCGCGCTGACGTGACAACCAACTACAGCCGGGTCTTCGGCCAGGTGAAGCCCGTGATCGCGATGGTCCACGTCGGGGCCTCGCCGGGTGCGCCGCTCTTCGATTCCCATGCCGGTATCGAGGGCGTGGTCGCGGGCGCCCGCAAGGACTTGCAGGCCTTGCAGGCGGCGGGCTTCGACGCGGTGATGTTCGGCAACGAGAACGATCGTCCCTACGAGCTCAAAGCCGACGTCGCATCTGCCGCGACAATGGCCTATGTCGTCGGCCGGCTTCGCGCCGAGATCACGACGCCCTTCGGCGTCAACGTCCTGTGGGATCCGATCTCGACTCTCGCCGTCGCCGCGGCGACGGGTGCGTCATTTGTCCGCGAAATCTTCACCGGGTCGTATGCGTCAGATATGGGCGCGTGGGCGCCTGACGCAGGCGCAGCGCTTCGCTATCGCAAACGGCTCGATCGAGGCGACCTTGTGCTCCTCTACAACGTCTCGGCCGAATTCGCCTATTCGCTCGATCGTCGCAGTGTGGCTGACCGGGCGCGCAGCGCGGTCTTCTCGTCGATTCCGGATGCGATCCTTGTCTCCGGCGCGATCACCGGCGAAGCGGCGCGAATAGAGGATCTCGAAGAGACCAAGCGCGCGTTGCCCGAGACGCCGGTGCTCGCCAACACCGGGGTCAAGCACGCGACGGTTCGCGACGTCCTCGCCGTCGCCGATGGCTGCATCGTCGGATCGGCGCTGAAAATCGATGGCGACACCTGGAAGCCAGTCGATCCCGGGCGAGCGAGCGAATTCATGCGGCTCGCGCGCGCCGCTCGGGAGAGGTGACGCTCGTGTCTGCCGCCTCGCCATTGCGCGAACGCCTCGCGACGCTCGTCTCTACGCTCATGACAATTCCGGGCCTGAGCGGCCACGAGGGCCGCGTCAGGCGCCGCCTCGCGCTTGAAATGCAGGCGCTGGGGCTCGCGACAAGAACCGACAGGCTCGGCAATCTGACGGCCACAGCGCCCGGAGAGCCCGGTCGGCCCTCAGTGATGCTTTTCGCCCATATGGATCAACTCGGATTCATCGTTCGCAAGATTGAGGCGAGCGGCCTCCTTCGTCTTGAACGATTGGGCGGCGTCCCGGAGCGCGCACTGGCTTCGCAGGAGGTTCTGATCTGCGTCGGCGATGGGCGCGACATTCGCGGCGTCATCGCGAACAAGAGCCACCACGCAACGAGCCCCGAGGAAAAATATCGCGTCGTCCCCTACCAGGAGATCAGCGTCGACGCAGGCTTTTCGCACGCCGCCGACGCGCTGGCGGCCGGGATCGACATTGGCTCGCCTGTCGTCTATGCGCCGAAATCAATTGCCCTGGCGGGCGGACGACTCGCGGGAACCTCGGTTGACGATCGCGCCGGCTGCGCGGTCATCGTCGAGACTGCGCGCCGGCTGGTCGCCGTGCCCGACCGGCCGACCGTTCATTTCGTCTTCTCGACCCAGGAGGAGTTCAACCTGCGGGGCGCGGTTGTCGCGGCCCAGGCGCTCGCGCCGGACATCTCCATACAGCTCGACCTGATGCTGGCGACCGATACGCCGGACATGCAGGCGCGCGGCGACGTTGGGCTGGGACTCGGCCCCGCGATGAGCCTTTACAGCTTTCATGGGCGCGGCACGCTCAACGGCACGATCCCCCACCCGGCCCTGGTCGCGCTTCTGCAAGAGTCGGCCCGCAGCGAGCGCCTGACCCTGCAGCGCAGCGCGCAGGTCGGCGTGCTGACCAACTCGTCCTATGTCCAGCTCGCTCATCAGGGGATCGCCGCGATCGATCTCGGCTTCCCGTGCCGCTACACCCATTCCTCGCTCGAGATGTGCGATCTCGCCGATCTTGCTGGGCTGACGAGCCTCCTCGTCGCGGCGATCCCCCGCATCAAGGCCGGCTTCAGCCTGGATCGCGACGATTACGAACGATGAGCGCCTATCTCGGTGTGGACATCGGCACCTACGAGTCGAAAGGCGTTCTTGTCGACGGTCAAGGGGCAGTATTGGCGAGCGCGGCGAGGCCGCATGGGCTCATCGTGCCACAGCCAGGCTGGGCGGAGCACCGCGCCGAGGAGGACTGGTGGGCGGACTTTGTCTGGCTCGCTCGCAAGCTGATCGCCGAAAGCGCTCTTGCTCCGTCGGAAATCAGGGGGGTCGGGACGAGCGCGATCGGTCCCTGCATGTTGCCGGTCGACTCCGACGGCGCGCCGCTCATGAACGCCGTGCTTTACGGCGTCGATACCCGGGCGGCGCGCGAGATTGAAGAGCTGACCGCATCGATTGGCGCGGAGACGATCTTCGCTCGCTGCGGCAACGCTTTGACCTCGCAATCCATCGGCCCGAAGATTCTGTGGCTCAAGCACAACCGGCTGGACATCTACGCCCGCGCGCACAAGTTCCTCAATTCGACCTCGTTCCTGGTTCACCGCCTGACCGGGCGTTTCGTAACGGATCATTACACCGCAGCCAACGCCAGTCCGCTCTATCTGATCGACGAACAGACCTGGACGGGCGCTCTGGCGCCTGGCCTTACCGAACTGGATCGGCTGCCGGAACTGGCCTGGACGACCGAGGTTGCGGGCGGCGTCACCGCGCGCGCCGCCGAGCAAACGGGCCTTCTGCCGGGAACGCCAGTCATCGTCGGCACGATCGACGCTGCGGCCGAGGCGATTAGCGTCGGCGTTCTCGATGTCGGCGATATGATGCTGATGTACGGCTCGACGGTCTTCACCATCCTCATCGCCAAGCAGCGTTCGAATGATAAACGACTCTGGCATGCGCCATGGCTGTTTCGCGGCCAGCAGGCCTGTATGGCGGGGCTGGCGACCAGCGGGACCTTGACCCGTTGGTTTGCCGACCAATTCGCCCGCGAGCTTGATTCGCAGTCCGCGATGGCGGCGCTCGCCGCAGAAGCCGAGGTGTCGCCGCCGGGCGCCAACGGCCTTGTGATCCTGCCGTATTTCTCCGGAGAGCGCACGCCGATCCATGATCCGCATGCGAAGGGAGCCGTTCTCGGGCTCACGCTCGCCAGCACGCGTGCCGATGTCTACCGCGCCCTGATCGAAGGGATCGCCTTCGCGACCAATCACATCTTCGAGACCTATGCCGAGGCGGGCGCGCCATTAGGGACCATCCAGGCTGTGGGCGGCGGAGTGCGCAATCGAATTTGGACGCAGGCGACCTCCGACGTGTCCGGGCAGGCGCAAGTCCTGCGCGAAGTGAGCATAGGCGCCGCTTATGGCGATGCCTTTCTCGCCGCGCTCGCGGTTGGCGACGTCTCGAGGGAGGCGATCAACCGCTGGAATCCCGCGGCATCGCGGATCGAGCCCGAACCGGCGAACGCCGGCCTCTACCGGCGCCGCTATGACCTGTTCCGTGAGTTTTACGCGCGCACCAAAGAGCTCATGGCGGCCACGGAATGCTGAGAGGGACAACTCCGGCCAAGCAGGGAGTCAGTCCTCCGACCGATCACGCGTTGCGCGTCAATCAAGTGGCGCGTGGGACGCGGTGGGACTTTGCCGCATTGCCCAAAGGGCGGCGGCGGTGATAGGAAATTCGCCGGCGACGCCGAATCCGGACCATGTCCAAATTTGGTCTCGAGACAGAACGCAAAAACAGGTGGAGGAAACAGTGATGTCCAGGGGCAGGTACTTTGCGTGCGCGACTTTCGTGTTTGGATTCGCCATCCTCGCTGGCTCGGCTCAAGCGCAGGACAAGATAACGATCGGCTTCGTCACGCACTCGCAGGGCGATCCGTTCATTCAGCAGATCATCGACGGGGCGCAGGCGGCCGCCAATGATCTCGGGGTCACGCTGAAGGTGGCGCAACAGCAGGGCGCCGCGCCCGACGGTCAATTGAAGCTGGTGCAGAATATCGTCAATGCGGGCGCGCAGGGCGTGGCGACGTCGGTCCCGGGCGATTCGATGGCGGGCAGCCTCAACGACATCATCGCCAGCGGCGTTCCGGTCGTGCAGTTCAATCTCCTGAGCGCTGCGGTCAAGGCGCCCTATGTCGGTGAGAAGTCCACCCAAAGCGGCCGCATTCTCGGCAAGGCGATCCTCGACAAGGTCGGCGGCGCCGGGGCGAAGGGTAAAGTCATTATTGGCAACTGCTTTCCTGGCCTGACGGTGCTTGAGAACCGAGCGAGAGGGGTGGAAGAGTCGCTGAAGACGGCCCCAGGCGTCGCCATTCTGGGTCCCTTCGATGTCAAGGTCAGCGCCGTCGAAAACTACAATCATTGGGAGCAGCTCTACGCGGCCAACCCTGACGCGATCGCCCTCGTTGGCCTCTGCGCTCCCGACGTTGCAAGCCTGGGCAAACTGAATGCGGCCAATTCCGACAAATTCGTCGCTGGCGGTTACGATCTGACGGCCCAGAATCTGCAGGCCGTGAAAGACGGCCATGCCTACGTGACTCTTGGCCAGAGCGCTTTCGTCCAAGGCTATCTTCCGGTCGCCCTGCTTGTGCGCGCGATCAAGATGAAGAAGCCGCTCGAGGTCGGCTTCTACAACGCAGGCACTCAGGTCGTAACCGCCAACAGCGTCGACATGGCGAACAATTTGCCCGCGCTGACCTTTCCGAAACTCCAGGCCATGGCCGCTGACCCGAAGGCGACCGCAGCCTTCTACGAGCCCTGGACAAAATGCGTGAACGGCCCTGACGCAGGCAAGAGCTGCGCCACGATCGAACCGATCGCCGCTGAAAGCCAGTAAGCCCAGGGTTCGGCCGGCCGGATCGTGCGGCTGAGCCGCCGCACGATTCCCATGGATCCAACATGGTCGACACTCCGCTCGTCGCTGTCCGCGGCCTCCGCAAACGTTACGGAGGTGTGGTCGCCGTCGACAATATGAACCTGACCGTGCGCCGCGGCGACGTTCATGCCGTCGTCGGAGAAAACGGCGCAGGCAAATCGACTCTGATGAAAGTGCTTGCGGGCGTGGTTCGTCCGGATGCGGGCGAGATCGAATTCGATGGCGTCCCGATCGTCATCAACTCGCCCGTTGTCGCCCGCCAGCAGGGCGTAGGCATTGTCTACCAGGAGCTGAGCCTCTTCCCGCAACGCTCGGTGCTGGCGAACCTGTTTGTCAATCGCGAACCGTTGCGACGCGGCCTCGTCTCGCTTCGCGCCATGGAGGAACGCAGCAAAGACCTGCTGGACCGCCTCGGCCTGCGGTTCGACGTGCATATGCCGGTGAGCAGGCTCACCATCGGGGAACAGCAGCTTGTGGAGTTGGCCCGCGTGCTCCTGGAAGAGCCGCGTCTCTTGATCCTCGACGAGCCCAACTCTGCTCTCAACGAACGGGAAACCCAACGTCTCTTCGATGTGCTGCGACAGCTCAATCGTCGCGGCATCACGATGCTCTACGTTTCGCATCGGCTCGAGGAAGTCTTCGCGATCTGCAACCGGGTCACCGTCACGCGCAATGGCCGGGACGTGCTGACGAGAGACCGCGCGGATCTCACCCTATCGGAGGTGATCGAGGAGATGATCGGCGCTCCGCAGACCGTCCTGTTTCCCCCGCCCTTGCCGAGTCAAAACGGTCGCGAAGCGACAGCCATCGTCGTCAAGAAACTGAGCGGCGGCGCGTTGAAGGAAATCGATTTTACCGCCCGCTCCGGAGAAGTCGTCGGCTTTGCAGGCCTCGAAGGCTCCGGCGTCGCGACGCTGTTCGGCATGCTGTTCGGGACCGAGAAAGCGCACGCCGGCGACGTGACCTTCCCGGATTCGAGAGGGTTGCCGCGCGGCCCCACGGAGGCGGCGCGCCGCGGCATTGCACTGGTCCCAGCCGACCGACGGCGAAACGGCCTCATGCTCGACAAGAGCGTCCTCTTCAATATCAGTCATGTTGCGATCGGCGCGCTGAAGGATAGGTTGCCGTGGTTCGACCATGGGACGGCCCTGGAACGGGCCATTCGGCAAATCGACCGCCTGCGCATCAAGACCGGCTCGCCTGACGCCTTGGCCGGCCAGCTGTCCGGCGGCAACCAGCAGAAGACGGTGGTCGGAAAATGGCTGGAGGTTGCGCCGAGGGTCATTCTGCTCGACGATCCGACGCGCGGCGTCGATGTCGGGGCGAAGCGTGAAATCTATGGGCTGATCCGTCGGATTTCGGCAGACGGGCGCATCGTTCTATTCAGCTCGACCGAACTGCCGGAATTGATCGGCCTCTGCGATCGAATCATCGTTCTTTATCGCGGCGCAATCGCCGGCGAGATCAAGGGGAGCGAGATTGACGGACATGCCTTGCTGCACGCGGTCAACACCGGCGAGATGCCGCCGGCAGCGCATCTGTGAGAAGACGCGAAACGCATCGAGATCCTGCGCCACGAAACCCGCAATGAAGAGGGAAACTCATGATACGTCGAGCCTTCACGATGCGCTTGCAGCCCGGAAAGCTGGCGGAATACAAGCGCTTCCACGACAACGTCTGGCCGGAATTGGTCGCCGAAATTGAAAAAAGCGGCATCGCGTCGATGACGATCTTCGAGAACGATCCGGTGCTGTTTCTCTACTCGGAGATCGTGGACGAGGGCGCATGGGACAAACTCTGGCGCACCAAGATCCACGACAAGTGGTCTGAGGAGGCGATGAACCCGCTGATGTTTTTTCGCGACGATGGGATCGTCGACTCAACCTCGCTGCGCGAGATTTTCCACCTTGAGACCAAAGCCGGCGCGGCCCGATGACGGACCTCGCGGGCAAGGTCGCCGTGGTCACAGGCGCGAGCCGAGGTCTCGGCCAACGTGTCGCGATTCGGCTCGCCCGCCACGGCGCGACGGTGGTGCTGATCGCCCGCAGCGCGCCGGCCCTTGAGGGGACAGCGCAAAGCATCATCGAGAACGGCGGCCGCGCCGAGGTCGTGTCGGCGGACTTGAGCGATCAGCGCTCGCTCGAGGCCATCGTCGCGGGCGCGAGCCGCGTCGGCGTCCCGTCGATTTTGGTCAATGCGGCCGGGACCTTTGGTCCGATCCAACTCATCAAGGACAGCGATCCGCAGGAATGGATCAAGACGTTGATGATCAACATGGTCAGCCATTACCTGACCTGCCGCGCCTTCATCGGCGGAATGATCGACCAGGGCTGGGGACGGATCGTCAACGTGACCTCGGCCAACGCGCTGCACCCTCCAGGGCCACTCCACAGCGCCTACGGGACGAGCAAGGCCGCGCTCAACCACTTTACCCGGCATCTGGCGGCGGAGGTCGAGGGCAGCGGCGTCACCGCAAATGTCATCCATCCCGGAGACGTCAAGACGGAGATGTGGGCCGACATCCGGGCAAAGGCCCAGCTTGTTGGCCCGCGCGCGGAGCCGTTCCTCAATTGGGCTGATTGGGTCGAAAAGACAGGGGGAGACGATCCAGAAAAAGCGGCGGATTTGATCATCCACTTGATGAGCGAAGACGCCGCATCGGTCAACGGTCAGTTTTTGTGGATCAAAGACGGGCTGCAGGCTCCGATCCCAAGCTGGGGCGCAGCATCGGACGCGCTGCCTTGGCAGAAGTAGGATGACGGACCGCCCGTCGACGCCGGAACCCGAGGCCGCGAACGCCCCGGCTTCGCGCCGGCGGTCGTTTCGGATGCCTGAGGAGATCGGAGTCATCGTCGCTTTGCTGCTGATGATCGCCGTCACCGGCGTCGCGCGGCCACGTTTTCTCAATCCGATCAATCTGTTGACGATTCTCGGCAACACCACGTTTCAGGGCATGCTGTCACTCGGCATGGTGTTTTTGCTGGCGATCCGCGAGATCGATCTCTCAGTCGGATGGATGTTCAATTTCTCCGCCGTTATCGCCGCGCTGATGATGGTAGGGGGCGTCAATCCCTGGCTCGCCGCTCTTGGGGGCGTCGGCTTCGGCGCTCTTCTCGGCCTCGTCAACGGCGTGCTCGCGATCGGCCTGCGGCTCCCTTCGATCATCGTCACCCTCGGCACCTATTCGATGTTCGAGGGACTGTCGCTGGTCGCCAATCAAGGTCGGGCCGTTTTTCCGACCGATCAGTCGAGCAGCTTCTTCAGCTTCGCCTCGATGAAGGTGTTTCGCGTCGTCCCCGTCGTCGGCGTCCTCTTTGTCGCCTTGGCCGTTGTGCTGCATATCGTGCTTCACCGCACGCGGTTCGGCTATCGGGTGCAGGCTGTCGGCAGCAATCCCGAAGCCGCCCGCTTCGCCGGCATTCCCATCGCGCTCGTGCGCCTGCAGACGCTCGTGCTGATGGGCGCCATCTGCGGGCTTTCGGGAGCGTTGTATGTCGGATTCCGCGGCGCCATCGATCCGCAGGAGGGGGCCGACTTCGCGCTCATCGTCATCGCCGCGGTCATTATCGGCGGGACCCCCCTCTCCGGCGGCTGGGGCACGGTCATCGGCGCCGTCGTCGGCATGCTGATCATTCAGGTGATCAGCAGCGGCATCATCTTCTTCGGCATCGACGCGACCTGGAGCACCTTCGTGACCGGCGCCGTTATCGTGCTCGCCGTCGCCCTCGATCAGATCGTCAAGCGCCAGAGAGATAGGGCGCTTCCGTCCTAGGCAGAGATTCCCAGGCGAGCCGCCGGATCAGGCCGGACCCATTCGTCAGAGAGACAAGGAGCGGCAAAATTACACCGAGGGCTTTCGTTTTTGTGGCGCCCTTGGCGGTGAATTTTCAGTCGAACCGCGTCTTCATCGACCCTTCGTTGGGGCGGCTGCCTCTCGCGCTGCAGTTACATTCCTAAAATCAATCAGATATGGCGTCATCCTCACTTAAAACGAGCGGCGAAGCCGGCTGCCGACGGCTTCGTTTAGATTTTCTTGACGATCGCGCTCTCGCGCCGGCCGCGCTCTCCTCGCTGCCTCCTGTTAATGGGCCCCACAGGGAAAATAATTTCCCTGCTCTGTCTTTCCCTTCCGCACGAGCAAATCCGCCCAACGAAATGAAATACCATGGATTTGAGCACGAGCTCGACGCGCGACGGGAGCGATTCTCCTGTTGGCAGGCATTATCAGGGAAACCAGGCCGAATGGCTTGTTCTCCGTAAAACGCATCGCTTGTGGACGGACCGCGCCTTCGTCAGTCCATTCGGTAGTGGCTGATGAACATCTACTCAGCCCCGGCGCTATCAGCGATCGATACGGTGGTCTTCGCCGCGGAAGGAATTCAGCCGCTGCGCACCGTCGATGAAGCGCGCCGCCATTTCCCCGACCACGATGGCGGTCAGGTTCGTATTGTGCATGACGTTGTCGGGATAGATGCTGGTGTCGGCGACCCGCAAGTTGTCGAAGCCGTGGACGCGAAGGTCGGGCCCGACGACCGTGCTCTTGTCCCCTGCCGGCCCCATCCTGACCGATCCTGCCTGATGATGGGCCGGCCCCATCGAACTCCGCCAGCGCCTCGGCGATCGGTTTGTCCAGATCGTCGATCGACGCCGCGCCGTGCGACTGGAAGGTCCGTGTCGCCAGCATGGCCTTGACGAACGCACGAGCGTCGGCGAACCGGTCCCGGTCCCGCTGGCTGGTGTTGTATCGATGGTCGATGAGCGGCGGGCGCGCAGGATCCGTGCTTTGGACGCGGACTTCGCCTGTCGCCTCCTGGCGCGTAAGATATGTCCAGAAGCCCGCCGTATGCTCCTCCTCATCGACCGGAAACGGATGCGTCTGCCACTCCGGCTCGCCTGCAGCGTTGGCCGGCCCGCGTACATTCGCGGCGAAGAAGCGGCCGGTCGTCACGCCGAGCGCTTCCGCCCTGAACAGCATGGGAAAGCCGGGATGGTCGGTCAGGTTGCGCCCAACCGGAAGGTCGGCGACGACATCGATCCCGAGCGGCTGCAGCCATTCGGCTGGACCGATGCCTGACCGCTGCAGGATGGCGGGGCTGTTGTAGACGCCGGCGCTGATGACGATCTCATCCGCCAACGCGGTCCGCCGCTCTTTCGCGCCGTCGAGATAGGTCACGCCCTTGGCGCGGTCGCCTTCGAGAAGTATCCGATCGACATGGCTGCCGGAGCGGATGGTGAGATTCGGCCGGGAGCGGGCGGCCCGGACGTAGGTGACGAGGGTGCCAAGCCGGACTTCTTTGTAGCGGTTGTGCGGCATCGGCCCCACGACGCCCGCGTGGGCGTCGAGCGCGTTGAGGTCCGGCGCTTCTCGCACGCCGAGTTCGAGACACGCGTCGTACATGGCGCGATTGACGGGCGCCCAGCTCTGCGGCCGGTAGCGCTGGATGACGATCGGGCCATCGCGGCCGTGGATCGGCTCGGCGCCGAAATTGACGTCGTTTTCGACGGCGATGAACAACGGCAGGACATCCGCCCACGCCCAGCCCTTGTTCCCCATCGCCGCCCAGCGGTCGAAGTCGAACGGCGCGCCGCGCGCCGCGATTGTCGCGTTGACCATCGACGTGCCGCCGACAAGGCGCCCGCGCGGCGTCCGCAAGCTGCGGCCCCCCAGTGTGCCGGCGCCGTCGGTGTTGACGAAGTCCCAGTCAAATTCAGGGATCCCACCGGCGCCGCGCCAATGGTGCTCGCCGCTGAAGGTGAACAGCGGCGGGATCGTTTCCTCCTGAGGAAAATCCGGGCCGGCCTCGAGCAGCAGCACTTTCCGTGCGGCGTTCTCCGACAAGCGCGCCGCGACGACGCCGCCGCTGGAGCCCGCGCCGACCACGATAACGTCATACTTATCCATGAGCGTCCCCAACGGCGGTCCGCGGCCGCCTCAGCGCCGTCATTAGGAGCACAAAGCCGGCGCCCGTCGCGCATCAGCCCTTGGATTGAAGCGCGACGGACGAACCGCTCAGTTTGGTCGAACTCTGGGCCCTCCAGCCTATTCCTTCGCCCCAGCCTCAACGTTGTCCTTGTTGTAAACAGTGAACGGTCCCATCAGGATGCGCAGCCCTTTGGCGCGCGTTGGGTCCTTGGTGATCGTAAATTCGCCCATGCGGCCGGCCTTGAACTTCGCGCCCTCTTCCGCTTTGAGAGCATCGGTGGCGAGCAGATAGGAGGTGTAATAGGTGAGATAGCCAAGGTTGACAAAGCTCCACCAGGCGTATTCCGGCGCGCAGCCGTTCTTCGTGTATGCAAGCATTTCGGTGGGCGAGCCGAGACCGCTGATCTTAACCTTGTCGCAAAGCTTCTCATCTTGGAGCGCCTTGGCTGCCGCGACGATGCCAACCGACGTCGGCGCCATGATCACTTTCAGGTCGGGATACTTGTCGACGAGAGCCTGCGCCTGCGTATAGCTCTTTTCCGACTCGTCGTTGCCGTAGACCGTGTCGACGAGGTTGAGCTTCGCGTATTTGGGATCCTTCAGCGCCGTCTTCATTGCGGCGATCCAGGAGTTCTGGTTCGCCGCATCCGGCGAGGCCGACAGAATCGCGAACTTGCCGCCGCCGGGACCGGTGAGGTCGAGCGTCATGTCGGCCATCACCTTGCCGATGTCCGCGAAGTCGACTTGCGCGACGAACACGTCCTCGCCTTCGCCCGAGGGGATTGGCGAGTCCCAGGTCACCACCTTGATGCCCTTGGCTTGCGCCGCCTTGGCCGCCGGCACGATCTGATCGCCGGAGTTGTTCGAGATCATAATCGCTTTGACCCCCTGGGTCGTGGCGTTGGTGACGATTTCGATCTGTCCGGCGACGCTGTTCTGGGGCGTCGGGCCGAGGTACTGCAAGGGTGTCGGATTCTGAAGCTCCTTGGCGGCTTCCTCGGCCCCCTTGTGCGTCTGGTCGAACGGCAGAATCCCAAGAAATTTGGGCAGCAGCACCATGCTGACGGCCTTGCCGGGCGTCGCCATGGCGACCTGGGCTGCCGCATATCGAGGCAGGGCCGCAATCATTGCGAGTGCGGCAGCGCCAAAAAGAAGTTTCCTCATGTTTCTCTCCCTTTCCATTTGTTGCGTAGGTCTTGCCACATATTCGGGATCAACACGGAGAGGATGAGAAGCCCCCCGATCACGTAATTCTGCGTGTTGCCGGTGATGTCGGCAAGCCCCATTCCATTGCGAAGGTTCAAGATCACAAGCAGCGCGAGGCCAACGCCGACCAGATTGCCCTTGCCGCCGAAAATACTGACCCCTCCCAAAAGCACGGCGGTGATGATGTCGAGTTCGAAGCCCTCCGCCATGTCCCCGCGCACCGATCCCAATCGCGCAGCATAGAGGATTCCGGCGAGCGCCGCCACAAAGGCCGAGCCGACGAACAAGCTCCCCTTGACCAATCCGACCCGCACGCCCGAATAGCGCGCCGCCTGAACGTTGCTGCCAACGACATAGACGAGACGACCGAAAGCGGAGCCGTGCAGCACAATCGCGAAGAAGACAAAGAGCACAAAGAAAATCGAGATCGCAGCCGTGAGCGGCCCGATCAGGGCCTGCTGGCCGAGCGTGTTGAACCAGTCAGGAAAATCGCCGATCGCGCGATCTTCCAGCAGGATGCGAGCGATGCCGCGATAGCCGATGAGGCCAGCCAGAGTGACTGCCAGCGACGGCAGGCCGACCCTGGCGATCCAGAAGGCGTTGTTGAGTCCGGCAAGAAGGCCTGCAGCGAGTGCAATGAGAATGGCGAGCGGCATAGGGACGCCCTTATGGAACGTCCAGGCCATGACGCAGGCCGAGAGTCCCATGATCGAAGCGACAGAAAGATCAATTTCGCCGCCGATGATCACCAGCGCCATCGTGAGCGCCACGATGCTCTTCTCGATCGACAATTGAAACAGATTGACGATGTTTCCGACGCTCAGGAAGTAAGGGGAACCAACGCTGTTGAACGCGACGATCGCGACCAGCAGCGCGAGCATCATCGTTTCCCAGCCCTTGAGTCTCTCAAGCGCACTCATCGCCGCGACGCGCCTTTCTCGGACGCCGACCCCGCTTCCCTCGCGACCAGCTTCAACTCCGTGCCTCCCCAAAGCCGGCGCAGGCGCTGCAGGATGACCGCGTCGCTCGCCACCGCCAGCAAGATGAGGAGCCCGAGCACCGCATTGAGCCAGAACTCGCTGATGCCCAGGCGGAAGAGACTCTGCTCGAGCGTCCCGATCATCACTGCGCCAAGCATAGCCCCGGATACCGTTCCCGAGCCGCCAAAGATATTGACGCCGCCGACGACGACAGCGGCGACCACGCTGAGTTCCAGGCCGCGTCCGGCCTCGACCGTGATGTTGCCAAACCGGGCGAGAAGCATGAAGCCGCCGAGCCCTGAGAGGGCGCCGCAGATGACGAAGGCGATAAAGATGACGCGCTTGATCGGCAGTCCGATGAGCTGCGCCGCTTCGGGATTGGAGCCGATTGCATAGAACCGTCGGGCGAAACTCAGATAGGTCGTTCCGAGCTGGAATACGATGACGATGACGAGCGCGAGCGCAAACAGCGGGCGAATGTCGAGACTGGCGATCGGCGCGACATTAACCAGCGGAATATTGATGAGCCACTGGGGCAGGCTGTCGGTCGTCACAGTCTTGGCGCCGGACAGGTCGACCAGCACGCCGCGATAAATCGCGAGCGTTCCGAGCGTGACCACGACCGCGGGCACCCTGCCCCATGCCACAATGACCCCATTGACGACGCCGAGCGCCGCCCCGAGCGCGATGGCGACCGCAACGGCCAGCAAGGGATTGATGCCGTTGTGGTTGGCGATCAGCGTTCCGACGAAATAGGCAGTGAAGCCCACGATCGAGCCGACCGACAGGTCTATATTGCGCGTCAGGACAACCAGCGTCTGGCCGACGCCGACGACCGTGATGATCGCGACGCTGGATGCAATGCGGTTGAAAGTGCGGAAGCTGTAGTAATTGTCGATGAACGACCCGAACATCACGATCGCCACGACGATGAGGACGAGCAGGCTCAACTCGCGGACCTGCTCCGGGCGGACCCGGCGCTTGAGCCAGTTCATGACGGTCTTCCATCTGCCGGTTTCGTCGATCTCTGGCCCATCGCCGCGGTCATAACGGTTTCCTCATTGGCTTCGGCCCGATCGAGGATCGCCATTTGCCGGCCCTCTCTCATCACCAGCACGCGGTCGCTGAGAACCAGCACCTCGGGCAGGTCCGACGAGATCACGATGACGCCGATGCCCTCTGCCGCGAGTTGGCCGATGATGGCGTGCACCTCCGCCTTGGAGCCGACGTCGACGCCGCGCGTCGGCTCGTCGAAAATCAAGACCGAGGGATTGGTGTTGAGCCACTTGCTCAACATGACCTTCTGCTGATTGCCGCCCGACAACTTGGCGACTTCGAGATCGACCGACGGCGCGCGGATGGCGAGCCGGGTGCGGAAGGCGTCGGCGGTCCGCCGCTCCAGGCCCGTTCGGACGAGTCCGAGGCGATTGAGATAACGGCGCAGAACCGGCAAGGTGATATTGGCGAAAATCGCCATCGGGAGAACGAGCCCAAGCTGGCGTCGATCCTCTGAAACATAGGCGATGCCGAGATTCATGCCATCGCGCGCAGAGCGGACCGTGACGGGTTTGCCGTTGAGGAGAATTGTTCCCGAGGTCGCGGGTTCGATGCCGAAAAGCGCAAGCCCGACATCGGTGCGACCCGCCCCGATGAGGCCCGCGAAGCCCAGCACCTCGCCGCGGTGGAGATCGAAGGTCACGCCTTCGAACACGCCGTTGCGGCTGAGATTGGTCACCGAGAGGACAAGGTCTTTCCTTGCCGAGCTTGTGGGCGCCTTCGTCAGATCGATCTCGCGGCCGACCATGTCGGCAATTGCACGCTGTGACGTCGCTTCACGGCGGGTTCGCGTCGAGATCAAGCGCCCGTCGCGAAAGACCGTAACCTTATCGGCGATCTCGAATACCTCTTCCATGCGATGGCTGACAAAGAGGATGGCGACGCGCTGGCGCTTCAGATCGCGGGCAAGCTTGAACAGCTCCTGGACCTCGTGAGCGGAGAGCGACGCAGTCGGCTCGTCCATGATCAGGATGCGAACGTTGAGAGAAATGGCCTTAGCGATTTCGACCGACTGCTGGGCAGCCAATGTCAGTCCGCGCGCCGGATTTCGAACGTCCAGCGCGACGCCGAGCTCGCCCAGGATCCTTTCAGCGTCGTGAAACATCTGCCGCCATTGGACCACCGCTCCACGGTCTTGATGACTGATGAAAATGTTCTCGGCGACATTGAGATCGGGAAACAGCAGAGGCTCTTGATAAATGGCGGCGACGCCCAGGCGCTGCGCCTCGGCGGCGCTGCGAATCGTGACCGGCCGGCCAGCCAGAAGCAGCTCGCCGCGATCGGGTTGATGCACGCCGGTTATGATCTTGATGAGCGTCGACTTGCCGGCCCCGTTCTCCCCGAGCAGGGCGTGAATCTCGCCAGCGTAAAGCGCAAGGGAAACGTCATCGAGCGCCTGGGTGGCGTCGAAACGCTTAGAGACGCCGCGAATCTCCAGGACCGGCGCGACGACCGCCGCTCCGTCGGCAAACTCCAGCGTCTCGTTCATGTCCGTCAGCGTCCGCCCGTCACGTCGATGATCGCGCCCGTGACATAGGAGGATGCGTCGCTCAAGAGCCAGACGATCGCCTCGGCGATTTCATTCGCTGTTCCCGGCCGCCCGAGCGGAGTCGACGCGCCGATCTTGTAAGGCCTCTCCGGCTCGCCGTAGGCGGCATGAATTTCCGTTTCGATGACGCCGGGACGGATCGAGTTGACGCGCACGCCCTCGCGGCCCAATTCTTTCGACAAGCCCAGCGCCATGGCGTCGACGGCAGCCTTTGAGCCGGCATAGTCGACATAGGTGTCGGGCGCGCCTATCCGCGCGGCGACCGAAGAGATCAAGACGATCGAGCCGCCTTTGCCGCCGCGGCTTTTGTTCATGCGTCGCGCGGCTTCGCGCGCCACCAGATAGGCGCCGAGCACATTCACATCAAAGACCTGCCGCATGCGCTCGACGCTCATGTCGACAAGGCGCGACGAGGTCGCCGCGACGCCGGCATTGACGACAACGCCGTCGAGAGGCCCGAGCGCCTTTGTCGTCGCCTCGAACATGGCGATGACATCGCTCTCGCGCGACACGTCCCCCGCCGCCGCGATCGCCCTCGCGCCCGAACGCTCCGCCTCGGCGACGACCGACTGCGCGGCCGCGCTATCCTTCAGGTAATTGACGCCGACCGACCAGCCGCGCTGCGCCGCAAGAAGACAAGCCGCTCGCCCGATGCCGCGCGATCCGCCGGTAACGAGAATGGTTTTGGACATGGCGCTCGACTCTCTACCCGGAGCGATTGAAGCCGCTATCGAGCTCCACGCGACAAGATTGGCGCCGTCGCAAAACTTTTGCAACGCCAATGCCGGCCGAAGAAGCGTGGTTGGGGTTGATCCCCTGCGTGCCGAGCGCTGGCAGGCGATCACCCGCTTGCTGAAGCAGGCGATCGGCGCGCGCGCCCCGATGTTGCGGGATGTGGAGGCGAGGCGGCAAACGGAGATCGACGTCGTCAATGGAGCGATCGTCGAGGCGGCATTCTGTGCCGGCGCCGTTCAACGGCGCAATGGTCTGGATGATCAAGAGCCCGCAGCCCAGGTGCCTGGCGCGCCGACTGTAACGCCCGTCGCCCGCAAGCGGCTTTCTCAAGGATTTCTACGGGCCAGCCCTGCGAATGCCGCCGATCTCGACCTTATCGGTCTGTTGGCCACGCCGCCGCTATGGCTTCCGTCGGCCGCGAGGGCGATGACGTTGGGTCAGCCGTCGCCGCAGCGGCTTACTCGGCCGCGGGAGTTTGCAACCAGGCCGGCGCGTGCGGAATCCCCTGCACGGTCCAGCCGCCGTCGGCGATGATGGTCTGGCCAGTCACGTAGGAAGCTTCGTCGCCGGCGAGATAGCGCACGACGCTGGCGATTTCCTGCGTCGCGGCCAAGCGCTTCATCGGCACGCGCGCAACCATCCAATCCTCTTGCAACGACCCGTCGGCCAACCCCTGCTCGATCAATTTCGTTCGGGTAAAGCCCGGCGCGACGGCGTTGACCCGGATGCCCGCCGAGGCCACCTCGAGCGCCAGCGCCCGGGTGAGGCCGAGTATCCCGGCTTTTGCGGCGCAATATGCGCTGCGTCCGGGCAAACCGACAAAAGCGGCAGCCGACGCGATGCTAACGATCGCGCCGCCATTGCCGCGCGCCGCCATGCGAGGCACCGCTTCGGACGCGCAGAGAAAGCAGCCGTTGAGATGGGCGGCCACGACCGCCGACCATTCAGCAAAAGATATTTTGCCGACAAGGCCGACGCGCTGAATGCCGGCGTTGTTGACGAGGATGTCGATCCGGCCGGTTTTCGCATCGATCGCCTCGAACGCCTCAGCAACGCGGGCCGGATCGGTTACATCGGCTTCGAGATAAACAATATCGGCGCGCGGCTCGGAAGCCGGCGCCTTGTCGAGAGAGAAGACCTTGGCTCCGTCAGCGAGCAACCTTCCGGCGATCGCATCGCCGATTCCGCGCGCGGCGCCGGTCACGACGGCTACGCGCCCAGCCAGCGAATTGGGCATGGGCTCACCCTCCACCTCTTGGGTCCACTCCCTCAATACATCAGCCAGCCGCCGCTGACGTTGATGGTCGCGCCGGTGACGTAGCCGGCATGCTCGGAAGCGAGAAAAAGCACGGCGCCCGCAAGTTCCGACGGCGCCGCCATGCGTCCAAGCGGAATGGAAGCGACCGTCCCCGCCAACTGCTCGTCGGTCATCCCGCTGCGCATCATCGCGGTATCCGCGGCGCCGGGTGAGACCGCATTGACGGTGATGTTGTCCTTCGCCAACGAACGAGCGAGTCCCCGCGTCATCGAGACAATGCCGCCCTTTGTCGCGGCGTATGCCACCGACCCGCCGAAGCCGCCGCTCCACCACCCTTGCGAGGTGAAGTTGATGATCCGCCCGCCCCGCCCCTGCTGTCGAAGGACCCGCGCCGCGGCCTGATTGAGGAAGAATGTCGACTTGAGATTGATGTCGTGCTGGAAATCCCAGTCGGCCTCGGAAACGTCATCGACGCTCGCGCGGCGCACGAGGACCGCTGCCGCGCAGACGAGGACGTCGAGGCCGCCTAGCGTGCTGACAACGCTTTCGATGAGTTTGGGGTGACCAGCGACGGGGCGCAGGTCGGCGGCTAACGGCAGATGCGGCCCGCCCTCCATATCGGCGACGACCGCCCTCACCTTATCTTCGTCAAGATCGACCACCGCTACCCGCGACCCCGCCGCGCCAAAGGCTCGCGCGACTTCGCGCCCGATCCCCCCGGCTCCGCCGGTGAGCAGAACGCGCTTGCCGTCAAGGCCCGACGCCAGATTCCACGTCATGGCCGGCTCGCTTCGACGGACGGCAGAGCGCCCGGCGATTCCTCAATGTAGCAGGAATGAGCGTCGCCGATGAATTTCGCGCGATCCTCGACCAGCATTTCGCGAAACGGGTCGGTCGCGAAGGCGCGGTCGGCGTCGGAGATGCTGTCGAACCAGGTCTCGCCCACGCCATCCCACCGAGCTTCATCCGGCACGCAGCGATCGACGCGGCTGAAACGCAGCCCGCGCAACCCCGGAAGCTGGCGCACGATCTCTGCATGGCGTCCGGTCCAATGCGAGAAGAATTCCTGCGGGGTGAGGCCCGCCTTGCGACGGATGAAACTGACGCGCCTGATCATGTTCGATAAAGTCCTCAAATGCGCGCCGGCCGCTGGAACAGCTCAAGGGTGATGCCGTCGTGGATCCGCAGATAGGCAACGCGGGCGCCGGCGTTGGGGCCGCCATCAACCTCGATCGGACCCTCGCGGCTCACCGGCTTGGCGCCGCAGTCGACCGCATGTTTCCACGCGAAACCGGCGTCTTCCACTGCAAGGCAAAGATGGATATTGCCTGGATTTGCGGTTGTCTCCGGATTGCCGCGCTTCTCCGGCGCTTCATAATCCAGTAGTTCCAGGATCACCCCACCCGGCAGCTCGACGAACGCTCCCTTGATCGAGACGCCGGGGATGCCGATGATTTTCGACAGATACGGCCGGTTGAGCCGCTCGCGCCAGAGTGCGGGAACACCAAGGAAGCCTTCCCAGAACGCCAGCGCGTCGTCAATGCTGGCGACGCTCATGCCGATATGATGGACTGCGGAAGCGGTCGCGATCGCTCCCGTCGGACTCGCTGTGTTGGCCAAAGCCCTTCTCCATCAGATCCTGAAAAGTCTTTCGGCATTGCGCGAGAACATCGCGACCTGCTCATCCCGCGAGAAGCCTGAGATGATCCTCGCATAGGCGTTGATCAGGTCGGGATAGGAGCTGAACATCCGATCAACCGGCCAGTTGGTGCCAAAAACGACGCGGTCCACGCCAAAAGCGTCAATGCTGCCGAGCACCCAGGGGCGCAACGATTCGACGGTCCATCGACGATCCATCATGCCGAGGCCCGAAATTTTCATTACGACGTTGTCCGCTTTCGCCAGAGCGCGCATCGCCGTCGACCAGCGCTTGAGGTACGCCTCGTCACGCGCCTCGGGGATCGCGCAGTGATCGACGCAGATCATCGTGTCCGGAAAGGCTGCGGCGAGGTCGACGAGATCGTCGAAAAACTGGATGCGCGTATCGATGCACGAGACCAGATTATGTCGCTTCAGGTGTTTGAAGCCCGCGCGCCAGGCGCTGTCGACGAGATAGCGCCCGTTGCCGAAATCCCTGATTCCGCGCACGTTCGCGTAATGCATGTGGCGGCCGAGCACCTCTTCGGCGTCAGGCTCAGAAAGGTGGCATTCGGCGACGATGCCATGCGGATAACCAGTCCTGTCGGCGAAAGCCTGAAGCCACTTCGTCTCGTTGACGGGGTCCGGAACGCCCAGCGCCGCCTGGACGTGCACCGCCTTCGGCACATTCGAGAAGCGGATCTCGGCGATGTAGTCCTCGATCCAATAGTGCTGCGCCTTGAGCGCGTCGATGTTGCCAAGAAAGCCATGGATGGAGTCGGGCTCGAGCCACGAATAGCGCAGTTCCGGGCGCTTCAGGTCATGGAGGTGAAAATGGGTGTCGACGAAGGGAACTTCGGCCATTCCGGCGTGTCCTCCCAGGAGCGGCTGTCACCGTCGCAGCCCGTGTTGAGCGCTTCCGTCTATCGCCCTGCGAAGCGGCAGACGCCGTCTCGATGTTTGGCGGAAGCAAAGACTTATTTTCGCGATCCATAGCCGAGCGGCCGCGCCCGCGCAACAATGAGCGCGGACAGATCGGCGGGCTCCGCCTGCGCGCACGGCCTGATTGTTCGCGTTCGCCCATGATCGAGACGCCAGGTCAAAATAGGCTTGCAGGCGTCGACAATGTCTCAATATAGTTTGGGTTCCAAGGATGAAGCTTGCCGTCGGCAAGCGATGGCGGGAGCGGCGCATCAAGGCGGCCTGGTGGGGGAGAACGCGGAAACGCGCTCGCCGGGGTGCTCGATCCGCCGTGCGAGAAGAAGGCGTTTCGCGGATGAGCCCGCCGTCGCAACGACGTCGTGGAATCGTGACCGGCGCTGGCAGCGGCATCGGCAAGGCCGCCGTCCGCAGGATGTTGCGCCAGGGCGTCGAGGTGCTCGCAATCGACATCAATCGCGGCAACCTCAGCCAACTCGAAAACGCCGGCTGCGAAACTATCGTCGCCGACATCACCGATCCCGAGGTTCGGGCGGGAGTGGCCGATTGGGCCGATGGCGCGCACTATCTGGTCAATTCTGCCGGCGTCATCATGATCAAGCCGATCTTCGAGGTGACGGTAGAGGACTGGCGCCGCGTGCAGGCCGTCAACGCCGAGGCGACGTTCTTCCTTTGCCAGCAGATCGGGCCACGGCTCAGCCCGGGGGGCGCGATCGTCAACTTGTCGTCGAGTTCGGCCAAGTTCGCGACGACCGTCGAGGTGGCGGCCTATGCCGCATCCAAGACGACGATTCTCTCCATCACGCGTTCCTTCGCCTATGCCCTCGCCTCGCGGCCGGTAAGGGTGAACGCCATCCTGCCTGGCATTGTCGATACACCGATGCAGGAGGAGGTGCTGGAGAGAGTGGCGCCGATGCGCGGCCTCACGACGCAGGAACTGCACAATGCGCGAACCAAACTTGTGCCGCTCGGACGCGGCTCATCGGCAGATGAATGCGCCGGGCTGATTTGGTTCCTGCTGTCCGACGAAGCCGCCTACATGACGGGGCAGGCGATCAATTTCACTGGCGGCCTGGTGACCTGGTGACGTGAAAGGGAGGAGACTATGAAAAAGCCGATCACAGTCTGCACGGGCGGCCTCGGCCACCCCGAGGGTCCCTACGAGCTCGACGACGGCCGCGTCATCTACGCGAACACTTACTTGAGCGAGATCGGGCTGTGGGACCCGAAGACCGGGAAGGCGGGCGTCTACGCCAACGTCGGCGGCGGACCAAACGCCTGCATGCTTGGAAGCGACGGCTGCGTCTATTCCACGCAAACTCCTAACGTCGGCGCCTGGTCCGCTCCGGTCCACCGACCGCCGTCAATCCAGAAGACCAGCCCCTCCGGAAAAGTCGAGATCCTCGTCACCGAGGCGGATGGCGTGAAGTTCGACGGACCCAACGACTTGGCGTTCGGGCCTGACGGGCGCCTCTACTTCACCGATTCGGGCGATTGGGCGCCCGATACGAAGCCGCATCCCGGGCGCATCGTTGTCGTCGAGACGAGTGGCAAAGCGAGCGTGCTCGAAGAGCTTGACCATGTCTATCCCAACGGCATCGTCGTTGAACCCGACGGCTCGGTCGTCTGGGTCGAATCCTACACCTTGAGGGTCGTGCGGCGCAGGCCTGACGGCGGCAAACAGGTCATCCATACGATGCCGGAGGGGCACATTCCCGATGGTTTGAAAATCGACGCCGAAGGCAGCTTCTGGATCACCGCCGTTGCCGCCGGCGGCCTCGACGTGATCGACAAGAACGGCAAGCCGTTGCATTTCCTCGAGACCGGCGGCACGATCCTCAACTGCGTGTTTGGCAAGGGCGGCGCGCTCTACTGCTGCGACATGGGACCGTTCGACGTCACCGGCGCGGCCATGACCGGCAGGCTGATCAAGGTCAACGTTGGCGTCGAAGGCATGCCGCTGTTCCGCGGCGCGATCGGTTAAGGATTTTGACAATGAAAATCGCCAGGGTCGAGGCCATCCCGGTCAGCTATCCCGAGCCCAACGACTTCAACGCGCTTCGCCATCTTTGCCTCGCCAAGATCACGGCTGACGACGGGCAAGTCGGATGGGGTGAGTCGATCACACAATTTCCCGAGGCCAATTTCGCCGCCAAGGCGATCATCGAGGGCATGGCGACGAATCTGATCGGGAAGGACCCGGTGCAGACCGAGACGCTTTGGCGACAGAACAAGCAGCAGGCGTGGTGGTACGGCTATCACGGCGGCATCGCCTCTTACGCCGTCGCCGCCATCGACATTGCTCTCTGGGACCTCAAGGGCAAGTCGTTGGGCAGAAGCGTCCTCGACCTGCTCGGCGGCCCCGTGCACGATCGCCTGCCCGCCATCGCCTCGTGCCACGCCCACTATGAATCGATTCCCGAGATGGCGGAGGAGACAGCCCAATGGGTCTCGACCGGGCTGCAGGGGCTAAAGACCGGCTTCGGCAAGCGCGGCTCCGCTCGCCTCGGCTACGACCACGACCGCGACGTCGCCTACGTCAAGGCCATGCGCAAAGTGCTCGGCGACAAGATGCTGATGATCGACAACGGCATCGCGATCAAGTGGGACGTCACCGAAGCGGTGCGGCGAGCGAAGGCGATGGAGGAGTACAACCTTTCGTGGATCGAAGAGCCGCTCGGCGCCTGGGACCCCGAGGGCTACGCCAACCTCCGCGCCAAGACCACGACGCGCATTGCCTACGGCGAACGCGAGTGGACGCTGGAGCAATTCGAGCGCGTGCTGGCGACCGGCACCGTCGATGTCGTCGGCGTCGATCCCGGTCGGGCCGAGGGCATCACTGGATTTAAGAAGATTGCCGAACGATGCGAATTCTATCGCCGCCAGGCCAATGCTCATGCCTGGTCGTCGGCGATCGTCAGCGCGGCGAGCCTGGCGATCTCGTTCAATTCGCCGGCTTGCAAGCTGTTCGAGCTCAAGCCGCTGCGCAATCCGATGCAGCACGATCTGGTGACCAAGCCTTTCGAACATGTTGAGGGCTGGGTCTATCCGCCCGTCGGCCCGGGCCTCGGCATTGAAGTTATCGAGGAAGTGGTGAACAGCTTCCGCAGCGAAAAGGTACTGTCGTCATAAAATGAACGGGCGATAAGAAATCGGCAACCGCCGAAACAGGGAGGAATCAAATATGAAGCCGAAGCTCAAAATGTATGTTGCGACCTTTGTCCTTGCCGGCGCAGCCAGCGCCGGGACCGCGATTGCGGCGGACAGCCAGTCGCAGATCCCTGCGAGCGGCGAGAAAGTCGCCGGCGCGCCGTTCGAAGCCAAGCGCGACTGGGGCACGTTCAAGCTCGCGGATCGCATTGCCGCCAAGGTCAAGGCTGGCGACAAGATCAACTATGTCTTTTCCTACCAGGCCTCTGGCATTCCCTTGTTCTCGCCGCAATACGCCGCGGGTTTCAACACCGGCTGCAAGCTTGGCAACGCTATCTATCCGCTCGAATGCGCGTCGATCGCGCCCGTGCAGACCGACGCCAATCAGCAAGTCTCGCAGATCGAGGCCAAGCTCGCCGCCGGCGAGATCGACTGCATCTCGATCGAGCCGGTGACTTCCGACTCGACCACTGCGATCGTCAACAAGCTCATGGATCAGGGCATTCCGGTCTTCACCGTCGGCGTAACTTCGCGCGGCCACGAATTCACCAATTTCACCCAGGTGCCTCAGCTCGAAGGCGAGACTGCGGGTAAGATCGTGCTCGACTGGATGAAAGCCAACAACAAGGACCTTAAAGTATTTGCGGTATCGGGCGGCGACCCGACGCAGTTCTGGGCGCAAGGTCGGATGAAAGGCTTCCACGAGACCATCGCCAAGGCGATCCCCGACGCGAAATTCGTCACCACCGAAGCGAACGGCCTCAACGTCAGCTACGATCCCGGCCAGACCTATGACGCCTACAGGACGTTCCTGTCAGCAAATCCGGACGTGCAGTTCATCGAGAATGTCGATATCGGCGCCGAGCATGCCGATCGCGCCATCACGAGCCTCAACAAAGTGGGCCAAGTCTTCACCATCGGCTGGAATGTCTCCAAGGGCCAGCTCGACGGGATCGAGAAGGGCATCCAGGTGGCCGCTCTCGATCAGCGGTGGTCCGATCAGGCGGCGTTCGGCGGCCCGGCCTGCGCGCAGTTCCTCAAGAACGGAGTCGTCCTGCCCAACACTCAGACGCTGTTGCCGGTGATGAAGGATCAGGTGGCGGCGGCGCGCGTCGAGCTCGACCGCATCCTCGGGCAGAAATAATTTGTAGCGTTCGGGGCCAGGCCCATCCTGGCCCCTTCCTCCTCGAGAGCATGGCCGCGTAGCTCAATGTCCAGCGCCGACTCCCGCGACCCTGCCCCGGTCGAAGCATCCCGGACAACGCTTTCCTCAACCGGTGCGGCGACGTTCGACCTTGCGTTGCGCATGGGAGGCTTGGTCCTCGCTATCATCCTCGTCGCGCTTCTAATGTTCGTTCTGAAGCCAAATTCGTTCAACATCGATGTCGGCATTTCCGTGCTCCGCGCCATGAGCTCGGTGGCGATCATGTCGCTCGGGCTGACCCTGGTGATCGTGGTCGGCGAGATCGATCTGTCCTTCGGCGCGATGTACGGCCTCGGCGCCAATTCGCTCGCTGTCATGTGGATATTGCTCGGCATCCCGATTTACGCTGCGCTGCCCCTGGCGGTCGGCGTTGGAGCCTTGGTCGGCCTATTCAACGGCGCTCTGGTCACGTGGCTGCGCATTCCCTCCTTCATCGTCACGCTCGGCACCTACAACCTGCTCTACGGCGTATCGCTATGGATCACCAAGACGTCGACGTTCAACCCGGTCTATCCTCCGCCCGGATCCGAGATCCCACCCGCACAGCTTGATTTCTTCACCGGCTTGACGGCGAGCTTCGGCGCCCATCCGATCTCGCTCGAAGTCATCTGGATGCTCGGGCTCGCCTTGGTCGTCGGGCTCCTGCTGCACCGCACGCTCTTCGGCTTTCGCTTGATGGCGATCGGCGGGAACCCGGTCGCCGCACAGCTCGCCCGACTGCCGGTCGCGCGCTACAAGATCCTGGCCTTCGTGATCTGCAGCATGCTGGCCGCCATCGCCGGGATTCTCGATTTCTCCTTCATCCAGACGGCCCAGCCGAACATTGGCCTATCCTATACGTTCCCGGTTTTCGCGGCGGTGATCATCGGCGGCGCCAGTCTTTCGGGTGGCAAGGGGACGGTGATCGGGGCGATGAGCGGAGCGTTGCTGCTCGCCGAATTGCAGCAGGGTCTCGCCCTGCTCTCGCCCGGACCGCACGTGCAGCAGCTCTTCCTCGGCTTCGTCACCATCGGCGCGGTCGCGCTCGACCTCGCGCTCACCAACATCCGCAAGCGCAGGGCGGCATGAACGGCGCCGTCGACTGGATCCGTCTCCGTGGCCTGCAGAAACGATACGGCGCCACGGTTGCGCTGAATGGTCTCGATCTCGATATCCGGACTGGCGAGGTGCTCGGCATCGCCGGACCGAACGGCGCCGGAAAAAGTACGCTCGTCCGCATCATTGCCGGAGAGGAACGTCCCGATAGCGGAGAACTGGTCTTCAATGGTCGCCCCTGGACCCCGAGCCTCGACTGGCGCCGGGTCGCCGTCGTTCACCAGGAGCCGCAGCTCTTTCCCAACCTTACCGTCGCCGAGAATGTGCTGGCAGGACGGGAAGGGGCGAGCAAAGGCTGGCCAAAGCTAGGCGCCGCCGACGCCAAAGTCATGAAGGCGTTCGGCATCGAGCGTTTCGCCAATATTCCGCTCGCCGATTGCACCCTGGCAACCCAGCAACGGGCCGAGATCGCACGCGCGGTCGCGCGCGATGCCCAGGTTTTTCTGTTCGACGAACCGAATTCCGCGCTGACGGACGAAGAATCCGACGAACTGTTTCGAGAGATGCGCAAGCTCGCCGCGGACGGCAGGATCGTCCTTCTGGTCACCCATCGTCTCGGCGATCTGTTCGAACACGCGAGCCGCGTCGCCGTGATTCGCGACGGCCGGGTCCGCGCCATCCTCGAAGGCGATGCGCTGACCGAGGACGGGATTGCCCAACAGCTCGTCGTCAGCCGTGGCGTGGAGGCGAGCGCCAAAACAGGCGCCGCGATCGATCATGGCGAACGGCCTCTCGTGGCTGTCCATGACTGGTCCCACGGCGCCGCCTTTCACAAGGTTGCCCTTGACGCCAAGGGCGGAGAAATCGTCGCCCTGTTAGGGGTCGAGGGCTCCGGCGCACGGGAATTGCTCCGTTCCTTCGCCGGGCTGGAATCGTGTTCGGGAGAAATCGAGATCGCCGGCGAGACGGGGGAGAGGGCGCAACGTCACAGCGCCTATGTGCCCGCGACCCGAATGCTCAGTCTCTACAGCAACTTCTCCGTCGGCGAGAACCTGCTTGTCCGTCTCGGCAGCCCGGATATCGCAGGACCGGGCATAGCGCTCCGGAAGAAGCGGATGCGCCAGCTCGCCAACGAAGCGGTCCGGCGCTTCTCGATCCGGGCTCACTCGGTCGCCCAAGGCATCCGTTCTCTGTCCGGCGGCAACCAGCAGAAAGTGGCGATCGCGCAGGCGCTCAATTGCGCGCCGCGGCTGCTGTTGCTCGAGGAGCCGACCCGCGGGGTCGATATTCACAGCAAGCGCGAAATCTATCGGCTGCTGCGTGATTTCGTCGGCGCCGACAATGCGGTGATCATGTTCTGCACCGAAGTGCTGGAAGTCTACGAGGCCGCCGATCGCGCCTATGTCGTCGTCAATGGCGGGATGTCGCGGGCGATCGACGTCGGCGATTATCCTCACGTCGAGGCTCTTGCCACCGACATCGCGCGAATGGAGCGTCACGCTCGCGAAGACGGCGTCGGGGCAAAACCGCAGCCGCGCATTTAGAGCGTGATGCGATCGGGTTGAACCGCCGCCGCAGGGCCAGAAACGAAGGATCGGGCGACGAAATCTTGCTGGTCCCTTGGCCGCCGGCGGTTCTGACGAGTTCGAGGAAGGCGCGGCCATTCCGCCTGTTGCTCCCTGATATTGCCTGCCTACCGGGAAATTCGCTCCCGCCGCTCCTCGAGCGATCGCGCAAATCCGTGGTGTTTCACGTGGTTGAGCGGATTTGCTCGTGCGGAAGGGAAAGACAGAGCAGGGTAATTATTTTCCCTGTGGAGCCCATTAACAGGGCGAAGAGCGCGAAGCGGAAAACCGACTTCGCGGGTCCGGCGCAAGAGGGGCCATCGTCATGAATTTCTAAACTCTCCCGAAGGCAGCTTAAAGCGCCTCGACGGGCTCAATCGGCTTCGTCAGCTCGTCGACCAGGGTCCGCGCTCCAACCGCTCGGCCAACGTGTCGATGAATTGTGCGCCGAGGACTCCGTCGATCAGGCGGTGATCCAGGGACAGCGTAAGGTTGACGCCTCTTGCGACGGCGATCCCGCCGGCCCGCGCGATCACCCGCTCGTGCTGACGTCCGACAGCGAGAATGCCCGACTGGCCGGGATAAATGATCGCTTCGAAGCGGTCGGCGCCGCTCCTGCCGATGTTGGAAAGCGAGAAAGAAACCGGCGCCAAATCGGCCTGCAGCAGTCGGCCCAAACGGGCGCGCCGGACCGCGTCCTGCCGCGCCCGCGTGACTTGATCGATCGATTTGCCCGCAAGATCGCGCAGAACCGGGATCATGACCCCATCGGAAACGGCGACGACGAGGCCGACGTCGATGCTCGAGGCGCGCATCGTGCCGACGCGGCCATTGTCTTCATGCCAACGATCGAGGATGCGGGGATGCGCCGACAAAGCCGCGGCCAACGCGAGCAGGAGAAAATCAGTAAGGGTAGGCTTGGAGCTGGTCGCCTGTTCGATCCGGCCGGTGAGCGCCCCGCGCGCCTGATCGATCGCCGCGGTCTCGACCCAGCGGTCGATGACGAAGGACGGGATCGTCTTGCGGCTGAGCGTGACCGCCTCGGCGATCTGGCGCCGCACGGGGGAGAACGGCTCGAAGCCCGCGGGCGGCGGCGCGGCGAGCTTCTCCTTCGCATCCCGCGCCTCGACGGCAGCGATGACGTCGCGCCCCCGAATGCGCCGGGACGGGGTAGCGGCGGCCAGACGCGCCAAATCAGTCCCATTCATTTTGGCGAGACGCCTCGCGAACGGAGACGCGAGGATCCGCGGCGGCGGAGCCTCGCCAGACGACTGAGACGCGGGGGAAGCGGGCTCCACTTCGGGCGCGGCCGCAGCCCTCGTCGCCGTCGATTTCGTCTCACTCGCGGACGTGCCCTCGCCCAAGGTTCGGAGCCGAGCGAGCGCCGCGCCGACCGCCAGGTCCTCGCCCTCTGCGCCCAGTACGGCGTCGAGTGTGGCGTCCACCGGGGACTCCACTTCCATTGTCGCCTTGTCGGTCTCCAGTTCGACGAGCGGCTCGCCCATCGCGACCTTGTCGCCAACTTGCTTCAGCCAGCGCAGAACCTTGACGGTGTCCATGGTGGCGCTGAGCTTGGGAACGAGAAAGTCCATTAGAGCGTCTTCAGAGCAACGACTTGACCGTCGCCGCGATCCTCTCGGGCGAGGGAATAAGCGCGTCCTCGAGGTGAGGGCTGTATGGAAGCGGATGGTCGGGCAGCGTGATGCGCGCAGGCGGAGCGTCGAGATAATCGAAGGCTTGACTGACGACATCCGCGACGACATCCGAACTCCAACCGCCTGTCGGCGACTGCTCCTCGACAGTGACGAGGATGTTGGTGCGTCGTACGCTGTCGCTGATCGGCGCGACGTTCAGCGGCCGCAGCACCTGGATGTCGATCACTTCCGCCTCGACGCCCTCAGCCTGCAGTTTGTCGGCTGCGGCAAGAGCCTTGCCGACCATGGCGAGGCTGGCGACTATTGTCGCGTGCCGACCAGGCCGCAAGATTCTCGGGCCGGTCGGCATCGGCGCCTCTTCGGCGCCGATCGGCACAGGTCCCCTCATCGAGAGAAGCGCCTTATGCTCGAGGACGAGGACCGGATTGTCGTCGCGAATCGCCGCCTTGAGCATCAGATACGCCTGCCTCGGATTCGAGGGGCAGATGATCTTGAGCCCCGGCACTGACAAGAGCCAGGATTCCGCCGTCTGGGAATGCTGCGCGCCGAAGCGAAGGCCGGCCCCGCCGAGGGCGCGAATGACGATCGGCGTCTTGACGCGGCCTCCCGACATGAAGCGGTGCTTGGCGATGCTGTTGGCGATCTGGTCGAAGCAGACGCCGAGAAAGTCGGCGAACATGATCTCGACGATCGGCCTGTAGCCTGTCAGCGCAAGACCAAGCGCCGCGCCGACGAACCCGGTCTCCGCGATCGGCGTATCGCGGACGCGCGCCGCGCCGAACTCCTCATAGAGACCCTGGCATGTCTTGAACGGGCCGCCCGAACTCGCCGATATCCTCTCCCATGATCAGCGTCTTCGGATCGCGCCGCATCTCCTCGCGCAACGCCGCGGCGATCGCTTCCCGGTAGCTGAGTTCCTGCATGGGCGCTTCAATCGGCTGAAGCCCTGCCGAATTGATTTTCTCGCTCGCCGTCATTGGACAAACGTCCTGGCCATGAAGTCCTCATTCGGCGAGGGCCACGGCGCCGCGGCGGCCCGGTCGGCGGCTGCCTTGACGGCTGAACGCGCCTCCGCCGTGATGCGTTCTGCCTCGGCGTCGGCGATGAGGTTCGCAGCGCAGAGCTCAGCGCGGTAGAGCGAGAGCGGATCTCGCTTCAGCCAGGCCTCGACCTCCGCCGGATCGCGATACTTGGCCGGATCGGTGCGCGAATGGCCGCGATGGCGATAGGTCTTGCACTCGATGAACGTAGGCCCCTCGCCATCGCGGGCGCGCACGACCGCCCGCGCCGCAGCGTCGTAGACCGCAAGAACGTCGTTGCCGTCGACTTTCTCGGTCTGCATGGAATAGCCCGCGGCGCGGATGACAAGGTCGGGGTACGGCGTCGTGTGAAGGATGTGGCTGAACTCTCCGTAAAGATTGTTTTCGCAGACGAAGATCACCGGCAGCTTCCATACCTGGGCCATGTTCATGGCCTCGTGAAAGGCGCCGATATTGGCTGCCCCGTCGCCGAAAAAACAGACCGAAACCTGTCTCCGGCCGGCGAGTTGCGCCGAGACGCCCGCCCCCACGGCCACCGGCAGGCCAGCCCCCACAATCCCGAAGGCGCCGATCAGACCACGATCGATGTCGGTGAGGTGCATCGAGCCGCCAAGTCCGCCGCAAACGCCGGACGCGCGGCCGAACAGCTCTGCGAAAGCGGCCTCGAGATCCATGCCTCGCGCCAGGCACTGGCCGTGTCCGCGGTAAGTGTAGCTGACATAGTCGTCCTCACGGAGCGCCTTGGCAACTCCGGCTGAAACGGCCTCCTGTCCATTGCAGAGATGCGTCGTGCCGTGAACGAGGCCCTCCAGATAAGAGCGTTGGACCTGTTCTTCGAACTCCCGGATCATCGTCATGGTCCGATAGAGGCCGATCCGATCCTCGACGCTCAGAGTTGCGGGAGCGTTGTCGCTCGCGCTCGCGCCTCGCAGCGACGTCGGCTCGGTCATCGCGCTTCCCTCCCGATGCGCCTTGTTCGTCTGATTATACGCGACAGTCTCGGATCGTGTCCGCGTCGAGCTCCAGTCCGAAACCTGGCCCTGACGGCACGTCATAGAATCCGTTCTTGAGCGGCGATCGATTGGCGACCAGGCGATAGAACATCGGATCGCGATCCGGATGAAACGATTCCAGGTAGGTTCCGTTCGGAATCGCGGCGAGCAGGTGGGCGGAAATCTGCGGTTCTTCGTGATGTCCCATTTCGACGGCGAACGCGGACGCCAGCGCCGCCACGCGTCGCCACTCGGTCGGCCCGCCGCCCCAGCTGGCGTCGAAATTGCAAACGTCGATCGCGCCCGACATCATGAGGTCTCGACAACCGGCGCGGGAAATCTCGCTCTGTCCGGCGCAGATCGGAATGCCCGTCTGGCTGCGCGCCGCGGCCATGTCGAGGCGGTCGTTCTCCCAGCGCACCGGCTCTTCGAACCAGCGAATGTTGAGATCGGCCGCGAGACGGGAAAATTCGACGGCCTGTCGCAATGTCCAGCCCTGGTTGGCGTCGACGACAAGGACAAAGTCATCGCCGACCGCCTTGCGCGCAACCCGCACGCGCTCCGCGTCTTCCGCCGGAGTCCGGCCGCCGACCTTGAATTTGCAGCCAGCGTGACCCTGAAGTTTGATCTGCTCCATCTCGCGGCCAAAATCGGCGAGCGTCTTGCCCTCCTCGTAGTAGCCGGCGATGCAGATCGACGGCAGGCGATCGGCATAGCCGCCCCAGAGCTTGTAAAGGGGCGCGTCGAGCGCCTTGCCGACGGCGTCCCAGAGCGCGCTGTCGACGCAAGCCTGCGCGCACATCGCGAGCTTCCGGTCGCGCAGGATGTTGGCGCTCGGCTTGCGCATGAGCTCCCAGCAGCCCTCGATGTTGAAAGCGTCCTTGCCGATCAGCAGCGGCTGGATCTCATCGAGGATGATCTTGACGACTTCGCCCTGCGTTTCGAATTCATCTCCGTTGTAGATCTCGCCGACGACTCCCGCCGAGGTGTACACCCGGGTAATGATGGTGCAGCGATGCGTCATGAAGTAGTTGCTGCCGCGAAATGTGCGCGGCAGCGGCATGCTGAGCGGCACGCATTCAATGCGTTCGATCCTCAATTTCGCCGTCATCGGATGCCCAATCTGAGAGGTCGCCGGAAGGCTATGGGCGGCGTCCGACAGGGTCAAGGCGGGAGAAGGATGCGTTGTGTCTCGGTTTGAATGTCAGCAAG
>CAWGBJ010000027.1:0-118980 GCA_963820795.1 uncultured Alphaproteobacteria bacterium
GGTAGCAGATGATATGTCCGGTTTAGGGAGCGCACGATCTGTCCGGTAGCCTTGGCCCTTTTGGGGGGTTGGATGCGCCGGACGGAAGCCCTTCAGGGTGTGCGTATGATGAGGTTTGTGGACATATTGGGCCGCTACGAGGCGGCGGAGTTCAACCAGTTGGAAGCGGCGGCGCTGCTTGGGGTGAGCGAGCGGACGTTTCGGCGCTGGCAGGCGCGGTACGAGGAGGACGGCGAGGCTGGGTTAGTGGACCGGCGGCTGGGCAAGGCGTCTGGGAAGCGGGTTCCGGTCGACCGGGAGCAGGAGGTCGAGGCACTTTACCGACAGCGTTATGCGGGGTTCCGAGCCAAGCACTTCCATGAGCACCTGGTGAAGGATCACGGTTTCGCCTGGGGCTACACATGGACCAAGACGTTTCTGCAGGCGCGCGGGCTTTTGTCGAAGGCGCCGCGCAAGGGCGCGCATCGCCGGAAGCGGGAGCGCCGGCCGTTGCCGGGGATGATGCTGCATCAGGACGGCTCGCGACACGTCTGGCTCGAAGGCCAGCCGGCGCTCGACCTCATTGCGACATTGGACGACGCGACGGGGGCGATCTATTCGGCGATTCTGGTCGAGGAGGAGGGTACGGCATCGACGTTCCGGGCGCTGAAAGAGACGTTCGGCGCCCACGGGCTGCCGATGAGCCTCTATACGGATCGCGGTTCGCACTACTTCCATACCGCCGAGGCGGGCGGCAAGATCGACCGCGGCCGCCTGACCCAGGTGGGCCGGGCGCTCGAGCAACTCGGCGTCGAGCATATCGGGGCCTATTCGCCGCAGGCGCGCGGGCGCTCGGAGCGGGCGTTCCAGACCTTGCAGGAGCGGCTGGTGAAGGAGCTCAAGCTCGCCGGGATCACGGCGATCGAGGCGGCCAACGCGTTCATCCGCGAGGTCTATCTGCCCGCCCACAACGCGCGCTTCGCGGTCGCGCCGGCCCAGCCCGGTTCGGCCTTCACCCCGATCCCGGGCGTCGACCTCGGCGAGATCCTGTGCGTGCAGGAGGAGCGCCAGGTCGGCAACGACAATTGCGTGTCCTATCGCACGCTCAAACTGCAGATCCCGGAGAGCCCGCAGCGGCCGCACTTCGTCAAGGCGAGGGTCAAGGTCCATCACTATCCCGACGGCTCACACGCCGTCTTTCACGGCCCGCGCTGCATCGGCCGCTACGACGAGAAGGGAGCGATCCGGCAAGCGAAAAACGCCGCTTAAATCCGCTCGGCGGCGCGCCTGTGGAAATGTGGACAACGCAAACGCGTTGCCCACAGTCCCACAGGAAGAACAGAAACAGAAAGAAGCGGACATTTGATGTGCTACCAAAACCGGACAAGTTAATTCGCTATCGACACGGACTTCGCGCGGTCCCGAAGTCGCCGCTTTTGCGCGCTTCGTCGGAACTGGAGCCTTCCATGGCCGCTAGAGGGTTGTTCGAGGAGCCGTCAACATTGTCCGGTCACGGAGAAGTGGAGGCCTTCGCCGCGTCGCTGCGGGAGATCGCGCTGTCGCTGGCGAAAAAGCGCTTCTGGACGCTTCTGCGCGAATCGATGGCCGCCCACCCGTCGGACCTCGCCGGGCAGGAAGCCGTGGCGCGGGCCGCGGCGGCGGAAGTCGCGCGCCTCAGCGAGCCCAGCGCCCGCATCGAATTGAACGGCCATTCCGCCAGTTCCCTCCTGCGCGCGATTGCGGAAGCGGGCAATGTCGATCCGCCGGCCTTCGAGGGCCTCAAGGGCCGCGGGCCGGACCACGGCCTCATACAGATTTCCCCGTTTGTCCCGTCGGATGCGCTGTTTGCCTTCGCCTGGAAGCGAAAGGACGAGGACGTCGCCTTCGTCCACGGCTACTTCAACTTTAGCGCCGGCGAACTGATGGACTGGCTCGGACTGCGGCACGGCAAGGACAGTCCCGAGTTCCAGCGGATGGCGAGCTTCGTCACGCATGCGCAGGGCGCGACGCCGGAGCCGTCGCTGCCGCCGCTCGTCGAGGCGATCGTCTCGCGGCTGCGCCTTTCGGGCCGCCGTTGAGGAGCGCGATGTGAAGGGCCGAACCGTCGCCGCGGGGCCAGAATCGATCATGAAATCTTGCCGATCCTGCCCGCCGGCCGGTTCTGAGCCGTTCGCGGAAGACAAGGCCGTTCTGCACTCTTCGTCCCTGATAATGCCTGCCAACCGGGAAAATCGCTCCCGCCGCTCGTCGAGCGATTGCACAAATCCATGGTATTTCATTTCCTTGAGCGGATTTGCTCGTGCGGAAGGACAAAGACAGAACAGGGAAATGATTTTCCCTGTGGAGCCCATTAACAGGAGCAAACGCGAGGCGAGCGCGAAGCGGCAAAAGGGGCTCACGGGTCCGGCGCGAGAACGCGATCGTCAAGAATATCTAACGAAGCCCCCGGCAGCCGGCTCCGCCGCGCGCTTTGCATGAGGATCACGCGATATCTTTCTGATTTTACGAATATAACGACAATCGGCGCCGGAGCGCCTCGCGGCGCCGACTTCTCCCACGCCGGCAAGGGGCGGTTCGACTGAAAACCCGGTCGCTCGCCCAACAATCTCGGCTCAGGTGGTCGGCAGCTTGTATCCCTTGAAGGTCTCCCTGAGCTTCAGCTTGTTGATCTTGCCCGTCGCCGTATGGGGGATTTCCTTCACCACCTGCATGTCGTCGGGCAGCCACCACTTGGCGATTTTCGGCTTGAGATAGTCGAGCACCTCCTCGGCCTTCGGCTGATGGCCTTCCTTCGCCACCACCACCAGCAGCGGCCGCTCGTCCCATTTGGGATGGGCGACGCCGATGACCGCGGCCTCGAGCACGTCCGGATGGGCGACCGCGAGGTTTTCGATGTCGATGGTCGAGATCCACTCGCCGCCCGACTTGATCACGTCCTTCGCCCGGTCGGTGATCTGCATGAAGCCGTTCGGATCGATGGTGGCGACGTCGCCGGTGTCAAAGAAGTTGTCCTCGTCGAGGATTTGGCCGCCCTCGTCGCGGAAATAGCTCTCGGCCACGGCGAAGCCCCGCACCTTGAGCCGGCCGAAACGCTTGCCGTCCCAGGGCAGCGCCTTGTTCTCGTCGTCGACGATCTTCATCTCGACTCCGAACGGCGCCCAGCCCTGCTTCGACTGGACGGCGAGCTTTTCCTCGCGGCTCAGCGCCTCCTGGCCCGGCTTGAACGCGCCGGCCGAGCCGACGGGGCTCATTTCGGTCATGCCCCAGGCATGGCGGACGCGAATCCCGTAATCCTCCTCGAACGCCCGGATCATTTCCGGCGGGCAGGCCGAGCCGCCGATGCCGATGAATTTCAGCGTCGTGAGCCTCTTGCCCTCCTTGCGCATGTAGTGGAGGAGCCCGAGCCAGACGGTCGGCACGGCGGCGGTCATGGTGACCTTCTCCGTCTCCAGAATGTCGAAGACCGAGGCGCCGTCGAGCCTCGCCCCCGGCATGACCATCCTCGCCCCATGCATCGGGCAGGAGAGCGCCAGACCCCACGAATTGGCATGGAACATCGGCACCACCGGCAGCACCGAGTCGTCGGCGCCGAGCAGCAGGCATTCGGGGCCCGACGCCATCATCGAATGCAGGATGTTGGAACGATGCGAATAGAGCACGCCCTTGGGATTGCCGGTCGTGCCGGAGGTGTAGCAAAGGCCGGCGGCGGTGCGCTCGTCGAATGCCTTCCACTGAAAATCGGCGTCGACTTCGCCGATCCAGTCCTCATAGGCGACCGCGTTCTTGAGCCGGGTCGCGGGCATGTGCGCCGCGTCGGTCAGGACGACATAGCGCTCGACCGTCGGCAGATGATCGGCCAGAGCCTCGAGCAGCGGCACGAAGGTCAGATCCGTCATCACCACCCGGTCCTCGGCGTGGTTGACGATCCAAGCGATCTGCTCGGGAAAGAGACGCGGGTTGACGGTGTGGTAGATCGCGCCGATCCCGGCGATGCCATACCAGGCTTCGAGATGGCGGTAGCCGTTCCAGGCGAGCGTGGCGACGCGGTCGCCAAGCCGGACGCCGTCGCGCTCGAGGCGTTTGGCGATCTTGAGCGCGCGCTCGCGGATCTCGCGATAGTTGGTCCGGTGCATCGGCCCCTCGATCGTCCGCGAGGCGATCTCGCGCTCCGGAAACTGGATCGCGGCGAAATCGATGATCTTATGCATGAGCAGGGGCCAGTCCTGCATCCGTCCCATCATGGCTCAACCTCGCGAAACGGTGTAGGCTTGCCGCGCTTGATCGCGGCGCCCGGATTTGTTTGATGTCCATACTTGGCGCCGGCGACGCCGCTTGGCAATCGCCACATGTAATTTTCCCAAGGCGCCGAAGGGACCTGCTCTGTCATGAATGCTTCACAGGAAAGGGCCGAGGCGCCTGATGGAAAGCCGCCCGACGGCAAGGCGGCCGAGCGCCCCGTCCGGGTCTGGTTTCGCATGATTCGGCTCGAGGCGCGGATGCAGGTGGCGGTCGCCGAGCGCCTCCGCCGAATCGGCGTCTCGATCCCGCAATGCGACATCCTGACGACGCTCACCGAACAGGAGGGCGTCAGCCAGCAGGAGCTCGCCAAGCGGCTCTATGTCACCAAGGGCAACATTTCCGGCCTGCTCGACCGGCTCGAGAGCGCCGGTTTCGTCGAGCGCCGGGAGGCGGCAGCGGACCGGCGGCAATATTCGATCTATCTCACCGAGGCCGGCCGGGCGATGGCGCAAAGAGCGATCGCCGTGCAGATGAAGTGGATCGCCTCGACGCTCGGCCACATGGCGGAGGCCGACCTCGAGAGGCTGGAGACGCTGCTCGTCGCCCTCCGCGACATCGTGCGCGAGGTTGAACGGCCGGCGGAAGCGGCGCCGGCGCGGGCCTGATCGGGCAAAAGGCAGACCCAATCGAAAATCTCATCGACATCGGCGGGAACGCGGGTTTGCAAAACCGGTGACGAAGAGTGGGCGCATCTAGCTAGCGCGGGTTCCGACCACGTTGCTCCGTCCGGATGCGTCATCGCCGTCCCCGGGTCAGAGCCGGGGTCAGAGCCTGGGGATGACTCGGCGATCCATGGACCCGCGGGTCAAGGGGTGCGATCCAAAGTGATGCGCTCAGGCGGTGCGGCGTAGTGATTTGTTGGGGCTGTTGTCATTGGCGGCAGCGGCGCGTTGCAGGGCGAGGGCTTTCCAGTAGGCGTCCCAGTCGCCGTTGATTCGATTTATCCGCAAGGCGAGCATGTGTTCGGCATGCTTGACGCGCCACCAGGCGCCGGGCCGCTTCAGGCGTTGCTGGGCGACGTAGCGGTGGGCGCTTTCGATCTCGCCGGAGCCGATCGGCAGTCCTTCGGCCAGGGCCCGGGGATAGTTCAACTGGTCAGCGCGAGCGCGGAGGTAGCGATGGCAGGTTCGCACGGGCGCGTGCTCGTCGTCGGCTTCGGGAGGCTCGCAATGTCCGGCGAGTGCCTGCAGGACGGCGTCGAGACGCCCGTCTTTGAGCGCCTCCTTCTGGGTCTCCATCCAGGCGTCGCGTGCGACCGGGTCGGGCGCGATTGCTGCCGAGGCGGCGCCCAGGTATTCGCAGACGTGATAGAAATCAATCAGGTAGCAGCCTTGGTCGCCGAACTGCTCCTCGATTTGGCCGACGATCCAGGGCGCACCGTCGCCGACCGCGTGAACCCGGGAGTTCGCCCCGAACCCGGCGCGAACCGCGCAGGAAAGCAGCTGGCGCCCGGCCTCTTCGACCCCACCCTCGATCGAGCCCGCATAAACCGGCGTGCAGCTCCCTTGCGCGTGCGCCAGCGACAGCTTCGCCTCCCGCCAGGACAGCGTCTTGCCTTTGCGCTTGTCCTTCCCCTCGCTGCTCGGCTCGACGATCGGAACCATGCCGCCGTCCGTCTCGACGATGATCGGCTTGCGAAGGCCCGGCGCTTCCGGAAATTCCAAATCCTGGCGACTGCTTTCATGCATCGCCTGGGCGTGGGCGAACGTGATCCGCTGGATCGTGCTCTCGCCGATCGCGAAGCCGTAGTGCTCCTGAAGCTTGGCGCGCGCCTGCGCGAAAGGCTGATCGGCGGCGAAGTCGACGATGGCGCGCTGCAGCGGCCGCGAACACCCGAGCGGGCTCACCTTCGCCCCGAGCACGAATGGACGCACCCGCTGCGTCCCGAACCGATATTGCGGCTCCCGAACCTCTATTTCGCCGAACTTCGTATGCCAGCGGAGTTTTTTTCGCCTTGGCGATGCATCTGCGGGCGTTGGCAAATCTCCCGCTCCGTCGCCTCGACCCGCCGCTCGGCCCAACTGCGCAACGCCTCCCGCCCCAGAAGACGCGTCTCCTCGACCATCCGCTCTTCCGCCGCGTCGGCTTCCTTCAATTCGCCCTCCTCGCCTTCGACCGCCAGCACGATCGACGACACCCGCTTGCGAAGCTCCGGATGCGCTCGCAACGTCGTAATCAGCGCATCATCGCTCAACTCCCCAACCGCCATCCGTTCGCCTCCCGCCGAATCAATCAAATCTAACCTACCCTGCATCGGTTTAAATCGCACCCCGGGTCAAGCCCGCGGGTGACGGAAAACGATCCTCCCTGTAGGTATTATGATGACAATGACCTGAACTGCTGAACTGCACCCTTAGGCTCAGACACTGATTTGAGTGACGGAGCCTTGGTTGTATCCTTTCAGACGGTTTCCGGTTGGCGGAGCTCGGCTTCGAACGAAAGTCTCCGCATGTTACCGGCGCCAAGCCGGCGCCTGGGCAATCTACGAGTTGGGGCGGAACAGGGCCAAGCTGCCGCAGCGAGGCGATGACGGCGTCCACCGCGAAGCCGGCCTGCAACACGGCGAAAATCCAGCCTACAACCTGAAATGTCATGACATCGACGGCAGCGATGATTCGCCTCGCCAAAAGCATTCCGATCAGGTTTAAGAGCATAACCAGAAGCAATATTCCGACCATTGTTGGCAGCATCTTCGAATCGCCGCCGGCGAGCTCGGCAAAGAACAAAATCGCGGTGACGCCCCAGGGCGTGACGATGGTCGGAATGGCCAGGGGCGTGACTGCCGGATGCCTGGGCGGCGAAGCTGGCGGCGGCGCCGAACGGTTGAACTGCCCGATCATCTCACGCGAGGCGAGGAACAGGAGGATGCCTCCGGCGATCCGCAAGTCATCGACCGAGACCCGCCACGACGCGGCCAAGCCGGTCATCGCCAAGGCGATGACGAGGGAAACGGCGATCGCCGCCATCGTCCCCTTGATCGCGAGAGCTCGTACGGCTTCGGGCGTTTGACCCTGGGTCATCAAGAAGAAAGCCGGGGTAACCTTGATCGGCCCGAGGGTCAGCATGAAGACCGTAAATATGAATGCCGGCGTGATCATTCGCCTTCCTCCGAGCGCGCCGTGATGGCGCGACGACAACATCCTTGCCGCGGCGCCAACAGGCCGCCCGCGCGGGCGCCCGCGCTCGCTGCTCAGTTCCGGTACGAAGGGTCGAACCGGTCGAGCTTCCGCAACAGCGCCGGCCAGGCGAGCGCCCCGCCTGCTCCATGCGTCACGGTCTCGGCCTGTTGCAGACCTGTCTCAATGATCCGCGAATCAACGGGAACGAGCTCCCCGCCGCCGGCCTGCGCGCGCACCTGAATCATGCAGGCCGCTTCGAACGTGTACAAGAACAGGAAGGCGTCGGGGACGCTGTCGGCGACGGTGATCAATCCGTGGTTGCGAAGCATGAAGAAATGCTTGCCGTCGAGGTCCCGCACGAGCCGCGGCCTCTCGTCATCGCGCAACGCCACGCCTTCGTAATCGTGGTACGCCAGTGACGAGAGCACGAAGATGGATTGTTGAGAGAGCGGCAGCAAACCCCCTTTCTGCGCCGACACCGCCGTGCCGTTCAGGCTGTGAACGTGGAGCACGCACTTTGCGTCCTCGCGCGCGGCATGGATGGCGCTGTGAATCAGGAAACCCGCCGGATTGATCTCGTATGGGGAATCGATGACCTTCTTGCCAGCCAGATCCACCTTGACCAGGCTGGAAGCCGTCACCTCATCGAAGGTCATCCCATAGGGATTGATGAGGAAATGATGGTCGGGGCCCGGGACGCGGGCCGACAGATGGGTGAAAATGAGATCATCCCAGTGGTAATGCGCGACCAGCCGATAGGCGGCCGCGAGCGCGACGCGCTGCTCCCATTCCTCGGGTGCAACCCGGTCCCGGATGCTGGTCGATGATTGCAGTTTGGTCAGAGTTAGCATGAGCTTCGCTCCCGTGTTGGTCGGCGATCGAGATTGATCGCCATCCAACGGATTGACTTTTCGATCCGTCGGTGTAGACAATGCCTATATCGGAATATAGTCACTGTCAATATCGCTGGAGCCCGCCTTGCAAAAAAAAAATCGCCGCGCTGATCCGCAGCCCTATCATCACGGCGATCTTCGTCGCGCCTTGATCGACACTGCGCTTGAGCTGGTGACCGAGGAGCAGGATTGGGCCTTCTCGCTCCGCGAAGTGGCCCGACGCGCCGGGGTAAGCCACCAGGCGCCCTACAATCACTTTCCTGAGAAGCAGGATCTTCTGGCCGCCGTCGCCGTCGTGGGCTTCGAAAGGCTGCGCGAGGGCATGGAGCGCGCCATGGCCGGAATTGACGATCCGGAGACGCTTGTCGCGGTCATCGGTCGAACCTACGTCCATCTTGGACTAAAGAACCCCGCGCTTTACCGGTTGATGTTCGGTTCGGCGCTCGCCGATGTCGGCCCAGGCGATCGACCGATGATCGCCAGATCGGCTGGCGCCCGGACCAGAGCGGTGCTGGAAGAGGTCATTGAACGCGGCGCCCGTTCCGGAGTCTTCGCCGTCTCAGCCGATAACCAGAAGGATCAGATCCTTGCCGCGCACGTATTCTGGTCCTCCGTGCACGGCCTGACCGCGCTAGCGATCGACCGTCTCATGGCGCCGGACGTGACGGTCGACGACATGATTGAGCAGCTCATGCGGATACAGATCAAGGGTCTGCGGAAGGATTGAGCGCGGTAGGATATCCAGCGCGGCCGGCCTAGCGGGCGACGGCGATGACGGCCTCGGCGGGCTTTGGATGCCACGAGCTCCAGCAGGCTGCTGCAATTCGGTAGAATCGATGGCGCTAGCCCATCCGCGGTCGCGAGACGATCCAGGGCTGAGCAGGCCCATTGCGGGCAGATACGCGGACGGTTCATCGCGTTCCAAGCCAATCGGGCGTTCATCAGCTTCCAGATGCGGGCCCGACAGCGGACGTCTGCAGCTACCAGGAGAGGCGCGAGTATCTCGAAGACGCCCGCGACGCGACGCGGTCCGACCAACGAAGCAGGTCCGACGAAAAGCTCATTGATATTGGCGAGAACGCGAGTTTGAAAACCGGAGACGAAGAGCGGGCGCATCTAATTTGATTAGCGCGGGCGGCAAGGCTGCAGCCGTGAAACTGATGCGCAAGCTCCTCAAGAAACAAGGCTTCGCCCCGATGTGCTGGTGACCGACAAGCTGTGTTCATACGGCGCAGCAAAGTCCGAGATCGGATTGTCGGCGCGCCATGAGCAGGGCTTGCGCAAGAACAATCGGGCTGAGAATTCGCATCACCCGACGCGATGGCGCGAGCGCAAGACGCAGCGCTTCAAACCACCCGATCAGCCCAACGCTTCCTGTCCATTCACGCCGCTGTCCAACACCTTCAACGTCCAGCGCCATCTCACCGCCCGCCGCACGCTCAGGGTCCTCCGAGAAGAAGCGTTCCAGACGTGGCGAGCCGCCACCGCGACGTGAGCCAATACTGGGACTTCCAATTGCGAGCGGCCAAATTCAGTTCTCGTGAGAGCGCCTTCTCGCGGCCAAAGGCGTGCGATCTGCCCGATGAACCGCGGCGGCGTTGGCGCGCGATCGCTCAACATCGAGCTGCAGGCAGCCTTGAACCCCGCGGGCAAAGGCAAAGTGGAGCGATTTCGGCTGGACCTTTGCGCCGGGCGACAAGGTCATGCAGATCGAGAATGACTACGACAAGGAAGTCTAATGGCGACGTCGGCTATATCGACGACGTCGCTCGCGAGGCTGGCGAAGTCAAGGCCAGCTTCGACGGGCGCTCGATGACCTACGGGTTCGGCGAGCTTGACACGCTGGTTCCCGCCTATGCCGCCGCCATCCACAAGAGCCAGGGCTCCGAATTATCCCGCCGTGATCATCCCTGCCCTCACCCAGCGCTACGCAATGTGGCAGCGAAATCTCCTCTACACCGGCGTTACGCGTGGCAAGAGGCTTTGTGGTTATCGTCGGCCAGAAAAGGTCATCGCGATTGCGGTTCGCAACGAAATTGGCCGGCGACGCTGATCAAAACTAGACATACCAAAGTTTGTGTTCGCGTAGCATAAGAGTGGCTCACGTCTACTAATGAAGTATCACGAATTGCGCTGCAAACGGCTAAGTTCGCTGTCAACGGCCGCGATTGGACTGCGAGGGCAATACGCCGGCAAACGCAACGTCAGCTTTCGAGCGGAACCCGAGAAGTATCGATGATCAATTCCTCTGCGATCCGTATTGTTCACCCCGGTGAATTCGATAGGGGGACACTGCAAACGCCTGGCTCACAGCGCCAAGCTGCAATTGCTCCGCAACTCGGAATCGAGTCGACGATGTGGGGTGGTGTGTTTGAGGTCAACCCGCGCGCTCGAACCGGAATTCATCATCATGGCGAGCAGCAGACCATTGCATATGTCTTGTCCGGCGTATGCGAAGTGCGTTGGGGTCCGAACGGCGAATTCGCGGCGAGCGCGGAGGCCGGCGACTTCATTCACGTGCCAGCGTTCCTTCCTCATATGGAGATCAATCGGTCCGATTCGGAACCGTTCCGATGGGTAGTGGTTCGAAGCACAGCGACCCCGATCGTGGTGAATCTTCCAGACGAGACGTGGCGTTAGATCTCAAATGGCTGGGAGCGTGGGAGCGCAGCCATCCCACAAACCCGTCCAGACCCGGATCGTCGGTTCTAATAACGAGCGAGGGCGTCAGCCATGGATGAAAACGGACACCGAGGTCTTCAAATCACTCGACGGGTGGTTCTTGAGTCCGGAACTGTCACAGCCGCTTTCTTGCTAGGCGGTTTCCCAGGCGTCGGGCGCGCCTCCGACGCCGAAGCAGCGCTGACGCCGATAAGCGTCGAACTTCAAGTCAATGGTCGGCTCCATTTGTTAACGCTGGATCCGCGGACAACTCTTCTCGATGCATTGCGTGAGCATCTCGCGCTCACGGGATCCAAAAAGGGATGCGACCATGGCCAATGCGGCGCTTGCACGGTGTTGTTGGACGGCCGCCGCATCAACTCTTGCCTGACGCTCGCCGCAATGCATGACGGCCAGCCCATCACAACGATAGAGGGGCTTGCCGACGGCGAAACGCTGCATCCGCTGCAGGCCGCCTTTGTCGAGCACGACGGCTTTCAATGCGGCTACTGCACGTCGGGACAGATCTGTTCCGCCGTCGGCATGCTCAGCGAGAGCCGCGCAGGCGCGCCGAGCTACGTGACCGAAGATCTGGCGGAAGTCCAACCAGAGCTGACCGACCCGGAGATCCGCGAACGGATGAGCGGCAACATCTGCCGCTGCGCCGCCTATCCGAACATCCTGGCGGCGATCAGACAAGCAGCGGGAGAGCTCATATGAAGGCCTTCACCTATGAGCGCGCGAATTCGCTGGCCCAGGCTGCGGCGGCCTCGGCCAAACCCGGCGCCAAACTCATTGCGGGCGGAACGAATCTGCTCGATTTGATGAAGCTGCAGGTCGAGACGCCGAACCATCTCGTCGATATCAACCGTCTCCCGTTGGACAAGATCGAGGATACCCCGGAAGGGGGCCTGCGGATCGGCGCGATGGTGAGGAACAGCGATCTAGCGGCGGACCAGCGCGTGCGGCAGCGCTACGGGGTCCTCAGCCGAGCGCTGCTGGCAGGGGCCAGCGCACAATTGCGAAACAAAGCCACGACCGGCGGCAATCTGCTTCAGCGGACACGCTGCTATTACTTCTACGATGTGACGAAGCCATGCAACAAGCGCGACCCAGGCTCGGGGTGCGCGGCGCTCGGCGGTTTCAACCGTATCCACGCAATACTCGGCGCCAGCGACCAGTGCATCGCGGTGTACCCATCGGACATGGCCGTGGCGATGCGCGCGCTCGACGCGCGCGTGGAGACGGTCGACGCCGAGAACGCAACGCGCGCCATTCCGATCGCCCAGTTTTATCGCCCGCCGGGGGACACGCCGCAGATCGAGACGACGTTGAGGCGGGGCGAGATCATCACGGGCGTCACTCTGCCGCCCGCGCCGGCAGGCAAACAGATTTATCGAAAAGTCCGCGACAGGGCTTCCTACGCCTTCGCTCTGGTTTCCGTCGCCACGGTCGTAGACGCAGCGCGCGGAAAAATACGCTCGGCGCGTCTCGCTTTTGGCGGCCTTGCGCCGGAGCCCTGGCGGGTCGCGCCGGCGGAGGAACGCCTGGTCGGTGCGGCGGCGAACGAGGAGACGTTTGACGCCGTCGCGTCCGACGTTCTGGCCGGAGCCCGCGGCCATGGAGGCAACGACTTCAAGATTCCCCTCACGCGCCGCACGCTGCGCGCCGTTCTGGCTGAAGCGACTCTGACCTGAGGAGGCAGGCCCAATGGAAATGAACGCTCCCATAGGCTCAAACGCGCTCGATGTCGGCGCGCAGGGCGTCGTCGGCAAGCCGCTCGATCGCGTCGACGGTCGCCTCAAGGTCACAGGCGGCGCTCTCTACGCCTACGAATTCGAGCAGGGTCCGAAGTCGGCTTACGGCTTCGTCGTCGAAGCCTCGATCGGCAAGGGACGAATCAATTCCATCGATACAGATACGGCGAAGCGAGCGCCCGGCGTGATCCTGGTGCTGACCCATCGAAATGCGCCTGAACAAGGCGCCGGCAATCATCACGTGGCCCACCCCGTGCTCACAAGCCCGGAGGTACCCTATTATGGCCTGCCGGTCGCGTTCGTAGTGGCCGAGACTTTCGAGGAAGCCAGAGCGGCCGCCTACCTCGTGCGCGTGAACTATGACAGAGCGCCTGGAAGATTTGCCTTGCGCAGCGGTCTGGATCAGGCGCGCATCCCGCAGGAAGGCCCCCCGCCCGATAGCGCGGTAGGTGATTTCGCTGGCGCATTCGCCGCGGCCCCCGTGCAACTCGACGTCACTTACACCACGCCCCTGCAAAGCCACGCCATGATGGAGCCCCACGCCACCCTGGCCATGTGGGAGGGCGACAACCTCATCCTTCACACCTCGAACCAGATGCTCAGTCAGGGGCGTGACGCGATCGCCAGGACACTCGAGATTCCGGTCGAGAACGTTCGGCTGATCAGCCCTTACATCGGCGGCGGATTTGGTTCCAAGCTTTGGGTCAACGCCGACGCGATCTTGGCGGCGATCGCTGCGCGCCAGCTCAACCGGCCGGTGAAGACGGCGCTGACGCGTCAGCAGGTGTTCCATGTCACGACTCACCGTTCGGACACCATTCAACGCATCCGGCTGGGCACTGATCGAAACGGCCGCATTCTTGCGATCGGCCACGATGTGTTTTCTGGCAACCTTTGGAGCGAGCAGAACTACGAGGGCGCGGCCCTTCAAACGCGGACGCTCTATGCCGGCGAAAACCGACTGACCAGGCATCGTCTGGCGCCTCTGGACATTCCTGTCGCTTCGTCAATGCGCGCCCCCGGAGAGGCGGTCGGTCTTCTGGCTCTGGAATGCGCCATGGACGAGCTCGCCGAGAAGCTCGACCTCGACCCGATCGAGCTAAGGATGCGCAACGAGCCGACGGAGGATCCGGAAAAGCACATTCCCTATTCCAGTCGTCACCTCATTCGCTGCTTTGAGGAAGGAGCGCGTCGCTTTGGTTGGGACCGGCGGAATCCAAAGCCCGGCCAGTCGCGTGACGGGCGTTGGCTCGTCGGAATGGGCGTCGCTGCCGCCACGCGGGGGAACCCGCTTGAACTGTCCAAGGCCAATGTGCGGCTTGGATCGGACGGTTTGGCCGTTGTGCGCATGGCGATGACCGATATCGGTACAGGGACTTACACCATTCTGACCCAGATCGCGGCGGAAATGCTCGGCCTGCCCACCGAACGCATTCGAGTGGAATTGGGCGACACGAACTTTCCATACGCATCGGGCTCAGGCGGTTCCTTCGGCGCGGCCAGTTCGGGGTCCGCCCTGTTCGACGCCTGCAACAAGTTGCGAGCAAAACTGGCGAAGCCTCGCGGGCGTGGAGCCCGACAGCGCCCGCTTCGCCGATGGCCGAATTGAAGCCGCCGGCCAATCCAGGCCGCTCATGGACCTCGTCGGTCCGGAAGGCATCGACGCCGACGGCGAGATCAGACCCGGCGCCACGCGCAAAGAATTCTCGCAGCAATCCTATGGCGCGCACTTTGCCGAAGTCGGCGTCGACATCGACACCGGCGAGGTCCGACTGCGACGCATGCTGGGCGTCTTTACCGCCGGCCGCATCCTGAACCAGAAGACCGCGCGATCCCAGGCGATCGGCGGCATGACCTTTGGCATCGGCGCCGCCCTTGAAGAAGCGATGATCCTCGATCCGCGCTTCGGCTTCTTCGTGAACCACGACCTCGCGGAATATCACGTTCCGGTCCATGCCGATGTGCTCAACGTGGACGCAATTTTCCTTCCCGAACTCGACGCCGAATCCAATCCGCTGAAAAGCAAGGGCATCGGCGAGCTGGGCATTTGCGGCGCAGGCGCCTCGATCGCCAACGCGGTTTACAACGCTTGCGGCGTGCGTGTTCGGGACTATCCGATAACCCTGGACAAGTTGATTTCCGAACTACCGATGCGGGCATGAAAGCCAGACAAAAGGGGTCCTGATGTTGGACGGGGCCCACCTCTAACGAGCGACAGCAGCTGCGTCGATGGAGCACTCCGTGATGGATATGAAAACTCAGAACTGGTCGAGCACGGCGGTGAGTCCCGTCGGCCTGATCATCCGGCAAAAGGATCCGAACAATCTCGAAATGCCCTTCGATCAGCTCGGCGAGTTCATCACACCTTCGGAGCTGTTCTACATCCGCAGTCATTTCCCCATACCGGAGCTGGATCCGGCCGCCTTTCGATTGTCGATACGGGGCGCGGTACGGAACGAGCTGAGGTTGAGCTACGCCGATCTCCGCGCCATGCCTTCACGGACATGCGTCGCCACGTTGGAATGCGCCGGCAACGGCCGGGTATTCCTGGCGCCGCCCGTGCCCGGCGCACAATGGGAACTCGGCGCGGTCGGCAACGCCGAATGGACGGGCGTTCCCCTTCCCGTGCTTTTGGAAAGTGCCGGACTGGCCAACGACGTGTGCGACATCGTTTTGGAAGGCGCTGATCGGGGCGTGCCCAAGGAAGAGCCGAAGCCGCCGGGTTCGATTTCCTATGCCCGCAGCATCCCGAGGGCGCTGGCGATGGAGCCCGACGTCCTCATCGCTTACCAGATGAACGGGCAGGATTTGACGCCGGACCACGGATATCCTTTGCGCGCTATCGTTCCCGGCTATTACGGCATGTCGTCGGTCAAGTGGTTGATTAACATCGTCGCGGTCACACGGCCGTTTCAGGGCTACTGGCAAACTTCAGACTACGCCTATTGGGATGATTCCAAAGGGATACCCGTGCGCCGGCCGCTTGCGGAAATGAAACTGAAGTCGCAGATCGCGCGTCCCCGTGTGTACGAGAGACTCCAACCCGGTCGCCCCTACACTATTTTTGGCGCCGCTTGGGCCGGGGACACCGATGTCACTGAAATATGCATCAGCCTCGATGGCGGCGCATCGTGGGTTCAGGGTGATTTCATTGATCCGATAACCCGTCACGCATGGCGCCGCTGGAAATACGATTGGATCACGCCGGCACAACCCGGCCGTTATACGTTGTTGGCGCGCGCGACGGGAACAGAGCAACGGCCACAGCGAGAGACTCACAATCCCAATTTTGGCAGCTATGTGATCGATCATCCGCTACCAATCGAGGTCTTTGTAGGCGCGCTGTAGGTGCGCTTCGAGCTGGGTGGGTCTCCAACTGCCCGGGCATTGGCCGCTCCCTTCGGAGCTTCCGCTTTTTGCAACCACGTGGCGGGGAGTATCCATCACCGACGGCGGCGATCTTTGGCCCAGGCAGCAAGCCGGCATTTGGGCTATCGATCAAGAAGATCAGCGCGGAAAATCTATCGCAACGCATTGGTTGAGCGCGTCGATAAGCGCCCAATGCTGGTGCTCGCTTCTCGTGGGGTGGAGGCATAAACTACGGTTGCGTCCGAACTCGATGGGATGTGCAGCGTGCCGTCCGCATGCGCCTCGACGAGGTTTCGACCATCAATGTCGACTTGGCCTCGGCGAAGGGTGGGCTACGATGCCCTCGCCGGGACCGGGCGTGGTGAATTGATAAACAGAGCTCTCGACCCCGTCGTTCTCGCCATCGCTCGCCGTCGAGGTCACTGCGTAGTAATAGGTCGTTCGCGGTTTGAGACCTTCCACGCGCACGCGGAAAATCGTCTCGGGATGACCGCGGTTGAGCCTGATCGGCGACTTCGCGGTCTGGCTCAGCTCCCGAGGATCGGTCCCGTAGTGCACGATGCCGAAATGCTGATCTTCCCCGCCGGGGTTGCCGGTCGTCCACCGGATAATGGCCAGATCCTTGACCGCCATTTCGAGGGTCGGCTCTTTTGTGATCTCGACGTGCGCAGGCTGCGGCGCCGGAGAAAGGATCTGAGCGAGGATTGGGGTAGTTAAGAGCGTGCAACCAACCATCGCGGCGATCGCCAGCTTGAGAACCTGACTCGTCATAGAAAAGATCCCATTCGGTATCCCGTGCGAGGCGATGTGGCGGATGGTTGGGACCTCCCCGCGTCGGCCGGTCTGCCGCCGCCTTGTTTGCCCTACGGGATAGGTTTCGGCCCGGGCAGAGGCGCAACACCGCAGACAGCCGCCGCGCAGGGCGGAAGCGGGTCCGGCGTGGGGATGAGGACCTCGTTTCCTTGAGTCGATGCCGAGCCACCCATCTTGCACACGCCCGTAAAGGTATTGCTGTTGGGATAAGGCGTCGTGAAACCGTCGGTGAGCGTTTGCAGGAAGGCCACGATCTGGTTCTCCTCCTGATCCGTCAGACCGAGGTTGCCGGTCGTCATGTCGATATTGTTCGGAACTTCGGGCATCGGCCAGCAGTCCACCTTCTCCGTGGTTCCCGCCGGGCAATGCCCCGAGGTGACCTTGTACGCATAGACGTCCCGAGTATTGTAGAAATGCACGAGCTGCTTCAGGCTCTTGATGTAGCCGTTGTGAAAGAATTCCTTCTGGAAATAGGGGCCGGGCGCCTCGGTCGTGGGGCATTGGACTGGCGTCATGGCGACATCGCGCGCCGTCGACACCTGCATCTGGCCGTCAGACGCCGGCGCCGACGACGTCCATCTCGCATTTGGGTTGGGGGCGGAGCCGGGGCCGCTTCTGAGGAAAGTGCCCAATCCCAGATCCCTGTAGCCGAAGCCCAAGGCATTGGGGGTGAAGCCGAGCGCATCCGGCTTGTTCTGATAGAAGATAGCGACCCTGGGGTTCAGCGGCAGACCCTCATTGGCATAGCCGAAGCAGGTGAACGGCGGCGCCTGATTGGCGGCCGCGCTGGTATCGATCCCCGTCGTCGTAGAGGGCCTTGAACCGAACCCGGTCCCGGGCCTCTGAGTACTGCCTCTTCCGTCGAGGTGGCACGTGTTGCAGGCGGCCTTGCTGTCGAACAGCTTGTAACCGGCCATTTCGTCCGATGTCAGGGTCGCCTTGCCCGCCAGGAACGCATCGAATTTCGACGAGAAAGGGCTGACATCCGCTGTGTGTTCGAGGGCGGAGATCGACTGGCCCCAGTGATCATAAATATCGTTTGCCTTGGTGCGGTCATTCGGACTGAGCGCGATTGGCGTGGCGGTCGGAAAATTCCCTCCGGGCGTAGAGCAGGTCTGTCCGGTATCGCTCGGCCAATGGATGTCGAAGTCCGAGCCCCAGACTTGCTCAAAGAGGGGTTTGTACTGCGCTTGGGATATCCGCCACGCGACGCACGCTGTGTCGGGGAAGCCCATTTCCTGGGTATCGACCGGCGGATGCTGTGCTTGTTCGGCGTCGGGACTATCCAGTTTGTACCCCGTCGCGCGCGCATCCCAGAATTCGCCGCCGACGAACGCCTGGAGCCTTTCGTTGAAGTGCAACACGGCGAATAGGGGTGCGTACGTGTATCGCTGCGCAGTCCGCTTGCCGGCCCGAACGTGGAACGTTCCGGGATAGGCGACCATCGTCAGATTGACGGACGGGATCGGTCCGCTAAAGCCAGCGTAGGGCATGTGGCAGGAGGCGCAGGCCTCATTTCTCAAGGGAGAGATATTCTCGTCGTAGTTCAACAGCCCACCGAGAATCCGCACCGCCTCATACCCGGAGCCCTGCAGGATCGGAGGGTTACCTTCTCCCTGGGAGTTACTGTAAGTCAGGGGAGGCAAGGCTTGCGACTGCGCGAGATAACGATCGAAGATGGTTCGGATTTCGGAGCGAACTCTTGCGATCTCCGCGTCCAGATCCGGCGGAAGAATGCCGGGCGGATAGGGGTTGTAGACCGACGGGCCTCTTGGTTGTCCGGCCTGCGGTGTAGCTCCCCCTTTAGCCGACACGGCGTAGCTTATTGTTGCGACCAACACGGTGCAAATAAGGGCCATCGTCGCCAAGCGACGTCGCCGGATGACACGGGCGTCAAGCCTCAAAACCGTGGTCTGCCTGAACAGAGGGTGCAAATGAAACAACATTGGCGGACCCCTTCCATTGACGTGAGTCGACGACATTCACACATCATTTAGCGCTTGCGCTGACGGTAAAACATTCAACATTATCAAAATATCTCCGACGCCCATTCAAGCGCCTCTTCAAGAAGTCCGATCGAGGTTCAAGGGCCTGTCGCGGCGCTTTTCGGCCCGGCCAAGAATCCCTGCTTCGCACGAAAAATTCCCAGCGTGAGGCTAAAGGCACGAAGATCGGCGCGCCAGTTCCGCCGACTGACCCTGCGGGCCCAACGGGGTATCCGCGCGGAACGACTCAGGGCCCTCGAGCGGCGACGTTGTCGATTCGCTTTCCAAGTTCTGACCGTGCTGTTTCCCTCATAGATACTGCTTGCTTAAGACCACGTATCATCGGGAGTGTTGACGACATTCGGCGTTGTGTTGCTGCGTACAACAACCCAGCGGAGGTCAGGGTCATTCCGCGAGATGGCGCGACCCACCAGAGAATTGGTTCTCCGTCCTCGCGCGCAAACTCTTGCGCCGCGCCAGCTTCACTTCCAAAGAACACCTGAAGGCTCGCATCGAAGCCTTCATCGCCTACTTCAATCGCACCCTCGCCAAGCCGTTCAAGTGGACGATGACCCGGCAAACCGCTCGCCGCGTAACCCCGCAAATCGGGGTTCGTTCTTCCGGCGAGGCATACTAGGATCCGGAACCTAACCAAGAGGATGCCGAACCTAAACGAGTAGGCGATAGGAGCGAAACATATTTCTGATTATATTGAGGGGCATCGCGCGCCCACGACGACTTTGCCCCATATGCAGAAGGCATTTTGTGAGGCCTTTCAATTCCTTGGGTGAACGGAATTCTTAATCCGCCAGGGCTGCATCCCTTTCCGCGGAGCTAAACGAGAGCGTTCGCATGCATGTGCCCTACAAGCCCTTATTAGGCTTCGTCGCCTTGGCCGCCGCAGCGTTTGCCGTCGTCCATTTTCGGTCCGGTGACCAACCCCGCTCCGCCCCCGGCCCCGCCTCCCCGGTCCCGGTCGTCACCGCGCAGGTGCAGCAGCACGACGAGCCGATCGTGCTTTCTGGCCTTGGAACGGTTGAGGCGCTGAATACGGCCTCGATCATGAGCCAGGTGACGGGCGTGCTCGAGCAAGTCAATTTTACCGAAGGCCAAACGGTCAAGAAGGGCGACGTCCTCGCCAAGATCGATCCGCGTCTTTACCAGGCGGCTCTGGAGCAGGCGCAAGGACAATTGGCCAAGGACACCGCCCTTCACGCCCAGGCGGAATCGGATCTCGCGCGCTATCAAAAACTCGGGACCGAGAATTCGATCGCCCTGATGCAAGTCGCCGACGAGCAGTTCCTGGTTGCACAGGACGAGGCTGCAATGAAGACCGACCAGGGGGTGATCAAAAGCGACCAGACGCAGCTCGACTACACGACACTGCGCGCGCCATTCGATGGCGTAACGGGTCTGTTGCAGGTCCAAATCGGCAACCTGATCCAACCCACAAACACGACCGGTATCGTGGTTCTGACGCAGGTGCAGCCGATCAGCGTCGTGTTCACGCTGCCGAACATCGATATCGCCCCGGTCCAGGAGGCCATGGCGCGCGGCCCGGTTCAAGCGACGGTCTATGATCAAAGCGGTACGAAAAAGCTCGATGCCGGCACGCTTTTGGCGATCAATAACCAAGCGACCACGACAACTGGGACCGTTCAGCTGAAGGCGATATTTCCCAACGATGAGCGTCAGCTATGGCCTGGGACCTTCGTCAATGTCGACCTGACGACCTCGGTCGTCAAGAACGCGCTGACGATCCCGACGAACGCGCTGCAGCAGAACAACAACGGCCAATTCGTATTTGTGGTGGGCGCCGACAACCGGGTGAAGGTCGAGCCGGTCGAGGTTGCACAGCGGCTGCATGCCGTCGCGCTGATCGCAAAAGGTCTCCAGGCCGGCGAGACCGTCGTCGTGCAGGGTCAGTACCGGCTGACGCCCGGGACCCTCGTCGTCGCGACGGCGCCATCCAACGCGCCGAACCCGTCGACGGCCAGTTCTGGTATGCTGCCTTGAACCTCTCTCGCGGATTCATCACCAGGCCGATCGCGACCGCGCTGCTGATGATCGCGGTCGTCGTGCTCGGGATCGTCAGCTACCTGCTGCTTCCCGTCGCCGCCTTGCCCAATATCGATACGCCGACGATCCAGGTGACGGCCCAGATGCCCGGGGCGGACCCCCAGACGATGGCGTCCTCGGTCGCCACTCAACTCGAGCGGCAATTCGGCCAGATTCCCGGCTTAGCGCAAATGACGTCGAGCAGCGGCACGGGATTCACCTCGATCACGCTGCAATTCGACCGCAGCCGCACCGTCGATTCGGCGGCCGAAGACGTTCAGGCGGCGATCAATGCGACGCAGGGGCAATTGCCGGCCGCGCTCCTGAGCCCGCCGATCTATCGCAAGACCAATCCGGCCGACACGCCGATCCTGCTGATATCGCTCACGTCGGACGTGCTGCCGATCATGACGGTCAGCGACTATGCCTACTCGATCCTGGCGCAGAAGCTTTCGCAAGTCCCCGGTGTCGGCCTGGTGACCGTCGGCGGCGAGCAGAATCCGTCGATCCGTATCCAGCTCAACCCGGCCCAGCTCGCGAACATGGACCTTGATTTCGAAACGGTCAGGCTCGCCCTCGCGAACCTGACCGTCGTTCAGCCGACCGGGCTGCTTTACGGGGGGCAGCAAGCCGTCGCGCTTCAGACGAACGACCAGCTGTTGACGACCCAGGGCTATGACGACGCGATCGTGGCCTACCGCAATGGGGCCCCGATTCGCATCCGCGACATCGGGCAGGCGATCAAGGCGCCCCAGGACAAGACGCTCGGCGGTTGGCTCAACGGCAAGCCGGCTATTTTGCTGGCCGTTTTCCGGACACCCGGCGCCAATGTCATGTCGACCGTTGCGGCGATCAAAAAGGCGCTGCCGCAGCTCCGGGCCTCGCTCCCGCCGGGCATCGACGTCGCCATTGTTTCCGACCGAACCCAAACCATCACGGCCAGCGTCGCCGATGTGCGCTTCACCCTGCTTCTGACGATCGCGCTCGTCATCGGCGTCATTGCGCTCTTCCTGCGAAAACTTTGGGCGACCGTCATTCCCGCGATTTCGGTGCCGATTTCGCTGATCGGAACCTTCGGGGTGATGTACGTCCTGGGCTACAGCCTCGATAATCTGTCCTTGATGGCGCTGACGATCGCGGTGGGCTTCGTCGTCGACGACGCCATTGTCATGGTCGAGAACATTGTCAGGCATATCGAGGGCGGCGCGTCGCCGTTACAGGCGGCGCTCGACGGCGCGGGCGAAATCGGCTTCACCATCTTGTCGATTTCGATTTCACTTATCGCAGTCTTCATCCCGCTCTTCCTGATGGGCGGCGTGGTCGGACTCCTGTTCCGGGAGTTCGCCGTGACCGTGGCAGTCTCGATTGTGGTCTCGGTGATCGTCTCGCTGACGCTCACGCCCATGCTCTGCGCGAAATTGCTGCCCGCCGCGGAGCATGCGAAGGAGGGCCGCATCTCCCGCGCGCTCGAAGCGTTCTTCACCTGGCTCGTGCACGTCTATGATCGCGGTCTGATCGTCGCTCTGCGACATCGCCGGATCACGCTTGGCGTGATGATCGCGACCGTTGTCGCGACCGGGTATCTGTTCGTCGTCATCCCCAAGGGCTTCTTCCCGCAGCAGGACACGGGTCTCATTATCGGCGTCAGCGAAGCGGCCGCCGATGTCTCGCCCGACGGGATGAAGCAGCGGCAGCAGGCGATCCTCGAGATCGCTGCCCACGACCCCGCCGTCGCCTCTGCAGTCGGCTATATCGGGCCGGGCGGCCCTACCGTCACCGAGAATGACGGCCGCGTCTTCATCACCCTGAAGCCCGAAGGCCAGCGGAACGTAACGGCCGACCAGGTGATCGCTCGCCTGACAAAAGCGGTGCAGCAGGTGCAGGGGATGAGGCTCTACATGCAAGCCGCGCAGGACATCACCATCGGCAGCCGGCTGTCGAAGACGCAGTACCAGTACACCCTGGTCGACATTGACCAGGACGAACTCAATTTCTATGCGCAGAAACTCATGGCGAAGCTGCAGGATTTGCCGGAGCTGACAGCCGTCGCCAGCGATCAGGAGGCGCCGGGCCGCACCCTGGCGGTTCAGATCGACCGACCGGCCGCCGCTCTGTTCGGCATCACGCCGGCGACGATCGACTCCACACTTTACGATGCCTTCGGCCAGCGTCACATCGCCCGGATCTACACCGCACTTAACCAATATTACGTCATTATCGAAGTCAATCCGCAATATCAGCTCGGACCCAATGCGTTGCAACGGATCTACGTTCTCTCCCAGAACAGCACAATGGTTCCCTTGAGCCAGATCGCCAGCCTGACCCCGGCCGTGGCCCCGATCGTCGTCAATCATCAGGGCCAGTTTCCGTCGGTCACCCTGAGCTTCAATCTCGCGCCGGGCGCGACGATCGGCGCTGCGGTTTCAGCGGTGCAAAGGGCGACCGCAGAACTTCACTTGCCGCCGTCGATCGCCACGAGCTTCCAGGGCAACGCACAAGCCTTCCAAAGCTCGCTGAGCACCACGCCGCCGCTGATCCTCGCAGCGTTGTTCGCAGTCTATATTATCCTCGGGATGCTCTACGAGAGCACGATTCACCCATTGACGATTTTGTCGACGCTGCCGTCGGCGGGCCTCGGCGCGCTGGTCACGCTCATGCTGGTCGGCCGGCCGCTCGATGTGATTGGGATTATCGGCATTATCCTGCTGATCGGCATCGTCAAGAAGAACGGCATCATGCTTATCGACGTCGCGCTCGAAGGGCAGCGCGATGAGGGACGTTCCTCCGAGGACGCAATCCATCACGCCTGCCTCCTCCGCTTCCGGCCCATTCTGATGACGACCATGTGCGCGCTCTTCGGCGGCATTCCTCTCATGCTCGGAACCGGAACCGGGTCCGAAATTCGGCAACCGCTGGGCTATGCGATCGTCGGCGGATTGCTGGTGTCGCAGGTGCTCACGCTCTTCACCACGCCGATCGTATTCATCTACATGGACAAGATCGGTCAGGCGCTGTCCGCCCGGAGTCGCGCCAAGCCCTCCCGTCTCGCCGAGGCGATGCGAGCCGGTTGAGCGGCGATGGCAAGCCGATTGGGCCGGCGCCAGGCGTCGGAAGGGACAGATTCTTCGCCGGCAACGACCTGCTGGCGGTGTCGTCGTTCTACCCCGGCCTCGAGCTGGCCACCACCGGCGTGCACTGGCTGACCGGGCTGCTGCTGGTCGGCGCGCAGATCCTGGCGGTTCTGCTGGCGCGGTCGTCATCTGACGAGACCCGCCTGATTCCTCCGACTTGACGCATGCCGATATCGGCATATGATGGCGCCCGTGGCACGAGCAGCGACGACGTCGGACATCTTCAACGCGATCGCCGAGCCGCAGCGCCGGGAGATCCTGGTACTGCTGCGGGCGGGTGAGCGGCCGGTGACCGAGTTGGCCAAGGAGCTGGGGATGACCCAGCCGGGGACGTCCAAACACCTGCGGGTGCTCCGGGAGGTCGGGCTGGTGCGGGACCGCAAGGCAGGCAAGCAGCGCCTGTACGGCCTTGACGCCCGCGAGCTGCGACCGGTCCACGAGTGGACCGGCGGGTTCGAGCGGTTCTGGAACGAGAGCTTCGACCGGCTGGACGCGTACGTGCAGGACCTCAAGCAGACAAGGCAGGAGGAGTGACCGATGGCAGCGACAGGACGGGACGCGCCGGCGCAGTCCGCGACGGCCGACCGGGAGATCGCGATCTCCCGGGTCATCAGCGCCCCACGGGAGCTGGTGTTCGAGGCGTTCACCGAAGTCCGGCGCCTGTCGCGATGGTGGGGACCGGAGGGGTTCACCACCACCACGCGGGCGTTCGAGTTCCGCGTCGGCGGGGAGTGGGTCTTCGTGATGCACGGACCGGACGGGACGGACTACCAGGAGTGGATCTTCTGGACCGAGATCGCCCCGCCGGAGCGGATCGCGCTGCTGCACGGTGAGTTCCACGGCGACCCGAACGCCTTCGAGTCGGTCCTCACGTTCGCGCCCGACGGCGCGGCGACCCGAATCGAGATGCGCACGGTGTTCCCCACCAAGGAACTGCGCGACGAGGCGGTCGAGAAGTACCACGCGATCGAGGGCGGCCAGCAGACCCTGGGCAAGCTGGCTGCCTATGTCACCGAGATCGTTCGGAAGGGAGTCGAGGACTGATGGCCGGAAAGGTGTTCTTCAGCGTGTCGATGTCGCTGGACGGGTTCATCGCGCCCGAATCCAGCGAGGACTTGATGGGGCAGCAGTGGATGGAACTGCAGCAGTGGATATTCCCAACGCGGTTCTTCCGGGAGAACCTGAAGCTCGGCGAGGGCGGCGAGGAAGGGCGCGACAACGACATCGTGCGGGAGACGTTCGAGCGCACCGGCGCGAGCGTCATGGGCAAGCGCATGTTCGACGCCGGCGAGCGGATGTGGCCGGAGGAGGCGCCGTTCCACACGCCGGCCTTCGTCGTGACGCACCAGAAGCGTGACCCCTGGGAGCGGCCGGAGGGGACCACCTTCCACTTCGTCAACGACGGCATCGAGTCCGCGCTCGACCAGGCCCGCGAGGCCGCCGGCGACCGAGACGTCCGCATCGCGGGCGGCGGCGCAACGATTCTGGAGTACGTGAACGCCGGCCTGATCGACGAGTTCTCAATCGCGCTGTCGCCCGTACTGTTCGGCTCCGGAATCCGCCTGTTCGAGGGCGTGGACGCGGGCCGCGTGGCTCTGGAGCCCGTCCGCGCGGAGCCGACGCAGCGGGTGACTCACCCGACGTACGCAGTCCGGGAGCGGTAAATGTCTCGACCTCAGCGCTCCCCCACCGAGGTCAGCAGCGCGGTGAGATCCTCGACGCTCTGAGCGTCAGGAAGTGCGAGCATTCAGGCTGCGAACGACCCGACGGATCAAAGGGTGGTGATCAGCAAGTCGCGTGAGACGCCGATCCACAGGTCTTGACTATTCCTCGAGGCGGGATGACGTGGGGCTTCGCAACCCATAGGGGCCACATCTTCCAGACTGCTGGGCAGCGCCGGATCTCGTCCTACAGCCATGCATTGCTTCAATTGAGGGCGACTTAAGGTGTGACGTTGACTCCCGCTTCCTCAGCCGCAATCAACCCGAGCGCGCTCCAGTCGAGATCGGCATGGCCGCGAGCGATTCCGGTGATGAGCCTATCTCGCACAACGTCGACCGACGGCATCGGGGCGGCGGCGCTTTCCGCCTCGGCGAGCGCCAGTCGCACATCCTTGAGCACCAGCGGCATGACGAACCCGGGCGCATAGGACCGCGTAACGATCTTTTCCCCATAGATCTTGTGCGCACGTCCGCCGAACATCGTGCTTGTCATGATGTCGATGAAAGATTTGGGATCGAGTCCGCGCTTTAGAGCCACGGCGACGACTTCTCCCAGCATCTCCAGCGTGGTCGCGGTCATCATGTTGCCAAGCAGCTTGACGAGGTTTGCGTGGCCGGGGTCGGCGCCGACGGCAAATGTCCTTTGTCCGAGACTGTCGAACAGCGGCTGGCAGCGTTCGACGTCGGCTGGGGCGCCGGCGGCGACAATGAAGAGCTGGCGCGCCTTGGCGGCGTCCGGATTCCCGAAGACTGGCGCCGCCACATAGCCTTGCCCGTGACGCGCATGCTCCGCCGCGAGGTGAGATGCAATGGCTGTGCTGATTGTGCTCATGGAAAGATGTATTGCTCCGGGCTTCAATCCTGAGGCGAGACCCTCGCCGCCGGAGTCTTGCCGTCCGAGCACGACGTCGCGAACGGCGTCGTCGTCGGGGAGCATGCTGACGACGACCTCGCACTCGAATAGGTCGGCGAATTCCATTGTGGGCCTGAGACCAAGCCCGATGAGCTTGCCCATCTGATCCGGGCGACGGACGTATGCGGTGACCCGACGTCCCGGCGCGGCAAGGTTTGCCGCCATCGCCGTCCCCATGTGACCGAGACCGACAAAGCCGATTTCGCCTCCAACCGACAGGCGGCCAGAGGGCTCAGCCTCCGACGCTTGGCGGCCCGCGAGAGTGGAGAAGGATTGGTCTTCAGGCATCAGTTGCCTCCGGATTGTGGGCTTGCGCGATTTCGCGAGACTTTGGCGTCTTGCGACTTGTCGGGGACCTCAGACTCTTGTCGCGGACAACCAATGGTCAAGGACATCGGCGCCTACTGCTGCTTTTCCGACATTCGGCGGTCGATTGCGTGAATATCGGCGCGATCGATACCGATGTCGTGCAGCTCGTGATCCGAATAGCCGGAAAGCTCCTGGAGTACGGTCCTGTAGGTCCGGCGTCGTCGGAAGAAGCGCGCGAGCGAATGCATTTTCATGAGGGGCTCCCGTTGCGTGTTTGATCGTGAATGAATGCGGCTGAGTTTGTGATGTCGTGTCGGGCGGTTAATTTACGTTCCTCGCACAATTATTCTATCCTACGATGGTAAACTTAGATCTATTGTTGGTTTCGGGAATGCAAACCTTCGTATGATCAGGCGGGGCTGGCATCTCTCCGTCGGCCTGACCGTGCGATCAACATCACGCTCGTCCCATTGCCGGCAAAGTGCCCGGAGCTGAACCCGCAGGAAAACGTCCGGCAGTTCGTGCGCGACAATTGGCTCTCGAACCGCATCTTCAAATCCTACGACGAAATCCGCGACCAGTGCTGCGACGCTTGGAACAAGCTCACGGATCAGCCTCGGCGGATCATGTCCATCGGAAAGCGAGAATGTGCCAACGGGTTCTGGTCGGCGAGCCTTGGTATAACGGAACGCGCGAGGGAACTGACAGTATCGACGGCGCTCCCCGAGCTAATTAATTAGGCGGCGTGCGCGAACGTCATGACCACGTCTGCGCAGAGGGAGGTCAGGCGATCAGGGGATCCACACCGCGAGATTGGCCCTCAAAATAATACCAACGAATAGATTGGCGAAACCGATGCGAGGCTAAAACATACGGACGTAGAGTGGTCTTTTCGGCAGCACGCAATGTATACTCAGCTACATTCCTAGCTTAACTCGCTGTCGGAACAGGAGAAGATACGATGACTATAATTGGATTGCGCCCGCATTCGGGAAGCGCCATGCTCAAGACCTTTGCCTGCTTCGGCCTTGCGGTCGCCATCGCCGCGCCCACTGCCGCGCATGCGGTGAGCGGCGCCTCGTCGTCGTATGGCTCTTACGGCACAGGCCCGACCATCCCAACGCAGGCGCTGACGCCCTTCGACCGCGCTTGGAACGAGGGTAATGAGGCCCAGAACGAAGCGATATACGATTCAGAATGGCTCAGGAAACACACTGGGCGAACCGACACTTTCCTGGATCCCATGCATCCCAATCGGCCGCCAAGGGCAAATCCTCGACGATATCTCCCGCATCGCTGACAACGCTGCTGCACATGATGAGCGAAGCTGGCGCAGGTGAGGTTCTCGTAACACCCGGGGTCACCGATCTAGTAGCACGCGCGTCGCTACCGGTCCCTTCACCGTCGGCGAAGGCGCCGACATCGCCGGACTGACCCTTCTCCCCGGCTACACTATTTTTGCGGAGCGTCGCGAAACGAAAGTTTAGTCTGTTGAAACCTTTATCCAGTGGCGAAAGTCTCCCGACGACCTAACGTTTATTCATGCCGTTTCGAATACTCCCAATCTCGCGGGATGGCAGTTGCGAGGCCTTCATACGGCGAAGATTGCGGACGTGCCGGACAGTCCTGTTCACGCTGTCTCGTGGCGAGGACGGCCCGTAGGCTCGACAGGTAGGCCGAACACGGAGTGACGGCGACGTCACGCGACCCGAGGACCGACAATGGGCATTGTTCGATTCGCGTTGAAGTTCCCGTACACCTTCTACGTCCTCGCGGCCCTGATTCTATTTCTAGGGCTCACCGCCATTACCGTGATGCCGATGGACATCTTCCCGGAAATCAACATTCCCGTCGTCTCGGTGATCTGGCAGTACACAGGCCTGAGCACGCCGGAGATGGAGCAGCGCGTCTCCACTTATAGCCAGTACTCGATCAGCTCGAACGTCAACGGCATCAAAGATATGGAGGCCCAGACACTCAACGGCATCTCGGTGCAGAAGATCTATTTCCAGCCGGACGTCAACCTCGATCTCGCGATCGCGCAGATCGTCTCGGCGACGAATTCGATCCGCGCCCTGATGCCGGCTGGCATACAGCCGCCGACAGTGGTGGCGTACAACGCGTCGAGCGTTCCGGTCCTGCAGCTTAGCTTGAGCTCCGACCGCCTCAATGAACAGCAGCTCTACGATTACGGGATCTACAACCTGCGCCAGCAGCTTGCCCCGGTTCATGGAGTGACGTTCCCGACACCCGACGGCGGCAAGTACCGGCAGATCATGGTCGACATCGACCCGGTCAAGCTTGCGGCCAAAGGGCTCACGCCGGCGGATGTCGTGAACGCGGTCAACGCCCAGAACCTGACTTTGCCGTCGGGTCTCGCCAAGATCGGCGACACGCAATACACGGTGCGCACCAATGCGATGCCGACGACCATCGCCGACCTCAACAATATTCCGATCTCATATGCCAACGGGCAGACCGTGTTTGTCAGGGATGTCGGCCAGGTGCATGACGGATGGGCGGTGCAGCAGAACATCGTGCGCGAAAATGGCCGGCGCTCCGTGCTCTTGAGCGTCATCAAGAATGGCGGCGCCTCGACGCTTGCCGTCGTCGATGGCGTTCGCAAGGTCCTGAAGGTCGCGCGCGAGGCTGCGCCCCCTGGCCTCAGCATCAATGAACTGTTCGATCAGTCCAAGCTCGTCACCGCGTCGATTACGAGCGTGGTCCGCGAGGGGGCGATCGCGGCAGGGCTCACGGGGCTGATGATCCTGCTTTTTCTCGGCTCATGGCGGTCGACGCTGATCGTCTTGATCTCGATTCCGCTGTCGATCCTGACATCAATCGTCGTCCTCTACTTCCTCGGTGAGACGCTCAACACCATGACCCTCGGCGGCATGGCGCTCGCGGTAGGCATTCTCGTCGACGATTCGACGGTGACGATCGAGAACACGCACCGGCTGCGCGATGAAGGCATGAGCCTTGCGGCGGCGACACTGAACGGCTCCGCGGGCATCGCTGTCCCGACATTGGTCTCGACGCTCGCGATCAGCTGCGTGTTCACCTCGGTGGTGTTTCTGGAAGGGCCGGCGAAGTTCCTGTTCACGCCGCTCGGGCTTGCGGTGGTGTTCGCAATGCTGGCGTCCTATACGCTGTCGAGAACCTTGACGCCCGTCATCATCGGCCTGTTGCTCAAGGGTGAACACCACGACGCGGCGCCCGGCTCGGGCAACTGGTTTACGCGCTTTCACCGGGGGTTCGAGCGCGCCTTCGAGCAATTTCGCCAGGGCTATGTCCGCGCGCTCACGATGCTCCTGAAACGGCGCTGGATCATCCCGGTCGTCGCCGTGCTGATCCTCGTGCTGGGCGGCGTCATGTTCAGCCTTGTTGGCCGCGACTTCTATCCCGCGATCGACGGTGGCCAGATCAAGCTTCATGTCCGAGCGCCTGCCGCCACCCGTATCGAAACGACGGAGCACATTTTTCAGGCGGTCGAAGACAAGATCCGCGAGGTCATCCCGGAACGAGATCGCGACCTCATCGTCGACGATATCGGAGTGCCGCAGCGAACATACAATCTCGCCTTCACCGACGGGTCCACCATCGGCGTCAACGACGGGGTGATCCTGGTTGCCCTGAAAGACGGACATGCGCCAACGGCCGATTACGTGCGCCGGCTCCGCGAGGCGCTCCCCGCCGCCTTTCCATCAGTGACCTTCTATTTCCAGGCCGCTGACATGGTCACCCAAATTCTCAATTTCGGGTTGCCGGCGCAGATCGATGCGCGCGTGGTCGGCCGCGACCGCGTCACCAATCTGCGGCTGGCGCATCAGCTGCGGCGGCGTATAGCGGCAATTCCTGGCGTCGCTGACGCCCACCTCCAGCAGGAGCTCGATGCGCCCGCCTTCATGGCCAAAATCGACCGGTCGCGGGCGTTGCAGCTCGGTCTCAACGCGCAGGCTGTCGCCAATGATCTTAACATCAGTCTCAGTTCGTCGGAGCAGGTATCGCCTAATTTCTGGACCGATCCATCGAACGGAATTCCCTATTACATCGCGGTCCAGACGCCCGAGCATGAGGTGAGCTCTCTCGGCGAGCTCGGCGACACGCCGGTGTCCACCACGATCGCTTCCGCCGGTCCGCCAACACCCGGGCTCATAAGCAACGCGGCGATGTTGCAGCGTGAGGCCGTTCCCAACATACCCGGGCTCCTCAGCAACGTGGCGACGTTCCAGCGCGACGCCGTTCCCACCGATCTCAACCAGACCAATATCCAGCCGGTCTACGACATCTACGCCAGTGTGCAGGACCGCGATCTCGGCGGCGTCTCCGACGACATCAATAAGGTCGTCGCGGAGCTGCAGAAGGAGCTCGAGCCCGGCAACACGATTCAAGTTCTCGGCCAGATCCAAAGCATGAACGATTCCTTCCGGGACCTCGGCATCGGTCTCCTGTTCGCAGCCGTGTTCGTTTATATGCTTATGGTCGTCAACTACCAGAATTTCGGCGATCCGTTCGTCGTCATCCTGGCGCTCCCGGCGACTTTGTGCGGCATCGTCACGATGCTGTTCATCACCGGTACGACGCTCAGCGTCCCCTCGCTGATGGGCGCCATCATGGCGGTCGGCGTAGCCTCCGCGAACTCGATTCTGCTGGTCACCTTCGCGCGGGAACAGCAGCTCGCCGGCAGGACGGCGTTCCGGGCCGCGATTGACGCTGGCCATATCCGTGTCCGCCCCGTTCTGATGACGGCAGGCGCGATGATCGTCGGCATGATGCCGATGGCGATCGGCGGCGCCGGCGAGGAACAGAATGCCGCGCTGGCCAGGGCGGTGATCGGCGGCCTTCTGTTTGCGACCCCCACCACCCTGCTGGTCGTTCCCTATCTCTTTGCCATGCTGCGCAAGCGCAACGACGGCGTGCCAGCCCATGGCGTATTCGAGGACCTCCCCGATGAATGACCTTGGCTTTCGCAATCGAACCGACGGGCTTCCCGACTATCGTTTTGATGACCGGCCGGTCGATCGTGACACCCAGAACCCGCAGAAGTCTCGCCCGAAGGTGCGACGCCGATGGGGCGTGCGGGTGTTCGCCGCGGGCGCATTCTTGTTGCTCGCCGGTGGCGTCGCGCTCGGCGCATGGCGCCACTATGCGCTGCAGCAACAGGTCATCGCGACGGCCGAGCAGGAGCGTGATTTCGTGCCCAGCGTGCGCGTCGCGACAGTCAAGGCGAACGCCGCCGTCATGTCCGTCACCTTGCCGGCGACGACAGCCGCATTTGCGCAGGCCGAGATCTATGCCCGCGCGACCGGCTATGTCGGTAAGCGTAACGTCGACATCGGCGATCGCGTAAAACAAGGCGAGGTGCTGGCGGAGCTTGCAGTGCCGGAGCAGGATGACACGATTTCCCAAAACGAAGCGACGCGCAATCAGCTCCAAGCGGCGCTGGATCAGGCGCAGGCCAACTCGAAGCTCGCACAAGTGACCTGGGACAGGGACCGGCCGCTGGTCAGTGAAGGCTGGGCAACCCGGCAGCAGGGATCAATCGACGTCCAGACCCTGAAGGCGGATGAAGCTGCAGTCGGCGTCGCGCGGGCCAACATTGCGGCTCAGGACAAATTGCTTATGACGCTGCATCAGAACCGCGACTATGCATCGGTGACGGCGCCGTTCAACGGCGTCGTTGCGCAGCGCAACGTCGACGTCGGCAGTCTGGTGCAGGGAAACGCCAACACCGGCACCTTCATGTTCGAGGTGATGCAGAGGGACGTGATCCGCGTATTCGTCTACGTGCCTCAGGACGCGGCCTTCGGCGTCGCGCCAGGCGTTGACGCGATCATTCGCGTACCCGAGATTCCGAATCGCCAGTTTCCCGGCAAGGTGACCCGGATCGCCGACGCGCTGCAGAGCGGCACACGCACGCTCCTGACCGAGATCGACATTCCCAATCCGGACGACGCGCTGCCGCCCGGCGTCTATTGCACGGTCGAGCTCAAGATTCCGCGCAAGACACCGTCCTTCGTCGTGCCCGCCGAAGCGATCATCTTCAACCGCAATGGCTTGCAGGTAGCGGTGGTCAACGACGGCAAGGCTGAGATGCGCAAGCTCAAAGTGACCCGCGACTTCGGCACGTATGTGGAAGCGGACGCAGGAGTGACGTCCGGCGAGCAGGTCATCCTCGATCCCCCGGTCACTCTCGGCGCCGGCGACAGGGTTCGGATACGCTCCGACGCCACAGCGCCGACCACATAGGCTGGTCATCGGTCTAAAACCTCGGTCGCCGAACGAAAGAAAGCCCATGCAACGCAGCAAGAACGGTTCCCTTCGGCTGGAGGATCGTCCGGCCGATTAAAAGAGACTTGGCATTGCTCCTGTTGAAGTCGCTGAGTTCGAGGATGGTCAGCGGATCGGCACGGAGAGGGACCGCTACGAATAATGGTACTTCGACGCCGATCTCGAGGATGCGTCACAGTAAGTCGCGGTTTTCTATACCAAGCCCAACGTCAGCCCCAACAGCCCGCTCGCGCCGAGCATCACCATTAACATAACCCTGGCCGGACGCCCTCATCTTCGATTAAGTTCTCGACGCCAGGCCGGGGTTGTTCGACGCATCGAAGTCCGGTTGCGATGTCCGAATCGGGACGAACCGCCGCGGTCAGCGATCCTCCATCAGCGAGATCGCAGCCCGCGACGCCAGCTTCAAGACCGCGATCCGGCCAGGAGTGAAAACGGACGCCGTCGCGTTGTTCTCGAGATAAGCGTCCGATCAACTTGGCCTGTTTGATCAGCGGCAGACAGAGAACCGATCGGACTTGCCTGGAATTGACGTACTTGTCCGCCGGGAACGGCTTTTCCTCGAGGCGTCATCCGAAATCACCGGCTCCTGGGTCCGGATGACGTATTGCAGCATCGATACCGGGAGTTCCGAGCGCCTGTTGAAGGTTGACCTCAACCGCTTTGCGGCCGTTGATCGCTTCCGCCTCGACCCACAACAGGTCATCGCGCGGACGATCGGGAGGCCTCGTTCAGCCCCGCATGCTCGACCGCGATCCCGATCAGTGTCTTGATCAAGTTCTCAAGGACAATCTCACCCGACACAGCCTGCGAAGTCTTGATATGCGACTTGGCATCTCGACGAACTCTATCTGAAGATCGATGGCGGATGGTTCAACTATGACGCGCCGTCGGCGCGACGGCGAGGTATGCCTCCATCCCCCGGGGCGCGCTGGTCCGGTCGCGGACAACTTGCGGTAACGGCCGACCCGATCAACCTAAAGGTCGGCTGCTACTCCGAACATGGGCATGACGCGTAAGGCTGGCAGAGATAGGGGTTGTTGATGCCGGGGTCGTAGCAGTCGCCGGTGTAGTAACCGAGCCGATGATGCCTTCTGTTGTGGATATGCAGTCTGGCCCCGATTGTCGGCGGGCGCTCGCCGACCAGAGCAGAGGGGTTTGCGAAGTGACCGGGGTCGTTTGCCAAGGGGGCGCTTCGGAATCCGCCTAAAGAGAGACCGCCGAGTCCGGATCCGCCGAGGTGGTTCACAAAGCCGCCTCCGGGTCCTGAAACGGCGAGCCCTGAACCTCCGAAGTGGCTGCCAAAGCCACGCCCGAGCCCACCGATGTGAGCACCCCCAAACCCGCCGCCGAAACCACCGACGTGAGCGCCCCCAAACCCGCCGCCGAAACCACCGACATGATCACCTCCAAATCCTCCGCCGCCGAAGCCACCGGCATGACCGCCTCCCCCGCCGTGCCCTCCTCCGCCCCCTCCGCCTCGCGCGGTCGCCACGTTTGCCGCCCCTGCGCACAGGGCAGCCGCCGCGGCCAGGACTAAGATTTTGCGCAGCATCGTAGTCTCAGCATGCCGTCGCCCCGTCGAGGGACTGATTGGGGTAGGCGTTTGCGTTGCGGCTTTGACGGGTCCGGTCGTTTCGGGTGGGAATTCGAAGGTTCCAGCGCCGCCTAATGTTCCGGCTCGCTGCGAACGCAGGCGCGGGCCGGGCCACGTCGGCAGCCCTTCAGGCGGCAGCGCCAAAACGGCAAACCTGTTGCGAGTGGTCATTGTAAATCTCCCTTGCAGAAGCGACGACTCCGTCGCAACAAATAGATAGCCTCAGGAGTTCAATATAAAAATGAGGACCTGGGTATATGCCTCTAAACCAAACGTTGCACGCCGACCTATTTTCGTAGGCTTGTCTAATTTCTTCAGCTCATTCTCGTAATTGTCTGGCGATAATTGGACCACAACGGCCTTCTGATATTCGTCGACCGCAAGGGGCCTTCGACGGAGCCGACCTATCCTAGATCGCCGAATAGAAATAGAGTTTCACAAACTCACTTCTATTAACAACGGAGGCAGCAGCCGTTCTTGGCGTTTACTGCGGATATCCCATGTGGCGATTTACGAGTGTCGGGCGGTTAGCTTCGCTCTTACAACCACTGGGATCGATTTTGCAGACGGCGTCTTGCTTTTCTTGTCGTGATAGCTCAGCGGCAGCAGGCCGTTCGTCTCGGGATAGTACGCGGCGATTGAACCGCGCGGGACATCGTAGGGCCGCGCCTTGAAGCCGCCCGCGGTCCGGCGCACGTCGCCGCCGTCTGTTACCGATTCAAGTTCGACGAACGCATCGGGCTCGATCTGACGATCCGCCATGTCATCCTTGTTCATGAAGACGACCATCCTGCCTCCGAAGACGCCGCGGTAACGGTCATCAAGGCCGTAGATCGTCGTATTGTATTGATCGTGACTGCGGATCGTCGTGAGTTGCAGCGCCATTGGGTCTTGAACCTCGGGGTCTTCCGCGACGCCGGCGCAAACAAGGAAGTTTGCGCGACCTGTCGCCGTATTCCATTCCCGGTTTCGCGGACCATTATAGAGGTGGAAGCCGCCGGGGACGCGAATGCGGACATTGAAGTCGGCAAACAGTTTCGGAAACACAGCCTCGATCTTTTCACGGATAAGGTTGTAGTCGCCCTCGAAGGCGTCCCAAGGGATCCCGCTGCCCGGCAGGGTGGCGCGCGCCATGCCGCAGACAATCGAAACTTCGGATTTGAGATCAGGGCTCGGCGGCCTTACGAGGCCGCTCGACGCATGCACCATCGACATGCTGTCTTCGACCGTCACGCTTTGACGGCCAGTCGCCTGGATATCGATGTCGCTTCTGGCCAGGCAAGGCAGGATCAGCGCCTCGCGGCCGTGCACGACATGGCCGCGGTTGAGCTTGGTATTGATCCCCACGGTCAGCTTCAGTCGCCGCATTGCCTCTCGCACGATCTTGGTGTCAGGGACCGCCGCGACGAAGTTACCGCCAAGGCCGATGAACACCTCCGACCGGTCGTCGAGGATCGCTTGAACCGTATCCACTACCGCTCGCCCACGCTGTTGAGGCGGTCGAAAGCCGAACACCTTCTCGATTTGGCCGAGCAAGTCCGCGCTAGGCTTTTCGTCGATGCCGACAGTCCGGTCGCCCTGCACATTGGAATGGCCGCGGACGGGACATATGCCTGCGCCGGGCCTGCCAATATTGCCTCGCAGCATTAGGAGATTGGCGATCTGCTGGACGTTCTCCGTGCCGTAACGGTGCTGGGTTATGCCCATGCCGAAGCAGACGATGACCGACTTCGCCTGCACATAAATTCGCGCCACACGTTCGAGCTGGGCCCGCGGCAAGCCCGAGACGCGCAAGATGTCGTCCCACGACGTTCGACGCAGATCCTCGCTCAGCGCTTCGAAGCCGAACGTATGTTCCTCGATGAAGGGAAGATCCAGCACCGGTTCTCCACCCGAACGGATGGCCGCTTCGTGCGCTTCGAGAACGAGCTTCATCACCCCTTTCAGCGCCGCGACGTCGCCGCCGACGCGGACCTGGCAATATTCACTCGCGATCGGCGTCGACCTGAAGGTCGCCATCTCGATCGGGTCCTGCGGCGCCGCGAACCGTTCGAGCGCGCGCTCGCGCAGCGGGTTCATGGCCACGATCGGAACGCCGCGCCTGGACGCCTCGCGCAGCGGCGTCATCATCCGCGGGCTGTTGGTCCCGGGATTCTGCCCGATCACAAAGATCGCGTCTGTCTTTTCGAAATCCTCCAACACAACAGTGCCCTTGCCGATGCCGATGCTCTCGGGCAGGCCGACGCTGGTCGCTTCGTGGCACATGTTGGAGCAGTCGGGGAAATTGTTGGAGCCAAACCGCCGCACGAAGAGCTGATAAAGAAACGCGGCTTCGTTCGAAGTGCGGCCGGACGTGTAGAAGTCGGCTTTGTCGGGGCTTTCCAACGCATGAAGATGCGCACCGATCGCCGCGAAGGCGTTTTCCCAGCTGATCGGCTCGTATCGATCGGTCGTGCCGTTGTAGCGCATCGGCTCCGTCAGGCGGCCCTGTTCCTCCAGCCAGTAATCGCTTTGCTGTTCCAGTTCGCTGACGGTGTAGGCCGCGAAGAACTCCCGCGTCACCTTTCGCTTCGTGAGCTCGAAAGAGACCGCTTTCGCGCCGTTCTCGCAAAACTCGAACGAACTGGTGTGCTTCGGGTCCGGCCAGGCGCATCCTGGGCAGTCGAAGCCGTCAGGCTGGTTCATCGACAGCAGCGCCTCTGAGCCCTTCAGAACGACGCTCTGCTCGCGAAGGGCTTGCGCAACAGCGCGCAATGCGCCCCAGCCTCCGGCAGGGCTCTCATAGGGCTCGAAGACTGGGCCGGCTTCCGGCTCGGTAACCTGGACGCCTGGCGCGCTGCCAGAAGGCGCCGGTGGTTGGCTTGACATAGTGGGCAACTCCAAGTGGAGCAGGCGCTTATTTCGCCAGCTGGTCAAGCAGGCCTCTGCCGGGCCGGAGCATCAATGACTAGGTTCGAACGTCGCGGATTCGATGCAATGTCGCCCTTGGCCGCCGATGGATCCCTTCACGATTTCGTTTCAGGCCGCAAGCCGAACAGGAGGGGCCATGAATTCCGGACCTACGGCATCCACGACCGTTTCCGATAGAATCCGATCGATTTCGGCCATCGCGGACGAGTTGATATGCCAGCTCGACAGGCCCGCGATCGGGGCGAGTTGGTCCGGTCGCCGTGCGCCCCAAAGCGCGATCATTGAATCCTGTCGGTCGAGAATCCAGCGCAAGGCGAGATGGATGACCCGCCTTCCATAGTTTGCTCGCGCAAAGTGGTCGAGCCTCTCAACCGCTCGCAGGTATTCCGAAAATCGAGGAACTCTGAACTTCGGGTCGATCTTTCGTAAGTCGTCCCCGGTGAACTGTGTCTGTGCCGTCATGTGGCCGGATAGCAGACCTCTGCACAATGAGCCGTAGGCAAGCGTGACAAGGTTTCTCTGCCGACAATAAGGGAGGACGTCGTTTTCGATCGCTCTCTCGAACAGATTGTATGGCGACTGCACCGCCTGCACAGGCGCAACCTTGCGAAACGCCTCGATCTGGGAGGGGCTGAAATTGCTAAGGCCGATCACCCAAATCTTGCCGGAGCACTGCAAATCAGCCATCGCTCCAGCGGATTCTTCGATCGGCACGTTGGGATCGGGCCAATGCACCTGATAGATATCGATGACGTCGGTGCGCAGACGCTTCAGGGAATCCTCGATCTCCTTGCGAATGCGAGTCCTGCCGGCGTTGCGGAACGGCTGCCCATCCCTCCAGTCAAGACCGACCTTGGTCGCGATCTGGGCGCGCTTGCGCCGTCCACCCTCGGCCAGCGCTTTGCCCACGATCTCCTCCGAGCGGCCGAAGCCATAGGCCGGCGCCGTATCGATCAGCGTGACGCCACGATCGATGGCCTCGTGAATGGTGCGTATCGCGTCTGCTTCATCGGTTCCGCCCCACATCCATCCACCGATCGCCCATGTCCCGAGCCCAATGCGTGATATTTCGAGCATGTCGCCGGGATTGGCGAAAAACTTTGTGTCGATTTCAAGCGTCTCGATTTGACTGACCATGCTGTTCCTCCATCCTCGATGGGGCGATTACGGGTTGACGTCGAGCCCCGCTTCCTCGGCTGCGATCAGACCGAGTGCGGTCCCAGTCGAGATCTGCATAGCCGCGAGCGATTCCTGTGATGAGCCGGTCTCGCACCAGGTCGTGGCGCGCCTGCGTTCTCTGCCTCGGCCAGCGCCAAACGTACATCCTTAAACACCAGGGGCTGGCGGAATCCGGGCGCGTAGGACTGCCTGACCAAGACCAACAAAGCCAATCGCGGCTTCAAGCGGTTGCCCGGTATGCGAGCGCGAGGCTTTCAGCGCTTGTTCCGAACCGTTAAAGCGGGAGTGCAGCCGTATCGTTCATGATCCTTCCTTTGCTACGTCTCGTATCGTTCGTCCGACGATGTGCGGTAAGCCTAGCGCTCTCCCCGCGGATCCCACCATCCTCCTTAGGTTGCCGTGGACCGCACATTGGTGCGCTGCAACCGGTCTTAGGTTTGAATTCGTCAGACAAAGGTTTGGATTTGCGCGTGGCGACGCTGGCGCACCACTCGCCCGGCCTCATGCGCCTGGCGCTTGGGGCTGTCGCCTGACGGCCCTCAGGCACAATCTCCGGTGGCGCAGGTCAATCGCGATTCTCGATTGGGGGACCCCGAAGTCACTCTGCTTCGGGGAACTGAGCAGAGGCCAATCGTGCCACGTGCTCGAGGCGACGTCCGAAAGCGTCGCTGATGACTTGGTGCACGAAGCAGCAGAACAATAAATTCATAAAGACTTTTGCGCCGAGGATTTCTCCGCCTGATGCAGTTCAAGCGCTTCGGCCGCCCTCACGAGGTCGGCCAGGGAACGCACGCCCATCTTCCTCATGATGTGACCGCGATGGATCTTGACAGTAATTTCACTGAGCCCGAGTTCGCCTGCGACTTGTTTGTTCATCAACCCTGAAGTGACAAGCGCCATAATCTCCCGCTCGCGGGCCGTGAGCGACTCGAACAGCCCGCGTAGGTCGGCGAGGGACTTTTCACCATCACGTCGCTTCCGGTCCCGTTCGATCGCTTGCGCGACAGCGTCGAGCATGTCCTGATCGCGGAAGGGCTTCGTCAGGAAGTCGACGGCTCCTCCTTTCATAGCCCTGACGGACATCGGAATGTCACCATGGCCGGTAACCATGATAACGGGGACGTGAATGTTCGCGTTGGTCAGTCTAGTCTGGAAGTCGAGGCCGCTCACTCCGGGCAGTCTGATGTCGAGCACCAGGCAGCATGGCGCCTCAGGGAACTTGTGCTCCAATAATTCCGCCGTCGAGGCGAACAATCTTGCCTCGAGGCCGACCGATCGAAGCAATCTGCTAAGCGCCTCGCGCACTGCGGCGTCGTCATCGACGACGAGGACGATTGGCGTCTCGGGCGCCGCATCAATCTGTCCAGGCGGCCTTCGCTGCGTCACGAGAGTTCCCTCCTAAGCGAAGGCCAACTGGGCTGTGGCGCAGTGTGCCTCCCGGGAGGCCCCCGACATTCGCCTTGGCTTCGACGATCAAGCAAAAAAATTGACCATCCTTCTTTCCCGATCGCTCGCTAGAGCGACATCGAGCTTTGCGCAAGTTGAGTTCGTTCGCAACGGCTCGTTTGTTCCAGCGCAACCGATTAACGGCGGCCTGAGTCCCCCGACATCTAGACGGCGACCGGCAGGCGAAGCGAAGAACCGCGTTGCCGCCACGAGGACTGTTCATTCCTTCTCAACGGCTTAATTGCGAGCTCAACGAGCGCGATCCACTGATTTGCGTCGAGACCCTCGATCAAGCGCTCCGAAAAAGGGATCATACGAAGGGTTGCTTGTGAGAAACGAACAGACCATTTCTTCCTACCAAATCACCATGGCCCAATTGCGCAGCCGACTTAAATTGCGTGACGATCACAGGCCACGCAAAGGACGGCTAAGTGATGCCACGCGATCGAGACAAGTTGGATTGGCTATTGAACCAGGAATTCGCCCATGGGGCTAGATCAAGGCACCCTCGCGGATGGATCCGCACGCTATTTCTCGGTCGATCAGACTGAAGTTCCGGCGTCGTTAACAGTAAGCGTATTGAGGCGAACACATTGTTTCGCTGAATTCGTTCCTGTGACATAACAGCTATATGTGTGGCGGCACTGGACCTGGCAGCAGGAAGGGCCCTCCAAAGTTCTCCAGTTCCTTCCATTTATGGCGCCGAATAAGACTTATCAGTGCGTTACCGGCAAGAGGCCGGCAAGAATTATTTCTTTCCCTTTCCTCCGGACGAAGGCCGCTGTATGCGCCGTCCCTGTTTCCGTGCCTAACTCGTACCGCACGTCCCCGCTCGGGCCGTCAAACTAAGACATAGCGTGAACATAGACCATTGGGAAGAAAACGTTTCATTCTTTTGCGAGGGGACCAAACTCGATACCGAGACGCGCGCCCGTACGCTGTTCGTTGATGGCCTTTAACTTGAGTTGTGAGCCCTGGAGATGCGATGGTGAGCCAATGCCTTGCGCGAGATCCAGAGTGCGATTAGGAGCTTTAGTCGCGTTTGGTACCTCGGTCGCGCTACATCGAGCTCCGCCGGCGATCATTTCTGCGGACACGCCCGGCGCCGTGCGCGAAATGACGTATTTAGAGAGGCCATACCATGGCGGCCTCGTCCGGACATATGCCTGAGATCTTGTGGGAGGACGGGGAATTCGTCCTTTCCCGGGGCGCGTGGGACGGCGAACCGTTCCCACTCCTCGCGGCCACACCCTCATCGGCGCAGCCCTCGCCCGGAACTCTCACGCGGCTGCGACACGCCTATACTCTGCGGGACGAACTCGACCCGGGCTGGGCGGCCCGACCCCTGAGACTGGAGCCTCACAAGGGGCGGCTTACGCTCCTGATGGAGGACCCAGGCGGCGAGCCCCTGTCGCGGCTCCTGGGGCAGCCTTGGGAGATCACGGCGTTTCTGCGTGTTGCCATCGGCCTGGCGACCGCACTGACACAGCTCCACAAGCGAGGCCTCATCCACAAGGATATCAAGCCGGCCAACATCCTCGTCAACGTCGCCACCGGTGCGGTCCGGCTAACCGGTTTTGGCATCGCGTCCCGCCTGCCGCGAGAGCGCCAGGCCCTTGGACCACCCGAGGTGATCGCCGGGACGCTCGTCTATATGGCGCCCGAGCAGACCGGCCGGATGAACCGCTCGATCGATTCGCGGAGCGATCTCTACGGCTGCGGGGTCACCCTATACGAGATGCTAACCGGGGCGCTTCCGTTCTCCGCATCCGATCCTATGGAATGGATCCATTGTCATATCGCCCGGCCGCCCATTCCGCCCGGCGAGCGGGTGAAGGGAATTCCCGGCCCTATCGAGGCCATCGTTTTGCGACTCCTCGCCAAGCCGGCGGAGGATCGTTATCAGACCGCGTCAGGCCTCGAGACGGACCTGCGCAAGTGCCTGGCGGCTTGGGAGGCCGACCGGCGCGTCGGCCATTTCCCGCTCGGTGCGCGCGACGTACCGAACCGGCTGCTGATCCCCGAAAAGCTTTATGGACGCGAGGCGGAGATAGACACGCTCGTCGAGGCTTTTGATCGGGTGGTGGCTCACGGAAGCGCTGAACTGGTTTTGGTGTCCGGTTATGCCGGGATCGGCAAGTCCTCCCTCGTGGGCGAACTGCACAAGCTACTGGTCCCGCCACGAGGCCTCTTCACCGCCGGAAAGTTCGACCAGTACAAACGTGACATTCCTTACGCAACATTAGCTCAGGCGTTTCAAAGTCTTGTCCATCGAATCCTTGGCCGCGACGAAGCGGAGCTCGGCCGTTGGCGCGATGCCTTGCTCGACGCGCTTGGTCCGAATGGCCAGCTCATGGTCAATCTGATTCCGGAACTCGCGGCCATTATCGGCGAGCAGCCGCCGATCCCGGATCTTCCGCTGCAGGAGGCGCAGAATAGATTTCACATGGTGATCAGGCGATTATTTGGCGTGTTCGCGCGGCCAGAGCACCCTCTCGCGCTGTTTCTCGACGATTTGCAATGGCTGGATGCAGCGACGCTCGAACTACTCGAGCGCCTGGTCACCGACCCGGACGTGCGTCACCTCCTGCTGGTCGGCGCCTATCGTAATAACGAAGTCGGCCCCTCACACGCGCTCATTCGGACGCTGGGGCAGATACGCAAAGCCGGGGCGAGCGTCCAGGAGATCGTGCTCACCCCTCTGGCGCCCGACGACGTGGGGCGGCTTGTTACGGACACCCTGCATACGGAAGCGGAGCATGTGCATCCGCTCGCCGAACTGGTGTTCGAGAAGACCGCAGGCAATGCGTTCTTTGTGATCCAATTTCTCACGGCGCTGGCAGAAGACCAGCTGATCGCATTCGACTCGGACGCATCAGCCTGGCACTGGAATATTGAGCGTATCCGAGCCAGGGGCTTCACTGACAATGTTGCAGACCTTATGGCCGCGAAGCTGGGCCGTCTCGCCCATACGACGCAGGAAGCGCTGGGATTGTTGGCCTGTCTTGGAAACGTCGCTGAGATCGCCACGCTGGACCTGGTGTCCGGAAGGACAAAGTCGGCGGTCCACACAGCGCTTTGGCAAGCTGCCCGGGCCGGTCTCGTCCATATCAATAATGGCGCCTACGCATTTATCCATGACCGCGTCCAGGAGGCCGCTTATGGGCTTATCCCCGAAAGCGAGCGCGCCATGGCGCACCTTCGAATCGGCCGATTGCTGGCGTCGCGGACCACGCCGCAAGAGCGCGAAGAAAAAATCTTCGTTATCGTGAATCAGTTGGACCGCGGCGCTGCGCTGATCACAGAGCCAAAGGAACGCGAGCAAATCGCCGAACTCAACCTGATCGCAGGCAGGCGCGCGAAGACCGCGACCGCTTATGCCGCAGCCTTGCAATATTGCTCCGTAGGCCGCGGCCTGCTCGGAGAGGACGGCTGGGAGTTGAACTACCGACTCGTGTTCGACCTCGAACTCAATTGGGCTGAGTGCGAATATTTGACAGGCAACTTAGCTTCGGCGGAAGAACGGCTATCGGTCCTCTCCGTTCGTGCATTGTCTATACTTGACTCCGCCTCCGTCGCATGCGTGCGTCTCAACCTCTATACGCATTTGGATCACAGCGACAGCGCCGTGGCTGTTGGTCTCAACTATCTACGGCGGTTCGACCGACAGTGGCCGTCGCAAGCGACAGTGGAAGACGTCCGTCGGGAATATGATCGCTTGTGGCGCGCGCTTGGCGATCGCTCCATCGAGGCGCTGCTGGATCTGCCGCGGATGATTGATCCCGACCGTTGCGCGACCATGGACGTGCTCACGGCGCTGGTGTCGCCAGCATTGTTCACCGACGAGAATCTTTTCCGCCTCGTCATCGGTCGGATGGCGACCCTCAGCTTGGAGCACGGTAACAGCGACGGTTCATGCCTCGCTTATGCTTGGCTAGGCGGTGTCGTGGGGAGGTACTTCGGAGATTACCAGGCTGGGTTCCGCCTCGGCAAGCTTGGCTTGGATCTGGTCGAGAAGCGTGGGTTTGACCGCCTCAGCGCGCGCGTCTACCTGGTCTTCGCCGTCCATGTCGCTCATTGGACGCAGCCCCTGACAGCGAGCCGCGTTTTCCTGCGGCGCGCTTTCGACGAGGCGCAGAGGACCGGAGACCTCACTTACGCCGCCTATAGCCGCGCCGACTTGAATACCAATCTTCTCGCCTCCGGACATCCGCTCGGCGAAGTCGAGCGCGAGGTCGAGAACGCGCTGGCATTCGTGGGGGAGGTGCGGTTCGGTCTCATCACCGACCTCATTACCGCGCAGCAGAGACTCATAAAGATGCTCCGCGGACTTACACGGGACTTCAACTCCTTCAATGATTCGGAGTTCGACGAGAGCCGCTTCGAGCAACATCTGGACGATAACCCCCGTCTGGCCATTTCCGCGGCCCGCTATTGGATCCGAAAGCTGCAAGCGTGCGTGCACGCCGGCAACGGCGCATCTGCTGTCGCGGCCGCATTGAAAGCCGAGTCACGGCTTTGGACCGTGCCGACACAAGTAGAGCTGCCCGAATTCCATTTCTATGGGGCACTTGGTCGGGCGGCCCGCTGCGATACGGTCTCGGCAGAGGAGCGGCCTCAGCATCTGGAGGCGCTGCTATCGCATCTCAAGCAAATACAGGTCTGGGCAGACAACTGTCCTGCAACGTTCGCAAATCGGGCAGCGTTGGTTGGCGCCGAGCTCGCGCGTCTGGAAGGGCGGGAACTGGACGCCGAGCGCCTCTACGAAGAGGCCATCCGGTCAGCCGGCGAGCATGGCTTTATCCAGAACGAGGGGCTCGCCTGCGAACTGGCCGCGAATTTCTACGCGGCGCGCGGCTTTGAGACGATTTCCAACGCTTATCTGCGGAACGCTCGATCCTGCTATCTTCAGTGGGGGGCCGACGGAAAAGTTCGTCAAATGGACCAAGCCCACCCTCATCTACGGCAGCAGTCGGCGACGTCGCAGTCCACCGCCACGATCGACGCGTCGGTCGAGCAGATGGACGTCGGGACGGTTGTCAAGGCGTCGCAAGCGGTATCCGGCGAGATCGTTCTCGAGCGCCTCATCCAAACCTTGATGACGATCGCGCTCGAACACGCCGGCGCTCAGCGCGGCCTGCTCGTTCTCCTGCATGGCGACACGCCGTGGATCGAGGCCGAGGCCAGAACCGACCAAAAGACGGTCGAGGTCACGATCCGACAGAAGGCGATGACAGCAGCCGATATGCCCCAATCGCTTCTCCATACCGTGATCCGAACGCGGCATAGCGTGATCCTGGACGACGCCTCGGCCGAAGACCCGTTCTCAGGAGATGATTACATCCTTCAGAAGCGCGCCCGGTCCGTCCTCTGCTTGCCCTTGGTGAAGCAAGGCAAGCTCGTCGGGGCGCTCTATCTGGAGAACAACCTGGCGTCGCACGTTTTCACTCCTGCGCGGATATTGCTGCTGGAGTTGCTGTCGTCGCAGGCCGCGATCTCGCTGGACAATGCGCGCCTCTATGGCGAACTGATGATGAGCGAGGAGCGCTGGCGCAATCTGTTCGAGAGCGTCCCGGTTGGCGTCGCCTTGATCGGGCCGGACCGGCACTACGTCGCGGCCAACCCCGCCTTTCAGAAAATGACCGGCTACTCTGACGCAGAACTCCGTCGCCTCTTTCCCGCCGACATCACCCACGAGGACGATCAAGCGGCCACCGAGGCGGCCATCGCGGCCAATTCCACGGGTAAGCTCTACGCACAGCACATCGAGAAACGCTACCGGCGCAAAGATGGCGGCGTAACCTGGGCGGTGCTCGACGCCTTTCTCGCGCCGGTTGCCGGAAGCGCGCCTTTCCTCGCCGCGGTCGCGGTTGACATCACCGAACGCAAGCGCGCCGAAGAGGCGCTGAGAGACGCGCGGGCGGACCTTGAGCGAATGGCGCGCCTGACGACAATGGGCGAACTCACAGCGTCGATCGCCCATGAGATCAACCAGCCGCTCACCGCCATCGTGACCCAGAGCGACGCCGCCTTGCGGTTTCTGAACCGGGAGGAACCCGATCTCGACGAGGTGCGGGATGCGCTTTCCTGCATCGCGCAGGATGGCATGCGCGCGGCGGACGTGATCCGCGGTCTGCGGGCGCTTGCCAGGAAGTCCGGGCCGCGGCTGACCAAGCTCGATGTCGATGACGTGATCAGAGAAGTGCTGGCGCTCGCCCAAGGCGAATTGCGGCGGCACGACGTCGTGCTACGCACCGCGGTGGCCGCCGGCGGCCGGCCGGTCGTAGGCGATCGCGTTCAATTGCAGCAAGTGCTTTTGAACCTCATCATGAATGGCGTCGAAGCCATGAGAGAGGTGACGGAACGCACGAGAGAGCTGACGGTATCCTCGCTGTTCGATGAGCAAGGCAGCGTGCTCATTTCTGTCAAAGACACTGGCGCGGGGTTAGACGCGGCAGTCGCGGAACATATGTTCGAACCCTTTTTCACGACGAAATCGGACGGCCTTGGAATGGGGCTTTCGATCTGCCGATCAATTGTCGAAGCTCACGGCGGACGTTTGTGGGTGTCGTCGCGCGCGCCGCATGGCGCCGATGTCCGCTTCACTGTTCCGCTATGGGCAGAGCAGTAGCCCCCAGCGGCGAGCGCAGGATGAGCGAACCGAAGATGCTGCGAAATTTCCGCAGAATGCGGAAGCTTGCCGCCCGCAACGAGCTTCGGACTGGCCGTCGTAGCGCCCGCTGAAGCCGCAAACAAACACCTGACGATCCTGGCGTCCGCTTTGGATTTGGCGTTCCCGTTCTTCGTAGACATGATGAGTCCGATCCAGGCCGAGGCGACTAAGCTCGGCAACATCGCTTTCGTAGAAAGCGACGGACAACGCTCCTCTTCCAAGCAAATCGCCGATGTGGAAGATGCTATCGCTTAGGACGTCGATGGCATCATCATCGATCCGAATGACTTCCGTACGCTCGCGCCGGCCTTGCAAGAGGCGATGGGCGCCGAGATCCCGATCGTCACGATTCGACGGCGCGCCGGACTGCCTGGAATTCTCGCTCCTGTCGCGCCGACATAGGCGTTCCGCTACGATCCACGCCTGTCGAGCGAAGCCCCTGGCAAAACCAAAGTATGATTTCAAACCGTTGATCGACAGGCCATCTTTCAGCGGGTGGTTATGCTGGCCAGCACCGGGGTCCGGCGTCAGGAAGGCCAATCTTGTCACCGCTTTTAGTTATTTCCGTCGTCGACGATGATGCGTCTGTTCGTGCGGCGACTTGTAAATTTCTGAGGTCGTACGGGTACACGGTCCAATCGTTCTCGTCGGCTGAGCACTTCTTGCAGTCGGACTACTTGAATGACACGTCGTGCGTGATTGCGGATGTGCAAATGCCAGGTATGAGCGGCTTGGAACTGCAAACGATGTTGCGCTCCCGGGATTATCGGGTGCCATTCATTTTCATAACGGCTTTCCCTGACGAAATGAGCCGCGCGAGAGCGCTGAAGGCGGGGGCAACTTGCTTCCTGGCAAAGCCATTCGCTGGACCGAGTTTGATCAAATGTCTCCGCACCGCGCTTGAGGGCCATCGCGACAAACAGGACACGTGAGCGGACGACACATGGGCGACGAGCTCGATCCAGGGTCCCAAACCAAGAACTGGAGATGAGGCCATCGATTCTGGCGCGAGATCGTCATCGCGCCATTAGCCTGAGCGGCTGCCCTCGCAATGGTCAACGGGGCACGAACCACTACGATCCGATAGGCAAGCAGCTGCTCGAGGGGTCTTGGCCTCGGTGCAGCCTGCAGGGGATGCGACGGGTGATACGAGCGTACGTTGCGAAGATGGAGTGCCACTCCAAATGCTCGATGGATTGCCAGTTCCTGCTTCTGAAAAGCTCCAGTTTGTAGTGGCAGTGAGAACCCGCTCGTCGAGGGTGACGGGCTTCCGGTCCAGCAATAATATAAGTCGGGATTTGACCCCTCCCTATCGGTTTCATCGTCTCGGCACTATGCAAGCTTGAAACGAAGGTATCCTTGTAAAACGAAGGTATTCCTCCCGCAAATCAATGGAGCGCGCACATCAACTTCTGTAGGATAGAGCCATTATTCCGATTGTAGTAATCACTAACAACCTTTCGCCGGTAACGTTGTATTTAGAGTGGACCATGAGATTTACTGTTGCCTTTGCGAAAGTAGGAGTGGGTTCTATTCTTGTGACATTGCTCCTAGGCCCGATGGTGAGCTATGGCGCCGGAGGTCCTGTCGCGGAAAGACATGAGTTTACCGCATGCACACGCTGCCACTCGATTTCTCCCGATCGGAACAAGAGGGGTGCGTCGCTCGCGGAAGTCGTTGGCCGCGGGGACGGCACAACGACTGGCTCCAGACGTTGGGTCGCCACGGCCACAGTTGACCTTGCCTGGGACGACTCAACTCTCGACAAGTTCCCAGCGGGACCTGCGGGCTTCGTCCGCGGGACGAGGATGTCCATCCCCGTTCCAAACCGACGTCGACCGCCAGAAACGCAACATGGTGAAAAGGAAGGCGCGGCAGTGGGTCTCCGGCGACAGAACGGCGGCCTCAGCGGGCCCCTCTATCGTGTCGCACGCGGGTGCGATTTTCGACCGGTCGATCCGCGACACGGAGTTCGCTGCTAGCGGCCCGCGCAAGCGCTCCCGACGGCATGTCGGCAGCCGGACCTTTCTTTTTCTCCGCCTCGCTTCGAATGCGCACAAATGAGACACGGAATTGATCGGTGAAGGAGGTTGTCATGAATCAAGGGTCGCTACCCACACAAAGCCAGAGCGGACAATCTTTCCTCCACGCGGCGGAGCTTCTTCATCGAGTTCCATAACGAATATACGCGTGCAATTTCTTTTGCGTTCACGGTAGCAGCCCGCTCCTCCAGCCAGGAAACGAAGTCCGCGCTGGACGAAGTGATCAATCACCTTTACTGCGTTGCCGAGACACATCGTGTCCTGCGGCCTCCGCATGAAGAAGGTCTTGTCGACTTTACTGACAGAATAACACGACTATGCTGCGCCATGTCCTCGTCTTCCGATATCGCGGGTCGCGGAATCACCTTGCTTCTTGCTGTTGGCAGACCTGTCCTGCTCGACGCTGTTCGCAGCTGGCGCGCTACCCTCATTGTCTCCGAGTTGATCAACAATGCCTGTCGGCATGCGTTTGGTACGCGTTCGGGCCGTATCTCAATCGCCATCCATGGCGCATCCGACCGGATCGTGTGTCAGGTGAGCGACGACGGCGACGGCTCCGCGTTTCCAGGCTTTAATCCGGGTCTGGGAACGCGCCTTGTAAATGCGCTTGCGACAGAACTCGGAGGCTCCGTCGAGAGACGGTTTACCGATTTCGGAACGACCGTCACGCTATCCTTCCCGAAGGACGGAATAGATCTCCCAGAAGAGATGAACTGGGTAAAGATCAGGCGACCAAGCAGGATCGCGCCGCAGAAGTAAGATATGAATATCCGAGCTCTGTTGAAGGGTGAAAGATATGAAAATCCCGATCATCGACGCCGGAGCGGTTGGATCGGCATGCGCGACAGCGATTGTCAGGCGCGGCCGCGCACGAGAGATCGTCATTGTCGATCGAACTCCGACCAGAGCCCGACCAGTGCCAAAGGGTTGGCGAGGGACGCTCGGCATGGCGCCACACTTTCACCCCCAGTCGATGCGCGCTCGGGCAACTGTTCCGATCTCAAAGGCGCCGCATTAGCCGCATTGGTAGTGATTCCCGATTCATGGCGGCGTTCAGCCGTTGAAGGCGGCTCGTAACCAGGCGCGTTCGTCGAGGCGCTCTCCCAGCTTCAGTGTGCGGTAGCGCAGAGTCACAAACGACTCGGTTGGGTTTGAACGGCAGGAACTCGGCCATCACCTCCGCCGCTCGCAAAACCAAGAGACTCACCAGAGCACGAAGCGCTCCATCAATTCCGGCGTCGCCTCATCGGGGCAGAATGTCGCGTAGCTTTCCCCGCAGGACTGCCCAGGCGTCACAAAAATGAGGCAGACAGCGCCGGCGGTTCATGATCCGCGGATATCTAACCTCGACGCAGCCGAATTGCCGTAATCCTTGATCCGTCGGAACCTCTCGCAATCCGTGCAGAAACGGCTCGTTAGCTCGTAAGAGCGTAAGCCTCGGATTGCTGGTTGACGACCACGTGCTGAGGTGAGATATGATGATCTTGCCATCCTCGATCGAGAAGCCGATCTCGCCAGCCGAACGCGCTCCAGTTCCTTGTCGATCGCCAATCCCGAACAATGGGCCGACCAGAACTGGTCCGTACCTTCCAACACTATTTTCCATCGCATCCACGCTCTCCACGAAGAGAGCGCGTGATGACGTGATCCCGCCGCCCAGGCCCGTAACAATCCTCAGCCACCCCAATCTATTTGCCGGTCGCTCGTAAGACGCCGCAACTCCCGCGCTCGGCCAACAAATCCTCGACATCACGCGTTCTGAGCGTGAACCGGAGGGAGAGCCGGATCGTTTGCTTGAATGGGCCTCGGACGGGAAACGACACCCGCTGAAGCTGGGTCCTGTTCATCTGAAGAGGGTCACGCGGCCGGCGAGAAGGCCGCAAGCCCGCCGCCACGTGACAATGCCAGCGTGAGCGAGAAAGTTTCGCGCATGACGCCGAAAGCGCCGCGAGAGTTAACACGCTCTCAACAGCGCGCCGCTGTGGGGCGGCATTTTCCACCTCGTATGCGCGGCAAGGGCGCGCGAGCCAACGACGTCATGAAACTCAACTGGTGCGCCGATCTCGAGCAATTCCGGCCGACCAGTCCAATTGAGGGCGAACGCCAATTCGGCGCCGTTTGGCAGAACATGCGGACGCATCATTAAACCGGGCGCCGGACCCACCCAATGAGCGAGACCTGGACGCCGCGACGGAAAAAAGGACGCCATCGCGGCGCGGGTGGATGGGTCGCGGGTCGAGTCATAGGCGACGGACGGGCAGGTCGCGATCAAGATCGCCTCTCCCGAACCGAACCGGTGTGAAGTCGCCGCGACTTCCTCATCCTCGAAGCTGCCGATCACGCTGGCGCCGGCGAGCGTGATCGCCTCCCGGATCCAGGCGCCCTTCAGCCGCGACCGACCGATCGTGAAGGTGATTTCCCCCGTCGCGGCGTCAGTCTCAACACTCTGCGCGCCGAACAGTCTCCGAAGGATCGCAGGCGTCCCTTCGGGACGATGCCACCCTCGCTCGTCGTAGGCGCCTGGCGCCGCCTCGCTCAAGAGTCGCCCGCCTGTATGGACCCATTCTGCCAACCGGGCGGCCAGAGTCTCGCTAATCACCGTTGGCATTGGATGATACAGCACGCGTAGATGCGAGGGCAGGTCGAACCGTTCGATTTGGTCTTCGTGCACCAACTCGACCGGCAAATCGGCGTCAACCAGCAGTCGATAAGCGCCCATGACGCTTCGACGGTAGATATCCATTGATCGGTCGGTTGCGAAGGCATGGATTGCCGTGCGCCGAGAGACAATAAGGCCGATTGCCGCCGGCGCCGGCGTGGAGCTTGAAAATTCAGGCGTGCGCTTCGCCATCGTTGCGAAGTCCGCGGCGGCGCGCGTTCGCGCGGTAGGAGATCCATCGGTGGCGCACAGTCCGTATCCCGGCGATTCGGGGCCCAGCAATTCGGGGCGCCATTGCCAGAACAGGACGCCGCGCGCCCCCGCGGCGAACGCATTCCACATTTCGAGCGTCAAGACCTCCCGCCGCGGATGTTGCGTACTTGACGCGCCGTTCCGGCGGCCACGACCGCCCTGCAATTCGCTCTGCCAGAAGGGCTTGCCGGCCGCCGCGGCGCGCGCGGCATCGAGGCTCATCAAGTGCTCGACTGGATCGTCATTCATCAGCCACGTGGGAAAGCTGGACGTGCCGAAGCCGTCGACAGCCGGCGCGAGCGTCCATTCATCGAGGGTGTGCGTCGCCATCTGCCCGGTGAACCCGGACAGCGCGACGTGGGTCATGGCAGGCTGCGCCGCGCCGAGCGCCTTGATCCGGGCGACGCGCGCATCGAGCCAGGCGCGCAGGTTTTCAAACCAGAACTCGCGCCAGTCCATCATATCCGGCACCGCCTCGAAAAGCCGCGGCGGATGCACTTGCGACCAGGCCGAGAAGCGGCGAGCCCAACGCGCGTTCAACGTTTGCAGCGTCTTGTAGCGCAGTTGAAGCCAGCGCCGGAATCTCGATGTCGAGGCCGCGCAATAGCAATAGATACGGTCTGGAAAATAGGAAGCAGGCTCGAGATGAGGCTCGTTCCAGACGTCCCACGCCAGCAGAGTCGGATGATCCTTGTAGCGGGCGACTACAGCTTCAAGGAAGACAAAACCGGCCTCGGCGACCGCCGCATTGTCGAAGCAGAGCCCAGGCCATCCGCCCCCCGGCGTATTCATCGCGGCGCCGAGTTGAATGTCGCGGCCATCCGCGTCGCAATAGCGCGCCTCCGGATGGTCCTCCTCGAGCCAGTAGGGCGCATCCTCGAGGATAACATTGAGCACAACCTTAAGGCCGACTCGGCCGGCGATTTCCATCAGGGCGTCGAGGTCCTCGAAATCGAAATGGTCGCGCTCTGGGTTCATCCAGGACCAGCAGGCCCAGAACTTGACCGTGTTCATCCCGGAATTGGCCATCAGCTGGAGATCGCGCTCCCAGTCTGAGCGCGGCGGGTTCGGCGGGCGATAGTATTGGGCGCCGATGACGATCGAGCCGAGTGATGTCATCCTTTGACTGCTCCAAAGGCCAGGCCGCGCACCAGGAAGGGCTGAATTGCCATGCCGATGACGAACATCGGGATCATGGCGATGACGGCGGCGGCGGAAGACCTGCCCCAATCCACCGAGACAGTGCCGACGAAGGCGGAGACCCCGATCGGCACGGTCTGCGTCATCGGGCCGCTCAGCACGAGAGCGAACAGGAATTCATTCCACGAGAAGAAGATCGTCAGCACCGCAGTGACCGCTAAGCCTGGAATGACGAGAGGCAAGGCCACCAGGCGAAAAGCCTGAAAGCGGGTCGCGCCGTCGATGACGGCAGCCTCTTCCAGCTCGCGCGGCAGTTCTTGGAAGAAAGAATGCATCATCCAGACGACGAGCGGCAGCGCGAAGCTGGTATGCGTCAGCATCAATCCAAAATGCGTATTCTTCAGGCCCATCTGCTGCAGGAGCACGAACATGGGCACAACGAGTGCGACGGCAGGGACCATGCGCGCGAACAGGAAACAGCGGAACCACCAGCGGCTTCCCCGGAACGAGAGGCGCGCCAGAGCATAGGCGGCGGGCGTTCCGAAGAAAATCGACATGATAGTTGCGCCGAGCGCGACAATCGTGCTGTTGGCGATCTGATGGGGGAAACTGCCTTGTACGAGCACGTCCGCGTAGTGTTCCAGCGTCGGGGTGAAGTTCAGATCAGGAAGACGGGTGAATATCGCAGTCGCCGGCTTCAACGAATTGAGAAAGACGGTCGCTATCGGCGCAATGACCCAGAGCAAAAAAATCAAAACGACAACATAACTGGCGATCCGCCAGCGACGCGACGGCCGTCCGCCCATATTGCCGGAGTCATCGTCTCTCACAGCATGCCTTCCCGGTGGAGCAGCCGGATGTAGACACTGGAGATGATCGCTACCGTGGCGAGGATCAGGATACTGAGCGCCATCGCATAGCCCATTTGCGTATAGGAGAAGCCGGTCCGATAGGTATAGAGGCCGATCGTCTCAGTGGCGTCGCCCGGGCCGCCACGCGTGAGCACGAAGACCGTGTCGAAGAGGCGATAAGTGTCCATCGTGCGGAACAGAAGCACGAGCAAGACCTGCGGCATGATCGCCGGCAAGACGACGTTCCAGGCGAGGCGGAGTTGCCCAGCGCCGTCCATCGTCGCCGCCTCGAACTGCTCGATCGGGATCGACAGCATGCCGGCGTGAAGCACGAGGATCACAAAAGGCGTCCATTGCCATATGTCGACGAGCATCAAGCCCGGCAAGGCGAGCGTCGGAGAGCCCCAGACATCGATACCGCCATTGGCGCCTAACAGCGTCATGGTTTGCGCAACGAGCCCGAACTGCGGGTCGAGCAGGTAGCGCCAGAGCAGCGCGGTAACGACCGGCGTAATGATCATCGGCAGGAGAATGATCGCATTGGCGAGCCTGCGGCCTTCATTGATGTTGAAGAGCGCGGTTGCGACAATGAAGCCAAGAACCAGTTCGACCGTCACCGAGCCAATGACAAACAGCCCGGTGTTGAGGAGCGCGACCCGGAGCGCCTCGTCCGGGAAGAAACGGATGTAATTGCCGAGACCGACCCACGCCTTGGCGCGGTTCATATCGAGCAGCCGCCAGTCGAACAGGCTCAGAAAAGCCGAATAAAGCAGCGGCAGCAGGATCAGCAGCGCGACGATGGTCAACGCCGGGATGACCATCGCATAGGCGAGACTAACCCCGTCGCGCCGCCGTCGGACTCGATGCAGGCCTCGAGGAGAGGATCTTTCGATCCCCTCCCCGGACGCCGCGCCGGCCCGAAGCGGCAGCCTTGTCACTTGCCGAGAACGTTGCCCAGCGTGTCTTCGATCGACTGCGCAGAGTCGGCCGCAGTCGCCTTGCCCTCGATTGCCTTTTGCACGGCATGCTCGATGCCGTCCTGGATGCGCGGCCAATCGGCCAGGCTCGGCTGGGGGTTCGAGTTCGTCAGCGCCGCTCGCAGCGCCGGCAGGAAGGGCAAATCCGCCACGAGCGCCTTGTCCTCATAGAAATCCTTGGTGGCTCCGGCCGTGCCCGCCGTACGCGCCACCGGCGCTTGCTGCGAGGCGCTCGTCCAATATTGGATGAAGGAATAGGCCGCCTGCGGATTCTTGGAATTGGCGTTGATGCACCAATTCCAAAAAATCAGTTCGCCCGAAGGCTTGCCCGCCTCCGCCGCAAGCGGGACGTAGGCCCACTTGCCCACGGTCTTCGACCGTTTCGGGTCCTCGACCCAGGAGAGCGACGGGGTGGTGGAGATGGCGATCGCCGCCTCGCCTTGGGCCGCGGCAGTCGCGACTTCGTCGAAGTGGAAATTCAGGATGCCCTGCGGGGCATATTTGGCGGCGTCGACGTAAAACTGGATCGCCTTGGTCGCGGCCGTCTTGTCGAGCGCCGGCTTGTCGGCTTTGTCGTACCACCAGCTTCCGTAGGCTGTTATGAGCGAGCCGAGCACATCGGCGGTCGCGCCGGTCGCTTTGCCGGGAAGCGTGATGCCGGCCATGCCGTTCTTGCCGTTCAGCGCCTTGGCGGCGGCGAGCACGTCGTCGAGCGTTGTGGGCGGCTCCAGGCCGGCCGCTTCGAACAGATCCTTGCGATACGCGACAACGACGGTCGAAACGAAATCCGGCAGACAATATTGCTTGCCGCCATAGGCGCCCTGCGAAAGGACGGCGGGCAGGTAAGAGGCGGCTGAGAAGCCGGGCGGATTCTTCCTCGAATCGGATAGGTAGCTGTCGATGGGCAGCAATGCGCCAGCCGCGGCGTATTCGCCGAACCAGCCCGGGTGGACATACATGATGTCATAGGTGCCGTTCGCCATTTCGAGTTGCTGCTTGTCGTGCAGGTTCTCGTAGGGAATGGCGTCGATGGTTAGCTTGGCGCCCGTTGCGGCGCTCCATCTGTCAGCGGCCTTGACCTGCGCCGCAGTCCAGGGATCGCCAGCCCAGCGCGAGAGCGTCAGTTCGGCGTTCGGGAATGAACCGACGGGGTCGGCGAACGCCGCCGTCGTAAGCGTCATCGAGAGCGCCAGGACGCCTGCGAAGCGCCTTGTCATTGCCTTCTTCATAATGTCTGTCCTCCCGTTGCTTCTCTCTCCCCCTTTTTCAGGCGCCTAACCAAGGCGCCGCCGCGGGGGCGCGGCAATCACGTCCGTACAAGTTCGCCAGCGTCGAGCAGCGCCTTGCCGGTGGGGATTTCCTGCGCGCTGCCGCCTTCGGCAGCCGATCTGTAGCCCGCCTCAATCACGGCGATGCACGCCAAGCCGTCCTTCAGCGTCGGTCCGAAGGGTTTCTCGTCGCGCAAATAGCGGCTGACATAGGACGCCACTTCGCGCTTGTAGTGATGGACGTGCGGCGGCCAGCTTGAATAGTCGTGCGGCTCCCTGGCGTCCGGCTCGATATGGGGGACCGACCAGCCCTTGAGCGGCCCCTTTCCCCTTGCATCGAAAACCTCGACACGCGGAAATCGGTCCGTCGCGCGCATGATCAACGTGCCATCGGTTCCATAGAGTTCGAGGAGGTTGCGCATGCCGATATCAACGGCCATGCTCCATACCGTTCCGACCTCCCCCAACGCGCCATTCGCAAAAGTGAGGATCGCCGCGCCGACATCCTCGACTTTGAGGCTGGGCTTGTGACGATTGGCGGTCATCGCCGCTACCCGTTCAATGTCGCCGTTCAGCCAACGAAGAAGATCGATTGCGTGTGAGCCTTCATCAATCCAGGCGCCGCCGCCGCCGAGCGTCGGGTCCTCCATCCAATCGGCCATGTCGGGCGGACAGCCGATCTCGCGAATGCCGGCAAGGCCGATGAAACTGCGCGCATGGATGACCGAGCCGAGGATGCCGGCGTCGACAATCGTCTTCGCGCGGCTAGCCTCCTGGCTAAAGCGGGAGACGAAGGCCGCCGTCCCCTCGACGCCGGCCTTCTCGACGGCCTCGACCATCCGCAGAGCGTCCGCCATGCTCGTCGCAATCGGCTTCTCGCAGAAGACATGCTTGCCCGCTTCGGCGGCGGCGATGACCTGATCGGCATGGCGGGAATTCTCGGAGTGAACCATCACCACGTCGACATCGTCGCGGCGGACAAGTTCGCGCCAATCGCCGACGAATTGCTCGACGTCGAAACGCATGGCCGCGGCGCGGCCGCGCGCCTCATTGTCGTCGGAGATGGCGACGATGCGCGCGCCTGGCAATTCCCGCAGCGCCTTGGCTCGGAATTCGGCGTGCACATGCGCCCAACTGATCATTCCGACGCGCAGCTCCTCAGGCATGCATCCTCCCCTGGTGTCTTGTTCTGACGTTTTCGCGGTGACCCGACGCAACGGAAGCTGCAGCCGCCTCAATGACGGCGAGCGCATTCCAGCCGACGATCGCCTCGGATTTCGATTGGCCGCCGCTTCTGAGCGCGTCAATGAAATGGGCCAGCATCGCGACATGACCGTCACTGATTGCGCCAGGCAGCGGCGAGGGGAACGACCAGCCCGGCGCGACCGCCGATTGCGCCGCGCCGCTTACCACCTGGATCGGCTGGCGGTGCAGATTGTCGATGAGGATGCGGCCCGCCGTGCCGAAGACCTCGAAACGGCTGTCCATCGCGCCGGCGAGGCTCCAGGAATCCTCACACTGGCCGATGACGCCGTTGGCGAAGCGCAGCGTCATCACCGCGGTATCTTCCGCTTCGAGCTTTTCGCTCCAGACGAACGCGCCCGTCTCGGCGTAGACTGAAGCGAAATCGGCGCCGGCGAACGCGCGACAGAACTCGATCGAATGCACCGCCATGTCGATCATCGCGCCGCCGCCTGCCCGGGCCTTGTCGAAGTGCCAGGCCGAATGCGGCATGCCGATGCCCTCGCAGGCCTTCACCCGGAAGACCTTGCCAATGGCCCCGTTTTCGACGATTCGCTTGGCCTCCTGAACGGCCGGAATGAAGGGCACGTTTTCCGCGTAGAGGAGGCGGACGCCGGCTCGTTTGGTAGCGGCGATCATCGCATCGGCCTCTTCGAGCGTCCTCGCCAGCGGCTTGATGCAGATGACATGCTTGCGCGCTTCCGCGGCGGCGATCGCCACGGGCGCATGGAGATCATTCGGCGCCAAGATGTCGACGACGTCGACGTCGTCCGCCTTGACCGCCTCGCGATAGTCCATCGACCAGCGTTTTGCGCCAAATTGCTCGGCGAGAGCGCGCGCTGCAGTCTCGCTCCGCCCGACCACGCAGACAATCTCAACGCCTGGGATCGTCGCGAAGGCCGGCAGATGCATCTCCCGCGCCCAGAAGCCAGGGCCGACGACGCAGACGCCCATCCTTTCCCTCAGCATCGGATGATTTCCTTGCTGTCGAGGGCCTCCTGGGCGGCAAGGACGAGAGCCAGCGCATCGCGCCCGGCATGAACATCCGCCGCCGCGCTCGGATCGACTTCGAGCCCCAGGATCCGGTCGACGAAATGCTGCTGCTCACCGCTGTATCCGTATTTCCAGACAAGATCGGGAAACTGCCAACCGGCGGGCTTGCCTGCATGCGGCTTGGGGAAGACGGCGGAAACCTGCGAGCGAACAAGATCGACGACGATCTCTCCCTCGCTGCCATAGACTTCGAAAGAGAAGTTGCCGTGGCCGGCCGTCCAGGTGACATATTGGTGCGAGATCACGCCCGACTTGTGCTTGACCGTCACCATGGCGTTATCGGCGCTGCCGTGGTCCTTGGCGCCTTGCAGCACATACGCGCCGCCGTCGGCATGCACGTAGTCGACCGGTCCGAACAGCCAGATCAGCAGATCGGCGAAATGCACCATCGTATCGACGATGACGCCGCCGCCCTGCTTGGGGTCGTAGAACCAGGGCGCCGACGGCTCCCAGCCGAAGATCGCCGAGCGCGAAACTATTGGGTTGCCGAGACCGCCGCTTTTTAGGCGTTGCCGTACATCCGCCATCGGCGGCGTGAAGCGCAGCATGAAGCCATATTGCAGGATCCGATCTCGATGTTTGGCCGCTTCGGCGACCACGTGATCCGCTTCATCCAGCGTCATCGCGATCGGCTTCTGGCAGAAGACGTGCTTGCCGGCTCTCAGCGCTGCGATCGTCTGCTCGGCATGCAGCCCATTCGGCGTCGCGATGATCACCGCGTCGATCTCGGAGCTCTTCAGAATGGCGTCCGCGTTGTCGAAAACCTTGACGCCGCTTTCAGCAGCGAAGGTTTTTGCCGCCTGCGGATTCACGTCGGCGCAAGCGACCAGGCCGCCGCGCGCGACCGCCTTGTAGGCGTCGGCGTGGGTGCGCGCGATGCGGCCCGAGCCGATGATGCCGACCCTCACGAGCCCGTTCATTTTGCCGGGCCTGGATGGCCCTTATAGGGAAACGAGACCCGCTTGCCCGTGTTGTGCGCCTCATAAGCTGCGAGGACCATTTCGAGCGCCGCATAGCCGTCGGCGGCTCCCGGCGTAGGCTCACGATTCTCGCGGATGAGGTTGCGGAACTCGACCAGCAGATTGCGGTAGCAATCTTCGTAGCGTTCGCCGTTGGTGTAATCGACGTAGCGGCGTTGCCGCCAAGGATCCTCAATGCCCTGAATCTCGATCTGCGGGCTCTTTTGATAGTGGAGCTCGATCTCGCCTCGCGTGCCGTTCACTGTCGCACGATCCGGGCTCGTCAGCGGGGCGAACCAGCCGCCGGCGTGCCAGGTCGATTCGACCGTGACCATCGCGCCGTTCTTCAACGTGTAGGTCGCAATGCCGTAATCGTCGGTTCCAAGTTCAGGATAGGTCAGATTGCCGATGGTCGAGACGACGGACGCCGGGTCGGATTTGAAGAACCAGCGAAAAAAATCGGTGAAGTGGACGCCATGATCAAGAAAGCCGCCGCCGCCGCCCTTGATCGGATCGGCGTACCATCCAAGGTGGTCGGCGCCAGGATGGTCTTTGATGAATTCCGCGGGAACGCGGATCGAATAGAATCCCGAGACAAGCTTGCCGATCGCACCTTCCTCCACCGCCTTGAAGGCTTCGAGATAGGCTGGCAGAAAGCGCAGGAGATAGGCCATCACGATCTTCACCTTCCTGGACGCCGCGACGATGCGGTCTGCGTCAGCCAAAGTGGTTGAGATCGGTTTGTCGAGCAGGATGTGCTTGCCGCGGGCGGCGGCTGCCTCGACCTGGTCAGCATGGGCCGAGGTATAAGAGGTGATGATCACCGCATCGATGTCGTCGCGAGCGATCAGAGCCATAGAGTCGGTTGTCCAGTCGCCCTTCAGGCGCTTGTCGCCAAAATCCCTGACGAGCCATTCGCGCTCATCGCTGACTGCGACAAGTTCGAGCCCTTCGACGCCCTTTTGCAGTTGGTCGGCAAAAGGAAATGCGTGATAATGGTTGTGCAATCCGACAAGACCCAGCCGAAGCGGTTTCATGTGACCGTTCCCAGTTTGGTTATCGGGCTGCTTGCGCGGACAGACCGGCGAAGCGATGTTTCGGTCGACTCGCGGTAGAGGATTTCTGTCTGGAGCAGCACCGAGCGCGGCGAGAGATCATCGAGCAGGAGCGACACAGCGGCCGCGCCGAGTTCCTTCAGCGGCATCCTCACCGAAGTGAGCGCCGGGCTTGTGTGGGCGGCGAGGTCGAGATTGTCGAAACCGGTCACCGCCAGTTCGTCGGGTACGACGACGCCCAATTCACGCGCGGCCAATAAGACGCCCGCTGCTATGAAATCGGACCCGCAGACGACCGCATCGGGCGGCCCGCGGGGATCGGTGAGGATCGAGCGGGCGCGAGACGCCGCCTCAACCGAGTCGAACCTGGTCCATTCGACGCGCGCCCATTCGATCGCGCTGACGCTCTCCGCGACGGCTTGGTCGAAGCCTTGAGCGCGCAGAACGCAGGCGGAAACCTCCCGGGGCCCCGCCAAATGGACGAGGCGCTTGCGGCCTTGCTCGATAAGGCGCTGGGTCAACCGATAGGACGCGACGTCGTGGTCGCTGTCGACCCAGCGAAACTGTGCCTCCTCCGTGCGATGGCCGATCAGCACCGCGGCGGCGCCGAGTTCGGAGAGCGCCGGAAGCAGTGGGTCGTCCGGACCTGCCGCCGGAAGTATCACGCCGTGAACCCGATGACGCGTAAGAACATCGACCGTTTGGCTAAGCTGGCCGGAGGTCGTCGCGAGCAATAGGGCATAGCCGCGCTCGGCCGCAGCGTCGCCCACGGCCCCCAACAGCGCAGGGTAGACCGGGTGAAGCACGATCTGCGAAATCTCAAGGGGGAAAACGACGCCGATCAAGCGACTGCGGCCGCTGGCCAATTGCTGAGCCTGCATGCTGGCGGAATAGCCGACCTCAGCAAAAAGAGCCTTTAGACGGGCCCGTGTCTCGGCGCCTACTCCTGGCTGCTGATTGATGACCCGCGATACGGTCGCGACCGAGACTTTCGCCTGTCTGGCGATGTCATGAATAGTCACTTTCCGCTCGCCGGCCTCCGCTCTGGTCATCGTTTCCTCGTCCAAAGCCGGCAATTTGCGCGCACAACGTAACCGGTTACGGTAACCGGTTACTCTCCTTATCGCTGCTTTGTCAAATTGATTTTTGCCAAGGGGTGCTTTCCAGGATGACTGGCGCTTCTCGCAGCGCGAAGGTCAGCCAAGGCCCTACCTTGAGAACCGCGAATCCGTCCCGAACCAGAAATTCGAGCGACGCGGCGGACTGATAGTCGGTTGAGTGAACCTCGAAAACGAGGCCCGGCATTTTGGCAGCGATGCGGCGAGATCGCGCGCCTTTTTCGGTTGGTAGGCGATCACTTCAGTGCTGCCGAGCGGCAAGTCCTGCGGACAGACGGCGCGGGCATTGCCGCTCATTTGAGCTTGTGGACACGATTTTTCCTTCCCGCGGAAAGCCGCTCACGGCCGGCGGCTCGGGTCTCTTGAATGTCCAAACCGAACGCCGCGCGGAACGTGGTCTCCATTTCCTGACGCAGTCGGATTGCGGGCGTTGTCTCATCGACATTGCAGTCCTGCCACCGCACGATGTCTCCGGCAGCTATGGGCCCCCGTAGCCGAGCGCCGTGCGATAAGCCGATCGGCAGAGCGCGAAGGATGAGCGACTTTCGAGCCGGCGTCAGCTTGCCGTAGACTGTTTGACCGCCTTCGCCGTCCAACACTTCCCCCGGGAAGAGATTACGCTTGGCCACCGCCACCACATCGCCGCGGAAGCCTCGCGTCGTGCCGGTCGGCTCGCCGCGCGCCATGATGCTTGCAACCGATATTCCAAGCTCAAGGCCAATGAGATGGTAGGGCTTGTACATGGCACTGTACCACCCCGAGGAGTTGGTTTTGAGTCCGTACTCGGCGAAGCAGCGCCGGACATAGTCCGACGGGGCCTTGAAGGTCACGTACACGCCCCAGCGCAGGTCCCGAAATACGGGGCGGCCGTCGCGCTCCAGCGAGGAAACGACCTCGACCATGCCGCTTTTGGGGAGGACGCCGCCGTCGGTGCGCGGGCGCAGGAGCGCGGGCAGGTCGTCGACCCCGCATGCGGGAAAGGCAAGGCCGTCTTCGGCGACGTCGAGGTCGCAGGCGTTGGCGACTGCGGCCATCTCGATGGCTGATTTCGTTCCGTCGAGAAAAGAATTGAACATTTTTGCGCTAAAATCGCCCGCCGCCACTTGCGCCTCGCTGAAGCCGTAATGGCCCCACACCGTCGTGGGCGTGGATGCCTGATACATGGGCAAGTACTTCGTGCCCTTCCCGGCGCAGACGACCTCGAAGCCGGCCGTGCGCGCCCAGTCTACGAGCTCCGCGATCAGCGCCGGCTGGTCGCCATAGGCGAAGGAATAGAGGACGCCGGCTTCGGCCGCCCGGCGCGCCAACAACGGCCCAACCAGCGCGTCGGCCTCGACGTTCACCATGACGACGTGGCGCTTGTGACGGAAGCACGCGAGTGCATGACGAGCGCCTGCGGCCGGGTCGCCGGTCGCCTCGACGATCACCTCGACTCCGTCCGCGGCGATGAGCGCCTCGGCCTCATCGGCGATGAACGTTGAGCCCGTTTTCAGCGCCTGCGCGAACGATTTCACGTCGGTACGCTCAGCCGGCCAACCGACCCTCTCGAGCGCCTGGCGGGCTCGGCCAACGTCGCGATCGGCGATCCCCAGCACGTGGAGCCCGGGCGTGCGCGGGGCCTGCGACAAGAACATCGAGCCGAACTTGCCCGCGCCGATAAGGCCGACGCGTACCGGCTTGCCGGAGCCGGCCCGGTCCGCAAGTTTCAACGCCAAGCTCATCGCGCGCCTCCCGTTTTGCGCGGAGTCAGATTGCAGTCTTGTCGCCGCCCTTCAGGGAGAGAATCTCGCGCGCCTCCTCGGGAGTCGCCGCCTCCAGGCCTAGCCCCTCGATGATCTTGCGCACGAGCTGGACCTGTTCGGCGTTGCTCTGCGCAAGCCGGCCGGGACCGGACCACAACGAATCCTCCAATCCCACCCGCACGTTCCCGCCCATCGCGGCGGCCATGGCGGCGATCGGCAGCTGGCTGCGCCCAGCACCAAGCACCGACCATCGGTAGTTGTCGCCGAACAACCTGTCTGCGGTGCGCTTCATGTGCATCACTTCGTCAGGGTGCGGCCCGATGCCGCCTTGCAGGCCGAACACCGTCTGGATGAACAGCGGCGCCTTCACCAGTCCTTCGTCAAAGAAATAGCGCAGGTTGTGCAGGTGCGCGGTGTCGTAGCACTCGAATTCGAATCTCGTGCCGCTCTCGGCAAGCGTCGTCAGTATGAATTCGATGTCCTCGTAGGTGTTGCGGAACAAGATATCCTTCTTCTCAAGATAGACCTCCTCCCAAGGGTGCTTGAATACCTTGAACCGATCGAGCATCCGGAAGAGGCCAAAATTCATCGAGCCCATGTTGAGCGAAGCGACCTCGGGCTTGTAAACCGCGGCAGGCCTTACGCGTTCGGCGACAGACATGGTCGGCGCTCCGCCGGTTGTCAGGTTGATGACGCAGTCGGAGCGCTGCTTGATCACCTTGAGGAACGGCGCGAAAGCTTCGGGTGTCTGGTCCGGCTGGCCGGTCTTGGGATCGCGCGCATGCAAGTGGACGATCGCCGCGCCCGCCTCGGCCGCTCCGATCGCCGCGTCGGCGATTTCCTCGGGCGTCACAGGCAGGTAGGGCGACATCGACGGCGTGTGGATCGCGCCGGTGACCGCGCAGGTGATGATGACCTTTCGGCTCATGGACGCTCCCTCCTAACGATTGTCGGTTGAAGATTCTTTCGGGTCGATCGGCTGGTCGAGCAGCACGGCGATAGCCGCCTTCTGCCAATGCAGTCCAGCATGCAGAGAGGCGTACACACCGCCTGGCAACGCGCCGTCGATGACGAACTTGAGCGCGCGCAAACCCGGAACCGCATAGCGCGTCACGGTCCCTGGCATCGCCCGGGCGAGTTCCAGGCTCGCACGCTCCTGGGTGAGGAGCGCGTCGATAATCCGATAGCTCGCGTCGTCGCGCGCCACGACGGTGAGATCAAGCGTCGCTCCCTTGTCGCCGGACCGTCCGACGGCGATGTCGCCGACCCTCATGGCGCGCGCTCCCAAACGAGCTCGGTCTGAACGAGCGCCCGGTCGATATAACCGTCGACGACGTCGAGACGTGGACGCCGTTCGCTGCGAACGCTGCCGCCGCCGGCCGGACCGCTCAGCGTCAGCGCGTAAACTTCGTCCTCGACGATCTGCGCCATCCCGGCATCGGCGCAGCGGGCCGAGACATGGACACGCGCCTCGGCCGGCTGCGAAAGGGACGGGCTCGAGGCGGCGCCGAGAATCGAATTAACGCCGACGAGATCGATACGGATATCATCGTCGGGAATGTCGGCGAGCCGCATCCGCAAAACGTCCGCGGCGACTCGGGCCCGCCGCAACGCCCCGGCGCCGGCATAACCGATCTCGACGTCGGCGATGAAACCCGGCAGGTCTACGAAGCCCGACACCTTCAGCCGCTCCGGTCTGCCTCGCGCCTTCGCCCCGTCGACCCGCACCCGGTTCGGGCCGACTTGCTCGAGCGCGATCGCGGTGTAGTCGATGATCACGTCCGGTGTCATGTAGGCGGACGGATCGTGTACCTCGTAGAGCAGCTGGAGAGTGCAGGTCAGCACGTCAACGATCCCCGGCTTGCCTTCAAGCATAAAGATCTCCGCCGAACCGTCCGGGTTGACGGTCGCTAATGGAAAGCCAAGATCGGCGTAGTCGGCGGCCGAAAGTTCGGCGACGCCGATGGGATCGAAATTGCCACCGGTGATCTGTCCTGAACATTCGAGCAAGTGCCCGACGGTCATCGCCCCCGCGAGCGCGTCGGGATGGTTGGCAAGAATCGGAACGATCTCTGCCGCAAACAGCGCCGAATCCGCTGTCCGCCCGGTAACGACGACGTCGGCGCCGTGCGCGATCGCCTCGACGATTCCCGCGCAGCCGAGATAGGCGTGCGCGCCGAGCATCCGGCCGTCGATCGGAGTCTTCCACTCGATCCTGTCCTTGAGCGCCATCACGTCGTCGCCGACCAAGCCGGCCACCCGAAGGCCTGAGCAGCTGACCTTTGCGGCCAACGCGGCAATCTGCCGAGCGGCGGAGGCCGGGTTGGCCGCGCCAAGGTTTGAGATCACCCGGCAGTTCGCAGCGCGCGCGGTGGGCAGCAGCTTTCCGAGGCGCCGATTGAGGCGCGGATCGGCGCCAGCAGAAGGATCCGAGGCGCGCGCCCGCAGGCCCGGCACCAGCGTCCGCTCGGCCAGGCATTCGAGCGCCACCGCATCCGCGAGCCCGGAAGCCGCGAGCGCGACGGCCGGGTCGACGCGATCTCCGGCGAAGCCCGCCCCGCAAGCGACCGTCCGTGAATCTTTCGAGCGCTGCGCCATCACATCCCCATGTAGGTCTCTTGGACTTGCCGATCCCCACTCAGCGCGGAGGCCTCACCCTCGAGGACGATTCGGCCGTGGTCGAGCACATAGGCGCGCTGGGCCACCTCCAGCGCCTCCGCGACATTCTGCTCGACGAGAACGATGGTCAGGCCCTCGCGCTGCGCCAGATCCTCCACGATCTCGAACACGCGCTCGACCATCAGCGGCGACAGGCCAACCGAGGGCTCGTCCAGCATTAGCAGCGACGGCCGGCTCATAATCGCGCGCGCGATGGCGCACATCTGGCGCTCGCCGCCCGAGAGCTGACTGGCGTACTGACCGCGCCGCTCGGAGAGGATCGGAAACATCTCCATCACCTCGCGCATGCGTTCAGCTGTCCTAGCCCGCGCGGTCTTCACGTATGCGCCGAGTTCGAGGTTTTCCTGTATGGTCATGAAAGGAAAGAGACGCCCGCCTTCCGGGACCATCGCGATCCCACACTCAGCGATCCGCTGTGCGGGCAAGCTCGTGAGGTCGACGCCGCGAAACGACACGCGCCCCGAACGCGCCCGCAGGAGACCTGATATTGTCATCAGCAGCGTGGTCTTGCCCGCGCCGTTGGCGCCTACCACCGACACGATCTCGCCTTCGCCAACTTCCAGTGAAACATTCTCCAGCACCGGCACGTCGCCATATCCGGAGAAGAGGCTGGCGACGCTGAGTACTGCGCTCATCCCCGCTTCCTCCCGACGTAGGCCTCGACGACAACAGGGTTGGCGAGCACATCGTCTGCCGTTCCTTCCGCCAGCTTGGCGCCACGGTTAAGAACGACGACGTGCTTGGAAAAGGTGCGAACCACCTTCAGATTGTGCTCGATAACCAGGAACGTGTAGCCTCGCCCGTTCAACGCCTGCACGAGTCCGACGACCTGTTGAACCTCCGTCGGATTGAGGCCCGCCATCACCTCGTCGAGCATCAGGATCCGGGGCTCGGTCGCCAGCGCGCGGGCGACCTCCAATCTTCGCCGCTCATTGAGCGTCAAGGCCCCGGCCCTTTCAGTCGCGCGGGCGCCGAGGCCCACCATGTCGAGCACCGTTCGCGCGTGCCGGGCGGCGTCCGTAAGGCGCGGATGCCTAAGAAAGGCGCCGACCATGGCGTTTTCGAGAACGGTGAGTGACGTCAGCGTCTGCGAAATCTGGAAAGTGCGGCCGAAGCCGAGGCGGGCGCGCTTCTGCGGCGGCAGCCGGCTGATGTCCCGGCCCTCGAACGTGATCCGCCCGGAGGTGGGCGCCAGTTGTCCGGTGAGCAAATTGAACAACGTCGTCTTACCAGCGCCGTTGGGACCGATGATGCTGACAATCTCGCCCTCAGCGACGTCGAAGGCGACAAAATCCACCGCCAACAATCCGCCGAAGCGCTTCGAGACGCCGTCGATCCGCAACAAGGTTGCGCTCATGCCGCGGGCCTGCGGGTTCGCAATCGCATCCAAATGTCTTCAAACATGCCGACGAGACCACGCTGCATGAACAAAGCCGCCAGCACCAGGATGATGCCGAGGACGACGAGATGCGAACCCGGCGCGTCGTCGCCCAGCTTCACGCGCAGCCAATCCTCCAGCGGCATGACGAACAGGGCGCCGAGCAGCGGGCCGTAGATCGTGCCGATTCCCCCGATCAGCACGATGAGCGCGAATTTAAGACCGACTTCGGACAACGTCAGCAGCGTCGGCGGATCGACGATGCGCAAGGCCATCGCGAACAGCGTTCCACCCGCTCCCGTCAACGCGGCGCTGACGCCTATCCCGGCGAGCTTCGTACGCAGCACGTCGATGCCGGACGCACGCGCGGCTGATTCGTTGTCGCGAACCGCCTGCAGGTAGTAGCCGAGCCGACTGCGCGCAACGAGGATGACGGCGACGAGGCACGCGACCAGATAGCCCAGCATCAGGAGCGCGTAGGACATCCGGTCGCGGAAGATCATGTTGGCGAGGCCCAGCCGATACGGGATCACCAAGCCGCGAGGGCCGCCAGTGAAGGTGTCGAAATAGTTGACGAGGGCGAACGCGACTTCGTTGAAGGCCATGGTCACAATGGCGAAGAAAGGGCCGCGCAGACGGAATGCGGGCCAGGCAATGAGCACCGCCGCGGCCGCGGCGCACCCGGCGGACGGGAGCAGCGAGAGCCACGGCGATAAACCAAAGCCGATGCCGAGATTGGCGGTGACATATGCGCCGATGGCGAGAAACACGCCATTTGCCAGGGAGAATTGGCCGCCGTATCCGCCGATCACGTTCCAGGCCGTCGCGAGCCCGGCGAATAGGAAGGTGAAGGCTAGCTCGTTGAGAGCGAACGTGTTGCTGCGATACGCCGCGACGAGCGCGAGCAGCGCGAAAATGACGGCGGCCAAGCGCGGCGTCTCGGACCGAAATGTCGCCACTTCGACCGGTGCGCGGGCTGGCCTATCGCGATCAGGCTTGACCACGGAAGCCGAACTCCTCGCCGCCGGCGCGGCCGAACAGCCCTGACGGCCGAACGATGAGCACGACGATGAATACCATGAACCACACCGCGTCCTTCAGCGAGGGGTCGATATAGTAGCCTGCGAACGCCTCGGTGATTCCGATGATGAAGCCGCCGAGATAGGCGCCCCATACGCTGCCGAGGCCGCCGAGAACCACGACTGCGAAGGCCGCGATGATGAAATTTCCGCCGATCTGCGGTGACAGCGTATAGATCGGCGTCAGCAGCGCGCCTGCCAGGCCGGCAAGCGCAGCGCCAAACCCGAAGGTCAGCATGTAGGTTCGATCGACGTCGATCCCCATCAGCTGGGCCGCCCGCCGGTCCTGAGCGACGGCGCGCACAGCCTTGCCGAACAATGTGTTGTGGAGAACGAACTGCACGCCGAAGGCGGCTGCCGTCGCGGCGACAAGCGCCAGCACGCGAACCACGCTCACGTGAATCGAGCCGAGGGGAAAGGTCAGGCTGGAAAGTGGCGAACGCACGCTGAGCGCGGCGCCGCGTGTCAGGGCGAGGACGGCGTTCTGCAAGATCATCAGCAGTCCGAAGGTCGCGAACACCTGCATGATCGGCTCGGCTTGCAGCGGCTGGACGATGAAGCGCTGCACGAGGACGCCAAATACGAACAGCGACGGGAAGACCAGGACGATCGCGACATAAGGGTCCATATTGAGAAAACTGAAGGCGGCGTAGGTTGCATACATCCCCAGCATCACGAACTCGCCCTGGGCAAAGTTGACCACGCGGATGACCCCGAAGATCAGGTTCAGTCCGATGCTAACGAGGCTGTAGATACCCCCAAGCAGCACGCCCACGACCAGCACGTTGAGGAAGTCAGACATCAGCCCTCCGAAGTCGCCACCGCGAGTAGGGGAAGGGCGGGCTTTCGCCCGCCAGCCGTCACTTGCGCGCTAGATTGACCAGCTTGCCGCCCTCAGGCACGGCCTCCGGCGGGAACACTGTCACCATCTTGCCGTCCTGCCACTGCCCGGCCACGGGAAGCGCCCTGGTGTTCTGCATCTTGTCATCGAACTTGACGCCGAATCCGGTCTCGTAGCTCATGAGGGGCTCGTCCATCTTGGCAGCCGCGGCGCGTACGGCGTCGACATCGGTGGACCCAGCGGCCTGGATAGCCTTGAACAGGATTTTCGCACCGACAAAGGCTGCCATGCTCTGCGGCGCGATCGGATCCTTGCCGTAGCGAGCGCGGTAGGCTTTGAGGTAATCTTGGATGCCAGGAGCGTATTTCGGATTCATGTCATAGCGCGGGTAGGACACCACCAGCACGCCTTCCAGGCTGTCCTTGCCGAGGGCGTCGAGCGTTTCGAAAGTGTCGCCGGTTCCGACCACGATCATTGCGCCGGGCTTGAATCCCTGGTCGCGGGCGGTGCGCAACAACAGATTAGAGTCCGGGATGTAGCTGGTCGTAATCCAGACGTCAGGAGCAGCATCCTTAGCCCTCAGGATCGAGTTGGTCAGATCGATCGCCTTGAAGCTGTGGGCGCCGTTGCCGACGATCTTGACGCCCTCGGCCTTGAGGATCCGTTCCTGCTCCTTGGCGATCGACGCGCCATAGATCGAGTCCTCGTGCTCGATCCAGACCTTCAGGTCCTTCGGATCCTTGCCTAGCGCCTTGGCAACGAGCTTCGTGATGACTTCCGCCGAGCGCGCCGCGAAGATGTCGGCGGACGGGCCGGAACGGATGTAGTTCGGCAGGCCGCGATCGGTCAGCTCCTGAGCGAGCGCGTTGGTGTCCCAATAGAGCTTGTTGTCATTGAGCGCCGCTTCCGACGCCGCGCGAGCGACCGCGCTGATATAAGTGCCGATGAGCGCATCAACCTTGTCGTTCGACACGAACTGCTCGACCGCGGCGATGCCCTCCTGCGGCGTCGAAGCATTCCCGCGAAGCACGACGACCTTGCGGCCCAGAACGCCGCCCTTGCCGTTGACCCAATCGGCGGCGAGCTCGTAGCCGCGCGTCACCTCGTCCCCGTAGAGCGCGAGGGCTCCAGATGAAGGGTTGACCGCGCCCAGCTTGAGATCGTCCGCCGCCGCGGCTCTGCCGAGCGTCGCGTACGCCAGGCCCAGGCCGGCGACATAAGCGAGGAGACTCCTTTTGGTCATGTCCATGTTTCTCTCCCTTTGTTGACCGCCTTGTATCTGTCGTCTCTTCAGGCGAGCTTGAAGCGCGGCAGCATCCTACCGTGGTCGGTTTCGATCGTAAGGCTGACAGGCCGATCGGCGACATCGAGTCCGGAGTCCGGAAGATCGACAATGTTGCTGATCAGACGAGGGCCTTCGTCGAGTTCAATTACAGCGACATTGTAGGGTAGCCTCGTTTCGAACGCTTCGTGAAACGCCGTGCGGAAGACCACCCAGCTTACTAGCTTGCCCCGCCCGCTGGCCTCTTGCCACCGCCATTCCGGCGACCAGCAGGAGGGGCAATCTTCACGGGGCGGCAGCCAGGCGTTGTTGCAACGAGCGCAGCGCTGGAAGTGGAGACCTCCGTCGCCGATCTTCCGCCAGAAGGCGTCGCGCGCGGTTTCAGTGCCGGCGTCCTCCATGGCGCGCTTCCTCTCTAGTTGCCGAGTATCAAGGTGGAATGGGTGTGCATAATGCCGCCCTGGTTGCTGACGATGCAGGTCTTCGCGCCCTTCTTCTGGTTGGACGACGTTCCGCGCATCTGGCGCACGCCTTCGAGGACGAGTTGCAATCCAGGCATCCCGGTCTCGGAAAGGAGCCCGCCCGAGGTGTTGAGCGGCAGACGTCCCTCGACGCCGAACGCGCCTTCCTCGTAGAATTCGGCGCTGTGCCCACGCGGGCAAAGGTTATAAGCCTCGAGCGTCATTAAAGCCGTGATGGTGAAGCAGTCATAGATCTGCGCGACGTCGATGTCTTTCGGACCGAGCCCGGCCATCGCGTAAGCGGTGCCAGCGGAGACGTCCGCTTTGGTTTCCGTCAGATCGCGGCGTAGCTGCACGTCGCTCGAGCTGTTGCCCTGCCCGAAACCGAGGATCGGAACAGGCGCGCGAACGCCGCGCTTCCTGGCGCGCTCAGCGGACATCACCACGACTGCCGCCGCGCCGTCCGAGATGAGGCAACAATCAGCGCGCCGTAGAGGCTCGACCACCCAAGCAGAGGTGAAGTATTCCTCCATCGTTAGAGGTTTACGCAACTGCGCATCGTCATTCGCGGCGCCGTGTGCGCGTGCTGCGATGGCGATGCGAGCGAGCTGCTCCTCCGTCGTCCCGTGATCGTGCATGTGGCGACGCGCGATCATCGCGTAGCTCGCGACCACGCTGAACCATCCGAAGACTGCGTCGTCCCCCCAGGCCTTCTCGTAGGCCTGGCGGGTCCCCGTGCGCGGGTTGTCGGCGAGCGTGACAAGAGCGACCTCGCACTGTCCGGCCTCGATCGCCATTGCAGCGAAAGCGATCATCGAGATAGTGGAGGCGCCACCCTGGTCCCAGACGCCGCCGACGCGCGGCTCGAGACCCATCGCCTCGGCGAGCTTCTGCCCGTACATCATCTCCACCTTGGAGGTCGGCACCTTGACGAGCAGGCCATCGACCTCCCCGGGCTCGACCCCCGCGTCCTCAATCGCCTTACGGCAGGCTTCGAGGTTCAGCGAGACCGTCGAGCGCCCCGGCTGCTTACCGTAGGCCGTATGCCCGATGCCGGCGATGACGATCCTGCCTCGAATTGCCGCCTCCTCAGAGCAAAATGCGGGAGCCTATCACGCGACCATCCGGCTGCGCTGGCTTCCGAGGATGTCGCGGGCGATCACCATGCGATGCACTTCGGATGGGCCTTCGCCGATGCGCTTGATGCGCAGTTCGCGGTACCAACGCTCCAACGGCATTTCCTTGGCAACGCCAAGCCCGCCAAACATTTGAATGCAGCGATCGACGATCTTGCCCGCGATCTCCGTGGCGTAGACTTTCGCAACCGATGCGTCGACTTTGATGTCTAGCCCGACGTCGGCTCGAGCCGCCGCCTGATGGACAAGCAACCGCGCCGCGCGCAACTCGATTTCGCTGTCGGCGACCATCCACTGGATCGCTTGTTTGTCCGCGAGCGCCGAACCGAAAGCGTGTCGCTGGCGCACCCAATCGATCGCGAGATGAAGGGCCGCCTCGGCGAGGCCGATGACGGCCGCGGCATAGGGAATGCGCGCGTGGACAAGCCACGTCTCTGCAAGTTTGAATCCCTCGCCTTCCTCGCCGAGCCGATTCTCGACCGGCACTTCGCAGTCGACGAGCGTCAGTTCATAGGGGGCGTAGGAACGGATGACAGGGACCGGCTTATAGCTGAAGCCGTTGAATTTCTTCTCGACGATGAAGGCGGTGATGCCACTGCGGCCCTTGCTCGGGCCGGTGCGCGCGAACACTAGGCCCCAACTCGATTGCCCGACCCCAGAAATCCAGAGCTTCGTGCCGTTGAGGACGTAGCGGTCGCCTTTGCGCTCGGCGCGCATCTGAATAGCACGGCCGGGATCGGAGCCGCCGCTGGGTTCGGAGATCGCGACAAAGGTTTTCTCCCCGGATTTCAGTGTCGGAACCGCGTATTTCTCGATTTGGTCCTCGCGGCCCTCGAATATCGCGTTCGGGGGATCCCAGCCGAAGGCGTGGCAGGCGGGGATATAAGCGCCCATCTTACACTGCGATGCCTGTTCGGCGACGACGGCCTGGCCGAGCAGGCTCAGCCCGGCGCCGCCCCATTCGGCTGGCGATTCCACTTGCCAGATGCCGAGCGCGCGCGCCTTGGCCTGAAGGCGCTTCAGCGCGTCTGCCGGCAGTTCCGTGGCGTCGTGCGGCAGCTTGTCTTCCTCGGGTCGCACTTCGTGCTGCATGAAGCGGCGAGCAGTCTCCCGCAGCATGGCCATATCCTCGGGCAGATCCCATGAGGGGGTCGTCATCTTCACGCCTCTTGCAAGTTCTTCGGCGACGCCTGGCGGACGCTGCGCAATTCGGCGCGGCGCCGCGCAGTCGCCTCACCGTCAAGGCGATATCGGTCATGGCCCGCGAATCGTTTCACGTCAGCGATGACCGCCCCGTAATCATCCTCGGCCGTCTGCCGCGACACGTAACCGAGGTTGAGGTCGGCTTCGATTGCTTCGATCTCGCGAGTAAGAGGGTCGCCGAAACCGCCGCCGCCGGGCGACTGGAGGTCCAACCCCTCGCCCGGATGCAGAAGCTGCTTTTCCTGCTTGCCCCGGAATTCCGGCCGCCAGCGTTTGCCTTCAGTGCGGAACTCGACAACGTTCGGTCTCGCCTTGCCGCCACCCGCGACGCCGAATGGCCCCGTGTCGGCCCGATCGCCGAGGCAGGACACGATGGCGTCGGACCAGACGGTGAAGCCGTAGGTCGTGCCGCAGCCGCCGCGGTGCCAACCGGCCCCTCCGGAGTCCTCGCGCAGCGCGAAATAGTCGAAGCGCAGCGGAAAGCGATGCTCCGACAGTTCGAGGGACATGAAGTTCGCCATTGACTGCGGCGGATTGCCGTTGACGAGCCCGTCCGACTCCTTCGAGGCGCCATAGCCGCCGGGATAGGGGAACACGCCGACGAAATAGCCCTTGGTGCGAGGGTGGACGCCGCTGACCGACGTCGGGCCTGTAGTGCCGAAGAAGGGCGCCGGCACGCGGTCGGGGATCGCCTGCGCCAGCGCGCCGAAAATCAGATCCAGGATGCGCCCCACTGGCTCGAGATAGGCGCCGACTGCCGCTGGATATTGCGCCGCCAGCATCGAGCCCTCGGGTACGGTGAAGTCCACCGGGCGGAAGGTGCCGCCGTTGATCGGCACGTCGGGGAAGATGTGCTTTAGCGCTACGTAGCAGCTGGAAAGCGTCGTGTTGCGCGAGATGTTGAACGGCCCGCGAGAGGCGGCGGCCGTGCCGGTGAAGTCGAGATGCATCGCATCGCCCTTCACGGTTACGGTCAATGCGATCGGGATCGGCTCGTCGACGATACCGTCGTTATCGAAGTGGTCAGAACACGTATATACACCGTCCGGAATCTCGGCGATGTGCGAACGCATCTGCCGTTCGGAGCGAGCAATCATCTCATCCTGACAGGCCGTGACCGTCTCGGCGCCGTAGCGCTTGATGAGGCCGTCGAGACCGCGCCTTCCTATCGCGAAGACATTGGCCATGGCAGCGAGATCGCCCGCGATCTGTTCGGGCAGGCGAACGTTTGCGCGGAACATTTTGACTAGCGCCGCGTTGATTTTGCCGGCTTCGTAGAGCTTTACGGGCGGGATGATGAGCCCTTCCTGATGGATTTCCTGGGCCTTGGGGGCCCAGCCGCCGGGAACGTTGCCCCCGATATCCATCCAATGACCCGTATTGGCCATTAGGGCGAACAGCTTACCGTCGATAAAATAGGGGGCGACGAGCTGGACATCCTGCAGATGGCTGCCACCGAAATAGGGATCGTTGGTAATCCAGATGTCGCCGTCTCGGAAGCCGCCTTCGGCCTCCGCTACCTTGATCAGATTCTGCACTGCGAATTGCATGTAGGCGAGGAACACCGGCAGACCATAGCGGCCCTGAGCGATCGTTTCGCCAGTGACAGGATGGAAGATGCCGTTCGCGCAATCATTGGTTTCTGAAATGATCGGCGAGATCGCCGCATGGATGAGATGGAGATCCATCTCATCGCCAATTTGCTCCAGAGCCCCGCGCACGACCGCCAGTGTCACCGGATCCATCACTTCACTCCCACCAGGAGATTGCCAGCCGCGTCGACCCTGACCTCCATGCCGGGCTCGATCAGCGTCGTCGTGTCAGTCTGCTCGACGACCGCCGGCCCCTCGAACCGGTGTCCGGGCAGGAGATCGTCGCGATGATAGATCGGCGTGTCGCGTGGGACGCCGAAATGAACCTGGCGTCGCCGGCGGGGCGCCGGTGCACCCTGGCTCACTGGCATTGGGGTTGAAGAAGCAGTGACGCCGCGTTTGCCGGTGGCCACACTGCGCAGATTGACGATCACGACCGGGATTTCTCCGAGCGTATTGCCAAATTCCTGACGATAGGCCTGGAGGAAGGCCTCGCGCATACGAGCCGCGGGCCAGTCGCGTTGGATGGGAACTCGCAACGAATGGATCTGCCCAGTATAGGACATGTCCGCCACGTGACCCACGCTGATGTCCTCGATCGACAGATTATTCGCCTTTAGCTGCGCCTTGCCCTTTTCTGCTTGGGCCTCCAGTATCGCTGCTATTTGTCCGGGCTCGATCTCATCGAGCCGGCGCTCGAGCGTTTGCGAGAAATCGTAACGCACGTCGGCGATCGCGCATCCCATGGCGCACAAGACGCCCGGGTATTTTGGCACCAGCATCGTGCCGATCCCAACTTCGCGAACCAACGCGCCGCCGTGCAGCGGGCCGGCGCCGCCGAAGGCGACGAGTGCAAAATCGCGCGGATCGAGCCCGCGTTCGATTGACATCAATCGAATACGTCCAGCCATGCGCTGATTGACGATCGCGATGATTGCCTCCGCAGCCTCCAGCAGGCCGAGGCCGAGCTTGGCGCCGAGGTCCCCCACCGCCTTTTTCGCCCCATCGATGTCCAGGCTCACGCCGGGGCCGCCCATGCGGCTCTCGGGATCGATGCGGCCGAGCACGACGTTTGCGTCCGTGACGGTAGGCTCTGCGCCACCACGCCGATAAGCGACCGGGCCGGGAACCGCTCCGGCGCTGCGCGGACCGACCTGGAGCATGCCGCCTCGGTCAAGCGAGGCGATGCTGCCGCCGCCGGCGCCGATCGTGTGAACGTCGATCATCGGCAGGCGCAACGGAATGCGGAATTCGAGATTGGTCAGCTCGGCGATGGTCGGCTCGCCGTCAACGACGACCGCCACGTCGAAACTGGTGCCCCCCATGTCGGCGGTGATCACATTGCGAAAGCCCGCCGCGCCGGCAAGTTCCGCGGCCGCGGTCACTCCCGCCGCCGGTCCGGACCGTACGATATACGCCGAGCGGCGGTCGAGCTCGGCGAGCGGCGCGAGCCCGCCGTTCGACTGCATCACCAGCACTTCCCGTCGGAAACCCCATTCGCCCAGCTTGCTGGTGAGATTGCGCGCATAGCGAGCCACCAAAGGTTGCAGATATCCCTGCACGACCGCGGTGCTGGTGCGCTCGAACTCATAATACTCGCGCACGACGCTGGTCCCGGTTACGATCTCCCAGGCCGGATTGATCGCCGCGAGGATTTCGCGGGCTCGTTCCTCGTGCGCGGTGTTGGCATAGGCGTGCAGGAACGAGACGATGACCGCCTCGACCCCGGCCTCCTTCAGCGAGGCGCCAATATGGGCCAATTCGTCCTCGTCGAGCGGCACGAGGACATTGCCGTCGTAATCCATGCGCTCTGACACCTCGTAGCGCCGGTCCCGCGGAACGAGGGGCACATGCACGCCCGTCAGACCATAGATAGAAGGACGGTCGCGGCGCCCGAGCTCCAGCAGGTCGCGGAAACCGCGGGTGGTGACGAGCGCACAGGAGGCGCCGCGGCGCTCGATCACCGCATTGGTCGCGATCGTAGTGCCGTGGAGGATGACGTCGAGGGCGTCCGGCTCGACCTTGGCCTCGCGCAGCGAATTCAGCAAACCAATCGACGGATCGTGCGGCGTCGACGGGACCTTCAAAATGCGGTGCGAGCCGTCCATTGCCGCGTAGTAGAGGTCGGTGAATGTTCCGCCGACGTCGATTCCGACGATTGCGCTCATCGCTTAGACCCTTAGTCCCTTCACGTCGGAGGCCTTCGTCACCGAGGCGACATAGGCGGCGACGTGGCGGCGCATCCGGCGCTCGGCCGCATCTTCGTCGCCGGCGCGGATAGCTTGGCCGATACGCGCATGAATATTGACCACGGCGCGCCGCCGCTCGTCGGAATTGAAATTTTCCAGGTCCGTCGCCGCGTGGATCGCCTGGGCGATCGCCGACATGAAGGTGATCAGCAGCTCGTTGTGCGACGCCTCGACGACTGCGAGATGCCAATTGACGTTGGCGCGCAGAAAGTGGGGAATATCGGCGAAAGCGCCTTCTAGTTCACGCTGCGCGTGGTCTAGCTTGTCCAGATCGGCTTGCTCGCGACGACGCGCTGCAAGCCGCGCCGCCGAAGGCTCGATAGCTTCGCGCGCTTCGACCAGCGACTCCAGACGCAGCCGCTGGGCGCGAATGAAATGTTCGAGCGAGGTCTCGACGAAGGCGCGCTCGGGCCGGCGCGCGACCGGACCGCCGTTGCGACCCGAGCGGATGCTGATGAAACCTTCGTTTTGGAGAATGCGCAACGCCTCCCGGACTGTGCTGCGGCCCAATCCCGTTTGCGCCCCCAGCGCGCGCTCGGTTGGCAACAGTCCCCCGTCCGCCACGGCGCCTGAGAGGATTTGCTCCCGCAGCCGGCTGGCGAGCAACTCAGGCGCCTTAGGAACCTCGACCTTGCCGAGGATCGGCGTTTCGACGACGTCCGGTTCGAATTCGGCGTTCACGGCGTCTCCCTGCTGCACCCGGCTTCTTCCGAGATTGTCTACCCATAGCGCTTGACAAACGATCTGTCAATATGTATTATCAGACCAAATCCAGTAAACCGACGCTTGGCGGCTGGAGCGGTTCGAAGGGAGCCGCGCCCTCGCGCTGGACGGGAGGAATGAGATTTGGCCATCGACTTCGCGCTATCGGACGGCGTGGCCGTTGTGACGATCAATCGTCCGGAGCGCCTCAACGCGATGGACGCGGAACATTATTCGGCGCTCTCTGAAGCCTGGACGAAGGTGCGTGACAATCCCGACATTCGCGTCGCGGTCGTGACCGGAGCAGGCGAAAAGTCCTTTACGGTGGGCGCCGACCTGAAGAGTTTCCTCACGGCGCCGCCGGAGCTCGCCAAAATGTGGCTCACCCAGCGCGACCAGTTGCTCAATCGCGGCTTGGAAGTTTGGAAGCCGGTGATCGCCGCAATCAACGGCTTTTGCCTCGGCGGCGGCATGACTTTGCTGCTGGGCACCGATATTCGCGTCGCGGCCGAACACGCGACTTTTGGACTTTCCGAGGTGAAGCGCGGCGTCATCGCCGGCAATGGCGGCACCCAGCGGATCATCAAGCAGTTGCCGCACGCGATCGCCATGGAGCTACTGCTCACCGGCGATTCCTTCGACGCCTCGACCGCGCTGCGCTGGGGCCTCGTCAACCGCGTCGTCCCGGGCGCCGAACTCATGTCCGCCGCCATGGACTTCGCCCGGCGCATCGCGGCCAACGCCCCGCTCGCGGTTCAGGCGGCCAAGGAGTTGGCGCTGCGCAGCCGCGATCTCGACCTCGCCTCTGGCCTGCGTCTCGAACAGGTAGTCAATCGGATGCTGCAATTCACCGAAGACGCAAAGGAAGGACCGGCGGCCTTTGTGCAGAAGCGTCCAGCGGCGTTCCAGGGACGATAGACGATGGCGCGGCCCCCGCTCACCGGCCTCGTCGTTCTCGACCTCGGCCAGATCTACAACGGCCCTTATTGTTCGTTCCTACTGGCGCGGGCCGGCGCGACGGTGATCAAGATCGAGCCGCCCGGGGGCGAAAATATGCGTCGGCGCGCTGTGGTCGGCGGCGCTATTCTCCCCTTCGCCATGCTTAACTCGAACAAACGGTTCATCACCCTGAACCTTAAGTCCGAGGCGGGGCGCGACCTACTTCTCGACCTGTCCGTGAAGGCTGACGTCGTCGTCGAAAACTTTGCCCCGGGCGTGATGGACCGGCTCGGCGTTGGCCCGCAGGCGCTCCTGAAGCGCAACCCGCGGCTCGTCTACGGCGCTGGCTCCGGTTTTGGTTGGACGGGCCCCTACCGTGAGTATCCCGCGATGGACTTGACCGTCCAGGCGATGTCCGGCGTAATGAGCATCACTGGCGAGGCCGACGGGCCGCCAATGAAAGCGGGCCCGGCGCTCTGCGATTTCTTCGGCGGTGTCCATCTTTATGGCGCCATCGTGACGGCGCTGTTCGAGCGCGAGCGCTCGGGCGAAGGCCGCTTCGTGGAAGTCGCCATGCTCGACGCCGTCTATCCCTCGCTGAGCTCAGCGCTCGGGCTGTGGTTCGGCACGCGGGGCGCCGCGCCCGCGCGAACGGGCAATCGCCATTCCGGGCTCGCCGAGGCGCCATACAATGTCTACCCGTCCAAGGACGGCTGGCTCGCGCTGATCTGCGTGACCGACCAGCACTGGAAGGGCCTGACGATCGCGATGGAACGTGTCGATCTGCAGAGCGACGAGCGGTTCGGAAACCTTCAAGGACGCGTCGCCAACATGGACGAGATCGACGCACTGGTTTCAAATTGGACGCGCCGCTTCGGCAAGGAGGACCTCTTCGCGTTGCTGATGCGCCACCGGGTGCCGTGCGCACCGGTGCGAGAACTCTCCGAGGTGACCAGCGACGCCCATATGCACTCGCGCGGCACGCTGCAGACGATCCAACACCCCACACTGGGCGCGATCCCGCTCTACGCCGGGCCCATGCGCTTCGAAGGAAGCGACGTGATCGAGATCGCCCCGAGCAAGGCGCTTGGGGCGGACACCGACGAAATTCTGGCCGAACTTCTCGGAAAGAGCGGAGCGGAAATCGACGCATTGAGGCAAATGGGGGCGGTCTAGGCCGCGAAATTTCGGCAATTTCCGCCGGTCAGATAGCGAGGATATGACAATGGCTCAGCAGATTCGCGTTTTATTGGCGAAGGTCGGGCTGGACGGTCACGACCGCGGCGTGAAGGTGGTGGCGCGCACCTTGCGCGACGCCGGAATGGACGTCGTTTATTCCGGTCTGCACCGGTCTCCGGAGGAAGTCGTCACCGCCGCGGTGCAGGAGGACGTCGACGTGCTTGGCGTCAGCCTGCTGTCGGGTGTGCAGATGACCGTCTTTCCCAAAATCTTCGCGCTGCTCAAGGAGAAGGGGGTCGACGACATGATCGTGGTTGCGGGCGGCGTCATGCCCGACGAGGATGTCGTCGCGCTCAAGCAGATGGGCGTCGCCGAGGTCCTGCTTCAGGATACGCCACCGCAGGCGATCGTTGAGACGCTGACGCGGCTGGTCGAACAACGAGGCGTGCGCTGAGGCGCGGCCGAAAGTCGAGGGAGCCTCGATGGAAGACTGGTCTTTCCCTCCCGCCTACGATGAAGCCTACCGGCCACCGTTGGACAGCCGCTACTGGTTCCCGGTGCGCGAAACAATGCATCCCTCGGATCGCGAGAAGGCGATCCTGACCCGGTTGCAGGAGGTCTGCGCCTACGCGTTCGACAATTCGCCGTTCTATCGTAGGAAGTGGGAGGCGGCCGACTTTCATCCTTCGCTGCTCAAATCGCTTGAGGATTTCGAATCGCGCGTGCCGGTGATAAGCAAGGCCGAACTGAGGGCCGCCCAGGCCGCCGCCCCGCCGTTTGGCGACTATCTGTGCGTTCCAGAAAACGAAGTCTTCCACATTCACGGCACCAGCGGCACGACCGGCCGACCGACTGCTTTTGCGATCGGCCGCAATGACTGGCGCGCCATCTCTAATGCGCACGCCCGAATTATGTGGGGCATGGGCGTGCGCCCGGGCGACACCGTTTGCGTAGCGGCGATCTTCAGTCTCTACGTAGGCAGCTGGGGCGCGCTGGCCGGCGCGGAACGCCTCGGGTCCAAGGCCTTTCCCTTCGGCGCTGGCGCAACCGGAATGAGCGCGCGCTGCGCGCAATGGCTGGATATTCTGAAACCTTCCGCGTTCTACGGTACGCCGACCTACGCACTGCATCTTGCCCAAACCGCCTTGGACAATGGCCTCGACGCCAGCGGCTTCGGCCTACGGACCATGTTCTTTTCCGGCGAGCCGGGCGCCTCCATTCCCGCCGTGCGTGCGAAAATCGAGGAAATCTACGGCGCCAAGGTTATCGATTGCGGCTCGATGGGCGAGATGACGCCGTGGATGAATGTCGCGGGATCGGCGGAAACCGAAGGCATGTTGTGCTGGCAGGACGTCGTCTACACCGAGGTCTGCGACCCCACCCGCTTCTGTCGCGTCCAGTACGGGAGGCGCGGGACACCGGTCTACACTCACCTGGAGCGCACCTCGCAGCCAATGATCCGCCTGCTTTCCGGCGACCTGACTCTGTGGGTGAACGAGCCGAACCCCTGCGGACGCACGTATCCGCGACTGCCTATGGGTATCATCGGCCGGATCGACGACATGTTCACGGTTCGTGGCGAGAATGTCTATCCGAGCGAGATCGATGCAGTCCTCAACGAGACTGAAGGTTACGGAGGCGAGCATCGAATCGTCATCACACGCGACGGCGCGATGGACGAACTCGCGGTGAAGGTCGAGGCGACTGCCGAACTTTGGGAGACGGGCGAAGAGCGGGTCGCCGCCTTCCGACGTCGCGTCGCGGCGTCCCTGCAAAAGCTGCTGGGACTGCGCGCAGTCGTCGAGATCGTGCCGCAGCATTCGCTCGAGCGCACCGATTTCAAAGCGCGCCGCGTCATCGACGATCGCCAGGCCCTCGCCGAAATGCGCCGCCGGCTGAGCGAGTCGAGTTCGTCGTGATCCGTCGCTACACTTCCTCCTCGGATCTGGCGTCGCGCGCCGAAAAAGGCGAGGTCTTCGCAATCGCTCGCCTTATCTCCCGCGCAGAGGCGGGTGAGCCCGAGGTGCGCGAGGCAATCGGCGCGATCTACCGCAAGGCCGGCCGCGCGCATGTTGTCGGCGTCACCGGCGTCCCCGGCTCGGGCAAGTCGACGCTGGTCGGCAAGCTCGTTGAGAAGCTGCGCGCCCAGGGCCTGAGCATCGCGATCGTCGCCATCGACCCCTCCAGCCCCTATTCGGGCGGCTCGATCCTGGGCGACCGAATTCGCATGTCGGATCTGGCGCTCGATCCCGGCGTCTTCATTCGTTCGATGGCGACTCGTGGCGCCGTCGGCGGCATAGCTCACGCCGCGCTCGACGTGGTGGACATTCTCGACGTCGCCGGCTTCGACATCGTCATCGTCGAGACGGTCGGCGTCGGGCAGGACGAAGTCGAGATCGCCCATGCCTCGCACACGACAATCGTGGTCTCGGCGCCGGGTCTCGGCGACGAGGTGCAGGCGATCAAGGCTGGCATACTGGAAATCGCCGACATCCATGTCGTCTCCAAGTGCGACCGCTCCGATTCCAATCGAACGCTCGCCGACTTGAAAATGATGCTGAAGGACCAGCAGGCCCGCGTCGACGGCTGGCGTCCGCCTGTTATCGGCGTATCGTCGTTCGCTGGCCAAGGGTTCGACCAACTCATCGCGTCGCTGGAGCGCCATCGCGCCGCCTCGAAAGAGGCCTCGGCCGACGTGCGCCGCAAGGCGATCGCCGCCTTCCGCCTGCGCAAGACGGCCGAGACGCTGGTGATCGAAAAATTCGAAGCGACGCTGAAGGCCCGCATGGCCGAAGCCGCCTGCGGGCTCGTCGCACGTGAGGACGACCCTTACACCGCCGCGAACCGGATCGTTCGCGCGTTCACAGGAGAATGAGAGATGTCCGAGACGGTCGATCGCATTTCAGCCGATGCGGTTGCGCGCCATGTTCGCGATTGGGAGGCCAATGAAGTCGCCCAATTCGTCAGGCGCGCGCCGGAGCGCAAGGAACAGTTCTTTTCGCTCGGCGACATTCCGGTCAAGCGCACCTATACGGCGGCCGACATCGCAGGGACGCCCTTTGAAGACATCGGCCTGCCCGGGCGCTATCCCTTCACGCGCGGGCCGTACCCGACCATGTATCGCGGCCGCAATTGGACGATGCGCCAGATCGCGGGCTTCGGCACTGGCGAGGACACCAACCGGCGCTTCAAGTTCCTGATCGCGCAAGGCCAGACCGGCATCTCCACCGATTTCGACATGCCGACCTTGATGGGCTACGACAGCGACCATCCGATGTCGGAGGGCGAGGTCGGGCGTGAGGGCGTCGCCATCGACACGCTAGCCGACATGGAGGCGCTGCTTGATGGCATCGACCTTGAGAATATTTCAGTCTCGCTGACGATCAACCCGACCGCCTGGATCCTGCTGGCGATGTACGTGGTGCTAGGGGAGAAGCGCGGCTATGATTTGAACAAATTGTCCGGCACGGTGCAGGCCGACATCCTGAAGGAATATATGGCGCAGAAGGAGTATATTTTCCCGATCGGGCCCTCGGTGCGCATCGTGCGCGATATCATCGCTTTCTCGGCCAAGAAGATGAAGCGATACAATCCGATCAACATCTCCGGGTACCACATCTCCGAAGCCGGCGCTTCGCCGCTGCACGAGGCCGCCTTCACGCTCGCCAATCTGATCGTCTATGTCGAGGAGGTCGCTAAGACCGGCCTCGATGTTGACGATTTCGCGCCGAGGCTCGCCTTCTTCTTCGTCAGCCAAGCAGATTTTTTCGAGGAGATCGCCAAATTCCGTGCCCTGAGGCGCTGCTACGCCAAGATCATGAAGGAGCGATTTGGCGCGAAAAAGCCGGAATCGATGCGATTGCGCTTCCATTGCCAGACCGCGGCGGCTTCGCTAACCAAGCCGCAATATATGGTCAACGTCGTGCGCACCGCCATGCAAGCGCTTTCGGCGGTGCTGGGCGGCGCTCAGTCTTTGCACACCAACGGCTATGACGAGGCTTTCGCCATCCCCACTGAGGAGGCCATGCAGCTCGCGCTGCGCACACAGCAGGTGATCGCCGAGGAGACCAACGTCAGCCAGGTCGTCGACCCGCTCGGCGGCTCCTACTATGTGGAGACTTTGACCAATGAATATGAGAAGCGGATTTTCGAGATTTTGAAGGAGATCGACGCGCGCGGCGGCACGGTCAAGCTTATCGAGGAGGGCTGGTTTCAGAAACAGATCGCCGACTTCGCTTACGAGACGGCGCTGCGCAAACAGTCGGGCGACAAGCCGGTCATCGGCGTCAACCGCTATGGCCTCGAAGGAGCCAATGAGAAGATCGAGGTGCACCCTTACGATCCGACGACCGCTGAGCGGCAGATAGCCCGCACCCGCCGCGTCCGCGCCGAGCGAGACGAGAAACAAGTGAAGACCCTGCTCATGAAGCTCACTGAGATCGCTGGCGACCCGGACGAGAACATCATGACCGTGACCGTAGACCTGGTTCGCGCGGGCGCGACCATGGGCGAGATCGTCGAGAAGCTGAAAACCGTTTGGGGCGTATACAGGGAGTCGCCAGTATTCTAGGCCGGGTGGATGGGGAGAGCCGACTTGAACGCCGCTCGCGCGGCGACGAAGCGAGTGCTGACAGATGAACGGACCTCAGCCATTCCTGCTTGCGTATGACGGCGTCTCGCCGCGCTTCGCTTCCGCGCCGGCCCACGCCGGCGCGGGCGCCGCGGTGCTCGGACGCGCTACCCTGGGCAAGTCGGCCTGGCTCGGCGCGCGCTCGGTGATCCGCGCCGACGGCCACTACATCGAAATCGGCGACGATTTCCGGCTGGGCGCGCGGGCAACGGTCCATATCGCGCACGCCGTGCTGCCGACACACATCGGCTCGGGCGTCACCGCGGGCGTCAATTCGGTCATTCACGCCTGCGACGTTGGCGACCGCTGTCATATCGGCCGCGACGTTGTCATTCTCGACGGCTCCAACGTCGCTCCCGAGTGCGCCCTCGCAGACGGCTCAATTGTATTCCCGCGCTCGGTTCTCGAGAGCGGCTGGCTTTATTCCGGCAGTCCCGCCAAGCCGGTCCGCAAACTAACGGACCGAGAGCTCGAGGATCTTCACGCGCGATCGCGCGCTGTCGCCGATGACCGTGTCGGGGAGACGCTGTGGACGCCGCACATTGAATCGTCCGGTCCCCTCTTCGTCGCATATTCGGCCCGCCTCAGGGGCCGCATTGTGGCGGGTGGCGAAAACGGCATATGGTTCGGCTGCGATCTCGACGCGGGAGAATTGGAAATCCGGGTCGGCTGCAACAGCAATATCCAAGACAATACCACCATTCGGGCGCGAAGCCGGCCGGCGATTATCGGCCGCAACTCGACTATCGGCCACAATGTGCGGCTGGAAGATTGCTCGATCGGCGATCGCAGTCTGATCGGCATCGGCGCTGTGATCGCGTCGGGCACGATCGTGGGAAACGATGTTCTGCTCGCCGCGGGCGCGCGCACGCTGGAAGGCCAAGTCCTGGACGACGGCGGCTTCTATGCAGGCGCGCCGGCGAGCCGGCGCTCCTCCATAGATGACAAGAAGCTTTCGATTATTGCTTCGACCTGGCCAACATATTGTCAATATGCACAGAGTTTTCGTCGGGCTCAGGACGAATTCTTGAGGGAAGAAGGAGTAAGCTCAAGGGCGATCGGCTGACACGGGTCAGGAGGAAGGGCGACGACGGTTCAACCTTCCTTGCAGACGGCGGCAAAGAATAGTCCCGGGTTGAATTTTCGGGACTATTGGTGAGCTTGAATTCATGGATCGGTGTGATTGTTGCTTCGAAAACTACAGATTAAAGTCGAGTTTTTTTCAATACAATCCGCGCATTCCTTCCGTACCGGGACCGACCAGTAACAGGGACGGGTTCGGCTAGCCTGGCGCCGGCTCTGAACCCCGTCAAAGTTTCAGATTCTAGCCAAAAGCGGGACGGAAATCCTGATGAACCTGCCGCCCATCGATCCCATGATCGCCGCCGGCGCCGTCCTGTCGACTGCGGTCACCGACGCGGTCTATGTCCTCTTCAATTCCGCGGTCTCGGCCCGCCGCCGCTTCGCCGCCGCCAGCTTGAGCAGATTCTGGCGCCTGCTCGCGGATCAGCTACACGTCGAACTGGGCCTATGTGCTGTTGGCCGCGCTCGGCTCCTGGATCGGCGGGTTCCTGTCGATCACCGCGCTCGACCGCGTCTCGCCGCTGCGGAAGTGAGCCGAGGAGAGCGATACATGATCTATTTCAGTTATTGCAGTTAGATCGCTTATGGTCTATATACCGCTCCGGAGAATGACCATGACCACTCAAGTCCTGGAATTTGTGAAACTGTCGGATCGCGATCGCCGCAGGGCAGACGCGGCAACGAAGCTCGCCCGCCCTGGCGCCACCTTTGAGATGCACATTCGGCAAAAGACCGGCGTCGATCATCGGGTCGAATTGCCGGCTCTGGCTTCGGAGGCGATTCAAACCCTATTGGTCCATCTCGTGAATGGTCATCGCGTCGCCATCCTCGCCGAAGATCAAGAAATCAGCCCGAATGATGCCGCGGAGATACTGGGTATCTCGCGGCCGCTCGTTGTCCATCGCATGGACGTCGGCGATCTACCCTTCCGTTATGTAGGCAAGCACCGGCGAATGAAATTGAAGGACGTCCTCGCCCTCAAGACCAAGCTTGAGACGCAGCAAGCCTCGCTGGATGCATTGGCGAAGGATACCGAGTCGCTCATGCGCGATCATGGCCTATAAGCCCGCAATCGCGGTCTATGACGCCTGCGTTCTATATCCCTTTCATCTCCGTAATCTGCTGGTTCAGTGTGGCGTCGACCGATTGATCGACGTCCGCTGGACCGACGCAATCCATGACGAGTGGATTCGCAACCTCGCGGCAAACACTCAGAATCTTTCGGTCCAACGCCTGACCGAGACGCGAGATCTGATGAAACGCGTGCTGCCCACAGCCGATGTCAGCGGCTATGAGAAGCACATTCAGCAGCTGACGCTTCCCGATCCTGGCGACCGCCACGTCCTCGCTGCCGCGATCGCAGGCCGTGCCTCCCATATCGTGACATGGAATCTGGCTGACTTTCCGGCCGAAGGGCTCGCGCCGCATCATGTTTCCGCGCAGAATCCGGACGATTTGCTCATGGATCTCTACACCGCGGCGCCAGACGCCACGATCGCCGTGGTGGAAAACGCTCGAAAGAACCTCAAAAAGACGGCGCCAACCGTCGCGGAATTTATCGACGCTCTCGATCGGCAAAAGCTTACTCGGTTCGCCACCCTCCTGCGCGACCGCGAGACAAAGCTTTGAATTTACCCAATGCCGGAGCCGCGTGTAACGGTCGCTCGTGGCGCATCCCTTCCGTACCGGGACCGACCAGTAAACGGCAGCAAGGGGGGAGGCTGTGTGAAAACTCCCTCGGCTCAGCCATTTCGGTGAAACACGCTCGAAGAAGTTCGATTTTGGCCTCTGTGGCGCACGGGGCGCCGTTGAGAAGCGATTTTCGGGATCTATCGCACCCGGATGGGGTTTTCACGCAGCCTCGGTGGATAGCGGCCCCCTGGTTATTCGTCACACCGACAAAGCGGCGCGCAGTTTGTGCCTAACCTCACTTCTGCGTAACGGCGGGTCACGCTATTCTGAAGAACCTCGGTTGGAGATTTTGCAGCGTGGCGAAGCTCGTCTTCGGAATGTCGCAGTCCCTGGACGGCTATGTCGACGGCGTGGCGGGCGAACTGGAATTGCCGCCGCCGGGTCCCGCGCTATTTCGTCACTTCACCGAATGGGTGCGCGGCCTGACCGGCAGCGTGTACGGTCGCCGCGTGTACGAGCTCATGCGTTATTGGGACGAAGACCGTCCAGAGTGGGGCGCGGAGCAACACGACTTCGCGGCGGCGTGGCGGAACCAACCGAAGTGGGTCGTGTCACGCTCGTTGAAGTCAGTCGGGCCGAACGCCACACTTGTCGAGGATGACATCGAGGCGGTGATACCTGGGCTCAAGGCTCAGCTCGTTGGGGAGATCGAAGTTGCCGGACCAGACTTGGCGCGAAGCCTGACCGACCTTGGTCTTATTGACGAGTATCGACTCTACTTCCGCCCCGTCGTGCTTGGTCGCGGCAAGCCATTCTTCGCCGGCCCCCGGCCGCCGCTGCGCCTTGTGGCCAACGATCCAATTGGCGAGGACGCGATCAGGTTGACGTACGTTCCTGCTTGATCACGCAACTCGTCCGACGGACTGCGCCGACGCGTCAGGTCCGCAACGGGGTCGAGTCCGACCCTCCAATCACCGCGCTGAAATCGTGTTCGTGAAGCGGGCTGGCGCGGATATCGTTCGAAGCAGCGCCGGACTGCGCCCGGCAAAGCGCGAGGGAAACCCCTATGAACCTGCCGCCCATCGATCCCATGATCGCCGCCGGCGTCGTCCTGTCGACGGCGGTCACCGACGCGGTCTATGTCCTCTTCAATTCTGCGGTCTCGGCCCGCCGCCGGTTCGCCGCCGCCAGCTGGAGCAGCGTCTGGTACCTGCTCGCCGCTTTCGCGGTGATCAGCTACACGTCGAACTGGGCCTACGTGCTGTTCGCCGCGCTCGGCTCCTGGATCGGCGGATTCCTCTCGATCACCGCGCTCGACCGCGTCTCGCCGCTGCGCAAGTGAGCCGAGGAGAGCGACGGAGAGCGACGCCCGCCAATTCCCTCGCGGGCGAAAATGCTTTAGAGCGTCGCGGCAACCTCCATCGCCGGATGAGGACCCCGAATGCCCTTAACCTATCTCGATCTCGATGCGCTCGAAGCCGCGCCGCTGACCAGGACGCCGTTCCAGTATCTCGTCATTCCCGGCTTCGTCCGCGCCCCAGCGCTCACCGAGATCAATCGCGACTACCCGAAGATCGCCGAAAGCGGCAGCTTCCCCGCCGACCAGCTCGCCTATGGTCCGACGTTCCGCGCCTTCCTCGACGAGCTCGCCTCTGACGCGTTCCGCGAAGCCTTCGAGCGGAAATTCGATCTCGATCTTTCCGGCCGGCCGCATACCGTGACGGTGCGCGGCCGCTGCAGCCCGAAGGACGGGCGGATCCATACCGACACGAAGAGCAAGATCATCACCATCCTGATCTACATGAATTCCGAGTGGGAGCATTCGGGCGGACGGCTCCGGCTTTTGAAGTCGGCCGACGATCTCGACGATCCGATCATGGAGGTCCCGCCGATCGGCGGCACGATGCTCGCCTTCAGGCGGTCCGAGAATTCCTGGCACGGGCACAAGCCCTTCGACGGCGAGCGGCGCGTCATCCAGTTCAACTGGGTCACCTCCGACGGCGATCGCCGGATCGCCATGCTGCGGCACCAGGTCTCCGCCTCCTTCAAGCGCCTCATCGCGGCGGCCAGGCCCAAGGCGCCGGCGGAGGCTTGAGCTAAAGTTGGGCAATCGCTCCGGGGCGCCCGAGCCTTCGTCATGGCCGTCCCCGGGTTAAACCCGGGGACGGCCAGGACGGTTGGAACAGTGCCCCCGGAACCTGCCTCGGTTACCAGGTTGCTTGGCGTCGCGAACACGGGGACGCTGATGCGGCGCATGAAGATCCCCTGCTAAGCGAGTGATCGGGACGTTCACAAAAGGCGGCTGTTGCGCGTCAAGGAACGGAGCCGGAAAATTTCCCTGTCATATCCTGAACCAGGGAAATGGCTTTCGCTGCTATATTCGCTTTCGTCGAGCGTATATTTCTTCGCAAGCCCCTGAAACTGAAGACTTCCCGCCCGCGGAACCGGGCCGTCAGGCCGAGTTTTCCCACCTGGCAGGGAAAAACAGGCGCCGTCAGGGCCGCAACGCGCTGACGCGGCGGTCGACGAGAACGACGACCGTCATTCCCCCCACAGCCGGCGGTAGAGGGCGACGATTTCTTCGACCTCGCGGTCGCGGCTGAAGTCCTTCGCCACACGGGCGCGGGCGCGAGCGCCCATCCGCGCCGCCCGCTCCGGATCGCGCATCAGCGGTTCGAGCGCCGCGACCAGCGCCTCGATGTCGTCGATCGGCGCGAGCACGCCATCGTCGCCGTCGGTGATGACGGTTTCCGCCGCCCCGGCGCGCGTCGCCGCCACCGCGTCGCCCGCGGCCATCGCCTCGAGCATGGTAAGTCCGAAGCCCTCGACGCGCGAGGCGAAGACATAGATCAAGATCCGCTGGTACCAGAGCGGCACCTCCTCGATCGGCAGTTCGCCGAGGAAGCGGATGCGATCTTCGAGCCCGGCGGCGGCGATGCGCTGTTTCAGGCGCTCGACGAACGGCAGATTGTCGACCGTGACGTGGCCGACGACGACGGCGGCGAAGTCGGGATATTTCGGCAGGAGGCGGCACATCGCCTCGACGAAGAGATCGCTGCCCTTCTGCCGCCGCACCCGGCCGAACGTGCCGACGCCATATTTCCCCGGCAGGCCGGTCGCGCGGAAAGCCGCGGCGCGATCCTCCGGCGGCCGGTAGACGTCGAGATCGACGCCGTGATGGATGACGGTCGCAGAGCGGCGAAGGAAGGCCGCCGAATCCTCGCTGGCGGCGATGATCGCGTCCATCCGCTGAATGAGAAATTGGGTATAGCGAGACTTGGGACGCTGCCCGGCGGAATTGAAAATGAGCTTGAGCCGCCAGCCGAAGAGTTTCAGCGCGAGGCCAAGCAGCATCTCGGTGTTGCGCCGCGCGTGCCAGATCCGCGCTTGCCGGCCGCGCTTCTGGCGCAACCTCAGCCGCACGAGGTCCGGCAGCCCGAGGCCGGCGATGCCCTTGAGGCCGGTCCGGACCGAGCCATGCCGCGCGACAGCGCTTGGCGATCAGAGGAGCGATGGTCCGGTTGACCGCCGTGCCGCCGGAATAGCGCTTCTTGAGGTTGGGAATGATGACTTCGAGCGCGTCGAGGTCGGCGAAGTCCCGCCTCATGCGGCGCGGTCCGGACTGCCGGTAGCGGGCGGCGCGCTCGGCCTCGGCCTTGCGCGCGTGATAGAACTGGCGGTGCATGGCTTCGGTCATCAGCGAATAGATCGCGCCGGTCGCCGCGTGGATGAAGCCCGCCCAGCCGCACAGGAAAAAGCGGTTCCAGAGAAAGATGCGGAAGAAATAGACCGGCGGGTTGAACACGAGCTTGAGCGGCGACGGCTTTTTGCCGCGCCCTATGCGCTGTTCCGCCTTGAGACGGGCGTAGGCGATTTCCTTCTTCATCTGCTCATCGAGCGGCAGGCCGCGTTCGTGCCTGAGGAGACCTCGCCGGGAAACTGGGGTCTCGCCGTCGGCGATGAGGCCTTCGTGGACGAGGAGGGCCGGATCGAAATGGGCGCGGCCGCGGCGGACGAGGCGCAGCATCAGTTCCGGCCGCGTCCACAGGGGGACCGGACCGGCGCGCCCGTAAAGGGTGAGCGTGCGCCGCAGCTTCCAGCCGGCGACGGACGGCGCCGCGGCGATCAGCTCCGGCAGCGATTTGCGCAATTCTCCGTCGAGCCATTCGTCGGCGTCGATGCTGAGCACCCACGGCTCGCTCGCCTGATCGAGCGCGAACTGCTTCTGCGCGGCGTAGCCGAGCCAGGGCTGGCGGATGAGCCGGATCGGCAAGCCCTGGCGCGAGAAACCCTCGACGATCGCCAGCGTGCCGTCGGTCGAGCCGGAATCGACGACCACGATTTCCGCCAGCCCCTCAAGGCTCGCCAGGCATTGGCCGATGCAGGCTTCCTCGTTCTTGCAGATGATCGTGGCGGAGATCGGCAGCGGGGGGGAAAGAGGGGCCAGTTGCGGTTTCAGCGGGTGCGCGCGGTCCGTCATGCGTGGTTGTTCGATTGCCCCCGGGGGTAGTCCTGTCGCCGCGCGCCGTGATAGGGGCGGCGGCGAGACCGGGCGCGCATATCAGGTCTTTGCCGGATGGGCCAGTCTTGAGCCAGTTTAGGGCCTTCATTCTCCACCTCGAACGGGCCACGGGGCGCAAAGCCGCGGTCCAGGCCTTGCAGGCGGCCTTGCCGTTCGGGAGCGAGATCCTGCCTGCCGTCGACGGCCAGCTTCTGTCGCCCGAAGAGGTGAGGCGTGCTTATGTGCGACGGCGCTTCCGGCCGCGCTATCCGTTCGGCTTAAGCCTCGCCGAGATCGGCGCGTTCCTAAGCCACCGCGCCGCCTGGCAGAAAATTCTCGAGCAAAGGCTCGATTTCGCTTTCGTTTTCGAGGACGACGCGGCGGTCGACGCCATGCGGTTCGCCGCGCTCGCCGATTTCGCCGCCGCCGAACGCCAGACTTGGGACTATGTGCTCATACCGGCGGCTGGCCTCGAGCCCGCCGGGGCTGTCGTCGCCAGGCGCGGCGAATTTCGGCTCATAAGGCCGCACGCGCCGCCCTTGCGCGCGATCGCGCAGATCGTCTCGCGCGCCGCCGCCGAGCGGCTCGTCGCGGTCACGGAGCCGTTCGACCGGCCGGTCGACACGTTCCTGCAGATGAACTGGGCGACCGGCGTGACCCTGCTGGCGGCGACGCCGACGCCGATCCGCGACGTTTCGCCCGAGACCGGCGGCACGACCGTGCAGCGCAAGCGGATGGGTCTCGCAGAGCGGCTGCGCCACGAGATCATGCGGCCGATCTACCGCGCGCAAACGCTGGCGCTCTACCGGCGCGAGGCGCGGAAGGCGAGGTAGGACGTGTTGCGGAACCGGACCCTCACCCTGGCGCTCGCGCGCCTGTCCCTCTCCGGCTTCGCGGGCGACGGGGAGTCCATTCTCCCGCGCCCGCGGGAGAAGGTGGGCAAAGCCCCGGCTGAGGGCCACCGCCGAGACCTCCCGCACAGGGACGATCGGAGCTTGCCGACGCCGCTACAAACATGCGAACGGAAACGAGAAAGCGAGCCTCACATGATCCGGTTCTATTTCCACCCGGTCCCCAATCCCGCCAAGGTTGCGCTCTTCCTAGAGGAGGCAGGCCTCCCCTATGAGGTCGTGCCGGTCGACACCGCGAAGGGCGAGCAGCATGCGCCAGCCTTTCGCGCCATCAATCCGAATGGCAAGGTCCCAGCGATCGTTGACACCGACGGCCCCGGCGGAAAGGAGGCGCGGGTCTTCGATTCGAGCGCGATTCTGCTCTACCTCGGCGAGAAAACCCAGCGCTTCATCGGTTCGCCCGACGACCGCCCCGAACTCCTGTCGTGGCTCTTTTTCATTGCGAGCGGCCTCGGCCCGTTCTCCGGTCAGGCGGTGCATTTCCAGCATGCGGCGCCGGAGAAAATCCCTTACGCCATGAACCGCTACCGGCGCGAGGCCGAGCGCCACTACAAGGTTCTCGACAAGCATCTGGCCGGACGCGAATATATCGTCGGCGACGGCTTGACGATCGTCGACATGTCCGCCTGGGGCTGGCTCACCCGCGCCGGTCGCGTCCTTCCCGGCGAAGACGATCCGCTCGCCGCCTTCCCCGATCTCGGGCGATGGTTCAAGCGTATCGATGCCCGGCCTGCCGCAGCGCGGGCGCGCGCCGTCGGCAAGGAGTTCGCCTTCAAGCGGGAGGTGGACGAAGAGACCAAGCGGGCGATGTTTCCGTCCAACTATCCGCCCGCGGCCGAGTGAGCCGGGGTAAGGCTGGTCCCCGGCAGCCCTCACACCTTCGATCCGGTCGGCGAGGCGCCTTCGAAGGCGAGGATCGCCTCGCAGATTTCGGCCGGCGCGTCCTCCTTGGCGCCGCGAAGAATATGAACCTCAGCGGCCGGGAAATGGCGCTCGAACCGACGGCGGTCGCCTTCGCGAAAGGCCGGGTCCGCGTCTCCCCAGGGAAGCAGCACGGGCTTGTCACGGGGCTTTGCCAAACCCGATTCCACCTCCGCGAGGAAGTCGCGCCTCGCCAAAATCTCCTTCGGGAACAGCGCCTGCGGATAGCGGGTGAAAAGTCCTCGATGTGCTTGATGCCCTGGGCCGGCCAGGGCCAGGTGTTGCAGATGAAGAGCTTGCCGAAGAGGTCGGGCCGCCGTCCGGCGACGCCGAGCCCGACCGGCCCGCCCCGGTCCTGCAAGAGAAGGCGGATGCCGCTTAAGTCCATCGCGACGATGAACGCCTCCACGACCGCCGAATGCGCTTGCGGTCTGAAACTGAAGCCGGGGCGGGCGGAACTCAGGCCGAAGCCCGGGTAGTCCAGCGCGATGCAGCGGAAGCGCTGGCGGAGCGCCGGGATCATGTTCCGGTAGAGGAACGACCAGCTGCCATTGCCGTGCAGCAGCAGAAGCACCGGCCCCTTCCCGCGTCGAGATAGTGGATCATGTTCCCGTCGGGCGTTTTCGAAGAAGCCCCTCCAGCGCCGCGGCTAGCGCCACCTGAATCGATGATTCGATGAGCGGTCGAACGTTAATCCCGCCTGGTACGCGATCGATAATGTTCTCCAGTTTCTTTTCAATTTCATCGGAGAGCATTTCCGCCCCAGCCGCGACTTGCGACTGGGCGACCTCCACAAACTCTCGGCGTTTCGCTTCGGCTCGGTCCCGAAACACTCTTGTCGCGGAGCCGATAATCGATTGCGATGACTCTCTTAAAGGCGATGTCAGCGCGGCAACGTCCGGCCGACTCGACCGATTTCGGACCGCCGACAGCGTCCACAGCGCAATGCCAACTCCGATGATCGCGGTTGGAACCGGATGACGCCTGCTCGCATAAGCAAACGCTCCCGACCACGATAAATCGGCTATCCCCACGCTGGACGCCGCTTCTGAGGCGATGTTCGAGAGCGTGAGATTGGACTGCAGCGCGCCCATTGTTTGGCCTATTTGCGCTCGCAATCGATTGGCTTCCCTTTCGTACTCGCTCGATGTCGAAACCTTCGCGCTCACGCTAAAAGCCTCCGAAGAGCGAGGAGATCTGCGCGATGCTCTTGGCAGGGATGAACCGTGACGGTTTCAGGCCCGCGACGCCCCAACGTAGGAAGAGCAAGCTCACCGCGATCGCGACCACGGCGACAATCAGAAACCCTAAGTCGAGAGGAAGTCCGAAACGCTCCAGGAAGAGGGCGGCCGCGACGAGAATAAGACCGAGGGCGACGGGAAGAAGAACGACTCCAACAACGAGCGCCGCAAGGCTGGACGGAATTCCGGCGGCGCGCTCGCTGATCTCCGTCCCGACCAGCGAGAGCTCGACGCGCATCAGTTCGCGAAACTCGCGAATAAGCTCAATGAGCAGTTCGAGCGTCGGCCCCATGGCCTAGGTCATCTTCCCGATGAGCAGCCCGATAAGGCCGGCAATCGCGACGGCGCCCCACGGGTTTTTCTTTATTCTGGACTCGACGTCGCCCTCGATTGCGGCAAATTTCTCCTGCGCATTGGCGGCAGACTGGGACAAGCCTTCGCCCGCCGTTCCTATAGCGCCGACCAGGTGATCTCGGCCGGCAGATGCCTGGTTTTGCGCGAGATCGGCGACCTTCTGAGTCAATTGGCTGATTTGATCGCGCAAACCGGAGAAGTCGAGAGCTGAAACGGCATCGGCGCCTCCACTCACCGCGTCCTTTGCACTGCCGAGCGCTGATCGTGCTTTGCCGACCGCGTCGTCGAATTCGCCTTGAGCCGTTGTTGCCCTGTCATTCATCGCCTGACCCAATATTTTTTCGCCCTGACCTACCGTTGAGCGCGCAGCGCCCTCCAAAGTGTCTTTGTTCATTTTAACGTCTCCTGATTTCGGCGGCAACGCGTCAACAACTGAGCGCCGAGATGGTTCCCCTATGTCGAAATAATTTCCACCCAGGCAAAGGGGGACTCGTCCGCTGAATTACAACTTCGGGAACCTTTGGTTGTCTGCACAGTTGGGCTGAACCGTGACACTGGGAGATCAACACTTGGGCGTTTGTCTCCCAATTCGAAAATAATCCGGAGACCGACCGACATGCCAGGAAATCTTCTCTATTACGCGCTGATCCTGATCGTCATCGCGATCGTCGCGGCGCTGCTCGGGTTCGGCGGGGTCGCCTCGACCGCAATGGGCGGCGCACACCTCTTGATCTGGGTCGTCGTAGTCCTACTCATTATCGGGGTTGTATTCGCTGTCCTGCGTCGAACTTAGCTCGACGCCGCCGCACCGGACGCTCTCGGCCGTCCGGGAGCGGGGCGAAGGCAGTCCCGGGTTTTGAGGAAAAGTCAGGAGCCGCCACTCGCGCCCCGGCCTGCCGCTCTGTTTCCTTCAACTCAGGCTGCGTGGGCCCTTCTATCGAAGAACAGCGCCCGGCTCACCGCGGCTCTGACCGAATCGGGATTGAAAGGCTTGGACAAGATGAACGCCGGCTCGGGCCGGTTGACGATCGTACTGAGATACTGGGCCGGATAGGCGGTGATGAAAATGACTGGCTTGCTTCCGCTCGTCACGATGTCGTTCACCACGTCGATGCCCGAGCTGCCGTCGGCGAGTCGAATATCGGAAATGATCAGTTCGGGTTTCCACTGCGCGGCAAAAGCCACTGCCTGGCGACGGCCGCGCGCCACGCCGACGACATGGTGACCAAGATCCTCGACGATGGTTTCGAGATCCATCGCGATGATTGGCTCGTCCTCGATGATCAAGATCTTGGTGGCGAGTTCCTGGGCGATGTCTCGGGCGCCGCGTTCGAGCAGCCTGGTCACGCGATCCGTGTCGAGGCCCATGATCGCGGCTGTCTCAGGAACGGAAAAGCCTTCGACCGTCCGAAGAAGGAAAGCCTGACGCGCCCGTGGCGACAGCGCCGCGAGATTGTGCTCGAAGGCCGCCGCATCGGAAGGATGGATATCCGTTTCGCCCAGATGCGTTGAGGACCAGACGTCGAGGTAAAGCTGATAGAGCGCTATCCGCGTCGGCATCTCGCGGTTGAAGGCGGACAGGTTGTCCAAGAGATGTTCCAAGGTCGCCGTCAGATAGGCGTCGCCGGCTTCCTGAGAGCCGTTCAGGGCGCGAGAGAAGCGCCGCAGGTAAGGCAGCACCGGCTTAATGTCTTTCGAGATCGACATGGATTGCTCTTTCTTTGTTCTGTTGGCCGAGCTTTCGCTGCATGTCGGGCCGACCCCTTGAATCGCCCCCCTTTCGTGAAACGTGGCACGTTCGTTTGTTGGCTTCAATTGTGGAAAACACTTAGACACTGGCGCTGCGGCGCCTCGCGTTCGGCGAGCGGAACCTTCAGTTTTCGCGCGTGTTGTCTCCCAACCCGGGGTCAAGCGAATTGGGGGACACTTTGACAAAATCAAGTCCGCCAGACGATCCAGCGCCGAACAACGCCGCGCTCGACCCGAGGGCTGTCGACGCCCTTGGGCGGGCGCTCAGAGCCCACTATGACGATCTCGTCCACTCGCCGCTTCCGGACAAGTTTATCGAGCTCTTGGCGCGATTGGAGGAGAAGGAATGGCTTACCGAGAGGCAGCCTGGGGACCGCAAACGCTCTGATTAGAGCTGGTCTCGATCAAGCAGACCCGTTTCCGATAGGGGTAGGGATCGGCTTTCGCCGACCCCTCCCTCCGAACCGTACGGGCGGTTTTCCCGCATACGGCTCTCCAGTCGGTGGTTTCTTCATCGAGACTGTCTCGCGGATAACCAGGCCGTGTGAAGCGCGAACAGCCCGGCTTCCGCGAAGAAGGCATTTGGCCAGCGTTGATGGTCGGCGCGGCAGATGCCCCGACCGGGGCGCTTTTCCTGCTTGCGCAGGACGGCGCGCAGCCGCCTCCTGACAAACCCGTCGAGCTTGTCGAAGGTGGTGTGATGGGCATGTTTGAAGTAGCCGAACCAGCCGCGCAGCAGCGGGTTGAGGTCAGCTACGGCGCAGGCGAGGCTGTCGCCGCGTGTGCGCCGCGTCTTCTCTCTTATGCTGTCCTTGAACTTGTTCAGGCTCTTCTGGCGCACGCGACGCCGGCCGGCTTCGAAACGGTAGCCGAGGAACTCGTACCCTTGCCCCGGCTGCCGGCAGTCGCCGACATGCGTCTTTTCGGGGTGCAGCGCGAGGCCGTTTTCGCTCACCCAGGCGCGCACCTCCGCGAGGGCGGCGTCCGCCTCCTCGCGCGTCCGGCACAGGATGACGAAGTCGTCCGCATACCGCACCATGCGGCGCCCGCGTTCGGCCATCGCCGCATCCAGCGGGTCGAGGAAGATGTTGGCCAGCAACGGGCTGATCACCGCGCCTTGCGGCGAGCCCCGCGTCGGCGTCCACCTCTCCAGCCCCTTCAGGATGTCGGCCTTCAGCCAGCCGCGGATCAGATCGAGAACCCGGCCATCGCTGACCTTCTCCTCGACCCGCGCCACCAGCCGATCATGCGGGATCGAATCGAAATAGGAGGCCAAGTCCGCGTCTACGACGTGGGCGTAGCCGTCCTTGATCAGCCGATCGACTTCCCGCAGCGCGTCATGGCATCCGCGCCCCGGTCGGAAGCCGTAGCTCCCGTCGCGGAAACGCGTTTCGAAAATCGGTTCGATCACGAGCCGGACGGCCTGCTGGACGATGCGATCCTTGACCGTTGGAATGCCCAGCGGCCTCGTTCTTCCATCGCCCTTGGGGATGTCGACCCGTTTGACGGCTTGCGGGCGGTAGGATCCCTCCCGCAGCGCCGCCGACAGCTCGGCCAGATAGTCTTCGGCCTTCGCCGCGAACCGCTCGATGCTTTGCCCATCCACGCCCGCCGCGCCTTTGTTGGCCCGGACTTTCATCCAGGCCGCCGCCAGCGTCTTGGGCGCGAACACCTTATCCATCAAACTGAACCATTTGCCGCCTTTGACGCCGTTGCCCAGCGCCGACAGCATGCGTTCCGTCCAGACCGAGGCTTCGACCCACGCAAAGTCACGTTGAGCCGCTCCGCCTTGTGTAGCCTCCTCGGCACTCCCGGCGTTTCGTTGCCTCGACCCGTTCATCGCGCATCCCCCTTCCTGCCCACCTTCCCTCGCACGGGGTTATGTGGCCCCGTCCTCTCGCGATCCGTCCCTTCCGGGCGCAAACCGCAGCGGTAGTATGCGGGCTCTGACTCCTGCCCGGCTCGCACACGCCGCGCAGGTCTCTCCGCTTCCTTTGTCTTGCCGTCCGAACATCCCGCCCCCAACCACGTGGTGGGCCCAAGCGTCGTTTTCGCAGTCGCCTCAACGCGCCCGGCGGGTCTTACGACCCAGGCTTCGCCATGGATGAGCAGGCTCGCCGCGCCACGCCGCCGAAACGGGTTCGTCATCCTGCGGGCTGTTCGTTCGCCTCCGGCTGCTCCCCACCCCGTCTCGCGACGACGCAGTTGCCTTCGGCTACATGTGTCACGACTTCACATCGGTCGGACTTTCACCTCCCTGACAAGACAACATCACGGACGCACTCACCCGCGGGCTTGACCCGCGGGTCCATGGATCGCCGGGTCACCGGGGAGCCCGGCGATGACGGATCCGGATGGGTCAACCTGATCGGAACCCGCGCTAACGCTCGGGCGGCGCCAAAAGTGGCCGCAACCGGGCGATCTGGCGCCTGCGTCTGAGACGTTCGAGGCGAGGTCGCGAGCGAGTCACCCGCTCAACTGCCTATCGCGACCGCGCCCTCGCATAAGAGCCACCTCGGAGAGCTCCGCTTGCTACAACATCTTTGTCAAGTTGCTGGGGGTTTTGACCCCGATTGCGGCCGCGGTTCTCCGTACTGACGAATGACTTCGACGATGCGACGGGTCTTGGGGTCTACGAAGGCGATCTGGCTTTTGGTGATGGCGTATTCATACCCCCTATATTCAGGCACAAGCGAGATGACGGCTGGGGGAAGAGCCAGAAGCTCCAGTTCCCCTGGTAAAGGCGAGCCGACCTCAACGGTTACAGTCTGGATACTGGGTGGGGCTGTGCTCCTCAGCAATTCTGCGACTCGCGAAGCCTTGTCGCCGGAAAGATGGGCTCCTCCTGTCGCAGTCGTGCTTCCCGATTTCTGGCCGGTCGCCGCACTCGGGGTCGGACGTTCCCCGTTTGATTGTTCCTCAGCGGACGCGCCAGAACACACGAGTAGCGCGGCGAGCAGGGTTGAATAGGCGCGCGCCTTGATCATCTCCACCTCCTCCAGTTCATGAGCGCATGGGTCGAGCGTCGCCTTACGGAGTATCGAGCCCCGCTTCACCGGTTTGACCCAATTCTTTTTCCGCAAGTTCGTTCCATGAAAGATGCCGAGGGTTGCCCGTTATCAGATTTCGTCTGGCGCACTTTCGCTTCAATCCCAAATGGATGGGCGCGCGTGCGAGCGATCTGTGACTACGTGCATAGCCATTTGGTCGTTTGGATTTGCGCATAGGACGTCCGGCGCGACTGTCGGTCGCGGTGATCAATGCGCGAAATACCTCGCCTGTGCGAAGCTCGCCATTTCCCCGGCCAAAGCTGGCGTCCGGAATAGAATTTCCAATTGCCAAATATAGAATTTCAGTTCTAGATGAACCCAACCGCCGGATGTGAGAGGAGACTGGGGCCTGCCGCGGAGAGTGTGTCAGCCACGTCTTTCCGGCAGGGGCCGAGGTCCGGAACGAGCGAGGAAAAGATGGAAACGATGAAGCAGGCGTTCTTCCCAAAGCTGGGGGAGCTGCCGATTGTGCGCGATGACGTGCCGGTTCCCACTTACGGAGACGATCAGGTGCTCATCAAGGTGAAGATGGCGAGCATCTGCAATCTCACCGACACGCACACGATCACCGGCGACCACCCGCCGCATAATCTTTGGGCCGAGGGCTACTTTACCAATCCGCCCAACGCCTTTCCCGCCCCCATCGGGCACGAGGCGGCGGGGGAGGTCGTGGCTGTCGGCAAGAACGTGAAATCACTCAAAGTCGGCGATCGGGTGAGTTCGGTCGCGCTCAGCGCCATGATGGCCGATTACGCCGTGGGCGAGCCCAATGTCCTCGCCAAGCTGCCAAGCAACATCAGCTGGGAAGAAGCTGCACCCGTCGAGCTCCTCAACTGCGTCTACAGTCTCGTAGAGGCGTCGGTGCGTCTCGGCGATACGGTCGCGATCCTTGGACAAGGGTCTTCGGGACAAATGGCGACGCAGCTGTCGCGACTGCGCGGCGCCCGGGCAATCTACGTTTTCGAGCCCGAAGACCATAAGCGCGACCTTGCCCTCAAGTTGGGTGCGACCAGGGCCTACGATCCGCGCCAGGTCCATCCCGTCGAAGCGGTTATGGAACTCACGCATGGCGAAGGCGTCGAACTCGGTGCTTGAGTGCGTGGGTATTCCAGAAACGATGACGATCACCACGCGAATGATCACCAAAATGAACACGCGGCTCAGTGGGTCCCGCGGCGGCGGAACGATCGGCATCTTCGGCGCCTCGCGCAAGCCGGCACTGTTCGATTTCATGGAATTGCACTTTAAGGGAGGTCGCGTCTTCACTTGTGGCGGCGCGCCCTATGGTTACTCCGAATTTTCGCTGCAGCGCTCGGTCGAGCTCGTGTCAAGCGGGCTCTTCCAGATGAAGCCGCTCCTCACCCACAAGTTCCCGCTCGAGAGGACGCGAGACGGTTTCGACCTCCTGATGAACAAGCGTGAGCCGGCGATCAAGGTGCTCATCGACCCCGAGCTCAAAGCGGTCGAGGGTCAATGGCCCCTTCGCTATCACAACGAGCCGCGCCCGCTCACGGCCTGACCTGGACCCCTGGGGGTGTTGGTTCGGATGCGCTAAAGCTCGGTCGAAGGACGAACCATGCCGTTGAAGGTAGGCATTGCCGGGCTTGTGCATGACCATGTCTGGTGGCTGCTCAAAGAGTGGGATGAGATTCCCAATGCGCAGGTCATCGCCATCGGCGAGCCGAATGTGGCCCTGCACGCCCGCGCGGCTGCGGGACGCCCGGGCATTCGGTTTCACAATTCTTGGCGGGAAATGCTTGCCGATACCGAGCTCGACATCGTCGTCGTCACTACGGACAACCGCGAGGCACGCGCGGTGGTAGAAGCGGCGGCGTGGAAGAACATCGGGGTCTTACTTGAGAAGCCGTTGGCGGCCGATCTCGAGGACGGCGAAGCGATCTATGCCGTGGCGCGTTCGGCGAACATTCCGTTCTTCGTGAACTGGTTCACTATGTGGGTCCCGGAGGTCTCTTCAGTCCTCTTGATGGCCAAGCGCGGCGACATCGGGCGGATCCATTCGTTCCGATTCCGCATCGCGCACGCGGGACCCAAGGAAATCGGCTGCACGCCGGAATTCATTGCGTGGCTCTACGATCCGAACCGGAACGGGGGCGGCGCGCTGGTCGACTTCTGCAGCTACGGCGCCTGCATTGCGTCGTTCCTGCTCGGCGCTCCGACCCACGTCACGGGCGTTGCCGGCAATTGGGTCAAGGACGACCTTGCGGTCGAGGACAACGGTGTCCTCCTGCTCCACTATCCGCGTGGCATTGCGATTTGCGAGGGCTCGTGGACGCAGCAGAGCGCCACTCAGCTCGACGGACCTTTGATCCACGGCGACAAGGGAACCTTGTCCGTCGTCGACGGACACATTCATCTGCTAAACGCTCTCGACGGCAGCTATCGCGTGCTGCCGGCCGAGCCAGCGGCGACGATGTACCGGTCCGGCCCGGCCTTCTTCACGCACCACGTGTCGAACGGTCTGACGATCGACGGCCTCTACGATCCGGTACATGCGCTCGTGGCGCAGCGGTGTGTATCAGCGGGCCTTCACGCTGCGATGGAGGGCCGGCGCCTTCCGGTTTAATCCATTGGGCTTGAGCGGACAGGGGCCCCGTTCGTCCGTGCGCGATTTGCGTGCGGCAAGTTCCGAAGCCTCCTCACGCCGTCGCGAGATCGCCAACACCAGCGCCGTCGCTATCGTGATGGTCGCCGCCGGCGAACGAAACCCGGCGAAGTCGTTCTCGACCACTTCGATCCAGGACTTAGCCATCCCCACGAGCGGGCTCAATGCACTGTCGGTGATGGCGACGAGCGGTATTCCCGACTGAACGCCGGCGGTGGCGATTTCAGCGGTGATTGAATTGTAGGGACTGAAGTTCACGGCGATCATCGCGTCATCGGCGTCGCCGCCGCCGATCTGGTCGAAGGCGGACGAGCCGACATTGTCGACGAGGATATTGCGGATGCCGAGCTTAGAGAGCGCGATCGCCATGTAGGTCGTCACGGGATATGCGCGCTTGCTACCGACCAGATAGACGATCTTCGCCGGCGCGACGATGTTTGCCACCGCCTCGAAGCTGCGCATATTGATATCCGCCGCGGCGCGCGACAACGACACCTGCGCCGCAGCGATGTAGCCCTGAACGAAACCGGCATCGGAACTCTGCGGTCCGTCGACGGGAGCACTCGCCGCCGAACGGGCATACGCCGGGTGCGCGCCCTTCATATGCTCCTTGAAGAGATCCTGCAGGTCGCTAAAGCCGGAATAGCCCAAGTGCTGGGCGAAGCGGACAAGTGTGGATGGCAGGACGCCGGCCTGCTGCGAGATTGTCGTGCTGGTCCCGAGTGCGACGTTTCCAGGATGCTGCCAGAGGAAAACGGCGACGTCGCGCAATCGTTTAGGAAGCCGGGTGGACCCCGACGCCAGAACGGCCCGCAACTCTTCGTAGCTTGCAGGACGCGTCGCCCCCAGAGAATCGGAATGATGCTTCAAGTTTCAGCCAAGCCCATTTGCAGGGATGATTGCCGCCTCGTCTCTGCTGCACGTTAGCACAGATCCTGCCGAGGAATGCGCTCGCGCTAACGCACCTAACCGGACCACTTTCGGATGAACGACAAGCCGACCGCCCGCCGGTGACGCGCCGGGAGGTCCCTCGCTGCGCTATCTAGAACGATCTTTCCGAATTTGACAAATAGAAAATTGGTTTTATGGTCCTTGGGAGGAGGAGCGTTTTTTCCCGTCCGCTCGCGCGAAGTCGCGGAGACTTGTGGCGACGGGAGCGCCTGGGAACAACTGCCGGACGCGGCGGCTCAGGCGGAACCTCGGTCCGTTTGTTCATTCAGACAGGGAGGAAGACCAAGAAATGAACGACATTCGCAATGGCATCAATCGCCGCCGCCTGCTCCGGGGCGCCGGTGCTGCCGCTGGTATGATTGGCGTCGGTAGTCTCGGCGTACCTGCGCGGGTCGAGGCGAGGGCTTCATCCTCGAGCGCGAGCGGAAATCTTGTCATTCTGCACTCGAGCGATGACCAGCCCTACCTCGAGTACCTTAAGGCCAACTTCGCCAAGGATTTTCCCAACGTTACAGTCGAAATCCAGGGGGTTGGCTACGATCAGCTCTACACCAAGGAGAGCACCGTCCTCGCTTCGGGATCGGATTCGATCGACATCCTGGCGATGGACCCGGTGTGGACGGCGGATTTTGCCAAGAACGGCTGGTCGACCCCGCTCGATGAATTCCTGACCGCGGACGAACGCGCGCAGTTCAAGCCTGGCTTCCTCGATCCCTTCACCTCGGATGGCAAGATCGTCGGGCTGCCCTTCGGCATCAACTTCAAGACGATGTTCTACAACACCGATACCGCCAAGGCGCTCGGACTGTCTGGCCCTCCGGGGACCTACGAGGAGCTCGCCGAAATCGGCGCAGGCCTCAAGGGAAAGAATCCACCGAAATTCGTGCAGGGCTTCGGCTGGGCTCAGGCAGAAGGACTGATCTGCGACTGGACCCAGATCCTGTTTGCGTTCGGCGGCAAGTACTTCGACAATGGCAAGTGGGCGTTCAACAACGACGCGGGCGTCGCGGCCCTGACCTATATGGTCGACAATCTCAAGGCGAACGTCTTCGACCCAGCGTCGATCACCTATAATGACCGCACGGTGATGAACCCGTTCTTCGTCGCCGACTATCTTGCGATGCTGAGCTGGGGCCTGTGGGGCTGGAACATGTCCACGGACCCCAAGGAGTCCAAGGTGACCAAGAGCGTAGGCGTGGGCCTAACCTACGGGTCCAAGGCCGCCGGCGTGAAGAGCGCAACATGCTTCGGCGGTGGCGCCGACGTGATCAACCCCACTTCGAAGAACCGCGACATCGCGGTCGAGTGGATCAAGCGCGCCGCGGGTATCAACAACCGGGCGAACCAAGAGTACCTCCTCAAGGCGACCGGCACATTGCCGACCCTGGCGGCAATCTGGGACGACCCGAAGATCGCCGACATCAACCCAGCGGCGGCCTCGCTCACGGAGCAGGCCAAGTACATTGTCTCCCGTCCAGGCAATCACGTGCTGGGCTACCAGTCGTGGTCGCAGATGCTGCAGGTGGAGATTACCTCGGCGCTGACGCAGCAAAAGTCGCCCAAGGATGCGCTCGACGAGGCTGTCCAGCAGTCCGTCGCGAACTACGCACCTTTTGGGCTATAGTCACCTCCAAGCGTAGGGGGAGCTCTGCTCCCTCGGCCACCCTCGATCCGTTCCTTGGTAAACTGATCCCAGTGCCGATGGGGAATAGCGCGCCACCTGTGCTCGCAAGACGACCCGCCCGGCTCCGTGAGCCCTCGCCCATTCCTTTTCTCCTGCCCGCCCTGATTTTGGTCGGCTGCATGTTGCTGGCGCCGCTCGGTTACGCGCTGATGCTCAGCGTGCACGACGTGAGGGGCAACATCCTTGGCGCCGCTCCGTTCGTTGGGCTCAAGAACTACCATGCCGTCTTCACCACGCCGACCTTCATCGCCTCCTGTGGACGAACGCTCTACTTTGCGGTTGTCTCGCTGCTCGTGCAGTTCCCGCTGGGGATGCTCGTCGCATTGCTGCTCAACGAGCGCTTTGTCGGACGCGATCTGTTGCGCGCGCTCATCCTCATCCCCTGGGCCCTGCCCACGATCGTCAATGCGGCGCTCTGGACCTGGATCTACCAGCCGTCCTATGGCGCCCTCAACGGGCTGTTGACCCAGCTCGGCCTCATACACTCGGCGGTGCTCTGGCTGGGCTCGCCCCGCCTTGCGATGAACATGGTCATCGTCGCCGATACCTGGAAGGTGCTCCCCTTTTACGTGATCCTGCTGCTTGCGGGTCTGCAGACCATTTCGCCGGAACTCTATCAGGCCGCAGCCGTCGATGGCGCTGGAGCCTGGCAGCGCTTCTGGCATGTGACACTGCCGTCGCTCAGGACCGTCATCCTCATTATCCTGGTGCTGCGCACGGTCGACACCTTCCGCGTGTTCGACATCATCTATCAGATCACCCAGGGCGGGCCCGCCGGCGGCACCAGCGTCCTCGCCTACCAGGCCTACCTTACGAGCTTCCTGCAACTTCAGTTCGGGCAAGGATCAGCGGTGGCCTTCGTGATCGCCGCCGCAACGCTCCTCCTCGCCGCACTCTACATGCGCCTTCTCGGTCGGGAGGCGGAGTGAACCCAGGATCAACACGCGCCAAGATCGGCAAGTCGTTGCTACTCTATGCTGGCGCGTTGCTGGTCTTTCTATGGACCTTCGCTCCGCTCGCCTGGATGCTAATTACCAGCCTCTCGCCGGGCGTTGAGCTGCTCACATCGCCACCGCACTGGATCCCCGAGAACCCGACCCTCGACCGTTACGTGTCAATCTTCTCGGCAGCCAATCTCAGCTTCCGTGGCGCCGAGGTGGCCTCGCCGGCTGCGACATTCGTGAGGGGCCTCATCAACTCCATCGTTGTGGCGGTGGGGACGACCCTGCTCAGCCTGGTGGTTGGACTGCTCGCCGCCTTCGCCTTTGCGCGGCTTCATTTCCGCTTCAACCGCACGATCCTGTTCAGCATCGTGGCGCTGCAGATGCTGCCTTCGATCGCGACGGTTGTACCGATCTTCGCCCTTTTCCAACGCCTCCATCTGACGGACTCGCTCGCCGGCCTGGTGTTGACCGACAGCGGAGCGGCCGTCACCTACATCATCTGGGTGATGTCTTCTTACATCCGAACGCTGCCCGTTGAACTCGAGGAGGCAGCCCGCATCGACGGCGCCAGCAACTTCGGCGCCTTTCTGCGCGTGACATTGCCGCTCGCCGTGCCGGGCATCGTGGCCGCCGGGACGCTTTCGTTCCTTCTCGCATGGAACGAATTCCTGTTCGCTCTGGTGCTGAGCTCGACGGCGGCAGCCAAAACCATGCCCGTGGCGATCTCGGAGTTTTCGAGCCGCTTTGGCCTGGACTACGGAATGATCATGACCGGCGGCGTTTTGGCGAGCATCCCGCCGGTGCTGCTCGCCATGGTCTTCCAGCGATATCTGGTTCAAGGGCTGGCTGGCGGCGCTGTTAAAGGCTGACCGCCAAACCTATAGGGCTTGCGCCAACTGTCACGAAGCGGAAGTCGTCGGCAGCACTTGGGTTTCTCCGGTCGTCGAAGCGTCGTAGATCGCCGCGATGATCGCGGTCACGTGCTGTTGATGCTCGACGCTGGTGGCCTTTGCCGCCTCGGGCGCCTGTCCTCGGATGGAGGCCGCAAACTCCGAGAGAAGCAGATCATCAAGGTTCTCTGCGACGAGGGGAACGCGGTAGCACGGCGACAGTCCATCATGCTCGACATACGTTGCGCCGGCGATCTCGCGTCGGGGAGAATACACCACAAGCGGCTCGCTCGCGGACTTTGGTTTGAGGAAGATGATGCCCTCAGTGCCATAAATTCGCGTCTCGAAGAGCGAGTGACTCTTCTCGATTCCGGTGGTCCAGTTGCAGCGCATGGTGCCGACGAGCCCGTTCGGCCACCTGAGGACGGCCCCCACATTATCGTCGACGCTCACATCCACCATCGCCCCTCCAGCGACCTTGCGGCGTGGGAACGTCGTTACAGCGTGTCCTGAGACCGAGGCCACGGGTCCAAACAGGCGCGTCATCTGACTGATGGTGTAGACACCCAAATCCGCGAGCACGCCCCACTCTGCTTGCGCCTTGTCAAAGAACCACGGAGCGTGGACAGGCCCTTGGTGGCAGAATACTGAATCCATCGACGTGACAATACCGATCGCGCCAGCGGCGACGAGACGGGCGGTTTCGGCGACCGGGGCGGTCCAGTCCAAGGGCAGCGCCATCGCCGCTGCTCCGGAAGCTTTCTTCGCCGCAATCAGACCGCGAGCGTCGGCAACGTTTGTCGCGACAGGCTTTTCGATAAGGACGTGCTTTCCTGCCGCCAAGGCGCGAACAGCATAGTTCGCGTGGCTCGGGTGCGGCGTGGCGATGATCAGGGCGTCGATGCCGGTATCTCGGACCAAAGCATCGAAGTCGCCATGAAGCTTGGCGCCATACCGCTCAACGACCGGCTGTGCCGCTCCCGGTGTGCGCGAGAAGACGCCCGACAGGACAAAGTCTTCAGAGCGCACGATCACCGGGACATAGCGAAGTCGGGCGATGTCTCCAAATCCAACGATTCCGACTCGAATCGGGGCGATCATCCTGCCTCCGGTATTGTCAGCAGCCTGTGCGGCGCTCGTCGTGCACGCTGCTGGAACATGAATTCTCGGTTCGCGCCGTCCGGTTCTGTGCGGGGGCGCCCAGTAATGGGCGTCCCTACGAAGACAAAACTGTCATGACCGTTTCCGCCGTTTATCAGGGAGCTGGTCGCCGTCACCGTGTCAGCGCCATTGCCGAATGTAATCGTCTCATTCGATCCTTAGTCGTTCACTACGTCGCCATTGCCGTTGCCGAGCGTGATCTTGTTATGACTGCCAGGAGGCACTTGGTACTGGCCGTTGCTCACCTCGTCATTGGCGCCGTTCCCAAGGGTTATATCGTTATTCGATCCGGCCCCCATCGTCACCACGTCGTCGTTGCCATTGCTGAGCGATATAGTGTCGCTATAGCTATCAATTAGCAGTATTCCGTCGCTGCTGCCGTTGCCGATCTTTATAGTGTTGCCGCCGCTGTCGTAGCACGAGGAGGGCGACAGGCCAAAATATTAAGGAAAAGACGGGCGTGTCCCGTGATGCCACGCAATGCACAACGCTCTGTTCGCTCGGCACAACCCCCTTACAGTATTTTCCTATCAACTGGTGATCCATCGCCTTGGAATTCAAGTTCTACGCCCTCGATCCCGTTAGTAGCCGAGCAGGAGAGCGAATGGAGGTATCTCCCATCCGGCGAAAGCTTTGCTATGCACTTTCCCTGAGCGGGATAAGGCTGACTGCTTCCGTCGGAGCGGCCCGCACGAAGCCGGTCGATCTGCAACACGTATTTCGTGGGATCGAGTTGGCTGTCCTGTCCGCCCGCCAACATTAGTGCACCATGGGGCATCGGCACCTGCCACGCAGTACGACCGTTTTTAAAGTGTGTATAGATTACCGATGTGCATGGGTAGCTCTGCCCGGAAACAACAAAATGAGTGCAGGCGCCCTTGGCGAAGACTAGGACCGCCCCTTTCAGGCTTTCCTGTGCTGATGCATGCCCCCAGGCTAAGACGCCTGATCCAATCGTGGCGCCTAGTAAAATCTTCATGTTCATTGCATGTCTCGCCGTGGCTTCCGGGGGTGATTGTCGATTGGCGGAAGGCGTGTAGTCGTTGTCGTTTTGTTCCAGTAGGATGGACACTTATCGCAGAGCGACTAGCCCGCATGCGACATAGGTTCAGTTTCGGGCGGCGCGGAGAACACGCAACTCGACGGAGTCGACGAACTCGCAGACGGCGGCGCGCCCGTGCTTTCGGGAAATCTCATCGAGGCGTTTCACGGCAACCATGAAAGTCTTTCTTATCGCCTCCTCGCTCAGTCCGCACTCCTTGGCCTTCTTGAGAGCGTAGTAGCCGGCCTCTGAGTCCATGTAGTCCTTCGTGCAATACGTCGTTGCGCGGAGGAAGATTGCGTTCGCCATGAACATCTCGGCGTCACATGCAATGGCCGTCCTTGGGGCGGGTTGTTGTTCGAGGCTCGGTTCGTCAGACATCCAGTCGTTGGCTTCCGGCAAAATCTTTGGGTCGAGCGCAAGCTCTAAGAAGTCGCGTGGGTCGATCTTGTCCCAATCGATCTTGGCGTTCAGCTCGCTTGTGAACCGCCAAGACATAACAGTAATCTTTTTTGGCTGTCCGAACTTGTCGAGATATTTGGCGTTGATCGAAAACTGACAGTCAGAAGGATGATCGTTATTACGATAAAGGGACTCCGTAATCATCTCCGCAAAGCGCTTGACAATGGTGTATACAAATACTTGCTTGCGTCGCTGGTTGTAGAAATCAACCGAGTAGTCCTTGTTGAGCCATGCCTCCCGAAAAGATGGAAGATTGGAGTAGAAGCCATCAAAATCTATTACTCCAACAACAGGACATCCAGTCGAACCATCCTTAGCGAATGCAACTGTCGTAATTTTCTGAAGTATGGAATAAGCGTCATCCTCAAAGTCGGCGACGGCTGCGGAAAACGTCAGAATACTGACGATGACGGCGGCGATAACGAGACGGAACATATCTTAAACCGTAAATGCAGTTTGCGCCAGGCACCGAAACGGGGTTGGTCGGGACGGTTGCAAAACGGTGCTTCTTTTGGAGCGGCGTAGCCTCGTATCTCATTTGGATACATTGACAGAGGCGTCCAGTCGAGTCGCGAGTTGTCGCGGCGGCCTTGTCCGCACGGGGCGAAGAGGGGTCGCTGGCCGTGGCGTATTATCGCTGGGTCACCAAGCCTCCCAAATAATTTCAAATGGACCAACTACCCAGATGCGCACACGCTTGACAACCCGAGGGCACGAGGTCCATGCGGCGATGCGCCTATCAAAAGCAGCTCGACCTGGAGACGCTGGTCTGTACGCGCGGACCGAATTTCCCGATCTCAAGCTTGGAGTCGCGGCTTAGGTGTCCGGCTGCGGAAGTCGGATGGTGACGGTCGTGTTCGAACCGCCGAGCAACGCGCGGGTGGGCAGTGGGTGAAGAGGTCTTGGATCTGAAGCGCTTCACCCAACGACTATGGCGTCGCATTCACCATAGTTCCGGTCTTTTACTCAGGCCCTACATACCAAGCGCTCAAAGGAGTGCAAAGGTACATATTGCCACCTCCCTCAGCGTGAGATAGATGAGCATCTTTGTGCAGCGCGCGTCTCAGAGCGGCTTGGCATGCACCCTGATTTGAGAACTCAGGGACAAGACCGGCGCTGAGCGTTTCAGCACCCTCGCCGTTCGCCCATCCAAGTGTGAGCAATACCCAATCAGTCGTCGAGTTCACGTCCCGCGCACTCACGCTTGAAGCCAGCGCCAACGTGGCGCAGGCAGCTAACCGGTGCTTTTTCATCATTTTTTCCTTATTTTGCATCGATATCTATTTGCTGCTAGAGGATGGCAGTTTGCCGACCATCGAGAAGAAGAATGGACTATGTGAAGCCTAGGGATTTGTTTTAGTGGCCAATCTTGTTAAATACGGTGACACGAACGTCTTTACCGAATTGCAAATCTGCGTTACGCGTCGCCAATGACCCGCATCGCCCGCGTCGTCGTTCCCGGCCTGCCGCATCATGTCACGCAGCGCGGCAACAGGCGCGAGCGGATCTTCTTCGAGGACGGCGATTACGCGCTCTATCGCGATTGGCTGGGCCAATCCTGCCGGCGCTTCGGCGTCGAGGTCTGGGCTTATTGCCAGATGCCCAACCACGTTCACCTGATCCTGACGCCTGAGGACGGCGAGGGCCTGGCGCTGGCGCTGTCGCGGACCCACCGCCTCTATGCCGGCTTCGTCAACGCCCGGGCCCGCCAGACCGGCCATCTGTTTCAGGGCCGGTTCGGCTCGGTGGCGCTCGATGAGGATCATCTGATGAACGCGGCACCCCTCCGCAACGGACAGCGTCCATCGCACTGCGCCCATCTTCGCCAGCCCAGTCGTCTTGCTCGCTACCGGTCATCACGCGAACCGAAAGTACCGGATCCCTAATCTCTGGAGGCGATCCTGCCTGTTGCGACCCCGTGGGTCTCAAGCGCCTCGATCAAACGGTTTTCGGCCGCAGGACATATAATGAGCCTCAGGTCCGCGTCGCAGAGCGCAGCCCGACGGTCTCTCGACAACAACTTGTCGACGATGAACCGCATCGATGCCTGGCGCATGGTTCAGCGCCGCGCTGCGGATCTTCGGCATGCCGATTAAGGTCGGCTGCCACACGTTTCGTGCAACCGGCATTACGGCTTATCTCGAGGCGGGCGGAACGCTCGAGAAGGCGCAAGCCATGGCCGCGCACGAAAGTCCGCGCACCACCAAGCTCTATGACCGCACGGGCGATGAGATCACGCTTGATGAGGTCGAGCGGATCACGATTTGAGAAAAGACACTTGCCTTTCTTGCCGCGAATCCCCCTGCCCGGGCGATCCTTAATCGGGTACGCTGGGGCCGTCGCCCAGCTCAGAGTCCGCATGCGGAGACAGCGTTTCGTCAGATCCCTTACACGATCAGATCAACAAGACGCCGAAGATGAAAAGTTAGCGTGATGTGATGGCCGCCTTACGAGATGCCGTTGGCGTCGGTTAAGTGTCCACCTGCGATTTGGTGGACACCTGATGACGACGGCAGCGGGATCAAACGGGGTTGGGCTCGGGGTTGAGGGCGGCGCGCGGAGGAAGCGGCGGTCTTGGAGCGTGGCGGAGCGTCAGCGGATCGTCGACGCGGCTCTGAGGCCCGGCGCGTCGGTTGCGGGCGTGGCGCGGGCGAATGGCGTCAACGCGAACCTGGTCTTCAAATGGATCGGTCGTTCGCGGGAAGGTTGGCCGGATCGGCGCCGCGGTGCGGGCGACGGGGCGCCGGCGGCGACAAGCTCGTCGCGGAAGGCGAGCGAAACCCCGAGGTTTGTTCCGATCCGCTTGGTCGCGCCGCAGCGGGGGTCGCCGACGCTGGCGCCGGCCGAGATGGAAGGCGCGCCAGGTTTGCGGCATGACCCGCCGAGCGCGGCGCGGCTCGGGGCGATGGAGGTTCGCCTTCCCAACGGCGCGCAAGTTCGCATCGAAGAAGGCGTCGACGGCGAGGTCCTGCGTCTGGTGATTTCGACGCTGAGTGGATTGTGATGTTGCGCCTCGCCCCCGAGATCAAAGTCTTTCTCGCTTGCCAACCCGTCGACATGCGGCGCGGCTTCGACGGGCTGTCGGCGGAGGTGGCGCGGGTTCTCGCCGCCGATCCGTTCTCGGGAGCGGCCTTCGTCTTCCGCGGCAAGCGCGGCGGCTACGTGAAGATTTTGACCTGGGACGGCTCCGGCCTGTGCCTGTTCGCCAAGCGGCTGGAGAAAGGCAAGTTCATCTGGCCGCCGATCGTCGAAGGCGCTCTGCAGTTGACGGCGGCGCAACTGGCTCTGCTGCTGGAAGGCATCGACTGGCGCCGCACGGTCGCGCCGCCGCAGACGGATCGCCCTCGGATCGCTTGAGCGCCGCGAGTTGCCATAAAAATCAGGCGACTCCGAGAGATTGCGGCTGCGCCGGAGGCGCGATTGTGGTAGGGGTCGTCATGTCGCCGTCGACGACTGATTCGCCTCGCGATCCCGACGATCTGCGCCGTTTGGCGGACGATCTGCAACGCGACGTCGCCTGGCTCAGGGCCGAGGTTCACGCCAAGGCGCTGATGATCGAGAAGCTGCGCGCCCAGCTCGCCGTCCTTCGTCGCGCCCACTTCGGCCGCAAGTCGGAGAAGCTCGATGCGCAAGTCGAGCAGCTCGAGCTCATGATCGACGATATCGAAGCAGGCGTCGCCGAGACGCTCGCGCGCGCCGGCGTCGCGGAGCAGGACGCGGCCGAGACGACCGAGACCGGCGCCTCGTCGAAGAAGACGCGCAAGCCTTCGACCCGCGCTCCCTTGCCCGACCATCTGCCGGCGGAGACGATCGTCCACGACGCGCCGTGCGTGTGCCCGACCTGCGGCGGCGGCAAGTTTGGCCGGATCGGCGCGGACGAGCGCGAGGTGCTCGAATACGTTCCCTCCCACTTCAAGCGCGTCGTGCACGTGCGGCCGAAGATGAGCTGCCGGGCGTGCGAGACCGTCGTCCAGGCGCCGATGCCGACGCTGCCGATCGAGAAGGGGCGTCCGGGTCCTTCGCTGCTCGCCCATGTCGTCGTGTCGAAGTTCTGCGATCATCTGCCGCTGCATCGTCAGGCCGACATCTACGCCCGCAGCGGCGTTGAGATCGACCGTTCGGTCATGGCGGGCTGGATCGGCCGTCTCGCCGGACTGCTCGAACCCTTGAGCGAGAGGATCGAGCGCCATGTTCGCGCCGGCCTCGCGCTGCACGCCGACGACACGCCGGTCCCGGTGCTCGATCCCGGCAAAGGCAAGACCAAGACCGGCCGGCTATGGACCGCAGTGCGAGACGAACGCCCGTTCGGCGCGACGACGCCCCCTGCCGCCTTCTATCGCTACTCGCCCGACCGCAAGGCCGAGCACGCGCGGACGCTGCTCGCCGGTTGTCGCGGCTTCCTTCATGCCGACGGCTACGCCGGCTTCGCCGATCTTTACAAACCCGAGCCGGAGACTGGCGTTCCCCGCCTGACCGAAGTCGCGTGTTGGGCCCACGCGCGGCGCAAAATCTACGACGTGCATGTCGAGACGGGTTCGCCCGCCGCGCGCGAGGCGCTGGAAAGGATCGCCCGACTGTTCACCGTCGAGGCCGACATTCGCGGGCGCAGTCCAGCCGAGCGCCGGGAAGACCGGCAGCGCCGCTCCGCGCCGATTCTGGCCGACCTGAAGGCCTTCCTCGATGCGACGGTCGCCAAGATCAGCGGCAAGAGCTCGCTCGCCGGCGCTATTCGCTACGCGACCTCGCGCTGGGCCGCGCTCACCCGCTTCGTCGACGACGGCCGGCTCGAAATGACCAACAACGCCGCCGAACGCGCCATCCGCCCGCTGGCCCTCGGGCGCAAGAACTATCTCTTCGCCGGCTCCGACGAAGGCGGCCGTCGAGCCGCTATCATGTACACGCTCATCGAGACCGCTCGCCTCAATGACGTCGATCCCGAGGCTTGGCTCGCCGACGTCATCGCCCGCATCGCCGACCATCCGATCAACCGCGTCGGCGAACTGCTGCCCTGGAACTGGTCCCCAGTCCCAGCTCAGGCCAAGGCCGCCTGATCAGCCCCGCGCGGTCGTCGCATCACGCTTACGATTGTGACGCTGCTCATCGAGGTTCGCGGCTCGAGGTCCGTTGCCAAGCTGGCGGCGCGATTGAGCGAAATCGCCGGCGTGACCTCGGTTCGCGCCGGCGACGCAAATCTCGCATACGATTGACCAGTTGGTGTTTCCGAGCCGCCTCTACAGGTCTGTAGGTCCGCGAGATGCAGGCCAGCGGAGCGCCCGTCCACGTTTAGAGTTGACGAAAGACGAAAAAATCGATCGGCTCGATCACCGGCTCATTCTCTGGCTTTGTTCGAGCATAGTCTCGGAGCGCCGCTAATCCGCTCGCAAACTCTTCGTCGGTCAGCCGCGCAAGGATAGAATCAGCGCGACAGGAAATCTTCTCGGCAAATAGACGCCAGTTCGCCGCAACCTCGCTGTTGACGACCTGATGCTGAATGCGCTCGAAGGCGGCCTCTGTGAAGGTTGTCTCGATGAACGTCAACGGCTGCAAGCGTTTGCTCAAGATGTATTTCGCGCCGCGGAAAAACGGGACGAAAGGGTAACAGTCCGCCCGGTCCGATGTCGCCGTGCGCAGGCACAGCGAGCCACTCTCGCGCAGCACGCGATGGCATTCCTGGGCGGCGTCCTGAGGATTCTCGAAGTGATGAAACACCATCGATAGGAAGACCATATCGATGGAGGCGTCACCGACCGGAATGGCCTCAGCTGATCCCCTTGCAAAGCAGACCCTATCACCACCCTTCTTTCTCGCCTCGGAGAGCATCTTTTCAGAAGGATCGACCCCTACGACGCGCGCCCCAAAATGCGCCGCCAACGCCGCGGAATAACGACCTGTGCCGCACCCAAGGTCGAGTATATCGGCAATTCGGTCCTTCTCGACCGCACAGGAAATGGTTCGCAGCCAAAAATCTAAAACGTCTGCCGTGTAGGAGCGACCAGCGTCATAGGCGGCCGGAATCTTCGTCTTGTCATAGTCCATCGTTCAGATGCACTCTGCTGGCTATTGGCGATGACCATAGGGCAACGGTTTGGTGCAGGGCAAGCGATCCTCCATAACGATTTGCGCGCGAGCGCCATCCTCAAGGGCCCGTGGTCTGTGTCGTTGGCAGCTGGCGATCGCCAACCCCTAATGGCCGCTGCATGAGAACCGTATCAACCCAGCGCGCCAACTTGAACCCTACGGAGCGCTGTTTGCCGGCCGGTCTAAAGCCCATACGACGGTGCAGCGCGATCGAGGAGGCATTGCCGCTGTCCCCGATGACGGCCAGCATTTGTCTCCACGGACCGAGCTCACAGCGGGCAATGAGCTCTTTCAGCAAGGCCCGACCGATGCCTTGTCCAATCAGGTCCTCGGCTACATAAACCGAATCCTCGACCGTAAATCGATAGGCCGCTCGCCGCCGGTAAGCTGTGGCATAGCTGTAGCCGACGACTCGCGTCTCGACTTCGGCGACAAGATAGGGAAGCCCTAGGTCAATCACAGAGCTTCGGCGCGTCAGTAACTCCTCTATGGAGGGAGGGATCTCTTCGAACGTGGCGAGCCCGTGCCTCACGTGATGCGCATAGATCGATTGAACCGCCGACATATCCGCGGTTGTCGTATCGCGGACGAAGATCGAATTCTCTCCTTCCACTTTCCACAACACGCTTCAAGGGGTGGATTTCCCTGCGGCGACCTTCCTCGCCAACGTGATCACGATCGTCTTGAGTCCTGGCTCTTCAATCAGCGATATTGCCTGATCGGGCTCAACCCACTGGACTGAACGCTGTCCGGATTCGGGCCACGCCTCGCTTTGCTCCTTCACGAGCAGCGGGAAGACCCTGACCTCACAGGACGCCCGGGCCTCGGGCTCGTCGAGCCTCTTGTCGTAGGTGAAGACGCCGACCGGCTCACTCGCGACCTTGCCCTTGACGCCTGCTTCCTCGAAGGCTTCGCGCGCGGCTGATTTCTGCGGCTTCAGGCCTTTGATTGGCCACCCTTTTGGGATGATCCAGCGCTTTGACTGCCGCGAGGTGACGAGGAGGAATTCGAGCGCGGCGGTCTGCGTGAAGCGATACGGGAGCGCGGCATATTGCACGCGCATCGCCAGACCAACCCTCTGGACTTTGGCTTTGTTCGACTTACGGGAAATTACTTATGATCTCCTCATTGGCCTATCGTCGCCCGCTGGCTTGCATGTAGCGGGCGCCGGAACCCGCTGCAAACGCGCGAGTACATCAAGCCTCGCCCAGGGTAAGGTAAGAAGGTAAGCGACAGTTAAACCAAACCCGCTCCGGCGAACTACAGCGCCCTCGGACACTCGAGCCGGTCGCAGTCGCATCACAGCCAGCGCCGGCTGCGCCGTTCACCAGAATCAACCCTCCGCCGCGAGCGGCTTCCCCAGCCTTCCCCCCAGATCCTGGATGAACTGCCAGGCGGTGCGGCCGGAGCGGGAGCCGCGCGTCGCCGCCCATTCGAGCGCCTGGGCCTCGATCTCGTGCGGCGGCGCGTCGAGCCCGTAATGCTTCGCGTAGCCCGCGACCATCGCCAGATAGTCGTCCTGGCTGCAATGGTGGAAGCCGAGCCACAGGCCGAAGCGGTCGGACAGCGACACCTTCTCCTCGACCGCCTCGCCCGGATTGATGGCGCTGGAGCGCTCGTTCTCCATCATCTCGCGCGGCATCATGTGACGCCGGTTGGAGGTGGCGTAGAAGAGCACGTTGGCGGGGCGGCCCTCGACGCCGCCCTCGAGCGCCGCCTTCAGCGACTTGTACGACGCGTCGCCGGCGTCGAAAGACAGGTCGTCGCAGAAGACGATGAACCTGAAAGGCGCTTCGCGCAGCGCGCTCATCAGCGCCGGCAGGCCCTCGATGTCCTCGCGGTGGATCTCGACCAGTTTCAGGCGTCCCTCGACCCCCTTCTGCCGGTTGATCGCCGCGTGCGCGGCCTTAACCAGCGACGACTTGCCCATCCCGCGCGCGCCCCAGAGGAGGGCGTTATTGGCCGGCAGGCCGCGGGCGAAGCGCTCGGTGTTCTCGACGAGAAGGTCGCGCACCCGGTCGACGCCGCGCAATAGCGAAAGATCGATCCGATTGACCCGCCCGACCGGCGCCAATGTCCCGCGCTCGGCCCGCCAGACGAAGGCTTCCGCCGCCTCGAAATCCGGCTTCGCCCGGGCGCCGGGCGCCATCCGCTCGAGGGCGTCGGCTATGCGGCCGAGAAGGTCGGCCTGGCTTTGGAGGGGAGGCGATGACATGGGAAAGCGTCCGGCTGGCGGGCTGGACCTCAGGACCAGCTGTAGGCGAACATCCCGACGGCGAGCAGGACGACGATAGCCGTGATGACATAATGCTTGGCTGTCCAGCCGTGCATGGTGACGATGTGTGTGAGAGTCCTGCGGGGGCGCCGGTGAGCCATGATTTCGCCTAGCATGAAAGCCGCGCTACCGAAAACCCGGCGCTGTTGCGCCCTGTAAAAGCGGCGCTTTCGATGCTATATACGGCGAAACACCGCGCCGGGCCTTGATCCCGGCCGATGGAGATTTGCAATGGCGTCCCGATTTCTGCGGCGACAGGTGATGACTTTGACCGATGCGGCGGCCGCGCGCGTGCGCGAACTGACCGAAGCGGCGGGCCGGCCGGTCGCCGGCCTGAGGGTGGGCGTCAAGAACGGCGGCTGCGCGGGCATGTCCTATACGATGGAACTCGCCGAAGCGGCGTCCCCGCTCGATGAAGTTGTCGAGGACAAGGGCGTCAAGCTGCTGGTCGACCCGAAGGCGGTCCTATTCCTCCTCGGGGCGCAGATGGACTTCAAGGTCGACCGGCTGTCGGCGACCTTCTCGTTCTCCAATCCCAACGAGACCTCGGCCTGCGGCTGCGGCGAAAGCGTCGCCATCACCCCGGCGAGCCCCGAGGCCCTCAACGCGCCGGCCTG